>JAEUKH010000045.1 GCA_016792845.1 Myxococcales bacterium | reverse complement strand
GTACCGCGCGGGCGACACGCGAATCTGCGGCGTCGGCGGCAAGGGCATCGACCAACGGCGACGTTCGGCGCGCTCGTCGGCCGACAGCCACGAAGGCGCCTCGTCGTCGATCACCCCGGCGTCGAGAACAGGCGAAGGCGCGACCTCGCCGCACCCCGCAACACCGAAGGCCAACGCGAAACACAGCGAACTCGAAACGCGCCCCCGTGCACTCACGCCATCACCTCGTTCGAGTCGTATCGGCTTTCGTTCGCCACCATGAGAGGGGATTCGCCTTCAGACTCAGCGTACTACCCGATGAATGCCACGCGACTCTCAACATAGAAGGCAGCGTGGGATGTTCATCCCCCGAAACGCGATCAAGCCCCCCAGCGGCATCATAGCCAAGCTGGATGTCTAGGTCACGCAACTGTCCGAGTGAAATACGCAACACGCGATTCAGCATCGGCGTTGCAAGGTCACTGAGGGCGCGATTCGAGAGCCTGAACAGGAGTACTTTCATGGCGTCACCGTCACAGCCCCGCGATCGACACTTCCATCGGCATGCGTAGTCGCATCACCGGCGCGAGACGCCCTTGGAGGGTCTCAGAGACATCATGCAAGGTCAAAGTCCACCTCACACCATCGTTCATGCTTTCAAAATCATCAACATAAAAGTATGAAACCGACAACTCGCGGCCGTCTTCCGTCGCAAATGGGTATTGAACGTGCGCTCGATCTTGGCGCGCAATCAGAAGACGTGTCGAGGCACCGAGTGGCAGCGTCCACCTGCCCGCGCGCCCCCAGAAGTAGAGCGGTGACAGGCCCTGCGGGCCGAGGGGAGAACATCCTCGCGTCCGTTCAATGAAGGTCGCCTGCTCTGTGGTGCCAGGCGGAAACTCGAGCCAACGGACGGTCGGTTCGCCCGGCCCACCCATCAACACGGCTGGTTGCCGCGAGGCCGAGGCCGTCACCGGGATGTCATCGTAGCGATCGCCGTTGACGTCTGTAAACAACGAATAGTTATAGTCATGAGCGCGAAGCACCTCGGAGAAGTGCAGGTTTCGCCCGGCGATGGGGGCTGCCAGTCGGCGCACGCCCCATTGGCTGCTTCGCGCGGCCCGCGAGAGCACATACACGCTCGGCGCCCCGCTGGTGTCACCCGCTTGCAAGGCCAGATCGATGGTGCCATTGCCGTCAAAGTCACCCGCCGAGAGATAGCGGATGTCGCGTTGAAAAGCCGTCAACGGCCCAAGGTCGATCTGCGCACGCGCCTCGGGCTGAAAGCCATCGGGCCCACCGTAGAGCACAAAGGCCAGCGTCGCCGGAGCGCCCTCAGGCGTAAGGTCGGCGAATGGTGCGAAGGACTCCAATTCGACCCAATCGCCATACCCGTCATCATTGACATCGCCGGCCGCGAAGTTGATGACGCCCAGATCGGCGCCCGCACGAAACGCCCAGACACGCTCAAAGCGCCCTTGCCGAAACATGGCGACATGGGCGTTGCCCACACGTGCAACACCATGAGGTGGAACGGTGCTGATGATGGGGTCGCTCAGGCCGTCACCGTCGTAGTCGCATTGAGCCGCCATAAATGAGGGCTGGGTACCATTCTGAAACAAACCGAAGTTCAGCGGTAGAAAGCCGCCCTCGATTTGAAGCAAGAGGGTGAACTCATCCTCCCCGGAGAAGCCCATCCAGTCGGGTGCGATCGTGGCGATGTCGTCGAGGCCGTCGCCGTTGTAGTCAACGAAGTAGCTCGGCGCGGCGTCTGAGCTGTCGGCCCACGGGGGGATGCGAAAGCTCCACACGCGGCTCCACGTTGCCTCTTGGGCGGCGCCCACGCGCCAGAACCAGGTGCCCGGCGCGAGCGGGCTGTCAACACGGTACTCGCTGCCTCGAAGCAGCAGCTCGGTGACCCCTTGGTCGCAGCGCGGCGTCGCGCAGAGCTGAAGGCGCACAGGCTCGTTCTCGGGGGCGAACCAGCGCAACAGCGGGCGGCGCGTGCGAAGACGAGAGACCGACAGCGGCGCGCGGAGGCGGTACCGCGCGGGCGACACGCGAATCTGCGGCGTCGGCGGCAAGGGCATCGACCAACGGCGACGTTCGGCGCGCTCGTCGGCCGACAGCCACGAA
>JAEUKH010000037.1 GCA_016792845.1 Myxococcales bacterium | reverse complement strand
TGCACGCAGAGCACATCGAACGGCCTCACGAGATCATCAGCGCCATCACCGTTGATGTCCCCTAGCATCATCATCTCTACGTATGAATAGACCTGAGGTCTGATCATCGCACTTGCCGCTGGCAACGGGTTGGTGAGCCTGGGTGGATCGCCTGGGACCAGCTCAAACGAGAGCGGCATGTTGACCAAGCAGACACTTTCCCCTTCGGCCTGTGGCAGGGTGCAGAAGACCAGCGTACTGCCAACATGAGTCGCGACGTGGCCGTCACCTCGAACATCCGCAACGAGCCATGAGTACGCGGCAGTGCCACGCCGTTCGGTGACTTCACTCGAATCAATGCTGAGACTCGCCTCTTGCGATTCGGAGTACACAGCGGTTTGAGTGATCATACTGGAGGTGGAGAACGCAACCATCAGATCGGGCAGGCCATCACCGGTGAGGTCTCCAAGGGATGAAAAGCCCAAGACCGCACTGCCGCGGGAGCCGAAGTAGGCAGACATCGATGATCGCGGTGTTGATTGCAGTGAAGTGTAGACGTGTGCGCCGTCACCGGCCAACAGCGAAGCGCTGGCCCTCAACATCAGATCACCGGTACCGTCGCCGAGCATGTCATGACTTGTCACAGGCGCACCTCGACGACGATCGGGCGACACCAGATAATATTGCGGGCTCTGAATCAAGCCCCCAGGGCTACCAAGGTAGACCAACACAACGTCCGCAGCTGTCGTACCTTGTCGATAGGCACCATACATGGCAACCAAGTCAGAGTATCCGTCCCCATTGAGATCCGATTGACCCTTTGGCAACAGACTATAAAATCCACCCAATTGAGTTGGAGCCATAATCTCACGAACCACATACATCCCATGCTGCTTGGACACCCATCTCAAACTGATCTCGCTGGTACCAACATACTCCGCGAGACCATCGCCATTAAAATCCCCCATCACGCCACCCGACGTATATCGCGCTACTTCCCGATGGCTGACCGATCTGGTGTTGGGATTCCACTCCACAATGGAGGCGGCTCCGAAGTCGGATCGATAGATCCCCTCATCCAACCCATCGCCATCCATGTCACGAAGGGTGTCGTAGCTGGTTGACTCGGCGCTGCTCACCCGCGGCGAGCGAAACTCCCACGTCGCCGACGGCCTCGCCCCAACGCGCTCACCCACCCTGCCAAACAGCCGCCAGAAGTGGACGCCAAAGCCCAGCGGCTCAGCCAGTTGGTGCTCAGTCCCTTGTGCTACATCGACGGTGCGCACAACCTGCGTGCAGCACCGATCGCGGCAGATCTCGATGCGCGCGCCCGTCACGCCTTCGGGGAGGATCCAGCGAAAGCGCACCCGCGACGACGAAGACCGCGAGACGCTGAAAGGCATCACAGGCCGTGGTGGTGCGAGGGTCGCGTCTCCTGGGCGCATGCGGGTCTCGGGCGCGCACTCGCTTTGCGGCGCAGGCAGATTCGCGAGGTCGCCCGTCACCCACACCGGAACGTTGCCGTCGTACAGCGGGCGCCACACGTCGCCCGCGTCGACCACGTCGCCCGCATCCACCACGTCGCCCACGTCGGCGGCGTCAGGGCCGCCATCCACCGCGGCGTCGAGGGTCGCATCGCGTGAGATGTCGTCTGGGGATGCGAGGTCGTTGGCGGCGAGATCGCTCACCGCATCAACGGTCGCGTCTTGCACGGCGGGCGCGCGCGTGGCGCAGGCTGCGACCATCACCCCGAAAAGCACGATCAAGGTCAGGGGATGCATGCGTCTCCGCAGGTGCTTCGATGTCGAGAGGGGCGCTGGGGCCCACGCGATTCTGCGAAGAGACTATGCTCATAGGCGCCGAATCGACAACAGCGGCCCGCGCAGGCCACACGGCCCGAGCCAACCGGGGAGCGCGAGAGCCTGACGCGCACTGACGCGGAGCCGAGTCGCACGATGCGCCCGATGTGCTGGCGCACGCGACGACCGCGGAGGGGATGAGCGCGTCGCCGCGGCCGCACCGTCGCGCGGCGAAGCTACACGCCGAACCAGGTCTCGGCTTTGCTGTTCACATGCCGCAGAAAGGCGTCGGCGCTGAAGGGCTTGCCCGACACGCGGGTCACGAGGTCTTTCGCGAGGTAGCGCTGACCGTGGGCGTGAACGTGCTTGCGGAGCCAGCCGCGGAGGGCCGAGAAATCTCCGCGGGCGAAGTCAACGTCGAGGCCGTCGCCGAGGTCGCGGCGCGCCGCCTCGAAGAGCTGGGCGCCGTACAGATTCCCCAAGGTGTAGGTCGGAAAGTAACCGAACGAGGCGCCCGACCAGTGCACGTCTTGGAGGCAGCCCTCGGCGGCGTCGCGGGGCGTGATGCCGAGGAGGGCGCGGAGCTTGTCGTTCCACGCGGCGTCGACGTCGTGGGGCTTGAGGTCGCCCGAGATGAGGGCCTGTTCGATCTCGAAGCGGAGCAAAATGTGGAGGTTGTAGGTCACCTCGTCGGCCTCGACCCTGATCGGCGACGGGCGAATGTCGTTGGCCGCGAAGAGAAACTCCTCTTCGCGCACGTCGGCGAGGGTCGCCCCGAAGGCGTCGCGCACGATAGGCCAGAAGTGCGCCCAGAACGGCCGCGAGCGGCCGACGAGGTTCTCCCAGAGGCGACTCTGCGACTCGTGGAGCCCCAGCGACGCGGCCTCGCCGAGCCCGGTGCCAAAGTGCTCGGGCAAGAGGCCCTGCTCGTAGAGCGCGTGCCCGGTCTCGTGGAGCACGCCGAAGAACGAATCACCGAAGCGGTTGGCGTGGTACCGCGTCGTGATGCGCGAGTCGCCCGGCCCGAGGGTGATCGAGAACGGGTGCACGCTCACATCGAGCCGACCGCGCGCGAAATCGTACCCGAGCTTCTCGGCGGCGATGCGGCCCACGCGCTCTTGCACCTCGACGGCGAAGGCGCGGGTCATGAGGTCGCGCCGCGGCGCGCGCCCCGAGGCTCCGACCTTGGCCACCAGCGCGACCAAGGGAGCCTTGAGGGTGCCGAAGACCTCGTTGAGCTCGGCCGTGGTGGCGCCGGGCTCGTACTCGTCGACGAGGGTGTCGTAGGCGCTCTGGCCTTCGGCGCCGAGGCAGCGGGCCTTCTGCTGGCAGAGGTCGATCACCCGGGCGAGCCAAGGGGCGAAGCGGGCCGCGTCGGCGTGCTTGCGCGCGTCGACCCAGGCGTGGTGGGCGTGGGCGGTGACCCGGGCGGTCTCTTCGACGAGGCTCCCGGGGAGTTTCACGGCGCGGTCGTAGGCCCGCCGAGCCTGTCGCACGATGACGGCGTCGTCGGCGTCGGGCGCGAACCCTGTGACGGCCGCTTCGGCGCGGGCGAGGGCCTCGCCGAGGGCGGGCGCGGTGGCCTTCTCATGGGTGAGCCGCGCGAGCAGGGCCTTCTGGTTGGCGCGGTGCTCGGCGCCCCCGGGGGGCATCTGGGTCTGCTCGTCCCACTCGAGGGCGAAGAGCACGGAGTTGAGGGTCGCGGCCTCGCGGAGCCCCTCGATCAACGGTTTCAGTGCGTCGCTCATGGCGCCCGAGGGTGTGCCCGACTCGGCCCCCCGGCGCAACCTCACTCTGCCACGCGAAAGAAGCCCCAGCGCCAATGCACATCGGCCGCGATGTCTCGTGCCACGCCCGGCAAGGGGTCGTTCGGCGAGAGGCTCGTTTCGAGGGCCGCGAGGCGCCGCGCTTCGTCGCGCACCTTGCGCATGTCGCGCAGCGCCGCGGCGTCTTCGGTCTCGTCGGGCCTCACCACCCCGCGGGCGTCGAGGGTGATCCATTGCAGCACCAGGGCCGCGAGGGCCTCGCGGTGCTCGCGTCGCGGGCCTTCGCTCTGCCGCAGCTCGGGCCAGCCCATGGGCCGCACCGCGAGCAAGGGGTCGAGGGCGCGCCACCCGACGTAGACCCCGTCGCTCACCAGGATGGCCACCGACTCTGACACCGCCACGGCGCCGAGGCTCGGCAGCGCGGGCCCCTCGCCGAGCCCGTCGAGGAAGGCGCCGGTGAAGCCCGCGGCGAGGCTCAAATCGCTCGAAAACAAGCACTCTCGGGTGAGCGGAGGCTCAAACTCGGGGCCCCGCTCGACCCACACGAGGGTGCCCGCCACGGGGGCCGCGTTGCGGGTGGCCTCGACGAGGGCGGGGTCGTGGCGCAGCACCCGCGGGCGGGCGAACCAGGTCTCGCGCAGCGCGCCCGACGCGGGGTCGAAGCGCAGCACGTCGTGGCCCGTGTCGGCGCTGCCGATGGTGTCGGGGTGGTTCCATTCAGGGCCGTTGGTGAGGTCGGAGCGCCAACGGGTGCGGATGGCCTGTGCGCCGCTCCAGAGGGTGACGATCTCGCGCGGCGGCGTGTCTTCGAGCGCGAGGGTGACCCCTTCGGTGAGGGCAAAAGCGAAGCGCGCGTGGGCCTCAGGTGCTTGGGCCTCACGCTCGCCGCTCGGGGCCTCCCGCGGGGCCCTCGCCGCCCCCGCCGCTTCGCCCGCCGTTTGCGCCGCCGCCGACGGCACCGCGGCGGTGACCCATTGCGCGATCTCGCGGGCCGCGGCCTCGGCGATGGCGGCCTCGTAGAGCGCCTGCGCGACCTCGTCGCCCGCGCCCTCGACCACCTCGACGCGCTCGATCAAGGCCACCGCGGGCGCCGCATCGGCCGCGGCCCCGAAGGGCGCGAACCACCGAACGGCCACCCAGCCTTCGAGCACGCCGCGGCGCTCGGCCAAGAGCAGCACGCCCTGCCGATCGTCGCGGAGCGCCTGCCCGAGCTGCGGCCCGACCGCCCACCCCGCCGCACGAAAGCGCGGCTCGAGTCGGCTCAAATCGCGCGCAGAGCCCAGGCACCGACGCACGATCAGCGGCAAAGATGACTGCATCGCCGCGCGAGTCTCGCCGATTCGCACACGCCGCGGCAACTGCCAGCGCGCAGCCCAGGCTCAGCCCGCCGACGCCCCAGGGCCGACCCAGAGGGGCCCCAGAAGCGAGAAAAAGCGATGTGACTTCAGCGACTTCGCTCAGTTGAGCCGGAGCGGCACGGCCAGGCTGAAGGGCGCGATGGCGGCGTCGAAGCGCTCGCCCCGGGCGGTCACCATCTGGTAGCTGCCCTCCATGGTGCCGTGGGGCGTTTCGAGCGCGCAGCCCGAGGTGTACTCGAACGACTGCCCCGGGCGCAGCACGGGTTGGGCGCCCACCACGCCGTCGCCGCGCACCTCTTCGACCTTGCCGTTGGCGTCGGTGATCACCCAGTGCCGGGTGCGGAGCTGCGCCGTCTCTTCGCCCTCGTTCTGGATGGTCACGGTGTAGGCGAAGACAAACGATTTGCGCGCGGGCTGCGAGCGGTCGGGCAGAAACTGCGAGCGCACCGTCACGCGAATACCCCGGGTCATGGCGTTCGACACCGGGGCACACTGCCACCACGCGCGGCCACAGTTCAACCCCTCGTCGGGTCAGCGCTCGAAAACCCTAGGAATACAGGCTCTGGCACGAGGTCGACGCCCCACCGCGCGCGCACCGTCGCCCGCACATGCCGGGCCAGCGCGATGAGGGCCTCGCTGCCGCCGCCCTGGTGGGTGAGCGCGAGCGCGTGCCGGGTCGAGAGCCGCGCCCCCGCGTCGGGGTGCAGCGCGAAGCCGCGCCCGAGGCCGCTCTGCTCGATCAGCCAGCCCGCCGCGAGCTTCACCCGCCCGTCGGGCTCGGGCCATCGGGGCATGAGGTCTTGGCGCGCGAGGCGCCCCTCGGCCACGGCGCGGTTGGCGATTTCAGCGGCGCACTCGGGGGTCACGAAGGGGTTGGTGAAGAAGCTCCCGGCGCTCACGGTGTCGGGGTCGTCGGGGTCGAGCACCATGGCCTTGGCGCGGCGTTGGGCGAGCACCGAGGCCCTCACCTCGGCCGGAGAGGCCCCCGCGACGCGGCCCGAGCCCGCCGCGCGACGGAGCGCGAAATCGACCGAGAGCACCACGTAGCGGCCCGGCGCCTCGGACTTGAACGCGCTGTCGCGGTATCGAAAGCCGCAGGCGGCGTTGTCGAGGGTGACCACGGCGCGGGCGACGCGGTCGTAGCAGCGCACGGCGGTGATGACCTCGGCCACCTCCTGGCCGTAGGCGCCCACGTTTTGGATGGGCGTGGCGCCGACGGTGCCGGGGATGCCCGAGAGGCTCTCGACGCCGTAGAGGCCGCGGTCGACGGCCTCTTCGACGAAGGCGTCCCAGGGGTGGCCGGCGGCGACGAGGGCGGTGTCGCCGCGCCAGGTGACGCCGCGGGTTTTGACCGCGACCACGGCGGTGTCGATGGGGCCGCTCGCGGCCACGAGGTTGCTGCCGCCCCCGAGGACGAACACCGCCTCGCCCGCGGCGTCGCAGCCCGCGACGGCGTCGATGAGTTGGGCCTCGGTGTGCGCGTCGACGAGGCTCCGCGGAGCGCCTCCGAGCCGCAAGGTGGTGCGCTGGGCGAGCGAGCTCACGCGCGAATGGCCCGCAGCCGCTCGTTCAAAAAGGCGTCGGCGGTGATGGGCTCGAAGCGCGCGGGGTGGGCCTCGTCGACGGTGCCCGCCACGGGCCCGAGGAGCACCTCGGGGCGCGGGTGCACGAAGAAGGGCATCGAGTACCGCGCGACGTTCGGCCCCGTGGGGTTCACCACCCGGTGCGTGGTGGCCCTGATGCGGCCGTTGGTGCAGCGCGCGAACATGTCGCCGGTGTCGAGGATGATCTGGCCTTCGAGGGCGCCGACGGCGATCCATTCGCCCTCGCGGGTGAGCAATTCGAGCCCCCCCGCGGTGCTCTCGACGAGCAGGGTCATGAGGTTGATGTCTTCATGGGCGGCCGCGCGCACGGCCCCCGCGGGCACATCGGCGGGCACCGGCGGGTAGTGAATGACCCGCAAGATGCTGTTGCCCTGTCGGGCCATCGACGCGAAATGGTCGTCGTCGAGGCCGAGGTAGGCCGCCGCGGCGCGCAGGCAGCGCTGAGAGACCGTTTCGAGGGCGGCGTAGAGGGCGAGGCTCGCGTCGCGAAACCCCGGGTCGGTCGCGGGCCACACGTTGTCGAGGTAGGCCGACGCGGGCGACGTCTCGGGCCGATCGGGCTGACCGACGTGAAAGAACTCTTTGAGGTCGGCCAAGGTCGCGCCCACCGCGCGCTCGCCGCCGAAGGCCACGTACCCGCGGTTGCCCTCGGCGCCGGGCACCACGCACCCGCGCTTGACCGACTCGGAGCGCGCGAAGAAGCGCCGCGCCGCGGTGAAGCCTTCGGCCACCACCGCGGGGTCGACCCCGTGATGGTCGAGGGTGACGAAGCCGAACTCTTCGAGGGCCGCGCCGAAGCGCGCGACAAAGGCCGCCCGCTCGGCCGCCGTGCCGCCATCAAACTGCCGAAGATCAACCACCGGAATCTGCCGCATGGCCGCGACTCTAGTGCAATTCGCCAGGCCCCACCCAGCCCCCTTCGCGCCCGCCCCGCGCAATCAGCGCCCGTGGCACCGCGAGACGAAGCCGCACCGGAGGCTGTTGCAGACGTTGCGGTCGCGCGGCTCCCACAGCCCGCGGGCCTGCATCTCTTCGAGGCGATCGATGAGGGCCCCGGCGCGCGCGAGGGGGTCGACTCCGTCGTCGGGCAGCCGAAGGGGGTCGCCCGCGGAGCCCTCGCCGAGCGCCCAAAGCGCAGAGCCTACCGGCACCGCGCGGCCGTCGGCGCCTGCCACGCGGCCGCCCACGGCGCGCTCGGCGAGCCGCAGCGCCAAGGCCCGGTCGCTCACCGGCACCCCGCCGCGGCCCGAGAGGAGCTCGCCCACCGAGGCCGTTGTAAAGCCCACCACCGCCACGCCGTCGGCGTCGACGACGCTCCCCCGAAGCACGAGGTCGGCCACGCCGTGGAGCGTCGCCGCCCGCCCCTCGGGGCTCAGCACCCGCACCGCGAAGGGCGTCATGGTGGCCAGCACCGACCCCGGGCTCTCGGCCAGACGGCGGGCCAGGGCGCTCGCGGCGAGCCCTTCGAGCATCGCCAGGGCCACCCCCGCCACGCGCCCCGTCGCGGGGGCCGCGAGGGCCCCCAACGCGCGCCGTAAGGCCCGGGCGGGCGCGTCGACCAGGGCCGTCCACCCGATCATCGGGAGCACCCGCCGCAGGAGCCCCAAGGCCAGCGCCCGCTCGGCCCCCGCCGAGGGCGCGTCTTCGAGCCCGAGGTCGTGAACGAGGTGAAAGCGCCGACCGCACCACGCGAGGTCTTGGGCCCCGAGCACCGTCAGCTGCCGACGCACCGGCGGGGCCGCAGAGGCCAAAACCGGCACATCATGGCTCATGTTGGCATCGCCCAGGTCGTCGCCCCGCTCGACCCGCGCCCGCACGCTGAGCCGCGGGCCCTCGGCGCCGGGCGCCAAGACCCTGACGCGCTCGGGGCCGACGCGCAGCATGGCGTCGCGGAGGGCGCCCCAGGAGCCGTCGCCGGGCCCGTCGGGGCCGCTCACCACGAGCACGTCGCGGGCCCGGGTGAGGGCCACATAGAGGAGCCGCTGGGCGTCGTCGTCTTCGGCGGCGTGGGCCTGGTTTCTGAGCTGCTTGAAGGCCTCGGGGGCCTCGACGCCGCCCGGCAGGATCACCAGCCGGCCGCGGTCGTCGCGCACGATCCGCTCGGTGCGGACGGGCTTTCGGCGCGAGCTTTGGGCCACGAAGACCACCGGCCATTCGAGCCCCTTGGCGGCGTGGATGCTCATCACCTGCACAGCCCCCGAGACCTCGCCGCCGACGTCGGCCTCGCTCTCGCGCTGGGCCGCCGCGCGCATGCGGTCGACGTGGCGCACAAAGCCCGGCAGGTCGCCGTCGTCGCCGCCGCGGTCTTGGGCCGCCTCGGCGAGCCCGACGAGCTTGTCGACGTTGGCCACCCGCTGCGCCCCGAAGCTCAGCCGCGCGAGCACCGCGGCGTAGTTGCGCTCGCTCAGCGCGAGACGCAGCACCCCCGAGGGCCCGAGGGTCGGCCCGAGCTGAACGAGCCGCAAGAGCGTCGGGCGGGCCTCTTCGAGGCGGTCGCGGTCGGCGGGGTCGAGGGCGCGGCGCACCGCGAGGGGCGGGTCGAGCACCTGCTCCATGCCCGGAGAGCCCGTAAAGAGCCGGGCCAGGGCCGCGTCGGAGAGGCACACGAGGGGCCCCCGGAGCACCGACGCGAGGCTCAGCCGGTCGCTCGGGTCGGCCACGAAGCGCAAGAGCGTCACGAGGTCGTCGACCTCGCGGCGATCCCAAAACCCCGGGCCGCCGCGGAGCGCGTAGGGGATGCGCCGCGCCTGGAGGGCCCGCTTGATCGGGTCGAGGTGCTGCCACGAGGGCACGAGGATGGCGATCTCGTCCATCCGGGGGGCGCGCCATGTGCCATGTTGCGCCATTATCTCACCCGCGGCGAGGGCGGCGATGCGCGCGGCGATGGCCTCGGCCTCGGCGCCCCGCTGGAGGTCGGCGGTGCCCGGGGGCACGGTGAGGAGCTCGACCCTGACGGTCTCGTCGCCGCGGGCCCGGGCCACGAGGGCGTCGCGGGCGGGGTCATAGAGGCCCCGGGCGTGCACCTGGGCGCCCGCGAGGAGCCGCGCGCTGACGGCGTTGACCACCGCGAGCACGCCCCCGACGGCGCGGTGGCTCTCGGTGAGGTCGATGGCGTCGCCGCCGGCGCTGCTCAGCTCGCGCTCGGTCGAGAGGAAGACGTCGACCTCGGCGCCGCGGAAGGCGTAGATCGACTGCTTCGCGTCGCCCACCACGAGGAGCCCCGCGGGTTCGAGCTCCCAGGGCCCGAGCGACTGCCCCGGGGCCACGGTGCGCTCGTGATCGCGGCGCTCTCGCAAGAGGTAGAGAATGTCGCGCTGCACCCGGTTGGTGTCTTGAAACTCGTCGACCAGCACGGCGTCGTAGCGGGCCTTGAGGAGCCGCCGAAACTGCGGCCGGTCGCGCAGGGCGTCGCGCAGGTGCCGCAGGAGGTCTGCGAAATCGAGGGCCGAGCGGCGGCGCTTGGCCTCGCGGTAGTGCCGCTGGGCCCGGGCGAGCACGTTGCGCCCCGCGCGGGCGAGGTGGGCGCTCACGGCGGCGATGGCGTCGCGCTCGAGGGCCGCGAGGGCCTCTCGGGCCTCGGTGGCCAGGGGCTCGACGCGCCGGGTTCGGGTCTTCGGCGGCAGGCTCGGCAGCGACGAGAGCGCCCGCAGGCGCTGGAGGTCGGTCACCGGGTCGTGCGCCGCCGAGAGCCGCTCGACGAGCCGCGCGCTGCGGTAGATGGCCTCGCTGGTGCCGTCGCTGTGGAGGGCCTCGACCCGGTCGGCCGCGTCTGCGAAGCGCCGCAGCACGTCGGCCACGATGTAGGGCTGTACGCCCGAGGCCTCGACCGCGGGCCCGAGCTCGACCGCGGCCGCTTCGAGGCCGTCGTCTTCGAGCTTGCGCACGAGGGCCGAGAGCCGCGTGACGAGGCCCCGCTCGGCCCGCTCGCCGATGCCCCCCGCCGCGGCCATGAGCTCGACCACCTGGGCCACGTCTTGCTCGGCCATGTCAGAGAGCGCCCTGAGCACCGCGCCCCGCAAGAGCTGCTCGCTGTCTTCGTCGTCGAGCACCGTGAAGGCAGGGTCGAGCCCGAGGTCGACCGCGCCGCGTCGCAACACCCCCGCCGCGAAGCTGTGAAATGTGCCAATTTGTGCCGTGGCGAGGGTCCACGCGACGCGCTGCCAGAGCTCCGGGGGCGGGAGGCTCCGGCCTTGGGCGACGGCGCTGGCGGCGAGGGCCTCGACGCGGGCGGCGACGGCGGCTGAGAACCCGCGTTGGGCGCACCACCCGAGGGCGGCCTCGTGGCGCAGCGCGGGGTCTGCGTCTTCGAGCTGCGCGGGCAGGCGTTGGTTGGCCAAGAGGTCGACCGCCTCGGCGATACGGTCGCGCATCTCGCGCGCGCTCTTCTCGGTGAAGGTGAGGGCCACCATGCGCTCGGGGGCGACGCCGCCGCGGGGCCACGTCTCTTCGCTCGCGAGGCCGCAGACGAGGTGCAGGTACACCGTGGCGAGGGCCTCGGTCTTGCCCGTGCCGGCGCCCGCGCGCACCACCGCGTTGCGCTCAAAGAGAAAGAGCGCCCGGCGCGCGCCGCCCTCGGGCCCCCGTGCCTCGTCGCTCATGCTTCGTGCTCCGCGGGGCCTGCGCCCTGCCCGTGCTCGTCGTCGTCGACCTCGTCGTGGGCCTCGACCCGACAGAGCGGTCGGTACTGACAAAAATTGCAGTCTCTCGGGCGCGGCTCGAAGCGCCCCTGGCGCACCGGCAAGACCACCCGCCGCACGGCGTCGCCGAGGGGCCCCTCGCCCGCGGCGCCGTCGCGCACCATGGCCTCGACGTCGAAGCGCGCGGCCTTGCGCCGCCCGTCGCCGCCGAGGGTCTCTCGGAGCCCGTACTCTCGCAGGTCGCGAAAGCCCACATAGAGCCCGTCGACGGCGCTCACCGCGGGCGGGAGCCAATTGGCCTGCCGCGCCCGCTCGAGCGCCGCCGCGTAGACCACGAGCTGAAACTGCGTGTCGAGGGCGCCGTCGTAGAGCCGCCGTCGGTACCCGTCGCCGCGGCCTGACTTGAACTCCACGGCGCGGGCCACCTCGCCCACCCGCTCGACGCCGTCGATGCGCCCCCTCAGGCTCACGGGCTCTTGCCCGTCGAGGCGCACGGTGACGCCGGGCCACTTCGACTGCGGGCCGAAGCCCACCTCGGTCTCGAGCATGGCCCAGTCGGGGTTGTTCATCCGGCGCCCGAGCCACTGCTCGGCCTGGCGACGGATGGCGAGGTAGTCGGCCTCGACGAGGCCGTGATCGAGCTTCGAGACGCGCTCGCCGAACTCGGCGAACTTCTCGCTGAGGGCGTCGTCGAGGGCCTCCCAGCGCAGCGCGCTCTCTTCGCCCGCGGTCGCGCTGAGGCTCTCGGTGCCGGTCTGGAGGAGCTCGTGCAAGAGGTGCCCGCGCTGCTTGTCGTCGAGGGTGAGGTTCTCTTCGACGCGCTCTTCGATGCCGAGCACGTAGTGGGCGAAGGCCTTGAAGCCGCAGCGGGCCACACGTTCAAGGAGCGTCACGTCGAGGGGCCTCATGGCCGAGGCCCAGCGCGGCAGGTGCAGCGCCTCGACGAGCTCGGGGTCGTGGTCGATGCGGCCGTTGAAGGGGTCGCCGTCGGGCAGGGCGTGGGCGAAATACCGCTCGCGCGACTGCTCGATGTCGGCGCGGGCGGCGCTCGACGCCAGGGCGAGCCGCACGACCTCGCGCAGGGGCTCGGCGGGGGCGACCCGGGCCGAGAGGCTCCGCACGACGCGCTCGAAACCCCGGGGCGCGATCTGACGGGCGCGGGCCAGGGGGTCGCGGCCGACCCGGGTCACGGCCACCCCCGCGGTGCGCGAGAGGTCACGGAAGAAGGGCGACGGGCTCGTCGCGCGCCCCGCCTCGTCGTGCCGCGCCGCGGTCACCAGCACCCGCTCGGTGGCCGCCGCGAGGGTCGCGAGGAGCAGCGCCGTCTCGTCTTCGCGGGTGCCCCCGCGGTGCACCCAGCGGCCGCTCGATCGGGTCACCGCCTGGCGCTCGGAGTCACCCCAGAACGCCTCATTCTCGCGCCGCGCGGGGAAGGCCCCCACGGTGAGATGGGGCACCACCACGACCCGAAAGCTCCGCCCCACCGCCGACGCAGCGTCGAGAAAGACCACGCCCCGCCCCGCGCTCCCGGCGCCGCGCAGCGCGATGGGCGAGACCCGAGCGAGGTCGATCAAGAGCTCGGCGAAGACCCCCGCGCTCATCTTCTCGTCGCGCCCCAACTCGCGCGCCAGCGACGGCACCGCGCTCAAGAGCTCGGCCACCCCCGAGAGCGCGGCCTCGTCGCGGCCGAGGGCCCGCAAGATCCACGGAGCCCCCGGGTCGCTCGACACCTGCGAGACCAGGGCCCGCGACGACTCGAAGAAGCGCCCCTCGCCCCCGGCCCGCGGGAGCCACCCGAGGAGCCGCGCGGCGTGCTCAGCGGGTGTGCCATCTTGCGCCATGTCCCACAGCTGGGCGGCGAGGGCGGTGATGGCCTCGACGAGGGCGGGCGACTCGCTGCGCTGTTCGAGCTGGAAGCGGCACCGCGCCTCGAGCTCGGTGTCAAAGAGCGTCTCGACGCCCCATCGGCGCAGCGCCGAGGCGACCCTCCAGGGCGACACCTTCTCGCGCTCGGCGACGTGCCCTTCGAGCACCGCGAGGAGGCCCAAGACGTCTTCGCGGTTGGCGCCCTGAGAGGCCACCGTGGGCAGCCGCAAGACCGCCCGCGCGAGGGCCGAGTCGAGGAGCCCTGGGCCCATCTCGGGCGGCGGCGAGTAGGCGACGGCGGCCTCGTCGAAGTGGGCCGCGACGCGCGAGACCACCGAGGCTTCGAGGCTCCGAAAGACCACGGCGATTTCGTGGGCGGCGACCCCCTCGTCGCGGGCGGCGACGATCTGGGCGACCACCCATCGAAGCTCTTCTTCGGGCCCCTCGCCCTCGGCGATGCGCACCCTGCGGGCGTCGAGCTTGACGGGGTTACGGCTCGCGCTGCCCTCGGCCAGGGCCGTGACCCACGCGCCGAGCCCCGGGTCGACCTCGGGCGCGTGCGGATCACGAAGTGAATATTGAAGTTCGAGCCCCGGCGCCTCGACGGCCTCGAAGGCCCGCAGCGCGCGGTCGAGGGTCGTCGGGAGCCGCGCCCGCCGAGGCTCGCACGCGATGTGGAGCTCGACCCGGCCCCCCCGCGCCCCGAGCGAGGCCGCCAACGCGACGAGGAAGGCCACCCGCTCGCTCGGGAGCTCGAACAGGTGCCACACCCGCACCACCTCTGCGCCGAGCACCGCCTCGGGCGCCGCCGCCCCGGGGGCCGCCAGCGCGCGGGCCAGCGCCGACTCGACCGAATCACGCGGGAGCCACCCCTCGCGGGCCAGGCGCGCGTCTTGAACCTCGACGATTTCGGCGAGGGTCTCAAGCCGCTGACGGGTGGCCTGATCGTCGCCCGCGACGGCCTCTCGGGCGGCCCGCAGCGCCGCGGGCCCGACCCCCTGGCGCCGCAAGCTCGACACGCTGCGCCCCACCTCCTCGACGATGTCGCTGCGACGCGAGAACGCCGCGTCGTACGGCGGGAGCACCGCCCTCACCGCCTCGGCCAGGGTCAGCCGCTCGACCTCGGCCGACGCCACCGTCGACGACGGCAGGTACACAAACGCCAACGTCGCCACAAACTGCGACCAGCTGAGCGTGTCGGGCGCGAGCGCGCTCGCCGCGCGGGTCGACGCGTCGAGTGCACGGTCGAGCCGCTCTACGAGGTGCCCCTCGGTCGCGACCACATCGAGAACGCCTGCCATCGAAGCCTCAGTGCCATCTCTCACCGACGGCGCCAATGCGTCGCGGGCAGCGCCCATCGATACGTCAGCCCGCCCCCCAACGCAAGGCTACAGTGACATACCCTGTCACCATTGCTCGGCGAAGTAAGCGCTGTCGACATTGGGCACGCACTCGGTGCGCAGCGCGAAGGGGCGCGGTTGCAGCAGCACGATCTGGCGGCCCGCGTTGGCGCCGCAGGTGCCGCTGTTGTTGTTGGTCTGGAGCATCACCACGTCGTCGAGGCCGTCGCCCGAGAGGTCGCCTGCGTTGACGTAGCGGTCGATGGCGGGCGAGACGGTCGAGAAGCCGACGCAGCTGCCCGGCACGAGCCCCGTGCAGCCCGCGTAGCGGAAGCCTAGGTCTTCTTCGCCGAAGGCGTACCCGACGCGGTCGGGCCCCGAGACGACGGCGCCGACGGGGTGCACCGCGGCGACGTTGTTGGCCCCGCCAAACACCTGCGTGTGAAAGGTGGCGTACGCGAGCTGCGACACCGCCGATTGCTGGACGAAGGAGACGCTGTCGCGGCCAGTGGTGCGGCTCCAGACGCCGAACCCGGGGCGACCGCCGAGGCTTGGGTCGCCGACCGCGAAGAGCGCGCGAAAGTCTGAGAGCGCGCCGAGGGTCAGGGTGACGGGCCGCACCGCGAGGGTCGGCGACTGGCCCGCGATGCGCTCGACGACGAGGTGGCGCACGAGCACCGCGCCGACGAGGTCACCCGTCGCGGCCACGAGGTCGGCGCGGCCGTTGCCGTCGAGGTCGCCCGGAGCGACAAAGCCCAGCACGTTGCGCACGCCTTCGAGGGTGAGCGCCGCGAAGGCTCTGAGGCCCGTCGGAGAGCCGAAGCCGAGCACCAGCAGCGCCTGCGAGGCGCCGCCGAGGCGAGAGAGCATGGCGACGTCGGAGTATCCGTCGCCGTCGAGGTCGCCCGGTGCGACGCCCATGACGGTGTCTCCCATGGTGGGGAGGGCCACGGCCTCGCCGTTGCTGAGGGCTCCGGCGCCGAGCACCACAGGCACGAGGAGCCGCGCCCCCTCGGTGGCGCAGGTGTAGGCGAGCTCGATGCGCCCGTCGCCGTTGAAATCGCCGTGAAAGGGCTGAGCATCGACGCGACGACAGCGCGCGTCGACGCGCAGCCGGCGCAGCATCGGGGGCTGGGTGAGGTCGCCGCCTCGGGGAAAGCGGAGCAGCAAAATGCGCCCGCCGTTTTCGGTCGGCTCGGCGCTCTCGTGGTGGGCGTTGACGGCCAGAGCGAGCTCGCACTGACCGTCGCCGCCGAAGTCGGTAGCGACCCCGTAGGCGCGGGCCTCGGTGCCGTCAGCGGTCGCCCCAGACCCGACCCGCAGCGCGTACACCGGGAGCGCGCACTCTGGGCGCATCACCGACGGCGCCAGGCGCCAGAACAGCACGCTGCCCATCGGCAAGGTGCGCACCACCTCGACGGGCCCCGCCGCGCCCGTGATGAGCGCGCCAGACCGCATCGGCGACGCAAAATCACGCGTCGACGAGAACTCGATCGACCCCGTCGCGCCCGACGGGAGCTGCACCCGAAAGCGCACATCGCGCCGCGACACCGTGGCGCCCGACCAGGGCAAGAGCGCACGACCGAAGACCGAACACGGCTGCCCTCCGTCGACGCCCGTGTCACGGGTCGGCCCGGCATCCCCCGCGTCGCCCGCATCGAAGGCGTCGCCCGCGTCGAAGGCGTCGCTCGCGGCGTCGCGCACGTCGCCCGCGTCGAAGGCGTCGCTCGCGGCGTCGCCCGCGTCGCCCGCGTCGAAGGCGTCGCCCGCGGCGTCGCGCCCATCGCCCGCGTCGAAGGCGTCGCCCGCGGCGTCGCGCGCGTCGCCCGCGTCGAAGACATCAAAGACGATGCTGCCGTCTCGGTCTTCGCCCCCGTCGCCGCGGGCGTCGCCCGGCGCGACATCGGTTGACGCCTCAGACACCGCGTCGACGCTGCGATCAGGCTGAACGTCGACCGGCGGGAGATCGACGCCGAGGGTGGGGTCGACGAGGAGCCCGCAGCCGCTCGCGCCGAGGCCAAGACAGAGGCACCACGCGGCCCGGGTCGAATATTTCATCGGCAGCACGGCTCCTCTGAAAGCGCCGCCGGTGCGGCGCCTCGCCGTCAGTTTGGCCGCCCACCGCGGAGACACGCAAGCCCCGAAAGAGTGCAGAAACTACGCAAAAATTGTCACAGCCGACGCAGCCTCGACGCCGCGTCTTCGAGCACCGCGTCGTCTTTGGCGAAGCAGAAGCGCACGAGCCCTTCGCCCTCGGCGCCGCGGTAGAAGCTGCGCCCCGACACCGAAGCGACGCCCACGCTCTCAAGGATGTGCATCGCCGCCTCGCGGGCCGTCGCTCTCTTCAACCGCGTCACGTCGGCGAGGACGTAGTACGCGCCCCGGGGCACCCTCGGCACGAGCCCCGCGTCGACGAGCGCCGCGCAGAGCACGTCGCGCTTGTGCTGGTAGCTCGCCGCGAGCCCGTCGAAGTATGCCTTGGGCATCGCGAGGCCCGCCGCGACGGCGTGCTGGAGCGGCGTCGGCGCGCACACATAGAGCAGGTCGTGGGCCACCGCGAGGCGGCGCGCGAGGGCGGGTTCGGCGGTGATCCACCCGACGCGCCAGCCCGTGACCGAGAAGGTCTTGCTGCCGCCCGAGATCGACACCACCCGCGAGGCGAGCCCCGGCCGCGAGGCGGGCGCGACGTGCGCGCGGCCGTCGTACACGATGTGCTCGTAGATCTCGTCTGAGATCGCGAAGAGCGCGTGAGCGCCGAGGAAGTCGCCGAGCCGGTCGAGCTCTTCTGCGCTCCAGACCTTGCCGCAGGGGTTGTTCGGCGTGCAGAGCACCATGGCCCGGGTGCGCGGGCCCACCTGCGCGGCGAGGGCTTCGAAATCGACCTCCCACGTCGCGCCGGTGAGGGGCACGAACACCGGCTCGACCCCGAGCGCGACGAGGGTGTTGACGTGGTAGCCGTAGTAGGGCTCTGGCACGAGCACCTGGTCGCCCGGCTCGCAGAGCGCGAGCACCGCCGCGGCGAAGGCGCCGGTGGCCCCCGCGGTGACCACCACCTCGTCGACGGCGACGCTGCGGCCGAGGCGCGCGCTGCGATCGCGGGCCACGGCCTCGCGCAGCCCCGAGACGCCCTCGGGGGGCGCGTACACCGAGAGGCCCTCGTCGACGGCCGCGATGGCACGGGCCGCGACCGGCGCGGGGGTCGCGAGGTCGCAGATGCCTTGCCCGAGGTTGACCCCGCCCACCGCCGCGCAGGCGCGGGTCATCGCGCGGATGTCAGAGATCACCAGATTGTCGAGCCGAGCGCCGATACGCAACATCGCCCGCGATGTTCACGCGAGAGACCGGCCCGCGTCTACATCGCCCGCGCGCCGTCGAGGGTGATGGTGGCCCCCGCGCGGATCGACTGCGGGTCGACGAAGCTCCCGAGGGTGTTCGGGGCGCGGTAGATCGACCCGCACGCGGCGTCGCCCGTTTCGAGCGAGGGGCGGCAGGTGTAGCCTTCGGGGCAGCGCATCGGGCTCGCGCTGAAGCACACGTCGTTGAGCGAGACCGTGAGGCGGTACACCGTGCCGTCGACGAAGTCGGTCTCGGCCTCGGTGCTGAGGGCGATGCTGTCGAGGGTGCGGGCGTTCACCCGAAAGTGCACCCGCTCGTCGATGCGCTGGGCGTCGACCACCGCGATCTGGAAGGGCATCGAGCGCGCGAAGGGCGCCACCTGGAGGGCCGTGAGCCCCGACGGGGGGCAGTCGTTTCGAAGCCAGGTCTGGTCGAAGGTCTCGGCCCCGTTGCCCCCGGCGCCCCGCGAGACGCGGATCTGAACGCGGTCAAAGACCGAGCAGTCGACGTTCGTGGTGAGGGTCAACATCACCTGGCGCCGCGGGAGCACGCAGCCCATCGGCAGCGCCCCGAGGAGCCCCAGGGCCAGCATCGACAGTCGCTCTTTGCACCCAAGAAAGCTCGCTCGCATCGCGTCTGTGACGCTACACCAGCGCACGGCGAGGTTGAAGCCGAGACTGCGGGCAGCGCTTGTCGAAGGTGACCCGTCGGGGTACCGTCTGCGGGCCCGAAGGTGAGTCGAAAGGTCTGATGAGCGCCCGGTACGAACTCCTACGTCAGATTGCCAGCGGCGGCATGGCGGAGGTCTTCCTCGCGCGGCGCACGCCGTTCGAGGGGGCGCCCGAGCTTGTGGTGATCAAGCGGGTTTTGCCGCACCTCTCGACCAATGAAGCGTTTCTGAAGATGTTCGCGAGCGAGGCCCGGCTCGCCTCGCAGCTCCACCACCCGAACATCGTCTCGATGATCGACGTGGGCGAGATGGATCACCTCCCCTTCATCGCGATGGAGCGCCTCGACGGCGCCGACCTCTTGCGGCTGCTCCAGCAGTGCGCCCTTCGGCGCCAGGCCCTCGGGCCCGCGGTGGGTCTCGCGGTGGTGTCTCGCGCCGCCCGGGGCCTCGGATACGCGCATCGCGCCCGCACCCGCGATGGCCGGGCGCTCAAGGTCATTCACCGCGACATCTCTCCGCACAACATTTTTGTCACCCGCGACGGGCAGGTGAAGCTCCTCGATTTCGGCATCGCCAAGAGCCAATCGCAGGTGGGCCTGACGAACACGGGCCAGGTCAAGGGCAAGGTCTCGTACATGAGCCCTGAGCAGATCAGGGCCCGCCCGATCGACTCGCGCTCAGACCTCTGGTCGCTCGGGGTGGTCTTGTGGGAGGCCGTCGCGGGCGAGAAGCTCTTCTCGCGCGACAACGACGCGGCGACCCTTCACGCCATCCTTCACGACCCGGTGCCCGCCCTCAACCGCAGCGACGTGCCGGGCTTCGACGCCCTCATCGCCGCGGTCTTGCAGCGCGACCCCGAGCGCCGGGTGCGCACCGCCGAAGAGATCGCAGACCGCATCGACGCGATCTTGGCGGCCATGCGGGTGGCGGCGCCCGAGCGGGTGCTCGCGAACCGGGTGCAATCGCTCATTCCGGCGATCAATACGGCCCTCGACGACAAGCCCGTGGCGGCGCGACCGGCCGAGGTGGTGACCTTCGCGTCGTCGGCGCCCGCGGCCCCGGTGCCCCCGCCTTCGGGGCGCTTCGTGCTTGGGGCGCGGTCACCCTCGGGGCGGCCGCCGCCGATGCGCGCGCCCACCCCGGTGGCGCAAGACGACGAGCCCACGCAGCTTGAGATCCCGACGGTGCCCGCGGTCGAGCGCCACGCCGCGGTGACCCTCGACGACGAGGTGACCTCGCTCGCGGTGCTGCCCGGCGAGGTCTCTGAGCTTGATGGCCTCGAAGCCGACGAGGTGCCCACGGCCGAATTGCGCTTGCCGCCCGAGGCGGTGCCGGCGTCGCTGCAACCCGCGCGGCCGTTGCCGTCGACGGCCACGCCGGGCAACCTCCAGATGCGTGCGCGGGCGTTGCCTGGGGGGGTTCACCCGAACATCCTCTCGACCGACGAGCCCGAGACGCGCCCCGTCGCGCGCTCGAAGACCGTGCCGCCGCCGCGGGCTCCGCGGGTCACGAGCCCCGTGCTCGCCGCCGCCGTGCCGAACGACCCCCCGCGCCGCGCGGCCACCCTCGCGCCGCAGCCCGCGCCTCAAGCCGCGCCCCTCGCCCCGCAGCGGCCGAACGGGTACGCGCCCTCGCAGCCGCCGCCTCCGCTGCCTCCCACGGCCCCGAGCGACCCCTTCGACCTTGCGGGCGATGACCTCTTCGACGCGCCGCCTCCGGGGCCGAGGCCTGCCCGCGCCCCCGTGGCGCTCGCGAGCGAGCCCATCGCCGTGCTGGCGCCCCCGGCGGTCAACCGAGGGCCCGAGGTGCCAGCGGGCGAAGACCCCTTCGATTTCGCGACCCGGGTGCCCGACACGTTCACGGCCACCGCGGTGCGTCCGCGCAGCGCCAGCGGCCCCTCGCGGGCGGGCACCTTCGCCCTCTTGGGCGCGGGCCTCGTCTTCTTGATGGGCGGCGTGGGGCTCCTCGCGTTCTGGGGCGGCTCGCGCATCCAGCGTCGCGGCGAGACCGCCGCCGTCACGGGTGTCGGCGCGGCGGCGCGGCCTGAGCTCGCGGCCCCCTCGGTCGTGCCCGCGGCGGCTCCCCCGAGCGCGGCGGCCCCCACACCGGCGGCCCCGATCGCGGCAGCTCCCGCCGTTGTGACACCGACGCCGACACCGACGCCGACGCCGACGCCTCCAGCGCTGGCCGCAGTTCCCGCGGCCGTGACACCGACACCGGCCCCGACGCTGGCCGCTGCCCCCGCGCCCGTCGCTGCCCCCGCGCCCGTCGCGGCCCCCGCACTGGCGGTAGCCCCCGCCGCAGCCCCCGCACCCGTCGCTGCCCCCGCGCCCGTCGCTGCCCCCGCGCCCGTCGCTGCCCCCGCGCCCGCGCCCGTCGCAGCCCCCGCGCCGCCGGTGGCCCCTCGACCCGCCGTCGCGGTCGCGCCGACACCGCGCCCTGCCCCTCCGGCGGCGCCTGTCGCGCGCGCAAACCCCGCGCCTCGCCCGGCTGCGGCGGTGCGTCCGTCGGCGCCGGCGACGCCGCTCGATCTGTTGGCGGTGGGCCCGGCGACGCCGACACGGAGCCCCTCGCGGCGCCCGACGCCGGTGGCCGCCACGACGCTGCGCCCCGAGCCCTTCAACCCCGAGCCGGTGGCGCGCCCGGTGGCGAGACCCAGGCCGCAGCAGCCGCCGCCGTCGGCGCGCGGGTCGGGCATCTTCACCGACCTGTAACGCCCCTGTCAGACCGTCAGCGCCCGCGTAGGCGAATGGAACACCCGCGCCGAGAGACTTCGGTATAGTCGCCGCCGCACGCCATGAACCGTCGAAACCTTCGCGCTGCTTTGGCCTTGGGGCTCACCGTGGGCTACTTCGGGCCGTCGCGCGCGGCCTGGGCGCAGCCTCGTACGCGCAACCCGCCCAGCACCGTCGAGGGCGTCTCAGACGGCGGCTCGGCCACCACCGCGATGCAGCAGAATGAGGCGCGGCAGCACCTCCAGGCGGGCGCGCGGCACTACCAAGAGGGCCAGTATTCGCAAGCGATCGAGGAGTTTCAGACGGCGTACAGGGTCTTCCCCTCGCCGGTGATCCTCTTCAATCTCGCGCAGGCGTACCGCTCTGACGGGCAGCTCTCGATGGCCATCACGACCTTTCGGCGGTACCTCGATGAGAACGCGCGGCTCACTCCCGCGCAGCGCGGCGAGGTCGAAGAGGTCATCGCCGAGATCGAACGCACCCGCTCGGTGCTGAGCTTCGAGGTCGAACCCTCGGGGGCTGAGATCCTGCTCGACGGGCGGCCCCTCGGGGTCACGCCCCTCGCCCGCGGCGTCGAGATCTTGCCTGGCGAGCACCACGTCGAAGCGCGGCTCGACAACCACGAGACCGTGCGCGAGACCATCACCATGGCGGCCCGCGAGCGGCGCCTCTGGCAGAGCACCCTGCACCCGGTCCGCGAGAACGCGCGGCTCACGGTGACGGCCCTGCCCGCCGAAGCGACCCTCGAAATCGACAGCGTCGAGAGCGGTCGCGGCTCGGTGACGCGGCGTCTCGTTCCGGGGCCGCACCGCATCAGGGCCAGCCTCGCGGGGCACGTCGACCAGAGCATGCAGGTCGTGCTCGAACCGCTGAGCACCCAGAACGTCTCGCTCACGCTGCACCCGCGGCCCCGGAGCCTCTTCACCCGACCCGTCTTCTGGGCCGTGGTCGGCGGCGTCGCGGCGGTGGCGGCGATCACCGTGGTTCTGCTCAATCCGTCGGTGCCCGACCCCATCCCGGGCAGCGCCGGCGTGCCTGCGGTGCAGACCATCACGGCGTGGTAGGCGTGCCGCAATTCGGCAATCGGTAACGGCTTTCGCGATGACCGTGGTAGCGTCGCGCCGAACCGATGGATGCCTCGGCTTACCCATATTACGAGCGATTGAGCGCAAACCCCGAAGACGCCGAAGCCCTCGCCGTCTTGTGGGATTATCACGGGGGTCGCGCGGAGTTTCAGCAGCTCGCGACGCTGGTCGAACAGACCGCCGGGCGTCGCCGCGACCCGCGCTCGAGCGCCGATCTGTTCTACCGCGCCGGAGAGCTCTGGGCGAAGAACGTAGGGCGCGCCGACAAGGCCGTGGGCAATTACCGCCGCGCCTTCGAGCTCGACCCCACCCAGCTCGCGG
Organism: Myxococcales bacterium; assembly: GCA_016792845.1. Lineage (GTDB taxonomy): Bacteria > Myxococcota_A > Polyangia > Polyangiales > JAEUKH01. The sequence continues at coordinate 110,814 of JAEUKH010000037.1, read as the reverse complement.
CCGTAGAAGCCGCGCGGGCGATCTACCTCCAGCTCGGCAACGTGCGCTCGGCCGCGCAGCTCCTTGAGAAGCAGCTCGCGCAGACCGCCGACCCGCTCGTGCGGGGGCACCTCTTGCGCGAGGGCGCCAACATCCACGCCCAGCTCGGCGACGGGGCCTCGCAGATCGCGTACCTCGAAGAGCTCCTCGCGCAGAGCCCCGACGATTGGGAGCTCCTGCGAGAGCTCGCGAGCGCGTACCTGGCCCGCTCGCAGACGCCCGCCGCGCAGCCTGAAGACGCGATGAACGCGGCGCGGCTCTTGTCGAGCCTCGCGTCGAGCGTCGGGGGCGACCACGGGGTGGCCTTCGCCGAAGCGGCGCTCGACGCCTGGGCCGGTGACGAGCCCGCGTACGCCATCTTGCACGAGCACTACGGTGCGCAGGGTCGCCTCGACGAGCTCGCCGTGCGGCAGATCGCCTTTGTGGCCGCCAACGCGACGAGCCCCTACACGCCGGTGATCCGCCGCGCGCTGGCCGAGCAGTACATGCGCTACGGGCAGGCCGACGACGCCATCGCGTGCCTTGAACCCCTGGTGGGCGACGACCCGAGCCTCGGCCGCACCCTCGCGGGGCTCTACAAGCAGGCCGGTCGCGCCGACGCCCTGGCGGCCCTGCTCGAAGGGCTCGCGGCCGAGAGCGACCCGGCGACGCGCATCGCCGACCTCAAAGACCTCGCGGCCCTCTACGGGCAGAGCAACCAGCGCGACCTGATGCTCGAGGTGTTGCGCGGGGTGCTGTCGGTCGACCCGGCCGACCTTGAGGCCCTCGCGCTGGTCGAAGACGACCTCAGGCAGCGGGGCGAGTGGGCGGCGTTGCGCGACTCCCTCGCCGAGGCGGTGCGGGCCGAACATCTGCCGAACGAGCAGCGTATCCCGCGGCTGAAAGAGATCGCCGAGGTGTCGTTGCAGCACCTCGACGACCCGCAGGCGGCCATCGACGCGTACGACGCGCTCCTCGACGCTTCGCCGGGCGACCCCGACTCGTTGGCGGGGCTCGACCGCGTGTACGCGCGGCTCGAACGGTGGTCTGACCTCGCCGCGGTGCTCACCCAGCGCGCCGACGTCGAGACCGACGCGCGGGCCCGTCGCGAGGTGCTGCTCAGGCTCGCTGACGTTCACCGCGATCACACCCGCGAGCGAGACGCCGAGCGAGACGCCCTCACGCGGTACCTTGAGACCGGCGACGGCGAGCTCGATGTGGTCGAGCGGCTCTACGGGCTGCGCGAGGCCGCGGGCGACGCCGAGGGGGCGTTGGCGGCGCTGACCTTCCTCGCGGAGAAGGCGGGCGACGACGAGGCGGCGCGGCGGTGGGCGGCGGTGGCGCAGGCGCGGGTTCGGGTGGGTGACCTCGCGGGCGCCATCGCGGCCTGGCGCACCGTGCTCGAGCGCGAGCCCCAGAGCGACGAGGCCTGGGAGAACCTCGACGGCGCCCTCGCCGCCGCGGGGCAGCACAGCGTGCGGTACGCGACGCTGCTCGAACGCGCCGAGACCTTGCCCGAGGGGCCGACCCGGGCGGCGTTTCATGCCAAGGCGTCGAACGCGGCGCGGGGCATGGGCGACCCCCACGCGGCCCTCGCCGAGGCCGAGCGCGCCGTCGCGATGGACCCCGACAACCTCAGCCTCACCGACGCCCTGATGGACGCCCTGGAGGCAGGCGGCGACCGCGAGCGGCTCCTCGCGTTTGTGCACGCGCAGGTCGCGCGCAACCCCGCCCCGGCGCGTCGCGTGAGCCTCTTGCGGCGGGCCGCGCTGGTGATCGGCACCGCCGACCCGTCGCGTGCTGTGGAGGTGTGGGAGGATGTTCGCCGTTGCTCGCACGAGGTGGGGCTCGGCGACGACCCCGAGGCCCTCGACGCGCTGATGGGCCTCGCCGAGCTCGCGGGCGACAACGCGCGGCTCGCCGAGCTCCTGGTGGCCGCGGCCGAGGCGGCCCGCGACCCGCTCTCGAAGCGCGGGCTCTTGATGCGTCGCGCGACGGTGCTGGCTACGGCCTTGGGGCAGCCCGACGAGGCCCTCGCGGCGATGGTGTCGGTGGCCCGAGAGCTCGCCAGCGACGACGCGGGCACCTGGGGCGCGGTCGAGGCCCTCGCCGTGGCCCAGGGGCGCGCCGAGCTCGTCATCGAAGCGGTGACCCGTCAGGCCGAACTCGAAGGCGACGACGACGCGCGCACCGAGCACGCGGCGCGGTTGGTGGCGTGGGTCGAGGCCCAGGGCGGCGAGCCCGAGGCGCTGCGGCGGGCGCTTGAGCTTCAGCACAAGGTCGACCCGGGTGACCTCACGGTGGTCGAGCGGCTCGCGACCCTCGCAGAGAGCGCCGGGCGGTGGCCCGAGCTGGTGGGCTACCTCGACGAGCTGGCCGAGGTCGAAGGCGACGACGAGGAGCTCTCGAAGATCGCGCAGCGCGTGGCCACCATCGCCGACGACAAGCTCGACGACCCCGAGCGCGCGTGGAACGTGCTCGCGCCCCTCTCCGAGGCGGGCGACATCCCGTGCCTGGAGCTGTTGAAGAAGCTCGCGACGCGCCGGGGCTTTCACGACCGGCTCACGCCCATCTTGAGCGACCTCGCAGACCGCGTGGCCGACCCGGCCGTGAAGTCAGAGCTCTGGTCTGAGGTCGCGATGCGCAAGGGCGACCATCTGAACGACCCCGTCGGCGCCCTCCAGGCCCAGGTGATGGCTCTCGGGGCGCTGCCCACCGACCTCACCGGCCTCGACCGCGTCGACCAGCTGTCGGGCCGCGCGCGGAAGCCCTTCCTCGTGTCAGAGGCGTACCGTCACGCCCTCGACGCGGCCTCTGACCCGACGACCTTGCACGAGCTCTCGCTGCGCGGTCTGGCGGCCCTCGAAGCCGCCGGCGGTGGCGACGAGGCCCTCGGCTTTGCGCTCGCCGCGATGGGGCTCCTGCCCGCCGACGACGAGCTCCTCGACGTGACGATCCGGCTCGCCCGGGGCACCACCCGCTCTGACGAGCTGTACGTCGCCTTCGACCGCCGCAAGAAGGCCGCCCACACCGACGGCGAGCGCTTCGCCGTGATGGTGCGCGCCGCCGAGACCGCCGCGGTGGCCTTCAACGACCGCGAGACGGCCTTCCAGTACGTCGATCAGGCCCTCTCCCAAGCGCTGCGAAAGAAGCCCGACGAGGCGCTCCTCGCGCAGCTCGAAGAGAGCCTGCGGCGGGCCGACCCCGAGTGCCCCGAGGTGGGCCTCTTGACGGGCCTCGTCGAGCGCTTCGCGGCCCTCGCCGACGACAGGGCCGAAGACGCACCTCAAGACAGCGCGCTGCTCTTGCGCCACGCCGCCGACCTCTGCGACCGCGACCTCGCCTTGGGCGAGCAGGCCTTCGGGCTCCTTTCGCGCGCCGTCGCGGTGTGGCCGCAAGACGGCGTCTCGGCCGACCTTTATGAGTCGCTCGGCACGCGGCTCCGTCGGCTCCCTGAGGTCGCGGCGCTCTACCTCAAGCTCGCCGACGAGGCCTACGACGGCGCGACGGCGCGGGTGATGCTGCGTCGCCGGGCCGAGGTGCTCGCCGAGCGTATCAACCGCCCCGACGAGGCCCTCGCGGCCTTTCAGCGGCTGGCCGAGCTCGCTCCGAGAGACCTCGAAGTGCTCGCCGCTTGGGAGGCCCTCTTGACCCGCCTCGGGCGGTGGCGCGAGCTCGTCCCTGTGATCGAACGCTCGCTCGATGCGGGCGGCGACAAGGTGGCGGCTTACCGCCGCATGGCGCAGCTCTACCAGTCGAAGATTCAAAACGCCTTCGAGGCCAAAGACTGCTGGAAGCGGCTCCTCAGGCTCAGCCCCGACGACCCCGAGGCCCTCGCCGCCCTCGCCCAGCTCGACCGAAGGGTGTCTCACACCGACGACGAGCTCCTCGAAGAGGTCGAGGCCGACGACGCGGTCGATGAGGGAGCCACCACCCCGCCTCCGGTGAGCGGCGAGGCCCTGGCCTCGGTGCCCGTGTTCGCCGCCCCCGACCCTTGGGCCGCGCCCGCCCGAGACCCTTGGGCCGCACCCGAGCACGCCCCGCTCGACGCCGACGAGGAGGCCACGCCGGCGCCCGCCGAGGCCGACATGGCGCGACTCGACGACGCCCTCGCCGCCGAAGCGGCCGCGGGTGACGCGGCCCCGAGCGACCCGTTGGCGGCCTTCTTCGAAGAGGCGCCCGAGGTCGAACCGCCGCCGCCCCCGCGCCCGACCGAGGGCGTGTCGGGTGACGCGATGGCGGCCTTCCTTGAGGTCGCGAGCGATGTGCACGCGCCCCCGAAGACGCCGCCGCCGCTTCAGGCCGAAGGGGTCGACGAGGCCTCCCTCGCCGCCGCCGCCGCCGCGTGGGACGCCCTCGCGCCGACAGGCTCGGAGCTTGACGCGACCGACTCGCCCGACGAGGCCCTCGGTTCGCTCGACGCCTTCGATGAGGCCGAGATGCTCGACGACGCCGAGATGCTCGACGACGACGCGGTGGCCCTCGACGACGACGACGACGTGCCTTCGCTCGACGACCTGGCGCGGCAGGTGAGCGATTACCACGCCCAAGGCTCGTTGCCCCCGCCGCCGCCCTTGCCCACGCGGTCGAGCGTGCCGCCGCCCTTTCCGCCGATGCGCCGCCGCGACGACTGAGCCCGTCGGTGCCTCGGTGCGGCGTCCCGCGACGGGCGCGCGATCCCCCCCCGGAGCTTTCTTGTCGCTGCGGCCCTCGCCTGATCTTCGCCTCGGGCGCCCGAGACAGTGTATGAGCGGGCCTCAGGGAGTCTCGTGATGCGCCATTCGATCATGGTCTTGCTTGGGTTGCTCTTGGCAACGCCCCGGGGCGCGGGCGCGCAGCCGCGACGGCCCCCCGCGGCGCCTCAACGGCCGACGGCGGCGGCGCCTGCGGCCGCGACGGCGACACCGGGTCGCGACGCGCCGATGCCCGCGCTCAGCTCAGACCCGCCCGACGATTGGGATCTCACCCACCGCGAGGCCGTCTTGGCGCGGATCCGTCAGGCTTCGCTCGGCAACGCGGCCGACGGGGCGCGGGCCATCGGCCAGGCCCTCCTCGCGGGCCTCGAACCCGACGTCGCCGCGGTGGCGCTCGACACCCTCGCGGCCCTCGCCCGCCCCGAAGGCTCGGTCGCCGTGGCGGCCTTCCTCGAACACCGACGCCCGACGCTCCGTCGGCACGCCGTGGTGGCGGCCCAGGCGATCAACACCCGCGCGATGGCGCGGCGCCTCGAAGCGCGGCTCGGCGACCCCGACCCCCTCGTGCGCGGCGACGTCGCGGCCGCCCTCGGAGAAATCGGCGACCTCGCGTCGATGCCGCCGCTCTGGGCCGCGCTCGACCGCGACCTCACCGCGACCCTCACGGCGCAGAGCCCCTTGGCCCATAATTGCGCGCTGGCCATCGGCCGCCGCGGCGCCATCGCCGACGTCGAGCGCCTCGTGGGCTACCTCCGGCGCGCGCCCTTCGCCTCGATCGCCGAGGCCTTCGAGGCCGCGCTCGGGCGACGCGACCTCGACGACGCGTTGAAGCTGCGCATCGTGCGCGCCGTCGCCGACGTGTCGACGCCCGAGGTTCAGAGCTTTTTGACGCGCATCGCCGATGGCTATCACGGTCGACCCGTGGCCTGGGTCGAGTTCGCGCGCACCGCCGCAGGGAGGATCCAGTGAGACCCGTCGTTGTGCTGTGCTGCCTCGTCGCAGCCCTCGGGTGTTCGAACGCCATCGACCGGAGCCCCGCGTTTACGATCAGCCGGGCGTCGGCCACGTCGGGCGAGGTCGACGCCATCGCGGCACGGGTGGCGGCTTCGACGGAGCCTTCGTACCGAGACGTTTTTGTGCAAGTGGCGGCCGCGCCCGAGGTCGGCTTCTCGGTGGTCGGGCTGCCCGGCGCCGAGGTGCTCGGGCACGTCGGGACGGCGCTCCGAGGCCGCCCCCACCTCGCGGGCGAGCTCGTGGTCGCCCGAACCGCCGACGGCATCACCGCGTGGCACCTCGACGGCACCACCGCGTGGAACGTCGCCGACGACGGCTTCGACCTCGCCGGCGTCGCGGCCGACGGCCCCAACGTCGCCCTCTCGCTCGGCGGCGGCGGCGTCACCCGCCGTCGGGGCGTGCTCGTGGTGCTGGGCGCCCACGGCGAGGTGCGCATGCGACGCGCGGCCGACCACGCCTTCGGGGCGCCGGCCCTCGTCGGCGACGACCTCTTTGTACCCTGGGACGGGCAGAACCTCTCGGTCTTCTCAGTCTCGGAAGACCGCGAAATCGCACGACTTCGCAGCCGCGACGACGTGATCAATTTCGCCCGCCGTGAGGGCACCGCGGTCTACTTCGGCGGCCGCGCCCTCTACCGCTTCGAGGCCGCCAGCGCGGGCGGTCGACGCGACCCGGCCCACACCTTCGTGCCGACCGCCGAGGGGCTCCCGGGCGACCCGAGCTTCACCCTCGACGGCTACACCGCGCTGCGGGCTGGGCTCGACGCGCGCGAGCGGGTGCGCCTCGTCTGGCGACCCGACGCCGCGGCGGCCAGCGTGACGGTGACCGCGGGCAAGCTCATCGCGCTCTTTCACCGCGAGCTCCTCGCGGTCTCGCCCGACGGCCAGACGCTGCATTGGGCCTACGTCCACGACCGCGACCTCGTGGCCGCCGAGGTCACCGACCAGGGCGTGGTGGTGGCCGACGAGAACGGTCAGCTCACCATGCTCGACCCCGACGGTCGCCCGGTCTGGCGAGTGGCCTCGAACGTGGCGGGCACCCAGGGGCTCCTCAGGGTCTCTCGGGGCTTTCAAGCGCGCGGCGGGGTCGACGGCGGCGCCCACAGCCGGGTCGCCTCGCTCACGGCGGCGGTCACCGCGGGCAACGACACCCGCATGGTGCCCGCGGCGCGGTACGCCATCGCGGCCCTCGGGCGCCTCGAAGACCCCGCCGCGACCCAGGCGCTGGTCAACATCGTGGGCGCGCCGAACGTGGCCCCTGAGGTGATGAGCGCCGCCGCCGAGGCCCTCTCGCGGCGCACGAACGGGGCCGACGCCGTGCTCGCCGCGCTCGAGGCGCGCTACGACTTCGTGCGCGGCACCGCGGCGCCGCCGGTGGGCGTGCTCGCACGGGCCGCGGCGTCGATCCGTGACCCCCGCGCGGTCGAGCCCCTCTTGCGGCACCTCTACGACCCGGCCACGGCGGCGCGCGACCTCGCACCCATCGTGTCGGCGCTCCGCAGCATCGCGAGCCCGACGGCGCTGCGCGGCCTCGTCGACTTTCTGCGGCGCTACCATGTCGACGAGGGCACCGTGCCCCCGGTAGGCGGCGGCGACGCCGTCGACGACTACGACGTGAGCGACCGAACGCCCTTCGAGGCCGCCCTCGAACAAGCCACCCTCGCCATCGGCGAGCTCGGGCGCGACGCGGCGAGGCCCATCCTCGACGAGATCACCGCGCACCCGTCGGTGCCGCCGGTGGTGCGCACCGCGGCCATGCAACGGCCCGCGGCCCAGGGTCCCAACGGCGGCACCGAAGCGCCCGCAGAGATGACCTTCCAGGCGCCCCCGACGCGGCTCTCGATGGAGACCCTCGCCGAGGCCTTCGCGCCCCATCGCGAGGCCCTCCTCGGGTGCCTCGCGAACGCGCCCTCGCGGCCGAGCCAGGTGCGCATTCAGTTCCGCTACAACGCCGAGGGCGAGATCACACAACCCCTCGTGCTTCCGGCGAGCTTTTTGGGTTGCATGCGCCCCTTGGTCGAGGCCATCCGGCTGCCCACGTCGGCCGCCGGTCGCGAGCTCGGCACGTACTATCTTCAGGTGCCCTGAGGGCGCCTCGGCCGCGGCGGGCCATCGGGCGCTCGCTCAGGCCTTCGGGCGCGTCGGTCGCATCGGGCACTTGCGGAGAGCCCATCGATGGCGCTACGACGCCGCACGACGACGCCCCTGAACGGTGGCGCTGACACGGAGAAACATAGTGTACCAGAAGCTCGTGGTCGGGGTTGATTTCAGTGAGAAGAGCGAGCGCGCCATCGCGGCGGCGGTGCGGCTGGTGAAGTCGATCGCGGGCGCCGAGCTCGTGCTCGTCCACGCGGTGGCGCTGGCGACCCAGGCCGAGGTCGCCGACGACGGCGAGGGCAACCGCCTCGCGACCCTTGAGCAGCGTTTGAAGACCCAGGCGAGCGCCCTCGCGGCGGCCCAGTCGATCAACGTCGACTACGGCGTGGTCGAGGGCCCGAGCGCGGCCCGCGCGCTGATCGAGTACGTCACCCGCTGGGGCGGCCACCTCGTCGTGGTGGGCACCCAACAGCACAGCACCCTCAACCGCATCCTCATCGGCTCGGTGGCCCAGACCGTGGTTGAGCTCTCGCCGGTGCCCGTGATGGTGGTCGGCCCTTCGGTCACGGGCTGAGCGCTCGTCTCCGCCGTCGCGCCCTCAAGGCTCGCCCTCGCCCGAGGGCACGGTGCCCGCGGGGGCGCCGTATTCGTGCAGCTTGTACTGAATCTTTCGCGGTGAAATCCCGAGGAGCCGCGCGGCCTTCGAGGTGCTCCCCCCGACCCCTTTGAGGGTCTCCAAGATGGCCCAGCGTTCGAGGGCCGCGATGGTGCTCCCTGGCATCGTCGGCGGCGGCGCCTGGCCGCACCCTGCGCGGTCTCGCGGCGCGGTCTTCTGGCCCTCGATGAGCTCGCCCGGGAGGTGCTCGGCCTCGACCCGCTCGCCGCGCGCGAGCACCACGCCGCGCTCGACGGCGTGTTCGAGCTCGCGCACGTTGCCGGGCCACGCGTACGCGCTCATCCGCGCGAGGGCCTCGTCGCTGAAGCCCGTGAGCCGCTTGCCGTTCTCCTCGGCGTAGCGACGCAGAAAGAAGGCCGCGAGCAGGGCGATGTCGCTCCGTCGCTCGCGGAGCGGCGGGAGGTCGAGCCTGATGACGTTCAAACGGTAATACAGGTCTTCGCGGAAGCGGCCTTGTTTGGCGCGCTCTGCGAGGTCAACGTTGGTGGCGGCGATGATGCGTACGTCGACCTTGAGGGTGTCGTTGCCGCCCACCCGCTCGAACTCGCGCTCTTGCAGAAATCGCAACAACTTCACCTGGGTTGCCTGCGGAATCTCGCTCACCTCGTCGAGAAAGAGCGTGCCCCCGTCGGCCTGCTTGAAGCGCCCCTCGCGGCGCCCCACGGCCCCGGTGAAGGCGCCCTTCTCGTGCCCGAAGAGCTCGCTCTCGAGCAGCGACTCGGCCAAGGCCGCGCAGTTGAGCCGCACGAAGGGCTGCTCGGCCCGAGGCGACGCGCGATGCAAGGCCGCCGCGATGAGCTCCTTGCCCGTGCCGCTCTCGCCCACGATGAGCACGCTCGAACGCGACGGCGCCACCTGGGCCACGGTCTCGTGCAGGCGCTTCATCGCCGCGTGCTCGCCCACGATGTGCCCGAACACGTTGCGCTCGCGGAGCCGCGCCCGCAGCATGGCCGTCTCGCAGAGGAGCCGCGCCTTCTCCATCGCGCGCTCGACGACGGCGACGAGGGTGGTGGGGTCGAGGGGTTTGGTGAGGTAGTTCTCGGCGCCGAGCTTGATGGCCTCGACGGCGCTGTCGATGGTGCCGAAGGCCGTCATCACCACCACCACGCTCGTCGGCGCGGCCGACCGCGACGCCTTGAGGAGCCCGATGCCATCGAGGCCAGGCATCTTCAGGTCGGTCAAGATCAGGTCGGGGTCGAACTGACCGAGCTTGCCGAGGGCCTTGAAGCCGTCGGCCGCGGTGTCGGTCTCGTAGCCTTCTTCGCGCAGAATCTCAGACAAGGCCCCGCGGGCGTTGGCCTCGTCGTCGACCACCAAGATGCGCCCTTTTGACTCTGCCATCGGCTCCTCGTTGACGCCGCGGTGCCTCCACCGCCGCGACCCTTGTCGCACCTCGCGCGCGCCGCCGCGACGATCTTCGCACGGCCCGAGAACGCCGAGGCCACCCGCGGTGTCGAGGCGTGCTAGAGACGCGGCCCCACAGCCCCCGGCGCACCCTCACGCGACGGCGCGCCGTGAGCACGAAAGAGAGACGACGATGGCAGACCGACCCGAAGACGCTGAGCTCCCGCCCTCGACGGGGCAGGTCGACGAAGACGCGCTCGAGCCCATGCCGCGCGACACCCGCTTCGTGGTGCGGCTCGTCTTGGCGTGCCTCGTCGGGGTGATCGCGGCGGGCTTTGTGGGGCTGAAGCTACAGGGTGCGGCGGGGTCGTGCGGGCGCGGGCTCATCGCCCCCGGGGGGTCGGTGATCCCCTCGGGGGGCGACGCGGGTCAGCGGTAGTAGACCGTGGTGGTCGTGGTGGTCGGCGCCGCGTAGGCGGGGCGCGCATAACCCTGACGGACATAACCCGGGCGGCCGTACACCACAGGCTGGGCCTGGTACATCGGGGCCGGGCGGCTGTGCACCACACAGCCACCGAGGGCGTACGCTGAAGCCAGAACCGAGAGGCCCACCACCAGGGTCGAGAGTGTCTTCTTCATCACAGGACTCCTTTTGAGCACCGAAGGCGACGCGGGGGTCGTCGAGGTGCCCCGTTGTCTGGGTCAGCATTGTACGTCATTCGCGTCGCGATTGCTCATCGCCCATCGGTCGTATAGAACCCGCGCCGATCATGAAGCCCGCCCGACGAACCGCCCCCGGGGCCTTGCTGCTCTTGCTCGGGCTTGGGGCCCACGGCGCCCTCGGCTGCGCGTCGGGCCCGACGCCGCGGGTCGCGCGGCCCGGCGAAGACGTCGCCCAGGTCGCCTACGACAACGCCCTCTTGCTCTATCAGGCCGAAGAGTGGCCCGAGGCCACCGAGGCGTTTCGTGCCGTCAAAGCCGAACATTCAGGGAGCCGCTGGGCCTGGCTCGCGGAGCTCCGCCTCGCCGACGTCGAGTTTCGGCAAGAGCACTACACCGAGGCGCTCTCGCAGTTTCGGAGCTGGATCAGGTACCATCCGACGCAGCGCGAGGCGGCCTACGCGCACTTCATGATCGCGCGGTGCTACGTGGCACAGATGCCTGACGACTGGCTCCTCGTGCCGCCGAGCTTCGAGCGCGACATGTCGTCGGTGCACGACGCCGAGAGCGCCCTCGCGCGCTTCGTTCGCGACTACCCCAGGGCCGACGAGCGGCCCGAGGCCGAGCGCCTGTTGCGGCAGGTGCGGCAGCTCTTGGCCCGGCACGAGCTCTATGTGGCCGAGTTCTATCTCAGCCGAAACCGGCTCCCGGCGGCGGTGGGGCGGCTCCGGGGGGCGATCCAGACCTTCCAAGACCCCGACATCCGTGCGCGGGCGCTCTTGCAGCTCGGCGAGGTGTACCTCCGCGGGCAGCAGCAGGCCGAGGCCCGCGGGGTCTTCGCGGCCTTGGTGAACGACTACGCGAGCCGGGCCGAGGCGGCGGCGGCGCGGGCGCACCTCGCGCGGCTCGGCGAAGGCCCGACGATCAGCCTCGACACGAGCGACGACACCATCCCGCCGCCGTCGGCGGGCACCGGCGCGGGCTCGGGCAGCGCGAGCGAGCGCGCACGGAGCGGCGGCCGCGGGCGAAAGTAGGCGCGCTGACCGCGAGGGCGCGCCCACAATCGGCACCGGGCGCGCGGGCGCCTGGTGTACGCTTTCATTCACAGCCTCGCGCCGCCGCGCGAGACCCGCGGACGACCCCTCAACGCCACGGTACCCGACGATGGACGAAGCGACACGCAGGCACCTTCACCTCGGGCGCGAGCTCTTCGCCCGCAACGACTTCGAGGGCGCGCGGGCGCACCTTGAGGCCGCGCTCGCGGGGGCCGCGGGGCAGGCCGACGTCTTCAACATGCTCGGCGTGATGGCGCACCACCGCGGCGATTACGGCGACGCCCGCGCGGCCTTCGAGCGCGCCCTCGCGATCAATGCAGACTACACCGAGGCGGCGCTGAACCTCGCCATCACCTGCAACGACCTCGGGCTCTACGGCGCCTCGCGGGCCGTGGCCGAGACCCTCTCGACGCGCACCCGTCGGGGCGATCGCATCGAGCCCTTCGCCCGCGGCAAGCTCGCCAACCTGCACGCCGAGGTGGCCCGCGCCTACGACGAGTTGGGCCTCTTCGACGAGGCCGCCGACGCGTACCGCCAGGCCCTCAGGCTCGCGCCGACCTTCACCGACCTGCGGGTGAAGCTCGCCACGGTGCTGCGCCGCGACGGCGACCTCGAAGCGGCCCTTGAGGCCTTCGAGGCGGCCCTCAGCATCACCCCCGATCACGTCGGCGCACGGGTCAAGTACGGCTTCACGCTCCACCTCGCCGGGCGCTCGGCCGAGGCCCGGGCCGCTTGGGAGTCGGCCCTCGCGGTCGACCCCGCTGACCGCGCGGCGCTCGCGTACCTGAAGATGGTCGAGGCCGGCGAGACGCGGCTCCCGTCGATGATCCCGCCGGCGATGCGGGCCGATGTGCCTGACGCGTCGGCGCGCGACGACGATTTCGAGATCACGCTCCTCAAGGGTGCCGACGAGACGCCGTGAAGCGTCTTGACGCCGCGTCTCGGCTGCGCCTCGTGGCCCTCGGGGCGGCGCTCACGCTGCTCGTGGCCGCGTGGCAGAGCGGGCTCCTGGCGCTCTTCTCTGACCTCACGCGCACCCGTGAGACGCTGCGGGGGCTCGGCCCCTGGGGCTACCTCGGCTTCGTTGCGGCCTACACCGCGCTGCAACCGATCGGCGTCCCGGGGACGGTGTTCGTGATGGCGGCGCCGCTGGTGTGGCCCTGGCCTGTCGCCTTCGCGCTCTCGATGGTGGGCACCATGGGCGCGAGCGTGGTGGGCTTCTCGTTCGCGCGGTACATCGCGCGCGACGCGGTGTCTGCGCGGATCCCGGCGCGGCTGCGGCGCTACGACGAGGCCCTCGCCACCCGCGGCTTCGCCACCGTGGCCTTTCTGCGCTTCGTCTTCTGGATGCCGCAGCTCCTCCACACCTTCCTCGGTGTCTCTCGGGTGAGCTTCGGGGCCCACTTCTGGGGCAGCGTCGTGGGCTACGCGCTGCCTCTCCTCGCGGTGAGCTACTACGGCGAGGCGGCGTTCGCGCGCTTGAGGGCCCTCAGCCGGGGCGAGCTCCTCGGCCTCGTGGCCGCGACCGCGCTCGTGGCCCTCGGGGTCACGCTCTGGCGTCGCTCGGCCCGTCGGCGCGCGGGCCCGGCCTAGCGACGCGGGCCCCTCAATCGCGGCGAATGCCGATGGCGCGCCACCAGTCGAGCACGTAGTGCAGGGCGCCTCCGGCCAGGGCGAGGAGGAGCAAGAGGCCCCCCACCACGGGCTGCCAGCGGTGCGCCGCGGTGGCGAGGAGCGCCGACCCGCCGATCACCATCGCGGCCACCACGAGGCCCGTGTAGAGCCGCCGCCCGAGGCGATCGAAGGTGGGCCCGAGCTCTTGCTCGGCGGTCTTGACGGTGAGATGCCCTTTGCGGAGGTCGTCGAAGATCTCGCTCACCTGCTCGGGCATGTTCGAGGCCACGCCGCTCAGGCGCATGGCCGAACGGAGCAGCTCGCCGGTGAGCTTGTCGGGCGCGTAGCGCCGCGCGATGAGCTTGAGAAAGTACGGGCGCGCGAGGGTGAAGACGTCGAGGTCGGGGTAGATCTGCCGCCCGGTGCCTTCGAGGGTCATGAGGGCGCGGCCCACCATCATGAAGTCGGGCGGCATGTCGATGCCGTGCTTGATCGCGCCCCAGATGAGGTCGCGCACGAGGCCCGAGACCTCGATCTCTTGCAGCTTGCGCCCGAGGTATTTTCGCCCGAGGGTCTCGACGTCTTTGCGAAAGTCGTCGAGCTTGACCTTGCGGGTCGGGCGGCCGATCGCGAGCAGCGCGTCGGCCACGCCGTTGAAGTCTTCGCGCACCGCGGCGACCATGAGGTCGAGGGCCTTGTCGCGCATGGGCCCCGAGAGGTGGCCCACGAGCCCGAGGTCGAGGAGCCCCACCACCGGCGCCTCGTCGGGGCCGAGGATCATCATGTTGCCGGGGTGCGGATCGGCATGAAAGAAGCCGTCTTCGAAGATCATCTTGATGACGATGCCGACGGCGTCTTCGGCCACCTTCTTGCCGTTAAAGCCTTCGGCCATCGCCACGCTGAGCCGACGGCCGTCGAAGAATTCGAGGGTCAGCACGCGACGGCTCGACACCGCGCGATGCACCCGCGGGAAGCGGACCCGCAGGTCGCCCTCGAAGTTCTTCGCGAAGCGCTCGGCGTGCTCGGCCTCTTGCATGAAATCGAGCTCGGCCTGGATCGAGCGATCGAACTCCGCCACCAGGTCGACCGGTGAGTAGCGCCGCGACTCGGGGATGGCCCGATCGAGCGCGCGGGCGAACCAATAGAGCAGGTCGATGTCGCGGCTGACGGTGTCTTGGATGCCCGGCCGCTGCACCTTGATGGCCACCGCGTGTTCGCCCTCGGCGTCGCGGTACACGCCGCGGTGAACCTGCGCGATCGACGCGCTCGCGAGGGGCCGCTCGTCGACGCTCACGTAGAGCTCGCCGAGCGGCGCGCCGAGCTCGGTCTCGATTTCGCTCTTGATCTGCTCCCAAGCGACGGTCTTGACGTCATCTTGGAGCACCTTGAGCTCGGCGATCACGTCGGCCGGCAAGAGGTCGGCCCGGGTCGACGCGATCTGCCCTAGCTTCACAAAGCTCGGGCCGAGGTCTTGGAGCACGTACCGAAGCCGCTGCGCGAGGGAGTCGGCCCGCGAGTCGCTCTCGCTGTCTTTGCCCAGGGTCAGGTGCCCGAGGCCGATGCGTTGCAGCACCTCTCCGAAGCCGTGACGGGCCAGCACCCGGGCGATCTCACGGAGCCGGTCGAGGTCTTTGAAGGCGGTCATCACCGAGGGCATAACCCGGCTCTATACTCCGCCCCGCCCCGCCGCGGGAGAGACCCCCGCGCTTCACCCGCCGCGGGGCCCCAGACCGCGCGTCGCTCGGGTCAGCGCGCGGCCACCTCGGCCATCGCCTCGCGGGCCGCCCTGAGGGTCTCGGCGACCACCGTCGCGTCGTGCAAGACGCCGTGAAACGCGGCCTCGTACTGCGAGGGCGGGAGGTACACCCCCCGGGCCAGCATCGCGCGGTGCCAGGTCGCGAAGCGCGCCGTGTCAGAAGCGCTCGCGCTCTGCCAGTCGGTCACCGCGTCGACGCCGAAGAAGAGCGTCCACATGGCACCGACGCGCTGCACGCAGACCCGCACCTTGGCGGCCGCGGCGGCCTCGCGGAAGCCAGCCTCCAGCGCCGCGCCGATGTCTTCGAGGGCCGCGTACACCCCGGGCGTGAGCTGTTCGAGCATGGCGAGCCCGGCCGCGGTGGCGACGGGGTTGCCGCTGAGGGTGCCGGCTTGATAGACCGGCCCGAGGGGGGCCAGCCGCTCCATCACGTCGCGTCGCCCGCCGAAGGCCGCGAGGGGCAGGCCGCCCCCGACGATCTTGCCCATGGTGATCAGGTCGCCCACGACCCCGTAGCGCCCCGACGCGCCGCTGCGACCGAGGCGAAACCCCGTCATCACCTCGTCGATCACCAAGAGCGCGCCGTGCCGCGTCGCGAGGGCCCGCAGCCCGGCGAGGAAGCCCTCTCGCGGCGCGACGCAGCCCATGTTGCCCACCACAGGCTCGACGATGATCGCCGCTACGCTGTCAGGGTGCGCGGCGAAGAGCGCCTCGACCGAGGCGAGGTCGTTGAAGCGCGCCGTCAGCGTGTTGGCCGCCACCGAGGCGGGCACCCCGGCGCTGTCGGGCACCCCCATCGTGGCGAGCCCACTGCCGGCCTTCACCAGCAAGAAGTCTGCGTGGCCGTGGTAGCAGCCCTCAAATTTGATGATCTTCTCGCGGCCCGTAAAGCCGCGCGCGAGCCGCAGCGCGCTCATGCACGCCTCGGTGCCCGACGAGCAGAGACGCACCATCTCGACCCCGGGCACGGTCTCGCAGAGCGCCTCGGCGAACAGCACCTCGCGCTCGGTCGGAGCCCCGAAGCTCGTGCCGAGGGCCGCGGCGTCGGTGATCGCTCGGGTGATGGCCGGGTTGGCGTGGCCGAGCACCATCGGGCCCCAACTGCCGACGTAATCGATGTATCGCGCCCCGTCGGCGCCGTAGAGATACGGCCCCTCGCCGCGGGCGATGTAAACCGGGTCGCCGCCCACCGCACGGAACGCACGAACCGGAGAATTCACGCCGCCCGGAATGCGCGCCTGCGCCCGGGCGTGAAGCGATTTCGAGACTTGATCACTCATGGCGGCACGATGGGTACCGCGGATGCTCGAAGAACGCACCCCCGGCGTCGCCCGGGCCCCTTTAGGGCCGCCGCGCCGTCGGGCTCCCGGCCTCGCCGTAGAGCACCACCCGCAAGACGTTGAGCATGTCGGGGCTCGGCACGTTCAAGATCACCGAGCGCGGGAGGGTCTTTCGCTCGCCCGCCCGCAGCACCGTCGCGTCTTCGAAGCGCACCGACTCGACCGCCTCGGGCATCTGCTCGCGCAGCGCCCGCACCTCGATCGAGTGCAGGGTCACCGCCGGGCACGGGGCCGCGCAGGTCGAGCGCACCGTCGCTTGCAGCGCCACCCGCGAGGCCGCGCCCCCGTCGCCGGTCGACAAGGGCGAGGCCACCAGGTCGAGGAGCGCCACAGGCTGTCGCGCCGAGGGCTCGGTCACCACCACCGAGGCCATCCACCCGGGGATCACCGAGGCCCCCGCGTCGGCCCCGACCCGCGGCGCGTCGCTCGCCGCGGTGGCCAGCACCGTAGGCCCCGCCGCCGCCGTCACCGCCAACGCGCTGGTGCCCCGCCCGTCGAGCGAGACCCGCGACGAGTACTGCCCTGGGGCCACCCCGGAGCTCACAAACACCCTGTAGTTGCCTGCACCGAGCCCTTCGAGGGTCTCGGCCATGGCGGCCATCGGGCGCCACGTCCGAATGGCGCGGTCGTCGTCGCCGCACCGCAACGAGAGCCAGAGGTCGGGGTTGCCGCGCGCCACCTCTGGGTCGACCGACGTGGTGATGCGCAGCCGGCCGTCGCCCGCGCCGCAGAGCACCACCGGGCCCGTGTCGACCCGGGCGACGTCGCTGCGCCCGCCGAGGTCTGCGCTCGCGCCGGCGTCGCTCGGGTCAGCGCCCCCGTCGCCGCTGCCACACCCGGCGGCCGCCAAGAGAGAAAAAGCCAAGAAGTATCGAAGCACACCGCACTCTAGCAGACCCCCGCGGCCCCGGCCCGGCGATCAGACCGCGGCCCTCCGAGGCCCTCATTGTTGGAGCACCGCGCCCCGCGGTCGCACGATGTTTTCGCTCTGCTCGACCAACTCCAAACGCCCGCCCTCGATGCGGTAGCTCTGCCGCAGAATGATCGGCGGCGCGGCGCCCCCAGGGCCCCTCCGCCCCGGAGAGAGCTGAACGTAGAGCTCTCTCGGCCGTGCGAGGGTCTCGTCGACCACCCACTCGCCGCGCACCTCGGCGCCGCTCTGCGGGTCGCGACGGCCGAAGGGCACCTCGCCGAGCCGCTGGAGCTGACCGTCGGGCGCGAGCGCGAGCACCCACAGCCGCGGGTCGCGCGCGTCTGCGCCGTCGTCGCTCTCGACCGACGCGGTCGCGATGAGCTCGCGTCGGGCGGGGCCGAGCATGGCCCGCGCCTCGGCCGTCGCGGCGGTCTCGAGACGCGCCCCGGGGCGGCCGTCTCCGACGAGGGCCTCGCGCGAGACGCCGCGCCACGCGCCCGCCTCGAAGCGCAGCCCGAGCACCCAGACGTTGCCCACGTTCGAGGTCACCAGCACCGCGGCGGAGCGGCCCTCGTGGGTCACAAGGTTCGCGCCGGTGAGGGCCTCATCGGGCGCGCGCTCGCCGGTGATCTCGAGCGCCCCGTCGGCCCGCTGGAGCCGCAGGCCGAAGGCCTCAGCGACGCGCACCTCGCGCGCGATCTGCGCGATCTGTGCGGCGAGCGACTCGGCCCCTTCGGGGGCGACCTCTCGGGGGTGCGGCGCCGCGAGGGCGGTGCGCGGGGGCTGCGCGCGCGGTCGCCCGCACCCGCCAAGGAGCGACGGGAGCGCGGCGACGAGGGCCCACCGAGGCGCGACGCGGCGGCTCATGCGCCCGAGGCCTCTTGCCCGTCGAGGCTCACCCACGCCCGGCTCATCGACGGGGTGTTGTGCGCCCACCCCGGGCGGCCGCGTCGATCGAGGAGCACCACGCCGCCCGTTCCGTCGACCCGTGCGGCGAGCCGCGCGATGGCCGCCTCGGCGACGGCCATGGGGTCGTCACCGCGTTCGAGGGCGGCGACGATCCAGGCGCCGAGCGAGAGCTGAAGGATGCGCTCGCCGTGCCCCGTGAGGCTCGCCGCCCCGGCCGCGTCGTCGGCCACGGTGCCGGCTCCTGGGATGGGCGAGTCACCCACGCGCCCGGGGTGCTTGTTCATCATGCCGCCGGTGCTTGTCGCCGCGGCGAGGTGACGGCCGTCGAAGGCCACCGCGCCGACGGTGCCGCCGGGCCACCCGGCTTCGGCCTCGCCCGCCTGCACGGCGCGCCAACGCGCAAGGGCCGCTTCGGTGATCAGCGCCGACGACGAGAGCGCCTCGAAGCCGTGACGCAGCGCAAACTCGCGAGCCCCGTGGGCCGCATAGAGCACATGCCCGTTGGCCTCGAGGACGGCCCGCGCGACCGCGATCGGGTGAGCGAAGGGCGGAAGCGCGCAGACCCCGCCGTACCGAGGCCCGGCGCCGTCGGCGATGGCCGCGTCGAGCTCGACCTCGCCGTCACGGGTGAGGCACGCGCCGCGGCCGGCGTTGAAGCGCGGGTCGTCTTCGAGCACCTCGACCGCGCGCTGGGTCGCGTCGAGGGCGCTGCCGCCCGCGCCGAGCACCGCGACGCCCGCGCGAGCCGCGCGCAAGCAACCCTCGGCGTGGTCGGCGCGCCGCGCGGGCGGCAACGCGCCAGCCCCGCCGTGGACGATCACCGATGGGGTCAAGCGCCCTCTCCCGAGGGCTCCGGGAGGGCGATCACGCGGTCGGCGAAGTGCGCCGCGTCGGCGACCCCGCGGGCGACCTTGAGGGCCTCGACGAGGGGCGCGACGTCGGCCTCGGTCACCTTGCCGACGAGCGTCCCGTCGGGGAAGATGGCCACCGAGCAGCCCTCCTCGCAGGTGTCGATGCACCCCGAGGCCATCACCCGGATCTCTTTGGCGAGCCCCTCGGCGGCAACCCGGGTCTTGAGCTGCGTCAAGAGCCCCTCGGCTCCCTTCTCAGCGCACGACCCTCGGGGGTGGCCATCAGGGCGGCGATTGGTACATACCCAGACGTAACGCGCTCGAACGATCATCGTGATGCGGGTTATACACCGCGACGAGGGCCGCCCGGGTTTCGCCCTCACAAGCTCCCTGATGCACGCTCCGTCACCGCAGAATCCTGTCGCATTGCGCCGCGTGCTCTGCATCGACGACGACACCGATTATCTCTCGATCTTGAGGGTCGCGCTGAAGATCCCCGGGGTCGAGATCGTGACCGCGGTGAGCGCCGAAGAGGGCCTGCGGCGCCTCGCCGAGAGCGCCATCGACCTGGTCTTGACCGACCTGAACATGCCCGGCGGCAGCGGCTTCGACGTCTTGCGGGCGATCCGCGCGATGGGGCTGCGGGTGCCCGTCCTCGTGCTCACGGCCCAGGGCTCGATCGAGGGCGCCAAAGAGGCGCTGCGCCTCGGGGCCCGTGATTTTCTTACCAAGCCCATCGACCCCGACCGCCTCAAGCGGAGCGTCGAAGACGTGCTCCGCGACCCGGTGGCCACCGAGCTCGGGGTCAGCGACGCCCGGGTGCCCGTCGGCCTCCTCGCGGTGGCGCCCAAGATGCTCGACCTCCTCGACCGCGCGCAGCGCGCGGCGCGCACCGACGTCACCGTGCTGCTCACGGGCGAGAGCGGCACCGGCAAGGAGCTCGTCGCCCGGGCCATCCACCTCGCCTCGACCCGCGCCGAGGGGCCCTTCGTGCCCGTTCACACCGGGGCCATCCCGAAAGACCTCATCGCGAGCGAGCTTTTCGGCCACGAGCGCGGCAGCTTCACCGGCGCCGTCTCGGCGGTCGACGGCAAGTTCGACGCGGCCGAGAAGGGCACTCTCTTTCTCGACGAGGTCGGCACGATGGACCTCGCCGTCCAGGTCACGCTCCTCAGGGTGCTCGAGACCTTTCGCTACACGCGGGTCGGGGGTCGCCGCGAGCGCAGCGCGAACGTGCGCATCGTGGCCGCCACCAACCGCGACCTCGGCGAGCTGGTGAGCGCCCAGACCTTCCGCGAAGACCTCTATTATCGCCTCAACGTGGTGACCTTGGTGCTGCCGCCCCTGCGCGAGCGGCCCGAAGACATCCCCCTCATCGCGCAGCACTACCTCGCGCATTTTGCGCAGCGGCACCGCACGCCCGCGCGTCGCCTCGACCCCGCCGCCATCGGCCGCCTCATGGCCTGGAGCTGGCCCGGCAACGTCAGAGAGCTCCGCAACACGATGGAGCAAGCGGCCCTCTTCGCCCGCGCTGAGGTGATCGGGGCCGACGACATCCCGCTGCAACCCGGGGCCGAGATGAAGAGCTTCGCGACGCCGCCGCCGCGCTCGTCGCTGCCGCTCTTCGACGTGCCCGTCGCGCCGCCCGCGCCCGACGACGACGCGGGCTCGCCGTGGGCAGAGTCGACGCAGCCGACCTTCGTGCTGCCGCTCGTTCAACCGAGCGCCGCGGCGCGTACGGTGCCCGCGCCCATGGCGCCCCTTCCCTTGGTGCCGCCGCCGGTGCCCGAGCCGCCGATGCCGCTGCGGGCCGCCGAGGCGCCCGAGGCCGCCGACCCGCAACGCGTCGCGCTGCGCGTGGGCATGACCCTCGACGAGGTCGAGCGAGAGATGATCTTGCGCACCCTTGAGGCCCTCGGCGGCAACAAGCAGCGGGCCGCGCGCATGCTCGGGATCTCGCGCCGGAGCCTCTACAACAAGCTCGCCCTCTACGGCCTCGGGGGGCCCGACGAGCCCGAGCCCGAAGGCTCATGAGGCGCGCCCTCGCGGCGGCAGGGTTGGCGCTCGTGGCCTGCGAGCGCGAGGCGCCGCCGGGGGTGTTTCACCGGCCGTACGTGCTCGCGCCCGAGGTGCCAGACGCCGCCGGGGTCGATGCGACCACACCGGGCCTGCCGCGCTGCGCGCTCCGCGCCGGGGCCCCTGAAGACCTCGCCCTCGGGGCCGACATCGGCGTGCCGAGGCTCGCCTGGAATGGCAGTCATTTCGCGGTGGTATGGCCCGAGACCATCGACGAAGAGGACGCCATCCGCTTCGTGCGCGTCTCGGCCCGCGGGCAGCGCATGGGGGTGCCGCTGCGCGTGAGCGAGCGGAGGTTTCAAGCCCGCTCGCCCTCGCTCACCTGGAACGGCGACAGCTGGTCGGTGGTCTTCGCAGGCGGCATCCGCGCCACCGGCGATCTCTACCAGGCCCGGGTCGACGCCCGCGGCAGCGCCGTCGGCCGACCGTGGCGCATGACCCGCGGCGACCGCCACGACCTCGAGCCCGTGTTCGTCTCGACCGGGCGCGGCTTCGCCCTCGCATGGACGAGCGTCGAACCCGACGGCCGGTGGTCGCTCTACGGCGAGGTGCTCAACCGCTGGGACGCACCCATCGCGCCCCCCACGCAGCTGCTCAACACGTCGGTGCGCCTCCTCGCCCCGCAGCTCCTCTACACGGGCCAGGCTTGGGCCGTGACGGCCATCACCGCGCGGCGCGAGGTCTTCGCCGTCGACATGGCCCGCATGGAGCCCACGGGCCTCCTGCGCGGCGGCGTCACCCGCATCTCGAACGAGCGCATCGGCGGCATCGACACCACCCAGCGCTACGCCGTCGCGTGGGACGGGCACGCCTTCGCCGTTGTGTGGAGCGAGCTCCGAGACGGCACGCCGCAGCTCTTCTTTCGCAAGGTCACCACCCGCGGCAACCCGCTCGAACCCACCCTCGCGCTGCGGGTCGACGAAGACCAGGCCGAGAACCCCTCGCTCGCGGCCCTCGAAGACGGCGCCTTCGTGCTCGCCGAGCAGGTGGTGCGCGAGGGCTTTCCGCGCATCCGGGTGCGGGTGATCGGGGCCGACCTCACCCTCAACGACGAGGGCGTCGAGCTCCGCGGCGTCGACGGCGCCGCCCAAAACCCCACCGTCGTGTGGAACGGCGAGACCCTCGGCCTCGTCACCCGCTCCGAGCGCGGCGTCGCCTTCCACCGCGTCATCCTCGGCCCCTGCGCCGCCCGCCCCGCCCCGGCGCCCCGCCCCGCGCCCCAGCCCCCGCCCGCGCCCCCGCCCCCGCCCCCGCCCGGGCCCGCCCCCTCGCGCGACGCCGCCCTCGGGCCCCGCTGACACCCCCGCGCGAGGGCCGCCGCGTCGAGCTCACCCCTCTCGCGGGCTTCGCGCGACGCCGCGCACGCCGGGGTTGCCAAGCGGGCCGCCGGGGGCGACAACGACCCCCGCGCCATGAGTGACACCTTCGACCCGACCATCGCCGCGTTTGACCCCGAAATTGCAGCGCTCCTCGCCAGCGAGAATCGCCGCCAGCGCGACAAGCTCCGCATGATCCCGAGCGAGAACTACGCCTCGAAGGCCGTGCAAGAGGCCTGCGGTTCGGCGCTCAACAACAAGTACTCCGAGGGCTACCCCCGCAAGCGCTATTACGAGGGCCAACAGTTCGTCGACCCCATCGAAGAGCTCGCCCGCGACCGCATCAAGGCCCTCTTCGGCGTCGAACACGCCAACGTGCAGCCCTACTCGGGCTCGCCCGCCAACCTCGCGGTCTTCTTCGCCTTCGCCAAGCCCGGCGACACCGTCATGGGCCTCGGGCTCCCGCACGGCGGCCACCTCACCCACGGGTGGAGCGTGTCGATCACCGGCGCGTGGTTCAAATCGGTGCCCTACTCGGTGCGACGCGACGACCACCGGGTCGACCTCGACGAGGTGCGGAGCCTCGCGCGAACCCACCGCCCGAAGCTCATCTTCTGCGGCGGCACGGCCTACCCCCGCACCTGGGATTGGGCCGCCTTCGCCGAGATCGCGCGCGAGGTCGGCGCCCTCCTCGTGGCCGACATCGCGCACATCTCGGGCCTCGTCGCCGCCGGGGTTCACCCCTCGCCGGTGGGCTTCGCCGACGTCATCACGTCGACCACCCACAAGACCCTCAGGGGCCCCCGCGGCGGCATGATCCTCACCGGCTCGGCCCACGCCGCGGCGGTCGACAAGGCCGTCTTCCCGGGGCTCCAAGGGGGGCCCCACGTCGCCAACATCGCCGGCCTCGCGGTGGCCGCCCGCGAGGCCGCGCAGCCCGCGTTCAAGGTCTACGCGCGCGACGTCGTCGACAACGCCAAGGCCCTCGGCGAAGCCCTCGTGGCCCGCGGCTTCGACCTCGTGTCGGGCGGCACCGACAACCACCTCCTCCTCGTCGACCTCACCCGCAAGAACATCTCTGGCAAGCGCGCCGCCCGGGCCCTCGACCAGGCGGGCATCGAGCTCAACTACAACACCGTCCCCTACGACCCCCGAAAGCCCTTCGACCCCTCGGGCGTGCGGCTCGGCACCCCGGCCATCACCACCCGCGGGCTCAAGGTCGCTGACATGGCCGAGGTCGCGCGCTGGTTCGACAGCGCCATCACCCACGCCGACGACAGCGACCGGCTCGACGCCATCGCGGCCGAGGTCGCCGGTCACCTCCGGGCCTTCCCCGCGCCCGGGCTCGTGCTCGAAGGCTGATGCCGCGCGCCCTCGTGCGGCTCGGCCCTTGGGTCGTCACCCTCGCCGTGGCCACCCTCGCGGTGCTCGCCTGGCACGTCGCCGCGCCACTCTGCCGCAAGCTCGGAGGCCACCGTTGCTGGGTCCCCGAGGCGCCGCGCCGCAGCGGCACAACGCCGCACTCTTTTCACGGGATTTCCCGTCAGAATTGACCCTCGCGGGGCCCGCCGAGGGCATAGCGTAGGGCCCAAGAGGGTGCTGCGATGCCGAGGCTCATGGGATGCGTGCTGTGGGGTGTCTTCTTGTGCGTCGCGCCCTCGCTTTGGGCCCAGGCCCGCGACGGCGCGCCTCCCGCCGAGCGGGTGCCGACCCACGACCCGACGGGGGGCGCGTACACGGCGCCGACGGCGTTGTTCATCCCCGCGGCGGCGCTCCCGACGCTGAACACCCGGGCCCGGGCGGGGCTCGACGTCCAGCCTGGGGGGAGCTTCGCCGCGGCGCGCCCGTTTCTCGACGTCGAGCTCGGCCTCGGGCGCGGGTTCACCGTGGCCGCGGGCACGCTTTGGGTCGGCGGCGACCCGCCATCGCCCGCCGACGCGCTGTCTCCCTACGGCCAGCTCCGCTACCAGTTTCTCGGTCAAGGCCGCGGCACGGGGCTCCTCGGCGGGGCCTCGCTGAGCGTCAAGGCCAACGGCTTCCGCGGCGGCGCGCCCGAGGTCGAGGCCTCGGTCTCGATGCACCTCCGCGCGACCCGCTACGAGCTCGGGCTCCAAGGCACCTTCGGCCAGGGCCTCGACGACCGCGGCGAGCACGACCTTGAGGCGCGCTTCTTCGCGGCCTGGCGCGTCGCGCCCTCGCTCGCGTTGGGGGTCTCGACGCAGTTTCGCTTCGAGGCCGGCACCGGCGCGGCGGAGACCGCCCGCGAGGCCCGCTGCGGCGCCGACGACCGCCTCGCGGGCTGTTACAGCGAGGGCGACCTCACCGCAGGGGCGACCGCAGGCTACACCGCCGGGCGCTACCAGCTCACGGCCCTGGTCGGCGGGAGTTCAATCGGCCTCGCGCGCTTCAACACCTTCGTGATGGGCTTCTACAGCCAGCTCGCGGGCTCGGTGCGGTTCTAGAGACCCCGACCCTGCCCCCGACGCGGCGCCCCGCGACGGCCGAGGAGGTAGGCCCGCGCGCGCTCGGCGCCGATGGCGAGACCCAAGGCCCGCTCGTGGAGCTCCAGGGCGTCGAGGTCGACCCCGTGCCCTGAGAGGTCGCGCAGCGCCAGCCGCGCGTCATGGACGGCCCCCAACACGGCCAGCGCCCCGTCGAGGTCGGCCTCGAACGAAATCACCTCGGCCACGGTCACTACAGCGTCGAAAGGCGGGCGCCTCGGAGCATCCATCAGCGGCGTAGGGTAGCGAATCGGAGCCTCGCGCGGGCGGCTTTGTCGCGCCGGGCGTATCGACCGTGCGATCACCGCGCAATGGTGGCCGCGGGGCCTTGCGCGAGGGCGTTGAATCGCGCAGGGTCGGGCCAAGGCAGGAGATGCCCTTTGATGAGCTTGAACAGACTTCGCCCAGGCTTGCTGATCGCGGCGCTGCTCGCAGCGTGCGCCACGCAGACCGTTGACGGCACGATGGATCCGGGGGGCAACCCCGCCGAAGACAGCGGCCAGACCGGCGGCGACGACGCGTCGAGCCCCGGCTTTGACATCCCGAACGATTTTGTGGTGCCCAAAGACGACACGGGCAACCCCCTGCCGGTCGACACGGGCAACGCCCCCGAAGACACCGGCAACGCGCCCGTTGACACCGGCAACGCGCCCGAAGACACCGGCAACGCGCCCGTTGACACCGGCAACGTCGGCTTTGACAGCGGCAACACCCCCGTCGACACGGGCAACACCCCCGTCGATACCGGCGTCGGGCCGCGTGACACCGGGGTGGTGCTCCGCGACACCGGCAACGTCACCGACACGGGCCCGCGCGACGCCGGCACGCCGAGCGACAACGGGCTCACGGGCTGCGCGGCGGCCACCGATTGTGCGAGCTGCGGGGCCCTCGCGGGCTGCGGCTGGTGCCCGGGCATCAACCGATGCCTCGCGGGCACGTCGAGCGGCCCGAGCGGGGCCGGGGGGCTGCGCTGCGCGGGCTGGGCCTGGCTCCCGTCGGCGTGTCCGACCTCGCCCACGGCGAACCCCTGCGCGAGCCTCGCCAACACTTGCGGCGGGTGCTCGGGCAACTTCTTGAACTGCGGGTGGTGCCACACCACCCGGAGCTGCCAGGTCGGCACCGGCACAGGCTCGACCGCCACAAGCTGCACCGGCACCGCCTGGGCGTGGACGCCCAACGCATGCGTCTCGTCGACCGACCCGTGCCGCACCTCGTCGGGCTGCAACAGCTGCATCGGGCGCTCGTCGTGCGGGTGGTGCGACGACAGCGACACCTGCCAGTCGGGCTCCTCGTCGGGCCCCTCGAACGGCTCCTGCCGCAGTTCAAACTGGACGTGGACGGGCTTCCTCGGGTTCTGCATCTGACCCTCCGTTTGAGCCGCGTGCGATCAATTCGCACGGCCTCGTAGACCGTCTCGCGGCGTCGCCCGTCGCAGGCCCTCAGGTCGGGCGCCGCGTACGCGCTCAGGTCTCCCTTTCCCGTCACCGCATCCTCCACGCGACGCGCCTTTCACGGCGCCGCGCTGCGAGGGGGCGTGTGACCCGTACGAGGGCCCGGCCTTGCGCTCACCATGGCACCCTCAGCGAGGCTCCCGATGCGTCGATCAGCTCTGTTTCTGGCACTTTGTCACGCGATCACGGCCTGCGCCGGCGCCCAGCCCCGGGGCGTCCTTCGCACCCAGACGACCACCGTGGTCGCGGGCAACCCTCGGGGTGTCGTGCAGCGCACGGCGGTCACCACCCGCTGGCTCCAGGGCGCGCCGGTTCAGACCCGGGTGCTCAGCACCGACGCCCAGGAGAGCTGGGTGGGCCTCTGGGTCGACCCCCCCGCGGTCGTCGAGCAGGTCGTGCGCGCGCCGGTCGACGTGGCCCTCGTGGTCGACACCTCGGGCTCGATGGCCGGCGCGAAGATCCAGAACGCCCGCACCGCCGCGGCGAGCTTCATCCAGAGCCTCGCCGAGGGCGACATCGTCTCGCTCTATGCCTTCAGCGACGGCGTCACCGAGCTCGCGGCCCCCACCCTCGTCAACGCCGCGAGCCGCGCGGTGCTCTTGTCGCGGGTCCAGCAGCTCGTGCCCACCGGCAGCACCAACCTCTACGACGGGCTGCGGGTCGGCACCATGGCCACCGCCTCGGCGCCCGCGTCGCACGCCGTGCGCCGCGTCGTGGTGATCTCAGACGGCCGCGCCAACGTCGGCCCGAGCAGCGCCGCGGCCCTCGGCGACCTCGCCGCCCAGAGCACCGAGAACGGCACCCAGGTCACCGCGATCGGCGTCGGCCTCGACTACGACGAGGCCACCCTCGGCGCCCTCGCGGTGCGCTCGGCCGGCAGGCTCTACCACCTCGAAGAGCCCTCCCAGATGGCCGCCATCCTCCAAGGCGAGCTCGACCTCCTCGGGCAGACCGTGGCCGCGAACGCCTACCTCGAAGTCGAGGCCGACGAGGGCGTGAGCCTCGACGCCGACGCCCAGCTCAGGGTCGACCGCCGCGGCAACGTGCTGCGCATCCCCCTCGGGAGCCTCTACGCCGGGCAGCGACGCGAGGTGCTCTTGCACACCCGGCTCCCGGGCGGGCTCCGCGGGGCCCGCACCCTGGCCTCGGCGCGGCTGCGCTTCGAAGACCCGCGCGACCCGTCACGGGTTCACGCCGAGGCCGTCGACCTGCGGGTCGAGCCCACCGAAGACGCCGCCGCGGCGCGGTCGAGCGCCAACGAGCGGGTGGTCGCCATGGTCGCGAGCCGAGAGGCCGCCGCCGCACAGCTGCGCGCCTCGCAGTACGTCAACAACGGTCAGATGGCCGAGGCCGACGCGGAGCTCCAGCGCGCCGAGGCGAGGCTCCGCAGCACCGCGACGCAGTACGAGTTCAGCGACGACCGCGTGCAGGGCGCCCTCCTGAGGCAGGCTCAGTCGGTGTCGACCGGCAGGGCCGCCGTGCGCCACGCCGCCTCGGCCCCGTCGCCCGTCGCCCGCCGCGCCGCGAGCCTGCACAACAGCGCCGCCGCCATGCACGACATGGGATACTGAGTCACACTCAGGAATCGCCCCCCGCCCGACCAATTCAGGGCGCGACGTTGTCGCCCTGGAGCATCCCGAACCACCGACGCGGCCCGTTGCGCACGAGGCTCACCAGCAGGCCCGCCGCGAGCAGGGTCGCCGCCACGAGCTCCGCGGGCGCGTGCCGATGGGCCACCAGGAGATGCACCTCGGGCACCGTCGCGCGGCCCACCCACCGATCGCCGAGGGCGCCGAGGCCCGCCGCAGCCGCGACCACCACCAAGACCCACGCCACCACAGGCCAGAGCCCGAGGCGCTGACGCACCGCCGCGATGCGGCCCCGGTCGAGGGCCGAGGCCGTGACGAGCAGCGCGAGCCCCGCCCCCGGCGAGAGGCCCTTGTGAACGAGCACCGCCACCACCAGCACCGCCGCGTGCTGCGAGAGGTACACCGGCACGCCGACGAGGGCGCCTAGCAGGGCGCCGGTGAGCCCGCCGGGCAGCCGGGCCACCCAGCGCGGGTCGACCGCGGCTTCGAGGGCCACCGCGAGGGTGAGCCCCGTGACGTACCAGGGCGCCGCGGCGTCGAGGGCCCCCAAGAGCCGCGCCCCGAAGCCCGTAGGCTCTTGAACCGTCGCGGCCTTGAGCGCCCCAGGCCGTAGGCTGAACGCCCGCGGGTGAACCCGACGGAAGCCCTCGCGCGAGGCCACCGCCGAGGCCGCGAGGCCCGCCGCGAGCGACGCCAGCGCCGCGCCGAGCACCCGCACGCCGCCCATCGCGGGGCCGAGGAGGCGAAAGAGCAGCGAGAGCCCCACCGGCTCGAACAAGGGCAAGGCCGTGCCGAGGGTCACCGCGAGGGCGACGCCCCCGGGGCCGCCGAGGGTGACCTTCAGCGCCTCAAGAGAGCGCCCCGACCAGCCCGGGCGGGTGACAGCCAGCCTGAGGCCCATGAGCGCCCTGGTGAGGCGCCCAGGGGGCACCGCGGGCGTGGCGCGCGGGGGGCGGAGGAGCGCCGTCCACAAGATGCCCACGAGGGCGGCGGGCGAGGTCTCGATGACCAGGGGCACGAGGGCCTCCACGGTGCTGAGCTCGTCGGCCTGGGCCCTCCGCAACAGGCTCTCTGGGTCGGGGAGGAACACCGCCAGCCCGAGCCCCATGAGGAGCCCCACCGCGCTCGCCGCCCGCGCCCCGGGCGTGCGCGGCATGGGGTTGTGCGAGTGCACCGAGAGCCGCAGCATGGCCCCCGCGCCGAGGGCCACCACGCCGTCGAAGAACGCGTCAGGCACCACCGAGAGGAGCCCGCGCCCGAGCAGGGCCCCCGCCACCGTGCCCGCCCCGAGGAGCGCGAGCCGCGCGAGGGTGCGCGGCCACCCGAGCCGCGGCAAGAACGCCGTGGTCAGAAACAGCCCCTCGGGCAGCCGATGGATGAGCACCGCGAGGCCGAGCGAGTGATCTTCGTGCGCGCCCGAGGCGCCGCCGCCGACGGCCATGGCGAGCCCCGCGCCGTCGCTGAGGGCGTGCAGCACCAGGGCGCCCACCACCCACGCGGCGGCCCGCTCGGCCCCGGGGTTCGCGTCGTCGTGGGCGTGACCGAGCGCGTGGTTGCGCTGATCGGCCCACCAGAGGAGCCCAAAACCCACCGCCACCAGCACGACCCCGAGGGCCCCCGCCCCTTCGACCACATGCGGCACGAGACGCAAGAGCAAGAGCGCCGGCACCACCCCCAACGCGAAGCCCTCGACCCACGCCCCGAGGAAGCGCCGACCGCGCCCGAGCGCCACCAGGGTCGGGCCCACGGCGAGGCCCAGAACCGACAATACCAACGCGAAAAAGAGCACCTGGGGCCGATCTACGCGCAGCGGTCGCAGCGCCCCTTCACCTGAATCTCCAGGCCCTTGGCGCGCAGCGATCGAGGCACCCCGCGCCCCGCCGCGTGGAGCTCGACCACCCCCTCAGGGAGGCACGTCACGCCGCCGCAATCGGTGCACACAAAATGCGGGTGGACCGCCCCGTCGTGGCCCGCATCGTCGCCCGCCGTGAGCTCGAAGCGCCAGACGTGATCGCCCATGTCGGTGCGCCGCAGGAGCCCCGCCTCGGTGAGATCGCTGAGGTTGCGGTAGAGCGTCGCGCGATCCCACCCGTCGGGCGCCAGGGCGTCGGCGATCTCGGCGTGGGTCACCGGCCCGCCGGCCGCCACGAGGCGCTGAATCACCGCGACCCGCGGCGCCGTCACCCGCAACCCGGCCTCGCGCACCAGGCTACGAATGGCCTCAACCGACGTCAGAGCACGACCGCGCATGAACCACTGCCTCACCACGCCCGACGCCGCACCGTTCGACGCCGACTGCGAGGCCTACGGGTAGCGCAACCGAGTTGCAGTTGCAACGCTCACCGCCTTCGGCGCACCACCGCCGCGAAGCCCAAGGCGAGCGCGAGGGCCTTGAGGCCCGACACGTCGCGGGCCGCCCCGGGCGCGCTCGCGCACTGGCAACTTCGCGGCGCGGCGGGCGGAGACACCCCGGCGTCGAGGCCCCCGTCGAGGCCGGCGTCGCGGCCCCCATCGGGCGCGCCGTCGCCGCCGAGGTCGGTGCGCCGGGGCGCATCGGGCGCGGGGCCCGCGTCGGGCGAGGGGCTCAAGATCTCGCGCTGTTGAATGGGCCAGCGGCTCTCGCAGACGGTGACGTTCTCACCCGGGTTGGTGCACACCGGCGGGCCTTCGAGGTCTTCAAAGCGGAGCACCCGGGTGAAGTTCGCCCCGCCGTCGCTCGAACGCCCGAGCGCGAAGGTGCGGAGCCAGTCTGAGCAAGCCCAGAGCGTGCCCGCGTGGAAGCGCAGCCCGATCACCGGCAGCGGGTTGACCCGCGCGAAGGTCGCGCCCCCGTCGGTCGACCTGAGGAGCCCGTCGTTGACGCTCCCGACCCAGACGGTCTGGGCGTCGTCGCTGAGGGCGAAGCCCGTCATGGGGTCGCTGGTCTGGGCCACCGCGGCGAAGGTCGCGCCGCCGTCGAGGGTGCGCAGGAGCACCGAGCCGAGCCCTTGATTGACCCGCACGAACAGCACGTCGGGGTTGTTGCGCGCGACCCCTGAGACGAAGGCCGCGTCGCCGAGTTGGGCCGGAGTGCCGATGCTGCGGCGGGTGACCCCGCCGTCGTCGCTGCGGTAGAGCACCGGGGCCCGGCCGTCGAGGGTCGCCCCGGCGAGGTAGACCCGATCGAAGTTGCTCGGCGCGCCGTCGACGGTGCTGAGCTCGACCCCCGCGAAGGCCGCGCCGCGCACGCGAAAATTCATGGTGTCGGTGGGCACCGAGAAGAGGTAGCTGCGCTGCCCCGCGGCGTCGTACTGAATGGCGTACATCGCCGTGCCCGCGGGGTTGGCGGCGAGGTCGGTCACGTTGCGCATGTCGGCCGCGCGGTGGTCGGCGAAGGCGCAGCCGTCGGTGAGCGAGCGGAGCCCGTCAGGGTAGCCGTACACCACACGCCCCGTCGCCGTGATCTCAGCCGGCGGGTCGAGCGGGACCACCGTGCCGTACACCGCCGGGTAAAACAGCGAGTCTTCGCAAATCCACCGGAACGAGCCGCCGCCGTTGCGGCTCACCAAGAGCCCGAAGGTCGTCCGCAGCACGATCACGTCGCTCGTCTCGCCCGGGCCCACCAGCACATGCTGCGCCGTCGGAAAGCGCCCGTTCGCGCGCGCCCCCCGAGGCCCCGCCACCAACAGCCCCATGCCCACCACCGCCGCCGCGCGCCAGGTCACCACCCCCCCTGTCTAGTCGATGCCAGACGGTGCTGCAACAGCGCAGAATCTGCGCTATCGAGAGCGCCATGACCACGGTGGTGCTGGTGCACAGCTTTCCCCTCGATGCGAGCATGTGGGCGCCGCAGATCGCGGCCCTCGAGGCCTTCGGCGTGCGCGTCTTGGCCCCGAACCTCCCGGGCTTCGGCGACGCGCCGCTCCCCCGCGACACCGACCCGAGCCTCGACGTGTACGTCGACGCCCTCCTCGCCCGCCTCGACGCCGAAGGCATCGCCCGCGCCGTCTTTGTAGGCCTCTCGCTCGGGGGCTACGTCGTCCTTCGCCTCGCCGCGAGGGCGCTCTCGCGGGTCGAGGGCCTCGTGCTCTGCGACACCCGCGCCGGCGGCGACGCCCCGACGGTGCGCGCGGCCCGGGTGGTCAACCTCGCGCTCGTGCGGAGCCGCGGGAGCCTCGGCCTCATCGAGAAGCTCCTGCCCGGCCTCGTCGCCCCCGAGACCGGCGAGGCTGTGCGCCAGACGCTCGTCACCATGGCCGCGCGACAGTCACCTGAAGCCGTGAGCTTCGCGCTCCTCGCCATGCGCGACCGCCCCGACGCCACGCCCACCCTCGGCGCCCTGCGCGTGCCCGCCCTCGTGATGGTCGGGGCCCACGACGCCATCACGCCCCCCGACGAGCACCAGCGCCTCGCAGAGGCCCTCCCCGACGCCGCCTGGGTCGTCCTCGACGGAGCCGGTCACATGTCGAACCTCGAACAGCCCGAGGCCTTCAACGACGCCCTCGTGCGCTACCTCGAAGCCCTCACCGGGCGGCCTTCGAACTGAGCGCCCGCCGCGCCACCCGCTCGGCCCGCGCGATCTGCTCGTCGAGCTCGCGGAGCCGATCGACCGAGTACCGCCGGTCGACCACCCGCCCGCTCACCAAGAGCACCGCGAGACCCGTAAAATAAGCGGCCTGGTAGGGCACCCCGAAGGCCACATGGCCGAGGTACCCGAGCCCGTACCCCACCCCAAACGCCGCCACCGCCATCGGGATCAACGCCTCGTACCGATGGACCTCCCACCACGTCACCCGCTCGAACAACGCCGCCCGCGCGCGACGCAGCGCCTCGACCTCGACCTCAGCTGCCACGCGGCGAAGGTAGCATAGCCCGCGTACACCCCCTCACAGCCCGCGCGACCGGTACGCTCACCAGTCACATTCGGCTTATAATCATTGCTGAGACGCGCTTGACGAGGTTCATTCTTGGTACTACTACCAAGACCATGACACGCGACCTGAACGGGGTTCGTCTCCGTCTGCTCGACGCGGCGCTCGACCTCTTGCGGCGCGAGGGGCTTCGGGCGCTGACGCAGCCGCGGGTGGCGGCGGCGGCGGGGGTGAGCCAGAGCCACCTCACGCACTATTTTCGTCGTCGCAACGACCTGGTCTTGGCGGTGGCCCAGCACGCCTCGGCGGCGACCTTTGCAGAGCTCCAAGGGGTGCTCGTCGCGCACGCGGCGGCCTCGCAGGGTGCGGCGCCGCGGGCCCGCGCTTTGTCGCTCGTGCGGCTCCTCATGGGCGACCGTGCGCGCTCGCGGCTCCTCCTGGCCCTGGCCATCGAGGCCGACGAAGACCCTGAGATCCGCGCGGCGGTGCACGCCTGGGTGGCGATGCTTCGGGGGCTCGTGGCCATGGGGCTCGGCAAGACCCTCGACGACCCCGACGTCGACCTCGCCCTCGCGACCTTGTGGGGCCTCGGGCTCCAGCACCTCGTGCTCGGCGACGCCCGCGACCCGGCCTTCACCGACGCCCTCTTGCACCGCGCGGCCGAGCGCCTCGCGCCCTCATCGACCCCTACCGAGAGCCACTGAACGATGCACGCACTCGCCCCAACCCTCGCGCTGATGGTGCTCGGGCACCTGGCCTTCTTCGTCGTCCGCTCGACGGTGATCACCGGCGCGGTGATGCGCTGGCTCGGCACGCCCTTCGCGATGGCCCGTCGCGTCTACCGCCGGGCCTACAGCCAGGGCCAGTGGTCGAGCGAGCTCCGGGCCGCCCTCAAGGTCGTGGCCTTCGACGCGGTGGTCTTGAGCCTCGTGCGTCACTACGAGCTCTTGCACCTCGCGCGGCCGAGCCTCGGCAACGCGGCCCTGAGCTTCGCGCTCACCTTCGTCTGGTACGAGCTCTGGTTTTACGCCTCGCACCGCGCGCTGCACACGCGCTGGCTCGCGCCGCTGCACGCGCAGCACCACACCGCGAAGGTCATGCACCCGCTCACGTCGCTGTCGTTCTCGCTGGTCGAGCGTGCAATTTTGCAGGTCGGCGCCCTCGGCTTCGTGGCCCTCGCCTCGCGGCACCTGCCGCTGAGCGCCCCCGGGGTGGTGGGCTACTTCTTCCTCAACTATGTGCTCAACGTGCTCGGCCACTCGAACGTCGAGCTCATGCCCGCGGGCTTCGTGGCGACGGCGCCGGGCCGGGTGTTCATCACCACGACCTTTCACGCGATGCACCACGCGCGGTACCAGGGCCACTACGGCCTCTTCACCCGGGTGCTCGACCGCGCCTTCAAGACCGAGTTTCGCGATTACCCCGCGATGCACGGCCTCGCCACCCGCGGCGAGGGCCCCGAGCGCCTCGGCGCAAGGGTCGGCGCCTGAGCCTCACTCGACGCAGCCGCTCCGCGAGAGGTTGGCGTTACGGCCCTCGCTCACGGTGAGGTACCCGCGGCCCGAGGCGAGCCAGCCCACGGCCTCGCCCTGCGCCTCGACGGCCACCGAGCGGCGGGTCGGCGCGGTCGAGGCCGCCGCCGAGGCCAGGGGGTCCGTCGCGCCCGCGGCGGCGTCGTACTCCCACAGCCGGTCGTAGGTGCGAACCAGCAGCTTCGGCAAGCACGGGTGCCAG
Source organism: Myxococcales bacterium (assembly GCA_016792845.1). Classification (GTDB taxonomy): domain Bacteria; phylum Myxococcota_A; class Polyangia; order Polyangiales; genus JAEUKH01. The sequence goes on along the minus strand of JAEUKH010000037.1, from coordinate 76,357 downwards.
TCTGCGCCGGTGACGAGCCGCGTCCCCCCGGGCGGGAGCGTCAGCGTACCCACCCGCGCCAAGGTCGCCTCGCCGTCGGCCACGAAGCGCGGCGTCGCATACACCCCGATGGGCGCGTCTTCGGTCTTCGTCACGATGCCCAGCTCGCCCGACCCCGGGAGCAACACCAAGGCCTCGGCGTTGTGGGCCCCGTCGGGGTACCGAAGCACCATCTGCGCGGGGCGCAGGGTCATCGTCACCCGCTCGCCCTCGCGGAGCCGCCCGATCACCTCGGCCTCTTCGAAGCGGTAGAGCACCACCGACCCGCGCGCCCGGTCGTTGTCGCCGATGTCGCCCACCACCACGCAGCTCGCCTCGCCCCCCGGCGCGCAGGGCCCCACCGCGAGGTCTTCGTAATCGACCGCCGCGGCCCCCTCGAAGCGCACCTCGGCCCGCACCGCGCCGTCAAAGCCGATGGCGAACACCCGCGCCCGGTCGCCCGAGTCGTTGTGGACCCACGCGAGGTCGTCGCGCGCGCGGCTCGCCGCCACGCCGCTCAGCTCGTTGGCCGCGCTGTCGGTCACCCGACCCACCGTCACGCCGCCCGAGTACACCCCGCAGGCGCCGCAGCCCTGTTGCACCGCAGCATCGGCCGACGCCCCGTCGACAAGGGCCGCTGCGTCGTCACCCGCTGCGTCATGTTGCAGCGCAACATCGACCCCGGCGGCGTCTTCGACGTAGCCCTCGCGCCCCGGCGCGCCGCACCCCATCGCCGCCAAGGCCGCCAAGGCCCCAAGCCCGACCGTGAACCTCATAGCCCCGGAGCCTACGCCATTTGCACGCGCCCTTGCGCCGCGTCGCAGATCGGGGCACCCCTTCGGCTCCGCCATGCAAGCCGACGAGAGCACTGAGCAGTCTGCGCCGCGGGTGTCGTGGCGGCTCATCCCACAGACCTTCGGCAACGCCTGGCGCACCGTCACCATGGTGGCCGGGGCGGTGCCGGGGCTCCTCGCGGCGCAGGTGCTGAGCCAGCTCGGCGACGCCCTCCTCGCGGTGGCCATCGCCTGGGTCGGGCGGCACCTGGTCGACGCCGTGGTGGCCGCGCAGCACAGCCCCGCGGGGGTTCCGGCGGCCGAGCGTTGGGTGCTCATCGAGCTCGGCCTCGTGACCCTCAAGGCGGCCTTCACGCAGTGGGCCTCGTACACGGGCACGTCGCTCCGCTCGGCGATGTCACTCTCGGTCAACGAGCAGATCCTCACGCACGCGAGCCGCGTGGCCTACGCGCAGTTCGAAGACCCGGGCTTCCTCAACCGGCTCAACCAGGTGCGGCGCGAGGCGAGCGGCAGGCCCCTCGACACCGTCAACCAGCTCTCGGCCCTCTTGCGAAACGGCGCGACCCTGGGGGGCTACGTGGCGCTCCTCAACGCGCTCGGGCCCTGGGCCCTGGCGGTGATGGCCCTCTCGGCGCTGCCGCCCTTCTGGGCCGAGGCGAGCCACGGGCGCAAGATGTTCGCCCTCTCGAAGGCGCGCTCGCAGCGCATGCGGCAGTCGTTCTACTTCGAGTCGGTGCTCACCACCGAGAGCACCGTAAAAGAGGTCAAGCTCCTCGCCATGGGGCGCTGGGTGCTCGCGCGCTTCCGCGAGGTGCATCAGAGCTTCTACGACGCCGAGCGCAGCCTGCACCGGGCCCGGGCCGTGGCGAGCTTCGCCCTCGGGTCTCTCGCCACCCTCGCCTTCTACGGCGCGTACACCGTCATTGTGCACCGCACCATCGCGGGGGCCCTCTCGCTCGGGGCGATGACGCTCTACCTTGTTGCGCTGCAACAAGGTCGGCAGTGCCTCTCGTCGATGCTCTCGGCTATCACGCGGCTCTTCGAGAACGACCTCTACATGAGCACGCTCTTCGCCTTCCTCGACCTGCCGACGCAGGGCGACGACCGCGCCCTCACCGCCGAAGACGGCGCCCCCCAGCGGGCCCCCGAGGTGCGCTTCGAGAACGTGTCGTACCGCTACCCCGACGCCGAACGCGAGGCCCTGCGCGACGTCACCCTCACCCTCAAGCCCGGCGAGGCCCTCGCCCTGGTGGGGCGCAACGGCGCTGGCAAGAGCACCCTCGTGAAGCTCCTCGTGGGCCTCTACCAGCCCACCGCGGGGCGCATCCTGGTCGACGGGGTCGACATCGCCACCCTCGCGCCCGAGGCCCTGCGGCGCCAGGTGGGCGTGGTGTTTCAAGACTTCGCGCGCTTTCAGTTCTCGGCCGGTGACAACATCGGCATCGGCTGGATGCCCGAACGCGAAGACCGCGGCGCCCTCGACCGCGCCGTCGAAGCGGCCGGGGCCGGGGGCCTCATCGCGAAGCTCCCGCGGGGCCTCGACACCCCCCTCGGGCGCGCCTTCGGGGGCGACGACCTCTCGGTGGGCCAGTGGCAGCGCCTCGCCCTGGCCCGCGCGTTCATGCGGCACAGCCGGGTGATGGTGCTCGACGAGCCCACCGCGGCCCTCGACGCCGAGGCCGAGCACGACGTGTTTCTCCGCCTCAGGGCGCTGCGCGAGGGGCGCACCGCGCTGCTCATCACCCATCGGTTCTCGACGGTGCGCATGGCCGACCGGGTGGTGGTGCTCGACGACGGCGCGGTGGTCGAAGAGGGCACCCACGGCGAGCTCCTGGCCCGCGAGGGGCGCTACGCCGCGATGTTCAACCTCCAGGCCGAGGGGTATCGCACCGCCGAGCGCACGAGAGACTTGACCTAGGGCCCGCCCATCGGCTTTGTCGCGAGCGGTCTGAGCGCCTGATGTCGTCGCCCCCTCGCCAACGCTTTGCCTTGATCGACGCGCTCCGCGGTGTCGCAGCCACCTCGGTGATGCTCTACCACTACGGCACCGGCGACCTGCGGGCGCCCCTCGCGGCGAAGCTCCCGGCGCTGGCGATGCTGCTGATGAAGAAGGGCTGGATCGGCGTCCAGATCTTCTTCGTGCTCTCGGGGTATGTGATCGCGAACACCGTGGGCCTCCGTCGGCCCGATCTCGCCGACGCGGCGCGCTTCTCGCTGCGCCGTCAGGTGCGCCTCGACCCGCCGTACTGGGTGGCCATGCTCGTCGCCGTGGGGGTGCCCTGGTACCTCAAGCTCACCCTCCACGATCAGCGCCCCGTGGCGATGCCCAGGCAGGTGCTCGCGCACCTCGTGTACCTCCAAGACATCCTCCATTTTCGCCCCATCCAGCCGGTATTTTGGACGCTTGCCATCGAGGTCCAGCTCTACATGGCCTTCATCGTCATGCTGGCCCTCTTGCGCCGCCTGCCGTGGGCCGTATCGTGCGTCGCGCTGGTGCTGAGCTGGGCCGCCTCGCTCCACGCCGCGGTGCACTGGCGCTTCATCGGCACGGGCCTGTTCTTCGTGCACTGGTACCTCTTCGCCCTCGGCGCGGCGGTGTGCTGGGTCAGGCTCAAACGCTTCGACGCCCGCTGGGTCGCCCCCATGCTCGGCGTGTGCCTCTACGCGGCCGCGCGCATCCATCGGCTGGAGCCGCTCTTCGGGGCCCTCACCGCAGGGGTCTTGCTCGCCGCCGGGCGTCGCGACGGCCTCTCGCGCTGGCTCAACTGGGCGCCCCTGACCTTCCTCGGCAGGGTGTCGTACGGCATCTACCTCTTGCACCCGATGGCAGGCTCGATCACCCGCTGGCGCCTCTCGGCCTTCTTCGGCCACGACACCTTCTGGGGCGCCGTCGCCATGTTCGTCAACGCCTTCATCTGGACGCTGGTCGCCTCACATTTTCTCCACACCTACGTCGAGAAGCCCGCGATGGCCTGGGCCGGCCGCATCACCTGGTACCGCGGCCCGCGCCCCGAGCGAGAGTGAGCGCTGCGGGCCTTTGTTGCACCGCAACATTCTCTGCGGGCTCCGATCACTTCGTACCGAGAGCCCTCGCGCCGCCGACGATGCTGCACCGCAACATCACCGCGTCTCTAGACCGCGAAGCCCATGGCGGCCAGGTCGAACACCGCCTCGGCGCTGTTCGTCGGATCGAGGGCCACCACCACCCCGCGCCCCGGCACGAGCCCCGCCGCGACCCACTTGGGCACCATCTGTCGAACCCGCGCCCTGAACACCCCTGCGGCGCCCTCGACCTGGAGATCAAAGACCCAGCCCTGCCCTTGCATGCCGTACGCCGTCGCCACCGTGGCGCGGTACCGCACGGGCGAGGCCAAGGCGCGGTCATGCACCGCGCGCAGCGCCGCCTCTTCGCGAAACACCGTCACCAGCAGCCAGATCACCGGGGCCAGCAGCAGGGTCGTCAACAACCCCAGGCCCACCAGGAGCTCGATCATGGCACCTCCGAACATCACGCAGACATTGGCCTCGGCCCAGACCGTCTGGTCAAGCCCGAGACGCCGCCGTCACAGCGCGTGCTGCGCTGCAACAGCGGGTGCGGGTGCGCTGCGACCCTTCAATCGAGAGCCGTCGAAGACACCCAGCCGACGGTGTTGGTCGGGCTGAACCGCGGGCAGGCGCTCTGGGTGATGATCACGAACGACCAGGCCCCTGAGACGTACCGAACCCGCACCCGATCGCCGCGGTGAACGAAGCGCTTCACGGTGACGCCCGGGGCGTAGTAGACGGGCCAGAAGCCGTTCACCGTGGCCGCGCTGTCGGTGACCCGCCCGCCCCGGCAGGCGTCTTCGTCTTCGCTGCTGGGGTTGGCGGTGCGACAGACCCGGTCGCGCCCCGAGCAGGCCGTGAGGGCGCACCCGCGGTGAGGGTTCTGAGCCGCTTGAAAGTCTTGGCCCTCGGGCCCGGTCATGCAGGTGTTGCTGGCGTTGGCGCCGTCGTAGGTGAGGTCGACAATGCGGACCCACCCGTACTGGGTCTCGCCGGTCGCGTCGGGGGCGTACCCGAAGCGGTAGAGCGCGTTGTCGGCGCCGCGCACGCCGCTGCGGAGGGGCGGCGAGTCGATGCAGTTGGGGTTGCGCGTCGACTGGGCGCCGAAGCGCGCCCCCGCGGGCAACATGGCCACGACGCGCCCGGCGCCCGGCGCGCTGCCGCACCCGGGTTCGCCCGACAAGAGCGGCGTCGCCCTGGCCGTACGAAAGGGAAAGTACGCCACGTTGACCACCGCGTTGCCCCACGCGAGGTCGATGTTGCCGCAGGTGGGCCCTTCGGTGCTCTCTTCGCGGTCGGTCTGGCCCATGCACGCGACGGGGCAATCGCCCGGGCAGTTGAAGGCGTCCTCGTAGCGGTCGCAGACGCCGTCGCCGCAAGCGTTTCCGCGGTTGAAGGCGGTGAGCTCGTGGGTGAGGCCGCAGCGCACGAAGTCACCCTGCGCTTGCGAGAAGACGGGCTGATCGCAGCCGTAGTAGCCCATCACGTTGGTGCGGTCGGGGCGCGCGCCGTCGTCGCAACGGCCCGGGCCGCAGGCGCCTTGCTCGCAGGTGCCGTCGAGGCTCTGCATGTCGTCGCAGAGCGCGAGGCCGCGCAGGGGTCGCGGGCCGCGATCGGGCGGCGTGTCGCACATCCGATCGCCCGAGGTCGCGCAGGTCTCGGCGGTCTCGCGCCCCACGGCGCACTCGTGGGTGTGCGCGAGGCCCAGAAAATGACCGAGCTCGTGCGCGATCAGGCGCGATCGCGTCTCGACCCGAGCCCCCCAGTCGCCGATCACCGCGAAGCGCCCGTAGGCCGCGAAGCCCGACACGGGGAAGCTGTTTCGAAGCGTGTTGATCCGCGCGAAGAACGCCAGCGGGATCACCCCCGGCGGCACCGCCTCGGCCACCCGCTGCGCCACCGCGGCGTCTTCGTAGAGCACCTCGCAGGTGGGGTGCGAGAAGGTCTGAAGGTCAAACTCCACCGGCAGGAGCCGCGGCGACCGAAGAAACAAGGCCCGGGCCCCCTCGATGGCCCGCCGCACGTCGGCGTTCGAGCGCGCGAAGCTGCCGTCGCTGCGCTGGCACACCAAGATGCGGTAGCTCACCTTGAGCACGGTGTTCGAGCGCGCCGCGAGCCGCGTCGCGGGGTCGTTGCACACGTTGTTCGGGTTCAGCGCCCCCACCGGCGGCAGCCCCGGCGGCCGCGGCGGCTCGACCGGCGGCGGAGGCTCGACCGCGACGCCCCCGTCGAGACCGCCATCGCCCGCGCCGCCGTCAGGCCCCGGCCCCGAGCCCCCTTGCGCGCGGCAGTCGTTCGAGCACGCGTCGTTCGGGTCGCGGTTGCCGTCGTCGCACTGCTCGGCCCCCTCGCGCATGCCGTTGCCGCAGGCGGCCGGCACCCTCACGCACTGGCTGTAGTCGAGCCGACAATTGTTGCAGCGCAACATGCCGCCTGAGAACTCAGGCCCCACGCACGCCGCGTTGAAGCCCGCCCCGTCGCAGTCTTCACCCGGGTCGACGCGCCCGTTGCCGCAGGCCGCGGCGCCGCCGAAGGTGCAGGCCGACAGGTCCCAGCTGCACCCCGGCGTACAGCTGGCCGCGCCGCCGCCGAGCCCCGGGTCGACCATCGCGCAGGGCCGCGGCGGGTCGCCGTCGCACGACTCGTCGCCCTCGCGCATGCCGTTGCCGCAGAGCGACGACATGGGCAGCTCGCCCCCGTCTTCGGGCCCTAGCGGCGGCGCGTCGAGGCCGCTCGGAGGCTTGTCTTCGACCGGCAGCTCGATCACGTCTTGATCGAAGGGGTCAGGCGGCAGGGTCGACACCTCGCCCTTGCTGCACCCCAGAATCACCGCCGCTGCGAGCGGCCACAACGCCCGACGCCTCTGCACGCGCATCGCCACCCCACGCTCTCTTGCCTCGACGGCGACGCAGACTACCACACCCTCAGGCGCGGGGCGTGACGGGGCTGATGTTGCAGCGCAACATCAAGAATGCTGCACCGCAACATCGCGAGCGCCCTGAGACGCGCCCAAGTCGTCGGACCGAGCACCGCGAAGAGGCGCAAGTGATGCAAGGCGACGGGGCGAAGACGGGCTGTTGGCCCGTCGAGACCCGGCAACGCAGCAGCGCGCCGCGGACCTAAAGTGGGGCGACGGGAGACGACTTGGGCGCGTCTCTAGGGGCAGGCGCTGTCGGCCTGGCGGCCCGCGGGGTCGACGATCTGGGCCACCCCGGTGCGCTGAAAGCTCTGCGCGAAGCAGCCGTACTGGTACTTCACGGCGTCGAGCTGGGTGTAGATCGCGTGCGGATCGTAAACGCCGTCGCCGGCGTACTGCACCACCGCGCCGGTGTAGGGGGCGCTGCCGCGCGCGCTCTGGAGGTTGTTCGAGAGGGGGTAGCTCCGCAGCCCGGCGAGCTCGCCGAGGCCGAGCGCGGCCTGCATCGAGGGCCACACTGAGGCCCCCACCTGCGGGTGCCGATAGGCCAACGCGACCGCGTCGAACACCACCGTCGGAAAGTACGAGTCGCCCTCGCCCACCGGCTCATAGATCGGCCGAACGGGGTGATCGGCGAGCGGGTCGTGCGCGACCCGGGGCATGTACACGAGGGGCTCGGCGGGCTCCCAGGCGGTCTCGAGCATGGCGAGGGCGGGGTGCATGAAGGTGAGCGTGGCGTTCGTGCCGATGAGCGGCCTCAGCGCCACCGCGGCCCCCGGCACGAGCTGCGTCTGGAGGATGAAATACCCCCAGTATCCGCCCGCCCCGGTGGGGATGGCGGCCTTGATGCGGGGCTCCGTCGCGGCGACCATGTTGGTGTACATGCCGCCCATCGATTGACCCATGGCGATGAGGCGCCGCAGGTCGAGGCGACCCTCTGAGACCCCCGAAGGGAGCGACGCCCCGGTGCAGCGCGCCACGAGCGCGGCCGGGATGCGAAGCCGTTCGAGGGCCTCGATGTAGAGCCGCTGTTCGAGCACGCCTTGACGAAAGGTGTCGCGAAAGGCGCGGAGGTTCGAGAGGTTGAGGTACTCGGTGCCCGACGCGCCGGGCAGCCGCTCGGGGTTCACCGGCAAGGCCGAGGCGGCCGTCGCGAAGCCGCGATGCGCGAGGAGGTGCGCCGGCCCCTGCCCGAGGGTGTTGCAGCCCGGCACGTTGAGCCAGCTGTCGGTGCCCTGGGGGCAAGGGTTCTGGGGCCCCTGAGGGCGCCAGGTGCCGCGGTCGACGGCTTGGGTCGAGAGCCCGCCGGAGCCGTGGAGATAGAGCACCAGGGGGTAGCCCTCAGCGGGCATCGCGGCCCGCGGCAAGGTGATCGAGAAGGGCACCGAGGCGTAGCCGGGGCGCATCGCGTAGGTCTGCGGCACGGGCACGCCGTCGGCGTCGAGGGCGAAGGTGCCTTCGGTGCTAAACGGCGGCGAACCGCGCTGAAACTGCGGCATGGTCATGCGCCCCTGGAGGTGGCAGAAGCGCGGGTGTGTGCTCGGGCTGTCGCCCGGCGCGAGGTCGAGCCCGTCGAGGGTCACGTCGAAGCGCGCGAGCACGCGGTCGCCGAGGGCCGCGGTGTCGGCCACCGCATCGCCGGTGGTGAACACCGTCGCGGCGATCACGCTCGAACGCGCGATCGAGAGCTGAGCGAGGGTCTCCCAAAGCGGGGCGTAGCGCGTTCGGAGGGCCGACGCGAGGGGCGCCGTGTCGGGCAGAGTGCCGTCGCGCAGCTGCGCAAACACTGGGGCCGCCTGGGCCGCCCCGCCCCGCGCGTCGCGGAGGGTGTCGCGCAGCACGAAGGCGTACCGGCGGCCTCCGCGGAGCACAAACCCTGGGCGCGCCGCGATGGCGACGGCGTTGCCTGGGAGGTACGCGTCTTCGGGCGGCGTGGCGAGCAAGACGGGCACGCGGCGCCCGCGCTCGGGGCTCGCGGGGTCGACGTCGATGAGCATGGCCGGGGCGTCAGCCGTGGGGCTCACCGCCGTCGTCGCGTCGTGCATCGCGAGCGGCGCCGTGAAGCGAAAATACCCCACCGGGATCACCGGAAAACCCCTCCGCTCTCGCGCGCTCTCGACAACCCCCGGCAAGAGCGTGCCTCGATGCGGAAAGCCCCTGAGATCGGGCGTCCCTTCTGCGGTCAACCGCAGATCGCTCGGGTACGGCATGTCGTAAAAGTGTTCGCGCTGCGTGAGGTCGGCGCCTGGGTCGAAGACCCCCACCGCGGGCCCGGTCGGCACATCGTCGCCCGGCCCTCCCGCGTCGACGCCCCCGTCAGCGCCGCCGTCGCCCGCGGGCGGCGCGGGGTCAGCGCACCCCATCGCGAGCCCGACCCCCAGCCCCCACGCCCACCCCAAGCCCATCGCGCGTCGCTTCACAGCGCCGTGTTGTGCCAGCAAGCCAAGAGCCTCGGCAACCCCCAGCGTCTCAAAGCACAGGGCGGCCACCATCGGCGCGCCCGGCAAAGCGCTTGCGGCGCGCGCTCGCGAAAACAAGCCCCTCAGGCGTGTCGCCGCGAGGAGGCGCTCCCCCCAGGTCGAGGGTGCTGAGGCGGTGAATCGAGTGATCCAACGCTGAAAGGAAGTAGGCGCACCGCGAAGTCAGCGACCCTTGCGCTGAGGAGCCCTCGCGCGATGCGGTGCCGCCCTCTTTGAAAACCTGACATCTCCTTCGAAGCGCCCGCGCTTTCGTTCACCTTGGGTTCGGCGCTCGACGCTGGACAGGTGTGGGCCCCGACGCTCCCTCAAGTGAGGGCGCCGCCGCACGACGAGCCCGCCCCCGCGGTGCAGCCGAAACAATGCGACGCCGTGGCGATGCTGCGCTGCACAAGCGCCCCCGGCCCCTCGGCCAGGAGGGCCTCGATCGAGCGCGGCCCTTCGAGCACCCCGAGGTCGAGCATCTGGTTGAAATCACAATCAAAGAGCGCGCCCGTGTGCGACACCGAGAGGGTGCTCCGGCACATGAGCCCGGGCAGCGTCGCGGGGTTGAACTGCGCTTCGAGCTTGTCGCAATAGCTCTCAAGTTGGCCCGTCTTGGCGAGCCAGCTCTTGAAGCGCTCGATGGGCATGTTGGCGAGGCTCACCAGGCGGTCAAACTGAACGCCGTGGGCGCCCTCGAGCACCCGTCGAAAGTCTCGCTCAAGCTGCGCCTGCCCGCCCGGCAGAAAGGCCCCGACGGGGTTGTGAACGAGGGTCAAACCGCGCGTCGGGTGGCCGCGCCCGTAGCCCACCTCGTTCAGCGCGCGCATCGCCCGAACGCTCGCGTCGAAGGTGCCTTGGCCCCGCTGGCGGTCGGTGGCCTCGGCGGTGTAGTGCGGCAGCGACGAGAACAAGGTCACCTCGTTCGCTGCGAAGAATGCAGGCAAATCGTGCTGCCCAGGGCTGTCTTGAACGGTGAGGTTGTGCCGCACCATCACCGTCGCCCCGAGCGCCCGCGCGCCGGTCACGAGGCGACGAAAGTGCGGGTTCAGCTCAGGCGCCCCGCCCGTGATGTCGAGGGTCTTGATGCCCCAACGCCCCAGCACCGCGAGGCATGCCTCAGCCACCGGCGCAGGCATCTCTTCGGTGCGCGCAGGGCCCGCGTCGACGTGGCAGTGCTTGCACGCCTGGTTGCAGCGCTTGCCCACGTTCACCTGGAGGGTGGTCACCCCCGCGGCGACGAGCCCGGCGCCCCCGGTGGCCGCGCGAACAGCGGTGAGAAAGCGGTTGGGTTCAGAGACGACAAGCGGGAGGTGCATCATGGCGCGTCAGCTTCAATGGGTCGCAGGGTGAAGGTCGGCGAAGCTACGCCAGAGCGCGGCAGAGGGTGACAGCCCATTTTCGACGACTGATCCCCGCGCGCCCGCGGCACCCCGAGGTGACCCCAATGCGACCCCGAGGTGACCCAACTGCGGCCCGGCACATCACCGTTGCGGCCCCAATGGCGCCGAGGGCGGCGGGGCAACGGCGGGTGGGCTCTTGACAGCGGCCGAGTTGCACTTAGACTCTCGCGCCCCTTTTTGTGAAAGGCACGTCGATGCCCCTTCCAAAGCCCGAGATGCTCCGGTTCAAATCGTTGTTGGAGGAGAAGCGCGCGCAGATCATCGCGAACGCGCAGAGCACCCTCGCCGAGGACATGGCCCTCGACGCCAACGACCTCCCCGACGAGATGGATCTCGCCTCCAGCGAGTACCTCCAGTCGTTCACGTTTCGCCTTCGTGGCCGCGAGAAGGTGTTCCTCGAAAAGATCGACCGCGCCCTCGCAAAGATCGCCCTCAACGAGTTCGGCGACTGCGAAGAGTGCGGCGAAGAGATCTCGATCAAGCGCCTCGAAGCGCGGCCCGAGACCTCGCTCTGCATCCGTTGCAAAGAAGACCAGGAGCGGGCTGAGAAAGATTTCGGCTGAGGGTGTGGTAGCGTCGCTGCACCCGTGTCGCGCGTGAGACTGCCTGCCTTTGTTGTCGTCCACGACGCACCCGAGCCGTGCGTGTACCTGCCTGACCGGCAGATGCGCCTCCCGCTGCGGCTCCCCTCACCGCGCCAGCTCTCACCCCTCCAGTTTGACCTCCTCCTCGAAGCCGGCGACCGCCGCTCGGGGCCGCTCCTCTACCGCCCCGATTGCGCGCATTGCGAAGCCTGCGAGGCCATCCGCATCCCCGTCGCGCGCTTCGAGCCCACCCGCTCGCAGCGCCGGAGCGTGAAGAAGAACCTCGACGTCGACGCGGGCCTCGGCCCCGCGCTCCTCGACGACACCCGGCTCGGGCTCTACAACCGCCACAAGCGCGAGCGCGGCCTCGCCCGCCGCGAGGGCGACGCCACGGCCCGCGACTACCACTTCTTCCTCCTCGAGACCTGCGTCGACACCCGCGAGTTTCGCTACTACGTCGGCGACCGGCTCATCGCCGTGAGCATCCTCGACCTCGGCTTCCGCGGCGTCTCGAGCGTGTACCACTACTTCGACCCCGACGAGGCGGCCCGCTCCATCGGCGTCTACTCGGTGCTGCGCGAGATCGCGTACTGCCGCGAAGAGGGCTTCGAGTGGTACTACCTCGGCCTCTACGTGAGCGACTGCCAGCACCTCCGGTACAAAGCCGACTACTACCCGCACCAGCGCCGCCGCTTCGGGGTCTGGCGCGAGTACAGCGGCCCCGACGACCACGAGGGCGTCGAAGTCGACCCGCTGACCGGGCACCCGGCCTCGCGCGGCTGAGCGGCGCGATGCGCTTGCGGGTACCCGCACTGGGGCGCTACGGTCACAGCGAATTTCATGCGACCCAAACGCAGCGGCGCTTTCGCCTCGGTCGGCCTCTTGGGGGCCCTGGCACTCGGTGTCTCGTCACTCACGGGCTGCGCCACGGGCCCGGCACGGCGACCGACCGCGGCCGCCGCACCCGAGAGCGCCGAGGTCGATGGCGGCAACGTCGGCGACCTCTTGCGAAGCCTCGACGAGCTCGAAGCGGGCACCCCGGCCTACGCCGCGCTGCGGGCCCGGGTGAGCGCCTTCGTCGCGGGGCGCGCCCTCGCCGAGGCCGAGGCCGGCGACTTCACCGCGGCGCTGCGGCTCACCCGCACCGCGCTGCGGCACTTCAGCCCCGATGAGCTCCAAGCGGGGCACCTCCCGGCGGCGCTCAGGCCGGTGGCCGAGCGGCTCCTCGCGTGGGCGTCACCCCGCGGCGACGAGGCCACGAGCCTCGCGGCGGCCCGCATTCTCATGGCCGTCGAGGGCGGCAACGCCGAGGCCCAAGAGACCTTCGGGCGCATCCGCGACTGGGGCGTGAGCAACCGCACCGAGTTCTACAGGCCCTGGGTGCGCGAGGCCGCGCTCGCCGAAATCTGGAGCACTGTCGCCATCTTGGTACCCTCTCGCGACGTGCTCAACACCGCCGCCGAGCACATCGTCGCGCGGCGCCGCACGGCCATCGAGGGGCGCGACCGGCTGCAACAGTCGCGCTCGCGCGAAGAGGCGAGCCGGCTCTCGTACGACGAGGCCCGACAGCTGCGGGCGGGGCTCCAGGCGAGCGGCGCCGAGCTCGCGGTGCTCTACCTCCGGGTGGGCGAGCTCCAAGAGGCCGCCAACCGGCTCCGCGACCTCGGCACGGGCAGCGAGGCGGCCAACCTCGCCGACGTGCTCGGCTCCATCGCGAGCGGCGAAGACGGGGCGCCGCGCATGTTCGCCCTGGCCGAGCGGCTCGGCGTGCTCGAGCACGGCGGGGGCGAAGGGGCGCGCCGGGGCAACCAGGGCACCGACAGGCTCCAAGGGGCCGCCGCGGGGGTCTGCCGCATCGGTCGGCGGCGCTACCCGACCGACGAGCGCTTCGCGACCTGCCTCGCCCAAGACGCCGTGGCCCAGAACAACGCCGCCCTCGCGAGCGCGCACCTTGAGCGCGCCTGGGAGCTTCGCCCCGACGCCCAACAGGGCCTCAGGCTCGCCCTCGAGCTCGCGGTCCAGTGGCTCCGCACCGAGCTCGGCGCCGAAGACCCCCGCGCGGGGCAGCGGGCCTACGCGCGGGCCGCGACGCTCATCGCCGAGTGGTCGCGTCGGTACCCCGGGCAAAACCCGCCGGTGGGGGTGGCCGACCTCGAAGAGTTCGCCGCCCAGCTCTCCCTCGGTGCGGGCGACCTCGCGAACACCGCCGCGCACCTCGAGCGCGCCACCGCGGCGACCCCCGCGTCGCGCGAGGCCTACCTCATCCTGGCCGAGCTCCACCTACGCAGGCGCGAGACTGCGCCGGCCCTCGAAGCGCTCGACCGGGGCCTGCGCTTGCCGCTCCGACCCAGCGAGAGCGACTCGCTCTTTCGGCCCTTGTTTCAGCTCCGCCGCGCGCAGGTGTTGGGCGCCTCGGGCGACGCCGCGGCGGCCAGCGCGGCCTACGAAGAGGTGGCCCGCGCCCTCGACGCGCTCACCCACACGAGCTCGGGCGATGAGCTCGCGGCGCTGCTCCTTGAGCGCGCCACGGTGGCCGACGCCCTCGGCGACCAGGCCCGCGTACGGTCGCTCTTGAACGAGGCCCTCGACGCCGCGCCCGAGAACCGCGACGTCTACGCCCGCGCCGTCACCTTCTGCCTCGCCCGTGGCCGCTGGCGCGACGCCCGCGACCTCGCCCGGGCCGCGCGCAGCCAGCTGAGCCTCGATCGCCCCTGGCAGGTGTACTTCGGGCTCTGGGGCATGGCCGCCTCGGGGGCCGGTCACCTCGACGACGACGGCGGCGCGCGGGCCTCCCTCGAACGGCTGCTGTCAAGCGCCGGCGACAGCGACGCGTGGACGCTGCAGCTCGCCCGCCGCTACGTGGGCGCGCTCACCCGAGAGCGCGTCGAGGCCCTCGCCCGAACCCAAGGGCAGCGCGCTGAATTTCACTTCTACGACGCGATGTTGAAGCGCGCCGAGGGTGACGCCGCGGGCGTTGAGGCGGCCCTCCGCGCGGTGCTCGCCACCGACGTGATGCGGTACTTCGAGTACGAGATGGCGTGGGAGATGCTCGCCCGCCAGGCCCCCCGGCCTACGACCCCGCGTTGAAGCGGGTCACAAAGCGAAGCCCCTGCGTCGGCCGACCCAGGGGGAAGCGCACCCGCCGCACGAGCCCCCAGGTGCAGCTCCGGTGGCCCTCAGAGGCCGACGGCGCGGCCATCACCATGGCCGTCGGCTCGCCCCGGGCGTTGACGTCGAAGTTGACGTCGAGGGCGCCGCCGCTGCCCTGGTAACACCCTCGGAGCTCGGGCAAAACCGCACGAAAGGCCACAAAGACGTCGCTCTGGCTGAGCGGCACCCCGGCGAGGCCGCCCGGGGGCTCGGGCTCTGCCCCCGCCGTCACGCGGTGAGGCCGCGGCCCACGCGGCTCGGGCTCACGGAGCACCCGCACCGGCGCGGCGGCCACCGGCGGGGGCGTCGGCTGCATGGGCTGAACCACCGGCGCCTCCATGGGCTGAACCACCGGCGCGGTAGGCGCCGGGGCGCTCGGCGCCAACACCTGCTGAACCTCGGGCGCGCCGCCCCCGCTCTCGGGGGTCGCCCGCGGGGTCGGCGCGGCTTCGAGCGGCGCTTGAACCTCAGGCAAGCTCGGGGCCGCGCTCGGCGGACGCCGCAGAAAGGTCACCGCCAGGGTCACCGACACCGCCGCCGCCATGATCGCGATGAGAATGTTGCGCTTGCGCGCCATGTCGGGGTCGTCACGCCCCGGCGCGAAGGCCTCGGGCGCCATCGCGAGGGCGGCGCCGCCGTAGGCCGCCTCGGGCGCCGACGGCAGCATCGCGCTCGGCTGCGGGTTGAGCACCGTGGCCTCGGCCTCGCGGAGCGCCACCTGCGGCACCGGCGCGGGCGAGCGCCCCGACTGCATCACCATGCCCGGGGCCGTAGGCTGGCTCCAAGGGTCATTCTGCGGCATCGGGCGCGGCACCGCGGGTGAAACCCCATGGGCCGGTGACATCGCCCCAGACGGGCCCGCCAGAGGCCGCCGCGAGGGCACCGCCGGGGGGAGCGACGGCAACGACGGCGGCGGCGCTTGCATCGGCGCCGGGGCCGGCCGCGGGGGCTTCGACGGGCCTGCCGCGGGCGGCGTGGCGAAGACCGCGGTGGGCTCGTTGTGGGTCTGAAAGATCGAGGTCGGCTCGTCGCGGGGCCCGGCCACGTCGTCGGCGGGCAGCATCGCGAGGAGCCGGCGCATCTCGGCGAGCATCTCAGCGGCGCTCGCGAAGCGTTGGGCGGGCTCTTTCTGCAACGCGCGCTCGATGAGGGCGACCACCCCGGGGGGCGCGCCGGGCACCTTCTCAAGCAGCGGGGTCGGCGGCTGGAGCACGATGCGCGAGATGAGCTGCTGGTAGCTCTCGCCGTCGAAGGGCGTCACCTGCGCGAGGCACTCGTAGAGCACCGCGGCCACCGACCAGAGGTCTGCGCGCCCGTCGACGCGACCCCCGGAGGCCTGCTCGGGAGACATGTAATCGGGCGTCCCCACGGCGGTGCCGACCCGGGTGAGGCCGCCCCCGAGGCGCTGCTCGGTGAGCATCTTGGCGATGCCGAAATCGAGCAACACGATGCGGCTCCAGCGCTCGCCGCCGACGAGGAAGATGTTCTCGGGCTTGATGTCGCGGTGCACCACCCCGACCCCGTGCGCCGCCTGGAGCGCTTCGAGGGTCTCGGCCATCACCGTCAGCGCCTCGCGAAACCCCAGCGGACGCCGATCGATCAAGTCACACAGCGTCTCGCCCTCAAGCAGCTCAAGGACGAGGTACGGGCCCTCTTCGTCGGTGCCCGCGTCGAGCACCCGGATGATGTTCGGGTGCCCGATCGAGGCCGCGAGGTGCACCTCTTGAACGAAGCGCGCGTTCACCTCGGGCGCGCTCGCGTACTCGGGCTTGATGAGCTTGACCGCCACGCGCTGGCCCGAGGCCATGTGCTCGGCCTCGAACACGGCGCCCATGCCCCCCTCGCCGATCATGCGGAGGAGCTTGTATTGCGCCGCGACGACGGTGCCGATGCGTTCTCGAATGTGGCCAAACGCCATCGCTGCTCGTACTCCCTGCTTTACCCGCAGGGTGGCGCCCGCGTCTAGGGCCTGTCACCGCGGTGACACAGCCACAGGCTCGATTGCCCGGCGGCGGTGTTCAGCCTTCGATCACTTCGCGGGGCAACACGGTCACCTGCGAGATGTCGCCGAGGCGCCCGTCGGGGGTGGGGTCGACCCGTCGCGCCCCGCCGCGCGGTTGCGGGTGCGGTCTCACCTGCCCCGCGGGCGGTTGCGGCGGCGTCGGCGGATTCGGCCGCACCACGGGCATGCCGCCGGGCGGCTGGGGCACCGGCGTGCGCGGCAACGGCGGGTTCTGCGGGGGCGGCGGCGGGTGCGGCGTCACGGGCATCGGCGCGCCCGCGGTGGGCGGCTGCGGCGGCTGCGGCTGGGTCGGGGTGTTCACCAGCTGGCCGGGCTCGACCGGGTTCGTCGACACGTTCATCATTTCGCCCGCGGCGTGGACGCCGGGTTCAGACCCGCACCCCGTCGAGGTGTGATGCACGAACCCGAGGGCCACGCCGATCTCGCGGATCACCTGCGCCGCGTCGGCGCGCCGCGCGCTGGTGGCGATGCTGTCGCTGTGGGCCCGCAGCTCGTCGACCCGCGAGCTCCCACACTGCGGCGGATCACCCGCATACACCGCCCCTGCGGCGAGGCCTGTGACCCCCATGGCGGCCACCACGGCGCCGACCCGGCGACCCGCGCCGCCTTGTCGAACCTCGGCCAGCGAGGGGATCGGCGACGCACTCTCTGAGGGCTTCGGTTGACGATCGGTCACAGCAATTCTCCGTTGTTTGACGCCTGCGCGGCGCTCAAGACTGGCAGCCGCCGCACCCGCTTGATCTGCTGGGCCGGGGTCTCATTCTGGAAGGCCTCTTGGTTGGCCCGCACGGCGGCGCTCGCGTCGGCGACGCGGCCGTAGATCCATTGCAGAAAGGTCGGGTCTCGCTCTTCGATGAGCCGCAGCCCGATCTCGTCGGCGATGCGCGCGCTGGCCTGCTCGTACCAGCACTGAACGCCCCCGGGCACGTTGGTGGTGCCCGTCTCGGCGAGGTTCGCGCACGCGCAGCTCGCGCCGCAGCGCCATTTCTCAGCGCAGCTCTCGCACGCCGGGTCGCTCGGCCCCCGCGGGATGGCCTTCACCTTCGGCGTCTCGATCCCCGTGTCGAGGTGCCCGATCACCAAGCGATGATCGCGGTCTTCGCCCACCATGCGCGCGCAGGGGTAGAGGTTGCCTTGGGGCGAGACGGCCACCTCGCGCTCACCGGCCGAGCACGAGTCGCAGCCCGCGAGGCCCCCTTTGGCGGCCGCGAGGAGCTTGTTGTCAAAGGTCGGCATCGCCACCACGCGCCCGGCGCGCATCGCGTCGGCGTAGACGAGGGCGGCGTCGCGCATCCCCTGCTCCCAGGCGGCGAGGTCGTCGTCGCCCCACGGCTCTTCGTAGCAGGGGTTCAGGATGATCTGCTTGGCGCCGAGGTCGGCGAGGCTCGCCACGCTGGCGCCGAGCTGTCTCACATTGCCGGGCGCCACCACGGCGATGACCTCGAGCGGGTGCCCCGCCTCGATGAGATGCCGGGCCCCGCGCAGCACGGCCTCATAGCTCGACTGCCCGCCCCGCTGCGGCCGGGTGGCGTCGTGGGCCTCGCGGGTGCCGTCGAGCGACAGGGTCACCTCGAACTCAAGCTCTCGCAGCCGCCGCGCGCGCTCGGCGGTGACCAGGGTGCCGTTGGTGGTCACCGCGAGCCTGAGCACCCTGCCCTCGCGGAGCGCCTTGTCGCGGGCGTAGACGGCCACGCGCTCCATCATCTCCCAACAAATGAGGGGTTCGCCGCCGAAGAAGCCGAGGTCGATGGGCGTCGCCTCGGGCTGCTGCCAGGGGTAGAGCGGGCGCCTCTCGGCGAAGGCCATCTCGACCCCGCGCACAGCGGTCTCCCAGGTCATCTCGCGGTCGAACTTCTCGCCCGTGTAGCAATACGAACACGCGAGGTTGCAGGCGTGGGTCAACACCAGGGTCACGTGCATCGTGGGGCTCCTCACTGACACGAACGCCGAGCGCCGTGATGGCGCCCGCGTGCGCGGCGCGTCACCATCGACGCGGACACCGTCACACATCTTGGGTCAAAACAGAAGCGCCCGGCCCGAATTCACCCGGTCGGGCGCTCAGCGTTCGACGTCCCACCGGAGGTCGAGGGAGCCGAGGGGGCCCGAGAAGCGCAAGATGAAATACTTCGTCGTCGGCGTGAGCAGCTCTTCTTCGCCCGAGGCCCCGCGCACCCGCCGCGGGAAGCGCACCCTGAACACCTGCCGAAAGGGCGTCGTGTACGGGAAGTAGGTGCGCTCAAGGGCCCCCGGTCGGTTCACCGGCTCGATGGCGAGCGGCGAGACCTCCATCCGGCGGTCGTTGACGAGCTGGGCGCGCCACGCGCTGGTGGGCCGGGTGAGCTCGCCCCAGCGGCGATTCTGTGTCGCCAGAGCCACATAGAACTCATGCTCGGTGCGGCTCGCGGCGAGGCTCGCTTCGAGCAAGCGGCTGCGGTCTTCGGTGGCGATACGAAAATCGGCCGCGTAGCGCACCACGTAGGCCCAGCGAAAATCCCAGCTCTCGAAGGTCGCCGAGACCACCAGCTGGTCGTCGGGCGGGTTGAGGGTGTAGACGTGGCCGGTGCGCGTCCACCGGGCGAGGACGTCGTCGTACTGGTTCGCGGTGTAGGCCCGGGGCGACTCGCGGAGGCTCACCCGCGGGGTGGCGCAGCGGGTCGCCATGGCGGCCATCAAGACTGCGAAACCAATAGACTTTTTCACCCTACGAGCTCCGCCCGGCGGAAGAGGCTGTGCGCGGTGACCCCGCCCGCCCTGAGGGCCTCGCGGGCGCCCTCCTCGCGGTCGACGAGGGCCCAGACGTGTTCGACGGTGAGCCCCGCCGCGCGCAGCGTCTCGACGGCCCGCAGCGACGACCCGCCGGTGGTGAGCACGTCTTCGAGCAGGGCCACACGCAGCCCCGCGGCGGCGCGGGCCCCGAGCCCCTCGATCTGCGCGGCGGCTCCGTAGGCCTTGGGCTCTTTGCGCACGTAGAGCGCGTCGTAGCCTCGCCCCGATGGCCCGAGGCCTCGGAGCCCCGAGAGCAGCGACACGGCGCTCGCGAGGGGGCAGCCGCCGAGGGCGACCCCGGCCACCGCGTCGACCCGCGCCTCGCCCAACACTTCGAGGAAACACTCTGCCACGAGCCTGTGCCCCTCGGCCCCGAGCACCACGCGCTTGCAATCGACGAGGTACTCGCTCGCGCGCCCCGAGGCGAGCACGAACGACCCCGTCTGCACCGCGTCGGCGCGCAGACGCGCGAGGAGCCGGGCGCGGGCCTCGCTCACGCGCCTCGCCCCCCCATCACGGTGCGCCCGCGCGGGAGCCCGGGCATCTTGGGGGGCCCCGCGGGTCGCACCGCGGGCGTGGCCATCGGGGGCGGGCGGCGGGTGGGCAGTTCGCCCATCGCGTCGGCCTGAGGCTTCTGGGCGGGCGCTGCGAACCCGAGGCCCCGCGGCGCCGCGCGCGACGCAGACGCAGGGGCGGCGGGCGCAGGGGCGGCGGGCGGTACGGGCGGCGCGCCGATGGCGGGGCGGCGAGGCTCGACGGGCTCGAGGGTGGGCACCGGCGGAGCGCCCATGCGCGGGCTCTCGGGGCGCGACGCGAGGCCCGGGGCGGCACGACCCGCGCGGAGGCTCCGGGCCTCGTAGGTCGCATTGACGCTCGCCTGGGGGGCCGAGAGCTCGCCACGAAACACGGCGCCGTCGGCCACCGCGAGGCGGTTGGCGCGCACCCGGGCGTCGACGTGACCACCGGCCTCGATGCGAAGCTCTTCGTGCGCTTGGATGCTGCCCGAGAGGAGGCCCGCCACGATGGCGCGGTCGCACTCGACCTCGGCCTCGACGGCGCCGCCCTCTTCGACCACGAGGGTGCCCGCGAGGGTCAACACCCCTCGGAGGCGGCCCGCCACCACGAGCTCACCCTCACCGCGGACGCTGCCTTCGAGGGTCAAACCGGCTTCGATTCTGCTGGGCATAAACGTCTTCGCAACTCCGCTCGAACTTGCCACCTGAGGTGCCGCGACCATCACCGCCGCCGACGCCCGCCTGAACGCCCCGCGAGGGTACCATCACCCCGCCCCGGCCATCACCGGCAATGCGCATGGCCGAGCACGATGCGAGCATGTATGGTCGCGCCCGCAATGCCGACCCAGCCAGACTCCGCGCCCTCACCGGAGGCCGAGACGCTCGTCTCCGAAGAGGCGCTCTTTGAATTGTTCGCGAACGCGTTTCGCCCCGACGGTCGCCTCGTAGGCATCGAGTCAGAGAAGGTGGCCCTCTACAGTGACGGGGCGCCGCTTCACTACGCCGACGCGCCGGGTCGCCCGGGCGTGGCCGCCATCTTCGCCGAGCTCGCGGCCCGCTACGGCTGGAGCCCCGAGGCCGACAAGCCAGGGGGCCCCGCGCTGATGCTCGTGCGCGGCCGCGCCAACATCACCCTCGAACCGGGCTCGCAGTTTGAGCTCTCGGGCTCGCCCCTCGGGTCAGCGCACCATGTGCGGGCCGAGCTCGACGCCCACGCGGCCGAGCTCGCGTCGCTCGAGAGCACGGCGGGGCTGCACTTCCTCGGCGTCGGATTTCACCCCTACGCGAAGCAGTCTGATCTCGATTGGGTGCCGAAGTCTCGATACCCGATCATGCGCGAGTACCTCCCCACCCGGGGCGCCTCGGGCCTCGACATGATGCGCCGAACGGCCACCGTTCAAGCGAATTTTGACTTCGGCTCAGAGCGCGACGCGATGCGCAAATTGCGCTGCGGGCTCGCGCTCTCGCCCATGGTGTCTGCGCTCTTCGCCAACAGCCCCCTCGTCGAGGGCGCCTGGTCGGGCCTCCGCGCGCGGCGCCTCGCGGTGTGGCTCGAGATGGACCCCGACCGCTCGGGGCTCCTGCCCTTCGCGTGGTCGCGCGACGCGAGCCTCGGAGATTACATCCGTTGGGCGAAGCGGGCGCCGATGTTCATCGTGAAGCGCGGGGCCGAGGTGCTGCCTGCCACCCACTTGAGCTTCGAGCGCTTCATGGCCGAGGGCCTCGGGGGGCATCGGGCGGTGGCGAGCGATTGGGAGTCGCACTTGAAGACCATGTTCCCCGAGGTGAGGCTGGCGCGTACGCTTGAGGTGCGCGGGGCCGACAGCGCGCCGCGGGCCTACGCTACGGCGATGGTGGCGCTGTGGCTCGGCGTGCTCTACGACGACGACTGCCTCGACTGGATCGACACCCACCTTGTGAGCCGCGGCTACGCGTTCTGGCAAGGGCTCCGCCCCGAGATCGCCGCGCGCGCCCTCGCGACGCGCTTCGACGACGGCACCCTCGGCGACGTCTGGGCGCGGTTTCTCCCCGTGGTCGAGGCCGCCCTCGCGCGCCGCAACAAGCGCGACCTCGGGGGCCTCGACGAGCGGAGCCTCCTCGCCCCCGCGGCCGACCTCATCGAGCGCCGCCAATCGGTGGGCGAGCGGCTCCTCGAAGGCTGGAGCCCCGAGCGCCCGTCGGCCCTGTCTGAATTCCTCCGCCGCATGGCCTTCTGAGTCTCTGGCCCGGGGCGGCGCGGTCGGGTCACGATTGTGCCTCTCGCGGCGCCCGACGGCGGGTGTACGCTCGCCCCGACTTCGACCGGAGGGCGCAGCGTAGTTATGTCGAACTCGATTGAGAGCTTGTTGAAAGAGTCCAGGGTCTTCCCTCCTGACGAGGAGTTTTCGGCCCACGCTCACATCCGTTCGCTCGAACAGTATCGGGCGCTCTACGAGAAGAGCATTCACGAACCCGAGGCCTTCTGGGGCGAGATCGCGAGCTCGCTCCACTGGTTCGCCGAGCCGCGGCGCGTGCTCGAAGAAGACCCTCCCCGGGCGCGCTGGTTCGTGGGCGGCACCACCAACATTTCGTACAACTGCCTCGACCGCCATTTGCCCACGCTGCGCCGCAACAAGGCCGCGATCTTGTGGGAGGGCGAGGGCGGCGACACCCGCGTCTTGACCTACCAGCAGCTCCACCGCGAGACGTGCCGCTTCGCCAACGTGCTGCGCAAGCTCGGGGTCCGCGCGGGCGACCGGGTGGCCATCTACATGGGCATGGTGCCCGAGATCGCCGTAGCGATGCTGGCCTGCGCGCGCATCGGCGCGGTGCACACGGTGATCTTCGGTGGCTTCGCCGCCGAGGCCGTGCGCGACCGGGTCAACGACTCAAAAGCGAGCCTCATCGTGACCTGCGACGGCGCCGTGCGTCGGGGTCAGCTGGTGCCCCTCAAAGCCGTCGTCGACAAGGCCATCGTCGACTGCCCCACGGTGCGCCACACGGTGGTGTTCAAGCGCACCGGCGAGCGCGTCGACATGGAGCCCGGCCGCGACCACTACTGGCACGAGGTGATCGAGGCGGTGGGCGCGAGCGCCCCGCCCCTGCCCGTCGACAGCGAGCACCCGCTGTTCATTCTCTACACCTCGGGCACCACGGGCAAACCCAAGGGGGTCGTTCACACCACCGGCGGGTACATGGTGGGCACCTATGTGACCTCGAAGTACGTCTTCGACCTCCACGAGAACGACACGTATTTCTGCACCGCCGATGTCGGGTGGATCACGGGCCACTCGTACATCGTTTACGGCCCGCTCTCGAACGGCGCGACGGTGGTGATGTACGAGGGGGCGCCGAACTTCCCCGACCCCGGGCGGCTCTGGCAGATCTGCGAGCGCTGGGGCGTCACGATCTTCTACACCGCGCCGACGGCCATCAGGGCCTTCATGCGCTGGGGCGAGCAGTGGCCGATGAAGGCCGACCTGTCGTCGCTGCGGCTCCTCGGCTCGGTGGGTGAGCCCATCAACCCCGAGGCGTGGATGTGGTACCAGCGCGTGATCGGCAACGCCCGCTGCCCCGTGGTCGACACCTGGTGGCAGACCGAGACCGGGGCCATCATGATCTCGCCCCTGCCCGGCGCGACGCCCACGAAGCCGGGCTCGGCCACGCTGCCCTTCTTCGGCATCGAGGCCGAGGTGGTGCGCCGCGACGGCAGCCGGTGCGCCCCGAACGAGGGCGGCTTCCTCGTCATTCGTCGGCCCTGGCCGTCGATGATGCGCACCATCTACGGCGACGACGAGCGCTTCCAGCGGCAGTACTTCAACGAGATCGCCAACGTGTATTTCACCGGCGACGGCGCCCGTCGCGACGAAGACGGGTACATCTGGCTCATGGGCCGCGTCGACGACGTGGTGAACGTGTCGGGGCACCGCCTCGGCACCGCCGAGATCGAGAGCGCGCTCGTGTCACACCGCGCCGTGGCCGAGGCCGCGGTGGTGGGCCGCCCCGACGAGATCAAGGGCCAATCGCTTGTGTGTTTCGTGACCCTCAGGCCCGGCAACGTCGCCTCGAAGGCGCTCAAGACGCAGCTCGCCGAGCACGTCGCGCAAGAGATCGGTCGCTTCGCGCGGCCCGACGCCATTCGCTTCGCCGATGCGCTGCCCAAGACCCGCTCGGGTAAGATCATGCGGCGGCTCCTCAAAGACATCGCCGCGGGCGGAGACACCAAGGGCGACGTGACCACCCTCGAAGACCTCTCGGTGCTCGCGACCCTCAGGCAGTCTGACGACGACTGAGGGCGGCGGGCTCAGCGCCTCGGGGTCGCGGGGGTCGCCGCGGCTGCCGGGGCGCTGTTGCTTTGGGCGCCCGCGGGGGTCGGCGCGGCGGGGGTGGTGTCGACCTCGGTGAGGGTGCGTTCGAGGAGGCTCCGGGCCTCTTCGCTGAGCGCGCGGCTGTCACCGTCGGTGCGCTCTCGCACGATGGCGAGCCAGTGGCGGGCGTCGGCGCGTTGGTTGAGCCGCGCGTGGGTCATGCCCCGCACGTACTCGTACCGAATGCGCTCATCGCGGTCGAAATGGCCGAGGTCGCCCTCGAGGTCTTCGAGGTTCGACAAGGCGGCTTCGTAGCGCGCCTGGCGGTAGTGCCCATCGGCGCGTTCAAGCTGATCGCGGTAGTTGGTGCAGGCCACCGAGGCGAAGCACAACGCCAGACCCAAGAGAGACACGCGGCGCATGGTGTCGCGATGGTACGCCAGGCGAGGGTCTCGCGAACAGCCCCTCTTCGCCCCCAAGGCCGAAGCCCAAGGGTGGAACAAAGCCCTCGCCCTCGGCGTTGACGCCCCCAAAGCCACAAAACCCCGACAGACCGTGCGGCGCGAGAAGAGTAGGGTGCGCCGGTGGCTGTGGGGGTGTGGCTTCGCGGTCAGAGAAAAGTGTGCAAGGCGAGGCTCGTAAGGAGCGCGAAAAGAAGGCATACTGAAGCGAAGAAAGAAGAATGTGAAGGCGAAGAAAGTGAACAAGGCAAGCAAAGGCTAAAAGCGCACGAGAAGAAAGTGACGGGCGCCCGTCAAAGAAGAAGCCAAGCAAAGCGAAGAAGCGCACCCGAAAAGGTCTTGAATCACCGTAGACCGCGCACACCACCGAGCGGGAACTCACGTCGGTGTACGTCGGCCGAGGAAGACCAACCGTCAGGGGCCAAGCAAGGACGAGGGAGACTAATGCAGGCGACGTGCCAGCGAGTCGATTCCCTCAAATCGTAAGGGTTTGATGATTGTCATGGGGCGCCGAGTCGGCGGTCTCGGGACTCGGGGTCTGACAACCGTGTCACGGGCCCCTGGCCGCTCGGGCTTCGGTGCGAGCCATGCTCTCCAAGAACCGCTTGTTTTCTCGCGAAATCTGAAGGTCTGACAGCGGGTGCGGGGGCGCTCCGGGGCGGTGCCGCGCTGTGACACCCGAGGGCTGCGGCGCCGGCATGACACACCCGTTGGCCGCAGGCGGGTGGCCGAGGGCTGCACATGGCCGGGCGGCTTCAGGGCGGGCGCGAACGGTCGGCGCGGGGCCGTCAGTAGACGTAGTGGGCGGCGAGACCGCCGTAGAAGCCGATGACGCCGTAGCCGCCGTCGACGCGGAGGTCGACGTGACGGTGGGGCCGGAAGTGGAAGGCCGCGTGCGGGATCGAGAGCCACGGGATCACCGGCGGGACGCTCCCCCCGGAGCCGAGCCGCGGCTCGGTGTATCGCGTGCCGTCGGCGTTGAGGTAGCGCCCGTTGGCGGGGTTGCCGCAGTACTCGAAGTTGGGCATGGTGGGCCCGGTGCACTCGACGAAGCCGCCGCCCGAGGTGCGCGCGACCTGGGTGTGGTAGAGGTTGCCGCCCACGTACGAGATGCCCGCGCCCATGCCGATCTGAAATTCGACCCAGTCGGTGATGCGGGTGGTCCACAAGAAGAGGGCGTTGGCTGAAATCGTCCAGAGGCGCGACTCGATGCGTTCGAGGGCGGTGTCGCCTTCGTTTTGCCCGCGGATGTAGCCGACCCCGGTGCTGAGCGAGGTGTACTGGAGCCCCACCACGAGGTCGAGGTTGCCCTTGCGGTAGACGTACTCGAGCGCGGGCGCGAAGGTCATCGGGCCCGACCAGTCGTTCTCGACGTGGGCGAAGAGGCCGACGATCCATGCGGGGGTGTTCCATGCCCAGCCGCGGAGGCCGAAGCTGTGCTCGATGTGCCGACCGAAGCGCGGAAAGTCTGGCTCTGTCGAGCGCGGCACCGGCGCCGTGTCGCTCGTCACCGGGCGTGGCGGCGTCGCCTGTTGCGCCCACCCAAGGGTCGGCAGTGCGAGGGTCGCGGCGAGCGCGAGGGCAGTGACAGCGGGCTTCATGCGTCAGCCTTTCATTCGATCTGTGGTCAGAGTGCGGGGTGTCTGAAATCGTCTCGGCTCAGCGCGTGACAGCGCCCGGCGGCGTCACCGTCGGGGCCGTGGGGGTCGGTACGCCGAGGGCGTCGCGGAGGCTCCGGGCGACGGCCGGGTCGCGCTCGCGCTGGAGCTGCGCGCTGAGGGCGGGGCGGGCGCTGGGGTCGGCCGAGCGAGACAGCGTCCACCCGGCGGCTTCGCGCATTGACGGGTCGGCGCCGCCGAGGAGGGTGCGGGCCGCGCCGAGGTCGCCGTGACCTTCGGCCAAGGCGTCGAGGGCCGCGCGGCGCAAGAGCGGGTCTGCGCCGGCCGAGAGGGCCACCGCGCGGAGGGCGCTTTGCACCGTCGGCGCCACGCCCGGGGCGGTGAACGCGCGGAGCCCGTAGACCGCGCGGGCGCGCACAAAGAGCGGCGCGGCGGGGTCGTTGGCGATGTCGAGGAGCGTGGCCGACGCGGCCCCCGGCAAGGCCCGCAGTTGGCTGAGCGAGGCCCCCTCTTCGAAGCCGCCGAGCATCTGTTCGAGGGCCGCGCGAGACGGCGGCGGGTCGGCGCTGGCGGGGCTCGCGAAGAGGGCCCACGCGAGGGCGGCGAGTGCAATCGGTCGATGGGAAGCGTGAAGCATCGTCGTTGGGTGTAGGCTACCACGTTCGCCGCCCATGAAGCTTGTCTCGCTGCGCTCACGGCACCCCGAAATCGCGGCGGTGGACCTCGGTGAGACGGTCTCGCTCGAACGCGAGGTGCTGCGCCTCGGTGCCGCGGGCCCGGTGGTCGATGTGGCGTGGCCGCAGGCGGCTGCGCCGCGCAGGCCCGTGGTGCTTGTGCACGGTTTTGGACAGAACCGCAGGGCCTGGCACCTCTCGCAGCGGAGCTTCGCCAACGCGCTGGCCGCGGCGGGGCACCCGGTGTTCAATGTCGACCTCCGGGGTCACGGCGAGGCCCGCGGGGGCGAACCGCAGGCGTCGTGGCTGGAGTATGCCCGCGACGACCTCCCGGCGGTGCTCGTGCACGCGACCGCGGCGACGGGGTGTGACCGCGCGGTGGTGTTCGGGCACTCGCTCGGGGGCTTGATCGCGACGGTCACCGCGGGGGCGTCGCCCTCGGTTCGGGCCTTGGGGCTCTTCGCGGTGCCGCGGGCCTTTGGGGTGGGCAACACGTCGCTGGAGGTGCTGGCGTCGGCGCTCGGCGTGGTGGCGGCGCGGGCGCCGAGGGGGGCCTTCCCGATGCAGCTGGTGCGGGGCATTTTTGAGCGCACCGAGGCGCTGTGGGAGTCGCGGTGGATGCCCCTCCCGATTCGCGCGTGGCACCCTGGGGGCTTCGAGGTGGGGCTCCTTCGCGAGTGGCTGAGCGCGAGCTTCGACCGGGCCTCACTCGGCGAAATCGCAGGGCTTTTGGCGACCCGCGTCGACGCCTCGGAGGTCACCGCGGCGCTGTCTCTCTTTGACGCGCGGCGCGACCTCCCGCTTTGGGTCGTCGCGGGCCGTCATGACCTGTTGGCCCCGCCGCGCTCGGCGCGGGTGGCCTTCACCCAGAGCCAGAGCGAAGACAAGACCTTCTCGCTGGTCGATCACGGTCACGGCGACCTCCTCGTGGGCACCCTCGCCCCCGCCCAGGTGTGGCGCCCGACCCTCCGCTGGCTCGAACGGGTCGGCTGAGTGCTGCGCGGGTCACCGTGGCGGTTGTGTCTGGCGCTGAGCGCCCTCGCGGGGCGCGCCCGGGCGACGCCCTTCGCGTGGCCCTGTGCGGCCGATGGGAGGCTCCTCGCGGTGGCCGAGGCGGTCGACCCGTCGGGGGCGCTTCCGACGGCCGAGCGGGCCCGTGCGGCGGCCCTGGCGGCGGGGTTGGGGGCTCCGAGTCTGCGGGTGGCGCGGCTTGAGCGCGTCGATGACTTTGCGGCCTGGGTCTCGGCCGACGGGCGGTCGCGGGTGGGCGACCGGTGCGCGCTGGTGCGTGACGCGCGGGGGTGGGTGGCGGTGCACGCGCCGGTGGTGGTCGAGCGCGCCGACGGGCCGATGTGGCGTGGCCTCGCGTTGCCGCAGGGGGCGCGGGCGGTGACGCGCTTCACCCTCGATGCCCGCGGCGAGGTCAGGGCCGACGCGGTGGGCGACCCGCGCGACGAGGCGCAGGCGGTGGCCTCGTTCGCTCGATCGGGCGCGGCGGGCGCGATTCAGTGGGTGGGCACCCTCGCGCAGGGGCCCGTGCCCTTGGCCGTCGCGCGTTGGGGGGCGCTTGAGGTCGGCGAGGTCGAGCTCTCAGGGCCCGTCGACGACGCGCGGGGGCTCTTGTCTGCGGTCAACGCGATCCGTCGGCGCTACGGGCTCGACACCTTGCGGGCCGACCCTGGGCTCGCGCGGGTCGCGCTCGAACGGGCGGGCGCGAACCTCGCGGCGGCCGCGGCCGTTCACGTCGATGCGCAGGGCGAAGGCCCCGTCGGGCGGCTCGAAGCGGCCTCGACCCGGGCCGACCGTCTCGGCGAGGTGGTGGCCCTCGCGCCGAACCCGCGGCTCGCCCTCGCGCGGCTCCTGAGCTCGCCCTCGCACCGCGCGCGGCTCCTCGATACGGCGGTCGACGCGGCGGGGGTCGGGCTCGTGCGCGACGGCGGCGTGACCGCGCTCGTGATGCTGCTCGCGCGGCACCCGGCCATCGCGCCCCAAATGCAACGCGCGGCCGACTGAGAACAGCCGACCGCGCAGAGGCCCCGAAACCCGGAGACGAGAGACGACGAGACCGATCAGCCCTGGGCCTTGTCGCCGGCCTTGTAGACCGCGGCGGCGAGGCGCGAAACCCGGCGTGACGCCGTGGAGCGGTGCATGACACCCTTGCTCACAGCGCTGTCGAGCGACGAGATCGCCGGGGTGAGGGCCGCCTTGGCGCCCGCCACGTCACCGGTCTCAAGAAGTGAACGCACCTTCTTCACGAGCGAGCGGTACTCGCTCTTGACCGCGCGGTTACGAAGGGTGCGCTTGATGCGTTGACGGTTGCGCTTCTCTGCTGATGCGTGATTCGCCACGATTTGCTCCTAAAGGGGCCGTCGTCTAAAGACCGCCGCCGGGGGGACATTGGGGGCGCGGACTATACCGACCTCGCTCGCCCCGTCAAGCGGGACGCGCACGACCCAGCATCGCCGGCGTCGCGGCGTGCCCGAGGCGCTCGATCTGACTCTGGATCCGCTCGACCCGCGCGCCGTCGCCCGCAGACCGGGCCTCGGCCAGGGCGCGGCGCCACGCGCTGAGGGCCCGACGCGGCTCGCTCTGCGCCTCTGCCTCTTCGGCCACCTCGCTCTCGTAGAGCGCGCGACCGAGCGGCCAGTCGAGCTCGGCCTGGAGCCCCGCGAGCTGTTCGAGGGTCTCTTTCGACGACTGCCCCGCGAGGCGCTGGGCCGAGGCGAGCTTCAAGAGCACCTCGGCGAGCTTGCGGCGGCCGATGGCGCGCTCACCCTTGAGGCTCCGCTCGCGCAGCATGGCCGAGGCGAGGCCGAGGAATTCGACGGCCTCTTCGTGCTGCTGGACGTGCGTCGAGAGCTCGGCGCGGCGCACATAGAGGTCGACCGCGACGGCCCTGAGGTTTTGCCGCAGGCCCTGTTGCAGCGCGAGGTCGAGGGTGCGCCGGGCGTCGTCGACGCGGCCACGGGCGAGCAAGATGCGGCCGAGCTGGGCCTGGAGCCGCAGGGCCTCTGCGCCGCCGCGGGGCGCCACCCCGATGCCCTCTCGGAGCACCCCTTCGGCCTCGACGAGGTGCCCCGTCTTGAAGAGGGCCTCGCTGAGCTTGAGGGCGAAAATCACCACGGCGCTGTCGGGCTCGTTGAGGTCGCCGCGGCTCAGCTCGCGGCGCGCGAGTTCGAGGCCCCGGCGGAGCACCCGGGCCGCCGAGTCGTAGTCGCCGCGCAAGGTGGCGGCGTCGCCCACAGGGTCGTAGAGCACCAGCGCGCGGAACACGTCGCCGCCGAGGTCGGCGTGCATGGCCCGCACCTCCATCGGGAGCTCCAGGGTCTCGGCCACCCGGAGCGCCGCGCGATGCAGCGCCTCGGCCACCGCGGCGGGGGTCTCAGAGCGGATCACCTCGCGCAACATCGGGTGCGCGATGCGGAGCCGCTCGTGGAGGTCTTGGGCGTCGCGGTGGATCCACCCGTTGCGCAGGAGCCAGTCGAGGGTGGCGTCGTCGCAGCGCGCTTCGACCACCGAGTCGAGGAGGTCGAGGCTCGTCTCGCCCACGATGGCGAGGCCTTGGAGGATGCGCCGCGCGCTCGGTGAGACCCTGGCGATGCGGGCCGACACGAGGTCGACGAGCTGCCGCGGCGCGGGGCCGCCGCCCTCGCGGTGCCAGTGCAAGAGCTGCAAGAGGTGCAGCGGCGAGAGAGGCCCCTCGGGCAGCTCGATGTCGGTCATGGCCACCGCGCGGAGGAACTCCTGGACCTCGCGGGGATCGAAGCCCCCGAGCCGGAGCTCCAGGGTCGAGGCCACCGGCGAGACGTACCGCGGCGTCTGGAGCACCAAGGCCATCACCGGGCCCGGCACGGGGGTGGCGCACACCGACGTGAGCACCCGGCGCGTGGCCGCGTCGACCCGATCGGCGCGCGAGACCACGAAGAGCACCGGACCGCGGTGGCTGCCGACCCCCGCGAGGGCGAAGCGCACCGCCCGGGCGGCCGCGTCGTTGCGGGCTGCGGGTTCGAGCCCGGCGGCCCCCTGGGAGCGAAAAATCTCGTGGAACCCAGCCCTTACGAGCGGATCTGCCCCGCCCCTGCCCGCGTCGGTGACCGACTCAAGCCAGTCGCACGGGTCGACCGCCCCGGCGATGCCCAGGAGCTCGCGCACCGCGCGGCGCACGGGCTCGTAGGGCACATCGGCCCAGGTCGGGTCGGGGCGCACCGTCACCACCCGCGCGCCGTCGGCCTTCGCGGTGGCCACGAGGTCGCTCACGAGTCTGTGCCGCCCGCTGCCCTCTTCGCCGATCACCCGCACGAACTCGAAGCCGCCCTCGCGGGCCCGCACCCAAGCCTCGTTGAGCTTCGCGCGCTCGGTTTGGCGGCCCACAAAGGGCGGCGCGGTGAGCCGCTCGCCGATGCGCGGGTCGGTGACGTGGGGCGTGGGCGTGGGGGTGCGAACGTCGCTCCGCGCGGGGGTCTTGCCGAAGGGCGTGCCGCAGTTTGAGCAGAACTTCACCCCCGGGGTGATGGGCTCATTGCAGCTCACGCACAGGATGCCTGACTTCACCCGGGGCGTGGGGCCCTCGGCCTCTTCGAGCGCGAGGCGCAGCGCCGAGGCGAAATCGACCACGCTCGGGTACCGCGCTTCGGGCTTCTTTTCGAGGGCCCTGCGCAAGACCTTCACCATCGACTCGGGCACCGAGGGCGCGAACTTGCGCGGGTCGGGCGCGGGCTCGACGACCTGCTTCAAGAGCACCTGCGCGGGCGCGTCGGCCTCGAAGGGCAGGCGCCCGGTGAGGCAGTGGTAGAGCACCACCGCGGCGGCGTACTGATCGCTCTGGGGGCCCACGGTCTCGCCCTGGCACTGCTCGGGCGCCATGAACTCGGGGGTGCCGCACACGAGGCCCGGGTTGGTCATGCGGTTGCCCGGGCCGTCGAGGAGCCGCGCGAGGCCGAAATCGAGCACTTTGACGAACTCTTCGCCGGTGCGCATGGGCTCGACAAAGATGTTCTCGGGCTTCACGTCGCGGTGGACGACCTGGTGGTGATGGGCCTCTGAGAGCGCCGCGAGCACCTGCGTGATGATGTGCACCGACTCGCGGGTCGAGAGGCGCCCGCGCTCCCACACGACCCGGGCGAGGTCGCGGCCGCGGAGGTACTCCATCACGATGTAGAGCAGGCCCTCTTCGGTGCGCCCGAAATCGAGCACGCTGACGGCGTTCGGGTGGTTGATGCGCGAGCACGCCCGCGCCTCGGTGTAGAAGCGCCCCGCGGCCGACTCATCGCTCGCAAGATGGGGGTGAATGGCCTTCACCGCGACGGTCTTGTTCAGGCTCACCTGCTCGGCGCGGTAGACCCGGCCCATGCCCCCGGCGCCGATCGCTTCGAGCACGAGGTAGCTCCCCGCGAGGGTGCGCCCCAAGAGCGGGTCGCCCGCCTTCGCGCGGGGCGCCAGCAAGGCCGCGCCACACCCCGGGCAGAACCGATCGTCGTCGCCACAGCTGCGACGACACTGCTCACACGCTCTCACAGCACGGGAGCATATCAATCAAGCGAGCGCTCCGAAAGCCTGCTAGCGTCGCGCCGTGAGCGGGTCTCGGCACGACGCCCAGGGTCTCGGAGGCGATTTCTCGGCCCCGCTGTGGGTGAGCGCCGCGCCGTGGGTGTTCGGCCTCGCGACATGGCTGGTGCTCGGGCTCTTGCCGGCCTTGGCCCTGGGTCGGACCGAGGCGTTCATGGGGGCGCTGCCGGCGCCCTTCGCGTTGGCGGTGATGGCCTTCGAGGGCCGTCGCGGGGCCCGGGCGCGGGCGCTCTTCGCGGGCGCGGCGGGCTTTCCGCTTGCGTTGGGGCTCGGGGCGCTGGCGCAGGGGCTGTTTCATACGGCGCGGCTCGACTTCGCGACGCAGCTGATGGGCGCCGCGGCCGCGCTGGCCTTCGCCGCGAGCGTGGCCCTTTGGTGGCAGTCGACGGCCCCTCGGGCGCGGGTCACCGCGGTGCCGCTGGAGCCTTCGGGGGCGAGCCCTCCCCTCGCCTCGACGCCGCCGCTTCAGCCGTTGGGGTACGCCTTGACGGCGCTGATGGGCCTAGGCCTCTCGTTGGTGCTGCCGAGTTGGGTGGTGACCGCTCGGGCGGGCGCAGCCCTCGACGGCGTGGCGGCGCGGCGCGTGATGGTTTTGGGCGTGGGGCTGGCGCTCTCGCTCGCTTGGGTGCTGTTGCTCGGGCCCTCGCTCTTGCGCCGGGGGCCTGAGCGTCGGCGCAACCTCAGCCGCGCGATCTGGCTCATGACGGGCTCGCTGTTGGCGTTCGCGATGAAGGTCTGGCTCGACCGCGCGCGATGACCGTTGGCCCCCGGGCTGACGGTGATATGGTCTCGCCATGCGTGCGCTGCGGGTGCTCACTCGCGTCGGCGGCGCGGGCCTCGTGCTCGCGGCGCTTTACCCTTTCTACATGGCCCTGAGGGCGCTTGACCGGCGAGAGTTCGTCTCGGCCCTTCTGGCGGTCTGCATCGGGTGGTTCGTGAGCCAGGCGGGGGTCGAGCTGTTGCGCCCCGACACTGCCGAGTGATGGCGCGGCGTGCGCGCTGGTTGGCGGCCCTCGGCCTCGTGGCGTGCGGCGCGCGGCGTGAGCCCGCGGTGACGCCGCGTCCCCCGCCGTCGGGCCCGGTGGTGGCGCGGGTGGGCGCGGGGGTGGTCACCGCCGACGACGTGGCCCTGATCGCGGCGGCGCGGGGCTGCACGGCGCGCGAGGCGCTCGACCGGGCGATCGAAGAGGAGCTGCTGGCCCAGGCCCTGGTGCGCGAGGCGCCGCCGGTCGAGGCCGACGTGGCGGTGCGCGATGCGCGGTGGCGCGGGGTGATCCAGACTTGGCTCGCGCGGCACGTCGAGCTGCGCGAAGAAGACCTCGACCCGGCCGAGTTGCGCGAGGCGATCGCGGCGCGGCGGCCCGACCTCGCGCCGGGGGTTACGCGAGTGGCGGTTCACGCGCTGTTCGAGGCGCAGGCGCGCGACGCGGCGGGGCGGGCGCGGGCGATGGCGCGGGCGGCGGCCTTTCGGGCGCGGCTCCTGGGGGCCTCGGGGCAGCGCCCCGACCGGGCGGCGTTTCGCGCGCAGACCGCTGCGGTCGACGGGGTGGCGCCGCGCATCGAAGACCTCGCGCCCTGCGACGCGCTCGGTCACGCCGAGGGCGCGCGCTACGACCCGGCCTTTGTGCGGGCGCTCTTCGCGCAGTCTCTCGAAACCCCGCTGAGCGAGCCCTTTCTCTCGGACTTTGGCGCGCATGTGCTGTTGCTCGTCGAGGAGCGGGCGCCGGGGCCGCGCATCGAGGCCGAGGTCGAGGCCATCGTGCGGCAGCAGCTCCGGGTGGTGAACGAAGCGCGTCGGCTCCGCGATGGCGTCGCGCGGCTGCGGGCGCGCACCCCGGTCGAGGTCGACCCCTCTCCCTTCGTGCGGAGCGGGCGCGAGCCTTGAAGCACTTTGGGGCCAGGCTCTTGCCCCGGGGCGTGTTCGAGACGGGGTTTACGCCCATCCTCGAGAGCCTCGTGCGTTCGGTCGACGAGGCGCTCTGCGCGGTGTTCATCGACGGCGAGGGCGAGACCATCGATTTTGCGACGCGCATCGACCCCTTCGACGCGCGGGTGCTCGGGGCCGAGCTCGCCCTGCCGCTCGCCCGAACGGCGGGCCTCGCCGACCTCACCGCCCTCGGGACGGTGCTGGAGCTCCGGGTTCTCGCGGCGGGTCGCTGCATCGTCGCGCGGCACGTCACCGACCGGTGCTTTCTCATCCTCGCGACGGGCAGCCCGACGCTCCGGGCCAAGGTTGCCGAGCAGTGCGCCATGGCCGCGCAGGCGCTCTGCGTCGAGGCCGGCGAGCCACTCCCGGCGGCGCTCTCGATTCTGCGCGCGGTCGAGCTCGTCGAGCGCGAGGGTGACGCCTTCCCGACGGCCTTCAGCGACGGCGGGGTTCGGCGTCGGGTGCAGGCCGTCCTTGGGGTCGAGCGCCGCGACGATCAGAGCTTGTTTCTGGTGCGCACCGACGAGGGCGAAGAGGTCTTGGTCGAGCACGACCGCCGCCGCCAGCGCTGGCGGCGCAGCCCCTGAGTGCGCCTGAGGTCACCGCGCCGGACCGCTGATTCGACCGCGGGGGCGCGCGTGCGTTGCTGCCACCGCGGGGCCAAGCGTGTACCTTCACGCGTCGTATGAGAGCAGTGCGTGCGGCCTCGGTGGCCCTGGCCTCGCTTGACCCTTCTCGATGGTCTCGGGTGGTCGACGGCCTCGCGGGGCTTGGCTTTGACACCCTCGACCTCCCGCTGGTCTGGCGCGACCACGACCGCGGCGGGGGGCGCTTCGATTTTCAGTCTCCGCGGCTCAACGTGGCGGCCTTCTTGAAGCACGTCGAGGCCCGGGGCCTCCGCGCCGTGGTGCGTCTCGGCCCGGGGCCCGTCGAGGGCCTTGAGGCGCTCGGCCTGCCTGAGCGCGTCGTGCGAGACCCGAACCTCGCGTCGCGCACCCGGCGCAACAACCCCCGGGTGACCCCGGCGGGGCTGCGGCTCGTGCCCCTGCCCTCGCGGGCGAGCCGCGGATACCGCTTCGAATCGCGTCAGTGGGTGAGCGCCGCCCTGCGCGCCCTCGAACCCGCCCGGGGCCTCGTCGACGCGGTGCTCGTCGGCGAGGGGCGCGCCTTTTCGTGGCGCGACGAGGCGTGCGACGGCGACCACCACCCCGACGCGGTGCGCCCCGAGCCCGAGAGCCCCGTTGGGTGGCTTCGGGCGAGCGCGACCCACGAGGCCGAGTACCTCGAAGCCTTGGCCCAGGCCGTCGTCGAGGCGGGCTTCGGGGCCGACCAGGTGGTGCTCTCGGTGAGCGGGCCGCTCTCGCAGTCGCCGGTGGTGCCGATGCTGGCGCCGCGCTTCGCCTTCGCGACCTCGGCGCCGGGGCCGCGGGCGGGGTTGCGCGCGATCTGGCGTGAGATGCGCTTCGCCGAGGCGCTGCCCCGGGGGGCCTTGGTGACGCTCCACGCGGGGGCGACGGTGACCGAGGCGCCGGTGTCGAGCGCGCACCGTCGCGCGGTGGCCGAGCTGGCCTTCGCCGCGGGGGTCGAGCGCTTCTCGGTGCACCTCGGGGCGGCGGGCGACGGCGCCATCGGGGCCCTGGTGAACGCCGAGGGAGAGCCGCGCCCGCACGCCGCGCGCTGGCAGGAGCTCGTGGCCCAGCAGCGCCGCTGGCCCCGCGGCACCGAGTGGACCTTGCCGCTGAGTCACACTCAAGAATCGCTCACCGCGCGGCTCGCAGCGCTCCCGCCCTCGGGCCTGCCGTTGGGCTTGTTTCAAAGCCTGGGGCTCGGGCTCGACGACTTCCTCGGGGCCGCCGTGTTGACTGAGTCTGACTCAGGGGTGCTGCCCCGGGTGCCGCTGGTGGCGCCCGCCGTCGAGGGCTACGCGGTGCGGGCGGAGCGCGAGTTTCCGCTCTTGCGGGTCGAGCCCGAGGTGCCGGTGATGTCGCGCTGCGTGGCCACCGAGGCGGGCGTCGTGTGGGTGCTCGCCCACGATCACAGCGAGGCGGTGACGGTGACCACGGCCCTCGGCGAGCGGGTCGCGGTCGCGCCGGGGCGGCCCGTCGCGGTCGCGGGAGGTGCGCTGTGATCGACGCTCAGACCCTCGTGTCGGGCTTTGACGCCCGGGCCTGGCAGCGCCTCGTGACGCTCTTTGTGCCGGGCCTCGCGAGCCGAGCGCCCGAGGCCTGGCGGCTCACGCCCGAGAGCCGCGGCGGGGTGCTCCTGGTGCTGCACGACGGCGAGCGGGTGTTGCGGGTGCTGCACACCTTGCGCGGGGCCGTCGCGCACGAGGGCCCGTGGGAGCCCGAGGCGACGCTCTCGACCCTCGCCGACGCCACCGCGACCCGCTTCGCCGCGGCGCTCAGGCTCGGAGCCGTGGCCTCCTTCTGGGAGCGGCTCGGCGCGCGCAGCCTCGTCGACGACACCCCCTTCGCGACGGTCACGCTGGTGTTGGGTGTGTTGCGCGAGCTCCTCGACGACGGCGCGCTCCAGGTGTTGCCGCGCCCGCCGCGCAACATCCCCTCGCCCCCTCTCGACATGGTGCTCCGCGCTTGGGACGCTGTGCTCGCCGACGGCCACGTCGCCGCGCTCGTGCTCTTCGACGGCGACCATCTCGACACCGCGATGGCCGCCCGCCGCCGCGGGACGAACCTCGACCGGCTCCACGGCCCCGAAGACATCGCCCGGATGGTGGGGCCCCTCGGGGGCGACTTTCGGCGCGACTACCGGGTGATCCGGGCGGCCCTCGAACGGCAGCTCGGGCCTCTCGCGGTCGGGGTCTACGCGCCCACCGAGACCTTCCGGCGCCTCGTCCGCGGCGACGGCAGCGTCGACTGGGCGGGCGCCGTGGCGAGCCGCGACGTCATCATCGACCCGATGCCGCCTTGGGTGGCGGTGGGCATCGGCGCGCGGGCTCTCCGGGGCGTGGCCGCGCGCTCGCAGACGCTGCTCGGCTCGCTCGAACAGGTGGGCGGCTTCGCGCCCTTCGCCCGGGGGCTCCGCGCGGCGGTCGAGCGCGCCGCGAGCGTCGACCTCTCGGCCTATCTCGGCTTCGACCCCATGAGCGTGATCGCCTCGCTCTTGCGCCAGAGCACGACCCGTCCGCCCGACGCGGCGCCCGACGACACGCGGTAGGGCGCCCCTGCGGGCCTGTGGGGCGCTCTGAGGGCGTCTACGGGTCGGCCTTGGGGGGTGATAGCCCGCGGGAGCGATGAGGGCCTCGAAGGCCCCTTCTCGGCGCGGCGCGAATCGCGTAGCCATAGGGGCGTGGCACCTCCTCCGGGCGAAGCTCCGCGCAGCGCGATCAACCTTGAAGTGGCCGGGCAGAAGCTCCGGCTGTCGGCGAGCGCCGACGAGGCCCATCTTCAGAAGCTCGCGGCGCTGATCAACGAGCGGGTCGAGGCGCTCGGCAAGGGCCCTCGCATCGCCACCCAGGCCACGCTCCTCGCGCTGGTCGCGCTCGACCTTGCCGACGAGATGCTCGCCGCGCGGCGCCGCGCCGACGACGCGCGGGCCGAGCGTGACCGCGCCCGCCGCGCCGCCGAGGTGGCCGTTCGCGAGGCCCAAGAGGCCGCCCGCGGCGTGCTCGTCGAGGCCCTCACCGAGGTCGATCGGGCCCTCGTCGACGACGAGCTCTTACTCGCCGGCCCCTGAGCGTTGGCGCTGGAGCTCGCGGCGCACCAACATAAATTTGTAGAAGAGGCTCATCACGAAGGGCACCTCGTGGGGGCGCAGGCTGTCGACGGCTTCGATGACCTGCGCCGTCGCGACGGCGTCGAGGGCGCGGTCTGCGCGCTGGGTGGCGAGGAAGACCAGGGCCGTGTCGCGCAAGAGCGTGCCGAGCCTTGCCCGCTCAGAATCGCCGTAGAACGCATCGATGGCCGAGAGGAACGCGCCCCGGGTGCGGTCGTCAGGGTCGACCTCGCTGTCGGCCGCGGTCGCCTTCTCGACGAAGGCCGCGATGAACGCGACCGCCGCGGGGCTCGGCACCATCGCGCGCAGCTCAGGCTCGCCGTGGAGGTCGATGCCGCGGGCCACCCTCAGCTCGGCGTCGTCGACGGCCCAGGTCGCCGTGGGGTGCGGCTCGGGCGAGGCTGACGCCGGGAGCTTCGAGAGCCATTGGGTCTCGTTCACGCCGAGGGTCTTGCCCGCGGCGAGGTGCGCGTCTCGGGCCGCGAGCACCCGCGCGGCGACGTACGCGCCCGGGGCGGGGCCGACCCGCACCTTGGTCTCGTGGGTGAGCGTGGCGAATTCGTCTTTGAGCTTCGACCGCGAGGCCTCGCCGCGGGTCACGTCGCCGAGGGTGCCGTCGGCGTCAACGATGACGCGGATGACCTCGAGGGCGCCGTTCTTCATCACCCGCGTCCACGCGAGGAATTGCACGCCGCCGACGCCGGGAGACGACACGAACGAGGCTTCACCCGAGAGTGCGATGCGGGGCCTGGCGCTCACGGCAGCACCGCCACGCAGTCGATCTCGACCGCCACGTCACGCGGCAGCCGCGCGACCTCGACCGTCGCCCGGGCGGGCAGGAGGCCCGTAAAATACGTCGCATACACCGCGTTGACCCGCGGAAAGTCGCCCATGTCTTTCAGAAACACGGTGGTCTTCACCACCCGCGCGAGGCTCGTGCCCGCGGCCCCGAGCACCGCCGCGAGGTTGTCGAGCACCCGGCGCGTCTGGGCCTCGACGTCGCCTTCGATCAAGGCCCCGGTGCTCGGGTCGAGGGCGATCTGCCCCGAACAGAACACAAACGGTGCCGCCACCACGGCTTGAGAGTAGGGCCCGATCGCAGCGGGCGCTTCGGCAGACTTCACAGGGTGCAACGCGGTCGTCATCGTAGCTGGGGCGCATCGCACACTCACCGCCCGGCGACAAGCCGCGGCGTGACCTCGCGCGGCGCGAGGCCTTCGGGGCCGTCAAAGCGCACGGTCTGCGTGGGGTACGCGAGCCGAGCCCCGGCGGCGTCGATGGCCGCGAGGAAGGCCAGGAGCATCTCGCCCCGGATGTCGAGCCACTCTTCGTAGACCCGGGTCTCGAACCACGCGCTCACCTCGACGTCGAAGCTCGACGCCGAGACCGCCTTGAAGAACACCCAGAGCGTCTCGCGGTGGAGCTTGGGGTGAGCAAGGGCCGCCGCCCGCAGGCCCTCGAGCACCGCGCGGAGCGTCTCGGCGCGGGTGCCCATTTCGAGCGAGAACACCGCGTTGACGCGGAAGCGATCGCGCGCCGAGAAGGTCTCGGTCTTCATGTCGGCGAGCTTGCCGTTGGGGATCGAGACCACCGTGCGGTTGAGCGTCCTGACCCGGGTCGAGCGGAGGCCTACGGCCTCGACGATGCCCTCGTGCTCTTCGATCTTGACCCAGTCGCCCACCCTGAAAGGCTGGTCGAACCCGATGGCGACGGTGCCGAAGAGGTGCTCGCCGGTCTTCTGCGCCGCGAGGGCCAGCGCGAGGCCGCCGATGCCGAGCCCCGCGAGCAGCGACGCCACCGGGTAGCCGAGCGACGACAGCACCGCCACGATCGAGACCGCGGCGATGAGCACCCGACCGAGCTTCACCCCCAAGGGCACGAGGGTCACCGAGCCCGCGTGCTCGCTCGCCCAATGCGAGTCGCTCACGGCCCGACCGAGGAGCTCGGCGGTGCGCCAGAGCGCCCAGAAAAGCGCCCCGAAGAGCAGCGATTTCAGCACGCCGTCGACGAAGAATTGCGCGTCGCGGTAGAGCGACAGCATCGCCACCGAAGACTGCAAGAGCAGCGCCGCCACGAGCAGGGTGAGCGGCCCGATGGTGCGGTCGACGATCTGGGGGTCCCACACGAGGAGGGTCGACTTGAGGAGCCGCGTCAGCACCCGCCGCGCGAGGCCCGCGGCGATGCGGCCGATCACCAGCGCGACCAGCGCGAGCACCGGCAGCGCCGCCCACTGCCACCACAGAATCTCGCGCGGCCCGCGGGCGTTGAGCCACCCCGGGAGGTGCTCTCGGGCCCACCGCCCTTCGAGCCGGTTGTACCACCCCGAGATGCGATTGACGCTGCCGCGCACGACGATCCACCGGGCGCCCTCGGCGGTCTCGCGGCGCGTGATGCGCAGCGGTTCGAGGGTGCCCCGCGCCGTCGCGATCTCGCCCACCTGGTCGACCCGCGGCGCGAGGCCGTCATCGGGGTCGCCGTTCGGCTCGACCGAGAGGGCGGCGAAATCCCAACCGAACTCCTGGGCGATGACCTCGCTGAGCTCGCGCGCGAGCCGCGGCCCCTCTTCGCTCTGCCCCGGCGAGAGGTCGAGGAAGCGCGACGCCTCGGCCCACCGACCCCGCGCGCAGAGCTCGCGAAAGCGCAGCATCGACGCCCTCGGAGAATCGGCCGCGACGTGCACCGCGGGGGCCTCGACGGCGGCCGCGGCGCCGCTCCGTGCCGCCTGACGGGCCACCGCGGGCGAGAGCGGCTGGCTCGACGCCGCGCGGGGCGAGAGGCACAGCCAGAGCGCCATCAGCGTGGCCGAGAGCGTGTGTCGACTCAGCATCGTCTCGGCGGCAGCTCTGCGGCCTCAGGGCCCGATTTGCAAGGGCCGAGTCGCCGCCCCCGCGCGGCCCTCAGG
The DNA here is from genome assembly GCA_016792845.1 of Myxococcales bacterium. Lineage (GTDB taxonomy): Bacteria > Myxococcota_A > Polyangia > Polyangiales > JAEUKH01. The sequence goes on along the minus strand of JAEUKH010000037.1, from coordinate 35,517 downwards.
GGTCGTTGCTCGCGGTGGTGCTCGGGCGCTCGGGCTCGGGCTCAGGCTCGGCGCGGGCCACGGTCTCTTCTTGTCGCGCGCGCTCGGGCGTGGCGTAGACCACCAGCACATCGCCGGCCTGGAGCGTGGTGCGGCGCGAGCGCTGGTTCACCCGTTCGAGCGAGCCCACGCTGGTGCCGAAGCGTTGAGCGATGCTGCTGAAGCTGTCGCCGCTGCGCACCACGACCCGCACGCGCACCCGCCCGTCGCCCGCGACGGCGCGGTCGGCGAAGGCGTCGCTCGTGCGGTCGAGGGCCTCGACCTCGGCGTCGGTGTAGACCCGCACCGTCGCGGCGAGGTCGCGGGTGACGTGGGCGACGAGCCACATCCCGCTCTGGAGGCGCGCGGCGGGGTCGAGGTTGTTGAGTTGAACGAAGCGGTCGAGGTTCATGCCGAGGGCGCGCGCGACCCGCGGGCTCTCGTCTCCGTAGGCGAGCCTGAGGTAGACCCGGGTCGCTCCCGGCGGCACCGGCGCGCTCGCCTGCGCGGGGTCGAGCGGAACCACCGGCAGCGACGCGCTCACCGTCGGGTGTGTCGCGGCGGGCACGAGCAAGAGCGAGCCCACACCGAGGCCGCTCTCGCTCACAAGACCCGAGCGCGCGAGGAGCTGGCTCGGCCGCAGCTGGTGCCGGGCGGCGACCTCGTCGAGGCTCTCTCCGAGCCTGAGCGCGTAGGCGCGGTTCGGGTCTTGGCGCACGCGCCCGAGGGCCGCACGCACGCGCTCGGCGCTCCCTTGCGGGACGTGCAGCGTGAAGGGCGTGCGCGCATCGGCGGGCGGCGTCCGGCTTCGCAAGAGCGCGGGGTTCAGCTCGCGCAGTCGGGCCTCGGTGAGCTCGGCCTCGCGGGCCAGATCGGCCAGGGCGACCGAGCGGGTGAGGGCCACATCGTCCCATGCCACGAAGGTCTCGCGGTTGACCGCGCCGAGCGCGAATTGCGCTTCATTGTGGGCCGCCACCGCGAGCCCCAAGATCCGCGGCACATAGTGAAGGGTCTCCCAGGGGAGCCCCGCTTCGAGGGTCGCGAGGGTCTCGAAGTCGTTGGTGTTGTACTTCCGAATCGCCCGCAGGAGCGCGTTGTAGCCCATGTTGTAGGCCGCCAGGGCGAGCTCCCAGCTCCCGAAGCGCGCGCGCAACTCGGTGAGGTAGCGCCCCCCCGCGGTGGTGGCCCGCACGGGGTCTCGCCGCTCGTCGACCCAGTCATCGACCCGAAGCCCGAGGCCCCGCGCCGTCTCGGGGATGAACTGCCAGAGCCCCATCGCCCCCACCGGCGACTCGGCCCGCGGGTCAAAGTTCGACTCCGCCGCCACCACCCACGCCAAGGGCGCCGGCATGCCCTCGGCCACGAGCTGCGCCTGGATGCGCGAGAGGTAGCGCCCCGAGTTTCGCAGAAAGCCCGTCAGCGCGCGCCGCGCCGCCTCGTTCGAGCGGTACAGCGAGAGCGCCCGGGCGAGCCGCGGGGTCATCCGAAAGGGCAAGGGCGGCATCTGGAGCTGCGCCGCGAAGGCCGGGTCGAGGGTGTCTTCGCCGAGTGGCGTGGCGTCGCGCTGGGCGGCGTCGGCCACGGTGCCCGCGCGGGCCAGGGCGCCGCGGTCTGCGTCTCGCTCGGCCGCGCGGAGGGCCTCTAGCAGCGGCGTCTCGCGGGTGGCGAGGAGCTGATCAACGCTCGCATCTGACCCTGCCACCGCGGGGGTCGACGGCGCCCGCGCGGGTTGGGCCTCGGCGACACCCGAGACGAGACACAACACGGTCGCGAAGAGTGAGGCAGAGCGTCGTCGCAGCACGGCCCCACGCGGTAGCAGAGCCCCCCACCTCGGCGCGAATTTTCAGCCGCGTCGCGGCGCCCGCTCACCGCGCGACGGCGGCGGCCCGCGCGGCCGATGGCCCGGATGCGGGGCCCGCGCCTCAGCAACCGGGTCGCACGCGCACCTCGCGCACAGACTCGCGCGTGTGTGGTCTTAACGCCTCGCAACTGCGCCACAAAACCCGCACCCGGTTCGGTTTGCAACACTGCAATTTCTGATGCCTTCTACTCACAAGATGAGGCCAGAGGAGGGCCTTTACGATGCTCAATCAATTTGCTCGATGGACCGCGCTGGCGGTGCTCGGCCTGGTCGTCGCGAGCTGTACCGACGGCAGCTCGGTGGTCGGGGGTACCACCGACGCGGGCCGTATGGACGCCACCCTCGACGTGAGCTGCACCGCGCCCCAGGCGGCCTGCGGCGGCGCTTGCGTTGACACACAGTCGAACCCCGACCACTGCGGCGCCTGCGGCACCCGCTGCGCGCGCACCGAGGCCTGCGTGATGGGCCGCTGCATGACCCAGTGCCCGACCGGGCAGAGCCTCTGCGAGGGGCGCTGCGTCGACATCAGCGTCGACCGGAGCAACTGCGGCGGCTGCGGCACCCGCTGCGCCGCGGGCCTCGTCTGCGCGATGGGCCAGTGCACCCTCGAGTGCGGCGCGGGCCTCGCGACCTGCATGACGCCGGGCGGCGGCGTCGACGGCGGCGGCACGCGCTTCTGCGCCAACACGCAGACCGACCGCACCAACTGCGGGGCCTGCGGCAACGCGTGTCCGGCCGGGCAGCTCTGCGAAGCGGGGCGCTGCGCGACGCTCTGCGCGATGGGTCAGTCGGTCTGCGACGGCCGCTGCGTCGACCTCGCGAGCGACAACGCCCACTGCGGCGCGTGCGGCACCGCGTGCCCCGCCGGGCAGCTCTGCTCAGCCGGCACCTGCCGCGTGAGCTGCGCCGCGGGCACCACCAACTGCAGCGGCGTGTGCCGCGACAGCCAGACCGACAACAACAACTGCGGCGGCTGCGGCACCGCGTGCTTGAGCGGCCAGGTCTGCTCGGGCGGCATGTGCCAGGTGAGCTGCACCGAGGGCACCACCAACTGCAACGGCGCGTGCCGCGACCTCCAGAGCAACAACGCCAACTGCGGGGCCTGCGGCAACGCCTGCGCCGCGGGTCAGGTCTGCTCGGCGGGCATGTGCCGGGTGAGCTGCACCGCGGGCACCACCAACTGCGAAGGCGTGTGCCGCGACACCCAGACCGACAACAACAACTGCGGCGCCTGCGGCATGGCCTGCGCGAGCGGCCAGGTCTGCTCGGGCGGCATGTGCCGCGTGAGCTGCGGCGCGGGCACCACCAACTGCGACGGCGCGTGCCGTGACACCGCCACCGACAACGGCAACTGCGGCGCCTGCGGCATGCGTTGCGCGAGCGGCCAGGTCTGCTCGGGCGGAATGTGCCGCGTGAGCTGCGCGGCGGGCACCACCAACTGCGACGGCGCGTGCCGCGACACCGCCACCGACAACAACCACTGCGGCGCCTGCGGCATGGCCTGCGCGAGCGGCCAGGTCTGCTCGGGCGGCATGTGCCGCGTGAGCTGCGGCGCGGGCACCACCAACTGCGCCGGCGCGTGCCGCGACCTCGCCACCGACAACGCCAACTGCGGCACCTGTAGCAACGCCTGCGCGGCGGGTCAGGTCTGCTCGGGCGGCATGTGCCGCGTGAGCTGCGCGGCGGGCACCACCAACTGCGACGGCGTGTGCCGCGACACCCAGAGCGACAACGCCAACTGCGGCGCCTGCGGCACCGCCTGTGCGAGCGGCCAGGTCTGCTCGGGCGGAATGTGCCGCGTGTCGTGCGGCTCGGGCACCACCAACTGCTCGGGCGTGTGCCGCGTGCTCGCCAGCGACAACCTCAACTGCGGCGCCTGCGGCAACCGCTGCGGGTCGGGCCAGAGCTGCGCCAACGGCATGTGCGTCTTGTCGTGCACGACGGGCTTTACGGCCTGCGTGCCCCAAGGCATGACGGGCATGGGCTACTGCGCCAACCTCCAGAACGACCGCGCCAACTGCGGCGCCTGCGGCACCTTCTGCGCCGCCGGTCAGATCTGCGAGTCGGGCATGTGCGTGGTCTCCTGCGCCACGGGGCAGACCGAGTGCTCGGGCACCTGCCGCGACCTCCAGACCGACCGCTCGAACTGCGGCGCCTGCGGCCGCGCGTGCGGCGCCGGTCAGATCTGCGAGTCGGGCGTGTGCGCGGTCTCCTGCGCCTCGGGCCTGACGGCGTGCAGCAGCACCTGCCGCGACCTCCAGACCGACCGCTCGAACTGCGGCGCCTGCGGCCGCGCCTGCGCCTCGGGGCAGGTCTGCGCGGGCGGCAACTGCGTGCTCTCGTGCGCCTCGGGGCAGACCAACTGCAGCGGCGCGTGCCGCGACCTCCTGGTCGACAACGCCAACTGCGGCATGTGCGGCCGGGCCTGCGCCTCGGGCGAGGTCTGCTCAAACGGCACCTGCGCGCTCTCGTGCCCGAGCGGCCAGGTCGCCTGCACCGGGTCGTGCGTCTTCACGGCCCGCGACCCCTCGCACTGCGGCATGTGCGGCAACGTCTGCCCGGCCCGCGCCAACGCCACGCCCACCTGCGCGTCGAGCACCTGCGGCTACGCCTGCAACGTCGGCTCGGCCGACTGCAACGCGCAAGCGAACGACGGCTGCGAGGTCAGCGTCATCGGCGACCCCGCCCACTGCGGTCGCTGCAACAACGCCTGCCCCCGCCCCGACGGCGCCGCGGCGGCGGTCTGCAACAACGGCACCTGCGGCTTCACCTGCCAGACCGACCGCGGCAACTGCGACGGCAACGCGAGCAACGGCTGCGAGACCAACATCACCAACACCTTCGCCCACTGCGGCGCCTGCGGCCGCGCGTGCGGCACGGGGCAGACCTGCACCAACGGCACCTGCGTGACCCCGAGCCAGGGGTGCAGCAACGCGGCGGCCTTCCAGTATGAGATCGTGCCGGGGCTGTGGGCCTGCGTGCATACGGCCAACATCACCTCGTACGATCAGAACTTCGCCATGTGCGCGCCGGGCTTCACCCCGCCGACCTACCTCCTGGTCAACGCCCTCGGCCTGCGCATGCCCAACGACACCGAGTCGGCGGCGTTCTTCACCTGGTATCGCAGCCGCAGCACCTCGGGCGACACCAACTTCATCCGTACGGGTCAGAAGCGTCGCGGCGGCTGCACCCAAGACGCCCACGGCGACCTCTACATCTGGTCGTCGAACCAATCGAGCCCCACCGGCAGCTGGCGCGACCTCTACCTGAACGGCGGCTCGTGCAACAGCTCGACCGACGCGGCCAACAACATGAGCCACGCCCTCGCGGGTACGCTCTGCGTGCGCGGCGTCTACACGCCCCCGGCGCCCTGATTCGCCCCCTCGCCGGCCCCAGCGCCCCCTTCGCGGCGCTGCGGGCCGGTGCCCCGCGGTACCCCCCCGACCCGCCCGCTTAGACCGCCGCGCGACCCGCCGCAGCGCGACCGCCGCCCGGCGCCCGAGACGCTACGGACCGCCGAGGGTCAAGCGCACCGCGTCGAGCGAGAGCGGCGTCTGCGACACCGTCTCGGGCACCTCGAAGCCCGCGAGTTGAACAGTGTTCAACAGGTCGCCCACGAGGGCCTTGAGCTGGAGCCTCCGGGCCTCGGTCAAGCGCTCGCGGAACGCCAACGGGTCGCTCACCCGCGGCACCGGGTTTCGCCAGCTCAGCCGCACCGCGGGCTTGCGCCGCCCGAGCTCGAACGAGACCGCCATCAGGGTCGAGACGAGCCGCGCTTCGAGGGTCGCGCGCTGCCAGAAATCGAGGCTCGGTTCGAGCGACAGGTGCACGAGGCCGCCGAGCTGAAACCCGTCGAGCTCGTCGCGCCCCGCCTTGCTCGACCCGCTCATCCGCGCTGTCAGCCCGCGCGGCTCAAGGCGCGCGCCAGGGTCGAGCGAGCGCAACCGCGCTGCGGTCTCTTCGGCGGCGCCGCGCAGCCACCCGAGGGCCCGGAGCGGGTCGCTGTCGTCGACCGTCGCCACGAGCGACACGACGAGGGTGTCAGGGCGAACCACGAGGCCGCGAGGGCTCTCTAACTCGGGCAACTGAACCGGTGCACTGTACGACATCGCGCGTCTCCTCAGGGCGAGTTGGGGCGCGCCGAAACTCAGCTTCGCTTCGGCAACACCACCCCGCCGAAACTGACCTGGGTGTTGTGGGCCCACGACGCGAGACGACGACGCGCCTCGCGGGCCTCGGGCGCCGGAGCCACCATCGCTCGGTGAACCGCGTCGACGTCGGGCAGCCCCGCGAGCCCCTCGGGGTCGACGAGACCGCTCTCGATCAGCGCCTTGCGGAGCGCACGGGCGCGCTCCAAGCGACGCTCGACCGCGGGCCGGTCGCTCGCGTCGAGGGCATCCCATGCGCCGCGGATCTCAGCCGCGGTGCGAAGAAACAAGATCTCTCGGGCCACCGCACGGCGCTCGCCGTCGCCGCCGAGACCCGCCAGCCGCAAGGGCACCGCCAGCGCCTCGAGCGCCCCGGCCGCGCCGCCCCGCGACGCCCCGAGCGCGTACCCGCTGCGGGTGGTGACCCCCGAGAACGACACCTGCGGCCCCGAATCGACCCCCACCCCCTGCGCCGAGACCTCGCCGAGGTGAGCCTCTGGATCTCGGCCAAACCTGCGAATTTGCAAGAGAACCCGTCGCGCGCTGTCGCGGGTCACGGCCCCCACCCGCACCACCATCTGCCGCCCCTCGGCGCCGTCTGGCTGGCACGGGTAGCGGTGCATGAGCTCGGCGCGCTCGACGGCCATGCCGAGCGACACCGAGAGGCGCACATCGTTGGCGACGACGCTCTTGCCGCCCTCGACCTCGGCGGCCACAAGCTCGCCGATGGCCAGCTCGTCGCGCACGTAGTGGAAGCGCCCGCCCCCCGCCCCGGCCAGGAGCGCGCAGAGCTTCTCATCGATGCCGTCGCCGAGGCCGATCACGCTGGTCTCGACGCCCCGCGAGGCCCCCTCGGCCACCCGCGATTGCAAGACCTCGGGCCCGGTCTCGCCCCGCGAGGGGTAGCCGTCGGTGAGCAAAAGAACCCGCCGCGTGGCGCCCGGCACCATCACCCGGAGCACCGCCTCGGCGGCCTCGCGCCAGCCCGAACCGAGGTTCGTGCCGATGCCCGTGCCCAGGCGATCGAGCGCCGCGTGCACCACCCGCGCGCCCTCGGCGTCGAGGCTCGTCGGCGGCAGCACGAGCCGCGCCCCGCGGTCGAAGGTCACCACCGCGAAGCGGTCGCTCGGGCCGAGCGAGCCCACCACGTTGCGCGCCGCCTGGAGGGCCAGCGCGAAGCGGTTGCCGCGCATCGAGCTCGACGCGTCGAGGGCCAGGGCCAACACCACCGGCGGCCGCCCGGGCGCCCCGGCGAGCGGAGACGCAAAGCCCGGCGTCGTCTGAAGCCCCAACGCGGGCGGCGCCCCCGAGACCGAGACCAGCACGAACACGTCGCGCTCGGAGCCGCCCAGCTCAGGAAAGCGCGCCACCTGCGCGTCGAGTGTCAGACCCACCGTAATGCCTAGCTCCCTGCGATGGTCATCTTTGCCACCCGAAAGGTCGGCGAAGCAACCCCTGACTTGAACTCAAGATCATCGGCGACCCCGTCGATGGAAGCAAACAGCTCCTTGAAGTTCAAGCTGATGGTCACCTCGCTCACGGGGAAGGCCAGCGCGCCGTCTTCGACCCAGTACCCGTACGCCCCGCGCGAGAAATCGCCCGTCACCGCGTTGAAGCCGAAGCCCATCATGCCCGTGACGTAGAGCCCCCGGCGCGTGTCTCTCAACAACGCCTCGGCGCTCACCCCGCCCGGGGCGAGGTAGAAGTTCGACACCCCGGCGCCGCTCCCGGTGGCGCTCGCCGCGCTGCCCGTCGAGGCCATGCCGAGCTTGCGCGCGCCGTAGGTGTCGAGGAGCCATGTCTTGAGCACGCCCCTCTCGACCACGACGTTCTTGCGGGTGAGCAAGCCGTCGCCGTCGAAGGGGCGCGACCCCGGCCCATCGGCGAGCAGCGGGTCATCGATCAGGGTCACCAGCTCGCTCGCCACGGTCTCGCCCAAGCGATCGAGCAAGAAGCTCGAACGGCGATAGATCGCGTCGCCGGTGACGCAGCCCGCGAAGGCCCCGAGGAGCGACCGCGCGGCGTCAGGGTCGAAGATCACCGGCGCCTCTTGGGTCGGCACCTTGCGCGCCCCGAGGAGCGCCACGGTGCGCCGCGCCGCCTCACGCCCCACCGCGTCTTCGGCCTCAAGCTGATGCAAAAAGCGCTTGGCCGACCAGTACCCCGAGGTGCGGTTCTTGCCGCCCTCGTCGGCCGCCACGGGCGAGGTGCTCACGCTCGCGTAGGAGCCGTTGTAGCCGCCGCGAAAGCCCCCGCTGGTGGCCATCACGAAGCCGCCCTGGGTGCGCCCGAAGGAGCCGCCCTCGCTGTTGGTGATGCGCGGGTCGAAATCGAGCGAGGCCTTCTCGCAGCGGCGCGCCCGCTCGACCGCTTCGCCCGCGGTGATGCTCCCGCAGGCCGGGTCGTAGAGGCGCATGTCGGGGTAGGCGCTCGCCAGCGCGGCCGGGTCGGGGAGCCCCGCGAAGGGGTCTTCTTGCGCGAGGTCGCAGAGCTCGAGGGCGTCGCCTACGGCGCGACGGAGCCCCGCGGCGGTCAGGTCGTTGGTGCTCGCGGTCGCGACGCGCTTGCCCTTGAAGCACCGGATCGCGATCGACTGGGTGCCGGCCTCTTCGACCAGCTCGACCTCGCCCAGGCGCACCCGCACCGAGAGGTCTTGCCCCGTGCGCGCGACCACCTTGGCGTCGCTCGCGCCCCCCGCCATGAGCCGCCCGAGGACGTCGTCACAGAGCTCAAGAAGTTTTGTAGAATCCATGACTTAGCCCTTCTGTACGGCGGTGCCGCCCACGGTCATCGAGGCGATCTTGATGGTGGGGCAGCCCACGCCCACGGGCACGCTCTGGCCGTCTTTGCCGCAGGTCCAGATGCCGTCGCTCACTTCGAGGTTGTTGCCGAGCATGGTGACCTTCGAGAGCGCGTCGGGCCCGTTGCCGATGAGGTTGACGTCTTTCACCGGCGCGGTGAGCTTGCCGTCTTCGATCAGGTACGCCTCGCTGAGGCTGAACACAAAATCGCCCGAGGCGATGTCGACCTGGCCGCCGCCGAAGCGCTGCGCGTAAATGCCCTTCTTCACCGAACGGATGATCTCATCGTGGTCGTGCGGGCCCGCGAGGAGGAGCGTATTGGTCATGCGGGGCAGCGGCGTCGCGCGGAAGCTCTCGCGCCGCCCGTTGCCCGTGGGGTCGAGCTTGAAGTGCGAGGCCGAGAAGTTGTCGTGGAGGTAGCCCCGCAAGATGCCGTTCTCGATCAGCGTGGTACTGGTGCCGACGTTGCCCTCGTCGTCGACGTTGATCGAGCCGCGGTTGTGGTCGAGGTCGGCGCGGTCGACCACGGTGCAGAGCGCGCTCGCCACGGGGGTGCCGATGCGCCCCGAGTAGTTCGAAACGCCCTTGCGGTTGAAGTCAGCCTCGAGCCCGTGGCCCACCGCCTCGTGCAAGAGAATGCCGCTGTCACCGGGCCCGAGGACGACCTCCATCTCGCCCGCCGGCGCCTCGCGGGCGTCGAGCATCGCGAGGGCCAGCCGCACGGCCTCGCGGGCGTGCGACTCGGCGTCTTTCTGCGGCTGGGCGAAGTACTCCATCCCGAAGCGGCCGCCGCCCCCCGACGAGCCCGACTGGCGCTTGCCGCCCGACTCGGCGATGGCCCGCACGCCGAAGCGCATCATGGGCTGAATGTCGCGCACGAAGACCCCCTCGCTGGTCGCGATGAGGATCTCGCGGTACGACTCGGCGAGGCTCGCCTCGACCCGCTGGACCCGCGCATCGGCGGCCCGCGCGGCGGCGTCGGCGCGCAAGAGGAGCTCGCGCTTGTCGTGCCCGCTCGCGAGGATCGACGGCGCAGCCACGCGGTACCGCTCGGGGTGCGTCTTGAGCCCCACGGGGCCGACCTCGCGGCCCTGCCCTTCGGCGATCTGCGCGGCGGTCTCGGCGCAGCGCACGAGCGACTCCCAGGCCAGGTCTTCGGTGTAGGCGTACCCCGCCGCCATGCCGCGGCGCACCCGAATGCCGACCCCCACCGAGACGCCTCGGCTGGCGCTCTTTACGATGGTCTCTTCGAGCACCAGCGAGCCGCCGACGACGAACTCGGCGAAGAGGTCGGCCGCGTCGCCCCCGCGGCGCAGCGCGATCGCCAGGAGCTTCTGGGCGCGCTCGGCATCAATCTCATACGGAGCCCCCGGCGCGAAGGGGGCCTGCAACGACAAGCCCTGCTGCGCGGGCGCTGACTGAACGGTCGACATCCGTTGCCTCGCTTCTCACTTCGGTTGATCGTCACGCCGCGTCGGCCCTGAGAGGCCGTTCGACGGCGAACCGCGGCGAGACTACCACCCTCGCCCCGGCGGCGCGGGTCGAAGTGCCCGCCTCCCTGCCCGTTCAGCGGGGTGTGCGGGGCCGAGGGTCTGGGCGCCGCGGGGGGCAGCTTCAAGGGCAAAAATGAGCCGGATTTGAAACATGAACGCGCTGCGTCAGGTATAGAGAGGCCATTGCGGTCGCGCCGATGCTCGAACTGACCCCAGGCTCTGTTTTCGCCCGTGACTACCGGGTGCTCAAGCCGCTCGCAGAGGGCGGCATGGGCGCGGTCTACGTGGTCGAGCAGCTGTCGACGGGCAAGCAGCGGGCGCTGAAGCTCATGCACCCGCAGTTTGTGGCCGACCCCAAGAGCCGCGCGCGCTTCGAGCAAGAGGCCCGCATCGGGGCCACTCTCGATAACGATCACGTCGTCGAGGTGGTGGCCGCGGGCATCGACGAGCCCACGAGCACGCCGTGGCTTGTGATGGAGCTCTTGAAGGGGCAAGACCTCGCGGCGGTGATGGCCGAGCGGGGGGCGCTGCCGCCGCTCGAAGTGGCGACGATTTTTGAGCAGCTCAGCCACGCCCTCGCGGTGGCCCACGGCGCGCGGATCGTGCACCGCGACCTCAAGCCCGAGAACATTTTCCTCGCGGCGCCGCGACGGCGCGACGTGCCCTTCACGGTGAAGCTGCTCGATTTTGGCATCGCCAAGATCGCGCAAGAGTCGCGGCTGACGGCGACCCAGGCGATGGGCTCGCCCTTGTGGATGTCGCCCGAACAGACCGAGTCGAGCACGGCGATTTCGCCCGCGACCGACGTGTGGGCCCTCGGGCTTATCGCGTTCCATGTGCTCACAGGCAGCTACTACTGGCGCGCCGCCACGATGGACGAGGGCGGCGCCCTCATGCACCTCTTGCGCGAGATCTGCGTCGAGCCGCTCGTACCGGTGCGCCGCCGGGCCGACGAGTTGGGGGCCGCGGGGCGCCTGCCGATGGGCTTCGAAGACTGGTTCCACCGTTGCGTCGCGCGCGAGCCGCGGCTGCGGTTTCAGCACGCGCAAGAGGCGCTCGAGCCCTTGGTGGCGCTCCTCCGCGCGTCTTCGTCGGCCCCGCAGGCGTGGCAGCCGCAAGCGACCCCCGTCGGCGCCGCGACGCAGCCCGCGCCGCTCCCGCAGCGGGTGCCCCAAGCGCTGCCTCCGGCCCCGCACATCGAGGGCCTGAGCACCTCGTCAGGCTCGGCGCCCACCGACGCGATGCCCGTGGTGCCCCTCAGCGCCTTTGCGCCCGCTGCGATCGCCGCGCCGCCCGTCTCTGCGCCGCCCCTCTCTGCGCCGCCGAACGTGCCCGCCACGCACTGGGGGCAGCCCGCCGAGGTCGCGCTCCCGCCGACGGCATGGGGCCCGGCCCATCACGCGCCGCAACCCTCGGTCGGGGCCGCGCCGTACGCGTCGCCGTCTGCGCCGCCGAGCCCGGCGTGGCCACCGAGCGGCCCTGGGCCCTTCGCGCCGCACGCGCCCCACCCGGCCTACCTCGCGCCGCAGCCTGTGAGCGCCGCTTCGCCGACCTCGGCGACGCTCTTTCGTTGGGGGTGCCTCGCGCTGTCGCTCTTGACCGTGCTCGGCTCGCTCACCCTCGGCGGCGTGGCCTGGTACCTCGGCGCCTTCGACGACCACGACGCCCCCGCGGGCCCTGCGATCCGGCCCATCGAGGCCCCGCCGAGCCATGTCGCGCCCGCCGCCGAAGCGCCTCCCGCGAACGGCGCCGGGCCCGTCGCCATCACCCCCGTCGCGCCGCCCGCCGCACCGGCCGCGCCCGCCGTCGGCGACGGTACGCCGCAGAGCGTCGGCTCGACCGAGAACACCGCGTCGGGGCAGTTCACCCTCGGCGTGGGCACCGTCACCGGCGACCCTCGGCTCGTGCCTCAGGTGAACCAGGCGATGCAGGCCCTGACTCCGTCGTTTCGCGGCTGCCACGCGCTCGCTCCGGCGTCGACGGGCCTCTTGATGCTCAGCTTCGCCATCGACGGCGCCGGCCGACCGACCAACGTGCGCAGCGAAGGGCTCTCGGCGCCCGCGCTCTCTGGATGCGTCGAAGGCGTCGTGCGGCGCATGGTGGTGTCGCCGCCGAGCCGCGCGACCGAGTGCAGCTTCCCGCTGGTGTACTCGGCGCTCAGCGACGACGACGACGCGTAGGCCGGGGCGTCGGCCCGCAGGTGATCGCGCGCTGCACAGCGTCACGGCGACACCGCGCCGAGACGCGGCGAGGTACGGGGCTTCAGAACACCCCCACCCGTGCGGCCTCCCTGGTCAGTCGAGCCCCACCCTTCGGGTCTCGTGCAGAGGGCTTGAGAACTCGGCAGAAGGGCGTCACTGTGGGGGTGCGATGGGCATGGCACGCGGTGTGCGATGCGAGAGGCGGAGAGGTCTTACGATGACGACGACACGCTCTTTCGGTCGGTGGGTTCAGGCGACGAGCGCGGTGCTGGCGGTGGCCGGTCTTGCGGGCTGTGCGCCGGTCGACGACGCGGTGGGCGCAGCGCCGAACAGCGCGGGGGTCTCTCCGATCCCTGACACGCCGATCACCGAGGCCGAGCAGGCCGTGGGCGTGGCCGAGAACGAGACCGGGCAAGACTACAGCGAGCCGGCCGACGGCATCGACGACCGGCCGGGCGTCACCGCGGCGAGCCTCGCGCCGTCGTTCTCTGAAGCGGGCGGCTCCGACGGCGCGTTCAGCACCTTCGTCGAGGCGACCACCGCGTGTCGGCCGACGACGGGGTACAGCCGCGGCAACCCCACCCGAATCTGCGTGGTGACCGTCGAGGGCAAGCTCATCGAGGTCAACACGGCGCGCGCCTACGAGGCGATGCGCAACGCCGCGCGGGCCGCGGGCATCAGCATCTCGCTCACCTCGGGCTTTCGCACGATGGATCAGCAGCGCTACCTCTACAACCTCTACCTCTCGGGTCGCGGCAACCTCGCGGCGCGCCCGGGGTACTCGAACCACCAGTCGGGTCTCGCGCTCGACCTCGGCCGCGGCCCCGGGGGCCAGACCTGGCTCGACCGCAACGCGAGCCGCTACGGCTTCCGTCGCACCGTGCCGAGCGAGCCCTGGCACTGGGAGCGCCCCGCGGGCTCACAAGCCAACTACGCCAACACCGGCGGCAGCACCCAGACCACCGACCAGTGTTACTCGCAGACCATGGGCCGCACGATGCCCGAAGGCACCTGCGTCCAGAGCCGCTTCGACGAGCTCTGGTACCACTGCCGCAACGGCGCGTGGCACTCGGGTCGGAGCAACTGCACGGCGTCGCACCCGCTCGGCAGCACCTCGACGGGCACCAACAACGTCGCCTCGGGCTGTCACAGCAGCACCCTCAACCGCGTCCTCTCGGTGGGCACTTGCCTCCAGAGCCGCTTCGACAGCGAGTGGTACCAGTGCTCGACCATCGGGTGGGTTCAGAACTCGAGCATCCCCTCGACCCGTCGCGGATACGCCGGGGCTTGCACCCAGTACCTCCCCCGCTGAGCGCCCCGCGCCCGTTCTCGCGCCCACGCGCACCCCTCGTCTGATCACGTCCGCAGCGGCACCTCACCCGACACCACGCGCCCTCCGTTGACGCGGGCAGCGAAGATGGCACCCTCTCGCATCATGCTTCGCGCTGTGGCCTTGCTTGGGGTGCTCCTCTCGGCGGCTTGTGGTCCTGCCCGCGGCGGCGGGGCGTCGGGCTCCGACGGCGGTCAGTCGGTCGACACGGGCGCCGCGCCCACCGATGTTGGCGCTGCCGTTGACGCAGGCGTGGTGGGTGACACCCCGGCGGTGGCCGAAGACCGCGTCGAGGTGCCGCGCGATGTCGGCGTCGGGCCCACCGATGCGGGCCCCGCGGTCGACGTGGTGAGCGCGCCCGATTCGGGCGGCTTGGGCGAACCCGCGTGGGTCAACGTCGAGGTGCGCACCGACGCCCCCTGCCCGACCCCGAGCTTCTGCGGCGGCGACGTGCAAGGCACCTGGGATGTCGCCAACGGGTGCTTTGAGATCCCTGTCTCGGGCCAGACGATGTTGTGCCCCAATGCGCGGGTCACCCGCGCCGCGGGTCGCGCCCGGGGGCGGGTGAATTTTGGCAACGTGATCGCGCAGCGCGCGGCCGAGTGGGAGACCGCCGTCGACGTGCTGATCCCCGCGCAGTGCGCCTCGCTGGTCGGGGGCTGCGCGCAGCTCCAGCAGTTTCTTCAGTCGAGCTTCCCCGGGTCGACCTGCGCGCCGAGCGGCGGCGCCGGCGACTGCACCTGCACGGCCCAACGCAACGGCAGCTTGCGCGACGGCGACGCGTACACCACGCAGAACAACCAGATCGTCTCGTCGTCGTCGGGCCGCCGCTGGGATTACTGCGTCACCGGCTCAAGCCTCGTCTACCGCGACGCGAGCCAGAGCTCTACGCGCGAGCCTGGGCTTATCACCCTCGCCCGGCGCTGAGCGCCCCACGGCATCCCGCCAGCGCGCTACAGAAGCCGCCTCGGTCAAGCGCGGCAGGGTGACCCGCGGCAGCCCAGTCGTGCGCAGTGATTTCAGGGCTTTTGCGTCACTTTGCGGCCTCGCGAGGCGCTCACCGCCTTGAGGTTTCGGGTAGTCTCTCGGGGCACACTTCTGGGGCCTCGGTCGCAAGATCGCGGCTCCCACAACCTTCGAAGGTGAACCCTTGAGAGACATCACACAAGCACGGCCCGGGGTGCGCTTCTTCGCCGCCGCCGCGGTCTGCCTCGCGGCCCTGGCGGGCTGTAGCGGCAACTCCGTCGTCGGCGGCCCCGTCGACGCGGGCACCGACCTCGGGCGCGATCTCGGCGTCGACACCGGCGACGACGTTCAGTCGGTCGACACGCCCGACGCCGCGTCACGCTGCACGCGCAACGAAGACTGCGCGGGCAACCCGGCCGATCAGCGGGTCTGTGACACCGGGTCGGGGCGCTGCGTCGGCTGCGTGGCCTCGAACGACACCTGCCCCGTCGACCAGTACTGCAACCCCATGAACAACACCTGCGTCGCGGGCTGCCGCAGCGACGACGGGTGCCGCGCCATCAACGCGACCGACGCCGGCGCGCCCGATGGGGGCGTGCTCCCGGGGCAGCGTTGCAACGTGGCGACCCGCACCTGCGTCACCTGCGTCACCGACGAGCACTGCCCGTCGGGCAACCGCTGCGTGGGCAACCAGTGCGTGCCGGGCTGCGCGGGCGACGGGCGCTGCCCGACGGGCCTGTCGTGCTGCGAGGGCGCGTGCGTCGACCGTCAGAACAACACCGCCCACTGCGGCGCCTGCGGCACCGTCTGCATGACCGCCAACGCGGCCCCGGCGTGCGCCTCGGGGAGCTGCGCCGTCGGCAACTGCACCGCCCCCTACGGCGACTGCGACAGCATGGCCGGCAACGGCTGCGAGACCGACCTCAGCAACACCCTCACCCACTGCGGCGCCTGCGGCAACAGCTGCCCCGCCCGGGCCAACGCCGCGGCCACCTGCGCGGCGGGCACCTGCGGGTTCGCCTGCAACGAAGGCTTCGCCGACTGCGACGGCGACGCCATGAACGGCTGCGAGGTCGAGCTCGGCACCAGCGCGCGCCACTGCGGCGCCTGCAACAACGCCTGCGTCACGCCGAACGCCACCGCAGCCTGCGCCCGCGGCGCCTGCGCCGTCGGCACCTGCGACACGGGCTTCGGCGACTGCGACACCATGGCGGCCACGGGCTGCGAGACCGACCTCCGAAGCAGCGTCGCGCACTGCGGGGCCTGCGGCACGGCGTGTCCGGCGCCCGCGAACGGCGCGGCGGTGTGCGCCGACGGCGCGTGCGGGCTCGGCGCCTGCAACGCGGGCTTCGCCAACTGCGACGGCATGGCCGCCAACGGCTGCGAGGCGAACATCCAGACCAGCGCGCAGCACTGCGGCGGATGCGGCATGGCCTGCGCTCCGGCCAACGCCGCGGGGACGTGCATGGGCGGCGTGTGCGCCGTCGCGCAGTGCAACGCGGGCTTCGCCGATTGTGACAACAACCCCGCCAACGGGTGCGAGGTCGACACGCGGGTGAGCCTCGGGCATTGCGGCGCGTGCGGCACGGTGTGTCCGACCCCGAGCAACGGCTCGGCGGTGTGTCGCGCGGGCGTGTGCGGGGTCGGCACCTGCGGCGCGGGCTTCGGCGACTGCGACGGCAACGCCGCCAACGGCTGCGAGACCCAGCTCGGCACCGACGTCGCGAACTGCGGCGCGTGCATGAACCGCTGCGCCACGCCCGCGAACGGCGCGCCGGTGTGCGCCAACGGCAGCTGCGGCCTCGGCACCTGCAGCGCGGACTTCGCCAACTGCGACGGCAACGCCGCCAACGGGTGCGAGACCAACACCACCAACACCGTGAGCGCGTGCGGCGCGTGCGGCAACGCGTGCAGCTTCGCCAACGCGGCCGCCACCTGCATCGCCGGCGCGTGCGGTCTCGGCACCTGCAACGCGGGCTTCGCCAACTGTGACGGCAACGCCGCCAACGGGTGCGAGACCAACCTCACCAACACCGTGAGCGCGTGCGGCGCCTGCGGCAACGTGTGCAGCTTCGCCAACGCAACGCCGGCCTGCGCTGGCGGCGCTTGCACGCTCGCGACCTGCAACGACGGCTTCCGCAGCTGCGACAATGACCCGCGCAACGGGTGCGAGGTCGACCTCCGGAGCGACGCCCGCAACTGCGGCGCGTGCGGCAACGTGTGCGCGAGCGGGTCGATCTGCGTCGCGGGCACCTGCCAGTTCGGCGGCGGCGGCGAAGGGCCCCTGACGACCTCGGGCACGACCACCATCAACGTCGCCGCGGCCTCGGCGGCGGGCACGGCGGGCACCAACGCGTTGGTGATCTCGAACCAGGTGGGCACCTTCCGCGCGGGCCAGGCGGTGATCGTGCATCAGACGCAGGGCGCCGGCGCGGGCACCTACGAGTTCAACCGTTTGCTGACCGCGACGGGCTCGGCGTTCGTCCTCGCGTCACCCCTCGTGAACAGCTTTGCGACGGGCGGCGCCAACCGCGCGCAAATCGTCGCGGTGCCCGAGTACACCACCGTCACCGTCGCCGCAGGCACCACCCTCACCGCCCCCGGGTGGAACGGCAACACCGGCGGCATCCTCGCGTTTGACGCGAGCGGCGCGGTCACCGTCAACGGCACCGTCAGCATGTCGGCCCTGGGCTTCCGCGGGCGCGGGCACGGGTGCACCACGGGCAACCTCTACCGCTGCGCGCGCGGCTACCAGGGCGAGGGTAACCTCGGCCTCGGCGGCGTCGAAATCGCGGCCAACGGCACCGGCGGCGGCGGCGGCGGCGCGGGCCAAGACGACGGCGCGGGCGGCGGCGGCGGCCACGGCGCGGCGGGCGCGACCGGCGACACCACCGGGGCGTACTGCGGCGTCTGCGCCGAGTCGTGTCCGGTGCCTCCGGGCCGCGGCGGCGCGGCGATCGGCGCGGCCAACCTCAGCACGGCTCTGTTCATGGGCGGCGCGGGCGGCGAAGGCGGCGCCGACGAAGACGGCGGGCGCCCCGGGCGCGGCGGCAACGGCGGCGGGGTGATCTTCATCCGGGCCTCCTCGATCACCGTCGGCACCGCGGCCAGCGTCGTCAGCGCGGGCGAGAACGGCCAGGCGGGCGACAACGCCGCGTGCGGCGGCACCGGCTGCGGCATGGGCACCGGCGGCGGCGGCGCGGGCGGCGCGATCCGCCTCGTGAGCCTCGCTCCGGCCTCGATCTCGACCGGTCGCGTGGTCGCCACCGGCGGCTCAGGCGCGCCCTCGACGTGCAGCCGCGGCCGCTCGGGTGACGGCGCGGTGGGTCGCATCGGCATCCTCGCGCCCTCGACCTCGGGCACCTCGACGCCCACCTTCAACGCCAACTGATCGCGCGACGCGCCAGCCTCTCCCCCTCGGGCGCTCTGCCCCTTGGGGGAGATCACCTGTAAGCACTCTGAATCACTACAGTTTCATCCGACTCTCTCCGCGCCGCGAGGGAGTCGGGTGACGTGCCAGCGGCTTGACATCCGACGCGCGGTGGTGATGCTGCGCGGCGGCTGAGCGCGACGGTGTCGACGGCACTCCCACTCCACCTCTTCGCGCAGCACCGCGCCCCCACGCGGGTGGCCCTCGACCCCACGGGCGCCCGGCTCGCCCTCAGCGAACCAGGCCGCGGGATGCGCGTCGTCGACCGCGACGGGGCCGACATCGTCGCGCATCCTGGCCCTCACCCCGAGCACTGCGCCTGGCTCGACGAGCACCTCGTCACCCTCAGCACCGAGGGCCTCGCGGCGCGCCTCACGGTCTACGCCGTGCCCGACGGCGGCGCGCTCTTCACCGCCGACCTGGGGCTCCACGAGTCGTCGGTGATGGTGCCGCTCGGCCCGCGACGCCTCGACGTTTGGGTCGGCGCGCGGCACGCGGCGCGTCCGGGGCACGCGCAGTTCGTCGGCCGGAGCCTCACCCTCGCCCGCGACGGGAGCCTCGGTGTCGACGCGCTGACGGCCCCTGAGAGCGTGTGCATCCCGGCGCTGCACCCCGACGGCCACCGCCTCGCGCGGCTCACCCGCGAGGCCGGGCTCACGCTGCACCTCGACGGCGCGCCGTACGAGACCCGCGTGCCCATCGCCGACGCGCGGCCCGAGAACGCAGTCTACACCCTCGCGTGGAGCGACCCCGACACGCTCATCGTGTGCGAGACCCTCGAAGACCTGAGCGCCGACGCCCTCACCCTCTGGCGGGTCTCGCTCGCGCGCGGCACGGTCACCCGCGATCACGCGTTCGAGGGCCCGCCGGGGCTCCTCGTCGCGCACCAGTTCTCACCCGGAAACGGCCACCTCGCGACGCTCCACGAGGCCCTCGACACGGGCGCGTATCTTCTTCAACTTACTGATCTTTCAGGCGAATCACGGCCCCGCATCTGGAGCCCCGACACCTCGGGCTCGGGCTGCGCCCTGGGCTGGCTCGACAGCGCCCGACTCTTCACTCTCGCCGCGTGGGACGACGGCCACAGCGACACGGCGTCGCTCTCGCGCTTCGGCCTCGACGGAGGGCCTCCGACGACGGTCAACCTCGCGCTCCCTGCGGTGGGCGCCGAGCCTCGGGTGGTGGCCTGCGCGGCCCATCGCCTCGTGCTGGCCTTCGACACGCCCATCGCGCAGCTCGGCCTCACGCCGCCCCTCGACGCCCTCGGGTGAGCGGCGCGCTCAGCGGGGGTCGAAGCCGCAGGCCGACGCGCAGCCGGCCCACCCGTTCTCACACGCCGCGGCGTCGCCCGCGTGGCCGAGCTGATGGCAGCGCCCCACCTCACCGGCTCCGTCTTCGGCGCAGCGGGTCGCGAGTTGGGCGCAGCGATCGACCCCCGCGTCTCCCGACGAGGTCGCCGGACACGCGGCGAGACACAGCCCATGCCGCGCGCGGCAGAGCGCCGTGTTGTTGCCCTCGGCGAAGCGGTTGCAGTCGAAGGCCGTCTGCGACACCCCGGCCTGGGTGTGACAGCGCGCGGCGATCTCTCGGCAGAGGGCCGCACCGTCGGCGTCGACGGCGGGCGCCGCGTCGGCGCACCCGAGAAGAAAAAACACAAGCAATCGCAACAGGTTACGTGTCATCGCTCGTTCCCGAACGGGTCGCTGTATCGCGGGTCTGTGAGGAAGCGCGGGTCGGTGAGGGCGTTCAGAAAGGCCACGAGGTCGGCCCGCTCTTCGGCGGTGACGGCGAAGCCCTGAACGAAGCCGCTCTTGTTCGGGTTGGCGCGGCCGTCGCCGGCGTTCGGCCCGGCGGTGATGTTGCGCCCCCCGGCGGCGTAGAAGTCGACCACCGCTTCGAGCGTCGCGATCGAGCCGTCGTGCATGTAGGGCGCGGTCACGGCGATGTTTCGCAGGGTGGGCGCGCGAAAGCGGCCCATGTCGGCCGGGTCGCCGGTCTGCGCGTGGAGGCCCGTGTTGGGCGCGGGGTAGGCCCCGGTGCCGCCCACGTTGTAGAGCCCGGTGTTGTGAAACGCGGTCTCGTCGAAGGCGAGGCCCGCGTGGGTCACGCTGTCTGAGAAGTTGAAGCCGCCGTGGCAATGGAAGCACTCGAGGCGCTCTGAGAAGAAGAGCGCGCGGCCGCGTTGGGCGGCGGGGCTCATGGCCGTGCGGTCGCCGCGCTGGTCGCGGTCGAAGGCGCTGTCGGCCGAGAGGAGGCTGCGCTCGAAGCTCGCGATGGCGCGGGTGATGTTGGCCACCGAGATGGGCGACGCGTCGCCGAGGAAGGCGCGCGCGAACATCGCGGGGTACTCGGCGTCGGCGCGGAGGCGCCCGAGGAGCTCAGCCTCGCGGCCGGCGAGCCCGAGCTCGACCGGGCTCTCACCGAACATGGGAAGGAGCGCCTGGGCTTCGAGCGTTCTGACAATGTTGCTCGCCCAGGTGAGGGCCGAGAAGTAGCCCACGTTGGTGAGCCCCATCGCGGCCCGCGGGTGCACCTCACCGGTCGAGCCGAGGGCCTGGGCCCGCCCGTCGGTGAAGGCCCGAGACTGCTGGTGACACGAGCCGCACGATTGCGTCTCGTTGCCCGAGAGGCGACGGTCGTAAAAGAGGCGGCGGCCGAGCTCGGCGCGCTCGAGCGTCCACGGGCTGTCGGCGGGCACGCGCATCGCGGGGAAGCCCGGCGGCGGCGAGATGCTGAGGTACGCGCTGGCCGCGCCCGCGTCGCCCGAGGGCAGAGACTCAGCGCCGCTGCACCCGAGCGCCGCGGTCAAAAGACTTGCAAAAAGTGTCTGCCAACGCACCACGCTCGCACCTCACGAAGGGCCGCCGACGCCGCGGCTCATGGCGCCGTGTTCTGCACCACCGAAAAGGCCGTTTGGGTGGCGCCGCCCCGGAGGCCCAGGGCGTTGAAGACCGGCGCGCAGTCTGCGTCGTCTTCGCCCGACATACACCCCGGCGCGGGGTTCTGCGAGCGCGACACGTCAGCGCCTGCGAGGAGCCGCCCGAGGTCGAACACCACCGCGCTCGAACGCGGGTCAAAGCCCGTCAAGGTCACCGTCGGCCGGTTGGGCTGGGCGCAGCCCGACACGTTGCCCATCGCGTCGCCCATGCACCCGGTCGAGCCGAGGTGAACATTCCACGCGGGCACGGTGACGGCCCCCGCTTCGCTCTCGACGCGGCCGTCGAGCCTGACGAATTTGTAGCCTCCTTGCCAGCTCCACCAGAGGCCCGTGAGGTTGAAGGGCGAGGCCTGCACCGCCGCGTTGCGATGGTTGAGCGCCGCCGGGAGCCCGAGGGTGAACCGCAGCCCCGTCACCGCCGCGAGGTCGGTGCCCGTGGGCGCCTGGACCCGCACCGTCTCGTTGGTGGGCGTGTTGCCGTTCGAGCACGCCCCGGTGCCGTCTTCGAAATCGAGCAGGGCCACCCCTTCGCGCTGCCACACGCTCTCGTCGAGCACCGCGAGCGGCACCTCGCCGGCCGCCGTCACGAGGCGCAGGTCGTGCACATAGAAGCGAAAATCGAGCGGATTCCACCGAGAGTTTTGCGTGCCGACGCCGGTGAACACCTGGCCGCACCGGAAGCGCTCGGCGCCCACCCTGGCCCGAAACGGCACCGCGAAGCGCGCGCCCTCGCCCGCATCGACCAAGGGCGCATCGACCGGCCCCGCGTCGGCGAAGACCACGTCATGGTCGTGCTCGCCCGCGTCCGCGGCGTGACCGTGGTCGTCGCCGCAGCCCGCCGCACCGAGCATCACCGCCATTGCAAGAAACACCGTCTTTGTCATTCTCACCGCTCGTTGTTGTGCGCGACGCCGCGCGCGTCAAGGCGATCACCAGACCCGGGTCACGTTCAAACCCGCGCGGAGGTATGCCGCCACGTTCTGCCCAAAACCTTCAACCGGGAGCTCACCCGCCGCGCTCGCGCCCACGCGCCACCACGGGTCGGCCTGCACCGTCACGCCCATCGCCACGCTGCTACGCCGCAGGGCGCCGTTTGCGAGGGCCGTACCGCCCTGCCAGGGAGCCGCCTCGACCCACACCGACGGCGCCACCGAGAGGGCCACCCGCGGGTGCGGCTGCCACACCCCGAGCCCCGCGACGAGCGCCCGAGGGCCCGGCATCGAAGCGCCCTCAAGGCTCGGCGAACGGGCCCCGAGCTCTGCCGAGAGCGCGAGCTGCCAACGCACTCCCACGCGCCACCGGAGCTCGGCCCCGAGCGAGAGTTCGAAGGCCCCGAGCCCCGGCCCGCCCACTGAAGCCAGGGCGCGGTCGTCATGGGTCGCCGTCGGCAGCCGCAGCCCCGCCCAGAGGTCAACCGTCGGCCGCCACCCCGCCCCCGCGTCGACCATCACCCGACGCGCGCGGAGCACCGTGTCGCCCACCCCGTGGGCATTGCCCTCGACCCCGAACAGCGACACCCGCGAGAGCGCGTACGAGGCGCTCGCCGACAGCTCCCAGCGGTCGTCGGGGCGCCAGGCCGCCGCGAGGTCGAGCCATCCGCGGTGCACCCGCACGTCGGACGGGGTGCGCGAGAGACGGCCGAATTCATCAAAGTTGTAGCGCTCTTGCATGACGCTGAGCCCCGCCGACAGGGCCGCCCGGTCGGCCGCCCCGGTGAGCGGCGCCGTCGGGCCCACCACGAGCCCGCACGCGCAGGCAGCGAGCCCCTTCGGCGCGAGCGAGACGGCCGCCGCGAGCCCCGCGGCGAGGGCCCCTCTCACGGGAGCCTCGTGACCAGGAGGGCCTCGTCGCGTGCGCCGTCGAGCGCAAAATGCAGGGTGATCTCCCAGCGGCCCGGCATGGGCAAGACGAGACCATCGACGTGCCAGCGCCCGTCGGCCTCGCGGGTCACGCCGAGGGCCTCGACGTGGGTGTGGGCGGGCATACGGGCCACCACCTCGGTGAGCGCCGCGAGGCGGCCCTTGTCGTCGCGGGCGACCACCGAGAAGCTGTTGAGCCCGCGTCGAAAGCCGCCCTCGGGCGCCTCGACCGCCACACGGAAGGCCCCCCGCTCGGTGGTGTCGGCCACGAGGCCCGCGGGGTCGTCAGACGCGGGCGAGGCGCCGCAGCCGAGCGAATGGCTGAGGCAACAGAGCAGAAGCAGCCAGAGAGCGGGGCGCAGCATCGACGACCTTTCGGGGCGGTGTTTGCATCGCCCGGTGCCCCTGTGACAAGCCCGTGCGACGCATGGTCGCAGCCCCGCGCGAGCGCCCCGCAAGCTGTGCTACCGCTCGGCCCATCACACGATGCGCGCGCCTCCGCTCTCACCTCAACGCATGCTCCTGGTCGACGACGACGCGGGCTTTCGCGCGGCCCTCGGGGCGGCCTTTGTGCGGCGCGGGTACGAGGTCGCGCTGGCGGGCTCTCCGGCCGAGGCCCTCTCTCGGGCTGAGGAATTCTTGCCGGGGCGCGTGGTGGTCGATTTGCGGATGGAGGGCGGCTCGGGGCTCGACCTCGTGCGCGACCTTGTGCGGCGCTTTCCGGGCGTCGCGGTGCTGGTGTTGACGGGCTTCGGGTCGATCCCGACGGCCATCGAGGCGATCCGTCGCGGGGCCATCAACGTGCTCACCAAGCCCGCCGAGCCGGGCGAGGTCGAGGGCGCGTTTCGCGAGCATGAAGAGGGCCTGAGCGAACACGAGGAGCCCGCCGCGCTCGCCCCCGAGGTCACGGTGCCGAGCCTCGACCGGGTCGAGTGGGAGCACATCCATCGCGTGCTCGCGGAGTGCAACGGCAACATCTCAGAGGCCGCGCGACGCCTCTCGATGCACAGGCGCTCGTTGCAGCGGAAGCTCCAGAAGATGCCCCCCCGACGATGAGCCGCGCGGGGCTCGAAGTCCGCTGGCTCGTGCGGCTGCGCTGGGCCGCCATCGCGGCGCAGATCGTGTCGATCATCGGCACCCGGGTGCTCTTGCACGCGCCCTTTCCGTTGGCGCCCTTGGGCTTGATCGTGGGCCTCCTGGTGGCGGTGAACCTCGCGCTCACGGCGGCGCTCCGCCGCGGCCTCAGCCTCTCGCACGCGGTGATCACGGCGAACCTGCTCATCGACTGCGCCGCCCTCGCGGGCCTCCTCGTGTGGACGGGCGGCGCCATGAACCCCTTCACCACCCTCTTCTTGCTCCAGGTGGTGCTCGCGACCATCCTCGTGCCGCGGCGCTTCAGCCTCGCGGTGGCGGTGGGCGCGGTGGCCTCCTTCGGCGCGCTCCTTCTCGCGCGACCCGAGGCGATCCACGTCTGGCACTCGGGCGAGATGTTCATGCTCCACGTCCGCGGCATGTGGCTCGCGTTCGCGATGACCGCGGCGGCCTTGTGGATCTTCGTCGACCGGGTCTCGACCTCGCTCCGCGCCCGCGAATTTGAGCTCGCCCAGGCCCGCCTCGCGACCGAGCGCGCCACCCGGGTGAGCGCCCTCGGCACCCTCGCCGCGGGCACCGCGCACGAGCTCAACACCCCCCTCGGCACGGTGGCCATCCTCGCCGCCGAGCTGGCCGAGACCGAGTCGCTGAGCCCCGCGGCCCAGGCTCAGCTCGCGCAGATGCGGCACGAGCTCCGTCGCTGCAAAGAGATCCTCTCGCAGATGCGGGCCCACGCGCCCTCGGCCGACACCGCCGAGCCCGTCGCCCTCGCGGCCTGGCTCGCCGACGAGCTCGCCGCGTTCGTTCGGCAGCGCCCGCGCCCGCCGCTCGCGCTCAGCATCGCCGACGAGGCCCGCGGGAGCCGCGCCGAGCTGCGGCTGCTCGAGTGCGCCCAGTGCCTCAGGAGCCTCTTCGACAACGCCCAGCGCGCCCAGCGCGACGTCGGGGTCGACGCGCCCATCGCGGTGACGCTCCACCTCGAAGCGGGCCTCGCGGTGATCACGGTGCGCGACCGCGGCGTGGGCCTCTCACCCGCGCTCCTCGCACGCATCGGAGAGCCCTTCGTGACCACCCGCGAGCCCGGCCAGGGCATGGGCTTGGGGCTCTATCTCGCCGAGGCCACGGCGGCGCGGCATGGCGGCACGCTGTCGCTCACCCGCGAGGCCGGCGTGACCACCGCGCGGGTGACCTTCGCGTGCCTCGACCCCGCGCGCGAGGTGCGGTGAGGCCCGCCCCCCCGCGAGCGCCCTCAGCCCGAGAAGCTCGCCACCACCGCGGCGTGGTCGCTACTTGCGGGTGTCGACGAAATCGAAGGCGGGCAGGCTCTCGAGCCCGTAGGCGCGCAGCGCGAGGGCGTCGAGCGCGGCGAAATCGCGGCGCTGAAAGGCCTCACGGATTTCGCGTCGGAGCGCGGGCGAGAGCGTCTCTGGGCGAGGCACACAGATTCGGCGCAAATACTGAGCCTGGAAGCGCAGGTAGCCGCCGCGCATCTTGACCGCGTACGACCAGACGAAGAACAGCGCGACCTTCGAGCTAAGGAGGCCGCCGAGCACCTCGAGCTCCCACGCGGTCGAGGTCACGAAATAGAGGTTATGATGCGGGTGGAAGCGCCCGCCATCGAACACCACCTCGTTCGACCCCGCGATGTCTGGAATCAACAGCTTGGGCGTCGTCACGAGCTCGGGGTAGACGCGGTCGATAGTGCGGAACCACGCCGCCGGGTTCTTCTTCGCGACGTGTCGCGCGCAGACCGCCGCGCGGTGGGCGGCGAGGTGCGCGGCGAGGCGCGGATAGTCTGCGAGATCAACGAGGCCCCCCGCGTCTCCGAAGGCGTTGATCACGCGGCGGCGCGCGTCGTGAATTCTCCCGGCGTCCATGTCAGCCCGCATCACCAAGGGCACGAGGCGATCGGGCTCGATGTCGGCCGCGGCGTCGACGATGAACGCGCGGTCACAGCCCGTCGCGACGCCGATGCCAACCCGCGTCTGGCCGTCTGCCTCGAGGGGCTCGAAGCGCGCCTCCAGATCACGCAAGGCGCGAAGGTGAGCGGGCGAACCGAGCACCCACGGCGCATCACCCGCGAACCAGGTGTCGTAAAACGCCACCTCCGCGCCCGGCAGAGATTCGCCTGACCGGGCCGCCCAGAGTTGGGCACACTCTTCGGCCGAAGCGGTCTCCATTCGGCCCACGAAGACGCGCTCGCGCGGGCCTGGGCTCAGCGAAACGATCGACGGGTACGCGGTCACCTCGGACTCGAAGGGCGAGGCGTCGTGCAGATCGATGTAGCAGTTGACCCGAAACCGATCGGCGATCATCGCACGAAGGGGCGCGCCGTAACGGTTCGAGATCCATCGATCGGCGCAGACAAAGCACAGCACCCCGGTCGGCCCGAGGAGGTTCAGCCCGCGCTCGAAGAAGGCGACGTAGAGGTCGGCCCGGTCGTAGAGCGTCGCGTAGCGCCGTCGGTACTCGGCTTGGAGCAAGGGTGACAGTTGCTCGATGCGAATGTAGGGCGGGTTGCCCATGATCACATCAAAGGCACGCGGGAAGGCCGCCAGCAGAAAGTCGCCCTCGACGACCCAGACCTCGGCCAGCGTGCGCGCGCGCAATTCGGGCACGCCCCGCGCGGTCAAGGCAGCCTCGACCGCACGACGCGACGCCGCGACGTGGGCGGGCTCGATGTCGAAGGCCCGGATCGCTCCCTCGAGCGCGTCGAACGGTCGCAGCGTGCGCGCCGCGGCATCGAGCAGACGCTCGACCGCCGACACCAGAAAGACGCCGTGGCCGCAGGCTGGTTCGAGGAGCGTCAGCCGCGTCAAATCGCGGTCGGCGGTGTACCCCGCGAGGTCGAGCATGAGGTCGACGACATGGCGCCTGGTGAGCACGACACCGTGGGCCTCGCCGCTCGAGCGCTCGCCGTAGGCGTAGGCCTCTCGGGGCAGCGCGACCGGAAGGTTGATCGAGAGCTGTTCGCCCATCACAGTGCGCCCCCGGCGGCCTGCGCGACCGCGTGCCCGATGAGCCCGGCGAGGAGCCTCCGCATGGTCAAATCGGCGGCCGGCTCGGTGTAGTCGCCCTTCGCCCCTTGTGACGCCGTCGACATCAAGAACGCCGCGCCGTCGTAGAGCTTTTCGAGCATCAGTCTGCGCATCAATTGCTCGTACCGCTGGGCGTACGAGGCGCCCTTGAACTCGGGAAAGACGTCAAAGTGCGGCGACGCCACACCCACCGGGCTCGTCGCGCGGGGGCAGTCTTCGAGGAGCATCACCCACCCGAGCCAAGGCCGCGGGTGGCCGCGCCCGAAGGCCTCTTCGCGAAAGGCAGTCCACAGGTCTGTGGCAGTGCCGATGGCCTCCTCGGCGCGGTTGTTGAAGTTGTTGCCGAAGGATGGCCCGCGCTGCGACTTCAGCTCCAACGCCGCGACGAGACGGCCCTCACAAACCACCAGCATATCCCACGATTTTGTCGGCCGGAAGTAGCCCGGCAGCTCTAGCTTAGACTGGCTGTAGAGGTGCGCCTCGCCGATGCCGTTGTCGGTCAAGAACTGGCTGACGAGCTCGCAGAAGCCCGCCATCTGCTTGCCGCCCGTCACCGCGGCGCGACCGCCTCGATCGGCGTCGCCCGCCCTTTGTCGCGTCGACTGCGATTCGAGCGTCTTCCAGTACTGAGCGACCGCGCTCCGTACCCGCGCATCGACGTCTGTGAGCATCAGCGCCATGCCCCAACCATCGTCGACCGCAGGGGTTCGTGCAACGCGTTCGAACGGGCGAGCGCCCGCCCCCCCCGCGAGCGCCCTCAGCCCGAGAAGCTCGCCACCACCGCGGCGTGGTCGCTGGCCACGTCTTCGCGGCCCTCGTGCGCCGAGTCAGGGAGGTCTTCGTTCAGAATGCGGGCCCCCTCGAAGCGGCGCCAGAGCGAGCGCGAGACCAGCACGTGGTCGAAGAGCATCGGGTGGCCGCGGTGAACGATCGAGTGACGCACCGACGGAGGCACCGCGCGCGAGCAGTGATGCAGCACGCCGTTCTCGAGCGAGGTCACCGCGTCGAGGTCGCTGTTGCGGCCCCGCGGCGGGTCAGCGAGGTCGCCCGCCACGGCGCGCACCACCAGCGAGTCGGCGGTGTCGTTGAAGTCACCCAGCACCGCCAGCTGGGTGCGGCTGTCGCGGGCGAAGAGCGCGTCGACCCGAGAGCGAAGAAAGAGCGCCTCGGCCATGCGCATCACCAACGCGCGGGCGCTCCCTTCGGCGGCGGCGTAGTGCCCGGGGTCGTCGCTCGGCTCGCCCGCGAGGTCGACCCGGCGCACCGGGCGGGCGCTCTTGAGATGCACCACCAGCAAGACCATGTTCGTGCCATCAGGCAGACCCACGGTCACCTCGAGCACGCCGCGCTTTGACACCAGACGGCCCCCGAAGGGCCGCGGGTCGCCGTCGACAAAGCCCGGAAACGCAAGCTCCCCAGCCCCGTGCACCTCGACCGACACGATCGGGAACTTCGACAGCACCCCGCACGCGATGCCGCGGCTGTCGCTCGCCCCCGCCACCGCCGGCTGAAAGCCCGCCTGCGGGAGCTGGGCCCTCAGGTCTTCGAGCACCCGCGCGCCCTCGATCTCTTGAAACGCGATCACGTCGGCGCCCGAGCGGCTCACCACCTCGGCCACCGCGTCGAGCTTGCGACCGTAGAGCGAGCGCGCTCGCCGTTGGGCCCAGATGCCGAAGCCCTCACGGTCGAGGTGACCGATCACATTGGGCAACGCGTCGTCGAAGAAATCACGGCAATTGAAGGTGGCGACGCGAAAGCTCACGAACGCACCTGCCCGTCGCCCCGCACCACAAATTTCTCTGTGGTGAGCTCGCGCACCCCCATCGGCCCGTACGCGTGCATCCGGCTCGTCGAGATGCCGATCTCAGCGCCGAGGCCGAGCTCGCCGCCGTCGTTGAAGCGCGTCGAGGCGTTGTGCAGCACGCAGCTCGCATCAACGCTTGCGATGAAGCGCTCGGCCGCGTCGCGGTCTTCGGTCACGATGCTCGCCGAGTGCTCGGTGCCGTGCGCGGCGATGTGGGCGAGCGCGTCGTCGAGCCCGTCGACGACCCTCACGGCCATCACGAGGTCGAGGTATTCGGTGTCCCAGTCGGAGTCGACGGCGGGGGCCGTGGGCACCCCGGCGGCGCGCAACGCCTCGCCGGCGGCCGGGTCAACGCGCAAGGTCACCCCCGCGTCGACGAGGGCCCGGGCCACCGCCACGAGGCCCTCTGGCAAGAGCGCCCGGTGCACAAGAAGCGTCTCGGCCGCGTTGCAGACGCCCGGTCGATGGGCCTTCGCATTCACGGTGATGGCCACCGCGCGGGCCACGAGGGCGGCCCGATCGAGGTACACATGGCACACCCCCGCGCCGTGCCGAATCACAGGCACCCGCGCGTGCGCGTCGACCAGGGCCATCAACTTCGGCCCCCCGCGCGGGATCACCAGGTCGACCTTGCCCGTGGCCCCGAGGAGCTCGACCACCCGCTGCCGGTCGGTGTCTTCGATCACCACCACCGCGTCGGGGTCGAGACCCGCCGCGACGAGCGCCGCGCGCACCACACGCCCGAGGGCCACGTTCGAGCCGAGGGCCTCGCGGCCGCCGCGCAGCACGATGGCGTTGCCGCTCCGAATGGCCAGCGCCGCCGCCTCGACGGTGACATTGGGCCGGGCCTCGTAGATCACCGCGAGGGTGCCGAGCGGGATGCGACGCTTGCTCACCCGCAGCCCGTTCGGCCGCTGCCCGAGGGGGCGCTCTTCGGCGAGCGGGTCTTCGGCCGCCGCGAGGGCCTCGCACGCCTTCACCATCGCCGCGACACGGCCTGGCGTGAGGGTGAGCCGGTCGCGCATGGCCGCCGAGAGCCCGTCGGCTTCGGCGAGATCTGCGGCGTTGGCGGCGAGCACCGAAGCGGTCGACGCCGCGAGGGTCGACGCGAGGGCACGGAGCGCCGCCGACCGGGTCTCGGCCGGGGCGAGGGCGAGGCGACGTTGGGCCGCGCGCGCGCGCCCGAGGAGCTCTTCGACAGACTGCATAGACCTCGAAACCTTACCCCATCGAGGGCCGCGCCGCGCGGTATGATCTCACCCCGCATGAGCGACGAAGCGAAGCCCGCAGAGAAGGGCGAAGACACCAAACCCACGCGCACCGCACGCAAGGCCCACGGGCAGACCGAGGTCACGGTGCGGCGCATCCACCGGCGCGACCTCAACAAGACCTGGGAGTTTCTGAAGCTCTGCTTCCGCGAGGTGAACCGCGACACCGTCGAGTATCAGCGCCCGCGCTCGAAGAAGCGCTTCCTTGAGGTGTACGAAGAAGAGGGCATCGAGCAGCTGCTCTTCGAGGTGCCCAAGGCCGAGGGCACCGAGATCGTGGGCTACGCCGAGTGCGCCTTCGAGGTCACCGGCAGCGACAACTGGATGAACGAGAGCTTCTTCACCCGCCGCGACATGCGCCCGATGTTCGTCGAAGAACTCGCCGTGCACCCGAGCTACCAAGGCCGCGGCGTGGGCAGCTTTCTCTTAGAGCAGCTCGAACACCTCGCGCGGGTGCGCGGATGCACCCACCTCGTGCTCGAGGTCGCTGAGAACAACCGACGCGCCCTCCAGTTTTATCGCGCGCGACACTTCCAGAAGCTCGACGCCGCGCTCTTTCTCTCGAAGCGCATCAACACCGAGGGCGAGCTCCTCGCGCCGCGCCCGCTCAAGCCCCGAAAGGCCGCCGAGCCCAAGGCCCCGGGCGGCGCCGCGGCGCCCAAGACCCGACGCCCGAAGGCCCGCTGAGACGGCCCAAATCTCACTGTAGTTTCAACACGTTACAGATTTCCATCACTCGGTGTAGCGCACGACCGCGCCGCCCTCGCCGACGGCCCACACCTCGCCCGCGCCGCGGCCCCAGACGGCGCGGAGGGTCGCGCGGGTGGGGCTCTGCACGGGGCTCCACGCGACGCCGTCCCAGTGCACGATGGTGCCGCCTTCGCCGACGGCCCAGTAGTTGTTCGGCGCGGCGCCCCAGACGCCGAAGAGGGCGACGGTCACGCCGGTGAGCTCGCTCGACCACGCGGCGCCGTTGAAGTGTCGGGCGGCGCTGCGCCCCACCATCCAGACGTCGTTGGGGCCCGTGCCGTAGATGCCGATGTAGGCCGTGTTGCCCACCGCGGCGCCGGGTTCGACGGCCCAGGCCGAGCCCGTCCAGCGCACCACGCCCGAGCCCACGGCGCGGAGGTCGCTCCCGGCGGCGCTGCCCCAGACGCCGTAGAGCTCGGTGCCCGCGGGGATGCCCGCCGAGGCGTCGCTCCAGCGGGTGCCGTCCCACCGCGCGGCGCCGCGCGAACCGACGGCCCAGGCCTCGCGCTCGGTGCGCGCAAAGACCGCCGAGAGGCTCATCGCGGGCAGGGGCATCGAGGGCATCCACGCGCTGCCGTTCCACCGAAGGATGACCCCCATGCCCTGCTCGGCCGAGCCGTTCGGAGGCACCGTGAGGCCCGTGATCCACGCCGCGGTCGGGCTCGCGCCGCCGACGCCTTGGAGCGTATACGCGCTCATGGTGGGCGCGAAGCGCTGCCCGTTCCACCGCAGGATGGCCTGGCTCCCGATGGCGAAGACGTCTTGGCTGCCGACGCCCCAGACCCCCGCGAGGCCGACGTTGACGCCGCTCGCGACGAGCTCCCACCGCCCCCGCGGGGGAGTGCCCATGCCGCGGTCTGTGCTGACCCCCGCGTCGACGCCGCCCCCCATCCCCGGCACCGGGTCAAAGCCCAGCACCCGCTCTGGCACAAGCGACGCGGGCGCCCGCACCACGGTCTCGCCGCGGCCGAGCTGAAGGTTCGCGTCGCCGCCCCAGCAGACCACCTCGCCCGAGCCGCGCAAGGCGCACGCGAAATCGCCGCCCACGGCCACCTGCACCGCGTCGGCCACGTTGCGCACGTTCGTCGGCGCGCTGCGGTCGGCGGTGGTGCCGTCGCCCACCTGGCCGCCCCCATTGGCGCCCCAGCACACCGCCTGACCGTTTCGTCGACGCGCGCAGGTGCTCCGCCCGAAGGCCGCGATCTGCGTGGCGTCGCTGAGCCCTGCCACTGCCACCGGGCTCGTGCGGTCGGCGGTCGTGCCGTCGCCGAGCTGCCCCGCCGCGTTGTTGCCAAAGCACACCACCGCCCCGCCGCGTCGCAGCACGCAGGTGTGGAAGGTGCCCGCCGCCACCGCCACGGCGTCGCTGAGGCCCGGCACCGCGGTGGCGCTCTGCCGCCCCGTGGTCGAGCCGTCGCCGAGCTGCCCGCGGGCGTTGTCGCCCCAGCAGAGCACCGCGCCGTTGGCGCGCACCGCGCAGCTGTGGTTGGCCCCCGCGGCCACCGAAACCGCGTCTTCGATGCCGAACACCGCCACCGGGCGGGCCCGCTGATTGACGCTCGCGTCGCCGAGCTGCCCCGCCGCGTTGGCGCCCCAACACACCACGTTGCCGCTCTGCCGGAGGGCGCAGCTGTGCGTCTGCCCGAGCACCACCTGCGCGGCGTCGCTGAGGTCGACCACGTCAACCGGCGTCATCGAGCCCGGAGACTCCATGCCCGTGCCGAGTTGGGCGTTGCGGTTGGTGCCCCAGCACGCCACCCGCCCACCGCGCCGCACAGCGCACGCGTGAAAGGCGTTGATGGCCACGTCGACGGCGTCGCCCACCCCCATCACCGCGGTGGGTGTGCCGCGGTTGACCGCCGTGCCGTCGCCGAGAATGCCCGAGGTGTTGTTGCCCCAACAGCGCAGCGCGCCGCCTTCGTCGATCGCACACGCCGAAGCGCTCCCGGCGGCCACCTTGCGGCCCGCGCCGTCGCTGCGAAAGCTGCCGCCGCCCCCGTTGCCCGTGTCGACTCGCCCGCCGCCGCCCGCATCGAGGCCGCCGCCGCCGCCCGCATCGAGGCCGCCGCCGCCGGCATCGCCCGGTCGGCTCGACACCTCCTCAGGCGCGCAGGCCGCCACCGCGAGCGAAGCGAGAGCAAAGAACGAGTGACGACGCAGGGTTGCCTTCATTGCGGTGCGAAACACTACGCCCACACCCTCGGCCCGTGAAGAGTGTCACAGAGTGGATCGCCCCCGCGCCCTCGCGCTACGACCCGCCCACCATGAGCGAAGACGCCGAGACCCCGCGCCCCAAAGTCACGGTCTACACCGACGGCGGCGCCAAGCCCAACCCCGACGGCCCAGGAGGCTGGGGGGCGCTCCTCATCGCGGGCGAGAAGCGACGCGAGATGTCGGGCGGAGAGCCGAGCACCACCAACAACCGCATGGAGCTGCTCGGCGCCATCGAGGCCCTCGAAGCCCTCAAGAAGCCCTGCGAGGTCACCCTCTACACCGACTCGCAGTATCTCAAGAACGGCATCACCCAATGGATGCCCAACTGGATCAAGAACGGCTGGAAGACCGCCTCGAAGGAGCCCGTGAAGAACAAAGACCTCTGGCTCCGGCTCTCGGCCGCCGCGGCCCAACACACCGTCGCCTGGCGCTGGGTCAAGGGCCACGCCGGAAACCCCAACAACGAGCGCGTCGACGCCCTCGCCACCGCCGCCCGAGAGAAGATCGCGGCCGGGCGCTGAGCCCCCGCCCGAGGGCCGCCTGCGCAGTTCGCGCAAGGCCCCGTCAGGGCCGACGAGCTGGCCCCGCCGCGTCAAGTCACAATGTAAAGACACCGCGCTTTTGACCTCAATCAGAGCCTTGCCAAGAAGGTCTTTTGCAACAATTACAGGGTTGCGTTTCAGCTTCTTTTGGAGGGCCACGGCTAGGAGCCCGCGGGGGCCTCGGGCGTAGACTCCCGCCACGATGAAGCGAGCACGCGCCCTCGAGCGCAGACACTTTCTGGGGCTCTGCACCGCGGCGCTGGCGAGCCCGCTTGCGGCGTGCGGTCAGGGCGGCGCGACGCGAGCGCGCCCGGGGCCGGAGACGCGGGCGCGCCGCGAGACGCCGCGATGGCGGGCGACAGGGCCGACCCCGCCGACCGAGGCCCGGCGCTCACGGGGCCGGTGACCGAGGGCTTCGACCCCGCGCGCACGCGGGTGTTCTCGGTGAGCTTGCTTGCCTGGGCCGACAGCGACACCTTCGGGTCGTTCACCGCCGAGGGCAGGCGCGACCGCGAGCTCGTCGAGGCCTGGGCGGCGCGGGGGGTTCCGCGGGCGAAGATTACGGTGTTGCAAGACCAGCAGGCGACCCGCGCGGCGGTGCGGGCTGCCTTCCGTGCGGCGCTCCAGCAGACGGCGCCGGGTGAGCTCTTGTGGCTCTATTTTGCGGGCCACGGCATGCGGGTGTCGCAAGCGCGCGACGCGGGCATGAGCGGCGCGGCGGCGACGTACTTCGTGCCCTACGACGGCACCCTCGACGCGGCCGCGACCTGCTGGGGGCTCGGCGAAATCGCGACCGAAATCGCCAGCGAGTTTCGCGGCGCCGCGGTGCTCCTCACGGCCGACTGTTGTTACTCGGGCGCGCTCGACGCCGAGGTCGCCGCGCGGCTCTCGGTGCCCGCGGGGGTGCTCGCCTCAAGCGACGCGAGCGAGCAATCAACCGGCGCGTGGACCTTCACCGACTGCCTCCTCGACGGCCTCCGAGGGAGCGGCGCCGCCGACCGCGACCGCGACGCGACGATCCGTTTCAGCGACGTCGCGGCCCACGCCGAAGCGCGGCTCGCCTACCTCGACCAGCAGCGCGCGACGGCGGTCACCCGCAACGGATTGACCGCCGCCTGGCGCCTCGGGCCCCTCACCGCGCCCCCGGCCCCGGGAGAAGGCGAGACCATCGAGGTGCGCTACAACGGCCGGTGGTACCGCGCCATCGTGCTAGAGCGTCGCGCGAACGGCCAGGCCTTCGTGCGCTACGCGGGCTTCAATCACCTCTTCGACGAGTGGGTGGGGGCCGACCGCGTGCGGGCCTACACCCCGGTGGTCTACCCCGTGGGCGCCGCCGTCGAGGCCCGCTGGCGGCGACGCTGGTACGAAGCCCGGGTCGTCGAGGTGAGGGCTTCGCTGCACAAGATCCACTACACCGGGTGGAGCGACGCCTACGACGAGTGGGTCGGCAGCGACAAGCTCCGCCTCCCTGGCGCCGCCTGAGTACGCCCTCGCGTGCGAGGGCCGTCGGCTCGGTCACGCGCAGACGGAGCCTGACGACGGGCCCTGACCCACAGCTCAAATCACCGCTTCGCGCGCTACCGAGGCGCTCTGCAACGGGTGAGCGCCGCGGCCTCGCGCAACGAGGCGCTGAGGTCTGACTTGCAGATCGAGGTGACCATGCCGGTGCCCCAACCCTCGTCGAGCGCCCGCGCGACGCTCGCGAGGCGGCGTGCACGGTAGGCGAAGCGTTGATCGAGATTGCCGCACACGAGACGGTAGGGT
>JAEUKH010000050.1 GCA_016792845.1 Myxococcales bacterium | reverse complement strand
GTCGTCGGACCGAGCACCGCGAAGGGGCGCAAGTGATGCAAGGCGACGGGGCGAAGACGGGCTGTTGGCCCGTCGAGACCCGGCAACGCAGCAGCGCGCCGCGGACCTAAAGTGGGGCGACGGGAGACGACTTGGTCGCGTCTCTAGAGCGCCTCGCCGCGGGCGATGGCCTCGACGCCGACCGCCGCGACCCACGCCTTCATCTTCGCGAAGCCTTCATCGAGGCTCACCCGCGGCGCGTACCCGAGCTCGTTGCGCGCCCGCTGGATGTTGAAATGAAAGCTCACCCCTTCGGCCTGGAGCCGCGACCGCGCGCCCCGCGAGGCCTTCTGCACCCGGTCGCTCAGCCGCGCCGAGAGCCACGCGACGGCGTAGGGTGTGTTCTTCTGAACCTCAGGCAAACCGAGCGCTTTGTGAAGCCGTGAGAGGTAAGAGCGCCAGCTCACCCGCTCGTCGTCGGTGACGTAGTAGAGCTTCGACGAGGCGGCCTCGCGGGTCATCGCCAGGCCGAGCGCGTCGACAGCGTTGTCGACGTAGCAGGTGCTGAGCAGCGAGCGCCCGCCCCCGACGAGGCGCACCCGACCCGCGCGGGCCTCGCGCACATAGCCCGGCAAGAGGCTCGTGTCGCCCACGCCCCATAGGCGCCCGAAGCGCAGCGTCACGGTCTCGAAGGCGGCGTCGCTCGCGGCCACCACGAGGTCTTCAGCGAGCGCTCGCGTCTCAGTGACAGGGTCGTAGAACTGCGACGGCTGCGGGTGCGTCTCGTCGACGTAGCTGCGCGCCTCGTCGCTGCGGGTGACGGCCTCGCACGAGGCGTATACGAGGCGCCGCACCTTCGCGCCGCGCGCCGCCGCCAGCACCGCCTCGGTGCCCACAAGGTTCACCGCCTCGGCCTCAGCCCGGGAGCGCTCACAATCGACAAGCCCCGCGAGGTGAAACACCGCGTCGACCCCCGCGAAGGCCTCGCCGAGCCCGAGCTCGTCGTCGAGCGCCGACGTGACGATGTTCACATTGTCAACATGGAGCGCGGCCCGGCGCGCGGGGTCGACCGAGGCCCGCACCACGGCGGTCACGGTGTGCCCCGCGGCGCGCAACGCGGCGACGAGCTTTCGCCCGAGAAAGCCGCTCGCGCCGGTGACCGCGACCCTCATCGCGCGAAGAGCGGCGAGGCGAAGATCGCCACCACCAGGAGCAGCCCCAGGGCGTACATCGACGAGCGCGCCGGCGCCTTGTCGTCGAGGTAGAAGACGATGTACGCGCCGCGCACGAGCACATAGGCCACCGAGAGCGCCGCCACCACGCCGGGCGCGGCGTGGGCGATGTGCGCCAGCGCCACCGCCGCCGCAAAGGGAGGGAAGTTCTCGAGGGTGTTCTGATGCGCCGCGAGGGCGCGCTTGCCCCGGCCTTCGAGCATGGCCTGCTGGCCCCGCGGGTCGTTGTTGTTGTACCCCCCCGGCAGCCGCGCCATCTCTTTGCTCACCACCAGCCGCGGCGCGAGATTCAAGAGCCACATCACCGCGACACACACGATCGAAATGCCCATCAGAGACCCCTCTTCGGCCCCGAGCGTTGTGCGGGGCGCGCTGAGATACTCCGCAAGGCCGAAGCTGTAACGCGCAAAAACCCTCGGGTGCGATCGATGCGGGCCACCAGCACGGCCTCGGCGCCGAGGCCCCCCGCCGCTTCGCGCAGCGCTTCGATGGCCTCGTCGTCGGCGTCTTCGACGTAGCCCGTCACTTCGAGCAACGCGAGCTCTTCGTAGTGCATCGCCGTCACAGGCGGGCGCAGCACCCGCACCCCCATCGCAGCATGACGGAGCCCGCGCAACGGCCCGAGCGGCACCACCCGCACGTCGAAGCGCTGGCACCCCAACAGCGCCACGAGAAGGGCCCCGCAGAGCCCTCTACGGAGGCAGATCAAGGATCACCTCCTGCGAGAGCGAAGACGCCCCCTCGACGGCCTCTGGAGCCCGCCCGCGAGGCTCGCTCGACGCCCCCGCGGCCCCCGTCGTCGGCTGCGGCAGCACCCCGAGCCTCGGCGGCAGGGGCCACGTCTCGACCGCGCGCGGCGTTTGGGAGCGACGCAGCGCCGTGCCCACCAGCACGGTCTCTAGCTCTAACGCTTGAACCGGGCTCTGACACGGGGCCCCCTGGCTCAGCACGATGGGGCCATCGAAGCGCCCGCAGGTGCGCACCGCGGCCCCCTCGACCACCCTCGGAACGGTGCTCACCTCGCGCACCCACAGCGTGTCGCCCCCCACCTCGCGCACGCGCCCGAGGGCCGCGTCGAGCACCACATCGAGGTGGGCGCGCTCGTCGAGGGCCCGCACCCGCACCTCGCCCACCACCCGAAACGCCCCCTGCGGCGCGAGCGCGTAGTACACCGCGACCTCGCCCTGCCGCGCCGCGAAGGCCCGACCGACAGGGCGCACCTGGCTCTGAACCCCCGCGCACCCGAGCAGCGCCGCGAGGCCCGCCCAGGCCCACCCTCTCAGTCGCCCAAACACCACGAGACGGTATGCCACGGATCGGCCCCGTGACACCCGTCTCGCAGCGACAGAGCGCCTCAGCGACTCAGTCTTTGAGGGCCTCAGAGCCGCCGATGATCTCCATCAGCTCCTTGGTGATCGCGGCCTGGCGGGCGCGGTTGTACTCAAGGGTCAGGCTGGCGATCATCTTCTTGGCGTTGCCGGTGGCGTTGTCCATCGCGGTCATACGCGCGCCGTGCTCGCTGGCTTGCGATTCGAGCATCGCGCGAAACACCGAGACCTCAACGTACATCGGCACGATGGTGTTGAGCAGCGCCTCGCGCGAGGGCTCGTAGATGTAATCGTTGCCGGCGCTCGCCTCAGCCTCGGCGGCGGCGGGCGTCACCAAAGGCAACACCTGCTGCATCCGAAGGAGCTGCGTCATCGCGCTCTTGAACTCGTTGAACACCGCGATGACCTCATCGACCCCGCCCTCGGCGGCGCTGAAATCGGCCATGAGCGTGCGGGCGATCTCGGCCGCGCGGGTCGCGCCACCCTCGTAGGCGCCCACCAGGTCGTGCCGGATGGTGACGTTGCGCCGACGAAAGTGGTCGCGGCCCTTGCGACCGAGCACCGCGATTTCAACGGCTTTACCCGCCTCTTCGAGCTCGACGATCTTGCGATCGACGGCCCGAAGGATCGACGAGTTGAAGCCGCCGGCCAGGCCGCGATCGCTGGTGAACACCAGCAAGAGCACGGTCTTGACCTCGCGCGCTTGAAAGAGCGGGTGCGCCTCGGGGCCCACCTTCGAGGCCACCGACTGGAGCACCTCGCGGGTCTTCTCGGCGTAGGGGCGCAGCTCAACGATGCGCTGCTGGGCGCGGCGCAGACGCGCGGCGGCGACCATCTTCATCGCGCGAGTGATCTTCTGGGTGTTCTTCACCGACACGATGCGACGACGGATGGCCTTCAGAGACGGCATGACAAACCTCGTGAAACAGCGCGAAGCAACGAAGAATCACTGAGCCGAGAAGATCTCGGCGAACTCTTTGAGAGCCTTCTCAAGCTCTTCGCAGTACGGCTGGCCGTCTTTCTTCGTGTTCTTGATCTTGCCGTCGCGAATGCCCGCGAGCACGTCGCTGTACTTCGAATCAAGGTGCGCGTTGAGGTCTTTCTCGTAGCGCCCGAGGCTCTTCACCGGCAGGGCGTCGATGTACCCGCGGTTCGCGGCGTAGATGATCGCGATCTGGTACTCGACGCCGAGGGGCACGTACTGCCCCTGCTTCAAGATCTCGACGAGGCGCTCGCCGCGGGCGAGCTGCTGCTGCGTGGCCTTGTCGAGGTCTGACGCGAACTGCGCGAAGGCCGCCATCTCGCGGTACTGCGCGAGGGTCAGCCGGAGCGTGCCCGCGATGGCCTTCATGAAGCTGATCTGCGCGTTGCCGCCCACCCGCGACACCGAGATGCCCACGTTGATCGCCGGGCGGACGCCCGAGAAGAACAGGTCGCTCTCAAGGAAGATCTGCCCGTCGGTGATCGAGATCACGTTCGTGGGGATGTACGCCGACACGTCGCCCGCCTGCGTCTCGATGATCGGGAGCGCCGTGAGCGAGCCGCCGGTGCCCGGCACCTTCTTGATCTCGTGCCCGTCGTACTTCGCGAGCTTCTCTTCAGCGTGGGCCTTGCCGAGCACGCCGAAGTGACGCTCGCCGTCGGCGCCCTTGGTCTCTTGGGTGACGGTCTCGCCCTTCTTCACGATCACCCACTCGTCGGCCATCTTCGCGGCGCGCTCGAGCAAGCGTGAGTGGAGGTAGAACACGTCGCCCGGGTACGCCTCGCGGCCCGGCGGGCGGCGCAGAAGGAGCGAGAGCTGGCGGTACGCCACGGCCTGCTTCGAGAGGTCGTCGTACACGATCAGCGCGTGCTGCCCGTTGTCGCGGAAGTACTCGCCCATGGTCACGCCGGCGTAGGGCGCGATGAACTGCAAGGGCGCCATCTCGCTCGCGTTCGCGGCGACGACGGTGGTGTACTCCATCGCGCCGAACTCTTGCAGCTTGTTCACCACCTGGGCCACCGTCGACTGCTTCTGGCCGATGGCGACGTAGATGCAGAAGACGCCCTTGCCCTTCTGGTTGATGATGGCGTCGATGGCCACCGCGGTCTTGCCCGTCTGGCGGTCACCGATGATGAGCTCGCGCTGACCGCGGCCGATCGGGATCATCGCGTCGACGGCCTTCACGCCCGTCTGGAGCGGCTCGTTCACGGTCTGGCGCTTGACGATGCCCGGGGCCTTGATCTCAACACGACGGCGGTGCTTCGACTCGATCGGGCCCTTGCCGTCGACCGGGAGGCCGAGGGAGTTGACCACGCGGCCCACCATCGCCTCGCCCACGGGCACGTCGGCGATGCGACCCGTACGCTTCACCACGTCGCCCTCGCGCACCGCCGAAGCCTCGCCGAACACGGCGACGCCGACGTTGTCTTCTTCGAGGTTGAGCACCATGCCCACGAGACCATTGGGGAACTCGACGAGCTCGCCCGCCATGGCCCCCGAGAGGCCGTAGATGCGCGCGATGCCGTCGCCGATGGTGAGCACGGTGCCCGTCTCGGTGACCTCGACGGTCTTCTCGTAGGTCTGAATCTGCTTCTTGATGATCTGTGAGATCTCTTCGGCGCGGAGCTGCATGGTCGTCCTCAGGGCATCGTCAAGCCGTCGTCGGACGGCCGTGATTATCGTTTCGAATCTCTTGCTAAAACGCTTTGTTTACGGGTCAATTCAGCTCTGCAACGCCGCCTGACGGATCTCGTCAAGCCGCGTGCGCACGCTGCCGTCGTACACCTTGTCGCCGATGCGCGCGACCACACCCCCGATGAGCGCGGGGTCGATCTTGCGCTGCAACGAAATCGACTTGCCCGTGAGCTTCTCAAGCACCCGGCCGAGCCGCACATACTGCGCGTCTGAGAGGGGCACCGCGCTGGTCACCTCGGCCTGGAGCTTGCCGGCCTTCTCGTCGTTCAGCGCCTGGAGCGCGTCGGCCACCTCGGGGATGAGGGCCCCCCGGCGCCGGTCGGTCAGCAGCAAGATCGCGTTGCGGGTGGTGGGCGTCAGCCCCAGCTTCGCGGTGATCTCTTTCATCACCGCGCGGCGCCCCTCGGCCGACACCACCGGGTTCGACAAGAGCGCCGTGAGCTCGTCGCTCGCGCGCACCACGTCGCCCACGGCCTTGACCTCGCGGGTCAACGCTTCGAGCCGGTTCTCTTCGTTGCCAATCATCAAGAGCGCCCGGGCGTACCGGCGCGCAGTTACCGAGCTGCTCACGCCTCAACTCCCTTCACGTCGGTCGAGATGCGCTCAAGACCCGCGAGAAAATCATCGGTCAACCGCGTGTGATCGGCCGCGTTGACGCTCTTGCGCACGGTCTCTTCAGCGGCCGTCGCGGCGGCGAGCACGGCCTCGCGCCGAAGCTCCTCGCGCAGCGCCGACATCTCTTGGGTCACCATGCGCTGACCGTCTTCGCGCATCCGCTCGGCCTTCTGCGTCGCGTCGGCCACGATGCGGTCGCGCTCGGCCTCACCGGCCCGCACGAACTCGCCCTTGAGCTTCTCGATCTCACCCTCGAGCCCGCTCATCTTCGCGGTGTATTCGGCGTGAAGCTTCTCGGCCTCGTCGCGGAGCCGGGTCGCCTCGGCGAGCTCGGTCTCGATCGCCGCGCGGCGCTCTGCGAGGGCCGGGTTGATCGACCGACGCACCGCCATATAGAGAATCACCGCGAGGATGCCGAAGTTGATGAGCGGCCCGACAAAGGGCGGAGGGCCGGGGTGGCTCACCTCGTGGCCCTCGTGAAGCGTCACCTCGGCGGGGGGCGAAGGGTTGAACCAATTCATCGGCCCGGGCTGATGAAAGCCCTCGTGCGCCTCGTGCCCGCCGTGGCCAGGCCCGTGCCCCTCGTGGCCCTCGTGGCCCTCGTGGCCCTCAGCGTGCGCCTCGGCCGCCGGGTGCTCGCCCCCCTCAGGGTGCTGCGCGTAGAGCGCGCCCCCAAAGGTGAGCGCCGCCCCGAGGGCCCACACCGCCGCGTGCATTGTCTTTGTGCGATTCACGACTGAACCTCCCGGCGCAAGACCTTCGACGCGATGTCGCGCGCCAGCGCGGGCACCCCCGCCAAGAGCTCGGTGCGCGTGTTCGCCTTCTGTGATGCGATGGTCGCGCGCTGGGCGTCGACCGAAGCGCTCACCTCGGCGCGAACCTTGGCGAGGAGCTCGGCCTCGCGGCGCTGCCCCTCGGCAACCAGCTCGTCGCGGAGTCGGGCAGCCACCACCCGGGCGTCTTTCGTCTTCGCGTCGAGATCGGTCTTGAGACGCTTGATCTCGCCGTCAAGGCCCGTGGCGGCCTCGCGGGCCCCTTCGGTACCCTCCTCGCGGGCCTCGATCACGGCCAGCATGGGCTTCCAAAAGGTCATGCGTAGAAAGACAAACAACAAGACCCACAGCCCGAGGTTCAACACCAACGTAATGTCGATGTTGATCAGTGGGCGATCGTTGGCCAAAAGCAGCAGTGTGTGACCGGTCATGCTCGCTCCGGAGACGCCGTCGTACCGAGAGAATTCTGCGGTTACACAGCGCATTCGTGACCCCCCGGCGGGGAGTCGCGCGCGCTTCTAACACCGCCTCTCGTCGAGGGTCAAGGCAACGGGGAGCAATGGGGCGGATCTTGGTCGCGGTCAATGCCCCGCAGGGCCGTTCGCGCTCTGGGCGCTCGCATTCGGCGGCACCCCCGCGCCGGGCTCTGCCCCCGCCGCGCGGATCGAATCGACCGCCCGGGCTTGCTCGACCCGGCTCCGCATGGTGTCGACCACCCGCCGCGCGTTGGTGGCCATTTCGCGAGTAAACACCGACGCAGGCAGGGGCAACCGCGGCAGCGCGAGGAGCGAAAACTCCATCTGGGTGCTCGGCTCGGCGCCCGGCATTCGCCGCAAGACGCAGCGCATCTCGAAGCGATCCATGTTGCCGTCGACGGCCTCGCCGGTGAGCACCATCTGGTCACGGCTGCGTTGGGCGTTCATCCGCACGAGCGACCAGACCACCCCGAACGACTGGTTGATGGGCACCTGGAGGTACACATCGGTCAGCGCCCGATTGCGGCGCACCACCCGGCTCTCACGCACATGCGGCAAAAACTCGGCGTAGCGCCCAAAATCGGTCACCGCCCGGGCGGCGTCTTCGAGCGAGACGCGCAACACCGACACGGCCCGAGCCCGCTGAACATCGAGCCCCTCGACCGCCTCGCTCACCACCTCGATGGGCGCGGGTTGCGCCGACTCGCCGCCGGCCGGAGTCGAAGGCGCCGGCTGAACCGCTTGCCCCCCTTGAGACACCTGGGGCACCTGGACCACCGGGGCCACCGGGGCCACCGGGGGCACCTGGGCCATGGCGCCTCGACTGGTCAGCACTGTTGCCAGAAGCGCACACCCGATCTGCGTACGCTGTGAGCCGTTCTGCCTGGGCATCTGCCGCTCCTTCATCACCACCGCGGTGAAACCTACCGGCGAAACCGCCGCGCCGACGAAGACGACGCTACGATGCCCGGAGCCCCGAGGCCTCGCAAGAGCGCTCTCGAAACCGCAGGCGCCGCGGCGCATCTGCACGTCGTAGGCCAGCGCCTGCCATGGTGCCGTCGGTGCCGCGCGTCAAGCCTCAGCCCGGGTCGCGCTCGACCATCTTGCAGGCGCCCTCGAAGAGCACCCCTTTGTCGATGAAGACCTCGGCCGCGGTGATGTTGCCGTACACCCGCCCTGGCGCATACACCTCGACGGCGGCGCGGGCCACGATGTCGCCGCGCACGGTGCCGCCGCGCACGATGAGCGTGCCCACCTCGACGCTCGCTTCGAGCACGGCCTCGTCGCCGACCACCAAGACCCCGTCGGTAAAGACCTCGCCCACCAGCTCGCCGTCGATGCGGACGCGGCCCTCAAAGGTGAGCTTGCCTTCAAACCGGGTGCCTCGCCCGAGGAGGGCGTTTAGCTCACCGGCCGAGGCGGTGCGGGCGCGATCGCTCAGCGGTGTCTCTGTCTCGTCACTCACAACGTGCTCCGTCTTAGATTCATGGGTAAACCGAGCACCGTGGGGCGCGCGGCGAGGGCGGTGCGGCCGAGGGCCACCGCGGCGAGGATGCGCGGCACCGTGATCACCGCGTCGCGCAACCTGACCCCGCTCCGCTCGTCGGCGTACACGGGCCTGACCGTCACGTCGGTGACCCGAAAGCCCTCGCGGGCGAGCACCCCGAGGAGGTGATTGGGGTAACCATACCGCGACCAGAGCCGATCGATGTCGAGGGCTTCGAGCACCCGCCGCGCGATGACCGTGTAGCCGCACTGCGAGTCAGAGATGTCGCGCAACCCCGTGGCGTACCGGGTCAAGAGCGAGAGCGCCTGGTTGCCGAGGTAGCGCGACAGCGGCATCACCCGAAGGCACGACGGGTGAACGAGGCGGTTGCCTTTGGCATAGTCAGCCTCGCCGCGCACCACGGGCATCGCCAAGGCGACGAGGTCATCGGGGTGCATCTGCGCGTCGCCCGCCATCACCGCCACGAGGGCCGCGTCGCGGGCCAACGCGTGGTGGTAGCCCGTGGCGATGGCCCCGCCCACGCCGCGATTTTCTGCGTGGCGGAGCACCACCACCCGCGGGTCGCAGACCCCCGAGAGCAGGGCCGCGGTGTCGTCGCGGCTGGCGTCATCGACCACGATGGCGAGATCGACCGCGTCGGGCAGCGAGGCCAAGACCCGCAGCACCCGGTGGCTTGTGTTGAAGGCCGGGATCACCA
Organism: Myxococcales bacterium; assembly: GCA_016792845.1. GTDB lineage: Bacteria > Myxococcota_A > Polyangia > Polyangiales > JAEUKH01. The sequence goes on along the minus strand of JAEUKH010000050.1, from coordinate 211,443 downwards.
CGGCCAGACGTTGACCTTCGAGCACGTCGCGCGGCGCGTTGGTTACTCTGCTTCACCCCAAAGCACAACGGCCCGCCACACCGTCGCCAGTGTGAGCGGGCCGTCGAAGGGTCACCGCAAGGGGCGCGGCGACCCGCCGATCACACCTTGCCCTGGAGGAAGAAGGCGATGAGCAGGGCGTAGAGCACCAGCGACTCGATCAGCGCGAGCCCGAGGATCATCGGGGTGCGGATCTTGGCGTCGGCGCCGGGGTTGCGGGCGATGCCGTCGAGGGCGGCGGTGGCCACGCGGCCCTGGGCGATGGCGCCGCCGAGCGCGCCGAGACCGATCGCGAAGCCCGCGCCGAGCGCCGACATCGCCTTGGCGTCAAACTGGTTGCTCGCCGCGCCCGCGGTCTCCTGCGCGAAGGCCGCGAAGGTGAAGAGGGTAACAAACAGCGCGCTCGAAATGGCCATCAGCTTCTTCATGAGAGTCTCTCTTTCTAGAGTGGCAAAACCAGGGCCCTCACGATCGTGTGAGCGCCCATTGAAACACCTTGTGAACAAACGACCGTCAGCGCTCACGCGTGGGCGTGATCGTGACCGTCGTGACCGTGGTCACCGTGCTCGCCGTGATCATCGTGATGCTCGATGGCAAGCTGGAAGTAGATCGTCGAGAGCAGGCAGAACACATACGTCTGCAAGACCACCACGAGGACGCCGAGCACCATGATCGGCACCGGCACGAGCACGAACACCAGCGCCGTAAACACGCTCACCACGAGGTGGTCGACGAAGAGGTTCACGCAAAGGCGGATCGCCAACGAGAGGGGGCGCACGAGGTGCGACACCAGCTCGAGCGGCAGCATCAGCGGGATCAGCGCCGGCACCGGCCCGAGGAAGTGCTTCGCGTAAGCCCCGCCCTGACGCTTGAAGCCGTACCAGTGGGTGAAAAAGAAGATCACCAGGCCGCAGGCCAGGGTCACGTTGAAGTTGCTCGTGGGCGGCGAAAACCCGGGGATGAGCCCCAGCGCGTTGCTGAAAAAGATGAACAGCGCGCTCGTGCCCACGATCGGCAGAAAGGCCTTCGCGTCGTCTTTGCCGAGCACGCCCTTGAGGAGGCCGTAGAAGACCTCGACAAAGTTTTCAGTGAACGAGGCCACGGTGAGCTGCCCCTCGGGGAGCTTCGCGGTCTTCAGGTCGCTCAGCCGCGCCCGGGTCACCATCACGAAGAGCGCCACGATCAAGAGCACGAAGAGCCCCAGGGTCGTGTACTCGATGGTCACCGGGGTGTTCGCCGGGTACGAGAAATGATTCGGCAGCTCGGTCACGGCGTAGCCAGGGGCGCACTGGCCGCCGGCCTCCATGGCCGTGACCTGCCCCTCGGCGTTGACGCACCCCAGGTGGTTGAACACCGCCCACAGGCCGCGAAAACCGGGCAGGGCGAGGAGGTACGTAAACCATGATGTGTGATCGGGCATCGGACTGTCCTCTCAACCTTCGTCGTCGCGGTCTGCCGCGTCGTCGCTTCGCTTACCTTCTAACGTCTCGCCGCTCGGTTCGAGCAAGGCCCCCACCGGGAGCGCCAGCACACACGCGGTGATGCCCGCGACGAAGGGCCCGTTCAAGAGCCGCCCCGAGTTGACCAGGAGCCCCACCAAGACGAAGAGCACCACGGTCTTCAGCACCAGCAGCACCGTCGCCCGGCCGCGGCTCTTGTCGGCCCTTCGGTCGACAATCTGAGTGAGAAGCTTCGCGAGCACCCAGAGGTTGCCCACGCCCACCGCGGTGCCCAGCACCGACGACAGCGCCCCTTGAAGGCCCGAGCGAGAGAGCATCCACAAGGCTGACAAACCGCCAAACACTGCCGCCACGGTGGCGATGCGTCTGACAAGTCGGTCGGTGCTCTCCACCTTCAGGGTTACCTTTCACTCTGTCTCAGGGCGATGGTCGCCGTGAGACCTCGCAGCCTCGGCCTTGACCCGGGCCTCGGCCTCGGCACGCTCTTGTGCTCTGGCGAGGCGATCCATCCGTGCGGCGTAGCGCAGCAGCGAACGGAAACCGGCGGCCGCCCCGAGTACGAACCCGATCAAGATCCCGACCGGCGCCGACCCGAGCTTGCCATCGACCCAGTGCCCCATCGCGCTCATCAGCACGATCGACACCACGAGCTCCATCCCGAGAGAGAGACCAGCCGCTTCTTGAAGTGGGATGCGCACTTGAATTTGCCTACCACTCTGCCGACACGGCGGGCCTCTCGGGCCGAAAGCGCGGCGCTTCTAGCACCCCCCCTTCTCTGGGGTCAAGACACCGTCCGGGCAATCCTCAACGCTACGGCGTTTCGTGCACTGTGACGTCATCTCCCGCGGGGTCGTCGCGGAGGAGCACGTCGGCGTCGACCTCGGGGTCGAGGGCCAAGACGGCGTCTTCGGGGGGCGGCAGGGCGTCGTAGGCCTCGGCGTCGAGGGAGCCGGGGTCACCCCTTCGCGGCTCGGCGAGCTGAGACACCCCGGGGTGAAAGTGCTCGTACACGGTGCGCGCGCGGCGCGGGCCCACCCCGGGCGTCTGGGCGAGCTGCTCGTAGCTGGCCTCGGCCACGCCCGCGACCGAACCGAGGCGGGTGAGGAGGGCCGTGCGCACCGCGGCGCTCACCCCGGGGAGCCCGTCGAGCTCGCTCCGGAGGCGCTTCTTGTGGTGCAGGTCTTCGCGCACCTTGTTCGCGAAGCGGTGGGCCTCGTCGCGGGCGCGGGCCAGGAGCACGATGGCGGGCCCGTTGTCTTTCATGGTGATGGGGTTCTTGCGGCCGGGCTGATAGACCCGATCGACGACCTTCTCGCCGAGCACGTTTTCGCGCTCTTTGGCGAGCGAGCACACCACCAGGTCGTCGATGCCGAGCTCGGTCATCACGGCCACGGCGATGCCGAGCTGCCCGCGGCCCCCGTCGACCACGAACAGATCAGGAAACTCCCAGCCCTTTTCGCCCTCTTTGCCCCGCCGGAAGCGCCGCGAGAGCACCTCGTACATGGCCTTGTAGTCGTCGCCCGAGTGCTCGCTCCTGACATGGTACCCGCGGTAGCTCTTCTTGTACGCCTCGCCGTCGCGGAGGCACACCACCGCGCCCACGGTCTCGGCGCCCGCGTGGTGCGAAATGTCGACGCACTCGATGGTGCGGGGCGGCTCTTGGAGGTTCAGCGCGCGGGCCAGGGCCTCGGCCGCGACCACCGAGCCCGCGACCTTCACCCTGCGCTCTCGGAAGGCGTGCTGCGCGTTCTCGGCGGCCAGCGACAGGAGCTGAACCGGCACCGGCGCGGGCTCGCCCTCGGGCCACCCGAGATGCTTCGGCACCACCACCGCGCAGGGCCCGCCGCGACGCTCAGTGAGCCACTCGGCCATGCCCTCGCGGCCCTCGAAATCGTCGGGCACGATGACCTCGTCAGGCACCGTGGCGCCGGTCTCATCGTAGCGAGAGGCCAACAGCTGCGCGACGAGCTCGTCGTCGGGCAGCTCGGCGCGGCCGAAGGTGCTGGTCTGGGTGTCGCGCACGAAGCCGTCGCGCACGAGGAGCAGCGTCACCACCACGCTCTCGCCCTCGCGATAGAGCCCGAACACGTCGCGGTCTTTGTCGCTGACGGCGGCCACCCTTTGGGTCTCGGTGACCTTTCGGATGGCGGTGATCTGGTCGCGGATGCGCCCGGCGCGCTCATATTCGAGCACCCGCGCGGCGCCCCGCATGGCCTCGCTGAGGGAGCCGACGAGTTCGTCGTTCTTGCCCCGCAGAAAGAGCTCAACGTACCGCACCTGGGCGTCGTACTCGGCGCGGTCGACGGGCATCACGCAGGGGCCCGGGCAGCGCTTGATCTGGTACTCGAGGCACGGCCTGGTGCGCGAGGCGAACTGCGTATCATCGCAGGTTCGCAGCTGAAAATGGCGATTGATGAGCTTGAGCGTGCGCCGCGCCTCGGTGGCCGAGGGGTAGGGGCCGAAGTACGCCGCGCCGTCTGCCCGGGGGCGCCGGGTGACCTCGAGCCGGGGCCAGGGCACCCGGGTGTCGAGCCGCACCGAGAGGTAGTCTTTGTCGTCGCGGAGCCTGACGTTGTACTTCGGTCGGTGCTGCTTGATCAGCGAGTTTTCGAGGATGACGGCCTCTTTCTCACTGGCCGTGACCACCGTCTCGATGTCGCCCAAGACCCGCTCAAGGAGCGGGATGAAGTACCGATAGTCTGAGCTGTTGGGCTGAAAGTATTGGCGCACCCGGGCGCGGAGGCTCTTGGCCTTGCCCACGTACACCACGACGCCCTTTTTGTTGCGAAAGAGATAACACCCGGGCCCCGCCGGGAGGGTCTCTAGGCGCAGTTGCACGGCTTCGGCCAGCATCGCCGGGAGTGTATTCGCTCTGGCGCGGGTCGTCATATCTTGTGGGAGGTTCCCTTCAGGGGTGGGGGTCTGGCATTGTTGCGGCGCAATGAGTCGTCGAGCATGGGTGAAGGTTGCCTTGGCTGGGGTTCTTACCGCGTGCAGTTCGCGCCAACAGACGCGCCCTGCGGTGGTGCCGCGCCCCCCTGAGCGGAGCGTGATCACGCTGAACAACCTCCGCGTCGCGCGCCCGGCCTACGCCGCCAACGCCCAGGCGCCGAGCCTGCCCATCCCCCGTCGCGGCCGCGGTCGCGGGCCCACCGGCGGCGTCACCGCCGAGGCCGCCCAGCCCGTCTTGATGACCACCAACGACCTCGTGCGGGCTTGTTATCGCCCCTTCCTGGCGCTCTCGCCCCAGGCCGCCGGCACGGTGATCACCCTCATGCGCATCAACCCCGACGGGGGCGTGAGCGACGTCGAGACCATCGGCTCGCCCGACCCGTCGCTGTCGCTGATGGTGCCGTGCCTCTTCTCGGCCCTGCGCTCGCGGCGCTTCCCGCAGATGGGGGCGCCCTCGCTGGTGAGCTTTCCGTTTACGTTTCGCTCGGGCGAGGTGGGCGCGTCGAACGCTCCGGCCCCCGAGATGCCGCGGGCCCGACCGGGCGAAGTGCAGGTGATGAACCCCGAGACCATCGTGGCGCGCCCGTGGCGCCCGACCATCACCCCGTCGAGCACCATCGCGCCCACCCACACCCGCGAGCTGGCCGAGCAGATCGTGCCCGACATCACCTCGCTCATCGACGCGTGTTACGGCGCCGTGCTCGTCGACCGACGCGACTTCGCGGGTGATTTCACCCTCCGCCTGGTGGTCGAGCCCTCGGGCCGGGTCACCCAGAGCGAGATCACCCCGCCGACCTTTGACCCGCTCTTTCGGCAGTGTGTCACCACCCTCGACCAACAGCTGGTGTTTCACCCGTCGGCCAACGGGGCCAACATCGGCGTGCAAGTGAGCCTGGTGGTCACCGAGTCGCCCGGCAGCACCGAGGCGCCCGCGGCGCCCGCGACGAGCCCCACAAGCGGCCTCCTCCCCCTGTCGGCGGGTCCGCGCTGACCCACGCCCCGGGGAGATCTGCCCCATTGCCCCTTTTTGGGACACTCCTGATTTTCCAGACTTGTTGATTTTACTGGGGCAAAAGCGACCCCATGCGCGGCATCACCTTTGCTCTGTGTCGCCGCATGCGTGATGTGACAGTTCGGGTTCTTCTGGTCGATGATGACGATGACGCGCGGGCGATCATGGCCCGCACCCTGCGCGGGGTGGGGCACCAGGTCGTCGAGGCCACTGACGGCGACGAGGCCCTCGCCTTCGACCTCACGACTTTTGACATCATCCTCAGCGACCTCCAGATGCCCCGGGTGGGCGGCCGCGACGTGCTCGCCGCAGCTCGTGCGCAGAGCCCGCTGACCCCGGTGGTGATTTTCACCGCCTACGCCAACGCCGAGGGGGCCCTCGACCTGCTGACCTTGGGCGCCTACGACTACCTGCCGCGGCCGGTCGACCTCACGCGGCTCAAGCTCTTGGTGTTGCGCGCTTCAGAGTGGCGTCGGTTGCAGCTCGAGAACGCGGCCCTGCGGCAGCAGCAGCAGCGCCCGACGCAGCGCCCGGGCGACCCGCAGCTGGTGGGCACCTCGCCCGCGATGCTGAACGTCTACAAGGTCGTCGCCCAGGTCGCGCCGACCACCGCGCCGGTGCTCCTCGTGGGCGAGGCGGGCACGGGCAAGGAGCTGCTCGCGCGCACCATCCATCAGCGCTCGGGCCGCGCGGGGCCCTTCCTCTCGGTGTCGTGCGCGACGCTGCCCGAGGCGGTGCTCACCCACGAGCTCTTCGGCTACGAGGCGGGCGCGGTGCCGGGCATCCCCGGCGGCAAGCGGAGCCTCTTCGAAGAGGCCCACGAGGGCACGCTCTTCATCGACGACCTTGAGGCGATGCCCCCGAAGGTACAGGCGCTTCTTCGCAAGGTGCTCGAAGAGAAGGCCGTTCGCCACGTCGGGAGCCAGCAGCCCATCGGGATCGACACCCGCCTCGTGACGGCGACCCGGGCCGACCTGACCCGCGAGGTGGCCCGCGGTGACTTCCGCGAAGACCTGCTCTTTCGCTTGCAGGTGGTCACCGTGCAGGTGCCGCCGCTCTCGGCCCGGCGCGAAGACGTGCCCCTCCTGGTCGAGCATTTTTTACAGCACTACGCGGCGCTCCTCGGGCGCTCGGCCCCGATGCTGGCGGGCGACGCGCGGCAGATCTTGCTCGACTACGACTGGCCCGGCAACGTGCGCGAGCTCGCCCAGACCGTCGAGCGCGCGATGCTCTTGGCGCGCGGCAACGTGATCTTGAAAGACGACCTGCCCAACGCCCTTCGGCACGCCGACGCCAAGGCCCACCCCACCGACGGGCTCGACACCGACTGGCCCACCCTCTCGGTGGTCGAGCGGCGGTACATCGACCGGGTGTTGCAGCACACCGGCGGCAACAAGACCCGCGCCGCCGAGGTGCTCGGCATCGACCGGCGCACCCTCTCGCGGCTCTTCGCCCGCGAGCGCGCCACCGGCGAGGGCGAGGGCGAGGGCGAGCACGACGAGGCCGCCTCGAACTGAATGGCGGTTCAGTCGCCGAGGCCCCACGCGCTGGCCTCGGCGGTGAGCCCGTCGCGCGCCCTCGGACGACCGTAGAACACAGACCCAGGCTCCATCGGCGGCCGCTCGGCGGCGCCAGGCGGGAGCGTCTGCATGCTCCCGAGGGCGACCCGCCCTTCGCGCACGAGAAACAGGTTGGCGAGGCGGTGCGCGCGTTGCGCGTCGAGCACGCGGTCGCGCTCGTTCGGCGAGAGCACCCGATGCCCCACCAGCGACTGCCCGATGCGCCACCCGCGGCGCTGACCGTCGCTTTGGGCCTCTTCGACCACGGCCCGCGCGCTGACCCCGGCGGCCACCACCACGTCGCCGAAGCGGGGCGTCGGGCGCGCGCACTCGACCGCCAGGACCTGCCCTTTGCGGAGGTGAACTTTGTGCTCGGCGCTCACCTCGACGATGCACAGCGTGCCGTCGATGTGGGCGCGATAACAGGTCGCCAAGAGGTCGCCCAAGGTGGTCTCGGCCAGTGAGACGGGGAGCGAGAGGGTCACCCCCCAGCACTTAGCAAGCCCCCGCGGCGCGACGCCAATTTCACGACCGCGGCGCGAGGTCGTAAGCCAGCTTACAGACCAGCGCGGCCACCACCCCGAGCACCGCCCGGCGCACCCAACGATCGCCCCCTTGGACGGTGAGCCGCGCCCCGAGGAGCCCGCCCACGAACTGCGCCGCCGCCATGGGCAGGGCCACCCGCCACAAGACCACGCCCTTCAGCGCGAAGACGCACAAGGCCGCGAGGTTTGATGCAAAATTCACCACCTTCGCGTTGGCGCTCGCGCGCTTGAGCGTGTCACCGAGGAAGCGCGCCCGGGCCATGATGAGGAAGGTGCCCGTGCCCGGGCCGAAGAAGCCGTCGTAGGCCCCCACCGACGCGGCGATGAGCGCCGCCCGACGCGACACCTGGGCGGGCGCGAGGTCGAGCGCGCGGGGGCTTTGTTCGCGCCGAAAGGCCAAGAGCGCGGCCACCATCACGAGCAAGACCAGCACCACGGGGCGCAGCACCGCGTTCGGCACCACCAAGACGAGCCGCGCGCCGCAGAGCGAGCCGACGAAGCCCGCCGCGAAGGCCCCCGCGAACTGCGCCTTCACGATCAAGCCCGCGCGCCAGAAGCGCCACAAGGCCGCGAAGGAGCCGAAGCTGCTCTGCGCCTTGTTGGTGCCGAACACCAGGGTCGGGGGCAGCCCCGCGGCGAAGAGGGCGGGCACCGTGATGAGCCCCCCGCCGCCCGCCATGGCGTCGATGGTGCCCGCAGAGAGTGCTGCAAAACAGAGGGCTGCGAGGGTGCCCGGGGCCATCAGCCGAGGGGGCCCGTCACGGTCTCGGCGGCGCGCAAAAGACGCCCCGACGCCACCAGCGCGATGGCCCGCTGGATGTCGGGCGCGAGGGTGCGATCGCCTTCGAGGGTCGCGATCTCGCCGCGCAGCACGGCGTGGGCCGCCGCGACGCCGCGACCGGGCTTGAGCGGCCGACGCACGTCGACCCCCTGGGCGGCCACGAGGAGCTCGATGGCCAGGCCCGCCCGCACGTTCTGCACCACCCGGGCGCATTTCGTCGCGCCGGTGGCGCCCATCGAGACGTGGTCTTCGCGCCCCGCGCTCGACGGGATGCTGTCGACGCTCGACGGGTGACAGAGGGTCTTGTTCTCGTTCACCAGGGCCGCGGCGGTGACCTGGGCGATCATGAAGCCCGAGTCGAGGCCCGTGTTGGGCGCGAGAAAGGGCGGCAAGCCCGACGAGAGCGCGGGGTTGACGAGCTGCTCGATGCGGCGCTCGCTGATGTTGGCCAGCTCGGCCACGGCCATGGCCATCAAATCGAGCGCGAGGGCCAGCGGCTGCCCGTGGAAATTGCCGCCCGACACCACGTCGGGGTGAACCCCCTCGCCCAAGAAGACCAAGGGGTTGTCGGTGACGCTGTTGACCTCGCGGGCGAACACCGCGTCGCACCAGTCGAAGGCGTCGCGCGAGGCCCCGTGCACCTGCGGCATGCAGCGCAGCGAGTAGGGGTCTTGCACCTTGCCACAGTTGCGATGACTCTCAGCGATCTCGCTCTGCCCCAGCACCGCCCTGAGGTTCGCCGCCACGGTCAGGGCGCCCGGGTGCGGACGCACCGCGATCACCCGCTCATCAAAGGGCGCCCCGCTGCCCTTCAGGGCTTCGAGCGACATCGCCCCGGCGAGGTCGGCGTGCCGCGCGAGGGCCCGCGCGTCGTCGAGGAGCAGCACCGCGTGGGCCAGCATGAACTGCGTGCCGTTGATGAGCGAGAGGCCCTCTTTGGCCCCCAACGCGAGGGGCGCGATGCCCTTGAGGCGCAGCGCCTCGGCGCCCGCCATCAGCACCCCGTCGACCTGCGCGTCGCCCTCGCCGATGAGCACCAACGCGAGGTGCGCGAGGGGCGCGAGATCGCCCGAAGCCCCGACGCTCCCTTGAGACGGGATCACCGGGTGAACCCCCGCGTTCAGCATCGCCACCAGGGTCTCGACCACCACCGGCCGCACCCCCGAGAAGCCCAACGCCAACACCTGCGCCCGAAGAAACATCATCGCCCGCACGAGGTCGTCGCTGAGCGGAGCCCCCAACCCGCACGCGTGGCTCCGCAAGAGGTTGTGCTGCAACGTACGCACATCACCGGGAGAGATCCGCGTCTCGGCGAGGGCCCCGAAGCCCGTGTTCACCCCGTACACCCGCGGCGCGTCGGCGCCCCCGTCGGTCACCGCGTCGATCGCAGCGCGCGAGCGGCTCATCCGCGCGCGGGCCTCGTCAGAGAGCTGCACCGCGCGCCCCCGCCGCGCCACCGCCACAAGGTCATCGAGAGAGACCGACTCGCCAAGCAACACCGGATTCGCCATGATCGCGCCCATCGCATACCACCGTCACCCCGAACCGGTACACCCCCCACCGCGACGCCCCCGGCGCCTCGCCCTCGCCGCTCTTTGCCTCGCCGCCTGCACCGACAGCCTCGACCCCGCGTGGCGCCTCGACAGCCTCAGGGTCGTCACCATCGAGGGCCCGCCCGGGCTCGCCCGACCCGCGCCGATGCAACTCAGGGCCCGGCTCTATTCGCCCACACCGCTGCGCCCGGTGCACCTCCGCTGGCGCCTCTGCGACCCCGACGAGACCCTCGACCCGCGGCGCTGCGCCGAGCCCGCCGAGGGCGCCGATCTCATTGAAGGCTTCGCGCAAGACATCGTCTCTGTGGCCGCCTCGGCGCTCCCCAGTGCGGGCCAGCGCTGGCTCTGGGTGATCGCATGTTTTGACACTCCGTCAACACTTCATGAGGGCCGCTATCAGTGCCCCGTCGCGCCTGGCTTCGAGGCCGTTCATACGATCGTTGTAGGGCGCGATGCCAACCTCAGCGCCCCCGCGATCGACGCCTTCACGCTGGGCCTCGACGGCGAAGCGCCGCAACCTGTTGACTCTATGTCAACGATTCATGTCGGCGCCGCGTGTGATCGAGACTGCCCCGCGCTGACCGTCGCGGTGGGGCCCGCCGCGGGCGCGAGCGAGCTGGGCGCTGACGGCGCGCGCGAGGCCCTGATGGCGAGCTTCTACATCACCGAGGGGAGCCTCTCGCGACCGCGCGACGTGGCCGCTCCGGGCGAGCTCCGGGCGCTGACCGCACGGCTGACCCCCGCGCGGGTGCCGGGCGAGACCGAGTGTTGGGTGGTGCTGAGAGATCAACGCGGCGGCAGCACGATGCGCCAGGCTCGGGTGTACTTCGTACGCTGAGAGGTCGCGCCCTGAGGCCGCTCTGTGGCACGGTTGCAAGTACGCCGCGTCACGCCATGCACGACCACCACGACCACAGTCACCACGACCACGGCCACGGTCACGACGGTCACGACCACGACGGTCACGACCACGGGGCCGAGCTTCGCGCGGCGCCGACGCGGCGTCTTTGGGTGGCCTTCGGGTTGACGGCGGGCTTTCTCGGCGTCGAGGCGGTGGCGGGCGTCTTGACCCACAGCCTCGCGCTCTTGTCAGACGCGGTGCACATGCTCACCGACGCGGGGGCGCTCTTGCTGGCGGTGATGGCCCAACGCATGGCCACGCGCCCGCGCACGCCGCGGCAGACCTACGGGTACCGCCGCGCAGAGACCCTCGCCGCGTTTGTGAACGGCATCGCCCTCGCGGGGAGCTCGCTCTGGATCGTCAAAGAGGCGCTGAGTCGTTGGCAGAGCCCGCCCGAGATTCAGGGCCGGGCGCTGCTCGGGGTGGCCTTCGTGGGGCTCTTGGTCAACCTCGCGTCGGCGTGGGTGCTCTCGCGCGGCGGCGAGGCCCAGAACGCCAACACCCGCGCGGCCCTCGCGCACGTCGTCAGCGACGCCGCGGGCTCGGTGGCGGCCATGGTCGCAGGCGGCCTCATCGCGTGGAAGGGCTGGCGATGGTCAGACCCCCTCGTCTCGGTGGCCATCTCGCTCCTGGTCTTGCGGAGCGCGTGGCGGCTTCTGGCCGAGACCGCGGGCGTCTTGATGGAGAGCGCCCCGGCCCACATCGACGTGCTCGCGGTCGAGAAGACCGTGCGCGAGACGCCGGGCGTGGCGGGGTTTCACGACCTCCATGTGTGGGCCCTCGCCGACACCCTCGCCGCGGCCACGGTGCATGTGGTGCTGGCGCCCGGGGCCCACGGCGTCGAGGTCGCGTCGCGGGTGGCCGAGCGGCTGAGGGCCGAGCATGCGATCGCCCACAGCACGGTGCAGCCCGAGGCCCCCGAGAGCCCCTTGGTGACGCTGCAACGCAAGGCCCCGCCCCGAGCATGATCGTCGGGCCCCTGCGGGGGCCGCAGGCGGCTTGAAGCAGGGCGGAGCGGGTGTTAGAGCACCGAGGCGATGGCCGCGCCCGGGTGCGCAACCGCTTCGGGCGCGACGGCCCCGATCACTTGACGACGGGCGACGCGGTGCGACGCTCTCCGTTGGCCCGACGGGTCAACAATGAAAGAACAACCACGATGGCGATTCGTACCATTCTCAGGTATCCCGACAAGCGTCTCAGGGTCAAAGCCGAGACCGTGACGAAGTTTGACGACGCGCTCAAGACCCTCGTCGACGACATGGCAGAGACCATGTATGCCGCGCCCGGGGTGGGCCTCGCGGCGCCACAAATCGGCGTACCGCTGCGGCTCTTTGTCATCGACATCGCCGGCGAAGACGAGCCGAGCGAACTCAAGGTGTTCATCAACCCAGAGTTCGTCTCGAAAGAGGGCGAGCTCGCGTGGGAGGAGGGTTGCCTCTCCTTCCCCGGGATTCACGAAGAGATTGAGCGCGCCGAGCGGGTCGTTGTGAAGGCCCAAGACGTCAACGGCAAGCCCTTCACCCTTGAGGCCACCGAGCTCTTGTCGATCGCCGTGCAGCACGAGTTCGACCACCTCGACGGCACCCTGATGATCGACCGCGTCTCGCTGTTGAAGAAGCGCTTCATCGACCGCGAGATGCGCCGCGCTCAGGGCTCGCACGCGCGGGCCTGAGGCGCTCGCCCTCGGTCACCTCTTCACTCTCTCAACGGGTCGACGATTGTCTATGCACCAACGCCCTCGCGTGGTCTTCTTTGGCACCCCCGCCTTCGCGGTCTCGTGCCTCGCGGCGCTCGCTGAGGTCGCCGACGTGGTGGCCGTGGTGGCCCAACCCGACAAGCCCGCGGGCCGCGGCAACACGCTGACGCCGCCGCCGACGCGGGTGTGGGCCGAGGCCCGCGGCATCACCGTGGTGCAGCCTGCCAAGCTGCGTGACGGCAGCTTCGCGGCGTGGCTGCGCGGGCAGCAGCCCGATGTGGCCGTGGTGGTGGCGTACGGGCGCATCTTGCCGCCCGACGTGCTGGCCATTCCGCGCTTCGGGTGTGTCAACGTGCATGCGAGCGTGCTGCCGCGGCACCGCGGCGCGGCCCCCATTCAGTGGGCCATCATGTCGGGCGACACCGTCACCGGCGTCACCCTCATGCAGATGGACGAGGGCCTCGACACCGGCCCCATGCTCTCGATCCGGCGGCTCCCCATCGGCCCCGACGAGACCTCGGCCGCGCTCTTCGAGCGTCTCGCCGCGCTCGGGGCCTCGCTGCTCCGCGACGACCTCCCGCGGTACCTCGCGGGCGAGCTCCCGCCGGTGGCCCAAGACCCGAGCCTCGCGACCCTCGCGCCGATCTTGACCCGCGAGCACAGCCGCCTCGATTTTGCGGCCCACTCGGCGCAAACGCTTCACAACCAGGTGCGCGGGCTGAGCCCCTGGCCCGGCACCTCGACGACCCTCGGCACCCGGCGTCTGATCGTCAACACCACCCGCCTCGACGACCCGCCCACCGTCCACGGCGGCGCCCCGGGCGAGATCGTCGCGGTCACCCGCGAGGCGCTTTGGGTGGCCACCCGCGAGGGCCTCCTGGGCGTCACGGCCTTGCAGCTTGAGGGCAAAAAGAGCATGTCTGTGCGCGATTTTCTCTCGGGCCACCCGGTGCGCGTGGGCACCCTCCTCGGGCAGGAGCTTCGCCCATGAAGATCTACACACGCACCGGCGACACGGGCGAGACGGGTCTCTTCGGCGGGCTCCGGGTCTCAAAAGCGAGCGACCGCGTGAGCACCTACGGCACCCTCGACGAGCTCAACGCCTGCGTGGGCGTGGCGCGCGCGGCGGGCCTCGCGCCTGAGATCGACGCGGTGCTGGCGACGGTGCAGAGCGAGCTCTTCACCCTCGGCGCTGAGCTGGCCACGGCGCCCGGCAAAGAAGACAAGCTCGGCATCGCGCGGCTCGACGAGGCCTCGGTCGCGGCCCTTGAGGCGGCCATCGACGCGGCCGATGCGGCGCTTCCGCCGTTGAAGACCTTCGTGCTCCCGGGCGGCTCGGCGGGGGCCGCGGCGCTGCACCTCGCGCGCACGGTCTGCCGTCGCGCCGAGCGCGAGCTCGTGGCCCTCATGGCCCACGAACCTGTGCGCCTCGTGCTGGTGCACTACCTCAACCGACTGAGCGATCTGCTCTTCACCCAGGCGCGCCTCGCGAACCTCCGCGCGGGGGTCGACGACGTGCCGTGGGCGCCGCGAAAGTCGACGCCGTGAGCGACCGCGACGACGACGCCCGGTGGCGTCTCATCTCGGTTCTGTTCAGCACCCACTCGCTCACCCCTGCGGTGGCGCGGGCGCTCTTCGACGCGGCCTGCGGGCTCTACCAGGCCGACACGAGCAGCGCCCCCATTCGCGCCGGATACACCCAGGGTCGGGTCGACAACCTCCGTCAGGAGATGTGCCTCGGCACCGTCGGCGGCCCCGCCTTCGAGGCCACCCTCGACACCGAGCGCGGCGCGGGCACGGTGCGCTATTTCATCACCCGCGCGGGGCTTGAATTCATGGCCTCGCAGATGCCCGCCGGGGCCCTCAACTGAGGGTCACGCGGGGGCGGCGAGCTCGCGACGGAGGCTCCAGGCTTCATAGGCGGGCACGCCCAGGGCCGCGAGGCCGGGCAAGATCACCTCACCGACGCGGGTGTACCAGGCGCGGGCGAAGCACGCCGCGTCGACGACCCCGAAGGCGGCCCCGGGGCCCGGGATCTCAGGCGGCGTCGGCAAGGCGTCGACGTCGCCCGTCGCGCCCGCGTGCATGCGGTCATAGTGCGAAAACACGTAGGCGAGGTCGGCCCCCAACCACTCGCGCTCGTCGTCGCTCAATGCCGGAACGAGGGTCTCGGCCAGCGCCCACCCGAAGCGATCGTGCATCGCCTCGTCGCGCAGGAGCCCCGCGATCACCGCGCCGATGCAAGGGTCTTCGACCGCGTCGCGCATCGCGTGGAGGAGCCCCACCGAGGCGCTCTCGCCCACGCAGAACATCGACAGCGTCCACCGGGCGAGCCAGAGCCGCGGGCTGAGCTTGGTGTCGACGAGGCGCAGCGAGGGCCCCTCGACCGTCGCGTCGTCTGCGCCCCCGAGCGCTTCTGCGAGGCGCAAGCAATGCTCGGTGTGCCGCGCCTCATCGGCGATCAAGCGCGACAGGCCCGTGTGCACATCGAGGGCGAGCCCCGCCTCGGGCAAGCGGCCCATCATCTCGGCGAAGACCCCCAACGAGCGGTACTCTGACACCGCCCGCGCCGCCCAGGTCGCACGGAGCGACTCCCGCAGCGTCTCGTCGAGCGACGAAACATCGAGTGAATCCCAACAGATGGGAGGGTGCGGGGCATCGACCGCGCGGCGATGCAGGGCCCGAAAGAGCTTCGCCTCGCTCTCGGCCCCGAGGCGGCGGCCGAGGGTCATCGGGGGGTCGGAGTCGGCGGCGGAGGCGGCGGGTTCACCGTCGGCTGCGGCGGCGGAGGCGGCGGGTTCACCGTCGGCTGCGGCGGCGGCGGGCCCGCGTCGGGCGGAGGCCGCGGCGGCGGGTTCATCGTGGGCACCGCGACGAGCTCGGGCAAGCGCGGGTTCGCGGGCGGCTCATCGGGGGGCGGCATCGGGGGGTTGTTGACCGTCGGCCTTTGGGGCTCGGGCGGGTTCATGGTGCGCCCCGTGGGCTGGCTCGACCGACACCCCGCGCCCCCAGCCGCGCCCATCATCGCGGCCATGGCGGCCACCCTCCATCGCAAGCGTTGCAACCGTTGGGGGTCAATCTTGTCGCCCATGTACACCCTCCCTCTTGTCGTACCGCTTTCACAGCGGCGCGTCGGTCGACGGTATCACCCGCCGAGGGCTCGTGTAGAGTCTCGCGCGCGATGCCGATCTTGTTTCGCAGCACGGGCCTCGTGGGCGGCCCTGACTTCTTTGTCACCCGCGGCGGGCGCGGCCTTGGGGTCGTCTCGATGTCGGTCACCGTCGCCGTGGTCGAGCGCCCCGACGGCCTCGTGCTCATCGACACGGGCTGGAGCCGCCGCACCTGCGCGTGGCCCGAAGAGCACCCGGGTCGCCTCGCGAAGCTCCTCTTGGCGATGAAGGTCAAGCCCGAAGACGCGATGGCCTCGCAGCTGCTCTCGCTCGGGTACAACCCCGGCGATGTGAAGCACCTCGTCGCGACGCACCTTCACATCGACCACGCGGGCGCGGCCGACGATTTCGCGCAGGCGACCTTGCACGCGAGCGCGCGCGAGTGGGCCATCGCGCGCACCTTGGGGCGGCTGCGCGGGTACGACGCGGCGCTGTTCTCGCGGCCCCGCACGGCCTCGCATGTGCTGTCGGGCCCGCCGCGCTTGGGCTTCCCGGCGTCGCACGACCTCTTCGGCGATGACTCGGTGCTCTTGCTCGACGCGCGGGGTCACACCCAAGGGAGCCTCGCCGTCGCGGTGCGGCTCCACGACGGTTGGGCCTTGCACGCCGGCGACGCGGCGATGTTCGCCCGCGATTTTCGCCACGACCGGGCCTTGCCGCTGTCGCCCTACCAACGGCTCCAGAGCCACGATTTGTACGCTCAGCGCGCGAGTTACGGTCATTTGCGCGCGGCCGAGACAGAGCACGACGCGCGGGTGGTGCCGGCCCACGACCTCAAGGTCTTCGAGTCGCTCCCGCAGAGCGCCGAGAAGGCCTGGGCTTGCGCGTGGGACAAGAAGAAGCGCAAGGGCCGCTGAGCCCCGCGGGGCCGGCTCACTGCGACGTCCGAAAACGGCCAGACGCCTCGCGACCGCCGCGGTACACCCACGGGCCGTGAACGTCGACACCGAGACCGCGTACCGGGCCCTCGCGGCCCGCGACCGCCGCTACGATGGCCACTTCTTCGTGGGCGTGTCGAGCACGGGCATCTACTGCCGCCCGATCTGCACCGCGCGCACCCCCGCCAAGGCCCGGTGCACTTTTTATGCGACCGCCGCGGCGGCCGAGCGCGACGCCTACCGCCCGTGCCTCCGCTGCCGCCCTGAGCTCGCCCCCGGCACCCGGCGCGCCTCGGTCGACAGCCAGGAGCGCCTCGTCGACGAGGCCCTCGCCCGCATCGACGAGGCCCCTGCGAGCACGCCCGCGCGCCTCGCGGCGGCCTTGGGCGTCACCCCGAGGCACCTCCGTCGGGTCTTCGACGCGCAGCTCGGGGTGAGCCCCATCGCGGTGCTCCAGACGCGCCGCCTCGCGCTGGCGTTGCGGCTCTTGCGCGACACCCATTTGAGCGTCACCGAGGTGGCCCTGGCGAGCCATTTTGGCAGCGTCCGTCGCTTCAACGCGCTCATCGCGGCGCGGTACCAGCGCACCCCGACGGCGCTCCGGCGGCACCCGCGGCGCGACGAGGGCTTCTTGACGCTGCGCCTCGACGCGCGCGAACCGTTTGATTTCACTTCACTTCTTGGCTTTCTCAAGGGCCGCGAGGTGCCCGGCGTCGAGCGCATCGAGGCGGGGCGCTATGTGCGCAACCTCAGGCTCCACGGCCACGAGGGCAGCGTCGAGGTGACGGCCCTCAGCGACCGTGCGGGCCTCTTGGTGCGCTGCACGACGAGCCTTCTGGGCGTGTTGGGCCCCCTCGTGGCGCGGCTCAGGCATCTCTTCGACCTCGACGCCGACCCGGCCCTGATCGACGCTTGTTTGGGTCGCGACCCGCGCTTCAGCGCGAGCCTCGCGCGGCATCGCGGGCTGCGCGTGCCGGGCAGCGTAGACCCCTTCGAGCTCGCGGTGCGCACGGTGCTCGGGCAACAGATCTCGGTGGCCGCCGCGACCACCCTGTCGATTCGGTTGAACGCCCGCTTTGGGAGCCCGCTCACCCAGCCCAACCCCTTTGACCCGAGCCTCGACCGGCTGGCCCCTACGGCCGAGGTGTTGGGCGCGGCCTCGGTCGAAGACGTCGCGGGGTGTGGCATCGTGCGGGCCCGGGCCGAGACCCTCATCAGGCTCGGTCAGACCTTCGCGGCCTGGGGGGCGCGCTGGCCCACCCGCGAGACCTTCACCGCCGCGCTGCGAGGGTTGCGCGGCATCGGCCCGTGGACCACCGCGTACCTCGCGATGCGCGCCTGGCACGACCATGACGCCTTCCCCGCGAGCGACGCGATGGTGCTCAAGGCGCTCAAGGCCGCATCGCCCCGCGAAGCCGAGGCTCACGCCGCGGGTTGGCGACCCTTTCGCGCCTACGCCACCCTTCACCTCTGGAAGTTGAGCGCCCCCGCATGAACCATGTGCACACCGCCCTCGCCTCGCCCCTCGGCCTCATCGACCTCTACGCCACCGCTGAGGGCCTCACCGGGGTGTACTTCGCCGAGCACCGTCACCGCCTGGCCATCGCGGCCCGCGACGACGCCCGCGCCGCCCATTTGCGTCACGCCGCCCGCGAGCTCGAGGCCTATTTCGCCCACGAGCTCACGCACTTCACCGTGCCCCTCAGCCCCGCCGGGACGGCCTTCCAACAGCGTGTCTGGCGCGGCCTCGGCGAGATCGCGTACGGCGACACCGAGAGCTACGCGGCGCTCGCGCGGCGCATCGAGCGCCCCCTCGCGGTGCGGGCCGTGGGCGCCGCGAACGGGCGCAACCCGCTCAGCATCGTGGTGCCCTGCCATCGGGTCATCGCCGCCGGCGGCGCCCTCACCGGATACGCCGGCGGGCTGCCTCGTAAAGACTGGCTACTCAAGCACGAGCGAGCCCACAAAGGCGCGACGCGCGGGGCCCGTCATCTTCACCCTGAGGTCGGCTGAATCGCCGTTCACTTCAATGAACAACAAGCCCCCGTCGAGGGCCACCGGCACCCGCTCGCCCCGCGGCGCGCGACCGCGCAGCACCGCCGCGGCCACCACCGCGCAGGCCCCGGTGCCGCAGGCCTGCGTCCACCCGACGCCGCGCTCGTGAACGCGCACCCGAAAGCCCCCTTCGGCCCGCGGCGTCACAAACTCGACGTTCACCCCATTCGGGAAGACCGCCAGCCCCTCGACCGCCCGCACCCGCGCGCCCTCAGGCTCGCCCGCGGCGTCAAAGAGCACCCCATGCGGGTTGCCCAGATCGACCACCTCGACCGCGGCGCCATCGACCGCGGCGGGCTGCGCCTGCACCCGCGCCTGGCCCATCTCAACTTCAATGAGCCAGGCCCCGTCGCCCGCGCCCACCACCCTGGCGGGTCGGGGCCCCGCGTCGCTCTCGATCACCACCGCGTCGCGCCCCGCGAGGTGCCCCGCGTCGCGCAACCAGGCGACCACGCAGCGCACCCCGTTGCCGCACATCTCGGGTCGGCTCCCGTCGGCGTTGCGAATCAACATCACGGCCCGGCCTTCGGTGTCGAGCCGCGCGCGGTCAACCCAGAGCACGCCGTCACCGCCCACGCCGCGGTGTCGATCGCAGAGCCGCTGCGCCAGCGCCGGGGTCAGCGCTTCAAAGCCCATGACCGCCGCGTCGATGACGAGAAAGTCATTCCCCAAACCTTCATACTTTGCAAAGTTGAGCGCGGGAGCCACCGCGCAGGGCTACCCTAAAGCCCCATCACCCGCAACAACGGCGCCGTGAAGAGCGGCGAAGTCACGAGGAGCCAGCCGAGCGTCCAGGTGTGTTGGGCGGCCCTCGGCCAGCGGCCCACGCGGAGCGCCGACTCGGCCATCACCAGGGCGCCCTGCACCACAAAGAAGGCCCCCATCCGCGCGGCCCCTTCAACACCGATCGCCGCGAGGGTGAACCACGCGTGGTAGAGGGCGCTGACCGCGAAGCTCAACACCAGCCCGAGGCGCGCCCGACGGCGGCGGGCCATGGGCGTAAAGCACTGGTCGCGGAGCCACCGGCCGACGACGCGATTCCACCGTTGGCCCCACCACTCGCCGAGGGTGCGCGACACGATGGGGTCTTCGTGCATGCGCGCGATTTGAAACCCGGCCAGCGCGTAGAGCCCGCGCAGCGTGGGTTCGAGCACCTCGGTCGCGCAATAGATCAAGAGCGCGCCGCCGACGACCCGCAGCCCCGCGCCCCAATGCCCGAGCCCCGGGTTGAGCGCCGCCGCACGGGCCATCGCGGCCCCCAAAAGGCTCAGCGGCAAGAAGCCGAGGGCGCGCAGAAAGAGCTTCGGCGCGAACACCCCCGCCGTGCGCGGCACCGCGCGCAGGTCGGCCACCCCGACGAGGTACCCGTACCGCGCGAACCATGTCGCTTTGTAGGGTTCTCGCAAGAGGGCCCAGGCCCGCATGGCGCTAAAGCCCCCCAAGAGGCCCATCAGCCATCGCAGAAAGGTCGCATACGCCACAAAGCCCGTGAGCGCGCCCATGACCGCGAAGGCCACGCCCATTCGACGGAGCCAGAGGGCTCGCGAGGCGCCGAGACACCACGCCGCCGCGGCGCTCGCGAGCTGCCAGACGAGCACCGCCGAGAGGTCGAAGCCGAGCGTCACATGCCTCGGAGAAGCGAGAGCATCCGCGGCAACGCCTGAGCCACCCCCGAGGGGCCGACGCCGTCGACACGACCGTTGTACTTTTCAACGATGGTCGCGGTCGCCGTCTCAACAATGAAGGTGCTCTCGCGGATGCCGTACGACCGAAGCGTGGGCGTGCCCGAGGGGTCGCGCAGCACGGTCACCGGGAGCCTGTAGGTCTGCACCCAGGCGTCGAGGTTGGCCCTTGAGACCGCGCCGTTCGAGGTCGCCGCCAAGATCTCGATCACCACACCGCCAGCACGCATCACTTCAACCGATTGCGCAGCCAGATCACGGGCCGCGTTGCGACAGCCGGGTCAATAGAACTCGCTCACATGCACGAGCGCGTAGCGGCCCCCGCGGCGCAATTCGTCGAGCGAGGTCGGCCCGTACGGCAGCGTGTTTGAGACCGCCTCGCCGCTCGGGTTGACGTACCCCTCCCACGAGAGGTTGGCGAGCACCGCCCCCACGACGTTGCCGTAGGGCCCCTCGGGGTAGGGCTCGAAGCGCGGCCCGGTGTCAGGCGCGCCGACGTCGGCCGGGCCCTGGTCTTGGGGCACATCGACCCCCATCGCGGCCTCGCTCGCAGTGTCACGGAGCGCCGCCCCGTCGAGCGCGAGGCCCGCATCGAGGGCCGCGTCGTGCGCGGCGGTCACCGGGCTCTGATCGCCGCACCCCAACACCAGCATCGGAGCAACCCACCACCCTGCGCGCCTTCGCATGCGCTCATTCAGAATCAAAGCCACGCCAGAATCAACCCTCACCGCGCACCCCTGCCGCGAGGTCATGACCGCGACACCCCTTCAGGGCCTCGTCGCCGGGCGCACCCCGACCCAGGTCAAGACCCGGAGCCCCTCGCCCGCGCCGGTGCTCACCCGGAGCCCGTCGTCGCTCACCGCCCCGCGTGCCACCACACGGCCGCGCCCCGCGTTCGGCGGGTCGCTCAGGATGTCATTGTCGAGCATCACGAATTCGACCTGCGCGCCCGCCGCGAGGCGGCCCACATTGGGCACGCTGAGCCCCATCGGCTGATCGGCGGTAAGGTTGAACGGCGCCAGGGCGAACATCGCCGCGACGCCCTCTGCGGGCGCCCACTCAGGCAGGCCCTCGTCGCGCACCAGCACCCACCGCAGGCGCTGCCCGAGCTCGCCGTACTCAAACTCTTCGAGGTCAAACTCGACCCGCGCCGAGGGCGCAACATTCAAGACAACCTCACCCGCCTCGAAGCGCCCGCCGCCGGTCGACGCGATCACCGCACCGACGACTGAATACCGCGGCAATCGAAGGGCTTGCGTCATGCGAACGACCCCGTCTGGGCCGGAGCCGGGCATCACGAAATGGCGGCTCGCATACTCGGGTCGACCGTGCACTTGCACCGAATAGACCGCGGGGTTCAGCCGCACATCGACCGGCACCGAGAAGCGCCCCGCGGCGTCGGTGGTGCCCACAAAGCACGCCGGGCCGCACACCGTAATCACCCGCCCCGCGAGCGGCGCGCCGTCGTACGCTCGGGCCTCGCCCTCAACCCGCAGCACGCAGCGACGGAGCGGCGAACGCGTCGCCCCCGGCTCGTCTGCGAGGCACCCGTCGGCCTCGCGCGCGGGCCCGAGGTCGGCCGTCGCCGCGCCCGCGTCACGCCCGGCGTCGGCGCCCCCCTGCGGCGTCTCAGCGCACCCGACGAACACCGCTGCCGAGAGGGCCCACCACGACCGAAGCTGCGTTGCTGTCACGCGCGAGACCATGGCACCCTCGGCGCCCTCTCAACAAGGCGACACCCCGGCGTGACGAGCACCATGATGACTGATTTCACCCTTCGCCTCAGGCCCGAGCTCAGCCTCGTGCGAGACGGCGCGTCGCTCAGCCTCGAAGACAGCCTCTTGCATCGCACGGTGGCCCTCGACGCCCGGCTCGGGGCCGCCCTCAGCGCCCTCGCGACGCCGCTCTCGATCGACGCGTTCTACCGCGCCATGGCCCGCGCGCAGGTGACCCGCCCGGAGGCCGCCGAGGCGCTGCGCACGCTCTTCGGGCTCAACCTCTTTGAAGACACCTTTCACGAGTTGATCGCAGGGCTGCGCGCTCGCCGCGAGGGCTTCGAGCCCGCCCGGGGCCGCGTGCTCGGCGAGACGCGCTTCGAGTGCCTGTCGTCGGGCGACTGCTGCCACACGCACCGTTTGGGGCCCTTGCGCCCTGAAGACCTGGCCTATCTCGCGGCCATCGACCCGCGCGAGCATTACCCCGATGTCGCCTGGCCGCCGGTCGAGACCCGCACGCTCTCGAACAAGCTCAGCGGCGATTTCTTTCGAGAGAGGCCCGAGGGCGGGTGCGTCTTCCTCATTGAAGAGCGACATTGCGGGTTGAAGCGGCATTACCGAGAGGCGCCCCCGTCGTGTCAGCGCCTCGGCCTCGACGCGGTGCTCCGGGCCGACGGCGTGCATGTGTACAACACCGGCCGGTGCCATCACGCGCAAGAGACCAGCGACCTCGGCCCCGCGCTGGCCAAGACGCCGCGGCGGCTCTTGCCGTTGATGCAGCGCCCCTTGCCGCTAGAGCACCCGATGGTGGCCCTCGGCCAAGGCGTCATCGTCGACGACGCGCTCTACCGCCCGTGGGTCGACGAGGCCGTCGAAGCCTGCAACGAGGCGCAGCTTCACCCCGCTGAGATCGTGAGGCTCCTCGGCCGCCGGGTGCTCACCTTGCGCGATCAGTTCAAGCAGGTGCAACCGCAGCCCGGGGTCATGGGGGCCCTCGTTCAGAGCCTCAAGGCCCTGCCCCGCGTGCGCTTCGAGGTGCCGCCCCGACCCGAGAACCTCAGCGCCGGGCTCGTCGCCGCCGCCCGGCTCAGCGAGGCCCTCCTGCAAGCCGCCGAGCGGGCCGGGGGCGCGCCCTTGTCGCGCGACCGACAGCGGGCCGAGCAGCTAAAACCATTGGCATATCAGTTACATACCCTCGCTCAGGCCATGACCGAGGGCGCCCCGCCCCCCGAGCGCCTCATCGCCCTCGGGAGCATCTCGCTCGACAACCCTCTGTTCACGGTCTTGAACCGCCGTCAGCTCCAGCAAGACCTCTTCGGCCGCGGGGCCCTCTTGCACGCGCGGGCCTTCGCGGGGCTTCTGCGCCTCGGGCTCTACCAGTGGCTCGTCGCCGCCGCGGCGCGCGCGTTGAATGAGGGGCAGCGGGTCATCCAAGAGCGCACTTGGGGCGAGGCGCATCAGCGCGCCTTGGGGGCCGTGCTCTTGCCCGAGGTCGAGTCGTTGTCGCTTGAAGCCGAGGCCGCGGCGCCGGCGTTCCTTGAAGCGTTGCCGTGGCTGGTGCGATGGCGATAGGCGTCGCTCAAGGCGCCAAGAGGAGCACCTTCACCTGACTCGGCACCAGGCGAACCCCAGGGCAGTTGGTGCTGTTCTGAAGGCTCATGCTGGTCATTCTGGTACCCGGGATGCCGTTGACCAACACCGTAAACGCCGCGGTCAGGTGCCGCGAGGGGCCCATCACCATGCCCGACGCGACCCCCAAGGCCACGCCGGGGTTGTCGCCGTTGGTCATCGGGATGGTCGTCGCGAGGTTGTGAGCCGGCGTCGCCATGAACAGCACGTTGTACGCCGCGGGCACGCCCATGGGGCCCGCCGCGATGTTCGGATACGGGATCGGCACCGGCACCGGCGGCGTCAGACACACATCGGGGAAGCCCATATCGAGGCCCATCAACTGTGAGTTGCCAAACATCGCGTACCCCTCTTCGGCTTCAACCGAGATGAATCTGCTCGCCGTCGACGCGCACCAGGGCGTCGGCGGTCATCACCGTGTTCTCGCCGTGCACCCGCACGGTGTGCGCCGCTTCATAGTCAATCTGTTCGGCCTTGAGCCGTTCGAGCTCTTCGACGGTGCGGTACACACGCTTCGCCCGCTGCGACCAGCGCTCAATGGTCTGGTCGAGCACCCCGAAGCGCTCGCGCACCCGCGCCACCTCGGCGTGCAGCTCTTGCCCCACATGCGCGAGCCGCTCGACCCACACCTGCGCCTCGGGGCTCTGCAATGAGACCTTCGCCGCCAGGAGCGCCAGGGTCGAGCCCGTCACGAGCTCGACGCCCTCGTCGGCCACCACGGTGAAGCGCCCCTGCTTCACTTCAACCTTCAAATCGCCCTGATGCGCCAAGGTCGTCTCGACCCCGGCCTCGCGCAAGAGCACCGCGGTTACGAAGGCCCGCGCATCGCCCCGCGCCACGAGCACCGTGTCGCCCACCATGGGCTCGACGAGGCAGCTCACCGCGCGCCCGCACAGCACCGCCCCCGCGGCGGTCTGAACCTCGTATCGCCCTGCCCCCTCGATTCGGGTCACCAGGGCCTCGTGCAGACTCACCGGAGCGTCTTTCAAAGCGACAGCGACATTGTTCATACATGAAACTCCTGTGAGCGTGACGCGCGATTACAGCGAGGGTGACCAGCGTTCGGCCTCGGCGAGGGGCCCGTCGTCGCCCAAGGCGGCGTGGCCGTCGATGCCCACCGCCGCGTCGCGGGAGACGCCATGCAGCTTGCTCCGAAACATGGTGGCCCTTGAAAAATCGCAGGCGTCGAGGGTCGCATAGCTTAGGTCGGCCCATGTGAGGTTGGCCCCCACAAAGCGCGCCCCGCGGCAGTTGGCGCGGGTCAACACCGCCTGGTCGAGGGTCGCCCCAGAGAAGTTGGCGGCGCTCGCGTCGGCCGAGAGAAAGAGCGCCTGCGAGAGCGTCGCCCCCTCGAAGTTCGCGAGCCCGAGCTGGGCTTCGACAAAGAGCGCGTTGCGGAGGTCGCAGCGCTCGAGCCGCGCGCGCCGAAGGTCGGCGCCCTTGAAGTTGCACCGCGTGAGCCGCGCGCCGCGGAGGTCAACGTCGCCGAGCCGCGCGTCCATGAACTGGCAGGCGTCGAAGCTGAGGCCCGCGAGGGTGACGCCGGTGAAGTCGCTCCCGATAAAGATCGAGAGGTCGAAGCGTGTGTCTACAAACTGCGCCCCGGCGAGCTCGGCCTTCATCATGGTGGTGAGCGAGAAGAGCGCCCGCGAGAAATCGACCCCGCGCACATCGTTGTCGATCAACACGGCGCGGGTCAGCTGAGCCTCGGCGAAGCTCGCCTCGTGAAGGCTCGACGCGCAGATCGCCCCGAGGGTCAGGTCGCACTGCGAGAGGTCGCAGCGCTCGGCCCGGCAGCGCGTCAGCCGCACCCCTTGGAGGTTGCTCTTTTGAAACGAAGCGTCGACCAGCTCGCACTGATCGACGATGGCGTGCTTGAGGTTGACCTCTCGGGCCACGCTCTCTCGAAAGAGACACTGTGAGAACACAGACTCCCGGAGGTCGGCCCCGTGCAGCCTCGCGCCGCTGAAATCGACCCGCTCGAAGACCGCCCCCGAGAGGTCATAGAGGCTCAGATCGGCCCCCGCGAGCGAGACGTCGGCGATGAGCTCGCCCTCGCTCAGCCGCTCGATCAGCGCAGCGGGCTCAAGCCTCGGTACGCGCGACATATCGCACCTCGGTCAGGTTGGCGCCTTCGAGGCTCTTGGGGCGACCGCGCACACCGTAGAGATCGGCGCGAAACAGGTTGGCCCCTTGAAGGTCGGCCCCCTCGACCAGGGCGTGGGTCAAGAGCCCCGAGAGGCTCTCGAATGACACCATGTGCGCGTTGCTGAGGTTGGCCCGAACAAACCGCGCCTCGCGGCCCCGCGCGCGGTAGAGCGACGCGCCCTGGAGGTCGGCCCCG
The DNA here is from genome assembly GCA_016792845.1 of Myxococcales bacterium. Taxonomy (GTDB): domain Bacteria; phylum Myxococcota_A; class Polyangia; order Polyangiales; genus JAEUKH01. Next base: position 185,472 of record JAEUKH010000050.1, on the reverse strand, counting down.
CTGAAATCGGCCCCCGCCATGCTCACCCGATGAAACACCGAGCCCGCGAGCCTGGCGTCGCGGAGGTTGGCCCCGTCGAGCAAGGCGTCACAGAAATCGCCCCGCTCGATCACCGTGGCGTGCACCGCGCGAAACCCCTTCATCATCGCGTTGCGGAAGCGCCCCTCGGAGGCGTCACATTGGAGCATCACCGCAGACTCAAGCTCGGCCCCTTCAAAGCTGCACCGTCGCAGGGTGCACTCAAAAAAGAGCGTCTTCAACAGCGTCGCTTTGTTGAATGAGACGCCCTCGAAGGTCGCGTTCAGCCACAGGCTGTGGCTCGCGTCGATTTCGTCGAAGGCCGCGCCCTCGGCCTCGACCCCGCGCAGGTCGGCGCGGCACACCGTGGCCCGGGTGAAATCAGCGTTGTAGACCTGCGCTTTGACCAAGATGGCGTCGCTGAGGTCGGCCTCTCGGAGGTCGCACCGCACCAAGGTCGCGAGGCCCAGGTTGGCCCCTTGAAGGCGCGCCCCGTGGAGCCGCGCCCCGGTGAGGTCGGCCCGGGTGAGCACGGCCCCGCGGAGGTCGGCCCAATCGCACACGGCCCCATCGAGTCGTGCGCCTTCGAGCCAGGCCTCGCGCAAATCAGCGCCGGTGAGGTCGAGCCCCGAGAGGTTGACGCCCGTAAGGTCGGCCCGCGCGAGCGAACGCCCTGCGATGTGCTCTTGCTCAACCCAAGCGCGGCGCGCCGCGAGGGCGTCGGGCATCGGCGCGGCGGGCGCTTGCTGCTCATGGGCCATGCGGCGATACATTTCACGCAGCATGGTCTCAGTCTGATAGAGCCCTTCGACATTCTTTTCAGACAACGCGGCGTCGAGGCGCTCGCGGGCCCCCGGGCTCGGGTCTCTGAGGGCGTCTTCTCGCATCGAGGCGATCTGCGCGGCGGCCGAGAAGCGCGGCGGCCCGCCCTGCGCGGCCTCGCTCTTGGCGAGGATCTCTGCCGCGTCGAGGCCCTGCGCGGTGCAATGTTCGCGAAACGAGTCGAGCGCCTCGCGGGTCGCGCGGTCGGCGTCTTCGCGGGCCGATTGGAGCATCGCATCGGCTTGATCGAGCGCCTCGGCGATGGCGTCGGGTTCGAGGCTCGCGTCGTCTGGGTCGAGCGAGGTCTCAAACGCGCGGGCGCTCTCGGGCATCGCGATGCCGTACCGCGCCATGTCGCCCTCGGCCCGACGCCGCTCGGCCTCGGCCTTGCGCAAGAGCCCTTCGGTGAGCCGCTTCTCGCGCTTCATCATCGCGGCGGTGGCGCGCATCTCGTCGCTCTCACCGAGGGCGCGCTCGCGCATCGAGGTCGGCATCAGGTCAGCGTCGCGGAGCGCCTCGATGGCCCCGCGCCGACGGTCGAGCCGACGGTCGAGCACCCCGCGGTAGTGTTCGAGCGGCCTCGCGCCGTGCAGGTCGTCGCACGCGATGACCAGGTGCTCGAGGTCGTGGGCGTCGTCTTCGGCGACGGGGTAGAGCCCGCGAAACACCATCAGCCCCAACGCTTCATTGGGGTAGAACTGCACCGTGTCGAGGCGCAAGAGCACCTCTTCGAAGACCGCCCCGTCGGGTCGGCGCTGGGTCACAAAGGCCCTGGCCTGAACCCCCGGGAGGTGCCCCTCGATCACCGCGTGTTCGGCGTGAAAGCCTTCGAGCCGGTAGGGCTCTTCGCCTTGCCAGACGCCGTCGATGCGCTGATCGTACGGCGCGACGTTGAAGGCGCTCCAATCGATGTCGGCGGCCAACCCGGGGAAGTGCTCTCTCAGCCACTGCGCGTCGTAGGTGCCGATCTTCGATTGCCGTTGGGGCCATGCGAAATCGAAGCCCGAAAAGCTCGCCGGCGCGGGCCGATCGCCGGGCGCCTCGACGGTCGCCCCGAGCGCTTCGACATTGGGCAAAGGCACCAGCCGCCCGGCAGAGGTCTCGACCCGCGCGATGCCCTTGCCGAGCGGGTTCTCAGGCACCGCGGGGCCCCCGAAGGCGTGGGCCCAATCGACAGGCATTTCAGCGAAGGGCGTCGGCTTCGACACCGTGCCATCGGGCAACCAGAAGCGATCGCCGGTGACCCGCAGGCGCTTCTCGTGTTGCCCGAGCATCGCCGAGACCATCATCGCCGCGGCGGCCTCGCGACGGAGGGGCACCGCGTTGCCGAACAGCAAGAACTCGCCGCGGGCCTTGGGCATCGACTCGTCGAGCGCGCGGGCGCCGGCGAGGTGCGGGGTGAGCCCCTTCCACAAATCGACCTCGGCCACGAGGCTGCGGCGCGAACCCAGACGAAAGCCCACCACCGGAGAGATCACGAAGAGATGTCTCCGTTGAAAGGTGAAGGTGCGCGAGAGCACCCCCACCTTTTGTGGTTTGATCACTTTCATAGAAAGATCGTAATGGGCGACATGCCGCAGAAGACCGCGGCTTGCTGAATCCGCGGGCCGAGCTGCCTGAGCGAGATGCCCTCCATGTCGACCGCCACGGCCTCTTTCAACGAGACCGAGAGCCCGACGTGGGCGCTGATGTTGACCCCCTGCCGGAGCTCGACCTTGGTGCCCGCGGTGGCGCTCAGCGCGAACGGAAACTGCAAATCAATGGTCGCCGCGAGCTTCACATCGAACTTCGCGCCCACGAAGATCTCAGAGCCGAGACCGTACACGAACTTGCGCTCGGCGCCTTTGAAGTACGACTCCTCGCCGGTGACCGCCGAGACCTTGTTACCCCCCACGGTGAGCACATACTGCGCCGTGATGGTCTCGTTCAGATCGCCGGTCACCTTCACGGTCTGACCCGTGTTGTAGGTGTGCGTGGCGAGCCCCGTCACCGTGGTGGTCTGACCCGCGGCGGTCACGGTGGTGGTCTGACCCGTGTTGTAGGTCTCGGTCACCGGGCCCGTCACCGTGGTGGTCTGGCCCACCGACGTGATGGTGGTGGTCTGGCCCGTGTTGTAGGTCTCTTCGACGAGCCCCGTCACCGTGGTCTGCTTGCCGCCCGCGTTGATGGTGGTCTCTTGACCGACCTTGTAGATCTCGGTCACCCGGCCGTCGACGGTGGTGTGTTGAATGTTGTGGTAGGTGAGCCTCACCTCGCCCACAACGTCTTCATGCTTCCACCCGCCGACTTTGATATCCCAGTCGGTGCCGAAGTCAAAGCCGCCATCGCCGCCGGTTTGAAGAAACACGTTGAATGCAAAGTGTGTCTTCGAACCCAGGTGAAACTTCGTACCCTGGTGCGGCGTCGACCAATCGATGTACTGTGCGCCCTGGGCGTCGTCGATTTCGAGGCGGTTCTCGCTCCCGGTCTGAATCACGTTCAGCGTGTGATTGTGCTCGGCCACCGGCGAGGGCCGTTCGGCATTGGGCGCCACCGATGCGATGACCGGGATGTCAGGGTCGCCCCCCACAAAGGCGAGCATCACCTCGGTGCCCTTGCGTAGCGGGAAGTGAAAGCCCTCGGTGCTGCCGCCGTGAGGCTGCAACATCCGAATGTAGAGCGAGTTGTTGCTGTCGGTGTGGCGCAGCTCGTCGAAGCGCACCCTGATCTTGTATCGCCCGTGGGCGTCGATCTGCGCGTAGGGGCTCTCGGCGGCGCCGTCGACGGTCGCGCTCTCGACGCCCCAGATGCGCGGCATGGGCGTGAGCTCAGGGGCCCGGTACTGCACGTCGTGACCGATGGCGGTGACCTCGATCGAGTACGGCGTCTCGAAATCGACGCCGATGCGCTGCATGGTCTCGCGGTCGGCCGCCGCCACGTTCAAACCGCGGTGACGCAGCCGCGTCACAAGATACAGTCGATTGAGCTCGGGCCGGGTGTGCTCGCTCACCTCGAAGCGGTACCCAGTGCGAAGATCGAAGACCCGGCCGCGACCGCGGTACACGTTGCCCTGCGCAGCCAAGGCTTGCGAGCGCACCGTCGAGAGGTCGCGCACGTGGGCCTGGTCGTAGTTGTCGCCGTACCGCACCACCTCTTCTTGGATGGTGTCGCTCACCGCCGCCGTGGCCGTCACCTCGGTGCCGGGGCGGAGATAGTCGTAGTCGCGGAGCACGACCTTCTTCGGCAAGGTGGCGCTCTTGGCGGTAAAGGTCTGAAAGGCCTCGACCGCGCTGGTCTCGTGCCCCACCGTAGGGAAGTAGCGCTTCGCCCCCTCGGCGAGGGTGCCGTGGGCCTGCGCGTCGTCGATCAGCACCAGCTTCTCTTGGTCGCCGTCGTGATCGAAGTAGTAGTAGATGCCCTCGCGCTCCATCCAACGAGAGAGAAAGCTGAAGTCGCTCTCTTTGTACTGTGTAATGTGCTCGTAGGCCTTGTAGCTCCGCGAGAGGCGAAGCTCATAATCGGCGCCTTCGCGCAGTCGATTGAGCGTAAAGACCTTCTTGATCACATCAACGATGCTGCGATACTGCGCCTTGTCGGCGAAGACCCGGCTGTGCTGATTCAGCGTGAGATGCCAGAGGCGCGGCATCAGACGGAGCTTGTAGAAGCCCTCGCCCCCGCGGTCGTGCACCAGCTCGGCCGAGGCCACGACGCCGTGAAAGCTCATCCGCGGGAGGCCGAACTCGTTCACCACGCGCACCGTCGCGCGGGTCGCGAGGAGGGCCTCAAGGTCGAGGGTGGTCGCCCCCTCACCGTGAATCAAGACGAACACATCCCAGGTGTAGAGGTGCGAGAGCCCTTCATCACCTGAGAACGCGAGCACCCGGGTCTGAGGCGGCAGCGCGTCGGACTCGAATGAAAAAAGCTCTGGCACGGCGTCACCCTCCACAGGGCGCAGCGGCCCATCGGTCGAGCTAACACCCCCTCGAAGCCCCCGTCAATGTGGGGCCAGAGTGACCAGCCGAGCCTCTCAAAGACTGCACAGGCGCATGCCCTGCGAGAGAGCATGCGCGCTGCGGGGTTGGGTGTTGGAGGCGCCGCGTTCGGGGCCGAGGCTCAGCTCACGAGCACCTTGTCAAACTGGAAGGCGCCGTTGAAGGTCACCCCGATGGTGTCGCCCGGTACGAAGTCGCCCGCGAGGAGGCGCACCGCCAACGGGTTCTCAAGCTGCTGCTGGATCGCGCGCTTGAGCGGGCGGGCGCCGTAGACGGGATCCCAGCCCATTTCGCCGAGGGCGTCTTTGGCCGCGGTGTCGACGTTGAGCTTCAGCTCGCGGCGCTCAAGGCGGCGCTCGAAGTCGCGGAGCTGAATGTCGACGATCGCCCTGAGCTCGCCCTTGCCGAGGCGATGAAAGATGATCGTCTCATCGAGGCGGTTCAAGAACTCAGGCCTGAAGCTGCGGCGCAGGTCTTCGAGCACCGCGCGGCGCACCGCTTCATTGTCGCTCGCATCGAGGATGTGCTGACTGCCGATGTTGCTCGTCAGAATGATCACCGTGTTACGAAAGTCGACGGTGCGACCCTGCCCGTCGGTGAGGCGGCCGTCGTCGAGCACTTGGAGCAGCACGTTCCACACATCGGGGTGGGCCTTCTCGACCTCATCGAAGAGCACCACCGAGTAGGGGCGGCGGCGCACCGGCTCGGTGAGCTGCCCGCCCTCGTCGTACCCGACATAGCCCGGCGGCGCGCCGATCAAGCGAGAGACGGCATGCTTCTCCATATACTCGCTCATGTCGAGTCGCACGATGGCGCGCTCGTCATCAAACAAGAACTCCGCCAGGGCCTTGGCGAGCTCGGTCTTGCCCACCCCCGTCGGGCCGAGAAAGAGGAAGCTCCCGATGGGTCGGCGGGTGTCGCCGAGCCCCGCCCGCGAGCGTCGCACCGCGTTGGCGATGGCGGTCACCGCCTCGCGCTGCCCCACCACACGCTTGCCGAGCACATCCTCCATGCGCAGGAGCTTCTGCTGCTCGCTCTCGAGCATCTTGCGCACGGGCACGCCCGTCCATTTCGAGACGATCTCGGCGATGTCTTCTGCGGTGACCTGCTCTTTGAGGTAGTTCGAGCCGCCGTTTCGCGCCGCCGCGATCTCTTCTTGCACCGCGGCGAGCTCGCGGTCGAGGGCGGGCAGCACATCGTACTGAATGCGCCCCGCGTCTTCGTATCGCCCGGCCCGGGTCGCGGTCTCGAGGTCGTGCCGCGCCCGCTCGGCGCGCTCTTTCACCGACTTCACCTTGCCGATGAGCTCCTTCTCACGGAGCCACTGCGCCTTCATGCCTGAGATCTTCTCTTCGAGCTCGGCGAGCTCTCGGGCCACCTCGGCGATGCGCATCTTGCTCGCGGCGTCTTCTTCGCGGGCGAGGGCCTGTCGCTCGATCTCGAGCTGCGTCAACCGGCGCGTCTCTTGATCGATCTCGAAGGGCATCGAGCCGATCTCCATCTTCAGCTTCGAGGCCGCCTCGTCGACCAGGTCGATGGCCTTGTCGGGCAGAAAGCGCTCGGTGATGTACCGGTTCGACAGCGTCGCGGCGGCCACCAGGGCCGCGTCTTGGATGCGGATCCCGTGGTGCACCTCGTAGCGCTCTTTGAGGCCGCGCAAGATCGCCACGGTGTCTTCGACCGAAGGCGGCGCGACGAAGACCTGCTGAAAGCGCCGCTCGAGGGCAGGGTCTTTCTCGACGCGCTTGCGAAACTCGTCGAGGGTGGTCGCGCCGATGCAGTGGAGCTCGCCGCGGGCCAGGGCGGGCTTCAGCATGTTGCTCGCATCCATCGCGCCTTCGGCGGCGCCGGCGCCGACGAGGGTGTGCAGCTCATCGATGAACAGCACGATGTTACCCGCGCTCTCAACCTCTTTGAGCACCGCCTTCAACCGCTCTTCGAACTCACCGCGGAACTTCGCCCCCGCCACCAGGGCCGCGAGGTCGAGCGCCACGATGCGCTTGTCTTTCAGGCTCTCGGGCACGTCACCGCGCACGATCCGCTGGGCGATGCCTTCGACCACGGCGGTCTTGCCCACGCCGGGCTCACCGATGAGCACGGGGTTGTTCTTGGTTCGCCGCGCGAGCACTTGCATCACCCGACGGATCTCTTCATCGCGCCCGATCACCGGGTCGAGCTTGCCCGTCTTCGCGAGCTGCGTGAGGTCTTTGCAGTATTTCTCAAGCGCCTGAAAGGTGCCCTCGGGGTCGGCCGAGGTGACCCGCTGACTGCCGCGCACCTCTTTGAGCGCGTTCAGATACCGCGCGTCGTCGACGCCGAAGCGCTTGAAGATCGCGCCCACCTCGCGGTCGTGCTTGAGCGCGGCGAGCCCCAGGTGCTCGACCGAGAGGTACTCGTCTTTGAGGGCCTTCGACTCGTCTTCGGCCTTCTGCAAGAGCGTGGCGGTGCGGCGCGAGAGCGAGGGCTCGCTGCCCCCGGTCACCCGCGGGAGCCGCTCGACGATCTTCTCGAACTCGCCGCGCAAGGCTTCGCTGTTGGCGCCGGCTTTCTGCACCAGCGCGCCGAGCACCCCCTGCTCTTGATCGAGAAGGGCGAGCACGAGATGTTCAGGCAAGAGCTCGGGGTTGCCGCGGCGGGTTGCTTCATTCTGTGCGGCGGCGAGGGCCTCGCGGGTGCGGGTGGTAAATCGGTCCATTCGCATGATGAGACTCCTTTGCGGGAGGTTGTTTGTAGGGTGTGTTGCCGTGAACGCTCAGCGCCGCGTCGCGGGTCGCTGTCTTCAGGCGCCGACCCAGCGTAGGCACCCCCCCGGGGTCGTCAACGACGCGGCGCGCATTTCGACGCGATTTACCACAAAAGCAAGCGATTCTGCGGCGCACGCGTGCCGCCGCCCTGCGCCCCGGGCGACTTCGGGGCCGGGGTCGGGCGCGGCGCTGACGCTTGAACTCCATGGGGTATCGGGCATTCTCTCGGCCATGCTCGACCCCGATGAGGCCCTCAAGCTCAGTCGTCACGTTTGGGATACCGACATCGTACCCAGGCTGAAAGATTACATCGTCATCCCGAACAAGAGCCCGGCCTTCGACAAGCAATGGGCCGAACACGGGCACATGGAGCGCGCCGTCACGCTGCTCTCACAGTGGTGTGCGGCGCAGCCCATCCCGGGGTTGAAGGTTGAAGTCATTCGATTGAACGATGACCACGGGCGCCCGCGCACCCCCGTCATCATGATGGAGGTGCCCGGCACCGGCGGCCCCGAGGGCGACACGGTGTTGCTCTACGGTCATCTCGACAAGCAGCCCGAGATGGCGGGTTGGCGCCAAGACCTCGCCCCGTGGGAGCCCGTTCTTGAAGGCATTCGTCTCTTCGGTCGCGGCGGCGCGGATGACGGGTACGCGGCCTTCGCGTCGCTCACGGCGATTCGCATGTTGCAAGACCAGGGTCTCGCCCACGCCCGCTGCGTGATCTTGATCGAAGCCGATGAAGAGAGCGGCAGCCCGAACCTGCCTTCGTACATCGAGCACCTCGCCGAGCGCATCGGCAAGCCCTCGCTGGTGGTGTGCCTCGACTCGGGCTGCGCCAACTACGATCAGCTGTGGATCACCACCTCGCTGCGGGGTCTCGTCGGCGGCACGCTGAAGGTTGAGGTGTTGCGCGAGGGCGTGCACTCGGGCGACGCCAGCGGCATCGTGCCGTCGACCTTTCGCATCGTGCGACAGCTCTTGTCGCGTATCGAAGATGAGAGCACCGGCGAGCTTCGGGTCGAGGCCTTGAAGCGGGTGATCCCCGAGGCGCGAGAGGCCCAGGCCGAGGCCGCGGCGCGGGTCTTGGGCGACCAGGTGTGGCGCAAATTCCCCTGGGTCGACGGGGCGATGCCGCTTGGGATGCGTGACGCCGAGCGGGTGTTGCGCCGCACCTGGAAGCCGACCCTCTCGGTCACCGGCGTCGAGGGGATGCCCTCTCTTGAGAACGCCGGCAACGTGTTGCGCCCCTACACGGCGCTGAAGCTCTCGGTGCGCATCCCCCCGGGGGTCGACCCGGTGGCCGCCACGGCGGCGCTCAAGGGCGTGCTCGAAGAGGCTCCGCCGAGCGGCGCGCGGGTGAAGTTCGAGGTCGAAAAGGGCGCCGTCGGATGGGACGCTCCGCCCTTCGCGTCATGGCTCGAAGACGCGGCCCACGCGGCGAGCAAGACCTATTTCGGCGCCCCCGCGATGGCCATGGGTGAGGGCGGCACCATCCCGTTCATGGGCATGCTCGGGGCGCGCTTCCCCGAGGCTCAGTTCTTGATCACGGGCTTGCTCGGGCCGGGTTCGAACGCCCACGGGCCGAACGAGTTTTTGCACGTCCCGACGGGGCAACGGCTCACCGCCGCGGTGGCCGACGTCCTTGAGAAGCACGCCCTCCGCGGCGAGAAATAGGTGACCGCGTGAATCCTCCCGTTCGAGATCGCTTCTGCTCGTTCTGCGGCACGGCCCACGTCGAGCCGTTGAAGTACCCTCGTCGCTGCGTCAACCCCGCGTGCGGCGTGACGGTTTGGGCCAACCCCATCCCCGTGGGCGTGGTGCTCTTACCAGTGCATCGCGGCGACGCGCGCGGCCTCATGGTGCTTCGGCGCGGCATCGAACCGCAGAAGGGTCGCCTCGCGCTGCCCGGCGGCTTCCTCGAAGAGCACGAGTCGTGGCAAGCGGGGAGCGCCCGCGAGCTGCGCGAAGAGCTCAACATCGTGATCGACCCGCAGACCCTGGTGCCGCAGGGGTTTTCGAGCAGCGCGCCGCGCCCCAACCGGGTGCTCCTGTTCTCGGTCGCGGCCCCTGTCGCGGCGAGCGCCCTCGGGGCCTTCGAGGCCAACCACGAGACCCTTGAGCGCGGCGCGGTCTGGGGCCCTGAGGGGCTCGCCGAAGCGTTCGCGTTCTCGCTGCATGTCGAAGCCGCGTCGCGGTGGTTCGCGGCCGAGGGCCTGAGCGGCCCCGCGCGCTACGAACAGCTCTGATGTGAGCGATGCCGCAGGCCCGCGCTTCGGCACACTGCGGCCTCAGAGGCCATCAAACAATACAGACTTGAAGCCCCGGTGTCGCTGCGACGGTCGCTTTCCGGGCTGTGTCCGCAACTGTGGCGCCGTCGGCAGAGGGGGGCGAAGCGCCCATTCCGACGAGGTTGCACCGCGACCCAGCGCCCGGCGTGATCTCATCCGGTGCGGGCGCATGAGCCTCGCGCCTGGTGTGACCTCACGCGGGTTCACAACCCGCGACGAAAAGCGCGAGCAGCACTACGAGCCTATGCGCACCATCGCATGCATTCGATGTACGTCATGACAATTGCCGACACAGTCTAAACACCGCGTCGCTGGTACCGGAAGAGTTTGTAGAGAATGCCGTCGATCACGTCTCGCCGGTCAGACGTTGAGGGGATTGCCACGGTGATCACCTCATCGTTGTTGTCGAATGATGCGCTGCTCGCAACAACCGACGCATCAGACCGAACCAGCGCGAGGTCTGCGAGCAAACACCCTCTCAGAATGCGCATCCGCCGCTATAACCAGCGTCTCGTGCGCGATTGCAGAACATCACGCAGGCCTCTCTTAGCCCAGGATACTGCGCGTATCGGGATGCCATGCAGTGAACGAACCCAGGGTCGATGCAGTCAACGCTGTATTGATAACAGCGATCGAAGAGCGGAGGGCGGCACGCAGCGACCACAATGGCGTCTACGAACTTGCAGTGCGTGCAACCGCGGGTGATGCTGTCGACCCCTCCAAGACAAGGGGAGGCATCCTGAAGGTTGGGTGCGTCAGACGGGGCGTCGCCTTCAACGGCGTCTCCGGCGAAGACCTCACCCCCATGATCGATGAAGTTCATTGCCCGGTCATCCGCAGAGGCGTCGGGTCGTTCGTCGGCCCCTGACTCTGACGCCGCGTCGATCGCCGCGTCGGGGCCACTGGTCAGCGACCCATCAAAGGGAACATCAAAGTCACCGGGAGTGCCCGTTTCGTTCGACGCATCCGCCACGGAGTCTTCGATGGTGGAGTCGTCGACGGGCGGCCGATCGACGAGCGCGTCGTTGCCTGATGTGCCGACCGCGGAGGTGCAGCCGAGAAGAAGAATGCCCAGCAGTCGCATGGCCCGCTTCATTGTGGTGCACAGTTGGTCGCGAAGTGATCCCATGCAATGCCATAGTATGTCATTGCGGTGCGTGGCAGGCCAGCCCGAGTAACCACCAGTTCGAATGTCTCCTCTTGAGCCGCTGCGGGGATTGCCACCGTGATCACCTCATCGTTGTTGTCGAATGATGTGCTGCTCGCAACAACCGACGCATCAGACCGAACCAGCGCGATGTTCAAGTCTGCGTCGGGCGCGTTTTCAGAGCATGTCAATAGAGGCGGGCAGCGGCTTGATCTGCCCGGAGGCTCTCGTGCTTCGTCGCCCGTCGGCCCAAATGAGAGCCCCCGTCGCGTCACCCGAGAGGCGCGACGGGGGCTCTTCATTCAAGACAACAACTCAGCGTCGGGGGCCAGGGGCGCCGCCGCCGCCACCGCCCCCCATCTGCTCAGGGGGCGCGGGGCGGAGGTTCATGAACTTGCCCACGGGCGCCGCGGTGAGGCTGACGTCCCATGAGAGGTCGAAGGGCGGGTCGACGTCGGCGGGGATGCCGTCCATCCCGGCGCCCATGTCGAGCACCTGGTCGAGGCGCTCGTCGTCGAAGCCGGCCTCGGTGAGCACGAGGATGTTCGGCGAGGTCACCACCGCGCTCGCCTCGGAGGTGCGGAGCGGCTTGCCGCAGGCCTGATGGAGCGCGCTCACAAGGTGATCGTTGATGACCACGCTGGCCATGAGGGGCCCGTACGCGAGCAGGGCGCGCTTCTTGTTCTTGTCTTCGTGCATCGAGACGTCGACCGCGAAGATGCTGTTGGGCAGGTCTTCGGCCATGCGCTTGTCAAAGGTCGCGCCCTTGAGGCCCGCGCCTTCGATCTCTTCTTGGAGCGGGATGCGCACATGCCGATCGCACGAGATGGTCGCCACCAGGGCGGCCTTGGGCCACTCTTCGATGATGCGCGGGGTCTTGCCGCCGGTGGCCTTCTTGAACTCGCTCACCACGTTCTCAGGGAAGAGCCGCGCGCTCACCCACGCCTTCTCGCCGCAGGGGCAGCGGCGCGTCGGGTCGGCGCTCTTGGGCAGGTCATCACACGAGAAGCGCACCTCGCGCTTGAAGTCGTTGCTGCCCGGCGGCGCCCTGAAGGGCAGATCCATCAGGTTGATGGGGCGCCCGGCGCTGCCGTCGGCGCGCTTGGGCAGCATGTTCATACCGTTGAACTCAAAGGTGCACTCGGGGCGCTCGGCCTTGGTGGCGTCGACAAAGCGCTTGATCTCCGCGATCCGCGCCATGGCTTCGCCCGCCGCCGCCGCGGTGGTCTCATTGAGGTACCACCCGAGGTGACCGCCGCCGAGGCCCACGATGGCCACTTCAACCGGCCAGCGGAGCTCGTTGGCCGTTGCCAGCACCAAGGCGCCGCCCTGCTGCTCTTGCCACCCGAGCGAGATGCGCTCGAGCTGCGCCTCGATCTGCTTACGCACCACCTTGCGGTCGAGCATGATGCCCGCGCGGAGGTCGCCCTTGAGGATCTTCTCGGCGTGCTCGAACGTCCACAGGGTGAAGTCGGGCCCTTGGGGCATCGGCGCGATCTGGGGCAACATCGCCAGCGGGAAGGCGCCCATCTCGGGGTCGTCGCCGATCAGCGCTTTCAACTGTGATTCAAGGGTCTTGTCTTCTTTCGGGCCCGCCCAGATCGAGTACCCGGGCTCGACCTCGAGCAGCACCTCTTCGCCCGCCGCGGCGCGGTCGAGCACCGAGGCCCAAACTGTGGCGAGGGTGAGCGGGCGCGAGAAGGCCTTCTCGATGGCGGCATCTTCGAGCCCGGCGGCGACCTCGCTCTCGACCCCGTCGAGCGGCGCGCGCAAAATGCGATGCTTGATCGCCACGCCGTCGGTGAAGGGGATGCCGCCGTCACCGCCGGCCAGCGACTCGATCATCAGCTCGGCGCCGGCGCCCGGCATGGCTTTGACAAAGCGAACGCCGCACACCCGGCGCGGGGTGGCCGCGGGGTCGCCGACCATTTCGCCCGTACGGGGGTCGGGCTGGGGCGGGGCGACCTTGGCGCCGCACACGCAGAGCCCACGCCAGAGGGGCGGCTGTTGGGGCGTGCCCTTGCCCTCGGTGGGGTCTTCGGGCGCGGGGAGCGGCGGGGGGTTCTTGAAAAGCTCTTCGATGAAGCGCGCGAGCTCTTTGGCGTTACGGTACCGCGGCTGACCGCGCGGGCCCGCGTACGGCGGATCGGGGAAGCCAAGGATCGTCGCGCCGAGCACCCCGCAGTTGGGGCAGGCCCCGACCACGTGGGCCGTGTCAATGGGGAGCGGGGCCCCACGCGTAATCTGTGTGCGCTGCGAGCGCGCAAGCTCAAGGGCCTTGCGAACGTTCTTTGAATCAACCGAGTCGATCATTGAGAAAGGTCTCCGCCGCGTAGAGGGCGGCGGAACATAAACGCGATCGCCCCCCGCGCCAAGGGCACTCGGCACCCGAGCCCTCACCTTCTGCCCCACCCGCAGCGGTGCCGAGGCGCGGCGCGGCGCGTCAGCTCGTGCGAAGATGGGCCGGGAAGCCCCGCTTGATCACCGTGTCGCGGCACTGCGCCGGGTCGGTCTCAAGGTAGTCGGTGGTAAAGTGCAGGCCCCGCGACTCTTTGCGCGCCTGGGCGCACGCGACGATGAGCTCGGCCACCGTGGCGATGTTGCGGAGCTCGAGCACGTCGGGGCTCACCTGGTGATTCCAGTAGTATTCGCGGATCTCGTCTTGGAGGAGGGCGATACGACGCTGGGCGCGTTCGAGGCGGCGCGAGCTCCGTACGATGCCGACATAGTTCCACATCAGGCGACGGATTTCGTCCCAGTTGTGGGCGACGACCACGGCTTCTTCGCTCGCGGCGGCCTTGCCAGAATCCCAGTCAGGCACTTTGCTTAGGTCTTCTTCGCGCCGCTCGGCGAAGAGGGTTTCGGCGCAGCGCTTCCCGAAGACCAGGCCTTCGAGCAGCGAGTTGCTCGCGAGGCGGTTGGCCCCGTGGAGCCCCGTGCACGCGACCTCGCCGATGGCCCAGAGGCCCGGCAGCGAGGTGCGCCCGTAGCTGTCGGTGACCACGCCGCCGCAGAGGTAGTGCGCCGCGGGCACCACGGGGATGGGCTTCACCGTCATGTCGATGCCGTAGCGCAAACACTCGGCATAAATATTCGGGAAGCGCGTCCGCAGGAAGTCACCCTGATGGTGGGTCATGTCGAGCCAGACACAGTCTTCGCCCGTGCGCTTCATCTCAAAATCGATGGCGCGGGCCACCACATCGCGCGGCGCCAGGTCGGCCATGGCGTGATGCCTCGGCATAAACGCCGTGCCGTCTTCGAGGCGCAGCACCCCCCCTTCGCCCCGCAGCGCCTCGGAGATCAGAAAGCTCTTCGACTGCGCCTGATAGAGCACCGTGGGGTGAAACTGGTAGAACTCCATGTTGGCCACCTCGGCGCCCGCGCGGTAGGCCATCGCGGTGCCGTCGCCCGTGGCGACATCGGGGTTGCTCGTATAGAGGTACACCTTGCCGGCCCCCCCGGTGGCGAGCACCGTCGCGCGCGCGAGCACGGTGATGACCTTGTTGGCGCCCTTGTCGAGCACGTACGCGCCCACGCAGACCTCAGGGCCGCCGAAGCGCGACAGGGTGATCAGGTCGACCCCCATGTGCTGCTCAAGGAAGCGAATCTTGGGGTGCTTCTCGGCGGTCTCGAGGAGCGCGCGCTCGACCTCGCGGCCCGTGACGTCGCCGGCGTGCACGACCCGCCGCGCCGAGTGCCCGCCCTCGCGGCCGAGGTCGAAGCCCGCGTCGCCCGACGACGAGGTCGCGCGGTTGAAGCGGGCCCCCATCGCGACGAGGTCGTGGATGGCCGCCGGGGCGCCCTCGACGCAGATCTCAACGATGTCTTCTTTGCAGAGCCCGGCCCCTGCCACGAGGGTGTCTTCGACGTGCGCCTCGAAGGTGTCGTTCGGGTCGAGCACCGCCGAGATGCCCCCTTGGGCCCAGTTGGTGTTCGAGTCGGCGCGCTGGCGTTTGGTGACGATCAGCACCTCACCGTGTTCGGCCGCGCGGAGGGCAAAGGTGAGACCGGCGATGCCGCTCCCAAGCACGAGATAGTCGGTGTTGATTCGCATGGGTTTCGTTGAGGACGTCGACCATACGCCGGTCGGTGACCGGGCTCCAATGGTCTCGTGCCCCCCAAAACCGCCGCCCGTCGCGCTCGGGGAGCGCCCCGCGGGAAGTTGGCGCCCCCTCGGGTGCGTTGGCTACACTCAGCGACGACCGTGATGCGTGTGCACTTCTTCACCCCGCTCGTGGCGCTCGGCCTGTGGGCCCTCGCCCCGCAAGCCGAGGCCCAGATCTGGATGAGCCGCGGGGCCGACGGGAGCCTGCATTTTACGAACGTTCCGACCGAGCGGCGGCCCGGGGCGAGGGTGTTTATTTCGGGCCGCGACACGCCGCCAGCGACCCCCAACGCGCCGCCGTCTCAAGTGATCTCTCTCCCTCCGGCTCCGACCGTCAGCGCCGAGACCCGCGCCCGGTACCTCGAAACCGCCCGCGACCCCGCCCGGTACGCCCGCTACGATGGGTTCATCCGTGAGGCCGCGCAGCTCTATCAGCTCCCCGAGGCGCTGCTCCGCGCGGTGATCAAGCAAGAGAGCGACTTCAACCCCTGGAGCGTCTCTTCGTCAGGCGCCCTCGGCCTGATGCAGCTCCTTCCGAGCACCGCCGCGAGCATGACCGTGACCGACCCCTTCGACCCGCGGCAGAACGTGCTCGGCGGGGCCCGCTACCTGCGCGTGCTGGCCAACACCTTCAACGGCGACCTCGTGCTCACCGTCGCGGCCTACAACGCCGGCTCCGGGGCGGTGATCCGCTACGGCGGCGTGCCCCCCTTCGACGAGACCCAACATTATGTGCGCCAGGTGCTCAGGTACTACTACGAATACCGCGGGCGATAGGGTACCTTCGGGGCCGTGATGCGGGCACTCTTGAAGGTCATGGTCACGTCGCTCACCCTCACCGCGGGCGGCGTCGCGTACGCGCAGACGCCTCCCAGCGCAGCGCCCGCGCCCGCGACGACAGCGGCACCCGCCCCCGCGACGGCGCCGAGCGCCCCTGGGCAGACGGCGCTCCAGCGCGGGCTCGCGGCGATGGTGCAGCACAACACCGAGGCCGCGATGGCGGCGTTTCGTGAGGCCGTCACCGCAGACCCGCGCTCGGGCGTCGCGCCCTTGTACCTCGGCCTCTTGGCCCGCAGCCGCGACGACGCGGCGACCGCCATGGCGCAGTTTCGCGAGGCCCTCCGCATCGCCACCGCCGAGGGCGACGACGCGACCCACGCCCGCGCCCTGGCGGCCCAGGCCGAGCTCGAAGAGCGCGCAGGCCACTGGGATCAAGCCCGCTCGCTCTGGCAACAGTTTGTGGTCTTCGCCGACGGTCACTCGACCGTGGCCGACGGCACCGTGGGCCGCGCCCGCATCGAGGCCATTGGGCGTCGCGGCACCCTCAACACCGAGTACGAGCCCGTACGACAGCGCATCGCCGAGCGCCTCGCCCGCAACGCGTCAGGGGCCGATCAACAGCCGCCGCCGCCGCAGCTCCCGCCGAGCGCCATTCGGCCGCGCTGAGCGCCGCCCTCGAAGCGCTGATTGCGACTTCTTGCCGCAGCGCGCAAAGCGGCATTTTGAGAACGTTTCTCGCTGAAGGCGCGACCTCTTTCGCGGCGACCTTTCGCTGTGTGACGCCCTGTTTGGGGGCGCCCTCAGAGAGAGAGTACGATTGATGAAGACGACCCGACGCACGGCGCTTTGTGTATTGGGCGCGGCCGCCTCGGTGACCACCCTCGGCAGCGTGGCAGGCTGTGACAACGACGGCAACAGCCAGCCTCAGGGGGCCTTCGATCTCGGCGAGGTGGCCTCGCTCGCCGTGAACGGCAGCCGACTCAACGCCGAAGCGGCGGTGATCCTTGGGCGCGACGCGGGCGGGCTCTACGCCTACTCGACGATCTGCACCCACGAGGGTTGCATCGTGAACGCGCCTGACACGAGCGGCGTCGCGGTGTGCCCTTGCCACGGGGCGCGCTTCGACCGCAACGGCGCGGTGCTCTCGGGGCCCACCAGCACGCCCTTGCCGCACTTCCAGGTCACCGTCGCCAACGGCAGGGCCAGCGTCGACACGCGGGTCTCGGTGGCTGCCTCCGCGCGCGCCGCGGTCTGACTCAGCCCACGCGCACCATCGCCCCCTCGCGGGCTTCGTAGAGCCGCACCCGGAGCCCCCCACGCACGGCCGCTTCGGCCCCCAGGATCTGCGCGTGACTGCGGCCTGCGACGCGGCGATCTCCGCCCGCGTGGAGGTGCCCGTGGGCCACGAAGCACCCGCTGTACCGCGCGAGCAGGGCCTCGGCCCGGGCCACCTCTTCGAGCCCGTCGAACCACTGGAGCGTCGCGCTCGTGAGGGCGAAGGGCGGGTGATGTTGGGCGATGAGCAAGGGCTCGCGGCGGGCCTCACACTCGCGGGCGCGGGCGTCGAGACGGCGCCAGGTGCTCGCCGCGATGGCCCCGGCGCTGCGGGTCACCGCCAGCGGGCGGAGCGTCGACACGGGCACGAGGGTGCACCCCGGGAAGCGCAGCGCCACCCCGTCGCGGCTCGTCTCGGCCCAGGGCCTGAGCACGCCGTCGAGGGCGCGGCCCCAGGCGCGGTGGTCGGTGTATCCGTCGTGGTTGCCGGGGCAGAGGGTGATCGCCTCGGGGCGCCAGCCGCTGTCTGAGAGCGCTTCGGCGAGGCGCTCGAACTGCGCCGCGGTGCCCTCCTCGGTGAGGTCACCCGTGATGATGACGTGGTCGGCCTGGGCTTCGCGGGCGTAGGCGAGGCTGCGGCGGAGGTTGTCGACCCGCCGGGCGTCGGGCGCGGGGCGGCCCCCGCTCAGCATCACCCGTCGCGCGTGATCGAGCACCGAGAGCGTGCGCCCCGCGTCGGCGAGGAGGTGCAAATCTGAGAAGTGAGCGAAGCGCATCGGAGGGCGCTGAGTGTGACACGCGCGGCGCTCAGCCGAGCGAGCCCGCCCAGACGCGGTACGACACCACCACCTCGACGCCGCGGCGCGGGCGGAAGCTGTTGCCGTAGAAGACCACCGAGCGCGAGGCGGCGTCGTAGTCGAAGCCGTCGGCGCGAGAGCGGGGCACCGTGCGGCCGCCGACGGTGACCTGGAGCGTGGCCGAGATGGGCGTCCGGTCGAGGCGAAACTGGCTCGTGGCGCCCGCCACCGCGTCGACGATGCGGTTCATCGCGGCGCTTACTTCGGCGTCGGTGGCCGTCGTAATGGGGATGAACGCCCCGCCGTTGTTCAAGATCGCACACTTCGGAAAGTCTGTGACGTTCGGCGTCGCGCAGTTGGTGCGCCCGTCGGCCACGAGCCCGAAGGTCTGGATGTTGTTCTCACGAAAGAACTCGACCACCCGCCCGAGCCGCGTCGGGTAGTCGGCCCCCCAGCGCGTCGCGTTGCTCGCGAAGAAGCGCGAGTCGTCGTTGGTGCCAGGCTCGTCGGTCACAAAGAACGCGACGGTCACCGCGTTCTCGCGGAGCCTGCGGTTCGGGTCGAGCTCGCCCATCTGCGCCCGCGCGCGGAGCGCCTCGTAGGTGATCACCGTGGCCGCGATGGGCTCTTCTTCGCCCCCCGCGAGCGGATAGGGCCGAAACACATCGCGGGTCTCGCTGTTGAAGGTCGTGTAGGTGACCTGCCAGGCGAGCTGCCGCGCGCCCCCAGGGTCGACCCCTGAGATGAACGAAAACCCCGGGCGATCAAGGTCGAGGGCCATGCTCCCGGCTTGCATCACGCCCACCCTGAAATCGACCCCCGCGGCGTCGAGGTCGCGAAAGAAGCGTTGGGCCGTGCGCCCGAGGCGCTCCTGGTCGTCGCTCATCGAGCCCGAGGTGTCGACGAGCCAGAGGAAGTCGGCGGCGCTCTCGCGGTCGGCGGTGAAGCGCTGGCACGAGGCGTCGAGCACCCGGTCGGCGTCGGCGAGGCCCGTGGTGTTGGTGAAATCGTCGGCGATGATGGCCGTCGGCGTGCTCGGGTCGGTCACCGCCTCGGCCGGGATCACCGTCACCAGCAGCGTGGCCTTGCCGCGGTCGGTGCGCAACACCGTGGTGATCTCGACATAGACGTTGGTGGCGCTGCCGTAGCTCGGCGAGGGCGCGAAATTGCCGCCCGGCGCGAGCCGCGTGCGCAGCGTGTCGCGGAGCGCGCCGAGGTCACCGCTCGCGACGCGGTAGAGCGAGTTGACCGCGGGCAGCATCTCGTGGGTCGTGATGGTCTGCCCCACGAGGATGGGCACCGCGGTCAGGGCCGAGGTGAGGGTCGTCTCGGCCGCGGCGGCTTCCATGCGAACGTCGGTCTGCGTGGTGCTGCGCTCGATGGCCAGGCCCGCGACCCGGTGCGTGGGGTCGTCGAGCAGGGCCACCGTCGC
The DNA here is from genome assembly GCA_016792845.1 of Myxococcales bacterium. Lineage (GTDB taxonomy): Bacteria > Myxococcota_A > Polyangia > Polyangiales > JAEUKH01. The sequence goes on along the minus strand of JAEUKH010000050.1, from coordinate 166,093 downwards.
GCTGGTGGCCTCGCCCGTGCGCACCCGGTCGCGCCAGCGCGGGTCGAGGCCGAGCTGAAAAGTGCCCGAAACCAATGGCGTTCTCAGCGGTTCGACGAGGTTGTCGCGGCGGCAGATCGAGGTGCTGGTCTGGCTGTCGGGGCGCCCGTCGCCGTCGGTGTCCCACAGGCGCGGGTCGGTCTCGCCGCGGCCCGGGTCGAAGCGCCCGTCGCCGAGGAGGTCTTCTTGGCCGTCGGCGACCTCGTCGCCGTCGCTGTCGCGGGCGAGCGGGTCGAGGCCCCGGCAGGTCTCGCCGAGCTGACACATGGTGCTGTTGGTGCACGCCACGACGGGCCGCCGCTGCTGGCTGCGGTCTTGCGCCACACAGACCCGCGCGTAGTTGATCTCGGCCCCATCGCGGATGCCGTCGCCGTCGGTGTCGGCGTTGGTCGGGTCGGTGTTGGCCAGGCACTCGGCCGCGTTGTCGGCCCCGTCGAAGTCAGTGTCGACCCCGCGCGCGCAGCGCCCGCCGTCGAGGGCCAGGGCCGCGTCGCCAGCGTTGCCGCCGTCTTCGCGCCCGAAGACCGGGCCCGTGTCATCCGTGCATCCGAGCAAGAGCGCCGCAAACACCGCGGCGAGAGGGCGATTCGAGCGATTCATCACGGGCCACCGAGGGTGAAGTTGATGTCAAAGAGCGTCGACGACACGGGCGTGCTCGGGGTCACCGCGACGACGACCTCGCGCGGCGCCATGGCGCTGTTGGTGTAGCGCGCCGTGCTGACGCCGGTGGTGCCCGGAGCCGACACCGCGAGGCAGGTCGCGCGGTCGCAGGTGTCGAGCACTTCGAGCACGGGCCACCACGGGGCCGAGCCCGCGAGCCGCGTCGCGGTGACGTTGAGGGTCTGCCCCGCGGCGACGTTGACCCGGTAGAACAAGCCGAAACCGCCGGGGCCAGCCCCGGTGCCGGTGCAGGTCGGGCTGGTAAACTGCCCCTCGCGGAGGTGCTGGTCGCTGAGCGTCTCGTTGGGCCCCGTGACGCGCGTCGCGGCCATGCAGGTGCCGTTGCTCGCGGCGGGGCGCACCCGCACCGAGAGGGCCACGGGGCCGCTCACGTTGGTGGTGCCGCTGTTCACGGCGAGGGTCACCCGCTCGGTCATCGAGGTGGTGTTCTGGTACACGATGGCCGACTGCTCGGGCACCGCGCCCACGCTCGACGAGGTGAGACACGCCGTGGCGCCGCACGCGGGGAAGGCGCGGATCACGGGCGTCCACAAGGGGGTGCCGGTGGGGCGACGGGCCGCGGCGACGAGGGTCTGCCCCGCGGGCACTTCGGCGAGGTACCACAGCCCCGGGCTCATCACCGACGGCGACCCCGTGCACGTCGGCGGAACGTCGCGCCCGTCGGTGAGGTTCTCGGCCATGAGCCGGGTGTCAGGCCCGACGCTCCGCGGCGCCATGCAGGTGCTGTTCGACGCCGCCGCTTGCAGCGCGAAGGCGAGGTCGAAGCTGCCCGTGTTGGCGACCCCGTCGACCCCCGCCGCGACGATCATCGTGGCGGGCATCGGGCCGTTCACCACCCGCGCCGTCACCGGCCCCGGGGTGGTGTTCCTCGGGCTCGCGGCCGCGCAGGTCATGGCCCCGCAGGCCGGGTAGATGCGCACCGTGCCGCTCGACGCCGTGGGGATCGTGCGCGGCGTCAGAGTCGCCGAAAGCGCTGTGTTTGCAGGCACATCGACCGCGTAGTAGCGCACCGGCCCGCTGGCCACGGTGGCGCTGAGGCACGCCGCGAGGGTGTCGGTCGCGGCCTCGGTGCTGACGTTGCTGAGGGCGCTGTCGCCCATCACCCGCTCGGCGTTCGCGCAGAGCGCGTTGGGCGCCGTCGCGCGAAAGGTCACCGCGAGGTCATAGGTGAGGCTCTGCCCGCCGGTGGCGCTCGACACCGCGAGGATGACCTCTTGCGGGTTCGCGCTCGGGTTCGGATAGCGCAGCACCTGCATGGCCGCGGTGCTGGTCTGGGTGGTGGCCGCGCAGGCCGTGTTGCAGCCCGTGTAGGCCCGCATCACGAGGTTCGAGGTGCCGTTGGTGCGGGTCGCCGTCGCGACCATCATCTGCCCCGCGGGGATGCTCACCCGGTGATAGAGCGCCGGCCCCGCGGCGGCCACGCCCGCGCAGGCCATCGGCGTGTCGCTCGCGTCGACGGTGTTCTGCCCGCGCGCGGGGGTGTCGGCGGTGACCGCGGTGGCGCCCGCGCAGCTCGCGTTGGCCGGAGGCGCCCGCAGCGTGAACGACATCGAGAAGGGCACCGTGTTGGTGGCCGGGTAGTTCGACGCGGCGACGATCACCTCGCGGGGCGCTGTGGTGTCGTTGCGATAGCGCACGGTGTTGCCCGAGGTGCTCGTCGCGCCCGAGTGGGCGAGGCAGGTGTTCGCGCCGCAGGCCTGAATCACCCGCAAGAACGGGCTGTTGGCCAGGGTCTGCGAGGGCGACGAGGTCGCCGTGAGGAGCTGCCCCGGCGGCACCGTCGCGCGGTAATAGAGCGTCGCCCCGGTCGAGGTCACCGGCGAGCCCGCGCAGGCCGTGAGCACGTCGCTCGCGTCGGCGAACGAGAGGGCGCTGAAGCTGCTGCCGTCGTTGACCGCCTGGGCCCGCGCGCAGGTGGCATTGCGGGCCCCGCGCCCCACATTCACCGAGAGCGAGAAGCGCCCCGCGTCGCTCATGGTCTGCGCCGGGCTCACCGCGATGAAGACGGTCTGGTCGCGGTCTGAGAGGTTGGTCCACCGGGCGGTGGTGGCGTTGCCCGTACGCGAGGCCACGCTCTGGGTGATGCAGCGGTTGCTCCCGCAAGCGGGCAAGATGCGCAGGGTGGGCACGAAGCTCGCGCCGCCTTCGAGCCGCGTCGCGGTCACGTCGAGGGTCTCGTCGCGCCCCACCAGCGCGCGGTAGTACCGCGTCGGCCCCGTCTCGAACGAGAAGCACCCCGTCTGCACCGCGCGGCTGCCCTCGAAGGTCTGCGCGTCGAGGGTCACGCCGTCGTCAACGGCGTCGCCCGCTTCGCACGCCTTCGCCGCAGGGTTGCCGGCGTCAGCCGTCGCGCCGTCTTGGGCTCCATCCGCGGCCGCGACGTCTTCGCCCGCGTCGACCGCGGCCTCGGAGGCTCCTGCGTCAACGGCGCCCGCGTCGACCCCAAAGGGCGGCGGCGCGTTGTCGCTGCACCCGAGCGCGAACGCCGCAAAGAGCGCCGAATGTCTCACCCATCGAAGCTGCGGAGCCATATCCGCGGGTTGTCTCGCACTCTGCGGCGCGGGCGCAACTGGCTGAGCGACGTTTGTGCCCGCCCGGCCCTCTGGGGCTCGTTACACTCGGGGCCACGATGCGCCGCCAGCCTGAGGTCGAGATCCGTTTTTTGCCGCAGTTCGTGCGGCCTGGTGACGTGCTCGAGGTCGACGCGCGCTTCTTCTCGAAGTCACCGACGCCGGTCGACGAGATCGTGCTGACCCTGCGCGGCGTCGAGGTCTCGCGGTGGTCTGACGGCAAGACCCACACCCGCCAGGAGCACCACTGGGTGGGCCTAGAGACGCGCTTTTTGCCCGAACGGCTCGACACCGGCGAGCACCGGTATCGGGCGCGCTTCCCCTTCCCCGGGCGGGTGCCGCCGTCGTACCAGGGGGTCGCGCTGTCGGTTCAGTACACCCTCGACGTGAAGGTCGACATCCCTTGGTGGCCCGACGTCGACAAGCAATACGCCGTCACGGTGATGCCGCCCCCCGCGGCGGCGCAAGCCTCTCCGTGGGTCTTCCGCTCGCACGAGGGCGAGGCCCGCGGCACCGACCTCTACGCCGAGTGCGCCCTCTCGCAGGTCGCGGTCTCGCCCGGCGGCGTCTTGCGCGGGCAGCTCTCGCTCGGCAACGTCAGCCACCACCGCGTACGCGCCGTCACGGTGTCGTTCGTGGCCCGCGAGACCACCTACCGCCCCTACGCCCGCCAGCACGAGCTCGCCCGCTACACCGCCCGCGTCTTCGAAGGCAGCCCGGGTGACCAGCACGCCCTGCCCTTCGCCCTGCGCCTCGCCCCCGACGCGCCGTGCAGCTTCGCCGCCACGCTCGGCCACCTGGAGTGGGCCCTCGAGGTCGCCGTCCAGCATACTTTGACAGAGCGTCAACTCTTGTCGATCCCCCTCACGGTGTTGCCGCTGGTGGGCGCCGAGGCGAGCGTAACCTCCACCCCCGCGGTCGGCAAAGCCCGACGCGCTCAGCTCTGGCACGGCGTGGGGCAAAGGCACGGCCTCGTCTATGACCCCGAAGCCGACACGCTCTTCGGGAGTCTTGACACAGTGTCAATCAAAGTACGCGCAGAGATGAGCGCCGCCGAGGGGCCGATGACGGTGGCGACCTTGGGGTGGGCGCCCTTGGGGCTCGACCTCGCGCTCCGGCCTGGGCGTTGGGCCGACGTCTTCGCGGCGCGGCATCGCCTCGGGGTGGCGGCCTTCGACCGCGCGTTTCTCTTGCGTGGGCGCGAGCTCGCGCAGCTCACGGGCTTTCTCTCCCCCGCGGTGTGGGAGCCCCTGTTGAGCCTCGACGAGGTTCAGGTCGACGACGACGGGGCGAAGCTCTCGCTGCGGGGCGCCGGCATCGACGAGGCCGCCCTCGAGCGCTTCGTGGTGGCCCTGCGCCAGTTCGCCGCCGCGGTCGACCGAGGCCGCGCCCAGATCGCCGCGCCGGCCGCGTTGCGTGAGGCCGAGGCGCCGTGGCGGGCCTGGGCGCGCGCGCGAGGGGGCCGCTTCGAGGCCGGGCGGGTGTTCGTTCACGGGCTCGGCGGCACGGTGTCGCCGTGCAGGGCGGGGCACCTCTGGCGCGACGCTGAGACCGTCGACGAGACCGTGGTGGTGTTCGAGGTCGACGAGGCCCTCAGCGAGAAGCTGCGGCTCTCAAGCGACGTCACGGGCGAGCCCCTGCGGCTCGATGACGAGAGCGCCGCGATGCTCACGCGGCTGCGCCAAGGGGGCGCGCGGGTCGAGCTGAGCGCCCAAGGCGTGGCCTGGTCGCGGCCAGGGGCGACCCCCGAGCCCGAGGGCCTCGACGAGGTCGTCGACACCCTCAACCGGCTCGTGCGAAGGCTCAGCGGTCAGGCGAGCGCCGCGCCCTTCCGTTGAGCCGCGCTCAGGGGTGCAGCGAGAGACCGATGGCGACCTGAAAGCCCGTGTTGCCTTGGCTCATGCCGAGGTGCTGAACGAGCGCCCCGCGAAACTCAAGGTCTAGAAAGGGCAGGCTGTGGCGCACCAGAGCGCCGCCGAGGTTGAGCACGCCGCCGTCGTCGTTGCCGACCCGCGTCCACCCGAGCGAGGCGAAGGCCATCGGATCCCAACGGGTGAAAGGGATGCCCGGGCGAAAGGCCAGGAAGCCGCCCGCGGAGGGCGCCGTGACCGCCTCGTTGAAGTCACGATTGCCTTGTAAATACGCCCCAACGTGAATGAACGGCAGCAGCGAGATCGAGGCCTCGCCGCGCAGCACCCCCGCCCCGCCGCCCTGCCGCAGAAACTCAGCCCCCGCAAAGGCGCTCGCCCGAAGCTGCGCCGACGCCGTCGCCGGGAGCGCCAAGGCCAGCGCCGCGACCCCGAAGGCCAGTGGCATGATCCGATCGCGTCGCGTCGCTTGCTTCATTGTGAGATCACCTCGCGTAGATGGGTTGTGCCGTTTCTGCATCGGTTGTACCGCCCGCAGAATACGTTCACCGCAGCCCTTTTGCGGTCATCGCGGGGTGTCGCCTGGGGTCGACACTGGGGTCGCCGCGCCACACCCCTCGGCTTCAGTGAACGACCACGCTGTGAGGGTCGACCGGCGGCTCGCCGAAGACCCGCATCGCGCCGTCGTCGCAGCCCACCACCAGGGTCGCGTCGCCCATCAACACCGGCGGCGCGTCGACGTCGCCCGGCACGGCGATGCGCGCCCTGAGGCGGCCGTCTTCTTCGAAGATCAGCACGCTGTCGTCGGGGGTGCCGATGGCGATGGCCCCCTCGGCGTCGATGAGCGGCGCGCTGAGCACGCCGTAGTCGGCGCTGGGCGGCCCGGCGATGCTGTGGCGCCAGCGAATCGCGCCGGTGTCGGCGTCGAGCATCACCACCCCGGGGCGCGGCCCGTAGGTGCCCACCACCACGCCGTGATCGAGCGAGAGCCCTGCCCCCGCGCGAATGTATCCGCCGAGCGGCGTGCGCCAGCGCAGCGCGCCGTCGGGCGTGAGCGCGTAGAGCGCGCCGTCGTCGCTGCCGACGTAGACGGTGCCGTCGGCGCCCACCGCGGGGGTCGCGTCGACGTCACCGCCGGTGCTGAATTGCCAGCGAATGCGGCCGTCGGGGTTGACCGCGTAGATGTGATCGTCTTGGCATCCGAGCACCACCGTGCCGTCGTCGAAGAGGGCCGGCGCGCTGTACAGCTTGCCTCCGAACACCGTGCGCCAACGCACGGTCATGTCGGCGTCGACGCGGTAGAGGGTGCGCCCCGCGGTGAAATAGATCGCGCCGTCGTCGCTGCGGTTGGCCGAGGTGTCGGCGTCGTCGTCGGTGCCGAGCGCCACCGAGATGTGACCGCGCGGGGTCAGCGAGACCATGCGGTCGGCGTCTGAGCCGACGTAGACCGCAGACTCGGTCACCAAAGGGGTGGTGTAGATGCGGTCGACGAGGTTCGCGCGCCATCGCAGCGCGCCCGACAGGTCGCCCGCGTAGAGCACGCCGTCGTGGGCGCCGAAGAGTAGGGTCGCGTCGTCGAGGGCCACCGCCTGCGCCGAAATGCGATGCCCCGCCCGAAGCACCGCGCGCTCAGTCGGAACCCTCGGCAGCACATACCCCGATCGCCCCGTGTGACGGCGGTCGAGCCGAAACCGCCCCGGCAACGCCGCCGCCGGTGCCGCCTCGCGCGGTCGCGGCGGAGGTCCCGCGTCGACCCCAGCCTCGACCCCGACCTCGACCCCCGCGTCGCGCGGCATCGCCCGCGGGGCAGCCCCTCGACGACACCCCGCTTCCATGGCAAAGGCCAGCCAAAGGGCCCCTCTCAGATCGCCTCGACCCACCCGCGGCACAGTCGTCGAAAGCTCCCATGGATGCAACGTCTCAGCGGCACGCCCGGCAAGCCCTCGGGCTCGGTCATGGCACCCTCGTCACCGTCGGCGCCATGGTCGGGAGCGGCGTGTTCTTTACCCCCGCCGAGATCGCACGGCGCACCCATTCGACCGCGGGCGCCCTCGCGGTCTGGGCCGTCGGAGGGCTCCTCACCGCCCTCGGGGCCCTCTCGATGGCCGAGCTCGGGGCCGCGCTCCCCGCCTCGGGCGGCCTCTCGGTGTGGCTCGGTCGCGCCTTCGGCCCCGCGGTCGGCTTCGCCTTCGGGTGGACGATGCTCGTCGTGCTCGGCCCCTCGTCGGTGGCCTTCTTCGCGAGCCTCTCGGCCGCCAACCTCAGCGCGGCCTTCGGGCTCTCGCCCCGCATCGGCGCCCCCCTGGTGGTGCTCGCCATGGCCGCCATCAACCTCGCCGGGGTGACCCAAACCGCCTGGGTTCAGAGCCTCACCACCGTGGCCCGGGTGCTCGGCCTCGTCGTCTTGGCCGCCCTCGCGCTTCGCCTCGGACCAAGTGTTGACACAGTGTCAAACCACGCGACCGCGCCGACGGGCTTGGGGCTCTTGAGCGCGGTGGTGCCGGTGCTATGGGCCTACGACGGGTGGATCGACATCACCTCGGTGGGCGCCGAAGTTCGCGACCCGGGCCGGGTGGTGCCGCGGGCCTTGCTGTTGGGCACGGGGCTCGTCACGGCGCTCTACCTCGGCTTCGCGTGGTCGCTCCACCGCGCCCTCGGCACGGCGGCGCTGGCGGCCTCACAGGCCCCCGGAGCGCTCTTGGGGGCTGCCGTCGCGGGCCCTCCGGGGGCGCGGCTTGTGAGCCTCCTGGTGGCCCTCTCGACCCTCGGCGCCTGCCTCATCGGGATGCTCACCAGCACCCGCGTGGTGGCCTCGCTCGGCACGCAGCTGCCGCGCTGGTCGCGGCTCTCGGGGCTCTCGTCGCGGGGCACGCCCGACCTCGCGATCGTGCTCACCGCGGCGCTCTCTCTGGCCTACCTGGCCTCGGCCGGTTTGGGTCGCCTCGCCGAGCTCTTCGTGGTCGGGGCGTGGCCCTTCTACGCCCTCGGCGCCCTGGCGACCTGGCGCCTGCGCAAGACCGAAGCCGCGCTGGCGAGGCCCTTTCGTGTGCCCGCGGCGCCGTGGGTGTTGGGGGGCTTCGGCGTCGCGACGCTCGCGATGGTGGGCGCCTTCGCGTGGCAGAGCCCGGGGCCCACGCTGGTGTCGCTCGGGCTCGTCGGCCTCGCGTGGCCGCTCTACCGTTGGGCGCGCTGAGTCAGCGGCAGTTTGGCGCCACCTGGCCGTCAGAGCCCGTGTAGACGTAGGCGTCGGCGATGTAGCCGCCGGTGGCGATGCGATCCCACAGGGTCGAGGTGCCGTACACGCCTGACACGTTGCTCCCGCGGGTCTGGCAGGTGATGCGCACCGTCGCGCCGTCGGGCACCGAGCCCACCGCGGCGTACTGAACGCCCGGGCCCGAGCGCACGGTCAGCGAGGGGCCGCGGGTGTTGACCCGCGCGACGGCCCCGCTCGCGGTGTTGCCCCCGCCGGTGTTGCTGTTCGACCCGCCGCCCGCGCAGTTGTTGAAGCTCGTGTAGTTTCGGGTGCCCCAGAAGTAGGCCGTTACGCCGTGAAACACCGGGCGAATGGTCACCCCGTTGCGGATGAGCTCGTAGTGCAAATGGGGCCCCGACGAGCCGCCGGTGCTGCCCACGGTGCCGATGAGCTGACCCCCGCTCACACGCTGCCCCACCCGCACCGACTGCGAGTTGAGGTGGGCGTAGCGGGTGCGATACCCGGCCCCGTGGTCGATCTCGACCCACCGGCCGTAGCTGGTGCTGCCGGTGTTCGCGACCCGCGAGACGGTGCCCGCGGCGGCGGCCAAGACGGCGTCGCCGATGTCGTTGGCGCGGTTGAAATCGACGGCGTTTGTCGGGCTATGGTTCGTGCGCGTCTGCCCCGCCCAAACCTGCCCGCACCCGAAGGGGAGCTCAAACCGCGGCGTGCCCGTGACCGCCTCGACGGCGCTCGACAGCTCGGCAAACTCTTCGTCTGACGAGCCGAGCTGCTCGGCCGGCTCGGGCCCCTGGTCGGCCCACTCGTCAGAGCCCAAGGACGCCGCGGGGTCGAGGTTCTCGTCGACGTCGGCCGCGCAACCGCCGAGCGCCATCACCCCCGCGAGGAGTGTCGTCGAGAGCCGCGCCCGGTGCGTCTTCAGAGTGAGCATGGCGCGCACACCCTGCACTCGCCGGGCCATCACCGCATCAGACCTGAATTCGCTTTGATTCAAGCACCACCGTGCGCCCTCTCGGCCCCGCCGCCCCGGGGCTGGAGAGCACCCTTGTGACCACCTCGCCGCCCCCCCGGGAGATCAACCTCCCACCCTCCCGAGGAAGCCCGCCACCGCCGCGACCAGGGCGTCTGGCACCGTCCAATGCATCATGTGCCCGCCGCCCGGGAGGGTGACCCTTGTGGCCTGCTTGTAGCGCCCCGAGCGCGCCTCGAAATCGGGCCAGTAGCCCACCTCGCCCCCATCGACGAGGCACGTCGGGCACGCCACCCGATCGATGAAGGCCTCGAAGGCCTCGGCGTCATGGCGCCCCGGCGCGGTGGTCTGGTGCAAGGGGTCGAAGCGAAACACCAGCCCGCCCTCTGAGGGCCGCGTCGAGAAGGCCGCCACCTCGCGCAGCACCGCCTCGGACACCGACGGATGCGACACCCTCAGGCGCAGGTACGCGTCGTCGCGCGAGGCCATCACCCGCGGCTTTCGTTGCCGAAGCTTCCGCAGCTGATCGAGCCACCCGAGGGTGCGATCGACCGCCACGTCGGCGGGCATCGCGGGCGGGCCGATGCCTTCGAGCAGCGTGAGCGAGGCCACGCGCTCGGGCCGCATCGCCGCGTACCGCGTGGCCACCGAGCCGCCCATCGAGTGGGCCACGAGATCGAAGCGCTCTAGCCCGAGCGCGTCAACGAGGGCGTCGAGGTCGGCCAGATAGTCCGCGAAGTGATAGTACCCCCCGGGGCCCGCCCAGGCCGACTCGCCGTGGCCCCGAAAATCGGGCGCGAGCACCCGATACCCGTGCGCGCTTACCCCGCGCAACACGGCGGCGAAGCTCTGGGCCATGTCGAGGTACCCGTGGAGCCAGAGCACCACCCGCTCGCTCCGCAGCGGCCGCTCGAGCACATGGTGCGTCAGCCCGTTTGCCTCAACGAAATGCCTTGTAAATCCGCTAAGATCGCCGACTGTCACGGCGCATCTCCTGGCATCGCGCGGGCGGGCGCGAGGGGCGTCACGTTGCGGCGCGAGTGGCCGTCGCGTACGAGCTCTCGCACGATCTCGGCGGTGACCGGCGCGAGAAGGATGCCGCTCCGATAGTGCCCCGTCGCGACGATGAGCCCGGGCGTCTCGCGGTGCCCCACGAGTGGCGCGTGGTCGTCGGTGAAGGGGCGAAAGTTCGACCAGCTCCGCGAGATGACGCCCTCGCTCAGCGCGGGCACCACGGCGCTCGCGAGGCGGGTGAGGCGGGTCATCCCGGCGACCGTCACGCCGCGCCGAAAGCCTACAAACTCAAGGGTCGAGCCCACATAGACGTGCCCGTCGCTGCGCGGCACGAGGTAGCCCCCCTCGGCGTAGACCACCGAGCCGATGGGCACCGGCCGCGCCTCGATTTCGATCACCTGACCGCGCGCCGGCCTGACCCGCTCGGCCCTCGGGAGGGCGCCCTCGATGAGCCCGCTCCACGCCCCTGCGCAGACCACCACGAGGTCACCCTCGACGAGCCCTTGGTCGGTCTCGACGCCGACGCAGCGGCCCCCCGCGAGGCGAAGCCCCCTGGCCGTGACCCCCGCACGAAACACCACCCCGGCCCGCGCGGCGCACTCGGCCACGGCGGCGACCAGACGCGGCGGGTCGACCACGCCGTCGTCGCCGAAGGCCACCCCGCCCGCCCACTCGGCCGACAGCTTCGGCTCGCGCTCGCGCAGGGCGTCGGGTTCGAGGAGGTCGACCGAGAGCCCCGCGTCGCGCTGCCACTGGCTGCGCCGCCAGAGCGCATCGAGGGCCTCGGGGGTGCACGCGAGCTCGAGGGTGCCCACCCGGCGGTAGCCCGAGTCGAGGCCGATGCGCGCGCGCAGCTCGTCGCTGAGTTGCGCGTGGAGGGCGCGGCTCTCAAGGGCGAGTTGGGCCATGGGGCCGTCGCTGTGTGACTCCGCCTGGGCGGCGAGGATCCCCGCGGCGGCGCTGCTCGCCTCGGCCCCCGGCACGGCCTTTTCGAGCACAAGAACAGAAAGCCCCGCGTCGGCGAGGCGGAGCGCCACAAGGCTCCCCACCAGGCCGCCGCCGAGCACCACGATGCGTGTCGAAGTCATGGGTCGTAACGAATTCGTCGCCCCGCGCGGCCGACGCGACCTGCGTCAGGTGGGAGCTTGGCTTTCGAAGCTAGCGACCTATCTTCGTGCACCGCAAGCAGATCGCGCGGCATCACAGTTTGTGACTCGACAAAGGCCGTCGAGGTGGTTTTGTTGGGGCGTCGCCCCGTCGGGCGAGTTTCGACGCAACACGATCGTGGCAGCACCGGGCGGTGGGTATGGTCTCAACCGCCTCAGAAAGGACCGAGAATGGACTCGAAGAACCTCACACACGCAGACGCCAACCGCCTGGTGGTGGAGGCTCGCACCCCGCTCCCGACGCGGCACGGCACCTTTGAGGTGTACGTGTTTCGCTACGCAGACGCGCCCGAGAAAGAGCACGTCGCGATCGTGTCGGGGGAGGTCCGAGGCAAGCACGAGGTGCCCATTAGGGTCCATTCTGAGTGTTTGACCAGCGAGGTGCTCGGCTCGCTCAAGTGCGACTGCCGCGAGCAGCTCGAGTTCGCGCTCGACACCATCGCCGCCGAGGGCGGTGTGGTGCTCTACCTCCGCCAAGAGGGCCGCGGCATCGGCCTGATCAACAAGGTCAAAGCCTACGCCTTGCAGGCCCGGGGGGTTGACACGGTTGACGCAAACCGTCAACTGGGTCTACCCGACGACACGCGCACCTACGACAGCGCGGCGGCGATGCTCGATTACCTCGGGGTGTTGAGCGTTCGGGTGATGACCAACAACCCAGAGAAGGTCGAGGCGCTGCGGGCCCTTGGCGTCGACGTGCGGGCGCGGGTGCCGGTGCTGATCAAGCCGAACCCGCATTCGCTGAAGTACCTTGAGACCAAGCGCGTTCGGATGAACCACACCCTGCCTCCGATGTTGGGCACCGTGTGACGGGTTGGGGGCCACCCTCGCGGCGGCCCGTTCGTTGTTTGTTGACGCGCCCCCGATGACAGCGGGCCACCACAAGGGTGGCCCCGACACCGGCGCTCGATCGTTGACGCGCCCCCGACGACAGCGGGCCACCACAAGGGTGGCCCCTACGCGGCGGCGCGTTCGTCGGCGCGCCCCCAACGACTGAGGGCCACCACAAGGGTGGCCCCGACGCCGTGGCCCGATCAATGGTCGGGCTTTGAAAGACCGCCGCGAATCAGTACGCGGGCGAGGCCGGGAGCGCCATCACGCCACCCGACACGGGGATCGGCACCTGCGGCGTCGGACCCGCGAACTGAACCTCGCGCGTCGGACGCGCAGGCTCAGGGGTCGGAATGCCCGCGTGCTCGTGCTCAAGGTCAGCCGCGACACCCGTCAGGCGATCGCCCCCAGCGCTGCGGGCAGCCACCGCGTCGGCGTTGCCGCCGTGCGAGAAGCCTGTGGCCGACACGCGCTGCGGCATCGCGCAGGCGCCGCCGCTCCGGGCCGCCGGAGCCGTCGACGCGCAGCCCGCGAAGACCCCAGAGAGAGCCAACAGAGCCACCACACCCAAGCGAGACGCGGCGTTGGTCACCTTCATGGCTCCGAAGTGTCACCGACCTCGGCACCCTTGGCAAGTCCGTACTCCCGAACAAGCTGCGACAACCGCGGGCGCTTCATCCCGAGGAGCGCCGCCGCCCGGGTGATGTTGCCGTGGGCCTCGTCCATCGCGCGGGCGATGCAGCCGCGCTCGAGGTCGCGTCGCATGTCAAAGAGCGAGACGCCGCCGTGGCGGATCTTGTCGTAGACCACCTCGACTTCGCTGAGCTCCTTCGGCGCGGGCGTCTTCTCAGCCGTCGCGCTCACCGAGGGCTCCGCCGCCTCGGGGAGCCCCTGAAGGTCACCCGGCTCGATCTCATCGCCCTCGGCGAAGAGGGCCGACGACCGCAGCACGTTCTCGAGCTCGCGAATGTTGCCCGGCCAACGGTGCTCGCCGAGCCGTCGCAGCGCCGCGGCCGAGAGCTTCCTCAGCGGGATGCCCGCCTGCCTGAGCTCGCGGTCGAGAATGTACGCGCTCAACAGGCCTAGATCTTCGAGCCGATCGCGCAACGGGGGGATCATGATCGTCAGCGAAGTGAGCCTGAAATACAGGTCTTCTCGGAAGCGCCCCTCGCGCACCATCTGACCGAGGTCTCGGTTCGTCGCGGCCACGATGCGCACGTCGACCTTGAGCGTCTCGTTGCCTCCGACGCGCTCGAAGGTCCGCTCTTGCAAGACGCGCAAGAGTGACACCTGCGTCGCCGAAGAGATGTCACCAATTTCGTCGAGAAAGATCGTACCGCCGTCGGCCAACTCGAAGCGCCCCCGTCGACGACGGTCGGCCCCCGTGAAGGCTCCCTTCTCGTGCCCGAACAGCTCTGAGAGCAGCACCCCTTCGGCCAACGCCGCGCAGTTGACCTTCACCATCGGCCCCTGCCGACGGTGCGACCCCTGGTGGAGCGCCTCGGCCACGCGCTCTTTGCCCGTGCCCGACTCGCCCCGCAGCAACACCGTCACGTCTTGGGGCGCGACCCGCGCGATCTTGCGTCGCAATTCGCGCATCGGCGCGCTGTCGCCCACGAGCCCCATGCCATCCACCGGCGCCGCCACCACGGCCCTGATCGCCGCCACCGGACGCACCGCCAGCACCTCAAGCCGCGCCATCAGCCCGTCGATGCCCGTGCGCGCGAGCTGCGTGCCGTACACCACCCGCAACGCCTCGGGCACCTGCGCGATCATCGCCTCGCGCAGCTGCGAGGCCTGCTCGGCGTGACGCCGCGCCGCGGGCTCGTCACCGCGCTCCAAGAGCCCGAGCGCGACCGCCACTTGGGCGCGAAACCGAAGGTCGACGTCGCGAATCGTCTCGGCAAGTTCGAGCGCGCGGCGCGCCGCACCGAAGGGGTCGTGACCTTGGGCCCGCGCGAGCGACGACTCGGCGAGGCAGCGCTCGGCCTGGGTGCGCACCGTAAGCGCATCGCGCTCGGTCACCGCCCCAAGCGCGCGACCCGCGGCGTCGAGATCGCCGTCGATCAGGGCGGCCTTCACCACCAGCAACGAAGCCAGCGCCTGGCGCTCGGGGTCGCCGGTCTCGGCGAAGATCGCCTGCGCCTCTTGCAAGGCCACCCGCGCGGCGTCGGTGCGGGCGTCTGCGATCTCGACCTGCGCGCGCAGCATCAAGCCCTCGGCCGAGAGCGCGCCGCGAACCCCGCCGGCCACCTGTGCGGCGTACTCGCACAACCGCCGCGCCCGCGCGATCTCGCCGACGTGCACATAGAGCTCGCCGAGGTTGTTCGCGACCCGCGCGAGGAAGCGCCGATTGCCCACCCGGGTCAGAATCCCGAGGGCCTCTTGGTAACACTGCAACGCGTCGCCGTAGCGCCCCTGGAGGTGCGCCACCACGGCCTCGTTCTCGCGCAAGACCCCGCGCAACATCATCGAGCCGCCCCGCTGCGCCACCGAGCGGGCCGCCTCAAACTGCCGCACGGCCTCGTCGAGGTCGCCGCGCCAGATCGACACCACCCCGAGGTTGATGAGCCCGCGCAAGACCTCCTGCGTCGAGCGCCGCGCCCGCGCCCGCTCGATACTCTGGAGCGACCAGTCCCAGCCCTTGTCGAGCTCGCGCCGCACGAGAAACACCTTCGTGAGCGTGTTGCGCGCGAGGGTCGCGCTCTCGTCGTGGTCGGCCGCCAGACCGATGGCCTCGCGGGCCAAGAGCTCGGTCTCGTCGAGGCGCCCTTGCTGATAACGCAGCTCGGCGCGGCTCGCGAGGTTGGCCGCGCGCTGGGTGTGCTGCTCATGCGAGGTGCGCGCCTCGGCCCGGTCGAGCGCCGCGTCGGCCTCGGCGAACTCGCCCGCGCCGAGCGAGAGCGTCGCCGCGAGACGCCCGAGCTCGGCGTCGTCAGGGAGCGCCTCTTCGGCACGCCAGACCAGCTCACGGGCCTCTCGAAACGCCCCCAGGAGCCGCCCCCCCTGCGCGGCGAGGCGCCCAAGGTCGCGCCACACCTCGCCCTTCGCGGCGACCGCGGCCGATTGCAAGAGCACCATCGCCGCGGCAGGCGCGTGCCGTCGCAAGAGCGTGCGCGCGGCGCTCACCGCACGCTCGGCGATCTCTGGGGTCACGGGCCCCGCGAGGAGGTGCCTCAGGGCCTCTTCGGGAGGCACCCGCCCCCACTGGTCGAGGGCCTCGCCGAGCCCGCTCTGCATCGCCGCGAGGGCGTGAACATCGAGGCTCTGTTGCACGAAGCGGCCATCGTCGATGTGGGCGAGCGCGATCACCACATCGCCCACGGATGGGTCGAGCATGCGGCGCACGAGGCCCACCGCGACGAGCGAGGGCACGGCCCGCGACACCGTCGCGACGTCGACGCCCAAGGCGCCCGCCAACACGTGCACGGGCAACGGGCGATCGGCGATGGCCAACGCCGCCATCACCCGCCGCGGCACCTCGCCGACGCCTTCGAGGCGCGCCTCGACCTCGACCTCGCGCGGCGCCGGAGCCCGGTCAAACATCGCGAGGAGCGCACCCGGGTTGCCGCCGCTCACGGCGTGCAGCCGCGCCACGAGGGCGTCGTCTTGGAGCACCCGACGCACGCCTTCGAGCGAGAGGCCCTCAAGCTCCATCGCCTCGACCCTGGGGTGCCCTGCGAGCTCGCCGAGCTCGCGCTCGCGTTGGGTGGCCACAAAGAGCATCGAGGGCGCCCCCGGGGTGGGCTCGCCTTGGGGCCCGGCGGCGTCGACGAGGGCGCGCACGAGGCTCCGCGTGGCCTCATCGGCGCGCGACCAACCCCGCAAGAGCAAGAGCACGGGCCGGAGCCGTCCTGCGGCGGCCAAGAGCCGGCCCAGGGCTTCGGTGAAGCGCACGGCGCCCTCGTCGTCGGGCTCGTTGAGCTCGGGCGCGAGGGTCTTGACGGCGCGGGCGTTCACCAGAGGCGCGAGGGCGTCGAGGTCGCCTTGGGCCAGAAGGTCTTGCTCTTCGCGGGCGCGCAACCACGCCAAGGCCTGGCTCGCGATGGCCATGAGCGGCGCGAAGGCGGCGTAGCGCACACACCACCCTTCGAACACCGGAAAGCCGCCCCCGCGACACTGGTCGCGGAGCGCGTCGACGAGCTGCGACTTGCCGATGCCTGCGGGGCCTGTCACCACGGTCATGGCGGTGCCGTTGGCGCTGGTGGCTTCGAGACGTGCGGTGATCCAAGCGAGCTCGCGCTCGCGTCCGACGCAGGTGGTCACGGTGAGGGGATGAAGCGTAACACCCGCCCGGGCACCAGCACGGGCTCGTCGAATGACACGAGCTTCGCCGCGGCGCCGTTTATCGCCTCGATGCCCACGGTGGCGCTCGCGCCGATGTTCATGTTGTTCATGGGCGTGAGCGAGCAATACTGAAACGCGATGCTGTCATCGCGCGGGTCGAGGCGCACCTCGAAGGTCAGCTGCGCGGCGCTGTCGACGTAGCGCGCCACGTTGGTCCACCGTACGTGGATGACGTCACCGGCGCTCGTCCAGCGGCGCATCCTGCGGGTGGTGCCGAAGTTGAGATCGTCCCAGAAGGGGGCGACGACGCCGTTCGGCAGCGGGGCCCAGGGGAGCGTGGTGTTGCGCCAGGTCGACCCGCCGGTGGCCACGTTGCTCATGCTGTTGCTCGGCAACAGCTGCAAGTACCCGTTCGTCGAGATGGCGTAGTGGGTGACGGTTTGACCGAAGAAATTGAAGTCGAAGTTGCGCGGCACGCCGATGGGTGAGGTCACCTCGTCGTCGCCGTCGAGCATCTCGTCCATCGTGCCGCCGGGCACGGCGGCGCAGGTGTTGCCGTCGGTAATTTGGATCGTGTACGCGTCTTGGGCTGGGGCCGCGCGCTGCGTCACCGAGAGGCGATAGGGGCCCTGCCCGCCGCCGAGCGCCAGGTTCGACTCGTCGCCGTCGACGATCACGAACCAACGCCCGGCGGGCAGGTAGAGCCCGCGCACCTCAGCGTTGAGGTTGGTGCCCGAGATGTCATTGCTGCACGCGGCCTCGTGATCGATGCGCGCGTCGTTGTTGCCCCGCGCGACGCACTCGTCACGCACCACCGCCAACACCGGATCCCACAGCCCCGTCGAGGTGAGGCTCAGATCGACAACCCGCGGCTCGGTGAGCGTCAACACATACACATCGTCGTTGCGGTTTCGGCCCGAGTCTGAGGTGCCGCAGCTGGGTCGATACTCTGCCGTTCGACCGCTCGACGTGTCGCCCGTCACCGTCTGCGTGCCG
This sequence comes from Myxococcales bacterium, assembly GCA_016792845.1. Taxonomy (GTDB): domain Bacteria; phylum Myxococcota_A; class Polyangia; order Polyangiales; genus JAEUKH01. Next base: position 148,457 of record JAEUKH010000050.1, on the reverse strand, counting down.
ACGCTGTTGCTCAACGGGATCGCCGTCGCACACGTCTGCCCCGAAGGCGCAGGCCCCGTGTCGTTGCCCGTGTCGTTGCCCGTGTCGTTGCCAACATCGGGAGGCCCCGCATCGAAGCCGACATCGGGAGGCCCCGCATCGAAGCCGACATCGGGAAGCCCCGCATCGAAGCCGACATCGGGAGGCCCCGCATCGAAGCCGACGTCGTTGCCCGTGTCGTTGCCCGCATCAAAGCCGACATCGTTGCCCGTGTCGTTGCCCGTGTCGTTGCCCGTGTCGTTGCCCGTGTCGACGCCTACGTCACGCACGTCTGCGCCCGCGTCGCGACCGCCATCGACCCCGACGTCGACCATGTTGACATCGTCAACATTGGGCACATCGACCCGCGCGACGTCTTCGCCTTGGGGCTGATCGACGGGGTTCTGGCTCGCATCTTGTGCGACCCAGCCGAGCCCCGAAGGGTTCTCTAGCGCGCAGCCCAAGCCCAAGGAAGACCCGAGCAACACCCACCACAAGCGACGCGAACGCATACCCCTAGGCTATCACAAGCGCTTCGACGTCGTGCTCTCTGCGAGGATCTGCGGCGTAAAAGCGAGGGGCAACAGCGCCCGCACCGAGGTGTACGTTCTCGGCACGCCCGCCACCACCAGGGCCAAGGGGAGGTCGAGCGCGAACTCGGCGAGGATCTGCCGACACGCCCCGCACGGCGCCCCAGGCTCGGGCCCCTCGGTCGCGACGGCGAGCGCGAGGAAGGTGCGCCGCCCCATGCCGACGGCCTTCGCCACCGTCGCGGCCTCGGCGCAGACGCACAACGGATACGACGCGTTCTCGACGTTGCAGCCGCGCACGACCCCGCGGTCGGTGAGCAAGGCCGCGCCGACCTTGTAGCCCGAATAGGGCGCATACGCGCGGCGACGCGCGCGCTCGGCTTCGAGGCTGAGCGCCTGCCACTGGGCCTCGGTGAGGGGCGAAACGCTCATGCCGCCAGTCTGCGCAAGATGCCAGTGAGGAGCCCCACGAAGCGCTCGCGGGTGGCCCGCGCGGTCTCTTCGACCTCCGCGTGCGAGAGCTCGACCGGAGAGACCCCCGAGGCGAGGTTGGTCACGCACGAGATGCCCAACACCTTGCGGCCCATGTGGCGCAACGCGATGGCCTCGCTCACGGTGCTCATGCCCACCAGGTCGGCGCCCATGGTGCGCAACATCTTGATCTCTGCGGGGGTCTCGTACTGAGGGCCCAACACGCCGCCGTAGACCCCTTCGCGGAGCGCAAAACCCTGGGTCAGCGCCACCTCGCTGGCGATCTGCCGGAGCCCAGGATCATACACCCGGGTCATGTCAGGGAAGCGCGGCCCGAGCGTCGGGTCATTGGGCCCGGTCAGCGGCGAGCGCAGCTGAAAATTGAGGTGATCGCTGATGAGCACGAGGTCGCCCGGGCGCAGCGTCGGCGAGATGCCGCCCGCCGCGTTGGTGAGCACAAACTGCTTCACGCCCCACTGCGCGAGGGTGCGAACGTTGAAGACCACCTCGTCGGCCGAGTGGCCTTCGTACAAGTGAATGCGCCCCGCCAGCGCGGCCACCACCGGCGACGGCCCCTCACCCGGGAGCCGCCCCACCACCAGCTTGCCCGCGTGCCCCGGCACGGTCACCGAGCCCATGCCCGGCACCTCGGAGAACGGGATCACCGTCGCGTCGACCAGCGTGTCGGCGAACGCGCCGAGCCCCGACCCCAGCACCAGCCCCACCTCGGGCACCCGCGCATCGCGCGCACGGAGCGCCTCGACCGCTGCCTCCCAGCGATTCGCACCTGAAGTTGTTGTCATGGCCTGAGAGGCGTATCACGCCGTCGATGCGCTCGGCTACGCCCCAATCACCCCGCTTGTTGGTGCCTCGGTCGATTCGAGAGCACGGGTTTTCTGCGGCATTTACCACGCGCCTGGGTGGGGTCAGCGCCCCGCCCTTTGCGAGCTTGAACCTCGGCGCCTCGGTGGGCGACGACCCCCGCGCGGTGCTCGAAAATCACCGACGCGTGGCGGCCGAGCTCGGGTACGACGCCGAGGCCCTTCACACCGTGTTTCAAGTGCACGGGCGCGCCCTTCGGGTGGTCACCGCCGAGACGCGCCCCGACGAGGGCCGCGCGGTCGAGGCCGATGCGCTGGTGGCGAAGCTCCCCGGGGCGGCGCTGGGGGTGCGGGTGGCAGACTGCGTCCCGGTGCTGGTGGCAGACCCTGAGACGGGGGCTGTGGCCGCGATCCACGCGGGGTGGAAGGGTGTCGTCGCCCGGGTCATCGACGCGACCCTCGACGCCCTCGCCTGCCCGTCGCCCGAGCGCCTCGTGGTCGCCGTCGGCCCTCACATCGGCCCGTGCTGCTTCGAGGTCGGCCCCGAGGTCGCCGACGCCCTCGTCGCGGTCAGTCACCCCGGCGTGCGCCTCGACCGCCCCGCGCGGCGCCCCCACGCCGACCTCGGCGCCGCGGTGACCGACCAGCTCCGCCGCCGCGGCGTCACCGCCGTCGAGCCCGTCGGGGGCTGCACCGTCTGCAACGTCTCGACATTCTTCAGCTATCGCCACGAGGGCCCCCAGAGCGGGCGCATGATGGGCCTCATCGTGAGCCGGGCGCCTCGCTGAGCGCCCACGCGCCCCCGCAGCGAGGGGCGCGATTTCGCGGCAGACCCTTTTCGGGTCTCGGCGCGTCTGAAAGAATGAGTGCTGACAGGGCGTTTTCGGGTGAAAGCCTGAAGCATCGTTCACGTTGTAGCGACGAGGCTTGTCGAGATGAAGCGCGCGGTGGTACCAGCTCTAGACGTCCCTTTGGACGGCTCACCGATGCGCGTTTGCCCGACTTGTGGCGCAAAGTACGACGCCCCAGCGCAATTTTGTCAGCGCGACGGCGTCGCTTTGCGCGTTGAGGCCCCGCCTCAAGACCCCTACCTCGGCACCCGCATCCTGAATCAGTTTCGGCTTGAGAAGGTGCTCGGCTCAGGCGGCATGGGCATCGTCTACCAGGGCTTCGACGAGGGCCTCGGGCGCAAGGTGGCGGTGAAGATCCTCCACCGCGATCTCATCACCAACAAAGACATCGTCGCGCGCTTTCATCGCGAGGCGCAGATCGCCCACCAGCTCGATCACCCGGGCATCGTGCGCGTGGTGCTCTTTGGCCAGCTGAGCGACGGCAACCTCTACCTCGTGCTCGAGCACCTTGAGGGCCCGACGCTCCTCCAGGCGCTTGAGCAAGACGGGCATTTTCTCCCCGCGCGGGCGGTGAAGATCATCTCGCAGATCGCCGACGCGGTCGGGTACACCCACGCCCGGGGCGTCATTCACCGCGACCTCAAGCCCGAGAACATCATCCTCACGCGGCGCGGCGACGACCCAGAGTACCCGAAGGTGCTCGATTTCGGCATCGCCAAGAGCCTCCTGGCCTCGCACTCGTTCGTGACCCAGACCGGCTTGATCTTCGGCACCGCGCGGTACATCTCGCCCGAGGGCGCGGCGGGCGAGCCGGTCGACCAGCGCAGCGACGTGTACTCGCTCGCGGTGATCGCCTACCAGCTCATGGCCGGGCGCACGCCCTTCGAGAGCGACGAGCCGGTGCAGCTCCTCGTGAAGCACATGCACGAAGCGCCTGCGCCTTTGCGAAAGTGGCCCTCGGCCCAGAGCGTGCCGGTCGAGGTCGAAGACGTGGTGATGCGGGCCCTCGCGAAGAACCCCGAGGCCCGCCACGAAGACGCCCGCGCGTTCGGTGCGGCGCTCCGCGCGGCCCTCGAAGGCCCCGACGCCGTCGCGCCTCGCGAGGGCGGCATCGCCTCGCTCGTGCGCACCTCGTCGATGCCGTTGCTGAGCAGCAGCAGCGCGCTCGAGCGGCCCATCCTCCTGCCCGACGGCCCGCATCACCCCCGAGGCGGCGACGCGCACGCGCCGCGGCAGCGCACGATCACGCACCCCTCGGTGCCGGTGTATCGCCCGCCCGAAGCGCCCGCCCCGTCGCCCGCGCAGGGCACGCCGCCGCTCGCCAGCGCGCCCTTGCCCGTTCGGATGGAGCTGCCACGGGTCGACCCCGCGGCCTTGGCGCCGACCCCGCTGCCGACCGCCGCGACGGCGATGGTCTCGCCCGACGACGACGACGACCTTCAAGTGCCGGGGCTCCCGCGCAAGGCGAAGCCGCGTCTGCCGCGCGGCGCCGAGGTCGCGCCGCCAGACGCCGCGACGCTACAGGGTGTAGAGGGCAAGTCGGCGCGGCCCGCGAGCGCGCTCCGCACGGTGGGTCTGGTCGTCTTGTCGAGCGTCATCGCCCTCGGCGTGATGACCGGCGGCGCGTACGGCCTGCGGCTCTTCCCGGGGCAGCAGCGCGAAGACGAGCTCGGGGCCTTGCTTCGGCGCGCCGAGGCGGCGTTTTCAGCGAACCGTCTCGTCCACAGCGACAACGGCGAAGACGTCGAAGACCTCACCGACGCGGTCTTGGCCATCGACCGCGACAACGCCCGGGCGACCCGCCTCCGCCGCAACGCCGCCGCGCAGCTCAAGGCCGCCGCCGACGCCGAGCGCACGGCCCACCGCCCCGAGCGCGCGATCCCGTTCCTGCAAGACGCGTTGCGGCTCCTCGACGACGCGACGCTGAGGGCTGACCTCGCCGACGCCCAGCGCGAGGCGCAGGCCCAGCGCCCGCCGGCGGTGCCCCCTCCGACGCCGCGGCCCAACCGCCCGCAGGCCAACCCCAACCGCGCGGTGGTGAGCCCGACCGCGCCGCAACCCGCGCCCGCGGCGCCCCCACCAGCCCCCAACGCGGCACGGCCCAGCGCGCCCGGCGCGGCCCCCTCAGACCCTGGGGTCACCTTCACCCCCGGGCGCGACCCGAACCACGAGGCGCCAGGCCAACCCGCAGCGCTCGACCCCGCGCCGCCGCCGCCCCAAGAGCCCGCGCCCGCGCCCCAACCCGCGCCCCAGGTCGTGCAGACCCCCTTCGGCCCGATGCGCGTGTCGAACGGCCCCGCCGGGGGCGACCCGGGCGTACGACGCGGCGAGTTCTGAGCGCAGCCCGTCGGCGACCTCAGAACTGCAAAACTCACATTAAATTCAACTAGTTAGGCACACTAACGCCTGCACCCGGCCGCGCCCCGACGGGGGGCTCGGCGGTGCGGTCGCGTGCGACGAGGGCTTGGCAGCGGGCTCAGGGTCGTTCACAACCACGGGTCGCGATGTTGACCCGCCCACTGGGCCGCACGGGCATGACCGTCGGCGAAATTGGCCTTGGTACCTGGTCTCTCTCGGGCGAGGCCTACGGCCCCGTGACCGAAGTAGAGGTCGCCGACACCCTGCGCGCCGCCCTCGACGCGGGGGTGAACTTCATCGAGACCGCTGACTGTTACCGCTTCGGCGCGCTCGAACGCATCATCGGCGAGGTGCTCCGAGAGCGCGGCCGCGAGGGCGTAGTGGTGTCGACCCGCATCGGGGTCGAGCGCACCGAGACCGCCGTGCAGAAGCGCTTCGAGGGCAGCTATCTCGTCAAGGCCAGCGAGGCCGCGCTCAAGCGCCTCGGGGGCGAGCACCTCGACGTGGTGGTGCTCCACAACCCGACCGTCGACACCCTCGCGCGGGGCGAGGCCTGGGCCGCGATGGAGTCGCTGAAACAAAAGGGCATGGTGCGCGCCCTGGGGGTCAGCGTGTCGAGCCGAGAGCAGGCCGAGGCGGCGCTGCGGCTCAACGCCGAAGTGCTTGTTCTGCCGTACAATCTCATGTTCTCATCGTTGCTCCACTCGCTCTCTGGCGAGCTCTCGTCGCGGGGCGTCGGGGTGGTGGTACGCTCGCCCCTCGCCTACGGCCTCCTCGCCGACACCTGGCACGCCGGGCGACGCTTCACCGACGACGACCACCGCGCCTGGCGCTGGGGCGCCCACGACCTCGGGGTTCGCCTGAAGCAGCGCGAGGGCCTCCGCGCCCTGGTCGGCGGCGACGTCAAGACGCTCCGCGAAGCCGCGCTGCGGTACGTGCTCTCGAACGGCCTCGTGAGCGTCGCCTGCCCGGGCGCCCGCACCCCCGAGATGGCACGCGCCAACGCCAGCGCGGTCGAACCGCTGCCCTACCTCGCCGACAAGGTGCTGTCTGCCATCGGCGAGCTCCGCCGCGACGCCGGCCTCGACGATTGAGCCTCGGCGTGGGCCCTCTCTCGCGCGCTCGGGCCTGGTGGCCGTGGCTCTTCGGGGTCGGCGCCTTCGCCGCGGGGCGCGTCCATCTTCTTTACGATTCTGACCTCCCCTGGCACCTTCATGTGGGGCGCACCGTCGCCCGCACGGGTCAGCTCGACAACCCGGAGTTTGCAGCCTTCTCGCTCTGGCACCGCAGCTTTCGGAGCCAAGAGTGGCTCTCTGACCTTCTGTTTTACAAGCTGTCTGAGTGGGGCGGCGTCGAGGCGCTCTGCCTCACCCCGGCGCTGGCCGCGCTCGCGGCGGGGCTCGTGCTGCGGGCCCTCACCCGTGACGAAGCGCCCGAGGGGCCCGACTGGGCGCGCTTGGGGGCGAGCCTCCTCGCGCTCAGCGTCGCGGCGATGCGCTTTCAGCCCCGACCGCACCTGGTCGATCTGGTGGCGGTGCCGTGGGCGGTGCTGGCGGCGCGACGCCTCGACGCGAGCCCGAACCCGGCCCGCTGGGCCCTCGGGCTGGTGCTCACCCAGGCGCTTTGGGCGCAGCTCCACGGGAGCTTCGTGCTCTTGCCCGCGGTCGTCGCGATCACCTGGCTCGACCCCGCGCGGCGCCTCAAGGCGGGCTGGTGGCGCTGGCCCCTCGTCACCCTCGCCGGGGTGTGCCTCGCGGCGCTCAGCAATCCGCTTCATTTCGGCGCGTTTCAGAACATCGTCACCCACGCCGGCGGCGACGCGACGCGCTTCATCGACGAGATGCAGCCCGCCCGTTGGGCCGACCTCGACCCGGCCCTCTCGGGCTCGCCGATGGGGCTCTGGTGGGCCGCGATGCTGCTCGTGCTGGCCGCCGGGGCGGTGCGCGGGGTGAGGCCACGGCCCGCAGACCTCGCGCGCTTTCTCTTGGGTCTTGCGCTCTTCGCGACGGCGCGGCGCTTCTTCGGCCTCGCGGCGCTCTTGAACGTCGCGTGGATGGCGCGCGCGCTCGGCGCACAGCGCGAGCTCCCGGCGACCGCGATGGCGTGGCTCGTCGCGACCCTGGGCCTCGTGTCGCAGCACACCCTCGCCCGGGCCACGGCCTACGAGCGCGTCGGATACGGCATCAACCGCGGGTTTCTGCCCGTCGAGAGCGTCGACGCCATCGCGGCCCTCAACCACCCCGGCCACCTGTGGAACGAGTACGCCGACGGCGGCTGGATCGAGTACCGCCTCGGCGCCGCCCCGCGCCCCCGCGTCTCCGTGCTCATCGACGGGCGGACCCCGCCGTACTTCGACGCCGACCTCTTCTTCGCGGCACGCCTCAGCGCCGCCGAGCCCGCCGCGTGGGACGCCCTCTCCCGGCGCTACACCTTCGACCACATCCTCGTGCGACGCGCCCAACCGCTCTGCGTCGCGCGGCTCCACGACCCCGCCTGGGTCATCGCCTACGTCGACCCCTTGCGCGTGTACTTCGTGCCCCGGGGCTCGGCCGCCGCGCGGCACCCCCTGCGGGTGCTCGGGAGCTGCGAGACCGACCTCACGGCCGTCTTGCAACGTCTCAATACACCTACACTTTGCGCCGAAGCGCAGAGCGAACTCGGCGCCCTCTCGACGCTCACCCCCGGGGCCGCCTACCTCGACCTCGTCGCCGCCGCCATCGGCGCCCGCTGCGGCGCCCCCGAGCGCGCCCTCGCCCCCCTCGCGCGACGCTGCGACGACGCGTACCAGAACCCCGGCCTCGCCACCGCGAGCGCCTGGATCGCCCTCGAGCTCGGTCAGAACACCCTCGCCGCCCGCTGCGGCGCCGAAGCGCTCGCCCGCGAGGTCAACCCGCAGACCCTCAGCCTCGCCGGAGCCCTCGCCGTCGCGGCCCAAGACTACCCCCTCGCCCGAGACCGCTACGCCGACGCCGTCGCCCGCGCCGGAGACGACGCCCCTTGGGGCCTGCGCCTCGACTACGCCCGCGCCCTCGCCGCCTCTGGCGACACCGCCGAGGCCCTCGACCAGGCGCGACGGGCCCAGGTCACCGGCGCCGGAGCCCGCGCCGTTCAGCTCCTGCGCGCCCTCGGAGCCGCGCCATGACCCGCACCGCGCGCGTCTTCGCGCTCACCCTCTTCGCGGCCTTCGCGGCCACTCGGGTTCATCGCCTTTACGACACCGACCTGCCTTGGCACCTGCACAACGCGCGACAGGTGCTCACCCACGGGGCGCTCAGCAACCCCGAGACCGGCGCCTTCAGCATGGGGCAGCGGCCCTTTCTCAGCCACGAGTGGCTCGCCGAGTTGGGCCTCTACGCGCTTCATCACCTCGGCGGCTTCGCGCTGCTCTGTTGGCTCCCCGCGGCGGCGGCGCTGGCCGCGGCGTGGTGGCTCTTTCGCCTCGCGAGAGACGCGGCGCCCGAGGCCGACGTGTCGGCGTGGGTGTTCGCCCCGCTCGTGGCCCTGGCCGCCGCGGCGAGTCGCTTTCAGCCCCGCCCACACCTCACCGACCTCGTGGGCGTGCCCTTCGCGCTCTGGCTGACCCGCGCGTATGCCCTCGAATCGCGGCCCGCGCGCGCCACGCGGCTCGCCCTCGCCCTCGCGGTCACGCAGCTCCTCTGGGCGCAGATGCACTCAAGCTTTGTGCTTGTTTTGCCGCTATTTCTCATCAGTCTGACCCAGGCCCGTTGGAGCCCCGACGCGCGCCCCCGCCACCTCGCCCTCACCCTCGCCCTGGGCCTCGCGACGCTGAGCAACCCCCTCGGCCTCGCCGCCTTCGGGAACATCGGCGCCCACGTCGACTCTGAGAGCACCCGACGCATCGTCGAGATGCAGCCCGGGAGCTGGGCCACCCTCGACCCCGCGCGCAGCGATGGCGCCCTGTGGGCGTGGGCGGCGCTGGGCATCGTCTTCGCGGGGGCGACGGTCGGGGTGCGCCCGCGGCGCGACGATCTCCTCAGGGCCGCCCTGGCCTTGGCCCTTGCAGCCTCGGCGAGGCGCTTTCTGGGGCTCGCCGTGATGCTCAACGTACCTTGGCTCGTCGCGAGCGTGGCGGGGCTCCAGCGGGGCGCCCTGTGGCCCTGGCGGCTCGGGGCCGCGCTCTTGCCGCTGGCGGCCTACCATCGCTTCGCGAGCGCCACGCCGATGGAGCGCATGGGGGTGGGCCTGAACCCGATGATCCTCCCGACGGCCTCGACCCAGGCCATCGCGCGCCTCGGCGTCACCGGCAACCTCTGGAACGACTACGCCGACGGCGGCTGGCTCCTCTGGCACCTCACGCCCCAGCTCCGCATCTTGATCGACGGCCGCACGCCCACCTACTTCGACGCCGAGGCGTATTTTCTCGCCCGTCGCAGCGCCGTCGACCCCGCGGTCTTCGAGGCCTTGCGCGCGCGCTTCGACCTCCGCCACGCGCTGGTCTCGCGAGACAGCCCGCTCTGCCGCACGCTCCGCGACGACCCCGCCTGGGCGGCCCGCTACGCCGACGCGCAGCGGGTGTATTTCGTGCGCGCCGACGCCGCTCCGGGCCCGCGCCTCGACCTCTTCGCGCGCTGCGAGCTTCGCTTCGCCCAGCTCTCTGAGGCGCTGCCTCCGCGCTGCGACGCCGCGCGCGCCGAGCTCGCGACGCTGCGGGCGCTGACCCCCGAGGCCGAGCACCTCACCCTCTTCGAGGCCATCACCCGCAGCGCCTGCGGGCGCCCCGAGGCGGCGACCCCGCTGCTGCGCGCGCTCTGCGCCGAGAGCCGAACGCCCGCGCTCGTCACCGAGGCCGCGTGGGTGGCCCTGGCCCGAGGGGAGCTCGCCTTGGCGCGCCGCTGCGCCGACCGCTCCGAGGGCGCGCACCCTGACGGCAACTGGCACGCGCTGCGAGGCGCCTTGGCCGCCCGCGAGGGCCGCCACGCCGAGGCGGTCGCACACTTCGACCGGGCCCTCGCAGAGTACCGCGACGGGGCTCCGGCGGGGCTCCGTCTCGACTACGCCGAGAGCCTCTTGGCCCTCGGCCGCCGCGACGAGGCCCTCGCCCAAGCCTGGCGCGCCGAGCTCCTCGGGTCAGCGCCCGCGCGGCGCTGGCGTTTGCGTCACTGAGCGCCCCGCGACGCGCCCGCGTTGGGAGGCGCCGCGAGCGACGCGCGGAGCGCCTCACGGAGCCTCACGCCCTCGCCCTCGGTCTTCGGCAACACTTCGACATCACCGAGCTTTTCGCTCACCATCAGGGCCATGAGCCCCTCGATGACGCCCACCCCCTTGTCTCCCATGCTGCCCACCATCACCCTCGGGACGAGCTCGGCCCCGCTCTTCTCGACGGCCTCTGCGAAGCGCGACATCACCCGCTCGACCACCTGAAAGCGGGGCCCGCCGTAGGCCCTCACCTGCTCTTCGACGGCCACGGCCTGGGCCACCCCGATGCGCGCGGCCTTGTCGGCCTCGGCCTCGGCCAGGGCCCTGATCTGGGCGGCCTGTTCGAGGGCCCGCTGATAGTCGGCGCGGCCCTTGTTTCGCTCGATGTCGACCTGCAGCTCTGACTCGGTGAGGGCCTTCTGGCGCTCGGCCCGGGCCACCGCCTCGCGCAGCGCCCGCTCTTGCACGGCGGCCTTCTGCTGCTGCTGAAAGGTCTCGATCTGCTCTTCAGCGATCTGCCGCTGCCGGAGCTGCGCGAGGATCATCTCGATGTGCGAGTCGGCCCCCGCCGAGGTCGGCGTGCCGATCAGCACCTCTTCGAGTTCGAGGTTGTAGTGCGCAAACTTGGCCTTCATCTCTTCGCTGGCCCGAGCCTGAATGGCGCTGCGGTCTTGAATGAGCTCGATCAGCGTACGCGTCTGGCCGATGTTCTTGAAATAGGCCGCGACCATCGGGTCGAGGGTCTGCTCGACCAGGCGCTTGATGTCGCCGAAGCGCTGAATCACCAGCGGGGCCTTCCGATAATCGATGTGCACCACCACGCTGAGCGGGAGCGATGGCTCGAACGCGTCTTTGGTGATGAGCGAGACCTCGGCGAGGTTCTCATCGAAGCGGTGGGCGCCGACCTCGCGGCGATTCCACTTGAGAATGAAGTTGGTGGTGGGCACCGCGACCACCTTGCCCGCGTAGGTGTTGAAGGCGTATTTGCCCGGCAAGAGGGGCTCGCTCCACACGCCTCGGGCGCCCCGCGAGACGAGCTCGCCGTGCTTGTAATCGGTGCCCGAGAGGTCTGCCCCGGTGTGGCCGGTGTACGACACCACCACGCCAGCGGTGCCGACCTCGAGCACCGTCTTGGCGATGCGCTCAACCGTGGCGAAGAGACAGTTGAGATACCAGGTGCCCTCGGTCAACACCTGGAGCTGCCGCCCCCGCTTGCCCCCCGCCGCGAGGAAGCGCTCAGGGTCTTGAAAGTTGTTGTGATACCGCGCCCCATCGTTGGGCTCGTCTCCCACGATGGGCGCGATGAGCTCGCCCTGCGAGAGCGACGGGCCTTCGTGCACCGTGACGATGCCGACCTCGTCGGCGGCGCCCTCGAAGACCACGGGGGTGAAGCCGTGGCGGGCCTCGATGGTCGCGACCATGCGGCGCACGATGGCGTCTTCATCGCGCTCAAGGTTCACCGAATAGACCCGCTCTCGGGTCAGCACCACAAACTGCGCGAGGTTGATGGCATAGGTGCCCTCGCGGAGCACCCTGCGCTGCGGCCCGCGCTGCCCACCCTTGCCGAGAAAGCCCTCGGCGTCTTGAAAGTCATCGGCCACCAGGTTGGCCCCCAAGGCCTGAGTCTGACCGAGCGGGGCGCCGTCGCGCGCGAACACATACCCGATCGACCCCTGCGCGATGGTCACCAACGGGACGCGATGAACCTTGTATTGAAGCGGCATGAGCCAGTGAAGGCCGCCGCGCAAGAGATATGGCTGAAAGCCCGCCTCTCCGCGGAGCGCGATCACCCCATGTTCGATCGAACCGCTGGCGCTCCAACGCTTCTCGACGATCCCGACGCGATCGTTGGCAAGATAGCGGACACCCCAAAGCACAAAGGCCACAACCGCCGCGACTGCAACGAGCAGCGACACCTGCAACATGACAAAACACCTTACGCGACGCCCCTCACCTCGGGGCTGTCACGTTACGAAGAGAACACCGCCGCAGCGTTGCGAGATCACAACAGGGTCAACCGCTCAACCCCCGACTGCCGCGCCCTCCTCTGTGGCGCTCACGGGGTCCGCCCATTGCCCGTAGATCGATCGCGCTGCGATCACACCCAATCACCGACGCTCTCTGGTCTGTAATCGCGGAGGGTGGGTCGTCGGGTGTAACGCCGCAAGCACAACCGGCACGCGGCGCCGCCGATTCTTCAAAACCAGCTCTCCCAGGTTCTGCGATCGATCTGCGCAGCATGAAGGGTCGCGCTCACCCGCGCGCGGTCACCTCCGAAGGGCTCGATCTGGTGCAGCCGTCGGCTCTCGATCAAGACCAGATCGCCGACCCCATACGAGAGCGTCTCGGCCGCCCCGGGGGCCCGCTCGTCAGGGGTGAGCCCGGCCTCGTCGCGCCCGTCGTAGCGGGTCGGCCAGAGGCGCAACCCGCCGCCGCGCGAGGCCGTCTGCAACATCACCACCAAGGTCACCGCAGGCACCCGCTGGGCCCGCTGCCATGCGCTCAAGCCCTCAAGGTCGAAGTGAACCACACCCCCGAGCCGCGCCACCTTGGAGCCCGGGTCAAACACATGCACGCCAGGCCCGCACCACCCGCGCCGCGGCCGCACCTCAGCCCCCAGGAGCGCCCCCAAGAGCCCCCGCAGCGTGTGCTGGAAGCCCGGCAGCACCGCCTCGACGGTGGCGTCGCTCTCGGCCGCGTGCGCGAAATACGCGCGGGTCGCGGCGCTCTCTAGGTGCGTATAGAACGCGCGCCCCAGCGAGAATTGCTCGGCGTTGAAGGCCGGGGTCAGGCTCCCGCGGGCGGCGAGCACCCGCGCCGTCATGGCCTCGCACTGCGGCTCAGGCCAACACCCGGTCACGCGCAACGCGCGGTGATTTGCTAACGATTCGAGCGCGGCACCGTCGACGGCGCCCTCGACGAAGGCGCTCACCGGTGCAGCGCCGCGGCGAGCCGCGAGACCCCCCATTGCACCGCCGAGCGGGCGCTCGAGCTCGGGCCCAGCATCGACGCCCAACCGTGCGGCAAGCCCTCTTCGCAGCGAAATTCGACCCCGACCCCGGCGGCGCGCATGGCCTCGGCGTAGCGCTGCGCTTCGTCGCGCAAAGGGTCGAAGCCAGCCCCTTGCACCACGGCCGGCGGGAGCCCGCCGAGGTCTTCAATGAACAACGGCGAACACCGCGCGTCGCGGCGCATCGCCGGGTCAGGCACGTACGCGTCGAGGAACCAATCGAGCGTCGCCTTCGAGAGCACATCGAGGTCGAGGAACATCGCGTGTGACGGCGCGCTGCGGGTAAAGTCAGTGGCCGGGTAGATCAGCCACTGCGCCCTCGGGCGGAGGGCGTCGTGACGTGTGGCCAACGCGACCTCGGCCGCGAGGTTGCCGCCCGCCGAGTCGCCCGCCACCGCGAGCCGATCGGCCCGCGCCCCGAACGACGCAGCCGACGCGGCGACGGCGCGAAACGCGGCCACCGCGTCGTCGTACGCCGCCGGGAAGGGCGCCTCAGGCGCGAGCCGATACTGCACCGCGACCACCACGCAGTCGGCGTCGAGGGCGATCGTGCGGCAGAGGTCGTCGTGGGAGTCGAGCGAGCCCAACACAAAGCCGCCGCCGTGAAAGAACACCGTGGCGGCGTTGCCCGCGGGGCGCGAGGCCGGGCGGTAGACCCGCACCCTGAGGTGCGAAGCGTCACCGGTAAGTTGTTGATCCCACACGTGAAGGCCGCGGCGGTAGGGGCCCGTGGCCAGGCGCAGGGTCACCTCGAAGCGACGCCGCGCGACCTCGACGGGGTAGCTGTGCGAAGGCATCTGCCCCACCAGGCGCCCGAGGCGAAACAGGAACTGCACCTCGGCGTCCATCGGGTAGCCCTCGGGGGCGCGCGCCGGGGGGCCTGCCAGGCGCGCCAACACGCCGCGCGGGAGGCGCTGAATCTGATTGGCCAAGGCTCGCTGAAGCTGCTCACTCGCTGGGGGAAACATCGGCTCTCGCCGTCTCGGTTAGCATATGCGCGGCCCCCAGAGAATGCCGGGCTGTGGTAGCCTCGCGGGCGTTCATCATGGCAAACGATCTCGACCGTCTCGTAGACGCGGTGGTGGCGCGCGTTCAGCACGAACTGGGTGGCACCCCGCAGGCCCCCAAAGGCAGCGTGGTGCCGCAAGTTTCGCGCGGCGCAGCGAGCGGCGCCGTCGCGCCCCAGGGCCCCAAGGGCCAGCCCCGCCCCGACCTCGCGCGCATCATCGATCACACCCTGCTCAAGCCCGACGCCACCCGCGACGACCTCCGCAAGCTCTGCTCTGAGGCGATGGCGTGGCACTTCTTCTCGGTCTGCGTCAACAGCGCCAACGTGCCCTTTTGCCGCGAACAGCTGCGCGGCAGCACCGTGGCGGTGTGCGCGGTGGTGGGCTTCCCGCTGGGGGCCATGACCCCGAACGCGAAGGCCTTTGAGACCACCGAGGCCATTCGCGCGGGCGCCGACGAGATCGACATGGTGCTCAACGTGGGCGCGCTCCGCTCGAAAGATTATGCCCTCGTGCTCGATGACATCGCCAAGGTGGTGGGCGCCTCGCAGGGCCGCACGGTGAAGGTCATTCTTGAAACGGGCATGCTCTCTCGCGAAGAGAAGCTCATCGCCTGCGCGCTCTCAAAAGCGGCCGGCGCGCAGTTCGTCAAGACCAGCACCGGCTTCGGCGTGGGCGGCGCCACCGCCGAAGACATCGCCCTCATGCGCGCCACCGTCGGCCCCGAGCTCGGCGTCAAAGCCAGCGGCGGGGTGCGCACCGCGGCCGACGCCGACCTCATGGTCGCCCACGGCGCCACACGGCTCGGCGCCAGCAGCAGCGTGGCCATCGTCTCGGGCGGCGTAGGCACCTCAGGATACTGAACTCATTTATGAACAACCTCGATCTCCGCAATCGCCGGGTGCTCGTCACCGGCGCATCGGCAGGGCTCGGCGAAGAGCTCGCCCGTCAATTGGCAACGGTCTACGGGGCTCACCCGGTGCTCGTGGCGCGTCGTCGCGACAAGCTCGAAGCCCTCGCGGCCTCGCTCCGATCACACGACATCACCCCAGAGGTCGAAGCCGCCGACCTCAGCGACCCCGCCGAAGCCGAGGCCCTGCTCTCGCGCATCGACAGCGACGCGCGCCCCCTCGCCGGGGCCATCTTCAACGCCGGCGTCACCCTCTTCGGCCCGAGCACCACCCACGCCAGCGCGGCGATGCTCAACCTCCTGGCCACCAACGTCAACGTGCCCGTGGTGATGCTCACCGAGATGGCCCGGCGCTTCGCGAAGCGCCCCGAGGGCGGCGCGCTCATGGTGGTCTCGTCGCTCGCGGGCACCGCCCCGCTCCCGTGGCAAGCGCTCTATGGCGCGAGCAAGGCCCTCGTCACCAGCTACGGGCTGTGCCTCGGGCACGAGCTCCGCGACACCCCGGTGAGCGTCACGGTCTTCGCCCCGGGCGGCATCGCGACGCCCATGCTCGACCAACTCGGCGGAGCCTACAAAAAAGGCGATTTCGGCATCATGGACGTTGATCAGTGCGCCCGCATCGCCCTCGAAGGCATGCTGGCCCGCGAGAGCCTCGTGGTGCCCGGCTTGCTCAACAAGCTGAATCGATTCTTGATGAAGGTAGGTCCGCGCGATCTTGTGATGCAGTCGGTCACGCAGATCTACCGTAACGCCTTGAAGGCGCACAGCGCCTGAGCGACCGCCGCTCAGAGCCCCATCAGCTGAAGCCGATCGAGCGCGCCGAGCACGTCGTCTTCGGTGAGCGGGCGAAACTGCATTGAATACTCAGCAGGCCGCGACTCTTCGTACATCAAATCGCGCGCCTGCACCCCCTCGCGGGTGAGGAGCTCGGTCAACCAGGCCGCCCGCTCGTCGCGACCGACGCCTTGAAGCGCGCTCTGGTGTGCGTTCTTGACGCGCAGCACATGGGCGTCGATGCGCTGCCCGTCGAGGGTCGTCTCGGCGGCCCCGCACATCAACGGCACCAACAGCTGAGCCTCGCGCAGCGGGAGGTACATACCCCCGGTCGCCCGCGCCACCGTGCGAAACACGGCCTCTGCGCCCTTGAAGCCGCGCAGCCCGGGCAGGCACCCGATGGCGTACACCGCGATGCCCATTTCGAGGCAGCTCTCAGCCTGGGTGAACCAGTGACGGCCGCTTGGGTCTTCGCTGCCGAAGCCGTCGCCGCTCGGCTCGACGCCGTGCGGAGGCGCGTCTCCGAACCAGACCACAGCCTTCGCGGCGTGGGGGCGCCAGTCGCATTTCACCAGCTCGAAGAGCCCGTCGGTGACCGCCTCAGGGCCGTCGCCCCCGCCCGAGGCCGCGAGAGCCGTCACGGCGCGCTCCAACACGGCGAAGTCGTCACCCAAGGCCGTCACCCGGGTCACGTAGCTGAACTCTTGCGGGGGGTGATCGCGATACGAGACCACCCCGACCCGAAGGCTCTTGCAGAGCGGCGAGGCCTGCAACGCGCTCAAGAGCGCGAGAAGGTGACGCTTCACCTCGGCGATGTAGGCCCCCATGCTGCCCGTCGCGTCGACGAGAAACACCAGGTCGAGCTCGCCGCGCATCGAGGTCGAGAGCCATTGCAGCTCGCTCGCCGAATAGCCGACCGAGCCGCGGCCCCGAAGCAAATCGCTCGGCGACGACGACGCTTGCCCTTGCGGCACAGGCCCCGCAGACGACGGTGCCCCTGCGGGAGAGAAGGGCTCGACCTCGAATGAGGCCAGTTTGGGCACCGGCGGCGACACGGGCGGCGGCATCGCAGGCACCGGCCGGGGCATCTCTGACAGCGCCACCGGCGGCGAAGGAGGCGGCGGCGGAGGCGGCGCGTCTTCGCTCCCGAGCATGCTCCGAAACCAGCCGACGACCCCACCCCCGCCGCGCTTCCCACCCAGCGGCGGGCCTCCTGGCGCGCCTCCGAACGCTCCCTCAGGCGCCCCCCCTGGCGCACCCCCTGGCGCCATCGGAGCGGCCAACGGAGCGGCCATCGACACCGGCGCCGCGCCAAAGTCGGGAGGAGACGCGCGCATCATGGGCGCAGGCGCACGAGGCGCTGCCGACGTGAACACCGCGGCCCGACGGTCGACCCCTGCGCCGGTGAAATGCGGCGCGGCCATTTCGTCATCATCGTCAGAGAGGTCGACCTCGCGCGCGAACGACGGAGCGGCCGCGGAATGGCCTCGCCCCTTCGCGGGGCCGGGCGCGGGCATGGCGAGGGCTTCATCTTCGAGCATCGCGCCCGCGCTCATTTCTCCGTCTGCTGCGAAGCCTGCGCCGGTCGCGGGCAGCGCCGCGGCCTCAAGCGCCTCGACGCGCTCGGGCTCCTCAGCGCGCACGATCGGGTTGTATTCAAACCACGCCCCCGGGGCGCTCTCATGCAAGTGCTCGTAGACGAGCGTCACGTCACCGATCTGAATCTCATCGCCGTCGCAGAGCGCCCGCCGCTTGACCGGCTCTCGGTTGACCATAAACCCGCTCGTCGAGCCCATGTCTTGAATCACATGGGCGCCCTCTTCGAACACGACCTCGGCGTGTTGTCGGCTCACGGCGATTGACGAGAAGACGATGTCTGCCTGTTGACCGCGCCCGAGGGTCTTGGGCTGATGCTCAAGTCGGTGAGACGCCCCGCCGACGACCCTGAGCACCCCGACCCGACCCCGCACAGGCTTGACCGAGACCACCTGGTCTTCAGCCACCAGCGAAGTCCACCGGCTGACGAGGTTGAAGCGCAGGGCCAGCGCCTGCCCCTCGCCCGAAGCGTCTTCAACGGCCGACTCCGCGAGCCGCGCGACCCTGCGACGGGCCCAGGCCCGCGGCAACCCCGGAGCCTGCTGCGTCTGCGCGGGCAGGTTCACCTGCAACTCTTGTCGAAAGGCCTTACCGCCGTCGGTGAGCCCGGTCAGCACCAGGGTCGTCGGGCCAACACCCTTGAACTGCCCGAGCACCCTGAGGGCCTCGCCGCCGTACAGCACGGGCATTACGCTCGGTTCGAGCTCGCCCATGTCGGCGCCCTCCCACCAGAGCTTGAGGTCGGTCAGCACAGGCCCCGCCGCCCTCACCTTGCGCGCGAAGCGCTTGACGGTCTCATCGAGGTTCATTTCGCTTGAGACGCTCTCGAAGGCGCCGCCCCCGAGCCGCGCGAGCTTACGCAGGATGCGCGCATCCACGATGTCGCCGACGCCCATCGCAAACAAATGCGCCTCGGCCCCGAGGAGCGACCTCAGCCGTCGAAAGAGGCGACCCTCGTTGCCGACCCGGCCATCGCTGAGCAGCACCACCACGCGGGTTCGCCCCGGCGTCGCGGGCAGCGCCGCGCTCACCCCCAGCGCGTTCTCGAGGTCAGAGCCGCCGCGGGCGCTGTGCCGCTGCAACCACCCAAGCCCGTCACGGACATACTCGGGTGACAACACCGTAAACCCAGGCTTCTCACCTGAGTAGAACTTCAGCTCATGATCGAACGCACAGAGCTCGACGCGATCGCCCGCACCCAGGCCATGCAACAACGCGCTCACGGCGCGCTCAACCGTGGCGTGCGCCGCCCGCATCGAGGCCGACCGATCGACCAACACCAGCACGTCACGGAGCCGCGTCACACGCGTCACCACATCGGTGCCAGGGCTCAACACCGCACCGCAATACGCGCACGGAAACACCGGCCCCAAGCCCGGAATCTCACGAATGCGCCCGAGGTCGCTCACCACCCCGCCGCAGTTGCCGCAGCGCAGGGCCTTGAGATCGCCCGCCCCGCCCGCCTGCTCGGTGCTCTTCTCAGGCGCCGACGGCGTCAACGTGAGAAGAAACGTGCCCGCCGCTTCGGGCGCTCGCGCGAGATGCAACCAAGGGCGCACCCCCGATTCGGCCGCACGCCACACGAGTGAGAAATCGCGATTGGCCATCGGCCCGTTGGCATCGAGCGCGACCACCAGGTCACCCTCGACCTCGCGGGTCAACACAAGATGTGACTCGCAATGAACCTCTGAAACCGGCGTCTCTGAAGGGAAGGTGACGCGGAGCTCAACATCGCCCGCGCGGTTCGGGTCGCGTCGCCGGGGCCCCTGCGCCGAAGGCACATACCGACCAGGCGCCACCATCGGATACCGCAGCCGCCAAAGGCCGTCGTCGTAGGCGAGGAGGTCTTGATACCGAAGCTCAACCTCGATCTCCGTCAAAGGCGCGATGTTGGCGACCGAGAGGGTGAAGACCTCTGGCTTGTCTTCTTCGACCAACGTCGCCGCGCGGCCCTCGGAAACGGCGCGCTCATACACACGACGCGCCTCTTGCTTCGACTTCACGACCCCGTCGACCACACGCGCGCCGATGCGAAACCGAAGCGCGTACACGCTCGCCTCTTCAGGGAGAGGGAAGGCGTACACAGCCTCAATCGGCTTCGCACTGTCATTGAAGAAGCGCTGCCGCACCACCACATCGGCGATGGGCCCGGTGACCGTCGCCTGAACCTCCGTACGCTGCAACGGCAGCGACCGGCCCTCGGCGGTGGTGAGCGACCCCTGCGAGACCTCAGCCTCGCCCAACCCTACCCTGCGAGCCCCAGCTTCACGCATAGAGCCCCGGAGGGTGGCACACTCTCAGCCATTCTCAAGTCGATGCCGCAACGCGCTGCCGAAGTCGGCGCAGAAGCTCCGCGAAGCCGCGCTCTCGCACGATCCGCGTGTACGATTCGCGGTACGTCTCGACCAGCGAGCTCCCGTTGGTGACGATGTCGTACACCATCCACCCGTTGGTGCGGCGCTGCATGCGGTATTCAATGTTGACCGCCGCCGCCCGGGCATCGCTCCGCGAACGGGCCGTCGAGCGCACCGTCGCGGTGCCCGCCGCGTCGTCGCGATCGCCCATCACATAGGTGATGTTGTAATTCAACGTCTGATCGAGGTGCTGCCGGTAGCTGCGCTCGATGAGCTGTCGCAAGAGCCCAACAAACTCTTGCCGCTCTTCGGCGCTGCGCCCCTCCCATTGCGTGTCTAGCGCGCGACGACCCAATGCTTCGACGTCGATCATCCCGTTGAGGAGCCGCGACGCCTGCGCGTTGCGCGCCGTGGCCTCAGGGCTGCCCGGCGCCCCCGGCTGACGCAACACCCGCTGCACCGCCTCGTACCGCGTCACCACCCACTGCCGCGGATCTTGACTCTGAGCCGACGCCACCGATGAAACGGCCAACACCGTGAGCGCACCCACCACCACTGCCCATCGTGCACGTTGCTTCATTCGTCTCTACCTCGTTCAGCGGCCGCCTCGACGAGGGGCGCCCCCGGCATCATTCAATCGCCGCGCCGAATCGCCAGTGGCGTCTTGAGTGGCCACCCCGGCGTCGCCAGCCTCTTGCGCCGATTCGCGCAAGAGGCGCTCAATCTCGTCTTCTTCGCCGCTCGGCGGCGCCCCCGCGTCGGGCTCCGGCGCCGGTGCCACAGGGCTCACGACGCAGTCACCCGCGGCGGTGCCCTCCATCTCTGACACGCCTGTCACCATCGCGAGCTGCGAGCGGGCCACCGCGAGGTCGTGCGTCGCCTGCAAATGATTGAACCGCGCCTGAAGATACTCTCTCAACGGAGTAATTAAAGTCGAGGCCTCGCCGACCCCCGACTGGTACGAAGTAAACACCGAGGTGAACCACGCAGAACCGTCGCGCTCTGCGCTGTTGTAGGCCGCCTCGCGCTCCTGGGCGGCGACCACCTGCTCGTACACGTTGGTGACGTCGATGGCGATGGCCCCGAGGGCCAGCCGCTCTTGCGCCTCGGTCATCGCGAGCTCTTCGCGCAGACGCGAGACCCGCGCGTGGTTGGTCAGCGCGTCAAGATTCCACCGTAAGACGAGCCCCGCGCCCCAGAAGGCGAAGTTGTTGTTGTTCGCGGCGAAGGGGTTTGTCTGCTGCGTGATGGTCGACGCCGTCGCGAACGAGGCGCTGAGCCCCAGGCCCACATCGGGCAGGTAGGCCCATTGCTGAATGGCCACCGCGGCACGCCGCGCAGCGAGCCCTTGCCGGAGCTGTTCGACCTCGGGGCGGTTCAACCGCGCCCGGGTGAGATAGGTGACCAACGGGCCAATTTCGCCCTCGTACACGCAGAGCGGCGCCTCGGGCACGTCGGCCCCCTCGGTGTCGCTCAGCCACCCGAGGGTCGCCGACGCGACATGCTCGGCCTGGCGCATCTGCGCGGTGCGGGCCCTGACCTCTTCGCGGTACATCCGCAATTGTCGGGCATCGTTGAGCGATGAAGCGCCGCCGTCACCTTGCTGTGATTGCAGCTGCTGGTCAGCCTGTTCGAGCCAGCCCCGTGAGCGGTTCAAGAGATAAAGAACATCGCGCGCGAACTGGAGCCCGAAGTACGCGCGACGCACCGTGTGCAGCAACTCAAGGCGGGCCTTGCGAACCTCAGCCTCGCTGGCGCGAATGTTGGCCCGCGCCGCGTCGCGCACCTCGCCGAGCCGAAGGTGCGTCCACGGTGAAATCGGGATCGCCGTCTCGACCGACAGCCGCCCGATCACGCCGAGACCGTTGTCGAATGGGTTCTGCCCGAACGCGTCGGGCGAGTAGGTCGGGTTGCCACGGGCCGTGGGCGAGAGCGAGAGAAACCCCGTCACGCTCACGGTGCTGAACGGCGCCCGCCAGGCCTCGTCGAGTTGGGCCCGGGCCGCGAGCACGCGGTGTCGCGCCGCCTCGACCCCGGGCGACGCGCGCTCGGCCCGAAGCTGCGCCTCGCGCAACGAGAGCACCACACGGGCAGCCGGCGGGTCAGCCTTCACTTGAAAGCTCACCGTCACCGCCACCGCAAAGAGGCCAAAGGCCCCCATCATCCATCGGGGTCGCACGTCTTCGCGACGCCCTCTAGCACACTTTGTTCCCTTACTGGACTTCGCTCAAGATCAGGGGCATGGCCCATGGCCGACGTTATGGCCACCACGCTCCCCCCGCCCGGCGACGACCGCACGCTCTACGTGCTCGACCTCTCAGGATACGTCTTTCGTGCGTACCACGGCGTACCGCCGCTCTCGAACAGCAAGGGCGAGCCCACCCACGCGACCATGGGCGTCACCAACATGCTCCTGGCCCTCGTGCGCGCCCAGCGGCCCCGGTACCTCGCCGTCGCGATGGACTCAACCACCGACACCTTTCGGCACAAGGTCTACGCAGAGTACAAAGCCAACCGCCCGCCCGCGCCCCCCGACCTCATGCAACAAATGAAGCGGTGCCGCGAGGTCGCAGAGGCCTTCGCCATCCCCGTGTTGCAGCACGATGGCTTCGAGGCCGACGACCTCCTCGCGGCCTGCGTAAAAGAAGCCCGCGCCCACGGTTTGAAGACCGTCGTCGCCTCGGGCGACAAAGACCTCCTTCAGCTCGTCGCTGACGACGTCATCGTGTGGGACGCCATGCGCCAGAAGGTCTACGGCCGCGACGAGGTCATCGAGAAATGGGGCGTCGCGCCCGAGCGCGTCCGCGACCTCCTCGCACTGATGGGCGACTCTTCTGACAACGTGCCCGGCGTACCCCACGTCGGCGAGAAGACCGCCGCGAAGCTCCTCACCGAGCACGGCAGCCTCGACGGGGTGTACCAGAGCCTCGCCAAATTGACGGGCAAGATCACCAAGGTACAAGACAACCTCAAGCAGCACGAGGCCGACGCCCGGCTCTCCTACGAGCTCGTGGGCCTCGATGAGAACGCGCCGCTTGATTTCAATGTAGAGGCCCTCCGCTATGGCGGGTGGGATGTTGCGAAGATCAAGACGCTCTTGATGGAGCTCGAGTTCAACAAGCTCGCGGCGCAGCTCGATGCGGCCCAGGCCGCCCAGGTGCAGCCGCAGGTGCAGGCCGCGGTCTATGAGACCGTCTTGACCGTTGAGGCCCTCGACGCGGCCATCGCAGCGTGTCGCGCCGCGGGGGCCTTCGCCGTCGACACCGAGACCACCGGCCTCGACACCACCGCCGTCGAGCTCGTCGGCATCTCACTCTCATGGAAGGGCTTCCACGGGGTGTACATCCCCCTCGGGCACAAGGTCTTGACCGACCCCAAACAGCTCCCCCGGGCCGCGGTGATCGAGCGGCTCAAGCCGCTCTTCGCCGACCCCGCGGTGAGCAAGCTCGGTCAGAACATCAAGTTTGATGACATCATCTTGCGCCGCGCCGGGCTTGAGGTCTCAGGGTACGAGTTCGACACCATGCTCGCGAGCTACCTCCTCGACCCCGAGAAGCACGCCCACAAGCTCGATGAGATCAGCAAGGTCGAGCTCGGATACGAGATGCTCGCGTATGCCACGGTGACCGGCACCGGCAAGAAGCAGATCACGTTTGATCAGGTCGACATCGCCACCGCGACCCGGTACGCCGCCGAAGACGCCGAGGTGGTCACCCGCATCGCCGAGCGCCTCCGCCCTCGCGTCGAGTCCGAAGGGCTCTCAAAGCTCATGAACGAGGTCGAGCTGCCCCTCGCCCACGTCCTCGGCCGGATGGAAGAGCATGGTGTGCTCCTCGACGCTCAGCTCCTCAAGCAGCTCTCAAAGCAAGTCTCGGTCGAGGTCGCGCGGCTCGAAAAGGAGTGTCACGACCTGGTGGGCAAGAGCTTCAACATCAACTCACCGCGGCAGCTCGAGACCATCTTGTTCGATGACCTCAAGCTCCCGGTGTTGAAGCGCACCAAGACCTCGCGCAGCACCGACGCCGAGGTGCTCGAAGAGCTGGCCGAGCAGCACCCGCTCCCGCGTAAAATCCTTGAGGCGCGCTCGCTTGTGAAGCTCCAGGGCACCTACCTCGACGCGCTCCCGCTCCTCTGCGACAAACAGGGCCGCGTTCATACGAGCTACAACCAGGCCGTCGCGGCCACCGGGCGCATCTCATCGAGCAACCCGAACCTTCAAAACATCCCCATTCGCACCCCCCTCGGGCGCGAGATCCGTAAAGCCTTTATCGCGCCGCCTGGCACCACCATCCTCTCGGCTGACTATTCGCAGATCGAGCTCAGGGTGCTGGCCCACCTCTCGGGCGACCCCATCCTCGTCGACGCCTTCGCGAAGAACGAAGACGTCCACGCGCGCACCGCGATGGAGGTCTTCAAGGTCACCCGCGACGCCGTCACCAAAGACATGCGGGCCCGCGCCAAGACCGTGAATTTCGCGGTGATCTACGGCCAGGGCGACTCCGCGCTGGCGCGGCAGCTCGGCATCACCCGCGACGAGGCGGCGCAGTTCATTGAACACTATTTCGCCACCTTCGCGACGCTGAAGAAGTTCCTCGACGGCACGGTCGAGAAGGCGCGCACCGGCGAGGTGGTGCAGACGCTCCTCGGGCGCCGACGCTTCGTGCGCGACATTCACTCGTCGAACCGCGCGCTGCGCCTCGCCGCAGAGCGCATCGCGACGAACACGCCCATTCAAGGCACCAGCGCCGACATCATCAAGCTCGCGATGCTCCAGATCGACGCGAAGCTCCGCGAAGAGAAGCTCGACACCCACATGGTGCTCACCGTCCACGATGAGCTGGTGTTCGAAGTGCCCGAGGGCGAAAAAGCCCGCGTCGGCGACCTGGTCAAGACCACCATGGAGGGCGTCATGGCCCTCTCGGTCCCCCTCCTCGTCGAGTGCGGCTGGGGCCAAAACTGGGGCGACGCGCACTGAGCGTTGTCGAACTTTGGCGCCCCACCGGCGGCTTCGATTACACCCCCAAGTCGCTATGGCACGAACCCCCTCACGCCCCCGCCCCCTCGCGGTGGAGCCCGAGCTCGCCCGCACCGCCTTTGAGTCAATCACCGCACAGATCGCGGCGATCACCTTGCCCGAGGGATCACCCCCGGGCGACCTCAAGGCCATCGCCAACGCCGCCCTCGAGCTCTCGGCCCTCGCCGAAGACCCGACCCTCCGCCCGCGCTTCGAGAAGCTCCCCGAAGACGAATTCGACGCCCTGCTCGTCGACCAGCTCACGGCCTACGCCCGCGCCCTGCAACACTGCCTGGTCGAGCAAGAGGCCGCCGCCGAGGCCCGCGGCGAGGTGGTGCTCCCCGAGGCGCTCATCACCCACGCGGTCGACCTCCGCGCCCGCATGCTCAAGGTCGTCATTCACTATTTTGAAGACGACCAGGAGCTCGCCCCAGAGGTCAAAGCCCTCGGGCGCAAGAAGGGCTACGCCGCCACCGTGAGCGACCTCCAGAAGCTCGCGGGCATCTACGAAGCGCGCAAAACCGTGGTCGAGCGCGACCCGAAATACTGGCGCGCGGGCGACGCCCAAGAGGCCCGCGAGGCCGCCAGCGAGATCGAGAAGGCCCTCGCGGCAGCCCGCGGCGAGGCCGAACAGCGCTTCTCAGAGGCGTCGCAGAAGCTCGGCCACGCCCTCGGGCCCGTCTTCGAAGAGGTGCGGTCGACCGCCCTCTGGCTCCTGCGCAAGGTCGGCGGCGCCGAGAAGGTGCCCGCCTTGCCGGTGACCCGGGTTCGCAAGCCCAAGGCCGAAAAGACCGAGACGGAGCCTTCACCCGAGGCCCCCCCCGCGAGCCCCGCGGCGCACGAATCGCCCGCCGAGGCGGCGGCCCCCGCGTCGGCTTCTTGACCCATACTTCACTGCAAGCGTAGAAGCCTCAGTTGGCGCAGTCGGCCGCCTTTCGACGACGGCGCGCAGCGTGGCCGAACCTTCGCAAAGCCCTTCGACTCCAGCCGCTCCGATACCGACGCCCTCGCGCATGGGCCGTCGCGTCACCGCCGTGGTGGCGACGGCGCTCACGGGCCTGCTCATCGCCCACGCAGGGCGCGCGGTCTACCTCGACGTGTTTCGCGCGCCGAGCCCGAGCCCGGGGGCCCGCTGCGGCGCCGAGATCGCGCGGCTCCACACTGTGTTTACCAACACCTGGGCGGCCCGCCAGCGCGGCGAGCCCGGGCCCATCGACCCGCAGACCGAGACCGATTTTCTCGCGCTCCGACAACGCTGCGCCCAAGAGGGTGAGGCCGCATCGGAAGCATATTTCTACTTCTCCCGTTGGCGGCACCGCGCTGAGAGCCTCACCCGGCTCTGGGGTGACGCCCTCCACGACGACGCCGAGCGTGCGCTCGGGTTCGCGCAACCTTCAAGGCCCTCCCCATGACCGACCTTGCCCCCGAAACGCCTTCCTTTGAAGCGTTTCAGCTCCGCGCTCCGCTCCAACAGGCCCTCCGAGACGTCGGCTACACCGCCCCCACCCTCGTGCAGCGCGAGACCTTCGCCCTCATCGCCGAAGGCCGCGACGTGGTCGTGCAGGCCCGCACCGGGAGCGGCAAGACCGCCGCCTTCGCGCTCCCGCTCCTTGACCGTCTGGTCAAACCCGGTGCCGGCGTTCAAGTCTTGACGCTCTGCCCGACCCGCGAGCTGGCCCACCAGGTCGCCGGCGAGTTCGAGCGGCTCGGCCAGCACCTCGGCGCCCGCACCACCCCCATCTACGGCGGCGCCGCGATGGGCCCTCAGGTCGAGGCCCTCGCAGGCAAGACCGACGTGGTGGCGGGCACTCCGGGTCGCGTGCTCGACCATCTTCGCCGCGGCACCCTCGACCTCCGCGGCCTCAAGGCCGTGGTGCTCGACGAAGGCGACGAGATGCTCTCGATGGGCTTCGCCGAAGAGCTCAACGCCATCCTCGAGCAGTGCCCCCGAAACCGCCAGACGCTGATCTTCTCGGCCACCATGCCCGATCAGATGGCCCGCATCGCGCAGCGCCACCAGCGCGAGTCGGTCGCCGTGGCCCTCTCGTCTGACAACATCGCGCCGAACGAGATCACCCACCTCGCGTACTTCTCAGCCCTCGGGTCGCGGCTCGTCGACCTCGCCCGGGTGCTCAAAGCCGAGAAGCCCGACGCCGCGCTGATCTTCTGCAACACCCGGCACGAGACCGAGCTCGCCGCCCGCACCCTGCAACAGCAGGGCCTCGTGGCCGACTACCTCCACGGCGATCTGACCCAGGCCGAGCGCGAGAAGGTGCTCGGGCGCCTCCGCGACGAGACCCTGGCCTATCTGGTCTGCACCGATGTGGCCGCCCGGGGCATTGACATCCCGCACCTCACCCATGTGTTTCATGTGGGCTTCCCTGAGTCGCCCGAGACCTACATCCACCGCTCGGGTCGTACCGGTCGCGCAGGCCGCCGCGGCACCAGCGTGGCGCTCATCGGCCCGGCCGACATCGGCAACCTGTACTTCTTGCGGCTCACCTACGGCATCCGCCCCATCGAGCGGAGCCTGCCCACCGACGGCGAGGCCCGCACCCAACGCGAAGCCGAGCGCGTGCTCTTTCTGCGCGAGGCCTTTCAGAAGCCCGCCGACGACGAGAGCCGCAGCCTCGCCCGCCGCCTCCTGACCCTCGACAAGGCTGACGACATCGTAGCGGGGCTGATTGCCGCGTTCTTCCATGTCTCGGCTGCCGCGCCCCAGGCGCCGACCCTGGCATCGCCGACCCCGGCCGCGCCCGCGACCGAAGCGGTTTCAACGCCGCCGCCGCGTGTTTCGACCGAGCGACGCGAGCGCCGTGAGCGCCCTGCCCCCCGCGAAGACAGGGGCGCCCCACCCCAGAGTGCGCCCAAAGCGCCCCAGGCTGACGAGGCATTGCACACCGAAGTTTCGAAGCCGACCCTCGAAGTGCGTCCCCGCCGGGTCGACGTTCGACACGCCGACCAGAATGACGTCGACTTCGAGATCGAGTCACTCCCGATGGAAGATCTCCGCCTCGCCGTCGGTCGTCAGCACGGCGCCCGGGCGGGCGACCTGGTGCGTCTCGTGCGCGACCGCGCGGGCCTCGGGCGTCGCGACGTCGGCCGGGTCAGCGTGCGCGATCGCGTGACCTTGATGGGCGTTCGCGCCGATCGGGTCGAGCACGTCCTCGACGCGCTGCGCGATCAACAGCTCGGCGAGCACCCGCTCGCGGCCGAGCGGCACCGCGGCAACACCACCGAAGTGCGCGAAGTGACAGCGCCTCCTGCGGATTCGTGACCCCAGGTGTGAGGTCGACGATTCTTGTCATGTGGGTCTGACAGTTCTTGTCACCCGCCTCTGCGGAACCCGCGTCGACCTTCACTTTCACTTATCAATCGTCAGACATTACCAGCACAACAGAGCGCATCGAGACTGGGTTCAGCTTGGCACGGCGGCTGCTTTAGCGAAGTCATCCACACCGGGGCTCTCTCGGAGGTGGCGGGTTTTCTGGGCGAAACGTCTGTTGTTTGGAGGCGATACGGTCATGAAGCGTTCACTGAAGAAGGTTCTCGCTGGTTTTACCCTCGTCGAGCTGATGATCGTGGTGGTGATTCTCGGCATCCTGGCCGCGGTCGCGATCCCCGCGTTCTCACGCTACATCAAGCGCTCGAAGACCGCTGAGGCCTCGGGCAACATCTCGAAGGTCTACCAGGGCCAGACCGTGTACTTCACCCAGTCGGCCGAAGCCGGCGCGGCCACCTTCGTGAACGCCCCCGCGGGCCCGGCGACCTCGCTCCCCGCGAACGGCAACAAGTTCACCGCCAACCCCGCCTACTGGACGGCTGAAGCCAACTGGAACGCCATCGGCTTCTCGCTCGACGGCCCGCACTACTACCAGTACGCCAGCCCCGGCAACACCGGCGCCTTCACCGCCCAGGCCATCGGCAACATCGACGGCGACGGCGTGAACTCGACCTTCGCCCGCAGCGCCACCATCGTCGCCGGTGAAGTCCAGGGCGGCAACATGGCCGTCACCGCCGAGCTCGAGTGAGCCAGCCCCGGCGCCGCTGACTGCTGAGTCAAGGCACCGTCTGAGAGGGCCCTTCGCATCGCGGGGCCCTCTTCGCATTTGGGCCCCGTTCACCCTTCGATTGCACCATCGCTCTGCGCCTCCGCCCAACTCTCACGCCGGGAACAGCCGCCGCATTTGCCTCGGGCATCGGGGCTCGGCGACGCGCTTTGTCACCTCGGCTGACAAGGGTTGTCAGTCACGACGGCGCAGCGAGAGCGCGAAGCCGCCAAGGCGGGCTAAATTCGGGTCATCTTGTCGCGTTTTACCCGCCCGAGGGGCAGAGAGGAGCACGGCCCAGACTTTGCTGAAGACCGATGCAGCTACGAAGGCGCCCCACACCCCTGAGTGGCACCGATTCAAAGCCCATCGTCGAGGAGGACAGCACAGTCATGAAGCGCTCATTGAAGAAGGTTCTCGCAGGTTTTACCCTCGTTGAATTGATGATCGTGGTGGTGATCCTCGGCATCCTGGCCGCGGTCGCGATCCCCGCGTTCTCGCGCTACATCAAGCGCTCGAAGACGGCAGAGGCCGCGGGCAACGTGTCGAAGATCTATCAGGGCCAGACCGTCTACTTCACCCAGTCGACGGTGAACGGCTCGGCCACCTTCGTGAACGCTCCGGCGGGCCCGTTGAGCTCGCTCCCTGCGAACGGCAACAAGTTCACCGCCAACCCCGCCTACTGGACGGCCGAAGCCAACTGGAGCGCCATCGGCTTCTCGCTCGACGGCCCGCACTACTACCAGTACGTCAGCCCCGGCAACACCGGCGCCTTCACCGTTCAGGCCATCGGCAACATCGACGGCGACGGCATCAACTCGACCTTCCAGCGCGTGGGCACCGTGGTGGGCGGCGAAGTGCAGGGCGCCAACATGGTGGTCACCGCAGAGCTCGAGTGATCGTGCGCGTCTGAGCGAAGACGCGAGGCGCGCTCTGAGACCCGCAACGGCTGGTTTCAGAGCGCGTTTTGCATTTGCGACGAAGGGCGAACGGTCAGTGCGAGGGCACCCGATCGGGCCCGCCGCGCTCGCCCAACGCCTGAGCGTCATAATGGACGTAGACCCGCGTACCGAGATGTTGCGGCGTGGCGTATGCGCCATGCCACCCCGGCGCGACCCGAGGCTCGCTCCACTCAAAGAAGAAGCGCGCGTCGGCGGGGGCGAGGTTCACGCAGCCGTGCGAGTGCATCATCCCGAAGCCGTTGTGCCAGAACGCCCCGTGCAGCGCGAACGACTGCTCGAAGTACATCACCCACGGCACGTCTTCGATCGAGTACGGGCCGTCGTTGGCGCTGTTGCCATCCATCGTGGTGGCCATGTGCTTGCTTTGAATGCGAAAGCCGCCCTGAACGGTCTCGTAGTTCTCATCAGGGTTGCCGCGGTTGCGGCGCCCCGTGCTGGCCACGGTGACGTACACCGGGTTGGCGCCCTCGTAGGCCACCACGCTCTGGTGGTCGAGGTTCACGTCGATCCATTTTTCGCCGGGGCTGAGGTCTGAGGGCACCTCGTGACGGGTCACCACCCGCATCTGCCGTGAGCGAATGAAGTACCCGTCGCGGGTGTGGTAGTACTGCTCGCCCGCAACGGTGACCGGCGCTTCATCCGTGAGATCAAAGGTGCTGAGCCGCGCCACCCGTTGAACCGGTGCAAAGCCGCCCCGACCGTTGGTCTGATACGTCGACGCTTGAACGCTGATGGCGAACGCCAGCGGCAGCTGATGCCCCGCCCCCTCGCCGAGCCGTACGCCCTGAAACGTAGGCGGCGAACGCACCGACGAGACCGTGCCCGACCGCACAAACCCGCCGCTCTGGGTGCGCCAGAACGTGCTGCCCGTGTTGGCCCGCACCGCCCGGTCGAGTGAGACATACATGCCGCGGGTCATGCGTCGCAGCAGCGGTGAGCCCGCCACACCTTCGAGTTCTTCGATGCGGGGAGGCCCGGCGTCGGGCAGCCTGGCCGCTGGTGCGCTCGCGTCGGCGCGGCTCCCGTTTGCGACCGCCGCGTCGCCCAGGCCGAGATCGACCGGGGTGTCGGCGCGGGGCGAGAAGCGATCGGGCTCGATCTCTCGCTCGTCTTCGAGCGAGGGGAGCCAGCGGTACATCGGCGCGCTGCGGTACGCGATGGCGTACTGAAAGGGCATCGCCTGCGAGGGGTCGGGCGGCGTCGGGAGGCGGCGCTCGAAGGGGCGGCCCGTCACCTGGGTGGTCAACATGGCCAGCGGCCCCACGCAGACGAAGCCCCCGCCGTCGACCTCGTACCAGCCCGCCCCGGCGGTGTCGCGGCGAGCCGCGCAGCCGTCGTTGCCGACAGGGCCCCGCACGATCGGGATGCGCCCCCCGGCGCGGATGTACCCCACCCATCGGGCCCCCGCGACGGGCGCCTCCACGACGCCAGTGCGGAAGGCCATCGCGGTGATGGTCGGACGGGTGTCGGGCCCCGCGTCGGCGGCGAGCTCGGGCGCGTCAGACGAGGCCGCGTCGGCGCCAGCGTCGACCGACTCTTGCGAGCCCGCGTCGCTCTCGGCGGTCGAGATCGAGCCCGCGTCTTGATCGGCAGGGTCGGGGAGCGGCTCGACCACCGTGGGCGTCGCCGCGTCGTCGCCGGGGAGCGCGTTCGGGTCGAGGGCGCCC
Source organism: Myxococcales bacterium (assembly GCA_016792845.1). Lineage (GTDB taxonomy): Bacteria > Myxococcota_A > Polyangia > Polyangiales > JAEUKH01. Next base: position 116,908 of record JAEUKH010000050.1, on the reverse strand, counting down.
GCGCGGCCGGCGTCGCTCGCGGGCGAGCGGGTGGCGTTGTTCCACAAATCGTCGAGGCGGCCGCAGGCGGGGAGGCAGAGGCCGAGGGCGACAACAGAGATGAATCGCAAACGTTGGGTCATGGCACGCTCCGATGGGGCGCATCGCGGGGCTCTGACATCACGCCGCCGCGCATAGCGCACTCTCGCCAGACGGGTCCAGCTTCAGACCGTCTCGGGCGTTTGGCCAGCCTTCATCGCGAAGCGCGTGCCGACACGCTAGACCTTGGCCCCTCGGTGCCCAAAGTGTGGGCCGATCGGGTGCATTCTTGCTACGGTGCGCCCGTCTCAGGGCGCTTCAGAGGTCATGCAACGCGGTTCTAGCGACACACCACGGTGGATTCTCAGACTCGCCCCCTACCTGGGCGTGTCGCTCGGGCTCCACCTTGCCCTCTTGGCGGTGCCGCTCCCCAGCGTCTCGGTCGACGTGCCGCTGTCGTTCACAGACACCATCGAGCTCGGGATCGAGCCCGCTCCCCACGAGCCCCTTGCGGCCCCGCCCGCGCCCCCCGCGCCGCCCACCCTCGATGACACGCCCGAGACGCCGCCACCGCCGCGCCCCGCGCCTGCGCCACGCCCCCCACGGGTGCGCCCGCCGCGGGTGAGCGCGCCGCCCCCGCCGGTGTTGCCCGACCCTCCCGAGCCCCAGCTTCAGGAGCCCACATTGGGCGCCGCGCCCCCCGTAGACGCGGGCGTCGATGTCGCCCTCGCCCTGAACGACGACGCCAGCGTCGATGTCGCCCTCGCGCTGAACGACGACGCGGGTGCCGACGCAGCCCTCGCCCTGAACGACGACGCCAGCGTCGATGTCGCCCTCGCGCTGAACGACGACGCGGGCGCTGATGCGGGGCCCCGGGCGCCGACCATCCCGGCGGTGGCGGGAGCCGCGGGTGACCTTGCGGCGGCCATCCCCGCGGGCTCGGTGGTGACGCTGCTTCTTCGCACCGACCGAATGCGCGACAACCCGAACGCCCCGGCGCTCTCAGAGCTGCTCAGCAACATTCGAGATTGGCGGGCCATCCTGGGTAACACCGAGGTCGACCCGTTGCGCGATTTTGACCAGGTCTTGATGGCCAGCGCGAACCCCTTTCCGCCGCGGGGGCAGCGGCCTGACCTGATGGCCGTGGTGCGCTCGCGCGCGCCGCGAGGGTTTCTGCGAGCCTCGATCGAGCAGATGGCCGGCGCCCGCGACCCGAGCCTCCGCGACGCCGACGCGGGCCCGTCGCTGCGCGCGCGCTTCGAGGGCGACGCTGGGGCCCCGCCGCGGGCCTCGCGCAACATCTGGACCCGCCGCGGCACCTCCGAGGTCACCACCGTCGAGAGCTATCTCGGGCCCACCTCGGTGATGCTCCTGGCCGAAAACCTTGCGGTGATCGCGCCTCCCGAACAGGTTCCGACGCTTCTGGCGATTCTTGGGGCGCGGCGCGGGGTTGCGTCACGGGTCGGGGCCGCCGCGCCGGGTCGCGCGGGGCGCCTCGTGACCGTGGTCGAGGCCAGAAACGTAAGGGCCCTGGTGCGCGCCCCAGGGGGAGAGCGCCTCGTGCCCTCGCAGCTCGCCCTCGCGGTGTACGTCACCAGCCACGGGGGCGCCCAAGACGGCGGCGCCGAGCTGGTGGGCTCGCTCGAGTTCGACACGCCGCAACAGGCCGAGGCCGCCGCGCGGGTCTACACCGTGGGCCTCGACGACGCCCACGACCTCATCGACGCCAACACCCGAGACCCCCGCGTGCGCATCGGCGCGGCGGCGCTCGGGGTGAGCTTCGGCAACCTCCACAGCGCCTTGCGGGCGGTGCACTTCAGCGCCGAAGGGGCGAGCCTGCGCATCGCCGCCACGCTCTCACCCGACGAGGTGGCCGAGCTGCTCCATCTGCAACGTTTGGCGCCGCTCCTGCGGTGACGCGCCGGGGCTTTACAGCGGTGGCGAGAACCACTACACCCGCGCCAAAGTTTTGACCGAGGCGCGGCGGGTTGCGCCACACGTGAGGAGCGATCAATGGAGCTGAACGAACTGAAGGTCATCGTGACCGGTGGTGCCCAGGGCATGGGTGCGCACTTCGCGCGCCGTCTCGTCGAGGCAGGCGCCTCGGTGGCCGTGGGCGACGTCAAAGAAGAGGGTCTCAGCGCGCTCGCCGAGTCGCTCAAGGGCTTGCCGGGCAAGATCTTTGTTCACAAGCTCAACGTGGCCGAAGAGGCCGAGTGTGAGTCGTTCGTCAGCTGGGCCCACGACGCGATGGGCGGCCTCAACGCGCTCATCAACAACGCGGGCATCTTGCGCGACGGCCTGCTGGTCAAGAAAGACCGCGAGACCGGCGCGGTGAAGAAGCTCTCGCGCGCCGAGTGGGACGCGGTCATCGGCGTCAACCTCTCGGGCGCGACCTTCATGGTGCGCGAGGTGGTGGCCAAGATGCTCTCGACCAACAGCCGCCCGGGCGTCATCGTCAACATGTCGAGCATCGCGCGCCACGGCAACCGCGGCCAGTCGAACTACTCGGCCGCCAAGGCCGCCCTCGCCGCCAACACCCTCACCTGGGCCCGCGAGTTCGGCGCCTTCGGCATCCGCGTGGGCGCCGTGGCCCCCGGCATGATCGAGACCCCCATGACCCAAGGCATGCACCAGAAGGCCCGCGACGCCCTGGTCGAGCGCGTGCCGGTGGGCCGCATCGGCTTGCCCGAAGACATCTGGCGCGCCGTGAAGTTTGTCATCGAGTGCGACTACTTCACCGCCCGCACCATCGACGTCGACGGCGGCCTCGCCATGTGAGCGCGGCTGCGATGTTCACAGTGTGAACATTGCGACAGACCCGCCGCCGGCGCGAGGCGCTTCATCGGAGCGTCTCACGGCCTGGCGGCGTGTCATTTGGGGCCCTGCACGAGGGCGCGGGCTACGAGCAACGGAACGCGGTGATGGCCCGCTCGACGAGCGGCGTCGCGCCCTCGAAGGTCTCGCGATCGCCCCCCGCTTCGACGATGTAGACCCGGCTCCGGCGCAGAAAGGCGCCGGACTTCACATACACCGTGACCCAGTACCGATGGGGTCGGCCGTTGACGCCGATGACGTAGCGATACTGGACCCCGGCGTACCCGTCGGCGCTCTGCACCGGGCGCGGCTCGCCGTCAGGGGTGTATCCGCGCTGCTGCATGCGCTCGTCGATGGCCCGCGACCAGAACGCGAGGTTGGCGCTCGGGCGGTTTCGGAGCGCCCGCACCGCGAGCACCACCCCGTCGGCGCTGGTGGCGCGGTAGTCGTAGGCGTCGTCGTCGAGCTCGGCGAAGCCCGAGGGCGTGTTCACATGAAAGCTCGCGCAGGCCGGGGCCGAGAGCGCGAGCGCGAGGGCGAAGACAAATCGGTTGGCACGCATGGTCGTACGCTCTTCGGTGTTCAGCGAATGTTGAGGAGGCGACCAATGCCGAGGGTGTCAAGCCATGGCACCGGGAGGTTGAGCAGCTGCCGAGGCGGCACCGGGCGCTCTTCAGGCACGATGGGCTGCTGACGCGGGCGCGGCTGCACGTTCACCGTCACGAGCGAGAAGGCGACCCGCGCTGAGAGAAAGCGCATGCGGCCTTCGATGCGGTCGATCTCGGCGGCGACACGCTCGAGCTCGCGCTCGACCGCGAGCGCGTCGGTCACGTTGGCCGCGCGGGCGAGAAACTCTTCGAGCCGTCGGCGCACCGCGCGGAGGTTCTGGAGCCGCACTTCGATGTCGCGAAACTCTTCGCTCACGTCGTCGGCGTTGATGCTGCGCTGCACAACCTCGCCGAGCCCCTCGACCTGCCTGAGCCCGTCGCGAAACCGCGACGAAGGCACCCTCACCTGGACGCTCGAATTGTTGCGCCGCACAAGATAGCCCCCGAGCGAGTACGCGAGGTCGGTGACCCGATCGAGCACCTCGGTGATCTGAGGCTGCTCGACCATGAGCCGCACGTCGGCGGTGTAGACCAGCATGGGCGCAGGGGCAGGGCTCGGCGCCTGCGCGGGTTGCGCCGCGGTCGGGTTCGACGCGGGGCTCGACGCGGGCGTGGTGCGCCCCGCGGGGCCTCGGCCGGGCATCGCCGCGGGCGGGCGAGAGGGCCCCCCAGGGGCCGACGGCAGGGGCGGGGGCGAAGGCGCGGCAGAGGTCGCAGCGGGCGACTCTGCCACCGGCGCGAACCCGGCCGAGGCGGCGACGTCGCTGTCGACCGCGGCGCTCTCTTCTCGCAACGATTCAGCCCGCGGGGCCGCCGAGGCGCCCGACACCTGCGCGGCGGCATACGACGGGCGAGGGTACGACTGGCCGGCCGAACAGGCCGACAAGGCGTGGGCCCCCAAGAGGGCCCCGGTGAGGGCCCCCGCAGCGCGTAACCTCGCGAAAAAACAAGATTTTCGAGACATGAAGGCTCCCATGTCGCGTCGCGACGAGGGCGCTCAGAGCGGCGCCCCCTTGTGCACGCGGTACCCCGATGAACGCCACCCCGCGGCGGCGCTTACACCGAAAGCTACCCCGCGATGCGCCCCGAACGGAAGACGTGTTCGAGGAGCTGGTCGACGTCTTGGAGGGCCTTGCGGGCGGGGTCGGTGGCCAGCGATTGCAGCGCGGCCTTGATCTCGCCCAACGCGCGAAGATGCGCGAAGAGCTGGAGGTCGCTGACCGGAGCGCTCCCGGTCAGAGACGACTTGATACGCTGGATCTCGGTCAAGAGCGCGTCGAGCCCGACCTCCATGGCCCCCGCTCGCCGCGAGTCAGGGTGCGCGCGGAACCACGCGTCGAGCACCGGCGCGACGATGCCGTCGAGGATCTCGGCCTGCTCAAGGCTGTTCCACACATGCTTGAGGATGAAGAGGTCGCTCACATCGGCGGCCGGTCGGCCGTCAAAGTATGCGCTCGCGGCCATCAGCTTGAGCAGCTTCACCACGCGACGATCTGAGAGGCTCACCCCTTCGGCTCGAATCTGAAACACCAGCGATTTGTAGGTGGCCATGAGCTCGTCAGAGATGTTCATGCGCTCGGCCACCTCGCGCTGCGCCTCGCGCAAATCGGCGGTGCTGAGATACACCTCGGGGCCGCGACGCCCGCCGAAGCGCTCAAGCTCCAACGCGACGCCGCGGGCGACGAGCTCTTGGAAGTGATACGCGTCGAGGTGCTCGCTGCGCACCCGCAAGAGGAAGCGGTCGAAGATCGCCTGGAGGCTCTCGTCTGCGGGCACCTCATTGCTGGCCCCAAAGACCGAGAGCAGGGGCACATCGACCACGGTGCCGCCGTTGTTGAATTTGCGCTCATTCAACAAGGTCAAGAGCGCGTTCAAGATCGCGCTGTTCGACTTGAAGATCTCATCGAGGAAGACGATCTCAGCCTGGGGCAACATCTGCTCGGTGCGACGCCGATAGGTGCCCTGGCGGAAGGCCGGGATGTCAACCGGGCCGAAGAGCTCATTGGGCTCGGTGAAGCGCGTCAACAGGTACTCAAAGTACTGGCTGTCGATCATCTTCGCGAAGCTGCGCACCAAGGCGCTCTTGGCCGTGCCGGGCGGGCCGATCAACGCGATGTGCTCGCCCGCAAGCACCGAGAGCACCATCAAGCGAATGGTCTCTTGCTTGCCGAGAAACTGCCCCTCTAGGCTCCGGGCGAGCCCTCGAAGCTTCTGCACTGTGGCCTGCGTCACGCTCGGTTCTCCGTCATGTTGGCCGCCGCGAGGAGCGGGGCCGAGGGTGGGTCGCGCGGGTTTTGCCGCGTCGGATCAGGGGGAATCGTGCGCTGCACCTCGTCGGGCGAGAGCCCCACCAGCGCAGCAATTTTCTGTGCCCCGAGCCGCGCGACGAGGTCCATCGCGAGGGGCTGCGGGTACGCCGTCACGGTCACCGTCGCGTTGGCGCTCCCCGCGGCCGCCCCGTGCGAGCCGAGACGCGCCGCCATCGCGTCGCTCAGCACGAGCTCAAGGTGCAGCCGCAAGAGGGTCTGCGCGACGCCCTCGGTGGTGCCCTCGCGACACAGGACCAACGTAGCCTGCTCGAGCGCACGAATCGCCGAGGCCCCGCGCCCAAGGAGGATCCGCACCGCCGCGCCACGCAGCGCCACGTCGCCCATCGCGTTGAGGGCCCCAGGAGACCACACAAAGCCCAAAGGCGCCGCGCGATCGATCAACGTCAGGTCGGTGAGCGGAGAGGCCGCCAGGGCCGCCCGCACCACCCCCCGGAGGTCGCCCTCAGGGTCTTCGAGCACGCCGCGGTCGAGCCCCCGCAAGAGTTCAACCAGGTCTAAGCGCGTGCGGCTGCTCTTGACCCGCCGCACATTGGGCCAGGCGAGCAACGAGTCGGGCGGGGCGACCCCAACGAAGTCTGCGTAACCAGCCCAGAATTCGACGTGCGTGTCGACGCGCCCCAAGGCCCCGAGGCGGCCGAGCATCGCGTGCCGGAGCCCCACCTCGGCGCGGGTGCGCGGCACGTCGACCCAGCCCAGCATGGCCTCAGACCATTGCTTCACCCGCACCCTGAGCGCCTTCTTGTTGCGGGCCTCGGGGTGCGTCACCGCGATGAGGTTGTGCCACACCGCCGCGAGCCCCAACGCGTCGAGCGGGATCTCGCCCATCTCACCCACCGCGCCGTCGTGCGCGAGCTGTTGGCGCATGGCCTGCGAGAGCTTCGCCCACAGGCCCATCTCGGGGCGCCCTTGCTTCGCCCACTCGGCGATGACGCCCGGGCCCAAGAGGCCCTCGACAGAGACCTGCCCGCCCGCCAACAAGGGCAAGACAAACTTCGCGATGAAGTGATCGAGGGTCGCGTCAGCCACGGGTCGGTGGTTCGTCGTCGGTCAACGAAACGGTCGTGCCATCGGGCAAGACGTTGGCGGCCCGAGAGGGCGGGAGGTTGCCCCGGGCGCCCGGGGCGAAGAAGGTCGACAAGGCCCCCGGCGGCGCGGGCCACACATCGGGCAAGGGCAGGTCGGCGTCGAGCGGCGCCGCGATGAGGCTCTCTTCGACCACCGGGACGTCAGACAAGAGCACCCGCGTCGCAGACACGAAGGCCCCCTGCGGCAGCGCCGTCAGCGGCCGCTGACCCCCGGTGACGAACAAGGCCATGTCGCTCGAAACGCGCGCCAACCCGCGCAACACATCGGGCGGAATCGGCGGCGACAGCGCCCACCCGAGCGGCACATACACATGGTCGCCGAGGTCTTCGTAGAGCGTGCCGAGCGGCACCACATGCGCGGCGTCGGGGCCCAGCAAGTAGATCGACCGCTCGCTGAAGGCCACCGAGATCTTGCCGAGCAGGGTCGGCGGCAACACCCCGAGAATGCGCCCGAGGGTGTCTTGCTCGCCCAGGGGGATCACCGCCGCAGACACCCGACGCGGCGGCCCGCCCGTCGGCACGAGCTTCAGTGAGAGCGAGAATGTGCCCGTAATGCCATAGGTTTTTACGCTCTCTGCGGTGGTCGTCGACTGCGTCACCAGCGAGGTCACGGTCTGCACGTCGACCAGCGGCGGCCGCTGCGGCAAAAGCACAGGCCCCTCACCCCCCGCGCGGAACAACACCAGCTCTTCGCTGCCAAAGAGCGGAGCACACGCCGACAACGGGATCGGGTGACGATGACCAAACTCCACCACACAGCGCTCGCCATCGGGCACGAACAAGCTCACCCCGGGCAGCGACCTGAGCAGCGACACAAACCGCGGCGCAGGCTGCGAGAGCTGCAAGAGCCAGGCCTTCTCGACCACGGCGCTGGTGCCGCCGCGGCTCCACTCCACCACGGCCACGCGGGCGGGCACGTTCCACCGGGCGAGGTACCCGACGACGGCGTCGCCGAGGCCCGTACGGAGGAGCGCATAGAGCGAACGCGGGATCTCAGCCCGAGCCCGCGGGATCGACACCGGCGCGAGGCGCAACAAGAGGTCGCGCAAGGGCAGCGGTTTGTCGGTACGATACGGCTGCGCGAAGCGATCGTGATAGAGCCCGAAGTCACCGGGATCAGGCAACAATTCGGCGATGTCGTAACCGAACGGGGCTTGCGCGTCGCGGTACTTCACATAGTGCCGCCCCGAGCCCGTAAAGGTCATCGCGCCCACGATGCGCCCGAGGGCGGCGAGGCGATCCATGCGGTGCGAGCTGCTGGCTTGCACCTCGACGAGCAGCTCGCGGGTGCGCAAGGGCGAGATCACCTGCACGATGCGGAGCGAGTCGAGCAGCTCGTCGAGCGCCCCTTCTTCGCCAGCGGCGCGCAGAAACGCCACGAGCTTCTCAAGGCTGGGCAGGAGCACCACCCCAACGGGCCCGAGCGCCACGCCACGGGCATCGGGGCTGAGCCCAGGCGTACGAAAACGGCTCTGGTGCTGTGCAACCCGCTCAATCACGCCGCAGACCGTACCGTACACCCGCGCGCCCATTCAAGGACGCTCGTCGTCACGGGGATTGACGGCCCACCGAAGGGCATGACAGGGGAGTGTTCGATGGCAAGACGGCGACGTGTCGGGGCCTTCGGTGTGTTGTGGGCTTCGCTTCTCATGACCACCGCAGGGTGGGCGCAGACAACACCACGGCGCCCGACGCCCACCGAGGCGATGACCCAAAGCCTCGCGCCGGTCGAAGCCGCCCTCACGGCCTTGGCGGTCACCGACGACGAGCGCGGCGGCGTGGCCGACCTCGTGGCCCGCGCCGAGACCGCGGCGGCCGAGCGCGTCGAGGCAGAGCATCGCCGCGACCTCTTGGCCATGACCGCGCGCACCGAGCGCATCGCCCGCATCGTCGAAGTGCTGAGGGCGCGGGTCGGTGCCATGCGCGCCGAGGCGCGGGCCCTCGACGCCGAGCGCACCGTGGTGGCCGCTGAGACCCGACGCACCCAGAGCCGCGGCGCCCTCGAACGTATTTCAGAGGCGCACATCCTCGCGACCCGCGACGACCCGCCGACACACCGTCGTCTGCCTGAGGGCGCCCCGCCGCAGCCCCAAGGAGCCTCGCGATGATGCGCCCCCTCGTATTGACCTTGGTGTTGGCGGGCTGCGCGAGCGCGGTGCGTCTCTCGCCGGCCGCGGCCGAAGCGGATCGCATTTTGGGTGGTCCGGTGGCGCAAGAGACCGCCCGCGACAACCCCGAGGCCTTCGCGGCGCTCACGCAGCGGGCCCGGGAGCTTCAGTCGCTCGAAGGCGACCGCGGCGCCGAGGCCCTCGAAGACTTTCGGCTACGCCTTGAGGTCGCCCACGCGCAATCACGCGAACGCCGGGCCCTGCATCGCGTCGAAGACGCCCAGCGCGAGGCCCGCGCGGTCGAAGACGAGATCCAACGCCTCGACGCGCAGGCCGGCACGTTAGAGCGCGAGATCGCCCAGCGGCGCGAGGCCCAGGCCCAGGCCGAGCGTGCCCGTGTTGCGGCGCAACAGAGCGCCAGCGTCGTACCCGCCGAGCGCGCGGCGCGGGCAGAAGACCTGCGCCAACAGGCACAGCTCCTGATCGCCGCGTCCGAGCTTCTCGGCGCCGACGGCCCGCCCCGCGACGCGGCCCGCGACCGGCTGACCGCAGCGACCCGCGCGGCGAGCGGGCGCGACCTCAACGCGGCCCTCTCGCTCGCGGCCACGGCTTACACCGCCGCCGAGGCGTTGCTGCGCGAGACCCGTGCGGCCCACGCGGTGCCTGCGGCGCGCGCGATCGATGCGTCGAACCTGACCCGCGCGTTGTCGGCCGAGGCCATGGTGACGCCGCACCAAGACGCGCGCGGCGTGGTGGCCGTTCTTCGCGGTCTGTTCGCCGGAGCGGCCCTGAGCCCCACGGCCCGGGGTCGCGTGAGCACCTTGGCCCGAGTGCTGAGCGCCCAACCCGCGGGCACTCAGGTTCGGGTCGAGGTCTTCGTCGGCGGCGCCTCGCGCCCTGCGGCAGAAGCCCTCGCGACACGTCAGAGCGAGGCCCTCGTGGGCGCCCTCGCCTCCGCCGGGGTCACCCGCAGCACTTTGCACCCCGCAGGGCTCTATCGCATCGCCGGCGGCGACCGCGACGACGACCGCGCCGAGGTGGTGCTCGTCTCACCCGCCCCGCCCTGAACGACGGCTCAGTCGGCGCTCGGGAGGGCGTCGACCCGCCACACCCCGGCCTCGCGCACCATCGACAAGCGCCGCCCATCGGGGAGCGCCACCTGCACGCGGTTGGGGTCTGGCTGCCCCTCTTGAAAGCGAATGTCGAGCGCCATCGGGTCGGACAGGGCCTCGGCGAGGGCCGCCGTTTCGCCCGCTTGTACGGCCTGCGCGCGCGACGTCACGAGGTGCACGAAGGGGTCTGCCCGATCGCGGTGCAGCAAGGCCTCGCGCAAGCCCCTGAGGGCCGCCCGAACCCCTGCGCGCCCTGGCAGGTAGGCCCCCACCGGAGGCCCAAACCCGGGGTCAACGACGTGCCACCCGTCGGACTCTTCTTGGGTGAGCGCCTCGCGCCGACCGTCGTCGTCGAAGCGCACCACGGGGCCTCGCCCCTCTCTCAGCTCACGCCGCAGGGCCTCGGCGCGCTGCGCTTGCTCTTCACGCTGGCGGGCCAGACGCGCAGCGAACCGCGCGAACGGCTCAGCGTGTTGGGCCGCCTCGGGCAGCATCGCGTAGAGGGTCGCGGCGTCACCTTCGGCCATCGCCTGGGCGGCGACCGCGAGGGCGCGACGGGGGCTCGCGCCGGGGGTCGACGCACAGCCGACGAGGGCCACAAACAACGATGCGACGAGGGCTCTCACAGGCTCCCTGAGGCTACGACCGCGGGCCCCTGCGGCACAACCGACGAGTGTGCGTTCACGAGCGCGATGTGAACCTGGGTTGACGATTCAAAGCAGAATTGCGGCGCAGAGTGAATGCGACACGCGGCCGAGGGTGTGGCATGGTTCTGTCATGGTGCGCGACACCTGCAGAGCAGACTGCGGCAGAGAGGCGATGACAACATGAGCCGACCGACCTTGTCGTTTGTGAAGATGGCCCTGGCCCTGGTGACCAGCGCGGTTCTGGGCGCCGTCACGGGCTGTTCGAGCGATACCTATTACTGCGATTCAAACGGTTGTTATTACTGCGACGGCGTGGGGTGTCGCGCGGCCGAGCCTCCGGTTCGGGCGCCCTGCGCGGGCGATTACCAGTGCACAGGCGCGGGTCAGGTTTGCACCGACCTCGGGTGCACGAGCGCGTGTTCGAACGACAACGACTGCGCCCAGGGCTGGGTCTGTCGGGGCGCCGCGGCGAGCGTTCGGGGCTTGTGTGTCCGCCCCACTGAGCCGGCGCCGACGCCGCGCCCGGGTTCGTGCCGCAGCAACACCGATTGTACCGACGGCGCCATTTGCACCGACGGTGTGTGTCAGCGTTCGACCTGCAACCCCCTCACCCAGAGCTGCCCTTGCACCGCCGACAGCCAGTGCGGCACCGGCCGGGTGTGTCTGGCCGGCAGCTGCGCCGCCCAGTCTGAAGAGTGCCGCTTCAACAGCCAGTGTGGCACCGGCCGGGTCTGCATCAACGCCACCTGCCGCACCGCCTGCGGCGCGGGCGCGAGCTGCCCCGCGGGCCAGGTGTGCCAGAACAGCGTCTGCGTCGACGGCCCGAGCGACGCGTGCGCCAGCGACGCGGCCTGCGGCGCCGGGCGCCGTTGCTTGAACGGCAGCTGCTTCCAGCGGTGCAGCGGGCCGACCGAGTGCGCTTCGGGGCTGTATTGCACCGACCAGGGGGTCTGCCAGACTGACGGCCGTCGCCGCCCCTTCTGCACTGACAACAGCCAATGCGCGGCGGGCAGCCAGTGCCTCGACGGCGTGTGCCGACGCCCGTGCAGCACCGCCGATGAGTGCCTCCGCACCGACGTGGCGTACCGCAACTGCGCCCCCATCGCGTACCTCAGCACGAGCGCGCGGTACTGCCAGACCGACAACGAGTTTCGCTCGAACTGCGCGCGGCAGACCGATTGTGCCGCCGGGCAAAGCTGCGCTGACGGCGTCTGCCGCAGCAACTGAAGCCCCCGCCCCCCCAACGACACGGCCCGCGCTCGCACACTGCTGCGAGGCGGGCCGTCGCCATTTCGCGCACCCGCGGGCGCGCGGACTCAGCTCAGGTTGGCTTCGACACCATCCCAGATGGCGTCGGCGGTGTCGTGGTCGATCTCGAGGGCGTCGGCGATGTCATAAAAGACTTCGTCTTCGTCTTCGTTGTAATCGCTGTCTGACATCAACACCGCAGAGACCACCGAGAGGCCGATTTCACGGAGCTCGTCGTTGAAGAGGTTGCTCTGCAGCGCCTCAAGCTTGCCCTCGTAGCCCTGCTCATCGAGGCTGTCGAGGCTTGCCTGCATCAGCTCGCGGATGTCACGCATCGTGGCCTGGCCCTGGGCGAAACCCTGGATCACGTCGGCCACCACATCGAGCTCGCTGTCTTCGATCACGCCGTCGGCACAGGCCGCCAGGATGCCAGCGTCGACGAGCCCGGCGAGGGCCTGCCCCTGGAGCTCGATCTCACGCTGACGGGCCGCCTTCATTGAACGCTTGCGCAACATGACTGTTGACTTTCTCTCGCGGATCGGGCCGCAGGCACAATCGCCCCAGACGCCCCCGCGAACCCTTTGGCGCGGCGATCAAGCGACAGGTGCAAAGCGCTGTCAACGCCCATTCTGGACAATCGTGCGGCGAGGCGCTAGTTCACGGTCTGCCAGCTCGGGTCGTCGGTGATCATTGCGTTGATCCAACGGAGCATGGCGGGGGTGGGTGTCAGAAAGCCCACGTGCAAGAGCCCTGGCAGAATGAACGCGCGGCCCGAAGGCCACTGTCGGCCCATTTCGGTCACAAAGCTCTCAAGGCGACGGTTGAACTCAAGAGAGTTCAACCCCATGAAGGTCGAGATGACCGCGTCGTGAGAGTATGAGATCAGCCCGAAGCGGTTATTGGGGTACCGCTGGCGGATCAGGTCGGTGATCGACGCGATGCTCGACGCGCAGCGCGGGTCGCAGCCCTCGGGGAGCTGCAAATTCCACGCGGCGCGCCATTGGGCCCAGCGCTCGGCGGGGGGCTCGATGGGTTGCCCCGAATCATCGAGGACGTCGACCCGCGCATTGGGGAAGACGCGCTGGACGCGATCCATGTTGAGCGCCGCGCCGAAGCCCCCTGCGCTGTCGCCCATGAGCCACACCCGGCGCACCCGCGGAAAGGTCGCCGTCACTCTCCTGAGAAAGAGCCCGAGGTTGCGCGCCCCTACGTGATGAAACGGCCGCCCGTTGTACTCGGCCACGCGGTCGCCGGCGTGCACGTCACCCGTGCAATACGGCACATACACCATGCTCATGTTACGAAAGGGGTTGCTCGGGTCGAGGCGACGCAGCGGCAACATCGAGGGTCTCAAGACATCGGTGTTGAACTCGAAGCGACCATAGCCCGTCGCGACATAGAAGCTCGACGGCACGACAGGGTTGCACGAGGCTGCGTCCCAACAAGCGCCGCCCCCTTGGAGGAAGATCACCAACCGCGTTTGATCGTCGGCCAGGTTGAGGCCGAAGCCGGTCGGTCGGCCGTTGGCGCAGCGGGCGTCGGGCTCGTCGACCCAGAGCCATTGGTTGCGCGGCCCGGTGACCGCCGTGCCCGGAGGCCCCGCGTCGGCCACGAGGGTCTCGCCGACATCGTCGGGAGGGGCCCCGGCATCGGGCGAGACAGCCGTTTCGACCGCGATGTCAGCGAAGGGTGACGCGTCGTGGGCCGCGTCGAGGGCGCCCGCGTCGCCCTGCGGAGGGGCCACCGTGGCCTGGCTCCCAGAACCGCCGCAGGCCGAGAGAAAGAGTGACAACCCGAGGCCCGCGCGACGTCGCATCGGCGGAGTAGACCCCGGGCGCAGAAAGCCGTCAACACGGGCCGCAGGCCCACACCTCACGCCGAGGGCGTCGCGGGGCTCTTCTTGTTGCGGAGGTACCCGATCACCACCGGGAGGAGCGAAAACACAATGATCAAATAGACCATTCGCTCGGTGTTCTTCGCGCCGAGGCGCTGCCCGAGGAAGTACCCCAACAGCGACATCGAGGTGACCCAGCCGATACCGCCAAAGACGTTGTAGCTGAGAAAGCGCGCATAGGGCATCTGCGCGATGCCCGCCACCACCGGCGCGAAGGTGCGCGCGAAGGGCATGAAGCGCGCGATCACGATGGTCTTGCCGCCGTGCTTCTCGTAGAATTCGCGGGTCGCGATGAGGTGGTCTTTACGAAAGAAGAAGGTCTGCTCGCGCTCGTAGAGCTTCGCCCCGAAGTAGCGGCCGATGCCGTACCCCACCGCGTCGCCCAAGATGGCCATCGCGATCAAGAGTACGTTCAGCACAAGAATGTTCAGGTGCCCCGCGGCGGCCACGACGCCTGCTGAGAAGAGCAGCGAGTCGCCCGGGAGAAAAAAGCCCACCAGGAGGCCCGTCTCTGCGAAGACGATGCCCGCGAGGAGGGGGTAGCCGAACTGGGCGATGAGGGCCTGCTGGTGCTCAGACTTGAGCAGATTGCGAAGAAAATCGATGAGGTCGTGCATGGTGTCTTGCGCTTCGGGCAGACCCCATATCGCTTCGGGGTCGCGCGATCAACTCTTGGCCGCGCACGACCCTGCGATCACTTGTCGGCTTCTTCGGTAGCGGCGAGGGCGGCGATGGCCTGGGCCCACTTGGCGAACTTCCACCCGGCGAGGTCGCCCACGGTCTCGAGGCCGAGCTGCTTCAGGAGCTTGCCGTGTTCTTCAGTGAGACCCGAAAAGCCCGAGAGCGGCATGTCGACAAGCTGCTTGAAGGTTTGACCTTCGTACTTCTTATCGAGGGCTTTGTTGAGATTCAGAGACATCTGATTCACTCCTTGCGAAGACCGGCGACGGCCGCGCCCGGGTGACCATCACCCTCGGCGACCACAGCGCGCCGCATCTCGCCGCGAAACGCCGTCGGCGTCAACCTCGGAGCGCAGCCACCGTGCGAAGAAAATTCAACCCGAGGATCTTCTGGATCCTCTCGGCAGACCAACCGCGGTTGAGCATATGTTGCACAAGCCGCGGCGTCTCAAGACAGGTGCGCATGTCTTTCGGGGGTACGATCATCCCGTCCCAGTCTGAGCCCAGTGAGACGTGGTCGTCGCCCACGGTCTCGACGATGTGCGCCATGTGATCGACCACAGACTTTGATCGCCCTGAGAAGTGCCGATCTCCGAGGAAGCTCGATTGATACATCACCCCGATGGTGCCCCCGAGATCGGCCACCGCGCGGAGCTGGGCGTCATCGAGGTTTCGCCAGTGCGGTGTCACGCCGCTCACCCCGGTGTGCGTCACCAGCAAGGGCTGTGAGCGGTCATGCACCGAGAGCGCGTCGAAGAAACCCTGCCGAGAGATGTGTGCGAGATCGACAAAGATCTTTCGCGCGTTCAAGGCGCGCACGAAGTCTTTGCCGCGTGCGGTGAGCCCCCCCGCGCGGAGCCCCAGGGGCGAGCTCGTGGTGCCGAGACGCGAGGTCGAGAGGTGCACCAGGGTGACCCGCAAGACCAGGTTGTCTTCAATGAGGTCGAGCGCCGAGCCGTCGGCGTGGAGGTCGAGCGCGTTGCCGCCTTGGATACCCACGAACGCGCCGTGAAGCCCCTTCTTTCGGGCTTCATTGTACTCTGCGGCGTTACGCACCAGCGCCACCTCGTGGGGCACGCTCTCGAGGGTCGCCCTCAAACGAGCGAGGTTGCGCACAAAGGTCTCTGCGCGCCCTTCTGCGGTACGGGCCGGGTTGGTGGTAATCACCCAGGTCGCACCCGTGATATGCCCCGCACGAAATCGCGGCAAATCGGTCTGTCGGCCGAAGGCCCCATCGAGGAGCCCCGGGCCGTGGGCCTTGAGAAAATTGTACCCCGTCAGCCGCTGCCAGAGGAAGGGCTCGACGTGCAGGTCGATGACCTCAGAGCCGAGGTAGAGCGCGACGGCTTCGTGTGAGATGTTGAGGTGTTGCGCCCAGGCGGCGGGGTCGCGGGGGAGGTCGAGCGGCGTGGCGGTCATCGAGGGTGCTTTTGTACCCCGATTCTGCCCACACTTCAGTGAGTTTCAGACGTTGCCGTTGGGCGCGGCGGCGTCGCCCGGGTCAGTGTCGTCGCCGTCGCTGTCGCTGTCACCCTCGCTGTCGTCAGCGGCCCCCTCGGCGGGCGCGGCGCCTGCGGGTTGGGCTTCGCCGGGCTTCTTCTTGCGGCGCCGACGGCGCTTCTTGCGTTGCGGCGCGTTCGGGTCAGCGGCCACGGCTGCGGGCGCGGGCTCGGCGCCGGGCTCAGCACCGGGCTCAACACCGGGCTCGGCGGGCGCGGCAGACTCGGGGTTTTGACCCGAGGCGTGCCGGGGGTGCTCGTGCCGCGGCGAGGCGGGGCGGTTCTCTTCAAAGTGCACACGCTTCCACACGTCGGGGGCGTGGAAGGCGCGGCGCAAGGTGTCAAAAGCGCGACGCGCGCGGAACTTGTTTCGCAGATTCCACGAGTCGAACCACTCTGCCCAGCGCACCAACGCTTGATGATCTTGTTTCAAATCAAGCGAGCCCCACCCG
The DNA here is from genome assembly GCA_016792845.1 of Myxococcales bacterium. GTDB lineage: Bacteria > Myxococcota_A > Polyangia > Polyangiales > JAEUKH01. The sequence continues at coordinate 100,410 of JAEUKH010000050.1, read as the reverse complement.
AGGAGGTCGCCCAAGCGCTGCACGAACAGCTCTTGCTGAAACCGCGGCGGCGTCAGATGGCCGCGCCCGAACGACTTCGGGTTGCGGATCCACGCGGCGTAGAGCGCATCGACCACCGCGGCCCCGGTGGGCAGCGCGAGGAGGTTCGCGAGCAACACCGTCATGTGCGCGTGGAGCGTCGCCGGGGGCTCTTCGAGGGCCGCGACGGCGCCGCCCACGATGCGCGCGGTCTCAAGCAGCTCTCGCTTGATGGCCGGTTCATCTTTGAGCAAGAACACCGTGTTGAGGGTCTCGACCGCGGTATCGTCGGTCGGATGCTCGCGGCACCAGGCCAGCGCTTGCTGTGCGATCGCGACCGGGTCTTCTGCCACTTCAGGCGCAGGCGCCGGTGCATCGCCCGAGGCGTCAGGAGTCGAGGCGGCGACAGGCTCTTCGGCTGCGCGAGTTTCGGCGCTCATGGTGTGCTGTTTCTACTTCGGGTTGGTTGAAAAGAGTGCGCGATGATGCGCCCCTCGCACCGAAGGGCAAGCATATTTCGACACCCCTCGCCCCCAGTGTCGTTTTTCAGTTGACGCGACACCCCGCGAAGGTGCAGGGTTCGCCCCCTAGTCAGAAGCTACCGCGGGCGTAATTCAGTGGTAGAATGTCAGCTTCCCAAGCTGAACGTCGCCGGTTCGATCCCGGTCGCCCGCTCCACACAAACCGCTATGGAATAGCCCTTTCCGCGGTTTCCCCACACATCGCACCTGACATCCCTGCAACCTCCCCCACACAGTTGCCCCACACAGTGGGAGCGACGCTGGCGGTGGAGAGGCGAGTCACCTTGTCAATTCCAGTCAGACTGAGGACGCGCGTGAGGGAGTCACGTTGCTCGGTTTGGAGCGGCGTCGAGTAGTGCTCCTGCATCTCCGACGTGGCGTGGCCGGAGATGGAGCGGGTGACGAGGTCTCGCACGTCGGCCAGACGCGTGAGGTCTTGGAACGTCCGGCGCATGGCACGCGGTGTGAGTTTCTTCCGCAGCCCGATGGACTTGCCGAGGGCCTTGCAGATTGCCTTGAAGGGCTTGTCGAGAACCCCCTGCGACCGGAGCTTCCCCTTTGCGCTCGGAAAGAGGAGATCAGAGTCTCGCATGGGCCCCGGAGGCAGCGAGTCAACGTGCCAGTGGAGGATCACGATGAGCATATCGGGAAGACCGATGCGCTGGCGCCTGCCCGTCTTGGTCGTGTTCATCACCTTCTGCGTCCGCGTGTGACTGCGGCGCACGAGGAGGGCCTTCTCCTCCCAAAGAAGGTCTCGTTCGGGGCCCGACCGGCGAATGGGCCTGAGCGATGAGGGGCGAAGGCCCGTGACGAACCCCATCACCATCATCGCGAAGTGTTGCGGGTACATCTGGAGCGCCGTGGAGAGAAACGCCTTCGTCTCTTCGGGCGTCGCGGAGTTCGGCTCCTCGTGCGTGTAGGTCGGGGTCTCGCTCGTGTCGAACGTGGTGAGTCCCGCGACGGGATTCTTGGGCAGCTCGAACTCCTCCACCGCCGCCGTGATGATGGTGGAAAAGAGTCGGAGCCAGCCATTCATGGTGTGCGGTGAGTAGTGCTTGGCCGTGGAGGCAAGGGCCACCTCAGGCTTCCGCTTCAACCGCGGGTGAGGCGGCTGCACCTTCTCAGGCAGCGTGTCTTTCCATGCGAGGACTTGCGCCTTACGGATCTCGTCGACGCGCATGGGGCCGAACGTGGGGAGGATGTGCTCTTTCAGGATCGAGAGGTGGCAACCCTTGCCCGACTCGCTCTTGAAGGTGCCGTCACGCTCTTTACGTTCTTTGAGTGTGGCTGCGTAGTCGCCGAAGAACGGCATCTGGGTCGTACTGGCCGTCATCGGCGCTGGCGGCGGCGCTGGGGTTTGGGCCGTATGGCTGGCTGCTTTGGTTGCCGCCACGAGTTCGACGAGCATCTGCTTCGCATCGAGCGGCGTTGCCGCTTCGACCGTCTTCCACACCTCCTTGCGCTTCTCGGTGCCCGGGATGGTGACGAGGGCTCGCACCACGAACCCTCCGTCCTTCCTGGGGTACACCCCCGGAAGCACTGGTTTCTCCCGCACCAAGGTTTTCCAACGTTCGACCCATTTCGTTGCCATCTGGCCCTCCGACTGTGTTGGAGGGCGCACCCGAGAGTCCGTCCGCGAGCATACGACTCACACTGAGCCCGAGAAAGGCGTCGAGTGTCGTCTGGAGGAAAAGGTGCGTCCCTCTGGCGCCTTTGCGCTTCCCATCGGGCTGAAGGCGTCCCTCCTTCACCGCCTTTCTGATCGCCCCGGTGGTCTTGAAGCGGCAGTAGTCGGCCGCCTCCGTCGTCGTGTACCAGCGGCGGGGCGTGGGGGCGGGAGGGGCCTGGGGCGTCTCGATGGGAGCGGGCTGGGCCATGCGCTGACGCTCGCTCCTCGGGAACGGTCGGCGAGAGGTTCGGGCGCCGGTCAGAGGCGCATCGGCATGACGACGGCAAAGGGGATGCCACGGGCCGAGAAGACGATCGGTTCGAGGCTCGCGTACTTTGGATCATTCGAGCCCGAGAGAACGAGCGGCAGTGTCGTGCCGTAGTAGGCCCCTGCCGCCTCCATCACCTCGCGCAGGTAGCGGCGGTTCACGCGGAAGGCCGGGAGGCTCACGAGCGCCTTGCCTGGGAGTCGCTCGGTGGATTGAGGCTTCCCTTCAGTGTCCTGGGTGATGCCCCGCGCGGAGACGATGACCCCCTCGCCTTTCGGGCCACGCGGCAGTCTATCGAGGGCCTTGAGCCACTCGGACGATGACGCACGCACGAGGGCCACGGCGTCTTTGGGAATCACCGTGTCGAGCGTCGGGTAGGCCATCGGAGGCGCTGCAGACGTGAGCGTCCAGTCTCCACCGCGGAACGTCACGCGGATCGGCTCGGCGTCGGTCGACGCGGTACGCGCCGCTGTGACGCCCCGCTCGCCATCGGCCAGGAGCCCTCGAAGGAGGCTGGACGTGGCCGACGAAAGCAGCACCTCACCGCCCCGGTTCGACCCGAAGGGAACGCGCCCGCTCACCCGCATGAGGCGGTGCCCGTCGGTGGCTTCCGCCAGGACCGAGCCGTCGCCGGAGTGGACCTGCAGGTGGACACTGGCGATGTGCGGCCTCGTCAGGTCGTCGCTCTGTGCGTGCTCGACGGCTTGGAGGAGCGGCAGGAGGCCGTCTTCGTCGGGCAGGCGCAAGAGGTCTGGTCCCCTCGCCTCAGGCAGGTCTTGGTAGATGGGCACGAGCTGCAGGAGGGCGTTGCGGGCGAGGCGATGCGTGCCGCGCACGTTCTGCAGGGTGTCGTCATCGAGGGTGAGGGTTTCGTCCCCGTGGCGACCCTTCGGGGTGAGCGCCGCTGCCAGCTCCTTGCCGTAGAGAACGGCACGCCCCGCCCGCCGCACGTTGGCGCGGAGGACCAGACGGAGTGCGATGTCTTCGACGTTCACAGAGACGCGCAGAAGGCCCTCTGCGGCATCGAGGACGACAGGGTGAACGGGCGACACGCGCGCAGCCGCGCTCGCGGCAACACGCAGTCGGCGCGCATCGTGGTGGCCGATGTCCACCATCGGCCCCTTGGACCGTTCGATGCCCTTGTAGTGTCCTGGGAGCGGCGCGTCGTGGAAGAGGTCGAGGAGGGCCGTCTCGGTTTTCGGCAGTTGAAGCGCGCCGAAGATGCGGCCGAAGTTGGCCCGGTTGCCCCGTGCGTCGGGGTTGAGGGGCGAGAGCACGAAGAGCTTTGCGGCGAGCGCGCGATTGCCCGAGAGCATCACGGCGGCGAGCGAGGCGGCGTGCTCGCCCTTACCAAACTCTTCACGGAGCTTCTCGAAGGCCACGCGAGGCACCGTCACGGTGACACCCTCGAAGATGGCCGTCATGCGCTCGGTGGCGCTCTGTGGCGCACGGCGAGGCCGGAGCGCATCGGGGCTGCCAGCGCCAAGGCCCTGACGCAGAAGGGCGTCGAGCGCCGCACGTTCGGAGGAGCGGTCGGGCCGCACCTCGGCGAGTCGATTCAAGACCTCCTGCGCCGCGTGGAGGCTCCCGAGCCCAGCGAGTCGCTCGGCATTGCGTGCGAGGGGCATCGCCGCTGCGAAGTCGGCACGCGCGCGCTCCCAATGGCTAAAGGCGGGGAGGTGCGACGGCGGCCGGAGGCGCTCCCACGCAGCCGTCTCTCGCGCGAGACGCGCGACGGCACCCTTGGCCTCCTCGCGCGTGAGACGCATCCCCACCACGGCCTCTTCGCCGACGCCGAGGTAGTAGGCGGCGCGGTGGGTGTGCTCGCGAAACACGTCGAGGGCGTTTCGACGGTAGGCGATCTCCGCGTCGTGGCGCGTGCCGGGGTGGCTCGCATCGAGGCCGTGTGGGCGCACAGCCATCTTGCCCGTGATCTCTTCGGTGAGCCGCACGAAGGCCATCAGGCGCAGCGTGTAGTCTTCGCGCTCGCCACTCAAAAACTCTTGGGGCGCCGCCCGGCCCGTCATGCGGAAGAGGCCCGTGAGTCCCACGGCGAGTTCCGCGCGACGATGGTCTTCGGAGAGTCGGCTCGGCGGGAAGGGCGGCAAGTCCTCCTGCTTCGCGAGCCAGGCGATGAGCGTTCGCTCCATCGCGCGCCGGGCGTCCTCGCCCGAGTAAAGGTCCACGTCGCGCACCGCGATCACGTCCCCGAGGCCACGGACCTTGGAAGCGCCCACGAGCTCAGGGAGCGGCGACGACATCCGCACGGCGAGGCGCGGTGGCGACCCCGGCTGGTAGAGGCCAAGCGTCCAGAGAAGACGATGGCCACTCTTGCCCGGCGCGAGCACGAAGCGCTCGACGACCTGGCCCTCCACGGGGCGCCGCGCCGCGTGCTCGGCGAGGACTGAGGGCGGCAGCGTGCGTGCGGGCCGCGTGTAGTCGGCGCGGTAGGGCGGCAGCGGTGACGAAGGTGACGGTACCGTGCAATCACCAAGCGGTGCGCGCGGCGGCGGTGCGTGCGCGACGCGCTGGGGCCGCGAGGGCATGGAGGCTCGGGGAGAGGCGACACCGCAGCGACGGGAGGTCATGCGCGCACGGTCAGGCAGGCGCGACTCTCGGCGCCAAATGAGGGCGCGGTGTTAGGGCTTTCGGCGCTCGGCCTTCTGACGGAAGAACTCGCGGTGGGGCGTGAAGGTGTCGCCGAGGCGACTCCAGAAGCCCCAGCTCTGCGCGACGGGGCCGGTGATGAAGATCGTCCACGCAGACTGCCCTTCGGGGAGGACGACGCGGTGGAACGTGTGCGGCCAGATGACGTTGAAGCGTCCCGGTCGCCGATGGAAGAGACGCACCGTCTGCCCCTCGGGCGTCCACACGCGACGCTCCTCGTCGTAGCCACCAGCCAGAACGAGCGACACACCGAACCACGGGTGGTTGTGGAGTTCGCGGTCTTCGTCGCCACGCAGGAAGTGGTGCAGCACCACGCGGCACGCGCGGCCCGAGGTCAACGAGCTGGTAGCGCTCCAAGAAGACGGAACCGTCGAAGCCGTCGATGGTCTTCATGGGGAGGCGCGCCCCCACGGCTTCGCAGAGCGCTACGACTGCTTTGGAGATAAGGCCCTTCACGGCGACACCGCCCTGCGGACGATCCCCAAGAGCCGGTCCACGTCGGCGCACGCTTCGGGCAGCGCATCGCGAGCCACCGCGATGAACTGCCGATCGCGCGAGTGCGGGAAATGAAGATTCATGTTGAGGAGACACCGCTCTCCATTCGGTCCCGCGAGTGCTTCGTCAGAGGGCACCCACACCTTGCCTTCGGCCTCGAAGGTGCCCGCACGCCACGGCCCCTTGGTGACGCCAACCTCCAGCGCCTTCCGCACGTTGTTGCGACGGGCGAAGTCTTCGAGGTCGATGAGGGATGTCGGCTCGGGTCGAGGTTCATGGAGCCGGTCGAGTTCGGCACGGAGCGCATCCACCTTGTCGCGCTCGCGCAGTACTTCCTCGTTGTGGACCTTCACGAGTTCGGTGGCGTCGTCTTCGCGAAGCTCGCGAATCGTCATCGCCGGAGCGAAGCCCATCGCCCCCTCTTCTGTGTCGGGGTCCGAGTCGTCGACGACGCGGTTCGACGTGATGCCCCAGCCGTCATCGCCTTCGTAACCAGTGAGGCGCTCGACCCTCCACAAGCCCACGGCGGCCTCCTCTGCGGCGGTGTCCTGAACCCTGCCAGGGACGTTGATCTGCCTCGCGGGTCGTCCCGCTCTTGTTGAGCGCGTAGGTGCCAGAGAGTCCGCTTCCGTGACTTCGCCGTCTGCGTTCAGGAGCGCTGTGAGACGTTCGAGGAAGACGTAAGCCCGGATCGCGCGATCGTCTGTCACCTCACCGAGCGCGCAGTAGTCCTCGCTCTCGATGTAGAGCACGTCGTCACTGAGGTCGTCGCGGATCGTCACCACCGCCGCCTCGAAGAGACTCTCGTCAATGTACCCCGCGACGCGGTCGAGCACGTCCCATGCGTTCTCTGCCATCGCGGACGCGCCCTTAGGCAACGTGAGTTCGCCCTCAAACTCGTCGGGGTCGATGTCGAGGTACGTCGCGAGAAAGTCCTTCCGCCAGCCGTCGAGCGCGTGGCGCGCAACCTCTTCACTCCGCGTCGTCGGGCGTTCGCCCTCACCGCGAGCCACCTTCTGCGCGAAGTAGTCGATGCCATGCGACGAGAGGGCCTTGAGCATCTCCTCGGGCGTGCCCTTCCGACCGTGGACGGAAACGACGACGGGCGCCCACTCACCGTGGAGGACGATGTGCCCGATGGGCGAGAAGATCACCTCCATGTGGCCCATCGCGTTTGCGAGAAGCCACGAGGTGCTGGTTTTGCCGGTGAGTTTGAGGTCTGCGAAGTGCTCGCGCATCTCGGAGAAGCGCGCTTCTTCGTAGTCGTGACGAGAGAGGGTGCGTGGCGGAGGCGCGGGGATGGTGGAGGCGTTCATGCCCCGAGGCATCACCCCGCGTGGGACGTGGGCGAGACGATGCCGCGCGAGCTACTCGCTTGTGGTGCCCCTCACGCGCACCGCGGCTCTCATCGGGCGGCAGCCGCGCTTATAGTTCGTGACGCGCGAGACGCGGCACTCGATGGCCTCGGTGGCGTTCGCGCCGTCGCCGATCGTGCAGGTGACGTAGCCGTCGGAGTCGGAGTCGACGGACTGGCAGGAGACCGTGGGGTGAGTCCAGCCGGGGTGAAACTCTCGGGAGTACGCGCGAGCGTCTTCGTTTGCGCGGTCCCGCACCCGGTCGGCGAAGAACAATCCCATTCCGCAAGTGCCGAAGATGCTTCTCAAAAGGACCGCCACGATGAAGGCGACGATCGTCACTTCAATCCGATTGAGGCCACGCTGACGAAACTTGTTCACGTTGAATGCTCCTCGGGGTCATGGCTCCATGTGAGTGGCCCGCGGAGCGACGATCGGTGGGATGGGGTGGTGGGCGAGACGATGCCGCGCGATCGCTACTCGTCACCCGCGAGCAGCGTGTCGAGCGCCTCAAAGGCGGCACGCACCACGCCGGGGAAGGTGCCCGCGAGAAGGTCTTCGTACTTCGCCCACACGGCCTCACCCTCGGGTGACGAGACGAGTTCGGTCTCATCCGCTTCGGCGTAGTACATCGCCACCACCCACCGCTCGCCACCGACCTCGTGACGATGGAGTCCGAGGAAGCGGTAGGCATATGCCTCGATCCCAGCCTCTTCCTGCACCTCGCGCTTCGCTGCAGCGAGTGCGCTTTCTCCCTTCGTCAGCTTGCCACCGAGCGCCTGCACCTGGCCGTCCCACTTCTTGGAGCGAATGGCCGCGTACTGCCCATAGTGCCTCCGGCTCTCGACGAGCACCATGACCGACCGGCGCTCTTCGCCAGTGGGCGCCTCCGCCGACGAAGCCTCGGGTTCGACCCACGAGCCCACGAAGAACGTGCGGTGGCAGTTGCGGCAAAGCGAGTCGCCCTGCGTGATGCGTGCCTCCTCGTGGTCGCGCGGCGCAGGTTGCGCTGGCCCTTTCGACTCGCAGTGAGAGCACTGCGTACAGCGGTTGAGTGCCCCCGCGAGGGCCTTCCAGTAGTCGCGCTCGGCGTGGACGTTGGCCTCCTGCCAGCCGCGACTCCACCCGGCCCTCCATGCGTTCTGTGCGGCTGTCGAATGCGAGAGGGACGGTGGTGGTGCTGGCGTAGCGGGCTCCTCCATCGGCACGCTCTCGCCCTGGATGCGGGCAAGCATCCCGTCTTCACGACCGCTCACGAAGGCACGCTCCGAGAGCGTCGCTTCCTCCGAGAGCAGCATCGCACTGCGGAGGGTGACGACCTCGCGGAGGTACTTTCGGCGGCTCTCACAGAGGGCCCTCACGGTCTCGACGATCACCTCGGGCTTCCGCCCGACGCCTGCGTGCGTGATGCGTGCGATGGTGGTGAGTGCTTCAAGCTCGGTCACTGGGAACCATCCTTCCGCGGCAAGCGCAGGCGCCGATGACGCCAGAGGGAGAGGCCCACGAGGAGCGCCGCAATGAGCGCGAGGTACCCAGCGCCAAGCGTGCCCCGCACGGACTCAACGCGACCCGTGATGGTGAGGAGCCCGAGGGCTCCAGCCACAGCACCGAGCACGAACCCCATGCCGGTGAAGAGGCCCCGGAAGAACAGGCGCGCGTTCATGGCGCCTCCTGGCAGTAGCAATCCAGGTCGTCGCAGCCCTCGCAGCCGGTGGTGGATGCGGGGGCGACTGGACCACGCACGCTCTCGACGTGGGCTCGAACCGCATCGCCGAGGGGAGTGCCACGCCCCGCGCGAATGTCCTCCTCGGCCTTGGCGAAAAGCGCCAGACCTTCCGCATTCAGACGGATCGGCTCGTCTTCATTTCCGTCCGTGGCAGGTGGCTCCGGCCAGTGGGTCACCTCCCACTCTCGCGTCATCGCCCACACTCGCAGCGTGCCTTCTCCAAAACGCGCGACAAGCTTCTCGACGGCATCGCGGTCCTCGTCCGTCGCGAGGTCGACGCCAAAGGGTTTGCCCTGGCCCTTGGCAATCATCCAGTGGCCGCCCGCCACGGCGTGCGCGCGAGCCTCTTCGCGGGTGGGGAGTAGAGCGCGTCCCTTGATCTGGTCGAGGTGCTCACGGAGCGCGTCGTCGTAGCCGCGCACGATCTCGCGGTAGATCGCTTGGGGTACGGCCTGGAGACCATCGGCGAGCCAACGACCGGCCGCTTGCATGGCGGCAAAGGCGTCGTCAGGCGTCGCGACCTCCGCAAGCGCGTCGCTCGCATCCTCGGGCGCCTCGCCGTCCGCGAGACGGCGCCACGCGAAGCGGTCCCAGCTTGTCCAGCGCCCCGGCCCCGTGATGCCCTCGGAGGGCCACCCCTGGCCCTCTTTGACATCGAGCGCATCAAGGCGTCCAAGGCCGAGGAGCGACTCTTGGTGGAGGTTCAGATTGTGGCCGGTTAGCCACCGTCCGACCTCGTGCGCGAGAGACTTCTCGTTGTCGTGGGTGCAGATGACGAGCCGATGGTCGCTCTTCTCGACCACCGCAACGTGACCGAAGCCCGCGGAGGTGAGCGCCACGAGCGCTGCTTCCTTTCGCTCCACCTGGCACGCGAGTTCATACGCGAGCACACGCACCTCAGGCTCGCTCATGGCCGCGATCTGCTTCTGGTAGATCGCACGCGTCCCGCCCTCAATCCGCCGCCGCACGTCGCCGGGCGTCGGTGGAGAGTCGGTGTCCTCTGTGGGCTTGAGCCCCCCAACGATCGCGTCGAAGCCGCTCTCGTTCTCGTTGTGCATCACTCGTCCTCCAAGGCTGCGCGTGGCAGCGCGAGACGAGGGATGGCGCGAGGTGGGGTGACGGCGGGAGCAGGCCGCGCGAGCGTCAGGGAGGCGCGATGCGACGGAAGGCAACGCGCCACACCCACAAGTTACTGTCCCATGCGGCATCGCCGTTGAGCGTTCGCCAGAGAGCCTCGAAGGCTGCACGATCGGCCACTCTTCGTCAGTGATCGCATGGAGGCGCTCAATGCGGACGTCCGTGACCTCCAACGTGATGCGCGAGCCCCAGCGGAACAAGAAGAGTGACGTGCGCCACGGGCCTTTCGTCTTGGCCTCTGCGGGCGAGAGATCAGCGCGGTAGACGATGGGGAGCGCGGGGTCGGCTTTGTCCTTCCACACGGCGCCGTCTTTCTCTTGAAGCCAGACCTCCTTCACCCACAGGCGGTCACCTCTCACGCCGTAGCGATTGCGGATGAACGTAGATCGACCCGCGTCGTACGAGCTGAAAGTCGTGCCGTACTCGTCGGTGGTGGCGGAAGCGGCCCACGCGGGCACGTCGGTCACGAGGCGGCGCTTGGCGGTCTTCGTGCCGTCGAGGAGTGCGCGGACCATCACGTCCGAGAAGAGGATGGGGCGTTCGCGTGGTGCGCTGGCGGTCATCGTGAGCCTGGAGTCGTAACCACCGTGACGTGAACGTCCCTCGATGGAGGACGCGGCTGAAAGACCACGCCGAGGAGCCCCACGAGGCCCACGACGAAGGCGAGGTAGGAGAGGCGCGGGTGATCTTCGCAGCGGCCTCCCAGTTGGTCGGCGTCTCGAACTCAGGGCCGAAGCAGCCGAGCGGTCGGATTGGTGGCGTGCGGCGATGAATGCCGCGACAAGAGGATCACGCCCGGAGCGCTGCGTCTCACTTCATCGTGAAGCTGACCTTGAGCCCCGAGAAGATGCCATTGCGCCGAGCAAGCTCTTCGTTCGTCACAAGCCCCGCCTCAAGGTCGCGAGAGTCCTTGTCGCGTGCCGCCTGCTTGGCTGCAGCGTGAGCCTTCTGGTCGAGAACCACCACGCGAGGTTTCGGCGGCATGATGAGAGGATAGTGTGGGAGCGTCAGCGTCGCCAACGCGCGCAGCATCGGTGGGGTCAGTCCGCAGGCCGGTTGGCGGCGACGACGGCGCGAGCGTTGGGAGGGCAGACGCTGTTGCCTGCGAGTTCGATGAGGCTCGTTTTGGTGAGACGTTTGCCGTTCAACTCGACCTCCAGCTTGTAGTCGGATCTGAAACCTTGGCCGTCGAAGAGTTCGCGTGGGTCGAGCATTCTCATGCCGATGTCCGTGATCTCGTAGTCAACGCCACCAAGGGTGACGAGCCCGAACCTCGCCTTGGTCGGGATCGTGTGCACGGGCTCGAAGAGCGTCTGCTGCTGGCTCTCCACCTGCCCGCTGCTGCTGTAATACTTCACGAGGAACGCGCGGACGTTCTCGCGTCGATCCACACCCTCGATAGGGAAGAGCGAAGCCTCCACGAGGGAGTGATGGTCGATGGACGTGATCGCGCCGAGGGACTTGTCCATCCCGTGCCCCACGACGCCGCCGTAGTGCTTGGCGATGAAGGACACGAGGGCGTGCTTCTGCCCCGAGGCCACGGCGGTCCCAAGGGGTTTGCCGAGGCCCGGCACTCGCGGCGCCTGACCAGGCCGTTCGCCGTACCCCGTCTGGATGAGCGTGGGCGCAACAACCGCAAACTCGCCTCGCTTTGAGCAGAGGATCGTTCTCTTGGGGTCTTCCACGCTACGCGGTCCGTTGCCACCACCTCCATGCGTGCGAACGGACCGCATGTAGGGCATGACGAGTCCGAGGTGCGCCTGCGTTGAAGCGGTCGGCGACGGGTCAAACAGATCAGCGCCAGTCGACTTCCCGTAGAACTTCGTCAGGTGGGGTGACAGGAGCGCACTGTCACCGCCTTGGTGTGTGAGCGGCACGACGAAGGGCCTTCCTGACTCCATCACAAAGCGTCGCAGACCCGCAGCGATGCGCCGGAGCGTAGCGTCTGCCAAAGGACGCTTGCGGTTGAAGATCGACGGACACGGGATGCGCCAGTCGATGATCTCCGCCGCCGTGCGCCACGGTTGAGTGCGCCGTGGGCCATGCGTGGGCTCCGGCCACACGATTGGGCGACCGTCGCGTCTCGCGACCAGGAACAGCCGCTTTCGCGACGTGGGTGCGCCGTAGTCAGCCGCAACGAGGAGGCGCCACTCCACGCGGTACCCGAGCTCGATCAACGCGCCCACCCATGCACGGAAGTCTTCTCCCTTGCGCGACTTGATGGGCTTATCGTCCTCGTCGAGCGGGCCCCAATCGGCGAACTCCTGCACGTTCTCCAAGTAGAAGACGTCGGGCTTCACTTCCCTCGCCCAGTCAATCACCACGTTGGCGAGCGCGCGGACCTTCTTCGACTTCGGCTTGCCGCCCTTGGCGATGCTGAACTCGGTGCAGTCGGGACTGGCCCACATGCATTTCACACGGCGACTGCCGCATACCTCGCGTGGCGAGACTTCCCAGATGTCCTGGCAGAAGTGCTCGGTATTCGGGTGGTTGGCCTCGTGCATCGCCACCGCCTCTTTCGAGTGGTTGATGGCATAGCTGACGGGGTGGCCGAGGGCGTCTTCAAGGCCCGACGACGCGCCGCCACCACCAGCAAAGGAGTCGATGACGAGGGCGTCGCTCATCGGCGCGCCTCCCGACAAACGTGGGCGAGAAGGGCGCTTCGGACGGATGGGCGGTGCACGGTGCGGTTCTCCCCGCAGGCCCATCCGAGGGCCTTGCGTGGATCACCCGCTACGGTTCCACCGCTGCCTTACGAGACCATCCCGCGCGAGCTACCCGACCTTGCGCGCAAACAGCATCGGCAGCGCATCTCGCTCAACGATCACTGCGCGCCACTGGCCGTCACCACGGTCGCCTTCCCAGCTCTTCACGCCGAACATCCGCTGTCCCACGAACACCTCGCGGAGCGCCTTCGCGCAGCCCTGCGGGTCGAGCCCAGCGAGGTCTTCGGGGCCGAAGGCATAGTGCCCGTGATAGAGCCAGTGGGCGAGCACGAGCACTTCGCCGACCTCGGCAAGGCGCCGCAAGATCCACTCGGTCGGCACGCCGTAGAAATACTCGCAGATCGCGTCGAGGTTGTAGCCGAAGCGCCGGATGGCCCAGCGCATCCCCGCAGGCGGAATCATCAGGTTGGCGGCGATGGCGTCGGTCTCTCCCTCGTCGTGACCAGACTCAAACCCCGCGAGCTTCAGCGCGAGATGGGCGAGCTCGTGCGCAAGGCGCCGGTTGATATGGGGGCTCGGGCCCTTCATCGACAGGTGGATGCGGGCGAGGTCGTCTTCGTCAATGAGGATTGCCCCAAAGCAGCCGCTCGGCGCTCGCGGGTCGAGGCGCGCTGAGAGGAGCGACGAAATCACAAACGGCTCGTTCCAATGCTCAGACTGAAGCCCGCAGAGGACGAGGAGGTTTTGCGCAATCCCCGTCCTTTCTGCGAGCGTGAACACCATAACGACGACAACCACAGGTAGACCTTACCCCGACTCTCAGGCTTTCGAGCCGCGCCCCTGCCCCTACCTGCCCGATCCTTTACGCCCCGTGCGGTGGTGGAGCTCCCACAGCCACCTGTCAGAGTATGTCAGGACTCGTCTTCGTCCGAAGACACGTTCCCCGACGAGCCTCCGCGACGTTCACGCGCCTCGCGTTGCTCGCGAAGCCGCTTCTGGAGCCCTGCGGCGGCGCTCCCCGGCTCAAAGCCCTTCTCGCGTGCCCGCTCATCGGCAAATTCCTTGAGCGCACGCCGCTGCTCGGCGATGGCTGCTTCGTTCACAGGCTCGGTGCGCGTCATCGCGGCTTCGGCGATGACCGCGTTGGCCGTCGGTCGGATGCCACGCAGACGCAGGGCCTTGGCCGCGTTGAGCCAGTGGAGCGCGAGGGCGGAAGGGTCGGCGTCCGACTTGGTGAGAAGCAGCGCTTGACGGAGAGCGGCGCGCGTCGCGTCCACGTCGCCGAGCGTGTGTGAACCAGGCACGAAGACCAAGAGCAGCGCTTCTTCGTAGAGTGCCGTCTCGGTCGGCGTGTCGCCATCGTCGGGGACGAATGCGAGCGGCGAGGAAACGGCCGTGGGCTCAGGTTGGAGGCGCCTCGGCGTGGGCTCGTCCGGGTCGCGTTCCATCTTCCCCTCGCCGGTTTCAAGCCAGCGCGGGTTTACGTCGAGCCCCTTGGCGAGGGTCTTGATGGTGTTGGAGCGCGGGTAGGACGAGCCATCTCGCAAACGCTTTCGCAGTTGATGGAGCGCGTTCTCGTTCTTGGCGCCGCTCGCGACGGCCACCTCTCCCCACGTCGCGCCGCCCCTTGCGATCTCCAACGCCCGGAACGCCTGATCGATACGGGCGAGGAGCTTCGCATGGTCTTCGCCCTGATCGCCCTGACTCACATCCTGACTGTACAGCACCGCCAGCCCCGCTTGTTAGGCGATTCGCGAACCTGACTTGACAGTGACAGTCACACACTGATAGTCGACCATCATCAGGCCGAAACAGGCTCTTCGCCTGCATTTCGCGTCGTGTCCTGTTCTACGTCGGGGGATGCCCCGGCATTCGTTGGCTTCTTCACGAACGAGAGTCGAGCATCATGACGCACGCAGAGGGGCTAGGGATTTCGCATGCCTTGACAAGTGCTGAATCACTGTCAGTCATTGCTAGGCCGCTGACTTTTGCGGGGCCTCCAAGTGACCCGGAGGCCGCCCGAGAGGTGGCCCCCGTCACCCCCGGCTCCGCCCGAGAGGTGGCCCCCGTCACCCCCGGCTCCGCCCTCGACGCTGCCCTCCTCGCGCCGGGGCGCGCCCTCGACCGCGACCGCCGCCGTACCCTCGCTCGTCGCCACCACACGACGGTCGCCGAGGTCAACGCGCGTGCTCGTGCGCTTGGCGCCCCCATCGTCGAGCCCGCTCCGTGGACCGAGGCCGACGACCTTCACCTCACGCGCATCTGGCCCGAGTTTGCGCGGCGCCAGGTGTGCGAGGCGTTTCCGGGCCGGTCGTGGGAGGCGATCAAGCGCCACGCCCTCGGGCTCGGGCTTCAGCTCGGGCTTCAGCAGGGGTTTGTGAGCCTCACGCAGGCTGCCGAAGACGAGGGCCTCACGCTCCGCGAGCTGCGCCGCATCCTCACCGAGGAGGGCGTTGAGATTCACGCCCACCCGCGCCGCGCGCAATGCCGCGCACGCTCAAAGCGGAGCCTCGCCGCGGGTGCGCGTTCGCT
Source organism: Myxococcales bacterium (assembly GCA_016792845.1). Lineage (GTDB taxonomy): Bacteria > Myxococcota_A > Polyangia > Polyangiales > JAEUKH01. Next base: position 85,356 of record JAEUKH010000050.1, on the reverse strand, counting down.
CCAGGCGCGCCGCGAGGCGGCGGTGGCGCGTGAGGTGGCGTCGCTCATGGAAGCGTTCGGGCTGTCGATGGGCGACGCCGAGGTGCGCGTCCACGAGACGCACGAGCGATCGAACGCCATCGCCATCACGCGGCTCATCACCGATGGCGCGAAGCGCGGAGATGCGCTCACCGATGCCGAGGCGCGCCTTGCGCTCGCAGCATGGGGCGACCTCCGAGGCACGCTCACCGACGAAGAGGCGATGGCGCGTGTCCTCGCAGCGGGGAAGAAGGGCGAGGGCCGCTCATCACCGCGCACGCAGGTCGACCCCGATCAGGTCTCGCAGGCGATCCGTCGCAATGACCTCCGTCGCTCGGGGTGGCGTGTCGACGGTGTTCTCGTCCATGCGCGCGAGACGGCGGGCGAGGCTGCCAAGGCCCGGAAGATCAGTCGCACGCAGGTCAATGCGGCGCTTGCGCGTGCTGGGATGCTCGCGGCTGACGCGGCCCCGCGCGTGCCGCTTGGAACGGGCGCCGCGCGCAAGTGGCTCCGCGAAGACGAGGGCGAGACGCTCGAAGACGCACAGGCCGACATCGAGGCGGAGAGCCTCCCCGAAGCGCCTGTGATGGCGGAAGGCGTCGGGATGACCTTCGCGCTCGCTGCCCTGTCCCGCGGGCACCGCTGGTACCGCACCGAAGACATCGACCAGGCCCTCCAGCTTCACGCCGAAGCCGTCGCCGCCGAGCGGCGTGCGCGCCATGAGGAGAAGGTACGCTCTCGCGGAGAGAGCCAGACCGCGGCCCGTCGTCGCCTTGGTGCAAGCGGGGAGCGTTTTGCGCGAGCGATGGTCTTGGGAGAGATCACCAAGGGAATGCGGCTCCTCCCCGGTAAGGCCGAGTCCCTCCTCACGGCGCTCTCTCTCCACGAGGGCACCGCGCCCGAGCGGCCCTTCGCAGAGCTTGTCACCACGCTCACCACCAACGCGAAGGCGCTCCGCGCGGCGCTCCTTCGGGCGGATCTTATTGAGCCTCGGTGCCGCGCGCCCCGCGCGACCGTGGACGCCGCGAGGGCTGCTCTCAACGAGTTCGAGAAGGCGCGGGCTCTGGGCGCGAGGCGCCTCGCGAAACGCGACCGACAACTCACTCTCTTTGGCGGAGACACGACGACCATGGCGAAGACGGTGGCTGCGTGAAGCGAACCCTACGGCGCATCTCCGCGAGGCTTTGGACGGGCGAGACGGGCCGCGCAATCCTTCGCGAAGGAGGACTCGTTGCGATGGGCCTCGCGCTCTACCTCCTCTCGTCGGGCAGCAGTAACGAGCTCGGCCTCTTCCGCGTGCCGCTTGCCACGATCGCGCGTGAGACCGACCTCTCCGAAGGCGAAGCGCGCGAGGCGATGGGCGTCCTTTGCCGCGTGGGCTTTTGTCACTTCGACGAGAAGCGCCAAGCCGTGTTCGTTCGTGAGATGGCCGCGTGGCAGTACGCCGAGATGCTCAAACCGACGGACAACCGCTGGAAAGGGGTGCTGGCGCACCTCGCCGCCCAGTCGACGCACCCACACCTTGCGGGCTGGCTTGCGCGCTACCGGGACGCCTACGCGCTCGGCGACGCCGTCCAGCTCACCGCACGCAACGTGGAGGACTGGCAGGAGACGGGCGGCGTGTGGCCCCTTCCCCCGCACGTCGCCGAGGCGCGCCCGAAGGCGCCACCGCGCACCCGCGCTAAAGCCCCCGAGGGCGAGACGCCGTTTCGCTACGAGGAGCCGGGCGAGTGGCGCTCTCTCTCGTCAAAGCTCTGGTGGGGAGAGACGGGGGATGCGCTCCTGCAGGCTGGGGGCCTCGCCGCCATCGCGCTCGCGGTCTACCTCGTGTCCGGGCCGTCGTCGCAAAGCCTCGGGCTCTACCCGCTCGATGTGACCACCGTTGCGAAGGACACGGGCCTCACCGTGAGTGAAGCCGAGCGGCTTCTTGCGCTCGTGGAGCGCACGGGGTTTGCCGAGCGGATTGAGGGCTGGGTGTGGGTGCGTGAGATGGCCGCGTGGCAGTACCAACCCGAGCTGAAGCGCGAATCCCCCGCGTGGAAGGGCGTGATGGCGCGCCTCGACCGATTGCGAAGTACGCCGTTTCTTGCGGTGTTTCTGGAGCGCTACGGCGCCGCGTGGAGCCTCGGCAGTTTTCCCGTCGGCCCCAGGACGATCCGCGCGCTTGGGGCCCTGCCGACTGCGGCGTTTCTCGGTGAGCGCGACGCGCACCTCCGCGCAGTGCCATCGCCCGTTGCAGCGCCACCACCGCAAGCCTCACCGCCTCCCGCGCCGCGTATCGCGGTCACGCCAGAGGTAAAGCCCAGTGCGTGCGAGTGCCCATCGCCCGAGACGTTGGCCGTCGCCACGGAGACGCCAGTCGTAGGGGCCGCGGCGCCAACGCCGACCGAGTCCGCGCCAGGGCCCTCGCCGCAGGCGCAGGTACAGGTCGAGCCGCTGGAGGTGCAGCAGCTCTTCCGCGAGCACCTCACGGCGTCGCACCTTGGCTCGCGCGTCTGGAGCCGAAGCCGCTGCAGCCTCGGAAGCCCCAAGCTCCACCTCGCGCTCCGCGACGAGCTCGCGGCGTTTGCCCACGACGAGCAGAAGGTCGTCACCCGCGCTCGCATGGAGACCCTCTGCCGCTTCCTCGCCGATCCGAAGGCGCACGGCGACACAAAAGACTGGTGGGAGGGCGAGGGCAAAAGCCTCTCGCTTTTTGCCATCGCATCGAGCGGCAACGGCCTCCTCGCGCGTCTCCTTCTCGAAGCGTTTGAGTGGCGCCGCGCCGAGGCCCAGCGACCCGCACCTACGCCCGATCGACCGCCGCCCGTGAAGGCCGAGGAGAGGGTTCTCTCGCAGGAGGAACTCACCTCCACGATGCGGGAGTTCCGTCAGTCAATGGAAGCGCGGCGTACTTCGCAGGCCGCGTCTCCCGCCGCCGCGTAGCCCCTCCCGGGCGCATCCCCGCGCGTCCCGCCCACCGCCTCGCTCGCCTTCACCACAACCCACAGCACACGCCCGTCGTCCAACCGCGACCACCCCCGGCGCGAGCCGCATGGCTTGTCGCCAACGACCTCGCTCAGTCGGCGACGTTGGCGCCTTCGCGCGGGGCCCGAGGTGGCGTTGAAGGGCTGCGCCAAGGTCGCCGCGAAGCCCCCGCCAAGCCTCGCCCGGAGGGCAGGTGGAAGCCTCGCGCGAAGCCCGCGTCGAAGGGGTGAGAGAAGGGCACCACGAAGGGGCCACCGAAGCCCCCGGCGAAGGCCACCCCGAAGCCATCTTCAGTAGCAATAGCAGTAAGCATCTCCACTCCTCACGGAGCGCGGGAGTGTTGGTGAAGCCCTCCCTCGCGAGAGAGGGAGAGAGGGAGGTGCAACGCGAGCGAGAGTCGGCGCCGAGGCTTTGAGTGAGCGGCGGCTACGGGGCGTGATCTTCGGTTGGGAGGCCACGCGGCGGCGACCGTCGGCGCCATGAGTCGACACCCCGACACCATCCGCCAGCTCGCCGCCGCCTCCGTCACGCGCCTCGAAGGCATCGGCGACGAGGAAGCCCCCGCCTGGAGCCACGACCCTGCGATGGAGCGCGCCACGCTCGGCGCCATGCTCCTCGACCCCACCGTCATTGACGGCGTGATCGCTGTCCTCACGGCCGAGGACTACGCCGATCACGCGCACGCCGACATCCACCGAGCGATCGAGGCGCTCCACAAGGACGGGCGAGCGGTGGACTTCCTCACCGTGAGCGATCGCCTCCGCGAGGGGCGTCGCCTCGACGCCGTGGGGGGCCTCCCGTACCTCATGCGGCTCACCGAGGGGCTCCTCTCGTCCGCGGGTGCCGTCGCTCACGCCGAGGCCGTTGCTGGGTGCGCTGCGCGCCGCGGCGGGGCACTCGCAGCGGCGGGCGTCATCGACGTGTGCGCGCGCGGCGGGAGCGTCGACGAGGTGCGCGCAGGGCTCGCGCGGGTCGACACGGCACTTGGTGCACGGGTGGACCTCGGGGCGTCGATCGCGCCCATTGGCGAGGCCGCGATGGTGGTTGTGGAGATGGGCGAAGACCTCACGGCGATGGCCCTCCGTATCCTCCGCACGCGGCTCTTCTGGCTCGACGCGCACCTCCGCGCGGTGAACCTCGGCAGGCTCATCATCATCGGCGGTAGACCAGGCCAAGGCAAGACGAGCCTCGCCATGCAGATCGCCACTGGCTACGCGCAGGCCGGGGAAGCCGTCCTCTGGTTTTCGTTCGAGGCGCCGCGCGACGAGATGGTGCTGTGTTTCGCGGCGCAGCTTCGCGGCGTTGACCAGTCGGCCTATCGCGAGTCGCGTCTCACCCCCGACGACATCCAGGGACTCTTTCAAGCCGTCGAAGAGGTGTCAAAATGGCCCCTCCACATCACGGACGACACGCGCTTTACCCTCGCGAAGATCGTCGCCGCCATCCGGCGCGACAAGCAGCGGCGCGGCATCAAAGCAGTCTTCATCGACTACCTCACGCTCATCCCGCGCGGCCCCGGCGAGCCCGAAGACCTGCGTGTGCGTGTGGGCGAAATCACCCGGGCGCTCAAGGCGCTCTCGATGGAGATTGGCCTCATCATCGTGCTGATTGCGCAGCTCAACCGCGGCAACGTCAAAGACCAACGCGCGCCAAGTCTCAGTGACCTCCGCGAGTCGGGAAGCATCGAGCAGGACGCCGACATCGTACTCATGCCTTGGCAGCCGCTCATGGACAAGGCCGACAAAAACAAGGCTGGCAAGAAAGGCTCTGACGACGAAGAGGAGGACATCCACCAAGAGCTACCGCCCCTCACGCCTGCGTGGATTCTCTGCCCGAAGCGACGCGGCGGTCGCGTGTTCCGAGCACCATGCGTCTTCCGACGCGCGTGGCAGCGCTTCGAGGCGCGCGATGGCGAGAGCCCCGTGCTCCCCACGCTCACCTCCACGACCTCTGCGGGACCACCGTGGACACCCGACAACGAGCCCGAGGGCGAGCCCGGCGAAACCTGGTGACGGTGCGCGATCCTCTCGCCCCGTAAGCCCTCTCGGCGAGCGTGGCAGCATGGCATCCACGCTGAAGCCGTTCGAGACGAAGGTTCCTCTCGCGGTGCTCCTCACGCTTCTCGACTCGCCCTCAGCCCTCACGCGAAGCGAGGTCATCATCGGTGCTTTCGCCCTCGCACCCACGGCCTGTGGACTCCCCGGCTACGACCACCCTTGCTCGCTCACGGTGGTCGAGCGTGGCCTCGCGCCGCTCCTCACTTCGGGCCTCGTCGAGCAGCCCCAGGTGCCAACGGCCAACGGGATGGCGCCGGGGCACACCTTCCGCCTGACCGCGGCCGGCACCGAGCGTGCAACCCACCTCGCGGCATGCATCGGGCGGCTTGAGCGTGACCGCTTCCGTGAGCGTGCTCGCCGCGCCATCGACACGCACCGTCACCACGCACAGGGCCAGGGCGAACTCTTCGCGGGGCCAGCGAAGAAGCCCGAGCCCGACGCCCTCGACGCGGCCCTCGCAGGGGAAGGTGGCGCGTGACGGCCCTCGGACATTGGCTGCGCGTAGCGGGCACGGTGACCACGCTCTCGCTTCAGACCCCCGCCACGGTGGCGCTCTACGAGTCGCTCGCCGACGCACAGAAGCACTGGCCTGTCGAGAGTCGCGCCCACGTCGCGTGGCGAAACGAGCTTGACCGGGTGATGGCGGAGTCGGGCGTCGACGAGAAGGCACCGCCGCGTTTCGTCGCGCCGCCTGTGGGTCGCCTCCTCTTGGCCGAGGCCACGCTCTCGGCCCTCATGGACGCCTGTGCGGTGATGAACCAAGGCGACGCGCGCCGCTTCCTTGGCGAGGTTACAGAGGGCTTCCGGGACGTGGTGTGGCTCTTGGAGGACGAAGTGCGCGGCGCGCGTCGGTGGTCGACCACGAAGCACGCCGTCGAGCGATTGCAGGAGCGGTTCTATCCTGGCCTCACAGCCGACGAAGCGGTGGCCGTCTTGCGGCTCTTCGCGAGCGATGCGACGGCCCCCGCGCGCTACCACCCGCGCGAGAAAAGGCCCCGCTTTGTCTCCCCACGCGACGAGCGCATCATCCTCGTGGTGAGGGATGGGTGCATCATCACGGTACTCGCCGCAGAGGGCGCAGGGGTCGACGAGGACGCGGCGTAGGCTGCGCTCTACGGGCGCTTTCGCGAGCGCTGCATTGGAACGACGGCGCTTGGCGTGGAGGGCTTCTCGGCAGGAATGCGCTTGAGCCCACGGCCCATTTCTTCAGCAGCCAAGAGCGCCACGCTTGGCTCCCACCCGCGGACGCTGTCGCCACCGTGGAGGTCAAAGAAGGGGTCGAGTTCGGGCAGCCCTTCGAGGCGCGCGGCGGCGCGAGCAATCGCGCCAAGATCAGCCGTCACACGGCGCGCGAAGGACGCTGCGGTGATGGGAATGGCGCGCCCGGCTGCGACGGCGCCCACGCGGCACATGGCCGAGAGGACTTCCAAGCGGCTGCGCTTGTCGCCCTCGGTGCCGGGTGCTTCGGGGTCGGCAAGCGCGTAGAGCGATGCCGAGGCGACGTAGAGAAAAGAGGACGCCTTCGCGATCTCTCCCCACTGACAGAAGAGATGCGCGTGCGAGGTGAGCATCGTGAGCTGTCGCGTGCGGCGCGTGATGGGGGCCTTGTCGTTCTTGAGGAGCGGGTGCGCTTCCGCGTGGACCACCTCTGCAAAGTCATCAAAGAGCGAGAAGGTGAGTGGGAACTCCTTGGCTGCCGCATTCCGGGTTTCGCGGTCTTCCCCTGTTGGCGCTTGGAGTTCACCTGCGATGAAGGAGAAACCCGGCAGCGCACCGAGCGTGGGCCGTTCCACTTCGCTCTTCACCATCGACGCGAGGTGACGCATGGCGCGGACGTAGCCTGCCTCGCGCTCTTCGCGGTCCTCACAGGCTTCGAGATCCTCCAACACTGCCGAAGCGAAGCGGGCAATCGCGGCGTCGTCCATGCCAACGGGCGTATCACGAGGCCCGAAAGGGGTGGTGAAGGGGCGTGCCAGAGAATGTCACGGCATCGAACAGCGCGCCTCAACGCATGGAACCACGGCGCTTTTGGAGCTTGCGCTGGATGTCGCGCATCCCGGCATCGACCGTCTTCGGAGGTAGACCGCTCAGATGGGCGAGGTCCTCGCGATCATCGACGATGAAGAGGTACGGCTCCACCAGTCGCCCCGATGGAGAGAGACGCGCGGCGTCGAGGAGGTTCGTCACGTCGTGGTACAGCTCGACACGGTCGAAGCCTTCATCCGATGAAGGGTCCATGCCGTCCGGCGTCGACTCGTCGAGCAAGGTGAGCCTCGCGCCCCTACCGCCAACAAACGCACTGTCGCCCTGCCGCACGGACCACTCGATGCGATACGCGACCGAGCGAATGTACTGGATGGGCTTCGCCGCCTTCCTCCAGCCGCCCTCAAGGAGAGCCTGGGCGACATAGGGCCAATACCGAGTCGGCAACTTCACCGACTCTCGCGTGAACGCTTCGAGCTCGGCCTGCTCCTTGGCGTACATCGCTCGATACATGATGCGGCATTCCACCCGGTTCAGCTCTTCGGGAGGGAGATTGCAATACGGACCAACGAGACGTTCTGCGATGCGAAACGCCTCATCGAGCCGCGGTGCAACACGCAGGTACGCGGGGCCGAAGATGTTGCAGAAGTCTTGCGCCATCTTCACGAAGTCAGCGACGTGGGGACCGAGGGCACGCATCATGTTGCGCAAGGTGTCCCCGTGCTCGCGCTCCATCACGTTTACGCTCTCGATCAAGTCGATCGCGACGGGACCGAGGGTGGTCCGTACTTCGTGTGCGACCTGCAGCATTGAGAGCGCTGCCGACTCGAACCCGTTGCGTCGAGACGGGATCATGTGTCGGCTGTTCATTCCCAGCGCCTCGGCCGTCCAGTTGGTCGGGAGCGTCTCGGGGCGCCTGCGCGAGCCCAGCGGACGAAGGTCTTCGAGACCAGCGCGGAAGGGATTCACAAACGGATTGGCGAAGTCGTTGCGCTTGGGCATTGGTGGTCTCCCGAGTCGCCGATGGGGCGTCTCTTGTACTCCCCGTGTGGGCGCGGGAGAAATCGAAGACAGAGAAGTGCGGAGCCTTGTCGATTTTCGCGTGGACCGTCTTCGCGAGGGGTTGTGCGTGATCCTCCGAGTCAAGCCCACAACCCGCCGAGCGTCCTGCCATGACCGCGACGCTCCCCACGCAACCGGGCCTCTTCGACCCTCACACGCCCTCCGTCTCCCCCGCCAACGACGCACCGCCAGCGCAAGAGCCGCCGAGCGTCACGCCCTCTGACGCGGCGCTTGCAGCACTTCCGCCCGAGGCTGGCGCCGCCAATGACGCCACCGCGCCCATCGACCCCGATGACCTCGACGCGGCCTTCGCGCGTTTCGACAAACAGAACCCCCGCGTCTACGCGAAGCTCGTCGAGTTCGCGCGCATGGCCAAGGGTCGTGGTCGCAAGGTCGGCATCAAGGCCATCTGGGAGCGCGTACGCTGGTACGAGGCCATCGAGGTTGAGCGCTCGGAGGGCGACGACTACGAGTTGAACAACAACTTAACGAGTCGCTACGCGAGGGCCATCATGGAGCGCGAAGCCGACCTCCGCGGGTTCTTCGAGACGCGCGTTCTTCGCACGCCTTTCAAGAATCCGTGACAATTGTTTCGCGACCACGTCCTCACATCGCCGATGCTGACGAATCATGTCAGACGCGCGCCTCATCCCTCCCGACAGTCTTCTACGCAAGACCTCGCGGCCCCCGGCCAATGACGGCGCCGCCCCCGACGCGAGGCTCGCCACCACCGCACCTGTCGACCTCGCGCTCCCAGCGAGGCCCGGTTTCGAGGACGCCCCGCCCGACAACGACACCTTCCCGCCGCGCCCCCGCACCTGGGGCGAGTGCCTCCAGCGCCACCTCGGGCTTCACACCGAGCCGACGGGCGACGAGCGCAAGAAGCACCCCGAGTGGGGGCCGTGTCCGTATGCCTCCTGCACGAAAAACCTCCTCGTGGAGGTGGGCCTCGACGCCCTCAGCCGCGAGTACGTCCGCGAACTCGGCGAGGTAGATCAACTCATCGCCACCTGCTCACTCCGCGAGGCAGACCGCACGCGCGCTGGTGGCTACCGAACGCGCCGTCCTGGCCCTTCGACCGCTGCGCCGCGCACGACGCCAGGCCGAAAGCCAAAGGCGCGTCCAGCTCCGACCGAGGGCGCAGGCGAAGAGGCCGAGGGCTCGTTTGACCTGCCGCCCCACGAGGTGATCGGCGCGAGGCTTGGCCAGAGCCGCGAGGCCGCGAGGCTCGACCTCCTCTCGGGGCTTCGCAAAGTGCTCCGCGCGCTCCTTCGGCCCGACTGGCAGCCCTACGCGATGCGCGAGCCGCGCGAAGACGCGCCCACGCTCCCCGAAGGCCCCACGGCGCAGGAGAGAGCGTTTCTCGAAGCCCACGGCTGGAAACGCGCCAAGCGTGGAGGTGGCTGGATACGCGTCGAAGGCCCCCGCACACGCCTCGCGACGTTCGAGGACGCGCTCACCAAAGCCATCGAGGGCGTCGTGCGCTCGGCCGCAGAAGGACGGCCACCTTCGGCCCGCGCGCGATCCTCTCAGGGCGAGGCACTCGCGGCGCAGCGTGGCGGTCGTGAGCGAGATCACAGCACCGACGCCGCGTGACTCAACGAGCGATGCGGCCCCTGCCGAAGAGGGCCGCGAGGCGCGCATTGCGAAGCGTCACCTCCTCGTGGCGGGCTCGGGGAGGGTGCGCGCTCGCACCCAGTCGATGAGCCGCCTCTCAAAGCGGTTTCTCGAAGCCGAGGCGCTGCACTACCCGCCTGCGATCAACGACGCAAACCCGCGCCCCGCGCTCAGTGAGTGCGACGCGACGGACCTCGGCACCTCCGAAAATCCCTGCCCCTTCATTCGGTGCCCGAACCACCTCTACCTCGACGTGAATCCCGCGACGGGTTCAGTCAAAATCAACTTCCCCGACGTTCCACCCGAGTCCTTGGACCTCCTCCCTGCGACATGTGCGCGCGTGATCGCGCGTGAGGCTGCGACGGCGACGAGCGGGCAGGTCGCGCTCGAACGCATCGCCTTGGTGATGAACCTCAGTCGCGAGCGTGTCAGGCAGGTGGAGGCAGCGGCGTTCCGCAAAATCCTCGTCGGGATGCGGCGCGCCGCAGACGACGCGGGGATGGATGACCTCGTTCGGAAGATCGACAAGGCCATCCTGCTTCTCGGTCGCGACAAGTGCGGCAGGCGCACCCGCGAAGCGCTCGCGGCACAAGAGGGCGCGAGTCGCGACCAGTCTTACATCGACGACGCCTTGGCGCTCCTCGCAGGCGTCATTCGTGAGGCGCTCCGGTGAGCCTCCGCATCGGCCGTGGCCGCAATACCGTCGTCATCGGAGACGCTGCGCTCGAAGCACACAAGGCCATCCGCGGGCTCATGGGAGCCGGTGCGTGACCCTGCCCGACGCCAAGCCCGCCAAAGACTCTCCAGGTACCCCAGAGCGCCTCTGGGAGGCTGCGTGGCAAGCGCTTGGGCGCCTCGGCACACAGACCGAGGTGCGAGTCACCATCGCGAAGCCGAAGCCGAAGTCAGGCGGCGGCGTGATCGGAGAGCTGATTACCGTAGGCGTCTACCAAGGCGCGGAGGGCGATCTGTTTGTGACGGGCTTCGGACCGGTCGTCGACGCGACGCTCTGGGACTTCGTTGCAGAGTGCTCTCTTCGCACGGGCGGGGCGACTCCAGTTGCGACACAGCCTACGGAGAAGAGCCCCGAGGACTACGCCTGGGAGGCTGCGTGGGTTGCTGCGACCACCCTCCGTCGTGACGCGCTTGTGCGGGTACGCTTCAGGGGCGAGGAGTTCGTCGCAGAGGCCATCGTGATCGGCACGGGCATGGGCCCGGCGCGGGTTGGTTACAGCGCGAAGGGGGAGGACGCCTCCGCGGCCCTCTACGCGCTCTCCAAGGTCTGCCGCGCTCGGTACGACGAGCGCATTGCGTCGTGACCCCTCACGCTGCCCCCGTGTTCTTTCGCGCGAGGATGTCACCGACGACCTTGTGAGACCAAAGCCCGTCCCCCGGCATGGGTTTCTTCCCTGCTGCGCGCCGCATGACCTCGCGCGTGGGGATGGCGCGCTCGTTCAGTTCGCGTGCGATGGCGCGATGGGAGAGCCCGGCGCCTGCGAGGTCATGCACAAGGGCCACCGTTGGGGCCTCCGAGGGCTCAGGGGCGAGCCGCCCCTTCTCGGTCTCCGACCACCGCCAGCCGTAGGGCGGGGCGCCCATCCAGTCACCGCGGCGTCGCCGCTCGTCGTTGGCGGCGATGATGCGATCGACGATGCGCCCACGCTCGTACTGCGCGAGGGTACCGAGGAGGTGGGCCATCATGCGTCCGTGAGGCGTCGAGAAGTCGTAGCCCTCGTCGATGGAGATGATCGACCACCCTTCATCGTCCATGCGCTGCCCGAGGAAGACGATGAGGAGAAGGTCTCGCGAAAGCCGGTCGAGTTTCGTGACGACGATGGCGTCCGCTTCGCCCTCGGCCACGCGCCGGAGGGCTTCTGTGAGGCCCGGGCGGTCGTTGTCAGTGCCCGAGAGACCCGCGTCTTCAACGATCCCCTTCAACTCGTAGCCGCGCGCTTCGGCGTAGGCCGTGATGCGATGGCGTTGGGCGTCGAGGGACACGCCGTGCTCGGCCTGCTCTTCGGTCGAGACGCGGACGTAGCCAACAACCGTGCGGAGGGCACGCTCGGTCTTCGAGGTTGCATCGGTGCGCTTCGGACGGAGGGCGGTCGGCTGGGCGGGAGAACGCACAGCCTCGCACCGTCCTGTACGCGCTGTGGTCGACGCCAATTGGCCCTACGCGCTACCCGAAGCAAAACGGTCAAGGCGCGTCCGGTGCATCTCGCAGAGCGAGCGCGGCAACGGAGGTCGAATCCATCCGACCGAGAGGCGAACGACAGTCGATTCGATCGCGACCACGCGGCACTCGTATCGGTCGAAGGTCATAGCGACTTCGCAACTCGCACGCGGTGCTGGGCGCATCGACCATCCCGCGCGGCATCCTCTCGGGCACGGTCCACCGCACGGGACGTGGGGCGCATGGACATCTCCATCCCTGTGCAGGAGGCGCTCCGTGCGGGCACCTCCACTGGCAACACCTTCACCCTCGCCGCGGGTCAGCTCGACCCCAAGCTCTACAAGCAGGTCGACGCTGTCCTGCAGACGCTCGGCGGCAAGTGGCAGCGCGCGAAGAAGCTCCACCTCTTCCGCAAGGGCGTCGACGCTGGCGCGCTCATCACGGAGGCCCTCGACAAGGGCGAAGTGAAGACCCAGCGCGAGCAACAGAAGGAGGATGGCTGGTTTCCGACGCCCGAGGCCGTCTGCGTCATCGTTCGCGACAAGCTCGCCGCGCTCCTCCCCGGCACACCGCACCGGCTCCTTGAGCCTTCAGCCGGCGAAGGCCACCTCGCGCAGGGCGTCGGCGACGGCCATGACTGGACGCTCATCGAGCGCGACGCGGGCCGCTACGCCATCCTCGACAAGGCCGACTTTGTGCGGCCCGTGATGCGCGTCGAGGGGGACTTCCTCGGGATCAAACCGGAGGCCACGGGCGTCTTTGACGGCGTTGTGATGAACCCGCCCTTCGCGCAGCCCGGCAAGCCCCAAGCGTTCGCCGAGCACATCGACCACGCACTCAAGTTTGTGCGCCCTGGTGGCGTACTCCTCGCCATCGCGCCCTCGGGCCTCACCTTCCACGAGAAGGGCGCGTCGGCACGCCTCCGCGGTGTGCTGGCAGAACTTGGCGCCACCATCGAGCCGCTCCCCGAGGGTGCCTTCAAGGTGTCGGGGACGGCGGTCGCGACCGTGCTCGTGTCCGTGCGCTTGCCCGAGTAGTCGGCCCCTCGCGCGATCGTCACTCGCAGCGGCTGGTGCGTGGCAGGCCAAGGGCGAGAGCGTCGATGAGGCGTGCGCGAGCCCCCCTCGTGGCTGCTCGTGAGGCTACGGATGCACCTTGCGAGATGATGGCGACAACGCCGAGGACACCCACGTCAGAAGGTGTCCTCGGCCGCTCCGCTGCGAGACCAACCCCCGCGCGGGTCTGTGTGCCGAGCGCATGGTGTCGTGGCCGTCCTGCACCGTCAGTGAGACGCACCCCGCCGAAGCAAGAGGTGAGACGGTGCGACGGCGCTACCTCGGATTCCTTCGCCTCTCCTGGCACTACCACGCGACCGCCTCGCACCTTCCGGCGCTTCCTGCGGCCGGAACCGACTGCCTTCTCATCACCGCTCCCCGCCTCGGGGTACCCCTACACCCCCTCGGGTGGCACCGAGCCTACACCCTCGGTGCCACTCCATACCCATCAAACGCCGTGGTTTCCTGCCGTTTGTGAGGGCGGGGAGATCATCGTGCACGACGCACACAACGTGCACCGCGTGCACGGAGTTTTCCACTCGTCGCGGGGTCTTTGGCGACCAAGCATCACCGCGTGCGAGGCTCAGTGCGATGCCTCCCTCCGCCCACTCCTCGCAGAAGCCTCCTTCGGTCGTGACCGGCGAGCCCATCCTCTACGACGCCTTCTACCCAGCGGGCGGCAACCAGGTGCGCGTGGCGACGCTCGTGACGGCGGTGCTCGGCCGCGATGGATCGCTGGCGTTTCGTGCGACCTCGGGCGGCGTCGTGGTCATGCGGCAGACGCCTGAGGAGGGCGCGATCGAAGCCGCATGGAAGCACGTCCAGACGCTTTCGCCCCGCACGCGCTTCGACGAGATGGCCTTCGGCACGCCGCTCTCGGTGTGGGCCACCGCGGACCTCGTCGCCACCATCGCCATCAGGACCGGCTCCACCTACGAAGCGGCCGAGGCGGCTGCCTTTGCCAACCTCACGGCGGAAGCGGAGGCGAATCGTGGCGAGTGACACCCGGAAGACTCCAGGCCCCGCGTCGACGGGGAAGGCGATGGTCTCGAAGGGCGTGCGCTTTCCGCAGGCGTTCATCGACGAGTGCGACGCGCTCAAGGCGCTTTACCCGACCGCGGACGGCAGTGAAGGCTCGCGCTCGTCGGTGATCCGCGCCTTTGTCGCCGCGGGGCAAGGCACGCTCCTCGGCCGCGAGAACATCGTCGCCGTCCGTGCCCTCGCCAAGGCGCGAGGCATCCCGCTCGAAGCGATGTGGGCCGAGGTGTTTGCGCTCGGCCTCGCAGCCGCCAAGGCCGAGACGCCAACCCATGCGCGCGAAGAGACACCCGCGTCCATCGTGCCAATCGACACGCCGTGATCGAGGCTGACAGGGCGTCAATTTCGTCGAGGCGCATCCGAGGCTGGCAGTAGACGGCTCAGGTGTTTGACCGGGCGATCATCGAGGCCATCCGAGACCGGGTGGACCTCGCCGAGGTGATTGGGGAAACGCTCCCCCTTCGCCCTGCTGGCGGAAGTCTCCGCGCGAAGTGCCCATTTCACCAGGAGCGCACAGCGAGTTTTCACGTCAGCCCCGGCGTACAGCTCTACCACTGCTTCGGCTGCAAGGCGTCGGGCGACGTCTTCCGTTGGCTCGAAGCCCGCGAGGGGCTCACGTTCCCCGAGGCCCTCGCGGCTTTGGCCGAACGTGCAGGCGTCGAGCTGCCCGACGACCGCGACCCGGCTCAGCTCGCCGAGGTGCGACGGCAGTCTGACCTCACCGCTCGCCTCCGCCGCGCGATGGACGCGGCCTCAGCGTTTTACGAGGCACGGCTCTGGTCCGATGACCCGCACACCGAGCTCGCCCGCGGGATGCTCGCCGAGCGTGGCATCACCCCCGAAACGGCCCGTGCGTTTCGCCTCGGGTACGCGCCCGCCGCGTGGCGCGCCCTCGCTGACCACCTCGCAAGCCAGGGCGTGTCACCTGCCGACGCGGAGATGGCGGGGCTCCTCGTAGGCTCGGAGCGCGGCTCGTTTCACGACCGTTTCCGCCACCGGCTCATGTTCCCGGTCGAAGACCAGCGGGGCGTGGTGGCGTTCTCGGGCCGCGTTGTGTGGATGCGCGAGGACGTGCCTGAAGGCGTCGTGCCCGAGGACGCAGGGAAGTACATCAACAGCCCCGAGACGCCGCTATTCAGGAAAGCCGAGCACCTCTACGGCCTCGCCGAGGCGCGCGTGGCGATCCGCGCGGGGGCGCGGGTGGTGGTCGTCGAGGGCAACTTCGACGTGGTGCAGATGCACCAGCACGGCTTCGCGAACACGGTCGCGCCCCTCGGCACGGCCTTCACCCCGCAGCAGGCCCGCGCGCTTCGCAAGCTCGCCGAGGCGGCACACTTCGTCTTCGACGGCGACGACGCAGGCAGACGCGCAACACGCGCTTCTCTCGACCTCGCCGCAGCCGCAGACCTCACCGCGCGCGTGGGCGTTCTCCCTCGGGGGATGGACCCGGACAGCTACCTCCGCGCGCGGCCTTCGGACGAGGACCGAGCGCGCGTGTTTGGCGAGGGTGTCGGCGCAATCGAGTGGCTCCTCTCGGATGCCGTGGCGCAGGCTGGCGCCTCGTTCGATGGGCGCTTGACGGCCCTCACAGCGCTCGCGCCGCGCGTGGCGAGGGAGCGTGACCCGGTGCGCCGCCTCGGGCTCGCGGCCCTCCTCTCGCGGCACCTTGGTCTCGACAGGCCCACGGTCGACGCGGCGCTTCGCGAGGCATCGAGCACATCTCGTCGACAGCTCGCGGCCGGTGACGCTGCACCCATGCCGACCGACGACGCGGCGGCCGAGAAGATCGTCCAGCGCATCCTCCAGCGCGTCGGCCAGGTCGAGGGGCAGACCGAAGCCCAGCGCCTCCGGTCGCTACAGGCAGCGGCGCTGGAGACGGTGCTCCTTCGGCCAGACCTCCTCGCCTCCACTGCGGCCGAGCGAGTGGCCGAGCTCATGGAGGGGGCGCCTCGGGTGCTCTTTCGCGCCGCACGCGACGGCTGGCTCGCGCGCGAGCGTCTCGACGGGCCGGGGCTCCTCGCGCTCGCGTCGGACGTGGAGCGGCCGTGGCTCACCGAGCGGCTCATGGTGGGCGTCTTGAGCGACGATGTGCGCGAGCGCCTTGGCGTGAACTTCGAGCGCGCTGTGGAGGCGCTCCAGCGCATCCACGCCGAGCGTGTCGAGGCATTCCTTCACACGCAGGCCGGTGCCCTCGCTGCTCAGGGCGCAGACGGCGAAGCGGCGCGCCTCGCCAACGAGGCCCTCACCGCGAAGCGCGCTCGTCTTCGTCGGTAGCCCCGTGCGGGATGGTCTCGTGCGAAGCCTCCGCTCCCGCACCTTCGGGTCATGGAGCGCATCATCACACTCCCGCCCCGACGCACCGTCGAGCGCATCCTCGCTGCCCTCCGCGCAAGCACGTTGGAGCGCGCGGCTGACGACACCACGCCCTTCGCCGTTCGTTGCCGCGAGCACACCATCGACGAGCACGACGTGGGTCGCCTCTTCGACGTGCTCGAAGTCGCGGCCCAAGCGCCCGACGACGTAACGGCCACGTCCGCGCTCGCGACGCTGCGCGAGCGCCTTCATGCGAAGGCGGAGGACACGCGCGAGGAGGCCGCGTATGTGAGCCGCCACGGCCGGGGACGTGGTCCCGAGGGGCTCATCCACGATGCGCCCGAAGAGGTGGTGCGCGACCTCCATCAAGTCGCGCTCGGGCTCGACCAAGCTGCGGCAATGGCCCTCGGCGAGCTCGTGGCGCCTGCCGTGGGAGGTGGGCGATGAGTAGCGACAACGCTGGGACAGGCGTCATGCGACTTCGCTGTCCGAAGGAGTTGGCCGGAGACGGTGGCACTCACCTCGCGGTGAACGTGCGACTACCACTCTCGTTCTCGGTGCTCTCGACGGTGTCCAAGAGCCTCACAACGTGTCCCTGCGGCGCAGGGATGGTGATGCGGACAGAGCCTGACGAGCGGGTGATGCGATGAGCGGTCACCACTGCCACGCCATCCGGTGCCAGACCTCGTGCGACCCGAGGCACCTCAGGTGCGCGTCGGCGCCGGTCGACGAGGAAGTCGGGGCACCTACCAACACGCAGCCGATGACCAACAGTGTCCTCTCTCGCGCCTTGACGCTGGCACAAATCGCCCTCGCTTTCGGTCGCGTTGAGCGGGCCACGCGACACGAAGACGGGCTTCGCCCCGAGACCGACACCGACCACACCGTCATGCTCGGTTTCGTGGCGTGCGAGCTCGCCCCGCCTCACCTTGACCGCGCTAGGGTTGCCGCGTTCTCCCTCGTTCACGACCTCGTCGAGGTCTACGCAGGCGACACGCAGACCCTGGTGATCTCGCCGGAGATTGTGGCCGCGAAGCGTGCCCGTGAGGCAGCCGCGCGGGTGCGGCTCACCGGAGAACTCGGCGACGGATCTTGGCTGGCCGAGATTCTCACGATCTATGAAGCACAGCGTGAGCCCGAGGCGCGTTTCGTGCGCTTGGTCGACAAGGTTCTCCCGAAACTCACGCACGGTTTCAACGGGTGCGTGGCGGCGCAGTCCCTCACCAGCCAGGCGGGACTCATCAGCGCCCACGACCAGCAGCTCCAGAAACTCCGGGAGGAGTATCCCGAGTTTCCGGACGCGCTCGACCTTCTCCGCTCGTCGATGCTGCACGCCGAGGATTGCTGGCCAGTGAGCGAGGCCGGCTCCTGCGTGGTGGTGTCCGATGGAGAGTGAGCGAGCCTCTCTGACGGTTGTGGGACGGGCCGGGACGACGAGCACGGAGGTGCTGATCGTGGGCGAGACGCCGAAGCGGTATCGCATCCGAGCGCTCACCCGCACCCGTCTCGGCGGTCGCGACAGGTGGCTGGAGGCGGGAGAGGAGGCGCTGGTACCGCGCGCGGCGGTGCGGCAGCTCGTCGTCCCGGAGGAGGTGCGCCGTGGCGAGTGATCTTCAGGACCCCTCGTTCCACGAGGTGATGCGCGGAAGCGGCGCGGTCATCTCCGACTGCGGCCGGTACCGCTACCGCCTCTGGCGCATCTGGGACGAGGCCCGCGCGCCCGTCGCCTTCGTCATGCTCAACCCGTCGACCGCGGACGCGACGAGCGACGACCCGACGTTGCGCCGCTGCATGGGCTTCGCGCGAGACTGGGGCGCGGGCGGCGTCGTGCTCGTCAACGTCTTCGCCTACCGCGCGACCAAGCCGACGGACCTCGTCGCCGCGAGCCGCAAAGCGCTTCCGAGCCATGTGAAGGGGCCCGACCGCGACGACCATCTTCGGAGGGTGTTCGCGGTCGTAGACCACGTCGTGTGCGCGTGGGGATCCCACCCGATAGCGAAGGCGTATGCCCGAGAGATAATGCGGCTCGTGCCGGAGGGCCTGGAGGTGTCGTGCCTCGGGCTCACCAAGGACGGGGCGCCGAAGCACCCGCTCTACCTCGCGTCGATCACACCGCGAATTCCCTTCCGCCTCTGATCGTCAGGGGTGGTCGCTCTCCACCTCGGGCTCGGCGTAGTGCCGATGCTCCTCGCGTCGCGAGCGCCCGAGGTACCCCACCAGCTTGAACCCACCGTAGATGAAGAGGCCCGCGCCTCCCGCGTAGAGGATGCCCTTGGCGATGGTCGCGCCGAGCTCAGCGGGGTTTCCGAGGTTGCCGGGCAGCCCAAGGAAGCCCGGCGTGTTCGACGGCAGGGGGCGCGTCGGGCCGATGGGGTTGTCGGCCGTGTTGGCGGGGAGGTTGAAGGCGTTGGTGGTGTTGGAAGAGGCCGCGGCCTCCCCAGACTGCCACCACGAGAGGGGGCCGTTGGTGGCCTCGGCGTAGGGCATCGCCGTCACCGTCCACGACTCGCGCACGGCCCGCACCTCGTCCTCGTCGGTCGTGTCGTGCTGGATGAGGGCCACCATGCGAGCGGCCACCTCCTGACGGACCTGTTGGGCGACGAGCGAATAGGCCGTGCGTCCCGGCCACTCCCACACCCAGGCCGTGCGGGTGACGTACTGGCTGTTCTGGCCGAGGATGCCGCCGGCCGCGTCCACGGATACGCGCGTCACGCGCGGCATGGGGCCAACCCATGCGCCGTTGGCGTGAGCAGGGACGGCGCGGAAGCCCGCGGTGAGGGCCTGCGCCGTCATGTTCATCGCGCCCTGCCTTGTGGCGTCTCGGTGCTCGGCGAGGATCACGAGCCGCTCGGGCGTGACCGAGCCGTCGGGCTGCACGAGGTTCGACTCGTTGCTGCCGAAGAGGCCATCGAGAAGACCGCCCGAGGGGCGAAGGAGCACGGGGGACACGAGGGAGAGGGCGCGCATGGGCTTCATGGATGAGACCCTCCACGAAGCGTGCGGGCGGCGCAGAATGCAGCTCGCGCCTCACCCGTGGGCAGCGCTCAGTGAAGACGCGGCTTCGTCCTCCGCCTCGACCTCTTCGCCCGCCACGGGGAGCCCTTCGTCTTGGGCCAGGATCGCATCGGCGAGAGCGTTCACGTCACGGTCGGAGATGAGGAAGCGCTCTCCAGCGTACAAATAGCCTTCAGGGGAGAGGACATCGGTTCGCGGTTCGTCATAGCGGTCACGCATGACCCCACGGTGCGCGAAACCGGCCTTCCGCGGTAGAGGCCCGAGCGCAGTCCGTGACATACCTCGTCACGGAAGGCGCCAAAGGCCCCGTCAGAACGAGACCCGAAGACTCCCTGGTCCGAAGGCCACACGCGACTCGCGCGAGCGCCGCGGGCCTTGCGCGATGTACCAGACCACACCGCCAATCGCAGCCGCGGCGCCGAGGCCGAGGCTCACCACCCCCGCGGTCGTCCATCCGGGCGCGCTTTCGGCGTCGGCGAGGGCCTCGGGCGTCGGGCACGTCGCGGTGTCGCCAGAGACGGTGCAGGGCGCGAGGAGGCTCTCACGCACTCCGAAGAAGATGCCTCCCGCAACGAGCAGCACACCACCTCCGACAAGCAGCGCCACGGGGCCCGCGCGCGACGGCGAGGGCTCCGATGGGGGCGCTGGGGTGATGGGGCCAGCACCAAGCGCCTCTCGGCTCGTAGGAGGCTGCACAGGAGGCACAACGGCCACCCTCACGGGCGGCGCCGTCGTGGTGGTCGTCGGGAGCGGCGTTGGGGGCGTGGCGGTCGTGGGTGGCGTCGGCTCGACACCCGCACCCTCGCGAAGGCGCGAGAGCACCTCCTCGCACCCCTGCAGCGATTCGGTCGCACCGGCCTCGGTGGAGGTGGTGAGCGCCGCGCGGCACGAGAGGGCGTCCGAGCGTGCGCCGGGGAGGTCGCCAGCGCGAAGGGCCGCAAACGCCACCATGTAGCGTAGGTTTGGCGTCGGCGAGAGGGCGAGCGCCGCGCGAAGGAGCGGGAGGGCGTCGCCGAAGCGGCCTGCCTGCACTTCGAGGCGGGCTCGCGCGAGAAGGCGCTCCCGCTCGGCCGCGCCCGCTTGCTGAGCGGTCTGCGGCGCCGCTACGGGCTGCGCGTGAGGGTTCCGAGGCTGGGGGCGCGGTTGGGCCACGGCGAGCGAGGGCAACGCGAGAAACACGAGCGGCAAGGCCCAGCGGGTCATGCGGTGAAGGTACGTCGGCGCGGTGGGGGGATTCAACGACTGCGCTCAGGACGCCGCGCGGCCCATTTGGCGCCGATCTCGCCGCCTCGGCAGCGTGGGCCAATGGCCGTCAACGTCGTCACCGCCGCCCCGCCGTCGTCACTCCTGGGTCGTGTGGGCCTCGTCTATCGAAACCTCCACGCCTGCCCGGCAGCGTGGTCGGTGAAGGACCGGAAGCTCGGTCGCGTCGGCGCCGTCACGCAGGCCGTGATGCTCGCCAACGCCGTGGGGCGCATTGGGAAGAAGGTGCAGGAGAAGGTGCGCCGTGAGCGCAGGAAAGCGGTTCACGCCTTCATCGTCGGCACGGTCACCTCGCCCGAACTCGCGCCACGAAACCCCGCCGCCGAAGGGTGGGTCGAAGTCACCTACAACCCCTACCTCTTCGACACCTTCGTCATGAAGGCGAACGGTCGACCCTTCCCCGGCTCGCAGTACGTCTACGCCGGGCCCGACATGAAGCTCTGGGCGCTTCTCTGGCCCGAAGACGCCGACCTTGTAAAGCTGCGCCCCCTCGCCATTCCTGCCGACCGGCTCGCGCTCTTCGAGGAAGTCAAGCGCACCTCGAAGCGCCATGACCCCTGCGCCACGAAGGCGAGTTCAAACCCCGGCCCCCCGCGCCGCCCCGCCCACGAGCACTGGAACGGATAGCGCGTTACGGTTGATCTTCGGGTAAGGGGCGGCTGTCACCTCGCGTGCGAGCCACTTCCGATCGCTGGGCGTGAGGCCGAAGACGTAACGATGGTTGCCACCGTGGCGGAGTTTGCGGGTCACGGTCGGGAGGGCACGCTGGAGCCACGCGCGGAGATCGTCCGTCGTCGGCGGCTCGGCCCCTCGTGCCACGAGCGCATCGACCGCATAGCGCCACCCACGCTCTCGCTGGCGGATCTTCGCGAGCGTGCGCGCCGTGATGTTCGTTCCGTCAGGGAGGAGACGGAGCGTATTGGGCCTCGCGCGACCCGTGTAGAGCGCATTGAGGGCCTGGTAGACGGTGCCGATGTGGCCGGGGAAGGTGAGGCGCCCATTGGCGTCTTCGCGAGGCTCGGGGTCACTGAAGGACACCACGCCCCGCACGCCCTCACCCCGAAGCGCGTCAAAGGCCCTCGCCACAAACCAACTCTCGGCGTTGGCGAGGACGTGATCGAGGAGCACGAGCCGCCCAAGCTCCATCGCCTCCTCGGGCGCAAAGGGGCGAAGGACGGCCGACTGCATGGGCTGGCTGAAGACCGCAACACCGACGATGGCGCCACGCTCGAAGAGCCCGAAGCGACGACGGGCGGCGGGGAAGGAGCGGGAGTAGTGATGCTCGATCACGAACGCCTTGGCAGTCGCGTCGTCGGGTATGGCGCCCACCTCGAAGCGAGTTGGGTCGAAGGTCTCGCGTGCGGGGCGATAGACGCCTCGCCGGTCGCGCCAGCGTTGAACCACGTCGGTCTGCATGGGGAGACCGTAGCTGCCGAGACCCCACCGGCAGGAGCATCCCGCGCCCAGCGCCACGCTGACATCAGCGCGAGAGGGCTACGTCTCCTCCGCCGACAATCGCGCGGAGCCTCGCGAAGACACCGAGCGGCAGCGTCCCGCCGTCTCGCTCCCAACCGCGCCACGCCTCGACCGTCACCCCAAGCACGTCAGCCATCGCCGCGGCGTCGAGCGAGAGGACGCGGCGCGCGAAGGCAAGAAGCTCTGCTGGCAGCGTCTCGCCAAAGAGCCCGAGGGCCTCGTCACAGATGGCGCGCTCGGCCTGGAGAATGAGCGGCGCCGTCCACACCGGCTCCTGGCACGTCGGGCACTTGAGCGCCGGGGCCTGCGCCTCGACGCGCGTCCCATCAAACACACGCGCCTCGGGCACGAGCGTCCACACGGTCGGCGTCTGACACGATGGGCAGTGTACGGCGTTCATGCGAGGAGCCGTCGCACATGGGCTTTGACAGCGTGACAGTGCCGCACGACCGCAGCCGTGCCGACGCCCACCGCGATGAGGGCTGCCGCGCCAAGGAGCCACCCCGCCACGGACACCTCGCCCCCAAGGTACGCGCCGATGTCGGCAGGCACGCCGCCCACCGTGTTCGCGACTCGCGTGTAGCAGCCGCGGTAGGTCTGAAGCGTGGCCTCGCTCCACGGGTTCCAGCCCGCGTGCATGAGGTCTGAATACCAAGCGTCGGCACTGCCGCCCGCCACGAGCCTCTGCCACGCGGCGGCGTAACGTTGGGCGCGGAGAAGCGAGAGCTGCGCACGCACGCCCTCGTCGAGCGAGCGGTAGGCACGGTAGTCGTAGCCGTCGGTGAGGATGTGAAAGAGCCCCCACCACCCGAGCGCGCGGATGTTGCCGAGGTCGTAGTTCCATTCAGACCGGCCCCATCCCGTTTCGAGGCCCCACTGCGCGAGTACCGCCGTGGCCACTCTCCACGCGACAGCGGCGTCCATCCCCTCGCCCGTGAGCACGAGAACGAGCGCGCGGTGGCGCGAGACGATCCAGGCGCTGCGCTCTGTACCCTCGCCCGATCCGCCTGTACGCACGGCCTCAACGCGCACGCGGCCTCGTGTGGGGTCTGCGGGAGCGACGAGGTATGAGGCGTCGTCAGGCGACGTGGTCGCGTCAACGAAGGAGAGCGCAGGGTAGAGCACGCGGGGAGCGTGCGCCGCGTGCGAGGGGCCACGCAGAATGCAGCGATCCTTGTTGGCGCGACCCATTTGGCGCCAATCTGCGCGGCTCGGCAGCGTGCCCGCTATGGCATCCTCCAAGACCACCAGGGCTAAAGCCCCCAAGAAGTCCACCTCGCGCCGCACTTCGTCGTCGACGACCCCGAGCCGCCTCTCTCCGGCGGTGAAGAAGTACCTCAAGGACCGCGACGAGACCTTCGCGCAGGCGATGACGCGCTGGCGGAAAGACCTCCCGCGCGGGACGAAGATCGCGTGTGTCCTCCTCGCTCATGCGGCCTCGGGCACGCGCACCGTGATGGTGCTGCACGCCCCCGCCAAGAACGAGATCGTCCGCGTCATCCCCATCATCCTCGAAGCGGCGGGCTTCCGTTACTCGTTCCTGAAGGATGCCGTGGTCATGCCGGGCAGCGGCTACTTTGCCGAGCTCGAGATCGCCCAGCGTCTTGGCCACTTCCTCCACGGCTCGGACGACGCCATCACGTATCGCAACGGCCTCCTCTGAGGCTGCGCGCGAGGGGCCACGCAGAATACCACCTACGTCTGAGCATTTTGCGTGGAGGTCGCCGTCTCCCACAGCGTGCAGGGACTATGGCGAAGTCCACCCGGGCCAAGGCCCCCAAGAAGTCCACCTCCAAGAAGACCTCCACCTCGCGCCGCACGGCCAAGAAGGGCTCTGCGAAAAAGAGCGCCACGAAGCGTTCGGCTGCGAAGAAGCCCGCCGCGAAGAAGGGCACGCCGCGCCGCTCGTCGGCGAAGAAGCCTGAGGCCAAGAAGAGCACCTCGCGCAGGAAGAAGCCCATGACGTGCGCGGTCGCCGCGCAGAAGCTCCAAGGGGGCTCGAAGGCGGCGGGGCGCAAGCTCGCGAAGTGCTCGGGCACCGCGAAGCCGAAGAAGGCCCGCGCGTGGAAGACCGCGGACCACCGCGTGCAGGTGGGCCTCGTGCGCGCGTCGAGCGACCGCGCCGCGTCGCTCAAGCGTCTCGGATTCAAGGGCAAGGCTACGGGCCGCTTCTTCTCGCTGAAGGCGTCGAGCGGGCGCGAGGCGGCTGACCTCGTCGTGAAGGCCCTGAAGGTCATCGGCGCCTGAGCCCGCGCGACCCATTTGGCACTGCTTCGTCCTGATCGGCAGCGTTGAGCCATGGCATCACGTCATCGCCCAGTCAAAGACCGCCACGTGCCACGACCGAAGCCGGGTCTATGCGTTCCGGGTCGCTCCAAGTACCTCGGCACAACCGTGCGCCTCGGGAAATTGGGCCTTGTACAGGTACTCGCAACCGCGGTGCCCAAGCGTCGCCCAGGTCGCGGCAAGGCGAGGGCGAACGAAGGGGATTTTCTCGTGAGGTTGCTCTCTGGCGCGACAGTTCTGGTGACCCGATCCCGGGTACGCGATGCCGTGCGCACACGCAACGCGCCGTGCCCTCTCTTCATCCCGATGACGCGTGTCGAGGCTGTCGGGTATCCGTCCTACCGCGAGCGCGAGGCCCTTCTGGAACGGGTTCACCCCGCCGCGGGTCTCGACCTGCCGTTCCCTCACCGAACCGGCTCGGGCCCCGGTTGCCTCTCCCATCCCTCGCACCCAGACCACGTCGAAGCTGCATACCAATCAGGGGCGAGTGACGAGTGGGTAATGTCTCTCGCAAGGAGAATGATCCCACGGGAGCTCGCGCACGCCGTGGCGCTCGACACCCCAAGAGACATTCCCGCCGCAATCGAAGCCGTCCGAAACCACAACTGGGACGTGTGGCGGCGACACGCCCACGCTGCGGCTGGGCGCAGCCCCAGAGACTCAGCGTCACGCGAGCGAGCACGCCTCCGCGACGAGTTCGAGCGCAAGGGCACCCTGCATGAGGTCGACATGTCAGACCTTGGGTCGTTCCGTGCTGCACTGGCGGAGAACGACGCCGATGGTCGCTCACGACGAAGGACGGGCGGTTTTCGTACGGAGAGACGCAGATGAGACTCATCCCCCTTTCACTCGCCGTATTCGGCGCATCGCTCCTCGCAGGCGCCGCGCTCGCCCTCTCGTCGCGCTCGGCCTCTGCCGCCGGGTCGCCGCCCTCTGCCGGTGGTGATGCGAGTGGAGTTGGGGGCGACGCGGGCCGCACGTTCGGCATCGCACCGTCGTCCACGCTGACGCTCGCCAACGCCCCCGTCGACCCGCTCACGGCCTCAGGGCGCGAGCTGATGCTCGCTGCGGGACGCCTCTCGGGCGAGGCGCGCGAGCGGCTCCTCCTCGCGGCGATTCTTGGCGGCAATCACCCACCGCTCGAATGGATACCGCTTTCGCTCCCGGTGCCGTCGCAGCCAGGTCGCACCGTCACGGTGGGTGTCCTCGCGGACTACCTGCGCGTCGGGCGCACGAGCCCCGTGCGGGTGCCGCTCTGGCCCTCCACGGCGCAGCGCGCCGCCGACCACTTCCGCGCGATGCTGCCTCCGAAGGCGATGGTGGATACGATCTGGCGCGCCGCGATGATCAAGGTTGCGCCGCGCTCCATGCAGCCGCGTGACGGCGCCTCGCGCGAGTCGGGTGTGCTGACGGTGGAGCACGACGACCACGTCAACGCCGCGATCGGTGGGCGCGTCGGGCTCATCGCGGGGCAGAAGAAGGACATCATCGTCGGCGGAGCCATCGTACGCAACCCTGGCAAGGTCATCATCTACGGCTGGCACCGCACAAGCGGTGAGCCGATCCAACCTGCATCGGCCGTCCATTCCGCGCGCTACGTCGACTACTCGCACGGCACGCGCCTCCTCCACGGTGAGGCAGTGGTGGATGGTCGCGCGGTGGCGCTCGCGGACGTCCTCGCCGATCCCGCGCTCGCGCCTGCAATCACCGGCAGTGAAGGCACGCTCTCCCTCGCGGCGATGCGCTACTCGGTCTGACTGGCGTCGGGAACTGCCGTATGCGGCGGTGCGCACCGCCAACATGATCCAGCGGGCTGCGGACGAGTTCTCGGGCCTTCGCTCGCCCCTCCTTGCCGGGGCGGTTGAGGTGATGGGAGAGAGGCTCGGGCAGGTGCTCGTGGAGCGTGCGCTCGGCATCCAACTCTGAGCGCCGCGCTGCATTTGGCGCCGCGTCTCCACGCACGCGCACCGTGGCGAGACTGTGGCCAAGACGCCCCCGCCGCCTCGCAAGCTGAAGAGCTACCTCGACGTGCCAGCCTACACGCCGCCCCTCGTGTGGCGCGTGCGGTGGCGTCCTCTCGACGCGAGGTTCGCGCCCTTCGTCCCCCTCTCGCTCCCTGAGTCGATGAACGACGAGGAGGTTCGCCAAGATGCGATGCGGTCGATCTACGACGAGGCTGCCAACCGCGGCGGTGCCTGGCTCATCGCCATTGAGGCGCCCGATGCGACCGCACCCCGGTACGTTGGGTTCGGACCTTGGTCGTCAACGCGCATCCCCGAGTCGCTCTTGAAGGTCATCGAGCGGAAGCGCTACGCGGCCGAGGAGAGGTTTGTCGACTCGCTCGGCCTCACGCCCGAGGCGCGGCGCGCGGTGGCGCTGGAGCTCGCGCGCTCGGTCGAGAGCTTCTGCCAGAACCCTCGGAGCCCCGCAGCATTGCGTGTTTTCGCGTCGTGGCTCGAAGGTCGTGAGACCGACGAGAACGTCTCCCTCGCAGCAGGGTGGGCGCATCGCGTTGCCGCTGACGCGGTCTATGACCGCACTCCTGGCACGTTGGCGCTTGGGGCTGCACGAGCCGTGAATGATGCGGGGAGCGTGTTCAAGGGCACGCCTCTGAATCTTCTCTCGATGGCGCGGTACACACAGGGTGATCCCTACGGCTTCGTGCTCGTTGAGCGTGCCCTCGGCATCCGACTCTGACGCTCTCCGGCCATCGCATTTAGCGTCGCCACTTTCGCGTTCCGCATCGTGCACGGTGATGGCCCGAAACACACAAGGGTTCACTGCCTCCGTGCCGCAGCGGTCGGTGTCTTGGCGACCGCTTGAAGTGCGCGAGGCACCCTTTGTGGAGATCGCGCTCCCCATGCTCATGCAGAGCCCGAGCGTTCGTCACGACGCCATGCGCGCGATCTACGACGAGCTTGCGCCGCGCGCGGGTGGATCGCTCGTGCGTGTGCTGGAGCCTGGCAAAGACCTGCCGCGGCTTGTGGCGCTCGGGCCGTGGTCGTATGGGCAACTCGACTCACGCGCCAAGACTGTCGAGCGCTCCGTTGCTCCTCTCGCGCTCCCGATGCACGCGGCGGAGATCCTCGCGTATGTCGCTGCGGTCGCAGCGCTCCCCTACGCGCCCGATCCCGCGTGGGTCGCTGCCGGCGTGCCCAGTAACCTTCCCGAAATGTTGGAGACGCACGCGCGCTGGATTGAAGGAACGGGCTCGGTTCTTGAGCGGAGGCGCACGATGCAACAGGCCCGTGATGAGTCATGGGAGGTGGGCGCTCTTGTGCGTCGTCCCCGCAAGGAAACCCGGCGCGTGAGGGCCGTCCAGGCGGTCTGTCTGGCTGTAACGGGCACCGAGTTGAACATCCTCTTCACGTTGGGACTGACCTCGTTGGTGATCGGCAAAGAGAGGGCCAAACTCCTCGCGGAGCGCACGCTCGGCATCCGGCTCTGACGCGCCTCGGCGGCGCTCCATTTTGCTGCGATCACAAGGCGTTCGGCACGGTAGGCCGTTATGTCGAGCGCACGCCTTCGCTGCGGGATTGCGGCTTCCTCCTCTCCCTTTCCACCCCATCCTCACGCACGGACGATTCCGCACGCGGCCACCCTTCCCGAAGTAGCGGCGCGAACAGGATGGAGTGTGATCGCTCCCCTTCGTCGGTACGACGCCATCGACGGATCAGCGTCGCTCTTCGTGATCTACCGAGGTGGGGTTTTCCACATCGAAGTGGGTCACGATCTCGACCCGAGTCTCCATCGCGACGCCGGTGCGACACTCCTCCAAAGTGATCGAGGGGAGCGATTCTTCCGGACTGTGGCGGAGGTCGAAGAGAAGCTCGCGCGCTTCATGGGGGACAATCCCCACCGCACCGCTGTGGTGATCGAGGTGCCTGCCTACGATCCACTTCCGCAGCGTGAGGTGAGCGAGGAAGAGCGCATCAACAACCTTCTTCCGAACGAGCGAGTGCGGGCAGCATTCTGGGCGACGGTGAAGGCCGAAGGCGTAGAGCCGGGCGAACTGTTCGAGATGGCGAACATGGTCCGAACGGACCGCGGCCTCTCGTGGCCCAAGGCTATTCCTTCTGCGGTCAGCGCAGTCCGATGGCTCAAGCGTTCGCGTTGACGACTCGTTTGGCGGCACTCCTCGCCGTCGTGCGACGGTGGCAATCATGCCCACTCGACAACGCACGCAACTCGACGCCGTGGGTGACGGCATCCGAAAAGGGGCTCGCCGCGCTGCTGTGGTGGCCGGTGAAGGCGCTCGCCTCGCGCGGCAGGTGGAGGTTGGCGCCGGGGCCGCAGCGGTCCTTTGCGACGACGCTGAAGCCGTCGCCAAGCACGTCGCATCGCTCCAGAACCCCATCGAAGCCCTCGGCACCGTGCTCGGCCTCGGGAAGGGTGCGCTCGGGGCCCTCTCGGGCATTGCAGACGCTTTCGGCAAGGGGGTGGGAGCCAAGGGCACGGGCGACGCTCCGGGCGGCTGGAAGACGGCACCGAGGGCCGAGGAGAGCGCCCGTGAGGCGCCTCGTGGGCGCGCCGCACGCACCACGACGGCAACGTGCACCAACCCCCAGACGGGCCGCGAAGAGGTGATCGAGGTGGAGATCATGGACGCGCCCTCACGCGACTCGCGGGGGCGGCGATGAGCGGCGCCGTCGACCCGAGCGCTTTCGTCTCCGTATCGCCATCGCCGGCTGCGTGGCGCCCGACGGCAGAGATCGTCGCCATCGGCCAAGCGGCAAGCGTTCGGTACACCTACGCGACGCGCATCGCCGAGGGCGAGGACGCACAAAAGCCTGTCTCAGTTGGGGTGCGCGCGCTTCGCGATGCGCTTGTGCCCGTCTTTGGTGTGTCGTCGGGCGGCCTTGAGCGCACCTCCTCGCGTAGACACTCGGTTGGCCAGGTGCGAGACCTCCACGAGGAGGCCCGCGCGATCGACTTCATGGTGCCCGCTGGCAGTGGGCGAAACCCAAAGGGCGACGCCGTGGCCTCGTTCCTCGTGCGCTACGCCGCGCGGCTTGGGGTGCAGGCGATCATCTGGCGGCGCGTCGAGTGGTACACAACCTCCGGGCCGCGCTGGGAGGCGTACGCCGCCGCCGACCACGACGACCACGTTCACACCGAAGTCACGGTCGAAGCCGCACGAAGGAGCCCCGCCGAGGTGCGGGCCATCGTCGACGCGGTGCTTGCCGAAGAGGCTCGGCGCACGGGCGGAGGCGCGATGGTGCTCGGCGGTGAGGGTATCCCCGGCCTCGGGTGGTTTGCGCTCGCAGGAGTGTTTGCCACGGGGATGGGCGCGTGGGCGCTCTGGCGGCGAAGGGCGCGGCGACGGCTCACGATGGCGTCCTACGAGCTCGGCCCAGGTGACGGCGACGGGTACTGACCGGGTCAGCCGATGACGGGGCCTGCCTCGCGTTCGAGCGTGGGGTAATCGCCATCGAGGAGGGTGTGCGCAATGCGTCCGGTGGCGCTCCATCCCGTCGTGGGGCCCGTGTTCGCGGGCACGAGCTGCGCGCGGAGGTACCAGACGCTTGCGCGCTTGCCGGTGACGCGCATGAGCATCCCGCTTCGTGCCGCCGTGGCGTCGGCGAGGTACGTCGAGCCCTCGTAGACGGGGTCGTCATCGTCCGCGTCACCCTCGGAGGCGTAGAGGGACCAGTCGATGCGTGCGCCTCCGCCAAGGGGCGTGGCTGAGGGCTCGCGGTAGCCGTTGAGCGTCATCGAGAGGACGATGCCGTCCGAGCAGGCGTTGTCGATTTTCACGAGGTCAACGCGCTGGCCAGCGGCGATGCTGAAGGGCTCGGCGGTGGACTGGGAGCCTTTGCGGGTGAGGGAGAAGCTCATCGCTCGGGAGGGTGCGAGAGGGCGTGAGGGCGGCGCCAAATGACTCGTGATCGACGGTCTATGGTCGCCTCGAAAACGATGGAGGTATCTCCTGGAAGTCGATAGGTATCTCCTCCAAGTGTTTTTCCAGCCATTTCGCGAGGTAACGGTAGGGGTCAACCCTATCATTCCGCCTATCGTGCGTGCTCCCAGGAGCGTGTTGATGAGCGTACTCCAACACGCGGAAGTACTTGCGCCGTTCTCGGCTGGTCGTTGTGAAGCGGTTGAAGCGGAAACGTGTCCTTGAAGCGCAAACCCAGCGCAGGATTTCGCGGCCAACGCGGCCATTTCCGTCAGCAAAGGGGTGGATGCGGAAGAAAACCTCCAGAAATCGAGCGCACGCCGCTGCAACATCCGAGCGGGCACGTTGGAAACCGGGGTGATCAAGCATCCGAAATGCTTGAGCCAACCTTGAAGCGATCTCTTCTGGAGGTGCCCCTTTGAGAGCGTGTTGGTTTGAGCCGCCGAACTCCCCCGGGCCTGTACGAAAACGCCCAGCAATCGTTGGCAAACCCACGGCAAAGATGCGGCGGTGCATCTCCAAGACCGCAGCCTCGAAATCCTGAGGAGTGGTTGGGAATGGTAGCTGATCGACGTACAGCGCCGCGTCAGCTTGCCCCTCCAAGAGAAGGCCGTGGACACGCTCGGCGTTGGAAAGGGAGCGGTCTTGGAGGTGGTCAAGGATACAAGGGTCAACCCGGGAGCAAAGCCGAAGACCAAACTTCGGCTTGCAAGATCGGAGGGGCGGGTCAACCAGTGCGCGGTGGCGAGCACAATCCACGCAACTATTGAAGCGGAATGCCACTCAAACAGCGTGCGGGGTGGCAAGCCGGAGGACAGTCTCCCCCAGGGCGCGAAGGCTCGGACGGCCTGCTACAGGAATGCCGTCCAACCTAGCGCTGGAGGCGTGAAGCAGATATTCCGGGAACTGGACCGTTCCCGACGTAAACTTCTTCTTGAAGTGAGCTCGGAGCTCCTCAGAAGTTATCTCGCGCTGGGAATCCTTGAAGGCCCTGATCCACGGCTCCTCAAGATGAGACTCCTGACGCAGCGACCATGCTTGCAGCGGTCCATACACTCGGAGTGCATCAAGCAGATGCTCTTCCACCTCGGGGGCGTATGTCCGGGCTGCGGAGGGGGAAAGGAACGGGATAGGAGTCTTCCCGTACTGCCGGAAGCGCTCCCAGATTTCTCGGCAGACAGGACCGTGGTCCCACGCCTCGAACACAATATCCGTCCCCACGGCCTCTGCCGCACCAAAGGCGAGCGCCGCACCGTAGCAGTAGAAGGAAAGCTTCTGGAGCTTGAGGTGCGTGAGCGCCTCTCGTCGATACGGCAACTGCGCGCGAATCCACTGCGCGAGTTTTTCTGCGTTCTGCATCTGCAGTCTCCCTTCTGCCGCTCGTTGATAGCGCAACTACTATACGTCTGAGAATGGCAGACCGCACTTGCCAACTGGCAATTATCACTATGGAGCGATTGTCCGGCCGCTAGGAGAAGCGGCGCACTTTAGGCGTATCTGCTTGACACAACTCCGGTTGCCTCAGGTAAAATCCACTGGGGCTTGTAAGCGACATTTGCCGCGATCCGGCGTCTTCAAGACGCCGGATCGCGCGCGTGGTCCTTATGCCCCTTCCAGGGCTGCGCCACGCACCGCGAGAAACGTGCGCACCTCGTCTTCGGGTCCGCTTCCCTTCGCGGCCTCCACGGCGAACGCCTCCACTTGCTGCCGGTGCCACGCGGCCTCCTGACTCCCCTCGCCACACTTCGCGGCCAGGACGGCGTGCCGTAGCGCCTGCGCCGCAGAGAGCGTCGCCGTAAGCGCGCGGTGCCGTCGCTCTGCGAGCAGCACAACCTTGTTCATGCTGCGCGCGTACGAGCCCGCTCCCGCGAGAAGGACTCGGTTGGCGTCGGCGCTGAAGCGCTCCACGTCCTTCGCGGCGCGCCCCGTATGGTAGCCAAACACGTCGAGGTCTTTGTCGAAGGCGTCGAGCGTGGCCTCCCCCGCGAGGAGCCGCTCGCCGAGCGAGAAGAGCGCCTCGGTCATGTCGTCGTCCATCGGCTCCCACCATCCGAGGGGCACCGTCTTGCCGTCTGGGTCAGGGGCACCTTCGCAGGGGAACATTCCTCGCGCAGCTGCGAGCGCCGCACGCACCAGCACCGTCAGGGCGCTGCCGAGCGCAATGAGAGCGCCCATCGTTGAGAGGCCGTCACCGGAAAACGCGGCGATGCGCCGAAGATCGGCAGCGAGGGCCTCGGTCACGTCGGCGGGCAGTGCCGGGGCCACGGGCTCCACGGGGCGAGGCTGGGCGCAGGAGGACGTTTGAGCGTAGTGAGCGAGCGTCATGCGTGCGGCGATCATCGTGAAACTCCTGAGGCAGAGAGGGTGCGATGCGAGGTAGCGGCGTGGGCGCGGGAGGCCGTAGAAGCCCGCGCGGGGTGGTGGATGGCCGCCATGCGCGCGGCCTGCGCGAGGGCGACGTGGGCGTGAATGCGCATCGTGGTGATGGGCTCGCGCGCGATGCGGAGCGCGTGCGTCGCGTCGAGAAACTGGAGCGCAAGCTCTTGGCACGCAGGCGGGGCACGGCCGGTGATGCGTGCGGCAGCGAGGTAGATCGGCAGCGCGCGGTCGCGGTCGCCGAGGGAGAAGTGACGGTTGCGGCGCATCACGGCGTCAAAAGCCGCGGCGATCTTCTCGTCGAGCGCGGCGTTGCCGGTGGTCGAGACACACGCTGGACATCGCGGGCCGTCGCCAACGCCCGAACGCCAGAGGAGGTCGGTGACCACGCCGCACTGATCGCACGGGGCCGGAGGCAGTGAGCTGACGGGCCGCTGTGGAGCGCTTGAGGGCGGAGGCGCTGGACGCAACGCGAGCGCGTTCGATGGCGCTTCTTCGGGTGCAGGTGGAACGAGCGGTCGCAGAAGGTCGGCGAGCATCTCTGCCGTCCACGCAACGCCCTCCCTCACGAGCGGCGCTGCGGCGAGGTGCTCGAAGTGCATGGGGGCGAGATCGGGACGGAGCCGCGCGAGCTGCATCACGAGCGAGGTCCAGCCCGGGATGTCGCGCATCCGACGCTCGCCCGCCGCGGCCTGCGGAAGCGACCAATCCGGCGTGGGGAGCGCGAGCTCAGTAGTCGCCGGAGGTGGAGAGGTCTCGGTCATCGCGAGACTCCCACGCGCTCAAACGTGGGAAGTGCGGGACAGACCGACGAGCGGCCCTCTGCGGAGTTTGCTGCAACCTGGCCTTCGGCGAGGGCGTGAGCGCGAGGGCGATCCTGCTGCTCGAAGACCCAATCCGGGCAGTTGGGCAGTTCCTCGACGGTGAGGCCGCAGTGCTCGACAAGGTAGCGCCACGAGGGCGGCAGGTGCAGCTCCAGAAGCCGCCCGAAGGCCGCGACGAAGGACGGCGTGTAGCCGAACCACGGCACAGGCAGCGGCGACGCGCGAAGCCGCTCCCAAGTGTACTCCAGGAGCGAAGGGTGGATCCTCTTCGCGACGGCGAGCATCTCCTCCCAGCCGGGGAGCTCGCCAAAGAGCCGCGGCGGCACGCCACCAGGCGTAGTGGGGGCCGTGAAGAAGATCGGGTGAGGCGCGAGTGGGAGGTGTACCACGGGCGGCGGCGCGGCGAGCGAGGTGGTCGCGACGTGGCGACGTGGCGAAGACGTCTCCGGCTTCGAGGCAGGCGTCTCGCGAGGCGCTTTGGTCTCGGGCACGAGAGAGGCGCCTTGATCCTCTGCGTGAGCGACGGGGCGCCGCTTGCCCGCGGTGGCGTTGAGGGCCTCAGCGACGCGGTCAAAGAGCTCGGCTACGCGCCCAGGTCGTCCCTCGTGGCAGCGGGCAGCGACGAGGAGCGCCTCCTCGCGGGTAAGCCACGACTCGACCGAGAGCGGTGAGAGCGGGTGTCCCTTGGCGTTCCGATAGGGCGGGCCCTTGGGATGCGTCGGACGGAGGACTCGGCCAATGAGGCCCTTCTCTTCGAGGCGGAGGATCGTGCGGCGAACCTTGTCGCCCTGCGCGAGCCCGGCGAGGGTGCCGAGGTCTTCGTCGAGGAGGCGGAGCGTGCCGCCGTGGAGAGAGAAGAGCCGCGAGGCGCCGCCCACCTCGGCGGCGAAGCGACCGGGGCCAACGGGGTGGAGGGTCACGCGCGGCGCGTCGGCTTCGAGGATGCCCTCGTGGACGGTGGGCGCCGGGAGCGTCGGCGGTGGCGTGGGGAGCGCGGCAGCAGGGGGCGTCGAGGCGGCAGAGGCGGAGGCGGTCATCTGGGTGAGCACCGCGTCGAACACGCCCACCATCGCCTCGGTGAGCGACCATGCCCGGTCCCCCTTGGCTTGGGTCGCCACCAGAAGGGCTTGTTCGCGGGTGAGCCACGCCTCGGTGACGGTGTACTCCCTGCTCGCGCCGTTGCCGGTGGACTGCCGCGCCTTCAGGGCGCGCCAGTCGACGCCCTTGAGTTTCCGCTCTTTCTCCATGTCGTGGATGAGGCGGCGGATGTCTCGGGGACGTCCGTAACCGAACCATGTCGCGAGGTCGAGGTCACGCACGAGAGGCTTGTGGCTCGTGCCGTCAGTGGCGAAGGCGAGGTGGGCGTCGCCGAGGGTGACGGCGAAGTGACCGCCCTCGGTTGGGGTGACGACGGGCGTGAGGTCGAGTTCTTGGGTGGGCGCGGGGGCCTTGGAGGTGGTCATCGTTCACCACCCCTGGTCGTTGGCCGCGCGGGGCGGGAGTTTGTCGCACGCCTCGGCGATGGCCTCTTCGTCCGCGTCGAGCGCGCGAAGGCAGGGGTCGCAGACCGGCGTCGTGTCGTCGATGGTGTCGAGGTCTTCTGCGGGCGTGGGCACCTTGCAGAAGCAGCAGGCAATGAGAGGCCGGGCGGCAGGCGCAGCGTTGGCTGCACCGGCCGCGAGAATGCGGGACGGCATGACAAATCCCTCCGTGGGTTGGGCGTGGATGGAGCCCGACTACCTACGGAGAGTTATACGCCCGCGTGTTACACTTTCAAGTATATGTTTATCAAAAATGTTCAACGCGGCCCTGGGCGAACGTCTCGCCTTGCGCGAGCCGCCTCGTACTCTGCGTCGAGCCCCAGCTTGTGAATGGCCCGGATCACCGCGGATGCGTGGCCGACAGAGAGTTCCCGAGCCACGGCCGACAAGTTCCAGTCCTGTGCCTCTAACTCCTTGAGCAGGGCTTCCCGTTGGGCTTCTCGTTGAGCGCGTTTCCCGATCTCCGCCAAGGAGGGTCGAGGTGTCGAGCCTTCATCCGTCACGCTGACTTCCATACTCCACCCCGCCTCGCGTTCACAGTGGGGACGGTCTCGCCGCGCCGCACTCAAATCGTCACCAACTGTAACTTACGATAGGTGACGATTTCCTTCGCCGCCAAGAATCTGGGCCGGACCCGCCCGCGCGGCGGAGTTCTACCGGATGCGCTACCGGTGGAATAGGAGAGCGATGCGCACCACACCTTCCGACCATGCCCGACGTGTTCCCCTCGTCTCGGTTGTCTGGGTACGATCGGCCATGGCCCAACCGAAGGACGAAGAGACACCGTCGCAAACGACCATCACCATCCAGCATCCTCCAACACCCAAGCCCGCGCCGGACACAGCACGTCAGGATGTCCTCGGTCTCCTGCGCGGTGCGACGACGACCGACGAGAAGATCGTGGCCTTCGTCTCCGCCATCTACGTCCGCGTGATCGATATGCTGGGCGAGAAGGCCGGCGTCGATACACAGGTCGACGCCGAACTCCAGAGAAAGAGCATGAACCACCGGCTCTTCCGATGGGGTGTCAATCGGCTCCTCGCCGTCGTCGCCTTCGCTGTCCTCGTCTGGGGCATCACCGCCCTCTGGCGCGCGGGGGACCGGGAGACCGTGAAACTCATCATCACGGGCCTCGGCGGAATGGTTGCAGGGTGGGGTGCGCGGAGCGCGTCGGAACGGAGGGAGTAGGGCTAAGGGGCTGAAGGGCGGTCAGCGGCTGGTTGCGAGGAAGAGGGCGACCAGAAGGAGTACGCCACCCATGACCATGGCGGCCACCGCCACTGTCTTGGCGCCGCTTGAGCTACGGCGTGGATGGAGACCAGGCGGCGGGGCGTACCCCATCGGGGGAGGCTGGTAGGGCGCCATCGGCGGGGAGGGCGTTGGGTGCTCGTACCGCTCTGCCACGCGATGAATGGCAGCCTGCATGGCTGGCAAGTAGACGCTATTGGGATCGTTGAGAGGGGAGTGCGGCTGGACTGGTTGCGTGACGCCGCCAACCACCCCGCCATGTAAGCTCGCCAAGTCAGCGCCCATCATGGTTTCGTTGCGGATGCTCGCACCGATGCTGTTTCGCTGCACCATCTCCATACCAAGGAGGTCGTAGATCGTATTCCAGTTCGCCTCGTATTGGTTGTAGTGAAAGGAAAAGTGGACTCGCCACGCGGGAGCGTCTTTATTCTTGCTCCTCCTGCTCTTCTGCGAACTTGGGACGAAGACAATCAAGTCGCGAAAGTTGGTCAGGACAACGAGCTGCGTAGGCGCAGTATTGCCATATTTCGCAGCTTGCTGGAAAGCCTTCTCATTATCAATGATGTTGCAAGAAGGGGCCTTTGCCTCGACGACGAAAGCGACTTTGCCTTTCTCGTATCTATAAAGAAAGGCGTAGTCAGCGCGCTTTTGGTCGGTGCTCCATTCGACTTCAACGAGCCCATCGCCACGTCCGCTTGTCGGCCATCCGAGAGCATCAAAGAAAGGCGAGATGTAGTCCTTGCGTGCGCTCGCCTCGCTGTAACCATCGCCTCGATGCGGACCATGTTGTCCGAATCGCCTTGCGAGATCCCCTACTTCGGCTCGACCCTTTTCTCTCTGCGCGCTCATACTCATGAGCGGCGACTCGCCGACAGGCCAGCTCGCCTGTCAAGATCAATCGGTCGCGGAATCGTCGAGACGAATCATCTCCCCGTCCCTCCCTCCTCCCGCGCACCGCCACGCCTCAACCGCTCGGACGCTCCTCACCAAAGCAGGCAGACTGAGTACCGCTGCGTGCCGCCGGGAGAGCGCGTGCATAGGCGGCACCTGCCGGTTGCCTTGACCCAGTCTCGCTGGCGTCGGGAACCTCATGTCCACCCAAGCCGACCATCAGATGATGAGGGCTAGAGGAGTTTGAAGCCCGGAAACCGTGTGTCGGACTGCGGGGGAATGATCGAAGGCGGCCCGTGAGGCGCAGGATAATCAGGTTCGCCGCAGTTCACCCGATACCATGTCTCCACGGACTGAATGAAGTCAGACAATGTGGGCCACTGCGCTTCTCCCACCCAGAAGGGGCTGTCACGGAGTTCTGCGTCATTCTCATAGTTGAGCAGATGGCAGTGGTAGGCATCGAAATGGCCTTGATGGGGGTGGGCATTGTCATACTGGACGATGCGACCCTTCCCTACGATACTGGCCGTGTAGGCGTACTGGAAGGCCGAGATGAGTTCGTCTTCGCCGTGAGGCAGACTTGCATCGAACGTCTTCATCACGCGGATGCGAATGCTCCCCAGGCAAGCCATTTCACCTGCATAACAGAGGACGCCGTCAGAAGATCCCCAGGTGAGGGTGTCAGCTCGTACGAAGCCGCTCGCTCTCACCTGAGCCATCCAGCTTTCTTGAATGCCCCGATATTGGTGGAAATTTCTGGGTCTGCGCAGGCCCGGTGGAGGGCCCGGGGGTGGGCAGTAGGGCGTGAGGGGCATGCACTCACCGAGACCGAGTAAGTCGATCGTGGAGGCTGGCCGCGAAGAGCCAATAGGTGAACTCTTCAGTCTCCACAATCTCCCCCGAGGAGATGCCGACACGAAGCTCGGCAGTGGTCATACCATGCCTCTGCTCGTACCAAGCCAAACGGTCTAGGGTGGCTTGGATGCCCCCGTTGGGTTTGGCCCGCAAGCCTTCCTTGAGCTTCCGCTCGATCTGCTCACGCTCGGGCCCCTCCGCACTCTCCAGGGTCGCCGCGTCTACACGGTAAAATGACATGGTCGGCCTCCTTGCTGTTGAGCGCAATATGCCAATCGGAACAGTCCGATCAACATACTGCCGCGGCGCCCCCGGGCCGTAGCCGCGGACGGTGTACAAGGGCCTTTGGGATGCTGCCCAGGGGCACATAAAGACCCCATCCGGGGGCCCAAGAGGGTAAGGGAGGGTGACGAGCGCAACCCCGTCTCTCGCCGCCGCGGACGACGCCTCTATGCGCCCGCAAGGCCGATGACGTTTGTCGTCCTCTTTTTCCTACACTTGGACAGAATATGTCCAGCTGACGCGGTTCTCGACGAATGGCAGTGGGCTGACAGCAGCGTAAGTAGCTGTACTTAAATGACAAAATGGCTTTGCGCGGCACGCGCGGAATCCTAGTTTGCCAAATCGCCTTGTATTTACGGGATCGGAGCTCCGGTGGCAGAGGAATTGTCAAATTGTTGACCTGGGATCGAGAGGTCTACGTGGTGCTCCACCACGCCCCGTAGCTCTGTCTCAATGTCCACGACCGCGAGCGCAGCGGTGCGGAAGTCCACGAGCACCCCGTCGAGGCTGATCGTTCCCCGCTCCTCTCCTCTCAGCACGCGCCAACACACAAGGCCCTTGCAGAGTGCGTCGTTGAGACGTGCGACGAAGGACGCCTCGATCTCTTCTGCCAGGGCGTTTCCCTCCGCGAGCTGACCGATGCGAGAGAGGGCCGAGAAGAAGGTCGACTCGCAGAACTCGAACTCCACGTCGGCATCCGGCCCGAGGAGCTCGACGAGTTCGACTGCTGCCTGTGAGGGCGTGTGGTTGGCTGCGGAAAGCACTGCCACTGCGGCGCGCTGCACATCCTCCTCGGTCAGGTGGTGGCCCTCGACGGCCATCGACTGCTGGACACTCACGACCTGCCGATGGCTCACGAGCACACCAGACGGAGGCACCTCCCGAAGACGTGCGTAGAGGTCGGAGAGGCGGGTCGCACCAGTGATCGGAGGCATGGTGAAGACGTTCCTTCTCGGGCGGTTGTGGTGCCAACGAGAGGGCGCGGCGGCGACCGCCAACCCTCGCCGACCATTTTGCATGGCCCTCTCGCGATCGGCGAGGGTGCCCTCGCGTTGCCACTCTACGGCCGCGCCAAGGAACACCATGTCCGAGATTCGTCGCCGCCTTCCGCGCAACAACGTGCAAAACTACTCGTCGACCGACCCGGCGATCATCGGCGAGCTGTGCGCCGACCCGTACATCGCCCCGGCCTCGACAACCGCCGCCACGTCCCGCGTCAATGTGCTCTCGGCCGTCGCGGGCAAGCTCAACCTCCACCTCATCCTCAAGGGCGAGAACGGCCTCGGCAACGCCGGCGGGTACTGCGAGATCATCATCGAGGGCGCCACGCCCGCCGACATCCCGACGGCGGTTGCCGCGACCCAACTCCTCGCCAACCAGACGGATGGTACCAACGCCAATCCCCAGGCAGGGAGTGTGCGCGGCGACCATCGTCTCACCGAACTCCTGGCCACCACGGCCAAGGGCTACCGCGCCATCCTGGTCGCGGCAGAAGCCGATGCGACGGGCGTCCGCATCGGTCAGGTGTCGCAGAGCTTCGCGCTGCTGGCGGGCTCCTACAAGGTGACCGTCCTCTACGGGCAGAAGATCATCGCCGCGACCGTCGTCGTGCCCTGATCCTCAGCGACAGTCGCGAGTGCCTAGCGGGGCTCCAGGCGGGTAGATACACGTCTGCCCCGTTGGGCACACGCGACCACACGCGCCGCAGTTGTTGTTGTCCAGCCCGCTCGTCTCACACCCCGTCGCCGGGTTGTTGTCGCAGTTCAGGTACCCGGTCCCCGCACAATTCACGTCGCAGGCGCCACTCGTACAGACAGCGCGCGGACCTTTGCACGATCGCCCGCACCGCCCGCAGTTCATGGGGTCGGTCTGAGAGTTGGTCTCACATCCATTCGACGCGTTGCCGTCGCAGTCCGTCCACCCACTCTCGCACGCGACGCCGCACGTTCCGCTCACACACGTCCGCACCTGATGCGGCCCGAGCGTGTTTGAGCAGATCATGCTGCAAAAGCCACAGTTGGTCGGGTCGGTGAGGGTGTTAATGCACACGCTCCCGCCGCAGAACATCTGCCCGCTCGCACAGGTGCACGCCCCGCCGACACACCGCTGCCCGCCGACGCACGCGCGCCCGCACGACCCGCAGTTGTTCATGTCGGTCTGCCCGTCGATGCACGAGCCCGAGCAATAGAGGAAGTTGTTCGAGCACCGCGAGAGGCACGTCCCCTGAACGCACTGCAGGCCCGCGGTGCAGGCTCGGTCGCACATCCCGCAGTGGCTCTGGCTCTCGCGGATGTTGGTCTCGCAGCCGTTGTCGAAGCGATTGTCACAGTTGTCGAAGCCCGCGTTACAAACGCCACCGCATCGGCCTCCTCCGCACGAAGCGGTGGCGTTGGTGGGGGTCGGGCAGCGGTTGCCACAGTTGCCGCAGTTGTTCAGGTCCGTCAGGGCGTTGACGCAGAAGCCCGAGCAGTAGGACGCCGCACTCGGGCACACGCACAGCCCGCCCTGACAGGTAGCGGGGTTCGAGCACTGGGAGTTCGTCATGCAGCCCGGCGTGCCCGCGTCGCCAACGTCGGCCGCATCCTGGCCGCCATCACGCACGTCCGATCCCGCATCGACGGGCACGTCGACCACGTCGAGCGCATCCCTCCCGCCGCCGTCCGTGGCGTCGGGGGCACGGTCTGTGGGTACGTCCGCAGCGTCCACGAGCACATCGACACCGCCATCTGTCGCGTCGAGGGCCCCGGTGTCGACCTGCGCGTCGGACGCGTCGGGCGGTGGCGCGTCAGTCGCGGACGTGTCCGAGCCGCTGTCGGCAAGCTGGTAGATCGACGGCGCGCAGGCGCCGAGGGCGCCCGAGAGCGCGAAGGTGAGGCCGAGAGAGGCGAGGCGGCGGGGGAGCGCCATGCCCGTGTTGTACGCGGGGTGGGGCTGGGGCTTCAAGGATGGGGAGCAGCACGTAAGGCCAGAACTCCAGAGAGGCACCCAACGCCATCGACACGTTGTCAACTTCGCCGTACTCTCGTTGCGAGAGTACGGGTTTCGTGGAGCAGCCAGCGCACTTCTACGCGATGTTTTCGATCGACCGCGCGTCGTCGCTCACGGGCGTTTCACGTTCGCAACTCGATAACTGGAGCGAGTCTGGCTTCTTCCCTGCGACGCATGACACCAGGGAACACGGTGTCCCTCACGCGAGGCTCTACTCGTTCCAAGACCTCGTCGCGCTCCGGGCGATCAAGCGGCTTCAGGCGAGTGGCGTTTCCACGGCGAAGTTGAAGCGATTCCGTGAGAAGGTCCGTCACCTCACAGAGAGCCCTTGGACGGGACTTAGGGTTGGGGTCGTGGGAAAGGGCCTCGTCTACTTCGACCCTCAGCTCGAGCGATGGCTCGACATGGAGCCCGAGGACCAGCTCATTCTTGAACTGGATCTCGGCGACATGGCGAAGGAGCTCGAAGCCGAAGTGAGGCAGCTTCAGAAGCGCCCGGAGGATACGGTTGGCAAGGTTGATCGCAGCCGCTTTATCCTCGGGAACAGCCCCGTTCTTGCCGGGACCAGAGTCCTTGTGTCCACCATTCGGGAGTTCATGGATGCGAAGTACACGGACCAAGAGATTCTAGGGCTCTACCCGTACCTTTCCCCTGCCGACCTCGACGCGGTGCGCGCTCATGGCCCTACCTCAAAGAAGTCGAAGCGCACGGCGTAGCGCTCCATCGCCTCTTACGGTGCCTGCTCCTGGGCGGCCGAAGATGACGGCGATCGTGGACGAGAATATGTCGCCGACGATCGCAGAGTTTCTGACAGCCAGGGGCCACCGCGCGCTTCACGTTCGCGACATCCAGCAGCTCGGCGCCTCCGACGACGAGCTCATGGCGATCGCGGAGAACATGGGAAGCGGTGCTGTGATCCTCACGCAGAACGTTCGAGACTTCGCGCCCTTCATTCAGCGCATCATGCCACCCCGCGCGACACCAAGACTGCGACGATGCGGTCTGATTGGCTTCGCCTGCGCCGCACCACTCATACGGCAGCGCCTCGAAGAGACCATCGAACTCATCGAGTCTGAGTTGGAGATTCGGCAGAAGATGCCGAACAAGCAACTCATCGTCCGTGTTGAGGACAACTGGGTGTGTATCTCTCGCTGAGCGAGAGCGTCGTCACCACTCCATCGCCACCTGCGCTCGCCGTGAGTTCCCGCCGTAACTCCTCCAGCCGGTCGACGAGTTGCTCGCGCTCGAAGAGGTAGTCCTCGGGCGTCTCGTTGAGGAGGCGTTCGGTGTTGGCGATGTGCGCTCGGAAGAAGGCGCGTTACTGTTCCGTCATGGGCTTGAAGATGGTTCGGACTTCGACCAACCCCAAACGGAAACCGCCCCCACCTCGGTTGCCCGAAGCAGAGGCAGTATCACGACCGGCCTCCGCCAGTCGACGCGATCAGGCCGCGAGGCGGGCGGCGAAGCTCTGCGCGCGGATCGGCTCATTGGCCCCCATCTCAGCGGGGATCGGCTTGCCGTCGGCGTCGCAGTAAAAGCCGCCCATGTAAGCCCGCACCTTCACCGCGCACACTTCGAAGGCGTTGTCGGTCGAGGGGTCGGGGATCTGGAGATTGGGGTCTTGCTCAATGGCGACCTTGAGCGCGTCTGGGAACTCCAGCTCGATGCGGGCGCCGTTGTCGGCGGTCTTCGGCGAACAGAGGATGCCCCGGCGGAGGAGCCCCGCGTCGTCCGACGACGAGAACGTGAACTGCTGGTTGCCCAGGTTCTTCCGCGAGAGGCGGTCCCCGGCGTTGCCGAGGATGGCGGAGCACGAGTTGCCCTTCTTCTCGAAGAAGCTGACGTTGGCGATGTTGAGGGCCTCCTGCACCATCGCGTCGGCGCCGGTGCCGCGGAGCTCGTGGCGCGCGATGCCGTCCGCGCTCACGAGGATGGTGTCGCCGCTGATGCTCGGCACATACGGACGGCCGAGCGGGCGGAAGCTCACCTCCATGAGGGTGAAGTGGTCGCCCGTCGAGAAGGCACCGAACGACTCCAGCGTCACCTGGGCGTCCTCGAAGTTGCCGACGAAGCCCGATCCCGCGGCGCTGTCGGCGCGGCCCGCGCTCGCGAGGACGATCTTGTCCGTGACCAGGTCCCACACATGACGCCCGGTCGCGGTGACGCGACGGGCGTAGCGGAGGACGAAGTCGACGTGGTGCTGGATGAGGAAGCCGCGCTCGCCGAGGCAGTCCGAGGTCTTGTTGGCCATGATGAAGTCTCCGGTTGTTGGCGCGACACGCTCGGCGCCATCGACGGGCAGATTCGCAGACCTCTTCT
This sequence comes from Myxococcales bacterium, assembly GCA_016792845.1. Lineage (GTDB taxonomy): Bacteria > Myxococcota_A > Polyangia > Polyangiales > JAEUKH01. Next base: position 41,810 of record JAEUKH010000050.1, on the reverse strand, counting down.
CATCGGCGCCAAATGGGCAAGGCGCATGAGGCTCCTCGCAAACGTCTCAAAAACAAGGCAGCACGAGATATTCGTCTGCGGAAACGACGACGGCCCTAAGCCCCCACACCCGACGCACGATTCCACCGCGCCTCGTGTCCCTGTCTCGCCCCCCCCAAAGCCTCACGGCTTGGATCGCATCGCCGAAGCGGGCTCACCAAGCCGTGAGGCACTCAAAGTGATTAGCCTTGAGTGCGACAGTACCGGCGCATCACCGTCGATACTGAAAAGGTCTCACGCCCGAAGGCATGGACCCTTGTTGGATTCGCAGCCAACAACCAGGCGTTTGTGACGAGGAGCGAACCACACCCTTGCGTTGGCGTCAACGGTCGTTCGCCGCTGGCTTTCTGACCGATCACACCGTCACAGGGTGCCTGTCGTCGCTGCGCCCTCCTGGCGGGGCGAGGAGAGCAAGATTGGTCAAGCCTTGCAGTCGGGCCTGAAGCAGTAGAGCGTCCAAGGGGCCACACGGGGCGTGCGGCGATGGCCAAAGGAGCGTCTCATGTACACCGTCGGCGCAAGCTACACCCGCAACGACCTCTACGACCTTCTTGGCCTCGCCGAGGTGGTGGCGATCGTGCCAGTGGACCTTCAAGGGGCGTCGGCGAAGGTCATCGGTGTCCCGCCCCAGCCGGAACCTGACGGCCTTGTCGCCGCGCATAGGACGCGGCAAGAGGTCAGATCATGTCGAAGGAGCAACGTCGTCACCTCTCGCCGGAGCAGAAGCTCGCAATCCTGCGGGAGCACCTCGTCGAGCGGAAGCCCGTCTCGGACATCTGCGAGCAGCACGGCATCGCGCCGAGCCTCTTCTACTACTGGCAGAAACAGCTCTTCGAGAACGGCACCGCCGCGTTCGCGCAGCCCGGTCGCACCTCCTCGCGCGAGCAGCAGCTCGCCGCGCGACGGGGCGTTGTGCAGCACTTCCTCGTCGCGGTAGATTCCGGTCGTCGGTTCAACCGCTGTCAGGTTCACGCTGGGGCTACACAATCGGCGCGATGGTCGCGGGGCGCTTCGGGCTCGTGGTGACGTGGGCGCTCCTCCTCTACCTCTGGTGCTGGTAGCCCTTTAGCGGCATCGGCGAACCCATAAGACGAAGAGAGTTGACTTGACATTTTGTCAAGTGACGTCATATCGTCCGTGTGGACCCTGAACAAGCGCTCCGTGAGATTCGACGATACGCAATCGCCAATCAGATCCGCTACAGCGGTCACGCGCTCCTACGCATGGCGCAGCGGCGGATCAGCCGCCAGGATGTTCGTGCGGGACTCGTGTCCGCGACGCGATGCATACCGGAGCCGGGAGGTCGGTGGCACACGATGGGCGGCTTGGACTTGGACGGCGTCGAGCTTGAGGTTGTGGTCGTGTTTGAGGACGGCCTTTTCGTCATCAGCACCTTCTGACTGAAAGGAGAGGAGCAGGAATGAGCAACGCAAATCGGTGCCACGCTTGCGGCGGGGCACTCGGCAAAGGGTCTCTGGAGCACTCGATGGTTGTTGCGGGGCACAGGTTTGTCGCCGCGCTGCCCTCGGTTCGCTGCACCCAATGCGGTCAGGAGTCCGTCTCGGACGCCGCGCTAGAACAGTTCGAACTCCGTGTCTCCGAGCTTCTTCTGGAGTCAGGCACCCACGCGCCTGAGGCCCTTGTGTGGTTTCGGCGTTCGATCGGGCTCCGCGCAACGGAGTTGGCCGATCTTCTCGGGGTGACCCCGGAAACGGTTTCGCGCTGGGAAAACGGCAAGGTCGCTCCCCCCAACACGGCCATCGTGGTCATGGGCAAGCTCGCCGTCACGCGAGGGCCAAAGCGCGAGGAGTTGATTGCTCTCCTCCGTTCGAGCGCGGCCCCTCGTCCACTGGCGAAGACCGTTCGTCTCTCGGCCTGACCGTCAGCGCGCTTCGCGTCCCCTTACTCGCCCCTTGTCACCACGACCAACGCTCCGGCGACCACGTCACGGCGCGCCGCTGAAGCACCGGGTCGAGGAAGGTCGCGACCGCATCCGTGACCGCGTCGAGCGTCGTCCACGGAAGCCCCGCCTCCTTTGCCATGCGCTCGTAGGCTTGGCGCCACTCGTCAGGAGGCGCCGGGACGCGGAGCGGCACGTCGTGCGTCCTTCGCGTTCGGAATGTGTTGACGATGGCCTCCGCGAGCGCGCGGCCATCGAGGGGACCAAGCGAAGCGAGAATGGCGATGTCCGGGAGATCCTTCACGCGCGAGTTCTGCGTCTCCCTCGGCGCGGTATAGGCGTGGAGTTTTTCGGCGAGGTGAGTCTCGCGATTGATGCTGGGTACTTCCACCGGGTCGAGCCCTGCGAAGGAGAGGATGGGGCGCGTCTCCAAGAGGTCCGCAGGCCCGGAGAGCGCGTGCCCGAACACCGCGTCGACCCCGAAGGCATCGCCGTAGATTTTGGGACCAAGGCGTCCCTCAACCCGAAACCGCGCGCCGCCGTATCCCTACGCCCGTGCGCGCGCTCGCTTCGCGGAGGCGGGTTTCGAGCGAGCGCTTGAAGCCGTCGGGGGTCCGAAACTGCTTGGCCATGGTGTGTCCTTGAGGGCGCGGGTGAGCCCGCTTCTCGTGAAGAGACCGCGATGGAGGCCGTCCTTCATCGCCATCTCGACCTGCTCGGGCGCGGTGCCGAGGAGTGCCGTGTCGCGAATGGTGCGGAGGGGCGTCGTCACCGGCAGCCCCTCGGCGTAAGTCGTGTCCATGCGTTCGAGGTCGTAGAAGAAGAGCTCGGCCCACTTCGGCACCCGGAGGCGACGCTTCTGCCAAGCCGCAGGCAGCGTGAGGTGAACGCGCGCGGGCAGCACATCCGAGAGCTCGTGGAGGCGGAGCGCCGTCTCGTGGCTGAATACGCCCACCTCGCCCGACCAGATCCAGAGCGCGTAGAGCTGGTCGACGTTCGACTGCGGCGCCGCCGTGAAGCGGTAGATGCCCCGGATGAGGAACGGCTCGACGCGGCCGCGCGTGACGGCGTAGCGGAGGAGCGCCGTGCCGATGTTGTGGAGGCGTGCCTCGGCGGCAGAGAAGAGGCCCGCACGCTCCAGGGCCTTCGTGAGGAGCCCTTCCCAGTCGGGCGGGGGGTGGTCCTTGGCAGCGCGCGACATCGCACGAATACTAAATCCCATTTAGTAATCGTGCGAGGACCGGGCGCCTGCGAAACCACGCAGGCACCATGCAACGGGTGGTGAAGGCGGCGCCAAACGGCACGACTGGCCCAAACGCCAAGCGCCCCGATCTCCTCGCGAAGACCGGGGCGCCCGAACGTTCTCGCGCTCGGATCAGAAGCGGGGCTGGAAGTTGCCCGCGGCGGGGTAGAGCCGCCCGTCCTGGCCCATAACGAAGCCCGAGGGGGCCACGGTGCTCGGGGCGGGGAGGGCCGCCGCGAGGGGGGCGGGGGCACCGACCACGGGCGCCGCCGGGGCGAGCGCACGGTCGATCGGCTGCGCGACGTACTCCGCCACGAGCGGCGAGAGGGCCGTGGCGGCGCCGACGGTGGCGACCACCTTGCCTGCGGTGTCGAGCTCGCCGCGCATCGACTCGGGGCCCACGGCGTGAAGACCCGCGCCGAGGGCGAGGTCGACACCGCCAATCACAAAGCCGCGCGTCTGGCCGCTCATGGTGAGGGGCAGGATCTTGCCAAGGAGGTGGTTGGCGAGGAGGGTGAGGGGCGCGACGGCCGCGGCGAGGCCGAGGGACTTCCCAATCTCCTTGGCGACCGACCGCGCGGCCGGGGTGCCGTCGTCGGGGTTTGCGCGCCAGAGGGGGTATTGCTCTTCGTACATGGCGTGGGCTCCATTCAGGACCGTGACGGAGAAGGTGTCGGTGTTGCTCATGGGTCGTCTCGGTCGATCACCGGCCACACTGCCGAGGCCGCAGAGGGCGCGCAAAATGGATCGAGGGATTCTTGACAGCCTTTTGCGCGTGAGCCCGCGCGTGAACGCCCATGCGCGAAAGGCGACGCCATCACGACTCGGGGTCATGGTGCGACCATGAGCACCGCTGACCTTCGCTCGACCCTCGCCGCCCTCGGCCAGAACGCCTCCGCCCGGGACCGCGCTACGGCCAGTCGAAGGCTCACCGAAGCACACGGCTTGACGCATCCCTTCGTGGCTGCGGACCTTGCCGCCGCCAAGCTTCACGCGAACCTCTTTCTCGCGGAGGAGACGCTCACCGAGCGGACACCTCTCACGCCAACGCGCCTCACCTATCCCGTGCCTGGTCTCGCGCTTCTCAGTCGAGGCGAGCGTGCGGTTTCGCTCCGGCATCACCTCGGCGACTGGCGTTTCTTTCTCGGGTTTCGCGTAGCTTCCACCCAAGCCCTGACGGAAGTGCTCGTCGATGCTCGACAGCCAAGCCTTGATCTGGATGCAATCGCAGCTGGAATGGCGCGCTTTCTCACAGGAGAGGCCGAGCAGCCTTGGTAGTTGGCGCCGTGCCGGCGCTACCTGCGTTGGTCCTCAAACCCGTGCGGTGTGACGGTGAACCGCCCGCCCACGAGCCAGAGCTGCCCGTGCTCGTCGACAAACACCCACGGCCCGCGCCTTCGCGAGAAGGCGTGCCGGTAGGGTTTGTTTCGCCACCCGGTCTCGTTCTTGTCGGCACGGTAGCAGACCGCGAGGAGGAGCCCCACGGGCACGAAGTACCGCGGTGTCTTCAGGCTCGCGCGCCACGCCTCCGTGGGGTCGAGCTTGCCGTGGGTGCGGCGGTAGCTGGCGAGCTCCTTCTCCATCTCGCGTGAGAGGTCGCGCACGTCGAGCGCCTCCATGCCGATGTCCGCGGATGTGTTCTCGAAGCCACGCTCAGGCGTCACGCGGTAGGCGCCGCCCACGATGAAGGCGCGCGAGGGTGTGCGCGTGGACGCTGGGCCTTTGCCGTTGGGGAGCGCAGGCGTGTCGTGCGTGAAGCAGAGGCGCGGGAGTTCACCGCGGAAGGTCCACTGCTCGACGTTGCCGCTCGGGCGAGCGATCTCCAACCAGTTGAGCGCGCCCATCCCGACAAGGCGCAAGGGGCGCTCCAGCACCACACGCGGCGGTACCAGAGCGCCCTCTGGCCACGCGCCGAAGTACGCCTGGAGGGCCCTCGCGCGGGCCTCGGCCGTACCCTGTGAGCGCCTCGCCATGACGACTCAGCGCTGCCTGTAGAAAGCCGGGCGAGGCGGCGGAGAGGGCGAGCGAAGGACGAGCGCCGCACCCACACCAACAACGGCGAGCGCGCCCGCGCCGATCGCCACCCACGCGCCTGTGGAGAGGCCCTGTTGCACGACCTGCCCGTTGATCGGAGCTGGCTGCACAGGCGGAAGCATCTGGCCCACCACGGCGGGTGCTGGGGCAGTCATGCCGCCCGGCTGCGCGAGCACCATCGCACCGCCGCCAACCTGGGCGCCCATGCCGCCGCCCTGCGCCGAGGCGTTGGCGTCGAAGCCCGCGCCAAAGCCGAACGAGTCCGAGGTCTTCCCGCCTACTGCCTGCACGTCGCTCGTGGGCTTGCCGCCCTGCGCGCTCCAGTCGGACACGGGCTGCTGCGGTTGAGGCAGGCCCCACTGCTGGGGCTGCTGCCAGCTCTGCGGAGGCTGTTGCTGCACGGGCTGCTGGTACTGCGTCGGCGGGGGCTTCGCGCCCATCGAGAAGGGGTCAAACGTCTGCTGTTGGAGCTGCGGCTGCTGCCCCCACGGCGGCTGCTGCATCCCCTGACCGAGGAGCGAAGCGAGTTGCTGCGAGAGCGTCGACTGAAACGAAAGCAGGTCGTTCTGGAGGGCCTGCTGCGCGGCGCTCACCTGCGAGGCCGTCGCACCGTGCGGTACGGCCGGAGGCGGCGTGCGCGTGATCGTCTGCTCAGGCTCCGAGCCGGTGATCGCCCCGTCGCGCAGCGGGATGTAGCTCGTGTAGGTCTCGTCGCCCGTGACCTCGGTGCCGGTGAAGGTCGGCGTCTGCGTCGCCGTGGGGACGTACACCTCGCCCACGTCGCCGTGATACGCCTTTCGCAGCGCCGCGCGGATGAGCGTGAGCGGGAGCGTGCCCACGGGGAGCCCCGTGTACTGCTCAAGGCGCGTGCGCGTCTGGCCACCGGGCTTGGCATCGGGCGCAGCGCCGCACGCGGCCTGGAGGTCTTTCCACACGCGCCGCGCCGAGATACGGACGAGGATGATCCGCCCCTGCGGATCGCCGTGATACCACGTCGCGCCGCCGCGAATCGTACCGTTGGTAAAGGTCGAGACGACGGGCGGGCTCTGCCGCTGCGTGGCGGCGTAGGCGAGCGAGCGGTCGCGTGTTTGATTCGCGACGCGCTCAAGATCCTGCGTAGTGGGAGTGGCCATGGCGCTTTCCTCTCCGAGGCGGTGTGAGGTTGTGGGCCCTTGCGAGCCCATCGAACGCACCGTGCCGAGGCGGAGAGAGCGGCGCCAAATGCCGATGCGAGTCAGCGCGCCGCGTAGGGGTCAGTGGGCTGCTGTTGGGGGCGAGTCGCAAGGTAGACACCACCTGCCGCGAGCCCAAGGACGCCGAGACCAAGCGCGGCCCATGCGCCACCCGAGAGACCCGTGGTCTGCGCCTGCGCCACAGCTGCCTGTTGCTGAACCTGAGCCTGCTGCATGGCCGTTTGCTGCAAGGTCGCGCCCATCTGGGCGATTTGATTTTGCAGCGCGATCACCTCGGCGCTCGGCGTGCCGGTCGGCGAAAGCCCCTGCTGTGCGAGCGTGCGTTGAAGCGCGAGCTGCGCCTCGCCAAGAGCACTCGCCGTGGTGATGCGGAGCCGCTCAAGCTCTGCCATCCGCGCACCTTGGCGATCGGCGTTGTCGAGTTGCCCCTGCGCGAGTTGGGTGGTCGAGCGCGTGGTGTAATACTGGTTGAGGTTCGTCCCCACCTGCCCGAGGATCTGCCCCACGCCCGTGAAGCCCGCCTGAAGGAGCTGCGGCGTCAGCACCGGCGCCGTCGATCCGGGTTGCCCTTGCTTCCCACCGCCACCCGCTTGCGCGAGCGCGGCCGAGGGGTCCCAATTGCCGCCGAGGCCCTGTGCGCTGAAGCTCCCAGCGGCGCTCGTCTGCGCGCTCGACTGGTTGATGGCGCGGTCCATGAGGTCTTGAATCGCGTCGCCCGAGGGCCGCACCGAACCCGCGAGGCTCGCGAGACTCGGCGCACCGAAAGGCACGCTGAAGAGCCCCGCAGACGGCGCCGTCGCGTTGGCGAGCGAGGGCTCCTCCTTCGCGATCACCGCGGGGAGCACTGCGCTCGCGACGCCCTTGGCGGCCGACGCGCCACCGGGCCCCTTGCCGCTCGCGAGCACGAGGCCGCGCTCCATCGGGTCACGCTGGAAGTCCGCGCGGGTCGTGGCAGGCGCGAGCGTGCGCGGCCCCTCACGATGGGCGTCCACCACGCAATCGACAAGCGATGGTGCGCGAGGCCCGGCGTGACGCACGACGGGGCGCGCGAGCACGAGCGGCTTCGCGTCGGTAGGGACCGGCCCCGAGCAAGGCTCGTCACCGCCGATGTGCCACGCAGGACGCTGCCCGTGTGCGTGCTCGACGTGGTCGTGACCGTGCGCGTCGCCACCACCGCAACCGCCACACGTCCCGTTGCAGCCGCAATCCCCGCCGCCCTTGGGCTTGCAGGTGCAGGCACCCGAGCTGCCACATCCGCAGTCGCCCTTGCCTCGCGCGTCTTCGACGCCGACACCGATCACACACGCTCCCGTCGCACAACCACTGGGCATGACACACCTCGAATGGAGGGCCATGAGCGGCCCGCTACGGCCAGCGTGCCGAGCGGTGGAAGGCGGCGCAAAATGAAGCCGCTACTGCTTTGGAGCGAGGGCGTCGTTGGCGGGGGTGGCGGGTGCCTTCGTCGGCGCGCGTAGCGCGAGCACCACACCGGCCGCGGCTGCCGCAGCGACGAGCCCACCCACCACGATGACCACAGGAGACACGCCGCTCGGCGCCGGAGACTCGGGCGGGAGCACGGTCACGATGGGCGCACCACCGCCGCCCGTCATCGCCGCTTCGCGCTGGGCAATCGCCGCGGCGAACGCAACGAGCTCGGCAAACGTCGCTCGAAGCACCTCGCCCTCTGCCCGCACCGGGAAGCGGAACGCGGGGAGGTCACCCGGCAGATGGAAGACCACCTCGTGCTGCCCCTCGGGAATCCACGCGACCCAGCGCGTGAGCCCCGCGTCGAGCCAGGTGCCGGGCACGAGCGAACCGTCCACCTCGATGTGGAGGCCATGCGGGACGCCGTCGATTTCCCACCGCACCACGGGCACCATGTCGCTGAACCCCACGCGCGTTGGCTCGTAGATGGCCGTGCCGATGCGGACCATGCGCTCTCGCCCTCCACCCTGCGTGAGCGCGCGGAGCCATTCGGTGCGGCCGAGCGGAGGGAAGACGCGGTAGGTGGTCTGCGCCGTGCTCGTCCACTCGCCCGAGAGCCTTTGCCGCGCCTCGCCCCATTCGAGCGGCGTGTAGGGCGGCAGGCCCTCGACGAGAAGCTCGGAGGGCCGCATGGCGACGCGTCGGATGGCGTCGATGTTTGAGACCCACCTGTCGGTTTGCCCCCAGAGGAGCGGATTGATCATCTGCAAGGGCCCCGTGCGCGCCGCGACTGACTCCACGCTCCCGCCCTCGACCTCAGCCGTGAGCGCGAGCGCCGCGTTGTGTGCGGACTCGTAGGCGATGAGCGAGTCGGCAATGGTCACGCCCTCAAAGCTCGGCCAGAGTCGCCCGAAGACGTCCGTCTTGCGTAGCGATGCGGTCGACTGGCCCGCGCGGTTTTTGGCAACGATCGCGCTCACGAGACTCGTCGCGCCGCCAAGGAGCGGGCCAATACCGAGCGTGAAGCTGCCCGTGCCCATGAGAAGCCCGCCCACACTGCTCGCGATGGCACTGTCCTCTTGGATGTCATCGAGCCGTTGCGTTTCGGCGCGGTGGAGCCCTTGGGCCGCGGTTTGCCCCGTGGCGATGTCGGCAACCGTTGCCGAGTGCATCGTGGCCATTTGCTGGTTGCGCCGGATGCACTGAAGGAAGACGGTCCTGACGAGGTCGTAGGGCGCTACCCCTGCCATCCAGTCGAGGATGCTCCGAGGCCCTTGTGCTTCGGGGAAGGTGGGCTCTGCCCCCGTGTAGCCTTCGGGGAGCATGGGGCCGCGCCACACGTCCCAATACCACTTGAGCGGTGGCTGGACCCAACAGCGCGTCTTCCAGAGGTCAAAGACGCCGACGCGCCAGTCGCGCACGTCGCGGCCTCGGAGGTCGACGTGATCGGCGGTGAAGCCCGTACCCGTGTCGTTGCCTTGGATGACGACGTCGGGGGCAGCGCGCGCGATCACGATGGGGCGACCGAGGCCAGGAGGAGGCTGCTCGACCCCATCGGTGGTGAAGATACTTGCCCCCGCCCACCGGCCTCCACTCGCCGCGAGGCGCGGCGGGAGGGGCTGGTTGATGGTCGTGCCCCACGAGGCTTGGAGGCCCTCGTTGTCGGGCGGCGTGCCCTCGGGGAAGACCTCGTAGCCGCCCCAGAAGGCGCCGTTCTCTTGGAAGAAGAAGCGGTGTTGCTCGACCGTGGGCGCCGGGGCGCGGCCGGGTTGAGCGTTGATCGCGCCGGCGTTGTCCATGCGGTACTGCCCGTCCCACCCGAAGACCACACCGTAGACGCTCGTCACAAGGTCGGGGTGATCGAGGAGTGCGCGGTTCATGGCGCGATCGAGGGCGTGCATTCGCTGGATGCGACCGTCGACCACGTTGATGAGGAGCCGCTCGGCGCTCTTCTCCGTCGCGGCAGCAGGAAGGGCGCCCGAGTAGGCCGCGGCCCACCTCCGCGCGACGACGTGCCAGGCGCGCGTGCGCCACGAGCCGCGCCAGTTGCCGTTGCCCTTGTCGCGGTTCGGCTTGCCCTGCCAGTACCGCTCGCGGTCGCGGCCGGTTGTGTCTTCGCGCGCGTCCGTCGCGGCGTCGCCCGAGCCCGTCACGCCCGGGAAGCCCCACGCGCGCTCACATGCCACGCGGTAGGGCTCGATGCCGTAGGGGCTGAGATTGAGGGCGCGGAAGAGGCCCGAGAGGGTCTTGTGAAACTCAACGAGCCGCGCATGCTGCTCGCTCGGAGGAAGGGCGTTGAGGGTCGCCTCGTCAAAGCGCTCCGAACGAAGGCGCGCGAGGAGGATGCGCGCAAGCGCGGGGTCGTAGATGTGCAGCCGTACTTGCACGTCCTGGCCTTCGAGGCGCGCCATCGTGCCCGCTGCGGCAACGGCCGTAGGTGTTGCGTAGCGAGCGTGGGCGGAGGCATTGACCGAGGCGGCGACGAGCTTCTTTTCGGTGGCCATGGCTGGGGCCACGGTCCCACCGCGTGAGGGCGCGGCGCAGAATGGGGAGAAAGGGGGGCTTCTGATGAGCGCAGGAGGGGAGATTGACAGGTGGTGCTGCTCGTAGTTCCTTTCTCCGCGTTCCGTTTAGGAACTGGGGGGTCGAAATCTATGAAGCGTCTCGGACAAAGGCACCTCGCCTTTCTTGCCACCACCCTGACTACAAGCGCCTTCGTCGACGAGGCCGAGGCTCAGCATCACCGACGCCATCGCCATCATGGGGACCACGTCGATACGCAGACGACGACGATGCAGAATAACGGGTCGGCTCCCGTATCGACCGTGACCTTCACCCCAACGCCTACGACGATAGATTCCTCGTCCCCAAGCACTCCATCGCAAGCCTGTATCCCCGGTGCCCAAGTCGCGTGTCCGTGTGTGGGAGGCGGCCAAGGAGCGCAGGTTTGCAATCCCGCGGGGAACGGCTTTGGCCTCTGTGTGTGTGCCGCAACGGTAACGCCAGTCTCCGCCCCGATCATTCGCGAGACGCCATCGTTCGATCAGCCTACGCGCACTCGTCTCCCTGTTTCGTTCACCGAACGACCCATCACGCTCCCGCGGCACACGCTCGCGCCTTTTGCGTCGCTCGACACCTTGAACGAGCAGTTCGTGACGCTTTCTCTCGGCGCACGCTTTGGCATCTCCGACGACTTTGAGGTCGCGACCACACTCTTGCCGATCGTTGTATCGCCCGACACCGACTATCAAAACCCGTCGTTCTCCATCGCCTATCGCGTCCGTCGTGGCTCCTTCGACATGGCCCTCACCTCGACGCTCACGCTTGGTGTTGGAGATGGTGGCCAGTCGCGCTTTGGCGTCGGATTGCCGATGCGGTGGCGAGGGCCTCGCTCTCGCGTTGACTCGGGCCTACTCCTCTCGCTGCCATTGGAGGGGAGCATCGGCTTGGCCGCCAGCATTCCCTTGGTCGTCCAGTTCGCGCCGACGGAAACCTTTCACTTTGGATTTCTCACGGGCATCACCGCCGGTTTCATCCAGCCCGGATCGGAGACTCGCACCAAGCAGTCGATCAGCTTTCCGCTGGGTTTGGTATTCGGGTTCACCGTGCGAGGTAGCGACGGGCCGCTTTTCGACATCGACCCCTACTTCCAGTTTCCCCTCTTCATCCACCCTGCGGGGCGTGAGGAGATCAACACGGACCTCTGGGGCGCAGGCGTAAACGTGACAGGGTACTTCTCGCTCTGAACCCTGGCTTTGATCCTCTGTGCCTTCTCGCCCTTGGGGGGGGGGAGCAACGCTCGCGCGTCTCGTAGTGGCCCGCCTCACGTCGTTTTACACTGGGTGCGATGCAGCGCGGGATGCTCTCGCGGCGCCGTCTCGATGAGGGAGCGTCGGCGCCATGGGACGACATGAGGTGACGGAGCGATCAGTTGTGGGCAGTGGGTTCGGGCAGTTGGCGAACGAGTGCATCGCCGTCGAGAAGCGGCACGACGAACTCCAAGAGCGCCTCTCGCACATCCTCGGCGTAGGCGTTGAGTCGATCGCGGACTACCGCGGCCTTCTCTGGGGCATGGTTCCCGCTGGCGATGGCATGAGGCCCGAGGTGTGGCTTTGGCCCATCCACACGAGGGCACCGGACTGTAAGGGGATCGTGCGCGTGGAGGGAGAGGACATCACGGTGCTCCATCACCTCTGGTGGGACGGGCCGAACGCGACGGCGCTCGTCACCACCTCGCTCCGCGACGACGCGCGCATGACGCAGGTGTCGGACGGGTGCGATGCGCTCAAGGGTTGGTCGCGGATGAGACTTCGCAAGCCAAAGGGCTCGCGCTCGTCGCGTCAGGAGACGCGCAGGTAGCGCATTTTCGCAGACGCTCTCGTCGCGGTGCGCGCCACGTTCCCATTCGCCGAGCCCGCGCCGTTGGTGTTGCCCTCGGCCGTCGTGATCGTCTCGCCGTTCCACGCGAGCACGATGCCGACGTGGCTGAAGCTATTGCCCTTCGGCACGACGAATAGATCGCCCACCTGCGCGGGGCCCTTCTCGTAAAAGCGCCCGAGCGGCTTCGCGTACCGCACGAGGTCGGGCACGCCGAACGACATCCGAAACGGGATGGGCTTGCCGGTGTGGCGCGTGGCGAGTGCGAGAAAGAACGCCGCCGTCCCCGCGCACCACTGCCAGATGCTTCCGTCGTTGCCGAGCATCGTCACGCGCACCCACGGCCCACAGTTGTCGCCGCCGATCTCGCGCGGCCCCTCGGCCACAAACTGACGCGCGTAGGCTGCTGCGACCTCGCCGTAGGTTGCCTCGGGCGGCAGCGCGAGCGGCGCCGTTGCACGTCGGAGCGGCGCCACGAGCGCGGCCCACGTCGCCTCATCGACAGTGCCCGTCGCCGGGAGAAGCTCGCGCGCCTGGAACGCCCGGAGGGCCGCCTCGGTCGCGGGGCCAAACTCGCCGTCGATGGAGACGGCCTGGTTGTGATGGGTGAGCCACTCCTGCACCCGCTTGACGCTCTTCTTCCCGCGCGCGTCCTTCGCACCGCGAGAAAGGGCACCGGGGAAAAGAAGCTCTGCGTCGAGGCCGGAGAAGGGTTTTGAGAAATCGCGGTTCGCCATAGAGGCGCACCGTCGCGTGGCGCGTGAGCGCGGCGCCAAATGGCCCGAGGCCCTGTCAGTAGTAGCGGTCCTCGCGGAGCGCACGCGCCTCGGGCTTATGCGTCAGCCAGTAGACGCCGCCTGCAATCGCACTGAGCGCCACCACACCACCAACCACCCACGGCACCACGCGCGCTGCGGCCGACTCCGCGCGGTCGGCAGCGCGGTCGGTCCCTGCGACGACACTCTCGCGGAGCATCCCGGCGACCGACTCGCGGAGACCAGGGACGCTCCGTTCGAGGTACGCGCCTGCGTCGTGGATGCTGGACCGCGCGAGCACCTGCACCTCGGCACGGATGGCCGGGGCGTGCGAGGCCATCCTGTCGATCGCGTCGTGGATGAGCGCGCGAGCCGCGTCGTGGATGGCCGACCGTGCGCCAGAGAGCACTTCGCGGATCACGCGCGAGACCTCGTCAGCCACCACGCGCGCACCGTCTCGCACAAGGCTCGTCGGATCAGTGACGATGCGCGGGGCGTTGCCGAGGATGTTGTCGAAGATGTCCCCAGAGGGGCGAAGGGGCGAGACCGAGAACGCCCCGAAGGCGACGGGCGGAGGCGGCAACGCGGGGAAGCAGTCGGTCATCATCGCCCGAGCGTGCGCGCCGAGAGGGCGAGGGCGCAAAACGCTACGGACTCAGAAGTTGAGACGGCACGTCTCGTCCGTCTTGAGGACAGCAAGGAGCAAGATGCCCTTGAAAGCGTTCTCGATCTTGCGATCGGTCACGCCCCATTCTCCTGCCTCGACGAGCCACTCACCATCTTCGTCCCGCGAGACAAACAGTTCGAGGTGGATGGACTTGCCGTCGAGCCACCCGACCTTCTTTCGCGGGATTGCCTGATGTCGTGGTCTTCGGTGCTCGGCGAGGTACTGACCCGCGCGCATCGCGAGCGTGGTGCCGAGGATGGACACGACGATGGCGGCGAAGGCCCGCGTCCAGTGCCCCGTGACCAAGCCGCCGAGGAGACCGAAGAAGACGTAGCTGTACCCCGCAAGGAGTGACCACTTCACCCAGCGCGGCTTCGTCCCAAACCAGCGGAAGTACCGCTCCTCAAGCGAGCGACGCTTCCCCTCTTCGCCGTCCTCCAGGGGCACTGCGCGCCACGCTGACGGACGGAGCCAGCCCTTCCACCACGCGATGACAAACCCAGTGAGAAACCCCACGTCCACGAACGGAAACCACGCAAGCCACTGCCAATCTTTCATCGACACACCGACCCCTTCGGCGCGGTTGTCAGACGCGAGAGGTGCGCGGCGAGAAGATCACGCACCGCAGGACGGGCAGTAGTCGCCGGGGTTCTCGCGTGGGGTCTCTGCCTTCTTCGCGCTGAAGCCCTTCCACGCCTGCCACGCAGCGACGCCACCACCGACGAGCGCCACCGCAGCGACGCCGAGGAGCACTACCTCGCCCGCGCTCCAACCGGACGAGGGTACGGGCGCGGGTGGCGTGAGCCCCGGCACCGTCATCGTCGGCACCAGCTCTGGCGATGGAGCACGTTGCCAGTCGAGGCCCGTGACGCCGCGCACGACAAGCCACTTCGTGTTCGCGCCGTCTGTCCACCACGCGCCCTCCGTGAGCCCGCGGCTCTCTGGGGTGAACGTAGGGCGCCCCGCGTCCACGAGGGCGAGCGACGCGAACGTCACCTGCCGCGTCTCGCCCGCCGTGGGTGTGATGAAGGGCGACTCGCGCACGATCGTCTGCCCCGCGTTGGGCGCGAAGTGCGACGGCGTCTCGATGACGCGCACCTTGGCCTCGTCACCAGCGCGGAGGTCCACGGTGGGCTCGCGATTCACGGGGATCGTCACCGTCGACTCACGACCCTCGGCGCTCCGCACAACAAACGTCGCCTCAAAGAGACCGCCCCCAGTGGTAACGGGCGGGAGGCCCAGGAGCACAACGCGCGTCTGCGTGCCCGATGTGAGGGGCACGGTCTCAGCGACGGTCTCCACGCGCAGCTCGGCGTAGGGGATCGTGCGGCGAACGCCTCGGGGCGCAGTGAGCGTGCCGCCCGACGTGCGCGTCTCGCGGCGCGTGTACGCCGTGACGTCGGGCTGTCGGCTCGTGAGTTGTGTGGTCGACACCTCCACGCGCACGCTCGCCTTCTCCCCTTCGGCGAGTTCGACTTCGGCGCTTCCGCCCGTGGCTTCCACCGTGACTTTGCGCGGCGCGGCACCGCCTTCGACGGCGAACACGACGCGCGCTCCACTCGGCATACCAATGACCGCGAGGGTGCCCTTCGCTTGTGCTTCCTCACGCGCGGGCTCTTCGGGCGCTTCCGCACGAAGCGCGGACCACACAAAGCGGCTCTCGCGCTCACCCTCTCGGGGCTTCTCAAAAGACACCGTGCGCGTCTCGCCGCCCACTGTGACTTTGGCGCTGCCCGCAATGGCCTCGGCGAAGAGCACCGAGGGCTGCCCCTCTGCGATACCGCGGTCCTTCTCGGCGAGGCGTTCGTCGGCTTGGATCACGTCTACGCCTGCGCCTTCGGCGACGCCGAGGAGACGCACCGGGAAGCGATCGGGCTCGGCTTCGCCCGAAGGGCGCGAGGGGGTAAGCCCATGGCGAGGGGCGCGGGGCTGCTGTCGGAAGTGGTTCATCGTGAGGCTCCAAGGACAAGGGCCGCGCCGCCGAGGCGCCGAAGGGCTGCGTAGGGGTGCTCGCCGACGCGCGCGCCGGGGAGCGTGGCTTCAATCCATCGGCACACGGTCCCCGCCTCGTCGCAGGTCGTGACGGCGAAGTGGTTTTGCAGTTTGCCCTTCTGGTCGAGCCACTTCGGCCGCGCGCGAAGTCCCGCGGCGAGGGCGAGCGCGCAGAAAAGGATGGTCAGGTCTTCGCAATCCCCGGCGCCCTTTGGCTTGCCGGTCCAGGGCGAGATGGCATTGCCGCGGCGAGGCCGGAGCGTCCACGAGGCGAACTGGTAGTAGTCCCAGTCGCTCGGCGTATCGGGCCGGTAAACCGCGACCTCGGGCAGGGCGTCGAGGATCGCCTGGAGCGCTTCGTCGTCGGTCGGTTTGCGACCAAGGCGCGCAGAGAGGCGAGAAAGGATGCGCCGCGAGAGGGTGGCGATCTCCTCCGTGCGCCGCTCGGCCATCGCCATGTCGAGCGTCTTGCGTTCGCGCTCGGGCGCCTGCATCCACGGCGAAATGAGCACCTGCGGCTCCTCGTCACACGAGGGGCACGGGCGCATCATCTGGTAGGGCGAGCCGTCGGGCGACGGTGGCAGGGGCGAGGCCATTGCGCTCCACCGTCGCACCGCGCGCGAGGGCGGCGCCAAATCCAAAACGGGATTGGCTCCGGCCAAAGCAGGCGTCGCGAATCCCCTCTCTGACAGGACGATTCGATTGGTTTGGCCCTCGCGCCGGAAACCAATCCGAGGCCCACTGCCGGAAGGTGGACGCCGCACGCAATGGGGCCGAACGTGCCCGGTCATGCCTCGCTTGCGACGTTTTCTGAGTAACGTTCCTGCGTCCTCGTCGGCCCCTCGTCGAGAGCGTCCGCGACGTGTCACCTACGCGGTCGATGGCGTCGCCGTGGGCGCGGTGGTCACTTCTCCCCAGCGCCTTGGCTTCTGCCAGTCGTGCGAGCGGGACGCCGACGAGAGGTGTCTTCGCGAAGAGCATCCGGTGCTGGAGCCCGGAGGCGACGGGACGAGCGGCCACCGCACCACCACAACGAGCGCCATACCCTTTGGCGGCTCGCTCGGTCGGGGTGCAGCCGAGAGCCCTGCTGAAGAGCTCGTGCCGCTCCTTGCGGCAGCGCGCCTGAAGACGCGGCGCTACCGAACGCGCCTCGGCGCCCTCGATCGTGTGCTCGGCGTCGACGAAGACGGCGCGGGCCTCGTGTCGGACTCGGCCGCGCTCTTCTACGGCGAACCGGGCATCGG
This sequence comes from Myxococcales bacterium, assembly GCA_016792845.1. Taxonomy (GTDB): domain Bacteria; phylum Myxococcota_A; class Polyangia; order Polyangiales; genus JAEUKH01. Next base: position 24,941 of record JAEUKH010000050.1, on the reverse strand, counting down.
CAAATCCACGCTCCTCATGGAGCTCGCCGTGCGGCTCGCGACCTTCGATGGGCTCACGGTCCTCTACGTCTCGGGCGAGGAGGTGGAGGGCCAGATCGGGTCGAGAGCGGAGCGCATGGGGCTCCGGCACCCGAAGGTGCTCCTTCTCAACACGAGCCGGTGGCGCGTCATCGACCAGCGACTTCGCGAGCTACGTGGCACGCCCCTCGATCCCGACGTGGTGATCCTCGACTCCGCGCAAGCCATCGTCGAAGACCGCGAGGAGGTGCGGGGGCTTCGCAAAGGGCAGCCGATGGTGCCCGGCGCAGCGGGTAGCGTGGCGCAGGTGCGCTACCTCGGGCAGCGCGCCGTAGGGCTCTCGAAAGGCGAAAAGCGTGCGGTCATCATCGTCGGCCAGGTCACCAAGGACGGTGAGGCCGCGGGACCAAAGACGCTTGAGCACGCGGTCGACGCGACGTTCATGTTTAGCCGCGACGAGGCTGATCGGCGCGTCGTGCGAGCGACCAAAAACAGGTTCGGTGCCGTGGGCGAATGCGCCACGTTTGATATGACCTCGCGGGGTCTATCGAGCGTCGTCGAGTCGGCGACGCAGACCCTCCGCGAGATGCGCGGCAGCGTGGGCGTCGCGGCAACTGCCGTGGCTGAGGGCTTCCCGCGGCCTGTTCTCTGCGCGATCGAAGCGTCCGCGACGCGCGTCTACGAGGGCACGGCACGCGCGCCGATCGCGATGGGGTTCCCATCGTCACGCCTCTCGTTTCTCTTGGAGAAGATGGCCGAGGAGCTCGACGTGGACACGACGCGCTACGCGATCCGCGTGCAGATGCCCACGCTCGCGGGCTCACCCGTGCCCGAGGGCGAACGCGGCACCGACCTCGCCATCTGCGCGGCGGTCCTCTCTGCGATGGCGCGCCTTCCAACGCCCGATGCGCTCGTCTTTGGCGAGGTGGGTCTCTCGGGCGCGGTGAAGAGCGTCTCTCGCGGCGAGCAGCGGGCAGAGATCGCCGCCGAAGCGCGCGACTGCCGCTTCAACCACTTCGTGATGCCAGGCGCGACGGCGCCCGCATTCCCGCGCGCGATGACGCCGACGATCGGCCGCATCCACCAACTCGGCGAGCTCATGGATTTTCTCTGGCCGATGGGGCTCGGGGACGCACACCGGATCGCACGCAATGGCGACGTGGACGACGAAGAGTCCCCGCGGATGAAGGGCAAAGGGCGAAAGAAGAAGGCCGAGACGCACGAGGGAGAGGCGCCGCCCGAGGACGAGACGGGGAGCCTGGGCGCGGACGGCAAGCCCCCGTGGGAGGAGTAGGCAGGAACGTCCGCACGGGTTCCGGCGACACGCGCCGGAGACTCTCCGGGCTGAGGCCGGAAGTTCCGACGCGTGTGTTCCCCCGCGGACAAGGAACGTGCCCCGGGGGGTACCCCGTGAACGGGCGGCACACCCTCACGTCAACGAAGGTGCTTGCGGGTCTTTCGCCCGCCGTGCCGCTTGAGTGGACGCGCGCGGAGGACATCTGGCGTGAGCCACTCGCGGTACATCCCAGGGAATCGAGTGGGTTTGAGAACGAGCGTCGTCACACCCTTTTGCGCGAGCCTCGTCACGAGCGACCGAAGAGCACGCGCCGCTGCCCAAATCGAGGCTACCTGCCGCTCGAAGACCTTGAAGGCGAAGCGCGCCTCGCCGCGGCGATAGTCGGGCCACTGGGCGGCCCACACTTCGGTTGCAAACGCGGGGACGCTGAAGGCGTCCCATGCGGCCTTCGGCATTCGCACGGAGAGGAGCGCGCGGTTGCCGGTGACCTGCCCTCGGAGGAGTTTGCGAAAGAGGGTCTTGGTCTTCACGCCGCCATGCTGGCGAAGCGCTCGGGGCAACCCACGCATCTCGCGCGGGATCGTCTCGCCCGCCCCGAGGCTCGGGCCGGCATCGGCCCATGGACGACTACTTCCCGAACCTCGCAGGCCACCCGGACGCCACCGCCATCTTCGCCCAGGAGCTCGCCAACGCTGCCCTGACCGTCGTTCCCATCGACCCCGAGGGCGAGACCCGTTGTGGCGTGGCGGGCGAGACCTCGCTCCCAGGCGGCTTCCGCCTTCGGGTGCGCCGCCCGTGGTGCTACGCGAGCGCGAAGATCACACCTCCCATCCCCGCCGCCATCGCGGCGCTCATTGCGGACGAGCCCTTCGCGCATCCTGTTCGCCACTACAGCGGCGCGGCACAGGTGCTCGGCGCTGTCGCCCGGCCCCACGGTCACGCAGGAGGACTCACGGGCGACGCCGTGAAGACGTACGCGGGTGGTGTGCCTGTCGACTGCTGGCACGCTGATTCCCTTCGCGCGCTCAGGGCCCTCATCTACGCGCTCCGCACGGTCATCGCTCGTGAGGGCCTCACGGCAGAAGAGGCGGTCAAGGTGAAGCTCGCGTTGGACACCAGTTCCATCGTGGCCGCGTTTGAAGAGGGAGCGGCGTTTGGTGGTCGCCTCTACGAACTTGTTCGCGAGATCGTCCACGACGACAGCCGCGCTGACCCCACTGACCCGCGCGTGCAGGCGCTCCGCGCCGCGCATCCCCTCTGACGCTCCGCCCACCACGCTGGAAAGCCTTTCCTGCCGCCTCCTGCGAAAAAGGTGACGATCTCTCCGACCTCGCTGACTTTGACACCTTGGGCGACCTTCCAATCGCCCTGAGAGGTGCAAGATGAGCGGTTTCGATCAAGATGAAGACCCTCGGCGTCTGGCGGCGGGTCAAGCCAATCGCGGCGCTCGCGGCGACGACGGCGAGGGCGCGGAGGACGACGGCGAGGAAGAGCCCCTTGGGCACTTCCCGATCTTCCCCAAGGTGCAGCGTCAGAGTGGGGTGCCCTACGCGCTCAACGTGCGGCTCCACCACAACAGCGCCGAGCATCCCTTCACTCGCACGCTTGGGGCCAACGCGACCCTCGACGGGATTCACCACGACTTCGGGCCGGGCAAATACGAGATCCAACTCTACCGGCTGAACCCCCGCACGCGCGGGTTGGAGAAGCACCTCAAGCAGGTGACGGTGACGCTGGAGCCGGGTGTCTGGGACGATCCGAAGCCGGGGTGCGGCGCCTTCCCTGACGGAGAGCCCATCGGTGACGAAGACGACGTCGGCGGGCAATCGTGGCCGATCAACCTCAGCGGGCCCGCTGTCTCTCCCGAACTTCGCGCCGAGATGGAGCGGCGCCGGAAGATTCGCGTGGAGCTCGCCGAACTCGCGAAGGAAGAGGCCGAAGAAGATGACGAGGAGGACGACGAAGACGACGAGCGCGAAGCCGCGCCGCGTGGTCGCCGTGGTCGTGGTCGTGACCGAGGGCGAGAGCGTGAGCTGCGTCGCGGTGAGGAGCGCGGTTGGGGGCAGGGCCAAGCGCACGACGGGCGAGGCATGGGCGTGGGCTTCGGTGCGTTGCAGGGCGGCTTTGGCGACCCCTACGCGCAGGGCGGGATGGGCGGCATGGGCTTCGGCGCTCCGGCCTCACCACCCGCGAAGCCCGAGGCACCGCCGCGACCGGGGTTCTATTGGAAGCTCCACGCGCAGGGGCAGGTGTGGGAGGAGGTGCCCGACCCCACCTACCAGCGGCCCAGGCCCCCAAAGTCGCGCACCGCAAACCGCGCGGGGTACCGTTGGTTCTGGGATGCCGAAGCGTGGGAGTGGGACGAAGAGGAGATCCCGGGATGGGTGCCAGACTTCCCGCTCGAAGCGGCTGCCGTGGGCATGATGTGGGTCTTGCGAGGCCGCGCCTACGCACAGGTGCCAAACCCCAACTACCGCCCTCCCGTGCCGGGAGCAGCGCCCGAGGGCTTTGTCTGGGAGTGGCGCGAGGGCGCGTGGGTAGTCGCTCCAATCCCCGGCTTTGTGCCGAAGAAGCAACGCCCTTCGCGCCCTCGACAAGCGCCGCGCGATGGGTGCCGGTGGGAGTACGATCCCGATGCGGAAGAGTGGGTGGAGGAGGACATCCCAGGCTGGACCGAGCCCTACCCGCAGGCTCCTGCCGCGCAGGGGATGATGTGGTCGCTCCAGGGGAGGCGCTACGCGCAGGTGCCTAACCCCTCGTACCGCCCTCCGGTGCCGCACCCGCCACCCGAGGGGCACTACTGGGACTGGCGCGACGGCGCGCACGTCCTTACGCCGATCCCGGGCTACCAAAACCCCGCCCTCCTCGCGGACGCCAATCGCCGCCAAGAAGAGTCGCAGGCCGCGCGCGATGAGCGCATCGAGCTTGCTCGCATCAAGGCCGAGAACGAGGCCAAGGCACGGGAGGCGGAAGCGGAAGTGAAGCGCGAAGCGCTTGCCGTCGCGGACCGTCAGTGGAAGGGCGAGCAAGAGTTCCGCATGGAGCAACTCAAGGCCACGCTCAAGCCGCCCGTGAACGAGGAGGAGATTCGGGCGCGAGTGCTCCGCGACGCCGAACTCGAACGCCTGAAGCGGGACGCCGAACACTGGCGTCAACGCGAGGCGAGCGGCGGCTTCGGGATGGACCTCGCAGCGGCCAAGCGTGACCTCGCGGCGCGGGCTTCGGCCCTTGGCGTGAAGGTCGACAATGGCGATGGGCCGTCGTGGATCGAGAAGCTCGTTCACGGCATTGGCGTCCTCTCCCAAACGCCTGTGGGGGCGGCCATCGGCTCCAAGATCGGCGACGTTGCACAGCAGGCGATGGTCGCGCAGGTCGAGGCACAGCTTCGGCCGCATTACGAGGCTCAGGTTGAGCGGGCCGTGCAGGCGCGGGTCGCGCAGGTGCTGGGCCAGCACCCCATGCACCCGCCGCCTATGCAACCGCAGCCCGTCGCAGGCCCGCAGGGGTGGCAGACCTCACCGCAGCTTCCGCAGCACGCGCAACCGCAGCCGCCGATGCAGCCGCCCTTCACCCCGCAGCCGATGGCTCCGCCGCACGCGCAGGAAGCGGCAGGAGGCGCGTTTCCGGGTGGCTTCCCGCCTCCGGGCCTTCCTATGCCCGAAGCGACGCCACAGGCCCCACTGGCGCCTTCTGAGCCCACCCCTGCGGCACCGCCGGTCGAGGCCATGCCTTCGGCCAACGACGGAGCGCCACTGCTCCCCAAGGCGCCAGAGCCCGCCGTGGATGGAGAGGCCGCAAGTGAAGCGCCGATGCCCGTTGCGCCGTCGCTCGCCGTGCTTCCCGCGCCGCCACCCGTGGAAGCGCCCCAGGCGCTCGCCCTTGCGCGTCCGATCACAACCCGAGACGACACCGAGAGCACCTCCGACGCTCCCATCGACGACGCCCCGCCAGTCGACTCCGACGCCGCGTAGGGCCGTTTGGCGCCGCCCGTGAGCCTCGTGGGAGGGTGCCCGAGAACGCCTGGGAACGCCCAGGAACGCTTCTCACCCTCCGCGAGGCACCATGAATCTCCCTCTCGCCATTGCCCCTTCGCTCGCCACCCTCGTCTCGCCGCTCGCTCCGCTCGCCGTCCGACCCTCGGGTGCCATCCCGCGCGAGACGGTGCGTGCGGTGCAGGTCGAACTCAATCGTCTCGGTCAGTCGCCGCGTCTCGATGAGGACGGACTCGACGGCCCCAATACCAGCGCCGCCACGCGCGCCTTTCAGCAGCGCTGGAACGCGGCGGGCCTCTCGCCGCGTCTCGACGAAGACGGCGATCCTGGCCCCGCGACGCTCGCCGCTGCGCGCAACGCGAGTGCTCCACGCTTCGGCGCTGCGAGCGGTGGTGGCGGCGGTGGCGGTTACACGGCGCCCTCTCCGAACGCCACCCCCACGGCGCTGCCGGGTGATCCGCCGCGCACGGGCAACACGACCGCATCAACGAGTACGACCAAGATGACTTGGGGGCTCGTCATTGGCGCGGGTGCGCTCAGCCTCATCGGCCTCGGGATCGGTCTCTACCAGCTCCTCGGCGAGGACGACCTTGGCCCGGACGACCCCTACCGCGCCCAGCGTCCCGCGATGCCGTCGCCTCGGCCCACCGCGCCTGCGAGCGCCTACCGCGCGACCGAGCGTCGGCCCGCAGCCTACGAGCGCCTACCGCGCGACCGAGCGTCGGCCCCCGCACCCGCAGGCCGTCGCACCCGCACCGCCGTCCAAGACGAACTCCCGCTTTACGCGCGTCGCGGCTACTAACCGCATTTTGCATCGCTTCTCGCGAGGCCCGCATGGTGGCCCTCGTGCTCGCCCGCAGCCGCTTCGATGTAAGTGCTCCTCGAACGCCAGAGCCCCTCGTGGCTCCGGGCGTGCGGGCTGCGCTCGTCCTGCCGTCGGGTGAGCTTCTTCCGCTTGGCGTGCCGGTGATCCACATCGGCCCCGCCCCTGATCCTACGGCCCTTTCTTCGCGGTGGGACGCAGCGCTCCGCATCACCGCCACCCTGACTGCCGTCGCGGGCTTCAGCCTCGCGCTCTTCAACTTCGTCCACCAGAGAAAGTCGGCCCCCGATGCCAACCACCGCCCGTGACGCCTACGCTCGCATGGTCCCCCTCGACGCCGTGGTGCCGCGCCACGCGCCCGTTGCTCCCGTCGCGCCCTCTGGCTCGGTCGCCAGTCTCTCGCGCGCCGACGTGCAGCACGCCCAAGCCATCCTCGCGTGGCTCGGGTACCTGCCGCGCACGCCGGAGTCGCTCGACGGGATGCTCTCGCCTGCGCTCGCTGGGGCCGTGCGGACCTTCCAGGCGAGCTACAACGAGGCGCAAGCCCAGAGCGGCTACCCCAACACGCCCGCCGTGCTCGCGATCACGGGGATGCTCGATGCGGACACGATCGGCGCCCTCTCGATCTTCGACGCCGCGGCGCGCGCCGAGAACTACGGCTTTGTGCGCCCCTCGGGCGAGGCCAGCGCGCCGACGACGGCGCCCTCGGACGCGAGCGGCACCGCAGCGAGCACTTCCACCGCCGCGTCGAGCGTACCGTCGCAGGTGCCGAGCGCGCCAGCGCCCTCCGCCGACGTCGTGGTCGCGGGTGAGGTGATGCCGCTCGTGGCGCCGCCGAAGCAGGGGATCACGATGGAGTTCAGGACGCCGCCGATGACGCCGTTCTGGTGGCTCGTCTCGACAGCCTCGGGCGCAGCAAGCGCGTTCCACGGCTACCGCCGCAACAACGGGTCGATCCCCTGGGCTGTGACGTGGGGTTTCCTCGGTGGCCTCTTCCCGGTCATCACGCCCGCCATCGCCGTCGCGCAGGGCTTCGGGGAGCCCGTCGTGATGAAGCCCGCGTACCCCTGATCCATCAAGACTCCAACCGCCCACCGCTCGCAGAGGTACGTCATGCAGCCCTTTCGTCAGCAGCCCCGCCAAGCCCCGCGCCCCGCGCTCTCCCCCGTCATGCCCTCGGGCGCGCTCCCGTCCGTCGCCGATGGTCGCCGCTACCAAGCGATTCTGATGTGGCTTGGCCACCTCCAGCGCAATCTCTCGTCGCTCACCGGCGCGATGAACGACGGACCCTCGCAGGCAGCGCTCCGCTCGTTTCAGCAGAACTACAACGCCGAGCAGGCGCGCGTTGGCTACCGCTTCTCGCCGCGCACGCTCGATGTGGATGGGCTCTGGGGAGGGCAGACGCAGCAGGCGCTCAACAACTACGCGGCAAGCGCGCAGGCCGCCAACTACGGCCTCTCCGCCCAACAGGTGCAGCAGGTACTTGGCGCCGTGGGCGGCACGCAGACGCAGTCGGTGATCCCGTCGCAGTCCACCCAGACGCAGAGCAATGTCGCGGCTGGCTGGTACGAGGTGCAGAACTCGGTCGGCACGATTCACCTCGGCGACAGCGCTGATCGAGTCGTGACGGCGGGCGAGTCCATCACCCTCGGCCCGAACGGCACGGCCACTCCACTCCGCATCCGGCTTCCGGCCATCAGCGTGGGCGCCAACGGAGCACCCGTCGCGCCGTACTACGAAGTGGAGGTGATGGTCGCGACGAGCAACTACGCTTCCTACCGCGGACGTCGCGGTGTCACGTACGTCACAGCGGCCTCGACGACGGGCCAGCGCATTCGTGCGGGCGCCTACGGCACCCCGACGGCCGGCCCTTCGGGGGCCGCACCCGCCCCACAACAGCCGGGGATGCCGTCGCTCGGCGGTACACCCGGCAGCAACGTTGGCCTCAACGCGGACTTCGACAATACCATCAATCGCGCCGCCGAGGTGTCGATCCGCACCGAGGGGCAGCTCTCTCGCGCCGACATCCAGCGCTACCAGGGCATCCTCCGCGGCATGGGCGCGACGCAGGTGTCCAATGGGCAGAACGTGGCCCTCAATGCCGATGGCATCATCGGCACCGGCACGCGCGCTGCGATCCGCGCGTTTCAGTCTTACACGCTCCAGCGGTTCCCTGCCGTAAACGGCGTCGCGCAGACCGACATCGTCGTCAACGGCGTCTTCGACGGTAAAACGCAGATGCAGCTTGAGATGAACGCGCGCTACCTTGGTGGCGCGGGCCCCGGCCCCCTCACGCCAAACGCCGCGCCCGTAACGCCCGCCGCGCAAGACTCGACGAGCCCCAGCAAGCCCACGTCGACCCCCTCGACGACGGCGACGCCGTCCACGCCATCGGCGAGCCTCCCTGCGGTGCCGGGCCTCGTCTTGCCGCAGAACGCGCAGCCCAATGTTTCTGCGGGCATCTTCGCGCAGAACCCCGCGCTCCTGCCGGTGCTCGGCGTTGTGGGCGTGCTCGGCGTTGTGGGCATCGCGTGGGCGATCAAACGGAGCGTGAAGGACGAGCCCGCCTACGACGACGGGTACGGGTACGCCCGATGACCTCGTCGCCGGGGATGCCCGCGCTTCCTGCCATCACCGCTCTCTCGCAGTCGGGCTCGGCCTCGACGGTGACCGAGCGTCTTCGTGCCATGGAGGCGCGTGAAGAAGCGCGACTCGAAGAGCGCTTTGCACAGCTCAACGCGCGGTGCGCCGAGATTGAGGCGCGGGACAAAGCCCACGACCAATCGCTCATCGAGCTCGGCTCGCACCGGACGCTCGTGAAGTTTCTGATCGGCGCCGTCGCCGCGGTGATCCTCTCGCTCGCGGGTGGCGCCATCGCTGTCCGTGACGCGACGATCGAAGGCAAAAGCCACCAGGCCGAAGTGGATCGGCGCCTCATGCAGATCGAAGCGCGCGCCCAGCAGTCCGACACCGACGCGCGGCTCACCCGCGAAGCGATGGTGCGTGTCGAGACCACGCTCTCTGGCATCCAAGCCTCGCTCGACCATCGTCTCTCGTCGATCGAGACGCGCCTCGACACTCGCAGCGAGTCGTCGCACGAGCGCACCACGCCCTCGCATCGCTGACAGCGCATTTTGCGCGGCCTCCGCGCGAGCCCGCACCTTCGGGCCATGCGCCATAATCTCCCGCCGCCGCGCTCCTCGCTCCCGATCTCGCAACGCCCTTCGGGCTTCCCCTTCTTCACCTTCCAAGAGCTTCGCGAGACCGACTCGCGCACGCCCCTCGAAGACGTTCCGCTCGTCGTGCGCGGCCTCGCGCGAGGCACGCAGGTCTTCGCAGAATGGCAGGGCCAACGCTCGGCCGGGGTGAGTCTCCGAGACGGCGGCGAGGCCATGCTCACCATGCAGGGCAGCCGCGGTGATGGCCGCTCGACCGCGCGTGTGATGCTCGTGCCGATGGGCGACGGAGCACGCGAAGCGCGGCTCTTCTCGGTGGCCGTCCCGCTCGCGACGACGCTCGACTCCGGGGTGTACGCGGACGCAAGAGCTTCGCAGACGAACGAAACTCGCGTTCCGGTGGTGCCCGATGGGCAGAACGGCTGGCTCGCCGAGGACGGCGAGAACCGTCGCATCGTGCGCGTGCCGGGGATGGGCGCCGAGCTGACCGTGCGTGGGATGCCGCGCGGCGGTGGCGTGTGGGTGAGTGACGAGCGCGTGGAGGGACGCTGGGACGACCCCACGGCCGAGACCTACTGGACGGTGCCCGTGCGTCGACCGGGGACCGTGCCCATCACAGTGAAGGATTCTCGCGGCCACACGCGCGTCGCGCGGGTGACGGTGGAGAGCGGGCAGGCGGTGGAGATCGAGTGGGCGAGAATGGCCGCTGGCCCCGAAGGCAATGACGGCCGATTTGTGGCGCCCGTCGTGATGCCGTTTTTGAACCCCGGCGTCTCGCAGGGGCAGGGGCAGGGGCAAAACCAGCAGCGCGAGACGCTCCTTCGCGTGGTGCTCTTCCCTGCCTACGGTAGCATTTTCGTCAACAATGGCCGCATCCCTGACGCGGATGGGCGCTGGACCGACACGACCACAACGGTGCGCCTTGTGCGCGTTTCGCCCGGCTCCAATCTCCTCGTGCGCGTCGTCGAAAGCGGGCCCTCGGGCGAGAGCCGCACGGCCACGGTGAGCGTGGCAGAGGGGCAGACGGTGGACCTCGACTGGCGCACGATGCAGCGCGAGGCCGTCGACACGAACCCCGGCACAGGTAGCGGCAACGATGGTGGGCAGGGGCAAGCAGCGACCTCCGCCACCGTGCGCGTCTCTGGCGCGTGGGTCGGAACGCGCGTGACGCTGACACTGGCCTCCGGCGAGAGCCGCACGGTGAACGCCCCCGGCACCCCTTTGACGGCCGACTTCACGAATGTGCCCGCGGGCACGCACCGCCTTCGCTCGGAAGCCCCGAGTGGCGAAGAGCGCGAGGGCAGTGTCATCGTCCCCGCCACGGGCTCGGTCACCCTCCTTCTCACCGACCTCCGTGTCGCGCGGGGTGTGCCCGTCGGCACTGGCTCCGAGCGCGGCGTCGTGGTGAGTGGCGTGCCCTCGCGCGCGTGGGTGACGGTGCTTCTCCAAACGGACGGCGTGGAGATGCTCCGTCAGGTGCAGGCCCCCACCGCCAATGACCTTGGCACCACGGTGGCGATCCCCGCCGAGATGGGCAACGCCATTGTGGACGTGTTCGTGCCGCCACCCGGTGCCGAGGTGAATGCCGAGGGCCTTCGCACGGCAGTCGCGCAAGGGATGGGTACGCGCCGACGTGGTCACGCCTACGTCGACCGCGCCTCGGGCCGCGGTGAGGTGCGCTTCAGCGACATGGCCGTCGCCGTCGTGCCGACGCTCCCCGAGGCGCGCGCGGGCCGGTCGGTGGAGCTCGTCCTTGAGAGCCTCCCCCCAGCGATGGTGTCGATCGGCGGCGGTGGCCAGAGCCGAATCTTTCAGTCGACTCCGGGCCTGCCGATGGTGCTCGACCTCGCGGCGGGGGAGTACCTGATTGATGTCGACACGGGCACCGAGCGCCGTACCGAGCGGCGCACGTTCGCGCCGGGGGGCCGCATCGTACGCGCCTGGGGCGACCTCACGCCCGTCGCGCGCAATGCCCCCGTGCAGGACATGGTGCCGTACACCACCACCCAGCTCACCCAGCCGCCCACCACGGTTCTCCCCGCGCCCACAGGGCTCTCGACGGGCGCCACAGTGGCCATCGTCGCGGCGCTCGCCGCTGCGGCAGGAGGCGCGGCGTGGTGGTGGTCGAAGAAGAAGGACGCCGAGGCGAATGAGACGCCACGCGACAACCCCTCCTACGGCGGTGGCGCCTGTTGCGCGTCGTGCGCGCGAGCTGGGCGATGAGCGCGCCCGAGGTTCTTGCGCTGATGCCATCGCTCCGCATCGCTGCGGCGTCCGACACGGACCTTTCTCGGGCTGGGATTCGCTCGCTGCGTCTCATCGCGGGAGAGCACTCTGCGACCGCCGTGCAGTCGCAGGGCGAGTCGGCCTTCGTGCAGTCCGCCGTCGATGAGCGGGGTACGCGCGCCTGGGATCGCATGGCGCCCGGCACCTACACGCTCGTCGCGGACTTTGGCGATCGCGTGGGCGTCTTCCCGGTGACCATCTCCCCGGGAAAACACGTCGCTCTTCAGATGGCACCCGACGGATCGATCAGCGAGGCGCGTGCGGTGTGGCCGTGGCTTCTCCTTGGCGGCATCGTGATCGCTGGCGGCGTCACCTACTGGTACTACACCCGCGAAGAGCGCGAGGCGAAGAAGGTGCCCGCGCCCTACGCCGCCTCCAGCGACGACTACTTCGCCGGTCGCCCGGCGCTCCTTCCGCCGCCCTCCTCGCACCTCGGCTGACCTACTCAAACCGCTTCGCCAGAAGGTCATCACGCGAAAGCGCGCGTGCCATTTGGCAGCCGTTTTCCCGGGCGTGCGAGCGTGGCCATCATGTCCTCTCTCGTCGTCTGGTTTCTCGCCGCTGTTGCGTGGGTTGCGGCCCACCACAAGGGCGTCATGGTTGGAGTCGGCCTCTTTACGACCTCGCTCCGCGCTGTCCCCGATCCGGCGTGGAAGCGCCTGGAGGTGGGCTACCCCCGCGTCGCCAACACGGTGCGCTTCCTCCGCGCTGTGGGGCCCGACTTTTACAAGATGGCCAAGGCCCTCTTCTTCGTCTTCACGGGCCGCGCCTGGCCCGCCGTCCTCGACGAGCTCGCCGCCAAGGCCGCGAGCTACATCGAGACGCTCCCTCTCTTCCAAGCGCCCGAAGGCGCAGTGGCCGTTGTGCCCGTCGCGGGTGTGGTCCCCGTCGTGCCGGTCGTCGCAGTGATGCCGACCGAGGTGCCACAGGGCTCGACCCCCTATCGCACGAGCCCTGCGCCGAAGGCGGAGCCCGCGGTAACTGTGGACGCGCCCGAGGGTGCCGATGACGACGGCGATCCGCCTCCGGGCGGTGGCCCCTCCACGGGCGCCGTGGGCGGCGCGCTCGTGGTGCTCCTGGCACTCGGGCTCCCGGTCGGGATGCTCGTCGGCTGTCCGCGTCTGCCGCCCGAGGTGGGCTGCGGCGCAGGCTCGCAATCGTGCCTTGGCGACCAGCCTGCGGTGTGCTCAGGCGGCCGGTGGTTCCCCGTGGGGGACCTCCCCTGCGGCGCCATCGGTGGCCGGTGCGTCGAGGGCTCGGCCGCGCACTGCGTGGCGATGGACAGCGCCCTCCTCGCCGATGCGTCGGACGACGCGGAAGGCGGTGCGCGGTGAGCCGCCCGACGTTCGTGGCTGTTGCTGCATTCGCTCTTCTCGGCACGGCACTCGGCATGGCTGGAGTTGTTGGCGAAGCGCCGCCCCTTCGCCCCACGCCGCCCCCGGAGCCCGCTTCCGAGCCATCCCCGGCCCCGCGCCCGGTGGAGAGCGCGAGGACGCTCCCTCCCCCCTCGCGCCTGCCGTCACCTGTGCGTCTGCGCCAAGAGCCGAAGGAGCCCGAGCCGGGCACCTCACAGCTCCCCTTGGCGGCGCGTGAGGCCCTCGCCCGTGCCGAGGCGAAGCGTCGACGCAAGAACGAGCGCCGCCTCGCCGAAGGGGGTGCGCGATGTTGACCATGAGCGAGCTCGCGAGGCAGTGGGAGGACTACCTCGCAAAGGAGCGAAACCTCATCATCTACCACCCCGACGACCCGCTCCGCGCAGCGCTCGCGCACGGCGCGCTCCTCGGTGTGAAGGCTGCGGGCCTCCCCGAAGGGATGCTGGCGGCGGTCGTCGCGACGATCGAGAGCGCGTCGGTGACGCTTCCGCTGGGCGTCGGCGGTCGGAGCCTCGTCCTCCTCTCGCGGAGCGCCATCGCAGACCCCGTCACGCACATGGAGGTCGTCGGGCACGAGGGCCACCACGACCAGCAGTCGGACACGATCGGCCACGCCCAAAGCGCCGTCGACTACATCCTCTCGCTCCGCCTCCGCGCGGCGCGCGAGGCCGATGCGTATGCGGTGGGGCTCTTCATCCGCTACGTCCTCACGGGGTACCTCGACGTGGAGAGCGCCGTGCGAGCGCTCCGGTCGGACACCTACGACCTCGACGGCGAGGGACTGAACCTCGCCGAGGGTTTCCTCCGTTCGCACCTCGCGACGATCGGCGCGGGGCTCTGCCCGAACCTCACGACGGCGCGGCTCTTCCTCACCTGGCTCCGCCAGGTCGCGCCCGAGCGCATCGTCCCCGCGCTCGCCGCCTGATCCCGCGCGGCCCTCGCGTCGCCACTTCCGCACGCCGAAGGACGTATCCCATGGCACAGCGTTTCTCAGGCTCGCTCACCTGCTCGGATCGCAGCTCGCAGTACAAGGCGACCATCAGTCGCAAGGCCGGGCAGAAGACCGAATCCGTGTGGTCCGGGTACGTTCGCACCCCGGCCATCCTCACCCACGCCGTCGACGCGCCCGAGGCGTATGACGACGCGGCCCGCGCGGCGCTCTCCTTCGCCGACAACGAGGGTGCCGACATTGGCGCCTACGCGGACTACACCGACGGCGGGTGGCTCATCTCGCGTGCGAGGCCGCGTCGCAACGGCTCGGGGAGCGCCAAGACGTCGCGCGCGAAGAGGCCCAGCGCAAAGAAGCCCGCGTCGCGCCAGAAGGGCTGACGTACCCTCTTCATTTTGCGCGGGCTTCACCGCAGGCCGCACGTTCGGCCACCATGTCGAAGTCCCGCGCCAAGCGCCAACGTAAGTCCCATCGCTCCGACCCGCGTCGCACGAAGAGCACCAAGCAGAAGCCTTCGTCGAAGAAAACCAAGGCCGGTCACAAGCCCCGTCCCGCGGCGAGGGAAGTGAAGCGACCGAGGGCGCACGCGGCGCTCGCCCAGCGCGACCTCCCGCCGAGCTTCCCCGACACCTTGAAGGAGCTGCCCGAGGAGCTTCAGGACCGCGGCGTGTGGCTCCGCGTGCGACGCACTTCGCGTGGGCCTCGCGGCGGCATCGTCGTCCACTCGACGTGGGAGCCCTTCGTGGTGATCGCTGCGGCGACGCCGTCGAAGGACCGTCCGCGCGAGGGCCAGCTCTGGCTCGTGCGGCGCGGCGCGCAGTACATCGTGCTGGGCAAAATCCTTCGGCGCATGGCGCGCCTCTCGGACGAGGTCGCCGAGCGCTACCGCGAGAACCCTCCGCGTGCGCGCGAGCCCGGCGAGGTCTACCCCGCGCCCGGTGACCCGCTCATCGGGCGTCGACTCGGCTACGAAGGCGACAAGCATCAGCCGCCCTTTGACGGCATCGTCCTCGGCCGCGCCAAACCCTGCGACGGTTCGGCGCCGCACGCCTACGCCGTGGGCGGCATCATCCTTCGCCGGAACCTCGTCACCGCCGCGATCCGCCGCCAGTCCAATCCCGACTGGGGGAGGCCCAGCGCGCCGAAGCCTGCCCAGGGCGCCGCGCCCACGTCGCCCGCACGGCCCGTCCCGTCGGCAGCGCCTCCGCGTTCGCCCGCAGCCTTGCCGCCCGGTGCGAAGCGCGCGGCAGACAACGACATCGAGGTGGTGGAGGCCGAGGTGATTGCGCGAGCGCCCGATCCGGCAACGGTGGTGGGGATGGAGGTCGTGCGCGTTGTTCGCCTGCCCGCACCCTCGCGCCCTGGCCTCCCGCCGTCAGCGCGGCCTGCCCTTCCGTCGCCAGAGAGGGCGCCCCTTGGCCTTCCTCCAGGGGCGGTGCCCATCGGGACCGTGCGGGGCCTCCCCGCGCCTTCCAGCGTTGCGTCACGGGGTCTGCCTGCACACGCGTCGCCGAGCACCACGCCGCGCGCCCTCCCGGCCCCTTCGCCACGCCTCTTGCCTCCGCCGTCCGCACTGCCCGTGCGCGGGAACGATGCACCGCGGGGCCTTCCGGCGCCTCCTCGCGCCATGATCCCTGCCCCTTCGTCACTCCCCGCTCGCCCCTCGCGCACGTTCCTCGGTGTGGACGTGGGCGCCATCCGTTCGCCCGGCGACCTCCTTGCGCTCGTGCCCGAAGCCGAGGCCGCGATGCGTGCCTTTGGTCCGGGGCAGGAGCGAGAGGCCGACAAGCTCGACACGGCCTACTACGAGGCCGGTGGTGCGCTCCGCACGCTCGCCCGGCAGCGTCGTGACGCGGACGCTGAGGCCCTCGCCGACCGCCTCACCGCGGCTGGAGTACGCCTTCGCCAGCTCCGTCTCCGTCGTCGCTCTGACCTCCAAGAAGCCACGGGCGCCACCGAAGACTTCCCGCCCGAGGGCGCCATCGGCCAGTACGTTCGGCTCGACACGGGCGCGCTTGTGACGATCCCCGAGGGCGGTGAGGTGCGCGTGCTTACTTCGCAACCTCCGCTTCTCACGTCGCCAGAGATGCTCAGCACGGTGTGGGCGGGCACGGAGAGCGTTCACCCGGGGAGCGTGCAGGTGGTGCCCTGGCGCGCAGTGATGGCGATGGTGCTCTACGCCGATGTCTCCTCGGGCGTCTTCCGCGATGCCATCCGTGGCGTGTGGGTGGACCTCGACGGCAAAGGCGTGGGGTTTACGCGCATCCTCCCGGTGGAGGATTTTGAGCGTTGGTACGAAGGCGGCTCGGAGCACCACCAGCTTCGCGCACTCCTCCTCCAGCAGCTCGGTAAAGCCCTCCACGACGAGGTGCCGCTCCATCAGAGACTCACCGCGCTCCGCGAGCGATCAGAGCGCTCGAAGGGCGGAGCATCGCTCGAAAAGATCGAGGCGCAGATCGGAGCGCTCCTGCCGCGGCTCACCGCAGCCCAGCGCCGCCGCGGCTACCTCCTCGACACGATCCGTCACTCCGACCCGAGGATGGCGCGTGGAAACGTGACCCAACTCCAGCTCCTCGCGGGACTGCCTCAGCGCGCCCTCGTCCGTTACCCGGTCGACGGCTGACTTTGACCCAGCTACGCGCCCCGCCCTTCGCGATCCGAGGGGCACCGCGCGGCTTCTCGCTGCGGGTGCGCTTCGAGCGAGGCTTGCGAGACGAGGCACGTTGGCGGTCGAGCGGGCCATGGGCGCGAGCGTAGTGACGAGTGTGCGCGTCGCGCCAAATGCCTTGGCAGAAAAGCCCCCGGGAGAAATCGTACCGAAAGGCATACACTCACAAACGCTTCGGTATCGTGGCCGACGCTGTGCCGCCTTTCGGCACGCCAAGGACCACGATGAATCAAGATCCCCAGCCCTCGGGCACCCAGGCCACCGGCACCACCCAGGCCACCGCCTATGTCGTTGAGGCCAATGCCTTCCTTCGGCGCCCAGATGCCCCGCAGACCCTCGGGGACTCGGACGCCTTCCTCCTCCATGTGAGCGGCGGCTCGTTCTTCGTGCCCGCTTCGCTGAAGAAGTACCTCTCGGACTACAAGGCACTCTCACCCGAAGCGCAGCGGGTGGTCTTCGACGCGATCGTTTGCGGCCACATCATCACCGGCCAGCTCGGTCGGAGGGCGGCGGGGGGCGAGGCGACCGCGCAAACGGCACTCCTTCTGGAGGCCGAGGACGAAGCAGCGTGCTCCACAATGAGCCCCGCGATGCGTGCGACTCAGCGTGCCCTCGCCGTTGCCATGGCGTCGACCGACGACCTCGCCGCCCAACAGCGGCTCGCACTCTTCAACGCCCTGACGCTCTCGGAGCCCCACCTCAAGATCGCCCTCCGCGAGGCCAAGGGACACGTCGGCGCCTTCGGGCAGGGCGTGGCGCTCGTCGCGCAGATGGCCGTGCAGGGCAAGAGCGGGCTCGACAATTTCAGTTCGTTTGCGCCGATCCTCGCAGGCATCGTGCCCCCGGAGGTCATGGCCTCGATCGCGAGCCTCTTCGGCGGCATTGCCCGCCCTCCGCAGGGCGCTCCGTCGGCAGTGGGGTCTGTGGGATGCTGCGCGGGGTGCGCGTCACCCGAGAGCGTTGCCGCGTCGGTGAGGCCGCCGAGCTCCACGGCCGAGAGCCCCAACGCGACGCCAAGTGTACCCGCCGCAGAAGCGCCGCTCAGCGTGGCGCAGGCCGCGGGTGGCGAGACGGTGGCATTTCCCGCGGATGCGCCCTTGGAGGACACTGCACCTCCTCAGGCGCCCTGAGCCTCACCCTTCGGCAGACGCCTCGTGGGGTGATGAGGTACCCCACGAGACGCGCCATCCGAGGCTACCGCATCACGCAGGCTCTTCGCTTACTTCACCTTCACCGGCAAGCGTCCCGCTCTCGGCCTTGGTCTTCTCACGTGCCGCGCGGAGCGCCTCCACCGCGCGCGTGAGCCCAAGAGCCCACACACGGTCGGGCGAGAGCACGTCTGGGCCTTCGACGACAATCCGCAGCACGTCCACGATCTCCAGCGAGGCGCCGCCTTCCTGCGCGGTCTTCGCGAAGGAGCGCGTCTCGTGGGTCGTGAGGTACACGCGGCGCTTTCGTGCATGGGATGCGGCCTCCTTCGGCGTTGCACCCTTTCGCACGGCGCCGAGCGCGGCCTTCGTCTCGATGACGGTCACGGGCGCATCAGCGTCGCCCGCCCCGAGGAGCGCGCCGAGCTGCTCGGCCTGCTCGTGCTTCTTGAGCGACGCAAACTCCACAGCGGCCGAGAGCGCGAGACGCCCAGTGCGAAGCGCCTCCGCGACGCTCGCATCGGTGCGCGTCAACACCGTCACCAGCGCGCGAACCTCGGTGAGCTTGAGGCCAAGAGACGCAGAGATGGTCTCGGGGTCAGGCTCGGCGCCGTTTTTCAGCGCGGACTGCACCTCCTTCGCCACTGCGTCGATGCGTTCGGCGAGCGAGAGCACCTTGCGAAGGGCGTTCTCACGGACGATGCCGCGACGGAGCGAGAGGTCGTCCTCGGCCGTCTCGGGGATGCCTTTGATCTCGATGCGATGCGTGATGGGGAGGTTTTTCTCCGCGAGGATTGCATTCACGCGGTCAAAGAAGTGCCGCGTGGGCCCGCTCGTTCGCGGCGCCTTGAACTTCCCCGAGAGGACGTCGTTCGCGCAGCGCGCGTAAATCACGCGACCCCTCCCGCGCGTCACCTCGACGCGACCCTCCGCTTCGTTCTCGCGCAGCGACACAGCGGTCTCGTTCCCCTCTGCGATGAGGGAGAGGACCATCGCTTGCGCGTGCTCGGCGACCTCGGGGTCTTCTTCGCCGCCAAACATGAACCCAAGCGGGTCACCGACGAAGCGTGTGAGGAGAAGCACCGAGGCCACGTCCACGATGGCCGCGTTTCGCTCGGCGTCATCGACGCCAACGACGTAGATATCTTCGGGGCGAAACCGTTCCTCGCGCGGACCAAACCCGAGCGCGTGCGCCCCGAACACCAACTTCACTCGCCGAATGGGCTTCTCCTCGGCAGCATTCTTCACCATGTCAATCACCTCGACGTGACCCTCGCACGTTGCGGCGACGTGCCATGAAGATCGCGCGCGAGGCGTTTTGCGCCGAGTTGAAGGCCCGCGCGAGAGTGCGCGGTGATGGCGACCACCAACCGTCTTCGTTCTCGTCTCGTCACCGTGCCTGCGGGAGGTGGCGTCGTGTTCGGGCGTGCCGTGAACGGAGTCGTTCAGGGGCAAGGACTCGAAGGTGTCCTCAACGGTGGCGATCAAATCTCGATCCTCGTCTGCAACACCGTGACGGGTGGCGGTGGCGGTGGCGGTGGCGGTGGCGGTGCATTGACAGCGATCATCTACCGCCGCCCCAATCGCTCGGGCTCATGGTCGCCGGATGCGACCACGCACACGCTCCAACCCAACACACCGAAGACGATCGACCTCGAAGCGGTGGCGAGCGAGGAGGTTGCAGTCTTCATCGCGCCCACAGGGCAGACCGAGACGGTTGAAGTGTCGGCCACAACGAGGGGGCGCTGATGCGCGTCTCGGTCGATGGAAACCCCGTAGCAGAGACGGGCACGAAGCCTCCGCGTTTGGGGTCTCTGGGGATGCGAGGCAGTGCGGCCGATCACATTGGCGAGTATTTTCGAGTGACCGAAGGGCCGGGCACGAACGACCTCTACTTCGCGGGCCCCGCCACGCCTTCGGGAAGCGCGTGGACGCTTATGGCGTACGACCGCGACCCGATCGACTTCGGCTCGGGCGCAGCCGTCCTCGCGTGGAATCTCGACGAGCCGCGCGGCGCAGAGACGGCCGTCAACATCGGCACTGCCGTGGATGGAAACCTCACCATCCATGGCACGCCCCGCACACAAACGCTCGCACTCGGAGGCTTCGGGCGCTCGGCGATCTGGCTCCCCGGTACAAACCCACCCTACAATCTGCTTCCGCCACAACGCATCGAAGGTAGCGCATTGGTGGACCTCGGGACGCCGACCGCTCTCACGCTCTCGGCGGTCTTCTGTCAGACCTCACGCCCGAACGAATACGCCTGCCTCGTCACCAAGCAAGAGAACCCCACCTGGGCGAGCCCCTACGTCCACGCAGGGCTCATCGTGCGAAACGGACGCCCTCAGTTTCAGGTGTCCTCGGGAGGCTTTGCATCGACACTGGAGTGCCCCTTCGATGTGGGGCTCGACACGCTGCGCTTTGTGCATGGCATCTTCGACGGTTCCCTCCCGCCGACCGAGCGCTTGTCCTTGTGGGTCGACGGCGCAAAGGTGGCCGAAGGCGCAGGCCCCGAGTCGATTGGCTGGAACACCAACGAGCCCATTCGCATCGGGCACAACAGCGAGTTCTACGCGCAGCCCTTCGGAGGCATGATCTCTACTGCGCGCGTTCACGCCCTCGCGCTTTCGCCCGTCGCGATGATTGAGTCCTACCAGCGTCTCACCGGCCAATACCGCGGGCTGTAGTCACACGAGGGGCCGCGTCTCGCTCTCCGTCGATACGGCGCTCCCTGACACAAGGCGCAGCGCAGGGCGTGGTCGCTGCGCCTCGACGTACACCCACGCAAGCGGCGCATTCTCAAGCGGGACGAAGCAGCCCTGATGGAGCGTGTCGATCATCTCGGAACACGGCTCCGCATCGAAGGTGAGGTAGACCTCCAGGGGATTCGCCGAGCCTGACACATCAACCCGCGCGCCCTGGTATGTGGCAAGTGCCACGGCATCGGCCGTGCGCGGCGGGAGAAGGTCTTCACCTGCGGGCACGGGATGGTGCGTGCGCATGGCCGCTTCCCAATCCTCGCGGCAGGCGTTTCGGTACGCACGCGGCCACGCGGCCTTGCCGTGCCATTCGTAGACGACCACGCGGCCCGGCCACGGCACGCGCTGGAGAAGTTCGGCGAGCGCGACAGGATCGTCGGCCCCGCGGATCACGGCCAGCACGGTGCCAAAGGGGAGCGTCTCGGTCTTGATCTTGAAGCCCCAGAGGTGGGCGTAGAGCGAGACCACGGCAGCGAGCGGCGGCGAGGGAGCGTCCATCCCGCCCACAGTGCCGAAGGCGCGTGGGGCTTCGCAGAATGCCGCGCCTTCGACCGCAGGCCGCTATGCCCACTCCCAATGCCAGGTAGCCGGGTTCCACGCGACGTGACCGACGTGGCGTCCAAGGAGCGGGTCGAAAAACGCAGCCACCGCCGCATGAAGCGCGTCGAGGCTCTTCCAGGGGAGCCCGTGCCTCGCCACAAGGTCTCTGTAGCCCGATGCCCACTCCGAAGGAGAGGGCGGCAAAGACGGGGGCAAGGCGTGCGTCTTGCGCGTGGTGAAAGTGTGCGCGAGGGCCTGCCGCAGAGCGTCCGCGTCCAGGGGCCCGAGCCCGGCGAGGAGCGCCATGTCGGGCAGATCCTTCACGCGGCTTTTTCTGCCGGGCGCGGAGAAGGCGTGGAGTTTTTCTGCGAGGTGCGTCGGGACGTTCACCGCACGAAGGACGATCGCGTCCATGCCGAGGGGGTCGAGGATGCGGCTTCCAGGCAGAAGATCGGGCGGGCCCGCGAGGTTCCCACCAAAGGTCACATCCACGCTGAAGCCGTCACCTGTGGGCTTGCCCGCGAGGTGCGCCTGCACGCGGAAGCGCTCTCCACCATAGCGCAGCCCGTCCCCCGTGAGCGCGGGCTTGGTCGGATGGACCAACACCCCAAACTCAAACCAGTCATCCATGGTCATCGAGGCAATGGAGAGAATGCCCGCTCGCACCTCCGCAGGCTTGCCCCAGATGGTGAGATCCACATCCCTCGTGGCGCGCGCAGATTCAGTGCGCACCTCCAGCGCGACGCCGCCTTTGACGAGCACCCGGGGACCAAAGATCGTTTGGGCGCGGTGAAGAAAACGCTCAAAGAGGAGCTGTTGCCGGTGACGTTGCGCCTGCACGAGGGGCTCGCCCCGCTTCGTGCGCGCTCGCTGCTCGATGGTGAGAATCTGTTCGAGGGCTTGCCGAAAGGCGGCTGCTGACTTCGGACGCTTGGATTGCATGGCGCTCCCCCTCCGACGCTTCTCCGCGCACCACGCGGAGAAGGAGGTCGGCCTTGGAGGGAGAGAGAGCGCCCTCGGCCAAGAGCGCGCCAATTGCGCTTTCGGTGAACTCTGCGAGAACGCCGCCCGCCAACGAATCCTGTAACGTGCGAAGGCGTGTCGTGACGGGCACGTCGTCTACGCGCGTAATGTCTTCGGCGGGGAGGTCTGCAAAGTAGATGAGAAAACCCGCGGGGATTTTCCGGCGCCTGCGCTTCCACGAGAGCGGGAGCGTCATCTGGACGTGAGCCGGGTGCGCGTCCGAGAGTTCGTGAAGGCAGTGCGCTGTCTCGTGGCTGAACACGGCCTTACGCCCTGACCAGAGCCAATAGACGAAGTACCAATCACGCCCGTGGAACACGCCGGCCCATTGGTAGATGCCCCGCATCCAGGCGAGGAGCTTTCCTTGGCGCACCCGCCGACGAAGGTCTGTCGGCGAGACCCCAAGCGCGCGGGCCTGTCCCGTGGTGAACATCCCACCCTGCCGTTCCGCGAGCGCACGGAGCGCACGCCATCGGGGCTTTTCTTGGGTGGGGACCATTCGCAAATCCTAGAAGGCTCGGGTGGGTGCCGCAAGGTGACGGGGCGGTGGGCGCTACTCTACGCCGTTCGCCCTGCACATCGCTTCGAGCGAGCCGAAGAGCTCGTGGCCGCCGTCGTGGGCCTCTTCCAAACACCGGACGGCGCTGGGTGTCGTGATGAGCGCCAGTCGCAGCCGGATCGACGGCAGATCGCGTTGGCGCTGGTCGAGAAGCCAGCCGATGCACGCCTGGCCGTTGTCTTTGTGGCAACCGTAGATCGCACCGAGCTCGCTCTGGTCGGTTTCGAGGAGCTTTTGAAACTCCACCGGGGACCAGTGCTCACGCGGCGCGTCTTGGCGATAGGGACAGCTCGGGCAAGGGCTGCGCGTGTCCCACTTCATCGGACCGCTTCGGGTGCCAGGGGTGCTCATGCGCGGAGCGTGCCGCGCGGAGGACACAGGGCGCTTCTTTCTCGCGCCGGGTCAGCCGCTTGTGCCGTCACGCATGAACGGGAGGACACTCCCGCCGTTTTCGTAGGGCGGCTGGAGGTGGTCATCAGGACCGGGCGGCGTGGCTTCACGAGCTTCTTCGGCTTCAAGCTCGGCCCAGTAGCGTTCGTCTTCGTCCATGTCGCCCTCGAACCAAACGTCGCGCGGGTCCGATGGCAGCGTGACGAGGCGCTCGCCAAAGAACGCGCTGAAGGCCGCCCAGCCCACGGCCTTGTCGCGAGTGAGTTCAAGCACAACCTGGCGCCAATCGAAGCGCTTCTGCACGAGGAGCGCGGCAAGCGCGGGGTCTTCTTCGAGCACCACACTCAGCACAAACCGGAGACGCGCGAGGACACGAACAGGCCGCATCACGGGACTGGGTTTGGTGGGCTCTGCGGGGAGCGGCGCTCCTTTTGCGCGGAGCTGCGCCGCGTAGGCCAGAGCTCGCCTCGCGAGGTCGAGCGCGTCGCCAACGGTCGCGCCCGAAAGCCAGACGTACCGGAGGGCCTCTTGCGCGGCCGAAAGGTCTCGCGCGTCTCCTTCGGCTTCGGCGACCTGTTGGAGCGCCCACCGTGCGACGTAGGGCGTGTTGCGCGGCGGCTCAGGAGTCGTCGGGTCGGAAGAGTCGACCATCGTGGGCCAGCGGCGCTCGGCGATCCACGCGGCCTCGTCTTCTTCCTCAGGACCGAGGTCGATGTCTTGTCCGGTGCCGAGGATCGGGTCGGCGGAAAGGGCAGGACCGGCCTCGCGCACTGGCAGCCACCACGAACCCTTTGGCGCAGGGTTGATGCCCGGCAGGAGACTCCCAGCGTGGCGAACCACGGCTCCGAAGAGGAGATCCTTCACGAGCGGCTCGCGGAACGCTTCATCCACCACGCGACGGATGCGCTCCATGAGCCGGAGGCGTCGATCTTCGGTGGCTTGAAACCGCTCGCGCACACCGCCAGCAAGCGGCGGCGCTCCGAAAGGGAGTCGCTGGGCGAGCGAGGGGTAGTCGGTCACGCCCTCGCTCCGCGCTTGCCGCACCTGATCGAGGATGGCGCCTGCCGCGCGAATGAGTCCTTCGGGCCCTCCTTCCGAGGACTGAAGCGCGAGTCGCGCGAGCGGCAGGGCGAGCTCGAAGTCTTCGTCCGCAGCTTTACTGCGCCCGGCTGCGACCCACAGCGCCCATCCGCCAAGGTCCGCTAGCCCCATTGGAAAGTCGCGGCTCTCCTTGCGGCGATCCCAAGCGTCGCGCGGGTCGTCCTCACGGCAAAGACCCTCAACCTCAGGCGGCACCTCCAGGCCCGTGTAGGAGGACGCGTCGTGTCCCTTTCGGGTCCACGGCAGGCCAATCACGCGAGCGCGGAACTCAGGGTCATCGAGATCGCGCGGGGTTGCGGGGGTGGTGTCGTCGGTCGCCATCGGGGGGTCTCCTTCTGCTTCTTTGAAGACTAATCATCCGTTCAGTCCCCAAGCAACGACGGAGTGCCGGGACAGGGCGGTGGCTTCGGACGACGTACGCGATCTTCGATCGCGTCCCAGTCTAGGAGACCCGCGAGTCGCGCGTCGGAAACAAGGTCACCGAGGCGCTTGTAGCTCCGCTCCTCGTTGGGCATGAGGTTGCGCGTGACGCACTGGTAGTAGAGCTGCCGCAACGTGAGAACGAGCGGAACGTGTCAACGCGTGTGAGACAGATTTGGTCCTAGTTTACTGACTACCTCTCTCCTGCGCGGGGATCGTACCCCCGCCCCCCCCGGGTTCCTCGGGCGCGCTGAACGGCGGGCCGTCCAGCGTCCCAGCGGAACTCATCTTCGGCGCATTGATCCACACCTTGTTTGGCGGCCTGCGAGCTCGCGGGAGCCCTCGAACGAAGCGCTCCGGATGCCGCGCGTGCGCTTCGTGCAGCGTGACCTCTCTTGCCGCAATCCTCGTCTCGACGT
>JAEUKH010000025.1 GCA_016792845.1 Myxococcales bacterium | reverse complement strand
CGTGCGCCCCTCAGGGGGTGAGGTCACGCCAGGTGCGCGACGCCCTCTCATGCCCGCATGTCAACTAAAATCCGCGGGTAAACCTCAGCCTGGCAGGGCTGAGGGGGCGCGAGGGCCGGGCATCCCCCAGGGGGTGAGGTCACGCCAGACGCGGGGCCGTACGCCCCCCAGGGGTGGGGTCACGCAGGGCGCCGACTGGCTCTCAAGCTCGCAAACACAAGGAAGTTCCGCGGGCAAACCTCAGCCCGACAGGGAGAGGGGGCGCGAGGCCCGCGCCCTCCAGAGGGATGCAGGTCACGCGGGATCACAACCCGCTACGATGCGCGGGCGACCTCCTACGCGGCGATGCTCACCGCCGCATGCATTCGATGTCGGCGATGCCGCTTGCGGACACAGCCTAGCGCCCGGTGAGCAGCGAGGTGCGCATCGCGACGGCGAGGTTGAAGGCGTCGACGAGGGCGGTGTTTCGCCCCCAAAGCGTGCGCTGGTACCCGACGTTGAGCTCGGCCTGGGGGTTGAGCCGCACGATGAGCCCGGCGCCCACGTCGATGCTGTCGCGCTCGAAGCGCAGCTCGCGGATCAGGAGGTTCTCGACGGTGTAGTCGGCCGCGGCGACGTCGGGGTTGACCGCCGCCACCGAGATGCCAAGGAGCCGCCCCTGGGTGACCGTGAACGCGCACTGGATGCCGCCGTAGACCAGCAAGCGGTCGCCGAGCGCCTGCCCCGCGCGGAGGGCCCCGGTCACCTGGTGCCCAGCCCCCCCGAGCCGGAGGTTGTACCCGAGGTCGAGGCGCATAAACGTGCGGCTCCGCCACGCGTAGCCGAAGAGAAACGACGGCGCGATGTCGACCTGGCCGTCGCCGAGGGTGACGTCGTCGCGCACGTTCTGGGGGGTCACGTAGCGCGTGGCGTTGGCGAGAAAATCGGCCGCCGAGGTGGGGCGATCGCCGAAGGTGCCCGAGGGCCCCTGATACCCCGTGGGCACCTTGATGCGGAGCTCAAACGCGAAGGCCGCGCTCGGCGCAGAGCGCACCGCGAGGCGGTACCGCGTGGCGAAGACGAGGTCGCTGATGCCGCTCGCGCTGCGGGCGAGGTTGATGATGTTGTTGCGGTAGTACGAGAAATCGTTGGGCGCTGAGGTGTCGCCCATGGGGCGCGCGAGCACGATCACGGGGTCGCTGTCGTAGGCCACGAGGCGCACCGGGAGTTGGGCCTCGAACTCGAGGTTTTCAGCCAGTCCCGCGCGCACCCCGAGCACGTAGGTGCTGCCCGTGTAGCGGCCCCGGAGGGGATAATTGCGCGCCGCGCCGCTCTCGAAGAACTCTTGAGACGCCGTCTGAAAGTTGTACCCCGCCGCGAGCACGAGGTTGCCTCGGGGCAGCGTCCACGGAGAGGCCTCGGCGGCGCGGGCTGATGAGACGAAGGCGGCGAGTCCGACGAAGAAGCGAGCGAGGCGACGGCAGTCGGTCATGCGACGAGGGTCTCGTAAGTTAGAAGGTCAGCGGCGCGGCGATGTCGTGATGGGGCGCGGGCGGAGGCGGGGTCGGCCGCGCGACCGGGGTGGGGGGCGGGGTCGGGGTCGGCGCCGCGGCCTGCACCGCAGGTGCGGGTGCGGGTGCGGGTGCGGGCGCGGGTGCGGGTGCGGGCGCGGGCGCGGGCGCGGCCACCACGGGCGGCGCTGCGGGCGCTGCGGGCTGCGGCGGCATCGTCTGCTCGGCCCGGGGGTCACGCGCGGCGGCGGTTCGAACCAGCGCGGGTCGACGCCCCACCGGCGCGCGGTTCGTCGGCGCGACCAACACCTCAGCGGGCGCGGGCGCGGCGACGGGGCTCGGGGCCTCAACTGGCGCGGGCGTGGGCGCGGGCGCGGAGGTGGGCGCGGGCGCTGCGACGGGGGCGGGCGGCGGGGTCACCACGACGGTCTCGGTGCTGGCGCTCGCTGGGGCCGCGCTGCGCATCATGCGCGGTACGAGCACCGCCAAGACCCCGGTCAGCACCACCACGCCGATCACCGCGGCGAGGAGCACGGGGTTGCGCTGCGGGGGCGCCGCCGCAGGAGACGGGGCCGGGGCTTCGGCCACCGCAGGCGGCATCATCGGCGCGAGGAGCGGCGCCGTACGGAGCGCCTGCGCGGCGGGGGCGCCCGTGATGTGTCGCGGCGTCTCGACCGGGCTCAGGGCCTCGAAGGAAGCCCCAGGCGAGGGCACCATGGGCGGCTGGCTCGCGCGCAGGATCTGCCCCGAGTGGGTGTCGTAGGCCGAGACGGGCGGGTGCGGGCCGGCGTAGCTGTCGGCCCCCGAGACGCGCCGCGCGCCGGTCGCGCCGCTCGACGCGAAGGGGTCGTCGAAGTGTGAGGGCGGGGCGCTCGCAGACTGAAAGGTGATGCCGTTGATGGTCTGATCGAGGGCGGGGTGGGCCGGGCCGAGACCGTCGACGATGGCGCTGAGGGCGACGAGCACCGCGCTGGCGTCAGCGGGCCGCGCCGCAGGAGACTTCGAGAGGCACGCGTCGATGAGGGCCGCCAAGGGGGCGGGCACCCACGGAGAGAGCTGCGCGCAGGGCGTCACCTCGCTGTTGTGGATCTGCAAGATGATCGCCGCGGGGCTGTCGCCGTCGAAGGGGAAGTACCCCGTCACCATCTGGTAGAGCATCGCACCGAGCGACCACACGTCGGCGCGGGCGTCGACCGAGCGCGCGTTCACCGACTGCTCGGGAGACATGTAATACACCGTGCCGAGGGCCGAGCCTTCGAGGGTCGCGCTGCGCTGGTCGGTGAGGTCGCGGGCGATGCCGAAATCGAGCAGCTTCACCGTGTCGCCGCCCGCATCGCGCCGCGCGAGGAAGACGTTCTCGGGCTTCAAATCGCGGTGAACCACCCCTGCCGCGTGGGCGGCTTGCAGGGTCTCAAGGAGCGAGCGCATCCACCCGAGGGCCTCGCCGAGCGGCGTGAGCCCCTTCGCGATGCGCGCCGCGAGGGTCTCACCTTGGAGAAGCTCCATCGCGAGGTAGAGCGAGCCTGTGCCCTCGGGCAGCGGGTCGAGCCCGGCGTCGAAGACCTTCACCACCCCCTCGTGGTTGATCTTCGCGGCCACCCGCACCTCGCGGAGGAAGCGCTCGATCCACGTTTCGTCGCGCGAGAAGCGCCGGTCGAGGAGCTTCAGCGCGACGTCTTGGCGCGTCAGGATGTGCCGGGCCACATAGAGCGAGCCCATGCCACCGTCGGCGAGGTGGCGCACGATCTCGTAGCGCCCGCCCACTGCCCGAGGTTGTACCGAGGCTGCCATCATTGAACCGGCTCCATGCGCTGAGTCGACCGCACGCTTTGGGGTGTGAAACGCGGCCCGGATGACGGCCCGATCACCGCCGCGGCGCGCCCTGTGCCCGAACACAGTGGCTACGCACCTGCTCTGAGTGCCAGATTTCTACGCCACTCAAGCGCGGTCAGTAACAAAAAAGCCGGGCGCCCGGGTCGAGACGCCCCACTTAGGGGCTCAGACACCCCCCCGCGGTTCGCATTGGGCCCTCAGAGGTAATCGCCGAAGCGCTCCTGGAGCACCGAGACGCCTGCGAAGACTGCTGTTTCGGCGCGGAGCACGCGCCCTCCGAGGCGCCACCCGAGGGCCCCGGCCTCGCGCAACGCGGCGCGCTCGACATCGGCGAAGCCGCCCTCGGGGCCCACCACCAAGACCGCCGCGCGGGGGCTCCGGGCGGCCGCCGCGAAGAGCGCCTCGGCCTCGTTGTCGCTGCGATCGTCAAGGAAGAGCCGAAACGCCGCCCCGCGCCACCACGGCGTCGCGAACACCTCGGCGAGCTTCACCGCGGCCTCGACCCGCGGCACGCTCGCCCGTCGGCACTGCCGCGCGCCCTTCAAGCACTGCCCCGGCCAGGCGTGCGCCTTCTCGTGGGCGAGGCCCTCGGGGCCCACGGATTTGAGGGTAAACACGGGCTGAAGCCGGTTGGCGCCGAGCTCCGCGATCTTCTGCGAGACCGGCAACATCCGCTGCCGTTGCAGCACCGCGCAGACCACCGTGAGGTCGAGCGGAGACTCGGGCAGCACGCCCATCGCCTCGTACGCGAGGGCCTCGCCCGCGTGGGCCGAGAGCGCCTCAAGGGCGCAGC
Source organism: Myxococcales bacterium (assembly GCA_016792845.1). Lineage (GTDB taxonomy): Bacteria > Myxococcota_A > Polyangia > Polyangiales > JAEUKH01. The sequence goes on along the minus strand of JAEUKH010000025.1, from coordinate 15,176 downwards.
GAAAGGCCGCCCCGTCGGGCCCGAGGAGGGTGAAGGCCTCGCGGGTGTTGACCTTGCGAAAATGCAGCCCCTCGACGGTGCGCGGGTCGAGGGTGAGCCGCGCGCCGAGGGTGATGGGCGTCGGGTGCCGGAGCGGGGCGTAGGGGCCTTGGAGGGTCTCGTGGTGCATGCGGTTCTTTCGTGCCGTCGCGGGGCCTCGCAGACTCGCCGGGGCGCTGTCAACCTCTGGGGCGCGGTCAGCCTCTCGGGCGCGGGGCGCGGTCGCGCGGCGGGGGCGTTGGGGTGATGGGCTTCCAGCGGGGCGAAGGGTGGTGTAGCGATGGGCGGTGAACACGGGCGAGAAGGGTCGTGTGCGGGTGCTCGTCGCGGGCTGCGGCGGCATCGGCGGTGTGGCCGCGGGGCTCCTCTCGGAGGCGGGCCTCGCCGAGGTGGTGTCGTACTCGACCAACGCTGACATCGCCGCGGCGGTGAACGGCCGCGGGTACCAGCTCACCGGCGCCGAGGCTCCGCGGGCCGTGCCCGGGCGCTGTGTGACCGCGCTCGACCCCGCCGAGGGGCTTTACGACTATGTGCTCCTCGCGGTGCAGCCTCCGCAGGTCGAGGCTGCGGCGCGGCAGGTCGCGTCGGTGCTCGCGCCTGACGGGGCGGCGGTGTGCCTCCAGAACGGCCTCTGCGAAGCGCGGATCGCGCCCATCTTGGGGCCCGAGCGGGTGCTCGGCGCGGTGGTCGGGTGGGGGGCCACCATGCCCGCCCCGGGCGTCTACGAACGGACCGCCAAGAACGGCTTCGTCTTGGGGCGTCTCGACCAAAAGCCCGACCCGCGGCTTGAGCGCCTCGCGACGCTCTTGGGCTGCATCGGGCCGACCCAGGTCTCGCCCAACTTCGCGGGCGCCCGGTGGAGCAAGCTGGCCATCAACTGCGCGATCTCGACCCTCGGCACCCTCGGCGGCGAGCGGCTCGGGTCGCTGATGGTGTCGATCAGGGTGCGCCGCCTCGCGCTGCGGATCATGTCAGAGACCGTGCGAGTGGCCCACGCCGAGGGGGTCGCGCTCGAAAAGGTCTCGGGCACCCTCGACCTCGACTGGATCGCCCTCACCGAACGCGAAGAGCGCGCCGTGGCCTCGCCCGGGCTCTTCGCCAAGCACGCGATGCTGCTCGCGGTGGGGGCGCGGTATCGCCGCATGAAATCGTCGATGCTGTCGGCCATCGAGCGGGGGCGCCCCGCGGCGGTCGATTATCTCAACGGCGAGGTGGTCTCGCGCGGCGCCGGGCACCACATCGCGACTCCGGTGAACGCGGCGGCGCAGGCGATGGTGCATGCGGTGGCGCGCGGCGAGCGTCGCTCTTCGATGGCGACGATCTATGATCTCGCGGCCCAGGTAGGGGTCGGCTAAGAGGGCTCCATGTACGCGGTGTTGTTGGTCTTGCACAGTTACCTCCGATGGGCGGTGCTGGGTCTCGCGGTGGCGGGCCTGGTTCGCGCGTTCTCGGGCTTTCGCGCGGGGCGCGGGTGGGTCGCGGCCGACGAGCGCCTCGCGAAGCTCACCCTGGCCTCCATCGATACGCAGCTCTTGCTCGGGCTGGCGCTGTATTTCGTGAGCCCGGTGGTGAGCACCGCGCGGCAGAACATGGCCGCGGCCATGCACGATCGCACCCTGCGCTTCTTCTCGGTCGAGCACCTGTCGATGATGCTGCTCGCCGTCGCGGTGGCCCACATCGGCCGGGTTCGCGCGAAGAAGCACGGCGAGGCGCCGACCCGGCACAAGACCACGCTCTTGACCCTGGTGGGCTTCCTCGTGCTGGTGGCGGCGTCGATCCCGTGGCCCTTTTTGCCGCACGGGCGGCCGCTCTTGCGTGGTCTCCTGTGAGGCGCGCGCTGTGGCTATGGGCGGCGCTCCTGGGCTGCTCTCGGGCGCCTCGGAGCGCGCACGGGCCTGCGATCTTTGAAGCCCGCTGCGCGTCGTGTCACGGCGCCGACGGTCGCGGCGACGGCCTCCTCGGGCGCACCTCGGTGCCGCCCGCGCGCAATTTTCACGACCCCGCGTGGCAGGCCTCGCGCACCGACGCGCAGCTCGAAGACGTCATCCGTCGCGGCGGCCTCGCGGTGGGCAAGAGCCCGCTGATGCCCGCGAGCCCCGACCTGGTGCCCTCGCAGATGGCCGAGCTCGTGCGCTTCATTCGCGCGGCGGGCCGTACGCCCTGAGGCTGCTTGGTCAGGGGGCCTCGGCCGCCACGGGGTTGCGCAGCACGCCCACGCCGCGCACCTCGACCTCGCACACATCGCCCGGCTTGAGAAACACCGGCGGCGTGCGCTTCGAGCCGACCCCGCCGGGGGTGCCCGTGGCCACGATGTCGCCCGGCACGAGCTCGGTAAAGGCCGTGATGTAAGCCAGGAGCCGGCCCACGTCGAAGATCAAGAGGTCGGTGGTCGCGCGCTGCATCTCGACCCCGTTCAAGCGCATCACCACCTCGGCGTCGCGGGGGTCGCCGAAGGCGTCGCGGGTCACCATGTACGGGCCGAGCCCCGCGGTCGAGACGAAGTTCTTGCCGGGGGTAAACTGCGTGGTGTGACGCTGCCAGTCGCGCACCGTGGCGTCTTGAAAGCAGGTGAAGCCCGCGACCGCCGAGAGGGCGTCTTCGGCCTTCAGGTGCCGCGCCCGGGCGCCGATCACCAAGGCCATTTCGGCCTCGAAGTCGAGCTGCGTCGAGACCCGCGGCGACACCAAGGGCGCGCCGTGGCCGACCAGCGTGTTCGAGAAGCGCGAGAAGAGCGTCGGGTAGGGCATCTCGTCGCGGCCCGTCTCAAGCCGGTGGGCGTGGTAGTTCACCCCGACGCAGATCACCTTCTCGGGCTGGGTGATCACGGGGAGGTACGTCACCGCGTCGAGGGCGTGGGTCGCGGGTTCGGCGCTGAGCGCGGCCAGGGTCGAGAGGCCCTCAGGGGCCGCGAGGGCGTCGCGCAGGGTCGGCCAACGGCGCCCGAGGCGGGCCCCCGCGTCGACGAGGCCGTGGTCGGTGACGAGGCCGTAGGTCGCGCCCGCGGCGGTGCGAAAACTCGCGAGTTTCATCGACCCGAGAGGGTGGCACGGCGAGCGCCGTCGAGGCGATGACAAAGCTCTCTCGGATCGTTCGGCCCCCGGCGGGAAGGTCTCGGCCCGCGCCCCGCGTTGCACCCGCCGCGACGATGCCCTACCGCGACCCCGCGCGACCCGAACCGCCGAAGAACCGCTCCGCCGACGTGATCGCGCGGAGCCTCCTGGGCGCGCTGGGGCTGACGCTCGGGTACGGCGCGTTCATCGCCGCGGCGTGGGCGTTGATGCGACGATGCGGGCGCGGCGCGGGCTGAGCGCGCGGCTCAGCCGCGGGGCGCCACGGTGCCGTACTGACGGTTGTGATAGACCAGCGGCGCGTCGTCGGGGCCGTGGTGGAGGGCGATCACGTCGCCGAGCACGAGCACATGGTCGCCCGCGTCGATGCGCTGCCGCACCCGGGCGCTGAAGGCCCCGAGGGTGCCCCCGAGGCGCGGCCCGGCGGGCGCCTCGACGTGGTGCGCGAAGCGGGCGAAGGGGTCGTCGCGCTGCGGGTGCGGGGTGGCGAAGAGGTCGGCGAGGTCGCGCTGATGGTGGGCCAGGAGGTTGACCACAAACCCATCGGTTTCGCTCAACATTTCGGCGGCACTGCTCTCGCGCGTCGCGCTCACCATGACGATCGGCGGGTCGATCGAGACGGTGAGAAAGCCCGTGGCGGTGAAGCCGTCGAGGGTGCCGTCGTGCCGGGCGACGGTCACCACGGTGACGCTCGCAGCCCATCGCCGCGCGAGGCCCCGAAAGGCCTCGGGGTCGCCGCCGTGAAAGCGAAGGCTGTCTTGGGGTGAGGTCATCCGCGCTGAAGATACTCGACGGCGTCGACGAACTCATCGCGCTCGGCGTCGAAGACCTTCACCGCCGTCTGATGCATGTCATAGAGCCACGCGTGCAGGTGAAGCTTGCCCGCGTCGAGGGCCTTGGCCACGCTGCGATAGGTGATGAGGTGTTCGAGCGAGTCGAGCACGTTCTCTTCGACGCCGCGTTGCCAGGCGCGGTCTTCGTCGAGGGCGGGGTCGTGGTTGTGGCGCACCGAGTCTGCGACGCTAGAGACCCACTCGTGCAGCGACGGGTGGTCGCTCTGGAAGGGCGCGATGTCGCCGAGGGCGGCCTTGATGCCGCCGCAGCCGTAGTGGCCGCACACGATGATGTCGGGCACTTCGAGGAAGTCGACGGCGTAGTCGATGGCGGCCCCGACGCTGGCGTCGGCGTGTTCGAGCGGGGGCACGTGGTTGGCGATGTTGCGCAGCACGAAGAGCTCGCCGAAGCCCGCGCCGGTCAAATACTCGGGGATCACCCTGGAGTCTGAGCACCCGATGAAGAGCGCCTTGGGGCGCTGCGCCTTTTGCGCCAGATTGCGGAGAAAGGTGCGCTCCTCGAAGTACTTTTGACGAAAGAGATGGTGCCCGTGGATCAGTGTCTCGGCGTTGCTCATGTGGGGTCTCGGGGCGGTGGGAGGAGGGTGCGGAGCGTGGCCTCGATCGAGGCGCAGAGCGTCTCAAGCGGCAGGTCGTTGTCGTCGGTGCCGAAGGGTTCTTCGATCTCGACGCCGATCTCTTCGATGCCCAAAAGCACGAAGGCCACCAGAAAAGTGATGAAGATGCAACCCCAGCCGAAGAAGGGCAGGAGCGCGAAGGGCAGCGTGGCGCAGTAGAGCAAGAGCGCGCGGCGCAGATGCACCACGTAGGCGAAGGGCAGGGGCGTCTTGCGGATGCGCTCACACGCGCCGACGCAGTCGATCAAGAGCTGGACGTTCTGGTCTACGCTCGACTGCTGGACGCTGTCGAGGTGCCCGGCGCGTCGCGCGTCGTCGAGCACCCGCGACATCGCGACGGCCACCGCGAGGGGCGGGTGCCTGGCCGTCTCGGCGTCGCGACCCGCGGCCCCGAGCTCAGCGCCCACGGGCCCGAGCCCCTGGGCCCCGCGGAGGTGATTCATCGTCGCGTACGGAAAGGCCACCGCCCAATGCACCGCGCGGGCGAAGAGCGCCGCGTCGTGACCGAAATACACCTTCGCGCCGCGCACATAGTTTCGCGTCTCGTTGACGATCGAGCCCCAGAGCTTTCGCGCCTCCCAGAAGCGATCGTACGAGGCGTTGGTGCGAAACACGAGCAAGAGCGAGAGCGCGGGGCCCACCAGGCCGTGCACCTTCTCGGTGGTGGCCATGCGGATCCAGTGGTGGTCGACGAGGGCCACGAGGGTCGCAAAGAAGGTCACCGTGAGCGAGCGGTACCCGATGCTCTTGACCATCGAGCCGCGGATGTCGAAGAAGTGGTCTCGCCAACGGTGAGGGTCGTAATCGATCACGCTGGCGGTGACGGTAACACCTGCGGGTGCCCTACGGCGACGCGACACGTTGGCGTGCCGCCGCGGGCGCGCCCGGCGCTGTGACCGCACCGAATCGCCACCTCAGAGAGAGAAGACAATGACAATGTGGAAGCGTTTGGTGGTGCCGACTGACTTCTCGACGGGGTCGCGGGCTGCGTTGAAGCTGGCCCTTGACTTGGCGAAGGTTCACGGCGCCGAGGTGGTGCTGCTTCACGCCGCGGAGCTGCCCGACATGGTCGACGGGGCGATGAAAGTGCAGCCCGATGGGGCCAAGGCGCCCATGACCCTCGAAGCGTACACGAAGCTCCAAGCCGAAGGCTGGATGGACGAAGACTGCGCCGCGACGGCCGCCTCGGGGGCCGGGGTGAGCCTCCGCAAGGTGGTCGAGGTGGGGCCGCCCGTTGACACCCTCCTGGCGGTGGCGGCGCGCGAGAAGGCCGACCTGATCGTGATGGGCACCCAAGGGCGCTCGGGGCTCACGCGGTGGGTGCTGGGCTCGACCGCAGAGCGGGTGGTGCGGCAGTCGACGATTCCGGTGCTGACGGTGCGTCGCAGCGAGGGCTGAGGGCGACAATGGGGTAGCATTTGAGGGCTGTGACCCGACACCCGCGCGCCGCTCTGGGCCTGGTCTTGTGCTGCTTGGGGGCCGCGCTGCCGGGTTGCGCGCCCGATGAGGCGCCCGACCTCGCCGACGCGGGTGACGTCACGGCGCCCCGTGATGCGGGTTCTGACCTGGGCTTCGACGCGGGCATTGATGTGCCCCGCGACGCGCCCCGCGATGCGGGTTCTGACCTGGGCTTCGACGCGGGTTTCGACGCGGGCTTTGATGCGCCCCGCGATGCGCCGAGCGGTGACGCGGGCTTTGATGTACCCCGCGATGCGCCGAGCGGTGACGCGGGCGACGGAGGCCCTGCGCCCTCAGGGCCTGTGCTCTACCCTGCGAACCGCGTGCAATCGCCGATCACGGCGTCGGTGGCCCGCAACCTCTTGGCGGTGGCGGCGCGGGGCAGCGCAGACCCCCGGGTCTTCGCCAAGGTCGGGGCCTCGAACACCGTCAACACGAACTTCTTTCACTGCTTCGCGGGCGCCAACGTGAACCTCGATCGGTACGCCGCGCTCGGCGAGACCCTGGCCTGGTTTCGCGCGGGGCGCGCGGGCACGACGACGCCCTTCGACCGCACGAGCCTCGCGGCCACCGTGGGCTGGAGCGCCTGGGCCGCGCTCGCGGGCACGCCCTCGCCGCTCACGCGCGAGCTCGACGCCGTGAGGCCGCAGTACGCGGTGGTGATGTTCGGCACCAACGACATTCAATCGCGCGACCTCGAACGGTACGGGCAGAACCTGCTCGATCTCGCAGACCGCCTCGCTGAGCGTGGGGTGGTGCCGGTGTTTTCGAGCGTTCCGCCGCGCGATGACAGCGCCGAGGCAGACCTCTGGGTGCCGCGGTATGTGGCCGTGATGCGCGGCGTGGCCCAAGCGCGGCAGGTGCCCTTCGTCGACCTCGAGCGGGTGCTCCGTACGCTCCCCAACCACGGCATCGGCAGCGACGGGCTGCACATGAACGTCTACGTCGCGGGCGCCGCGCGCGGCTGCGTGCTCACGCCGACGGGGCTCAACTACGGCTTCAACACCCGCAACCTTCTGACCCTTGAGAGCCTCGACCGGGCCCGCAGAGCCCTCGCCCGGGAGCCCGCACCCGACCCCGACGCCGCCGCCCTGCACCTGACCGGCGACGGGAGCCCCGGGGCGCCCTTCGTGGTGCCGTCTCTGCCCTTCAGCGACCTGCGCGACACCCGCCGCGAGGGGGCGCGCCGCATCGACCGCTACCCAGGCTGTCGCAGCGGCGCCGACGAGTCGGGGCCCGAGCTCGTCTACCGCCTCACGGTGACCCGCACGACCCGCGTCCGCGCCGACGTGATCAGCCGTCAGGGCGTCGACGTCGACCTGCACCAGCTCGGCGCCCAGGTGAGCGGCGACGCGTGCGTGGCCCGTCACGACAAGACCCTCACCATGACCCTCACGCCTGGCACCTATCACTTCGTCCTAGACACCTTTGTCTCGGCCGGTTCGGCCCGCGCAGGCGAGTACCTCTTCGTGCTCGTGGAAGACGTTGCCCCATGACAGACCCTGACCTCGATGTGGCCGTGCTTGGCGCGGGCCTGGCGGGGCTCCGCGCGGCCGAGTTGCTCGTCGACGCGGGGCTCTCGGTGCGCGTGTTCGAGGCCCGCGATCGCGTGGGCGGGCGCACCCTCAGCGAAGACTGGCACGGGGCCCGGGTCGACCTCGGCGGGCAATGGCTCGGCCCCGCACAGACCCGCGTCGCGGCCCTCGCGGCGCGCTTGAAGATCGACACCTTCGCCACCCACGTCGCGGGCGATCGGCTGGTCGACCTCGACGGCGCGCTCACCCGAGAGCGCAGCGCCGGGCGCTGGCCCACGCTCTCACAAATCGCTGAAAAATTAGGCAAACGCTACGTCGACGCGCTGGCCGCGAGGGTGCCCGTCGACGACCCTCGGGGCGCTCCCGACGCGGCGCGCCTCGACGCGACGGCGCTGGCCCAGTGGCGCGACCGGATGCTCCCGCACGACGGGCTTCGGCAGCTCTTCGATGTGAGCGTGAAGACCGTGTTCGGGGCCGAGGCCCACAGCCTCTCGGTGCTGTATTTCTTGTGGTACTTGCAGACCGGCGGGGGCTACGGGGCGCACGTCGATGTCACCGGCGGCGCCCAGGAGCGTCGCTTCGTCGCGGGGGCCCAAGCCCTCTCGCTCGGCCTCGCGGCGAAGCTCGGCGCGCGGGTGGTGACCGGGTCACCCGTGCAGGCCCTCGACCACGACGCGACGGGGGTGTGGGTCACCAGCGCGACGGGGCGCGTGCGGGCGCGGGCGGCGGTGTGCGCGATGCCGCCGGGCCTGGTGGCGAAGCTCGCGGTGACGCCAGGGCTCCCGACGTCGCGGGCGCGCACCCTCGCGCGGATGCCCATGGGCGCAACGGTGAAGGTCATCGCGCGGTACGAGCGCACGTTCTGGCGCGAGCGAGGGCTCTCGGGCGAGGCGGTCTCGGGCGCGGGGCCGGTGTCATACTGCGTCGACAACAGCAGCGCCGACGGGCAGCACGCGATGCTCCTGGGCTTCGTCGTGGGGCGCGACGCGGTCGATTGGAGCGCCCTCGACGCGGCGACCCAACGCGCCCGGGTGCTCGCGCAGTTCGGGCGGTGGTTCGGCGACGAGGCGACGCGCCCGATGGCCTTTCGCGCGCACGATTGGGCCGACGATGCATGGGCAGGCGGGTGCCCTGTGAGCAACCCCGCGCCGGGCGTGTTGACCGCCGAGGGGCCGCGCCTCGCTGAGCCCGTGGGGCGCATCTTCTGGGCCGGCACCGAGACCGCCACGGTGTGGACGGGCTACCTCGAAGGCGCCCTCGAGAGCGCCGAGCGGGCGAGCGGCGAAGTGCTCACCTGCCTCGGCGCGCGCGACGCACCGCGATGACGGTCAGAGCGCCGGGCAGTGGGTGACGTTGGGGTTGTTGCGCGAGCACGCGAAGTCGGCGCAATCGACGAAGCTGTTGCAGTCGTTGTCGATGGCGTCTGAGCAGGCGGTGCTGGTGCTCTCGGGGCCGCGGCAGGTGCAGCCCACCACCGCGGGGGCGCAGGCGCCCACGCACGAGCAGTTGCGGTCGGCGCAGTCGCGGAAGCCGTCGCAGTCGTTGTCGATGCCGTCGTTGCATTGGGCGAGGTTGTTCTCGTCGCCGCTGCGCACACACCCCGCCGCGTCTTCGCGCGGGCCCGCATCGCGGAAGGTCGCCGCGTCGCGCGCCCCCGCGTCGTTGCCGCTGTCGACCGCGAAGCCCGCGTCGACACCGCCGTCGCGCGGACAGATCGACACCGCCGTCGACCGCGTGCAGGCGAAATCTGAGCAGTCGATGAAGCCGTTGCAGTCTTCGTCGACGGCGTTCGAGCAGGTCGTGTTGGTGTTCTCTGCGCCGCGACAGACGCAGCCCGCGATCGCGGGGCCGCACGCGCCGAGGCACGAACAGTTTCGGTCGTTGCAGTCGCGGTACCCGTCGCAGTCGTTGTCGATGCCGTCGTTGCAGGCCGCGATGCTGTTCTCGTCGCCGCTCCGAACGCAGCCCGCGACGTCTTCGCGCATCACCACGTCGACCGGGGCCGTGCCCGCGTCGCAGAAAGTGATGGCGGGGTTGCGAGAGCAGTCGAAATCCATACAGTCGCGGAAGCCGTCGCAGTCGTTGTCGAGCCCGTCGCTGCACGCCGTGGCGGTGTTCTCGGTGCCCGTGGGCGTACAGCCCGCGTCGACGGGGGTGTTGCCCGTGTCGACGGGGGTGTTGCCCGTGTCGACCGGAGTGTTGCCCGTGTCGATCGGGGTGTTGCCCGTGTCGATCGGAGGCGTCGTCGCATCGAGGGCGCCCGCGTCGAGCCCCGGGCCGAGGTCGTTGCTCTGACCGCGGTCGAGCGGCACGCCCTGGTCTGTCACGGCGACATCGGCCGCAGCGTCGCTACTGCCGCCGCCGCCCGAGCTGCCCCGCGCCGGGCCGCACCCGACCACGGCCGCCAACACCACACACTGCCAGTACCTGCTCATCGTTGGTGGTCGAAGCCTCTACTGCAATCTGTCACCTGACGCCAATGCCCCGTTCGGATTAGCGTACCGCCCGTGAACGGAACAACTCCCGCGGCGCCGAGCCTCACCGCCGGTCGCTATCTCATCACCGGCGGCGGCGGATTCATCGGGTCGCACTTCAGGTCGCGGGTCCTCGCGGCGGGGGGCGAGGTGGTGCACCTTGACCTCGTTCCGCCGAGGGTGATGAGCGCCGATGAGCGCTTCGTGCGCTGCGATTTGACCGACCCTGCGGCGGTGCGCGAGGCCTTCAAGGGGCTGCACCTCGACGGCGTGCTCCACGCCGCGGCGCGGGTCGGAGATTGGGGCCGCTACGACCAGTTCGCGAAGATCAACGTCGACGGCACCCGTCATGTGCTCGACGCGGCCCTCGGCGTCGGCGCGCGGCGCGTGGTGTGCCTCTCGTCGATCGCGGCGATGGGGCTCGACACCCGCGAGGCCGCCGACCACACCGACCCGCTCATCGCCGCGGGCGACGCCTACTCGGTCACCAAGGCCGAAGGCGAGCGCGTGGCCCGCAGCTTTCAGGCCGAAGGCGCCCCCGTGGTGGTCTTTCGCCCGGGTGACGTCTACGGCGTCGGGAGCGTGCCCTGGGTGCTACGCCCGCTCGAAATGCTGCGGCGCCGTCAGCTGCTCCTGGTCGACGGCGGTCGCGGTCATTTCGCGCACACCCACGTCGAGAACCTCGTCGACGCGGTGAGCCTCGCGATGCAGCACGATCGCGCCAACGGCAAGGTGTGGGTGCTCACCGACGGCGACACCGGTTGCACCATGGGCCAGTATTTTACCCGCCTCGCCGAGGTGACGGGCCTGCCCGCGCCCTCGCGCGCGGTGCCGCGCAGGGTGGCCCACGCGGTCGGGTTCGTGCTCGAACACCTCGCCGCGCTGACGGGCAAGGCGCCGCCCATCACCCGCGCCGCGGTGGCCTTCATGGGCCGCAAAGGGAGCTTCTCGATCGCGCCCGTCAAGGCCGAACTAGGCTGGTCTCCGCGGGTCTCCCTCGACGACGGAATGGCCGAGCTCGGGCGCACCTACCGCGAGGCCTCGCGGTGAGCGCGCGGTACCCTTTTCACCTCGTCGACGTCTTCGCGGCCTCGGCCGCCGAGGGCTGCACCGTGGCCGTCGTGCCCGACGCCGACGGCCTCTCGACCGAGGCGATGCAGACCCTCGCGTGCCGCCTCGGACAGCCCGCGACGGCCTTCGTGCTCAGCCCGCGTCGCGACGACTGTCACCGCCGAGCGCGGGTGTTTACGCCCCTGCGAGAGCTGCCCCTGTCGATCACCGCGGCCTTCGCGGCCGCCCTCGTGACGGGCGGTCTGCGCGAGCGGTTCGCGATCGAGCAAGGGGTCATCGCCCTTGAGGTCCTGCGCGACGCCGAAGACCGAATGGCCATCGCGATGCCGCGCCCGGTGTTCGGTCAGATCGCGATGCCTGACCCCGACGCCGTGGCCCGCGCGCTCGGGCTCGGGCCCGAGAGCCTTGACCCCGCGATGCCTGTGCTGGCCGGCAACGCGGGCCTCTTGTCGCTGCTCGTGCCCGTGAGGCACCGCGACGACCTCGCCGACGCGGCGGTCTCACCGCGCGCCTGGCGCCAGGTGATCGAGAAGGCCAAGGTGCTCGCGGCGCTGCTCTACACGCAGCCCGCCGAGGGGCGCATCGACGCCCACATCGTCGGCCCCCTCGCGGGCCCCGCGGCGTGGCCCTGCGAGCCCAGCATGGGCCTCTCGCTCGTGTCTGCGCTGGTGGCCCACGGGAGGCTCGACGCAGGCGCCCCCGAGGCCCGCGTGGTCTTGCGGCACGGGTGCGTGCGCGGGCGCGACGTCGCGGTCGAAGTCGTGTACACCGGGCGGGCCGATCGTGACGGCGCGGTGCGGGTCGAGGGCCCGGTCAAGACCGTCGGCACGGGCATCGTGACCCTTTGACTCCCGCAACGTGAGAGAAATCATGTCGACGCTCCAAGGCAAGACCCTCTTCATCACCGGCGCCAGCCGCGGCATCGGCCTTAGCATCGCGCTTCGCGCGGCCCGCGACGGGGCCAACATCATCGTCGCGGCGAAGACCGCCGAGGCGCACCCCAAGCTCCCGGGCACGATCTACACCGCGGCCGAAGAGATCGAGAAGGCCGGGGGGCGCGCCCTGCCGTGCGTCGTCGATGTGCGCGAAGAGGCCCAGGTCTTCGAGGCCGTCGGCCGCGCCGTCGAGACCTTCGGCGGCATCGACGTGCTGATCAACAACGCCAGCGCGATTCACCTCACGGGCACCCTCTACACGCCCATGAAGCGCTTCGATCTGATGCACCAGATCAACACGCGCGGCACGTTCTTGTGCAGCCAGGCCGCGCTCCCGCACCTGCTCAAGGCGCCCAACCCCCACGTCTTGAACATCTCGCCCCCGCTCAACATGGACCCCCGCTGGTTCGCCGGTCACGTCGCCTACACCATGGCGAAATACGGCATGAGCATGTGCGTCCTCGGGATGGCCCGTGAGTTTGCCGACGAGGGCGTCGCCGTCAACGCGCTCTGGCCCAAGACCGCCATCGCGACCTCGGCCGTGCAGAACCTCCTCGGGGGTGATGACAGCATCCGCGGGTGCCGCACCGCCGAGATCATGGCCGACGCGGCCCACGCGATTCTGACCCGCCCCGCGCGGAGCTACACCGGCCACTTCGCCATCGACGAAGACGTGCTCCGCGAAACCGGGGTGACCGACTTTGAGAAGTACGCGGTGACCCCCGGGGCCGAGCTCCTGCCCGACTACTTTCTCTGAAATTCATTAGTTGTTTCAATAGGTTAGCCTTACCCTTGGGCCCGTCCTGCGGGCGTGCTGCGCGCGGTGGCGGCGGTGGGCGGCGGTGCGCCGACGGGGTGTAGGGGGCGCGATGGGCCCTCGCGCGGGGGGGGCAGAGTCGGTTAGAACTCCCCTCGCAATGGCGACGCTTGTACCTCTCGGCCCGGGCACTGTCTTCGCGCGCGATTTTCGCGTGATCAAACCGCTGGCCGAGGGCGGCATGGGCGCGGTCTACCTGGTCGAGCAGCTCTCGACGGGCAAAGAGCGGGCGCTGAAATGTATGCACCCGAACCTCGTGCAAGACCCCGCGTTGCGCGAGAAATTCGCGAACGAAGCGCGGGTCGCGTCGCGCATCGAGAGCGACCACATCGTCGAGGTGGTGGGCGCCGGCGTCGACGAGATGACCGGCGCGCCGTGGCTCGCGATGGAGTACCTCCGCGGTCAGACCCTCACCGACCTGGTCGAGAAGTCGGGCCCGCGCGGCGTCGACGAGTCGGTCGAGATCTTGAAGCAGCTCGGGCACGGGCTCGGGGCGGCGCACCGGGCGGGCTTCGTGCACCGCGACATCAAGCCCGAGAACGTGTTCTTGGCCGAGACCCGCCGTGAGGGGCAGCGGTTCATGGTGAAGGTGCTCGATTTTGGCATCGCCAAGGTCGTGCAAGATGCCCGCGCGGCGACGGCCACACAGGCCATGGGCTCGCCCTTCTGGATGGCCCCCGAGCAGACCGAGGCCCGCGGTCACATCGGGCCCGGCACCGACGTCTGGGCGGTGGGCCTCCTCGGCTTCTTCCTCCTCACGGGGCGCTCGTTCTGGATCGCGGGTAACCAAGAGGGCGCGCCGCTGCAAGCGCTCTTGCGCGAGATGCTCTTCGAGCCCATCCCGACGGCGAGCGAGCGCGCGAAGGCCCTCGGGGCGGGGCCGCTCCCGGCGTGGTTTGACACCTGGTTCGGGGGCTGCCTTCAGCGTCAGCTCCAGGCGCGTTACGCCGACGCGAGCGCCTGCGTCCAGAGCCTCGTGAGCCTCTCGCAAGCGGCCGCCGCGGCGCAGCGTGTGCCCACCGCGCCGACCCCCGAGGGCGTGGCCCCCACCGTCGCCATGGCCGTGGTCGACCCGTCTCTCCTCGCGACCGGCGCCTCGCTCGGCCCCGTACCCTCGGCCCCGACCATGGTGGCCGCGATGAGCCCGGCGATGAGCCCCGCGATGCAGCCCGTACCGGGCGCAGGGGTGGTGGGCGCCGCGGGGGTGCCGGTGCTGGCCTCGGCGCACACGACGCGCCCTCGGAGTAAAGCTCCCATGGTCGTGGGCGGCCTCGTGCTCCTCGCCGCGGTGGGGGCCAGCGCAGCGTTTCTGACACACAAACCGACGCACATCGATGACACCCCGCCGCGCTCGGCCGAGACGCTCCCGACGGCGGTCGCTGTCGATGCGCAAGTTGTGCCATCTCCCGCCCTCGAACCGGCCCCGGCGCCCACCGAGCCCATCCCCGTGGTGGTCGACGCGGGCCCCGCACCCGCGGTCGAAGCGCCTGTTGCGCCGCGTCCGAGTCAGCCGAGCCGTACGCCCACGCGGCGCCCCTCGCAGCCCGCGCAGACTGTGCCACCGGCACAACCCGCCCAGCCAGCGACCCCCGCGCCTACCGCGCCGACGACGCCCGCCCAGCCGACGCCCGAGCCTGCCCAGCCCACGCAGCCGAGCACGCCTGAGCCCGCCCAGCCCGCCCAGCCCGCCCAGCCCGCCCAGCCTGGGCTCGACCAGGTGGTGCAGCAGTGGGGGCGAAATCCCGATGTGATGCGGCGCCGCGCCGAGGCCCTCGAACAGGTCGGGCAGCGCGACCGGGCCGCCCGCGCCTGGGAGCAGTACCTCCAGGCCAACCCCGAGGCCGCAGACCGCGACGCCGTGCAGCAGCGTATCACCGCGCTCCGGAGCGGCGGCGGTGACGCCCCCAACGGCGGCGGCCGAGGCCCCGGCGGTCGACGCCCGCGCTGAGCGCGAGTTGAGTCAAGATGTGCCGTCTTGCGGGTGTCGGCCACCCGCAGGGCGCTGGTGACTCAGAGGTCGGCGATCTGCCAATCGATGGGGCTCTTGCCTTGGGCGGCGAGGGCGGCGTTGATCTGGCTGAAGGGCTTCGAGCCGAACCAGAGCTTGGCCGAGAGGGGCGACGGGTGGGCGCCTTCGATGACCGTGTGGCGCTTCTTGTCGACCACCTTGCCCTTCTTCTTCGCGTAGTTACCCCAGAGCGCGAACACCGCAGGCTCGGCCCGCGCGCTCACGGCCTTCACCACCGCGTCGGTGAACTGCTCCCACCCCTGATCTTTGTGTGAGTTTGGGGTGTGGGCGCGCACGGTC
>JAEUKH010000019.1 GCA_016792845.1 Myxococcales bacterium | reverse complement strand
GGACCGAGCACCGCGAAGGGGCGCAAGTGATGCAAGGCGACGGGGCGAAGACGGGCTGTTGGCCCGTCGAGACCCGGCAACGCAGCAGCGCGCCGCGGACCTAAAGTGGGGCGACGGGAGACTACTTGGTCGCGTCTCTAGGGCCGAAAGAGCGTCCGGTACAAATCGATGTGCAGATAGAAGGTGTAGTAGGTGGCCCCCTGCGCCTCGGCCACCCCCACGCCGCAGGGCCGCGCCCCGGTCTCATCAACCGGGCAATCGAGCGCCCGCGGAAACTGCCCCGGGTTCGTCAAAAACCCGATGCCCAGGCCGTAGCGCATGCCCCAGCCCGACTCCCACGCGATGTCATGGGCCACGCCCACGTTGAGCCAGGTCGCGTTGGCGCTGCCGCTCGCCATGCGAGGCGTCGAGGGGCTCGTGCAGCGCCGCGACGCGGTGGCGAAGGTGCAGTTGGTGGCGTAGTCGAAATCAGTAAAATTCACTGAAAACCCGAGCCCGAGCGAGAGAAACGACGTACCCGAGGGGTACACCCCGGTGCGCAGCATCGCGCCCACGGCGGGGCCGAAGGTGCCGCTGTATCCGCCGCCCATCTCGGCCGAGAGCCGCCGCGAAAACTGATGATCGAGGTAGGCCCCGACGTGGCCGTAGGGTGACCCGAGCCCGAGCCCCGCGCCGAGCACCGTACGCCCTTCGCGCACGATCACCGGCTCAACCCGCGGCGAGGGTTGCAGGTCGGCCCACGTCGGCATCGGATACGCCGCCGCGCCTGGCAACACCTGCGCGAGGGCCCCCGCCCCGCGACACCAGCACCCCAGGGCCGCGCCAAGCGCCACAACACGAGCCAGCTGCATGGGGTGGAGTTTACGCAGATCGCGCCCCCATTGGCGAGGCTCAGCGCGCGCGCCGCTTCATCAAGAAGCGCTCAATGGCGAACCCCGGGCGATGCTGCCGACGGCTCGCGAGGGCCTCGACGGTGCAGACCCGCGCGAGACGAAAGGTGCGCAGCTCGTGGCGGAGACAGCAGAAGGCCAAGAGCAGCGTCGCGTCGCCCTCGCCGCTCAGCACCAGCGGCTCGACCTCGCGCACGCTCGTGTGGCCCTCTTCGGTCACGTAGGCGATCACACAGCGGCGGTCGCGGGTGATGGCTCCTTCGAGCAGCCCCCGGAGCCCCCCCACCGGGAGCGTGTCGTTGTCGGCCGCCGCCTGCCCGAGCCGCAGCACCAGCGGCACAAGCGCACGGACGCTCTTCAAGCTGTCAACTTCGACTGCAATGCTCGGCTTCGTCTTGACCATCGGATGCACCCGCGGAGTCGGCGCGCCCGGCGACCTCGATCGGCCACAAAGACTCGCCAACGGGTTAATATCTAACACCGCGGGGGGCGCCCTGCACGGGCGCTTTGACATACACTGTCACGACCGGAAGCGGCGACCGCCTGCGAGCTGATCGGCGTAGGCGACGAGGTCTTGTTCTTTCTTGAGCAGGGCGCCCACGAAGGGGAGCTCGCGATCGAGCTTGACCGAGGTGATGCCGGCCTTCTGCAAGACGGCGATCCAGTCGACGAGCTCGCTGGTGCTGGGGCGCTTGCGGATCCGGGTCATGCCTCGAATCTCGAAGAAGACCTTGAGGCACTGCTCGACGAGGGCAGCATCGACGTTGGGGTGATGCACCGCGACGATGCGCTTCATCAGCTCTTGCTCAGGGAAGTCAATGAAGTGAAACACGCACCGCCGCAGGAACGCGTCAGGCAAGTCTTTCTCGTTGTTGCTGGTGATGACCACAATGGGGCGGTGCCGCGCGACGACCTCGTCGTTGGTCTCGTTCACCTTGAAGCGCATCCGATCGAGCTCGTGCAAGAGATCATTGGGAAACTCAATGTCAGCCTTGTCGACCTCATCAATGAGGAGCACGACGCGTTGTTCGCTCCTGAACGACTCGCCGAGGGCGCCGTACTTGATATAGCGCCGCACATCGCGCACATCGCCGTCGCCGAAGCGCGAGTCATAGAGCCGCGCGACGGTGTCATAGACGTAGAGCCCCTCTTGGGCGCGGGTCGTCGACTTGACATGCCAGGTGAGGAGTTTCAGGTCAAAGGATGCCGCGAGGGCCTCGGCGAGCATGGTCTTGCCTGTGCCGGGTTCGCCCTTGATGAGCAGCGGCTTCTCAAGGGCCAGCGCACAATTGACCGCCGCCTCAAGGGAGTCGCTGGTGAGGTATCCCAGGGTGCCGCGAAAGCGCCTGAACGAGTCGTCCATAGGGGCGCGACGCTAGCACGGCCTCGGTCAGCGCGTC
This sequence comes from Myxococcales bacterium, assembly GCA_016792845.1. Taxonomy (GTDB): domain Bacteria; phylum Myxococcota_A; class Polyangia; order Polyangiales; genus JAEUKH01. Next base: position 1,878 of record JAEUKH010000019.1, on the reverse strand, counting down.
GTCATGCACAGTGGCGAGTCGGCGACGAGGCCACTACACTCGGTCGCCCCACCTATGGATGAGAAGCTCTATCTTCAGAAGGCCGACCGCACCTTTCGCCGCCTCCTCGACGCCTTCGAGTCGGTCGACCCCGACCTGGTCGAAGCCGACACCACCGGCGACGTGGTGACGCTCACCTTCGCAGACCGGTCGAAGTGTGTGATCAACACCCAGCGCCCGACCCGTCAGATCTGGCTCGCCGCCAACGCCCGCGGCTGGCATTTTCGCTACGCCGCCGAGTCTGACACCTGGGTCGACGACAAGGGCCGCGGTGACGAGCTCTTCGCAACGGTGACCGAGATCGTGCGCGGCAAGACAGGCCTCGCGCTGAGCTTCGCGCCTCAAGCCCGCTGACGCGTCGCCGGTTTGAACCAGTGCGCGCATTCCGACGCCGTTGCCTGCCCGCCGCGTGGCGTACTCCCTGAGCGTCTGTCTAACGCGACGGCGGCCCGACCGAGGCCTGAGCGCTCGCTGCCGGGAGCGCCGATGGGTCGAAGTTGGCAGATGGCAGCCGTTGTTGAGGACCTGCGGGCCCTCGCGTCGTGGGCGCGGGCCCATTGGGCGGTCTCGGCCGACGACGCAGCGCTCGGGCGAGGCGAGCGCGTGCCGAGGAGGGCGCATCCTCGGCTCTCGGGTGCGGGGGCTGTTTCCGAAGGGCGTCGAAGCGCCTGTCGAGCTCGCGCGTCGGTGCCGCGCGGGCAGCCGCGGTCAGCCGATAGGCCGTTCGGGCTGACGTTCAGAATCACCGCATGGTGAAGCCCGAGGGTTGCAATGCCGTGTGCGACGCGGCGGGCCAGCGTGCGAGAGACTCCGCTCTGGGCTCGGGCTGGTCTCGTGGGTCGCGCGGGGCTTGATCGAGAGGCGCTTGCGCCGACCTCGCGACAGTGCGTCACCCACGCGGTCAAGGAGGCCGTAGATCACGAACGCAGCACCGGCGCCGGCGGCCGAACAACACCCCGTGGGGCGCCCGGGGCGAAGCGAAACAGCAACGGGCAAGCGGCCTTTGCGCGAAGGATCGCACCGAGCGGCTCTCTCCTACCCTTGCAGCACATGCGCGACCGGCGCTACGTGACGCGGACTCGGCGGCCGCCGAGATTCACGCGAACGTGCTACTTCTGCCGCAAAACGCTGTGGGCCGTCAGGGACTCGAACCCTGGACCAACGGATTAAAAGTCCGCTGCTCTACCAACTGAGCTAACAGCCCTCGAATGGGTCGCGAATACTGCACGGACCCACCCCCTTCTGTCAACACAAAACGCTTTCAGTTGCAAGGTCGGCGGAGGTCAGCGCGCGGCGCAGGGCAACGCAACGACGGGCGACGGGCGGTGGGGGACGGGCGACGGCCAACGGGCGACGGCCAACGGGCGATGGCCAACGGGCGATGGCCAACGGGCGATAGCCAACCGGCGACGGCCAACGGGCGACGGCCAACGGGCGACCACAAGGGTCGCCCCTACCCCAACGTGCGACGTGCGACGTGCGGCGGGCAAGCGGAACGTCCCAATGACCACGGTGTTTTCGCGTCGCGATGCGGTAGGGGCAGGCCTTGTGCCTGCCCGAACGCGTCAACGTTCGTCGAAAACGTCGACCCGCGTGCGGGCGACGGGCGGCGGGCGGCGGGCGACGGCCAACCGGCGACGGCCGACGGGCGACCACAAGGGTCGCCCCCACCCCATCGGGCGACGGGCGACGGGCTGGGCGCGGCCCAAACGCCAATGGCCCACCCACATTGCTGTGAATGAGCCATTGGACTGAAGAAAAACCCCGGCGACGTTCTACTCTCCCACACTGTCACCAGTGCAGTACCATCGACCCTGGAAGGCTTGACGACCGAGTTCG
>JAEUKH010000035.1 GCA_016792845.1 Myxococcales bacterium | reverse complement strand
TCCTGGCAGGGAGAGGGGGGTGCGAGGGCGGGCGCCCCACAGGGGGTGAGGTCGCGCAGGCGTTGGGGCGCGGCACAACCTCGTCGGATTGGGCACTTCGCCCCCTCGGCCGACGCCACCACATTTGCCGACACAGCCTAGGCTGTGGCGGCAGCTGTCGTCGCCGACTGCGAAGGCATGCGTCTGTGCGCGTCGGGCGCCTTCACCCCGCGCCTGAGGCCCTTCTCCGCGAGCTTCTGACGTATCGGCAGATACGCCCTGACGCATCGGTAGACCAGGCTGGGTCTCGCGCTCGCGGAGCGCGATGTCGACCCGTGCGCTGAAGAGATGGCGCTTGTGCTGTGTGATTCGTTCATAGGGAGCGGGCGAGGGCCCAAGGGGTGCAAGGCGTGCCGGGGTGTGGTGAACTCGCGCGATGCGCGTGACGCTGCGATGGTCGGGGCTCTTGCTTGTCTCGGTGATGGCCTGCGGGGGCGCGACCGAGCCCGCTCTCGACGACGAAGGGCACGACGATCCGGGTGATGCCGAGCTCGCGGCCGATGCCGACGTTCCGCTCTTGCCGCCAATTGTCGACGACGATGTGCCCGAGTCGGTGCCGGTCGATGGCGCGTGGTTCGACGACGCAGCGAGCGACGATGCGGGCGCGCAACACTTCGACGCCGCGCCTTCGGACACCGCCGCGCCTTCGGACACCGCCGCGCCGCGCGACCTCGGCCCCGATGTGCGCGACGCCGGGCCCGCCCGCTGCACGGGCTCGGCCTCAGGGCAGAGCGCCATCTGGACGTGCACCGCCGACCGGGGCGCCCGCGAGCGCTGCGTCTCGGGCGTCGTCGAACGGGATCGGTGCCCCGACGGCTGCGAGGCGCGACCCTCGGGCACAAACGACGTCTGCCGCCCGATGCCCATGTGCACAGGCTCGGCCTCGGGGCAGAGCGCCATCTGGACGTGCACCGCCAGCCGCCAGGCCCGGCAGCGCTGCGTGAGCGGCCGCGTCGAGACCGAACAGTGCACCTACGGGTGCCTCCCGCAGCCGTCGGGCACTCCCGACCCGTGCGCGCCGCGGCCTGCGGGGCTGCCGGCGTGCGCGCGGCGTCCGCTGCTGCGCTGGGGGCTTCACCCTGACGCCTCCGATCACCTGCGGTGCGTGGGCGTCCCGGCGGAGCGAATCACTCAGACCATCGGCAACGCGGCGGCCTCGGCGGGCACCCACGGCGCAGACGGTACGGCCAACGGGCGAGCCTACTCGGCCGCCACCGACATCAGCACCCGCGGCCTGAGCGAGAGCGCCATCCGGAGCCTCCTCTCGCGCATGGCCGATCACGGGTTCGCCGCGTGGTACCGCTGGCCCGGCCATGATGGCTGGCCCTCAAGCGAGGCGCCCCACATTCACGCCATCTACGTCGGCGCCGCGATGAAGCTCTCGCTGCGCAATCAGGTTCGGAGCTGGCTCGACGGCCGCAACGGCCTCGTGAGCAACACCCGCTACACCTTCTTGACCTGGAGCGCCGCGCAGCGGTCGCTCATTCGTACGCTCTTCGATCGCTACAACTGAGCGCTCACCAAGAGCCCGTGTTGGGCATCGACGCCCAGGGCTCTGCGGGCGCGAGGGCGGCGCCGCGTTGCAGGAGCTCGACCGACTGGCCGTCTGGCGATTTCACGAAGGCCATGCGCCCATCGCGCGGCGGGCGATGAATCACCGCGCCTTGGGCGGCGAGCCGTGCGCAGGCGGCGTAGACGTCGTCGACCTCGAAGGCGAGGTGACCGAAGAAGCGGCCCGTGGGGTAGGGCTCGGCCTCGTCCCAGTTGTGGGTGAGCTCGATCTCGGCCCCGTCGCCCTCGGCCCCGGTCGAGAGAAACGCGAGGGTGAAGCGGCCCGCCTCGTGGTCGCGGCGTCGCACGAGCTTCAGCCCGAGCCCGTCGCAGAAGAAGGTCAGCGCGAGGTCGAGGTCGCGCACCCTGAGCATCGTGTGGAGAAAGCGCATCGCGGTCGAGCGGTACCACGCCGCCGCGCGCCCAGGCCACTCACTCGGCCCGGGCCGAGACGCCGATCACCCATGGGGTCGGGCCCTCGGCGGGGTGGAGCACCCCGACGCCCCGCACGTCGCGCACAAAGAGCGCGGTCGAGGGGCCGCCGTCGAGGTTGAGCGCGGCCTCGCAGCCCGTCGGGTCGCCCGTCGGAGAGGGCCCGAGCAGCGCGCCCGAGAGCCAGTAGAGCCCGGGGCCTCGGAGGGGGGCGGTGGGGTCCCACACGGCGATCACATCGAGCGTCGCGCCGCCGTCGCGGAGGCAGAGCACGAGCCGCGAGGCCCGCCGCCCGTCGTCGCGGGTGATGCCGCGGCTGCCGTCTGCTTCGATGAGCCTCGGGGTGCACTGGACGGCCAGCTCGACCCCCGCGGGCGCCTCGGCAACCCCCGCGTCGCGCGCGATGTTGACGAGCCTCGCGCGGCCGCGGTCGATCACCATCACCCCGGTGCCGCCGCGCGGCGTCGGGGCCCCAAAGATCGTCGCGCCCGCCGAGAGGATGCCCGAAGGGCTGCGGTCAGGTTCGAAGAAGCCCGCGTTGAAGGCCGCCCGAAGCCCGGCCTCGGCGCCGAGGGCTTCGAGCCGATCGGCCGCGGGGCGATGCACCGAGAACCGAACGCGCCCGAGGTCGAGGCGCACCGTCAACCACGCGAGGCTCCGCGGGTCGGGGCTCACGATCGAGGGCGCAGCCGGGGCGAGCGCGACCGTCGTGCCGCGCCAACGGACGCCCTCGGCGGCGGCGCTCCACCCCGCACGAAAGCCCTGCGGCGCGAGGGCCAAGGGGTCGCGCGCGGGGGCCGTCACCGCAGGCCCGGGGCGCGCCGCGACGGGCTGAGCGGGCGCAGCGGGAGGCCGCGAGCGACACCCGAGCCCGAGGCAGAGGGCGGCGACGAGGCCGCGCTTCAAAAGTAGTTTCCTGAGCCGAGGCAGAGACGCGCGCCCGCGAAGAGCGGGTCGAGCCGCGCCACCAGCTCGGCGGGCGCCACCGCGCGACCCATCGCCACGAGGTCTGCGAGCCGCGCGGCGCTGAAGTACAGCTGGGTCATCGCGCCGATGCCGATCTCGACCCGCAGCCCCTCGCGACGCCCCGGCGCGACCTCGACCCCCGCGGGCCCAAGCCGCACATCGTACGAATCGAACGGAGCGGGCCCAAGAGGGTCGCCGAGGTCGAGACCGAAGCCGGGGCCATCGGGCAGGCTCGCGAGGCCCGCATGGGCCCTTAGCGCCCCGGCAACGTCGATCAAGCGCGCCATCATCCCGCCCGCCACCACCGCCATGGGGTCGAAGGGCAGGTAGCTCTCGGGCGCATCGACGACGCCGTGCTCGCGGAGCACGGTCTGCGCGCTCCCCAACGGGAGCGACCACCGCACGACGGCGAACTGGTCGCCGAGGGCCGCGAGCCACCCGCAGAGCCCCTGGTGGGCCGCGGGGGTTGTTGCGATGAGCTCGCGCACGACGAGATGCTGCCGCGGGTACCCCGGCGCGCCGGGCACCATGAAGAGCACATAGCCCGTGATCGCGTCGGAGCCGGGCTCGCGAAACACCGCCGCGTCGGTGTTGGGCCTGAGCACCCGGTGCTGCCACCACCAGGCGTCGCGGGTGAGCGCGCCGTCGCCGCGAGACTGCGCGTAGAGCTGCTTCAGCACCTCGGCCCCACGGGTGAGGTCGAGGGCCTCGACCCGCGCCGCGAGGGGCGAGCTGAAGAACTGCGAAGGCGCGGCCCGCAGCACCTCGGTCGACTCGACCCGCGCGTACCCGAAGCGCGCATAGTAGCGCTGCGAGAAGGGGTGCAAGAGCGACACCGCGTAGCGCCGGGTGCGGGCCTCGGCCACGAGGCTCTTCATCATCATGTCGGCGATGCCGCGGCGGCGGTACTCGGGCCGTACGGCCACGCCGGCCACGCCCAGCATCGAGAGCGCGCGACCGCGGTAGGTCATCTCGAAGTCGAGGCCGAAGGCGGCGCCGACGGGGGTCTCGCCGCACGACACCGACACCGCATCGCCGCGGTGAACATAGGGGTTCTGCGCGATGTGGGTGTGCCAGTGGTCGCTCACCGGGTCGAGCCTGAATGCGCGGTGGGCGACCTCGGCCAGGGGCCCAAGCGACGACGCGTCGGGGCGGCAGAGGGTCAATGCGTCTTGCATGGCGCGTGCTTTGATCAGGGTGAGAGGGCGCGGAGGCGGTCGAGCATCAGCACCGCCGTGAGGTTGCGCATGTTGTAGCCGAACTGGAGCGCCGCGTCGGTGAGGTAGCCCGCCTCGGCCACGCCGTCGCGGCGAAAGATCGACGGGTGGATGCCGTCGGTGTCGATGCCGTTGTTCGGCAGCGGGCGCATCGCCGCCCAGTAGTCGATGAGCGGCAGGTTGCGGCTCGCGGCGAGGGCCCTGATGCGGTCGTTGAACTCTGCCACCCGCGAGGCCGGCAGGCTCTGGTCGCGGCGATCGGGGATCGTCGACAGCACCGGCACCGTGCCGAAGGTCTCGCACACCACGGCGATGCGCGTGAGGTTGGTGATGAGCGGGTCGGGCCCGCCGCGGTCGAGGTCGTTGGTGCCCACCATGATGATCGCGTACGCGGGCCGCGTCGCGTTGAGCTCGGCCTGGAGGGGGCTATTGGGGTCACCCTGGACGATCTGGCTGCTCACCCAGCCCCCCATGGCCGCGACGCTGGCGCGGGTGAAGCTGTTGCCCCCCGAGAGCGAGGTCTGGCGAAAATAGCTGATGGTGCCTTCGAGGCAGCCCCAATTGCCGAGGCTAAACCACCCCTGGCCGATGTCTGTGAGGAAGCCCCCCGCCTCGGTGATGCTGTCGCCGATCTTGGCGAACACCGTCGCGCGGTTGGTGCTGCTCGCCCCGCGGATCGCGCGCACCCGCGCAATCACCGCGCCGCTGAAGGGCGCCACCGCGACGTCGATGGGCGTCGGGGGCTGGGCGCAGCGGCTCGGCCCCGCGTCGACCGGCGCCGGGCCCGTGTCGCGGCCCACATCGACCGGCCCTGAGCCTGTGTCGCGGCCCACATCGACGGTGCCCGAGCCCGAGTCGCGCCCCGCATCGAGGGGCCCCGAACCCGCGTCGCGGCCGAGGTCTGTGCCCGCGTCGAAGCCCGCGTCGAAGCCCGCATCGACAGCCTCGCCGCGATCAACCGAGACCGTTGAATCTGCGATGACTTCGACGTCGTCGGTGGCCGCGACGCCGCTGTCAACGGGGGGCCGACGGTCGATCGCCGGGCCGGTGTCGAAATCGACCACGTTGTTGTCGTTGGGGCTGCACGCTTGGAGTGCGGGCAGCAGCGTCGCCAGCGTAAGCAGAGCAAGTCGGGTCAGGCGCACCCGCGAAAGGTACACCAACGGCGCGCCGCTGCACGGCCGCAGAGACATCGATCGGGCGCGAGGCGCGTGTGCAGACGCTGTCGCCCCGCGAAGGTGCGACGCGGCGCCCCGGCCCTCACTCGCCGGCGTGCAGGCCTGCCAACATGGCGCGCATCCAGAGGAGCTGCCGCAAGCCCGAGAGGCCCGCGTAGAGGAAGGGCTCACGCGACGCGGCGGTGCGGGGCATGAGGGCCGCGAGGCCGGGCTCGACGCCGCCGGTGAGGGTCACGAGGGTGTCGTCGGGGCCGCGGGCGTCGACGTCCCACCGCCAGCGGTAGCCGCGGAGGTCGCCCGAGTCGCCCTCGACCTCGGTGACCCCGGGCGCGAGGCGCCGCGCCGTCACTGTGCCCTGACCTTGATCGAAGGGCGAGCGCAGGGTGAGCGCCACCCGACCCGCATCGAGGGCGCGGGTCTCGCGCACCGACGGGAGGTGCTCTTGCCACCGCGCGACCTCGGCCACCCGCGCGCCCACCCGCTCGGCCGAGGCGCCGGTGCGGGCGAGGGTGCTGATGCCGGTCACGGCCCCGTCGGGCGCGAGGGTGAAGGCGAGGGTGTACCAACGGCGCGAGAGCTCATCCCACGGGCCGCGCTCGGGGGGAGCGGGCACGCCCGCGTCAGAGAGCGCGTAGGCCGGGCGGTCGCTCGGGTTGACGCCCGCGAGGCGCTCGGCGCGGCGACGCACACCGAGGGCGAGCACGAGGTCGATGGCGACGTTCATCCCCGCGGTGGCGGTGGGGTTCGAGCCCGCGGCCCGCTGCAAGAGCCAGTGCCCCTGCGAGGGGTCGCTCCACCCGGTGAGCACCACGAAGGTCTGGTCGGGCCCGTCAGGGATGAGATCCCAGCGCGCCGCGGCGGGCCCGAAATCGCTCGAAACAATGGTGAAATCGACGCGCCGATCGCTCACCTCGTGGAGCTGCGTGTCGGCGCGGATGTCGAGAATTCCCGCGCGGATCTCCATGCGATGGGCGGCGTGCCGCTGGTGCGTCGAGAGCGTCGTGACGGCCCCGAGGGCGGGCAAGAAGCTAGGCCACGCCTCGGCCTGGGTGATCACCCCGCGCACCGTCGCGAGGGGGGCCCGCACGGGCATGGCCACGGTGATTCGGGCCCGCGGGCCGCCGTCAGGGTCGAGCACGAGGGCCGCGGCGCCGCGGGCGGCGAGGGGCCTCAGGGCGGCGAGGGTGTCGGCGGCGAGGGGTTCGATCCGCGCCCCGACCTGCGCCGAGGCCGACCCTGTCGAGAGCGCGAGGGCGAGGGCGGGGGCGAGGGCCCGCAAGCGAAGCAAGGTGTTCATGTCGCCTCTCGACGTACGAGACCCCGCGGTGATTCGCCGCGGCGGCGATCGGGCTACGCGTCGGCCTCTGCGTAGAGGGCCTCGATGGTGTCGGCCCAGTTCTTGAGCACCACCCGACGCTTGATTTTCAGCGACGGGGTGAGCTCATCGTGTTCGAGGTCGAGGGGCCTCGGGAGGATGGCAAACTTCTTGATCGTCTCGACCCTGGCGACGCTTTGGTTGTAGCGCGCGACGAGGGTGTCGACGACGGCCCGCACCGCGGGGTGTTCGCCGCCGCTTTGGGTGAGGGCGGCGGGGTCGAGCCCTTCTTGCGTCGCGAGCTCGGCGAGGCCTTCGGGTGACACCACCACGAGGGCCACGAGGTAGGGGCGTCGGTCGCCGATGAGCACGGCCTCGGCGACGAGGGGGTGCGCCTTGAGGGCCTCTTCGGCGTTCTTCGGGGTGATGTTCTTGCCGCCCGAAGTAATGAGGATCTCTTTCTTTCGCCCGGTGATGGTGATGAAGCCCTCGTCGTCGCACTGGGCGAGGTCGCCCGAGTGGAGCCAGCCGTCGCGCAGGGTCTCGTCGGTGGCCGCGGCGTCTTTGTAGTACCCGAGAAAGACGTTGGGGCCGCGCACGAGGAGCTCGCCGTCGTCGGCGAGGCGCACGGTGACGCCCGGGATGGCCCGGCCCACGGTGCCGAGCTTCGTCGCCCCGGGCATGTTGAACGAGGTCGGGCCGCAGTCTTCGCTCTGGCCGTACACCTCGCGGATCGGCACATCGAGGCTCTGGAAGAACTCGAGCACCTCGCGCCCCACCGGCGCCGCGCCGCTCACGCACATCCGCGCGTTGCCGAGCCCCAGGGCGGGCTTCAGCTTCGAGAACACGAGCCGCTGGGCGAGGCGGTATTGCGCGCGCACGCCGGGCGGCACGGGCTCGCTGCGGTCGGCGCGCTGATGGTAATTTCGCGCGGCCCAACGGGCCCAGGCGACGAGGTGCTTCTTCGCGCCGGTCGCCTGCGCGAGCCGCACCGAGAGCGCCGCGTAGAACTTCTCCCAGATCCGCGGGACTCCGAAGAAGACCGACGGCTGCGAGGCCAGGAGGTCGTCGCGCACGGTGGCCATCGACTCGGCAAAATAGACCGTCAGGCCTACCGTGACCCCGCCGTGCACGGTGAGCATCTGCTCGGCGATGTGCGAGAGCGGGAGGTACGACAGCAGCACCTCGCCCGCCTCGGCCCCGGTGAGCCGCTGCGCGGCCTCGGCGGTCCACGCGACGGTGGCGTGCGAGAGCATCACGCCCATGGGCGGGCCGGTCGTGCCCGAGGTGTAGATCAAGGTCGCGAGGTCATGGGGCTCGATGGCCGCGAGCCGCGCCTCGACCTCGCCGTCATCGACGCCGTCACCGAGCGCGAGGAAGGCCTCCCAGCCCACCGCCGCGGGGTCGTCGGCCGCCGCCGCGTCGCGGTAGAAGACCACCCGCACGACGCTCGCCATCTGCGGCCGCGCCTCGATGAATTTCGCCCACTGGGCCATGTCTTCGACGAGCAGCACCTTGGCCGCGGCGTGCTCGACGATGTACGCCACCTCGCTCGCCGAACAGGTGGTGTAGATGCCCACCGGCGCCGCACCCACCGAGAGCGCCGCGAGGTAGAGCGTCACCCACTCGGGCCGATTGAAGCCCAAGAGCGCCACGGTCTCGCCCGCCTCGACCCCGATGGCCACCAGCGCCCGCGCCGCCCGCCGCGCCTCGGCCGCGTACTCGCGCCACCGGGTGCCCCGCCACCGGCCGCCGACCTTGTTGAAGTACGCGGGCTCCTCAGGGCGAAGGCGCGCTTGCGCATAGAGCCTCGCGGCGATCGAGTCGTAGGCCATCGACAGCGTTCTCCCTCAGGTCGCCCTCACGCGAGCGGCGACCGCGGTGATGCCACCAAAGCCGACCGAGGCGGTCAATCACAAAGCTCCCGCGCGTGACCTCTCGCGGCCCCCCGGGTGCCCGCGCGGGGGCGATGTTCACAGTGTATACATTGTCTCGCGCGGGGCGGCGGTCGCGTCGATCGGGGGGGCCGCGACATGCCTCGCGACGGGCGGCGCTTCGGTGTACACCGCGCGGCGCGATGGCGTTGATGAAGCGATGGCTGGCGCGGGTGCCGCTGACGGGGTGGGCGTTCGTCTTCGTGTTGGCGGTGTACTGGCTGAGGTACTCGCAGGTCGAGTCGGTTCAGGCCCACGGCGACGCCCACTATTCGTGGGTCTTTGCGCGTTCGCTGGCCTTTGACGGCGACCTCGACCTGCGCAACGACTACGCCCTCTGCGGCGACCCCTGGCACGTCGGCGTGGATGAGGGCGGCGGTCGCCCGGCCAACCCGTTCTACCTCGGCCCTGCGCTGCTTTGGGCGCCGCTCCTGGCGCTCATGAGGGTCATCAACCCCCTCACGGCGGCGCAGGAGGCGCTGCGCACCGGGTGCAGCGGGCCGTGGCTTCGCGACACGCTCTTCCTCGCGCCGGTGCTCGGGGCCTTGACGCTGCTCTTGGCGGGCCGGGCGGCCGCGCGGCTCGCGGGCGAGGGGGCGGCGGCGGCGGCGATGCTGACCCTCGGGTTCGGCTCGACGCTCTTGCATTTCGCGACCCTGGTGCCGGGGTACTCTCACGTCTGGGCGGCGTTCGGGGTGGCCGTGGGGCTCGCCGGCTGGCTCCGGGCGCACGCCCGCGACGGCGCGCGCGACTGGTTCGTCGCGGGCCTCTGCGTGGGCTTCGCGGCGCTGATGCGGGCGCAAGGCGGGCTGCTGATGCTCTCGCTCGCGGGCTCCCTCGTCGCGTCGCTCTGGCACGCGCGCGGCGACCGGGGGCGGGCGCTCGGGGTGCTGCTCCGCGGGGGCCTCGCGGTGCTGGGGTTTGCGCTGGTCTTCTCGGTGCAATTGCTCGCGTACAAGAAGCTCTACGGTCACTGGTGGGTGGTGCCCCAGGGGCGGGCCTACCTCCAGCTCGCGCACGCCCACCCGTGGCTCCTGATGTTCGGCGCCCGCGGCGGTCTCTTCAGCTGGAACCCCCTCATGTGGCTGCCCGTCTTCGGCGCGGCGATGCTGCTCCGCGACCGCTCGTGGCGGCTCCGGGCGGCGGCGCTGCTCGTGCCGCTGGCCCTCGATTACGTGATCAACAGCGCCCCGATGGATTGGCACGGCAACGCGAGCTTCGGCGCCCGTCGGCTGACGGTGATGGCCGCCCCCGCGGTGCTCTTCGCGGCGGTCTTCTTCGCCCGCGCTTGGGCGTGGCTCAGCGCGTCGCCGGGTCGTCTCGCGGCGGCCCTCGCGGCGGCCTCGCTCGGCCCCTTCTTCGTCGTCAACTGGGGCGCCTCGCGGGGCAACCTCGACGGTCGGGTGTCGTACAACGCGCCGGTGCCGATGCCCGAGCTCGTCGGCGTCGGGGCGCGGCTCGGGGTCGACGCGGTCTACAGCCGCATCGGCAACCCCTTCGTGTGGCCTGCCACGGCGGCCTTCGCGCTCCGCTACGGCCTCGGCCCGGCGGCCTTCGATCGCCTCGCCACGGGAGGGTACTTCGAGCACGATTACCGCCCCGTTCGGCTGCGCGGGGTCGACACCATCAACTTCGCAGACGCCTCGCAAGACGCGGTGGTCGCAGAGGGCTTCCGTCGCGACGCTGAGGGCCTCGTGTTGTCGGCGGGGCAGCGGGGCCGGGTGCTCGTTCCGGTGGCGTGGTGGTCGGTCACCGCGGTGACGCTCCGGGGCGAGCGCACCGACGGGTCGAGCGCGGCGGCGCCGGTGCGGTTTCGGGTGGGCCACTTCTTCGGCCGACGCGAGGCCGCCACGGTGATGCTGACGGGGCGCGACGAGGCCCACGAGACCGCGGTGAACCTGGGTGCTTTCGACTCGGGCATCAACGAGCTGGTCTTCGAGTGCCCGGCGAGCGTTCGGCTCCGCAGCCTGCGCTTGATCGACCGAGCCGCCCACGACACGCGGCTCTACGGGGGCGGCGCGCCCTGAGCACGGGATTGCGTACCGCAGCGCCCCCGAGCTGAACTACTCTCGGCCGGGCCATGTTTCCCCCGATGGACGATGGTGCGAGCGCAGACCTGGTTTGCTTGGGCGCCGAGCGTGCCTCGACGCTGGCCACGAAGCTGCTCTTCGTCGCCCTGGTCGCCGCCGCGACGGCGTGGCGCTGGCGCGACCGCGCGGCCGCCTCGGGGCATCGCACCGAGTGGGCCACGGTGATGCTCCTGCTCGGGTTTCTGCACGCGCTCGGGTGTTACGCGCTCATCCCCACGGGGTGCGCCGCCTCGGCCGACGTCACCGTGCTCGCGGGCTCGCTCGTGCCGTGGCTCCTCGCGGCCGCGTTCTTTCGCTCGGGGGTGCCTCCGGCGCCGCCGCGCTTCGACACCCCGCCCGACCCCGGGGCTTGAGCGTCGGGCACCACATCCGCGCCGAGACGCGGTATAGGGCCCGGCGATGCTCCTCGCCGCGATCGCCATGCAGGTCACGAGCGTCGTCGCGGCGCCCGCCGAGCGCCCCTACGACCACGTCGTGGTGGTGTCCTTCGACGGCATGCGCCCTGACGGCATGATGGCCGCCGACGCGCCCAACCTGCACCGTCTCCGCAGCGAGGGCGCTTGGGCGACCCACGCTGAGACCGTGGGCGATTCGAGCACGCTCCCCTCGCACAGCTCGATGCTCGCCGGGGTCGAGGTGCGCGAGCACGCCATGAGCTTCGACGACTTTCACCCCGAGCGCGGCTTTCTCCGCACCCCGACGGCGCTCTATCACCTTCACGATCTCGGTTTTTCGGCCGCAATGTTCGTAGCAAAGCCTAAATTGAGGCACATCGCGCTGCCCGGCTCGCTCGATCGGTGGTCGCTCCCGCACTGGTCTTGTGAGCGTGTCGCAGCGGCGGCGGCCGAGTATCTCGCGAGCGCGCCCGCGGGGCTTACCTTCATTCATTTCGAAGAACCCGACGACGCGGGGCATCGCTTCCGCTGGATGGGCGATCGGTACCTTCAGGCCATCGGCCGCAGCGACGTGTGCTTCGGCACGGTGCTCGGGGCCCTCGCGCGGCGCAGCGACCGGGTGCTCGTGATCGTCACCGCCGACCACGGCGGGCACGGTCGGCGACACGGCACGCACGCGCCCGAAGACCTGCACATCCCGTGGCTCGCGTGGGGCCCTGGGGTTCAGCGCGGTGATTTCGACGCCCCGGTTCGCACCACCGACACCGCCGCCACGGCGATGGCCGCCCTCGGCGTGACGCCGCCCCCGCGGATGACCGGTCGCCCCGTGGCCCAGGCCCTCAGCGCGGGCCCTCGAACGGCGCCACCGGAGGCATCGCCGACAGCACCGTCAGCGCCACCTGCTCAGCCACCGGGCTCGACCCCGCCTGGAGCCGCGGCGGCAGCTCGACCCTGAAGCCGCGCTGCAGCGCGTCGGTGGCCGTGACAAAGAGCTGAAGCTCGGTGAGACAGCCCGTCAGCTCAAGGGTGTCGACCGCCATCGCGCGGAGCGTGGCGTCGAGGGTGGTCTCGAAGAAGCCCGAGTACGCCCGGTGGGTCACCAGGGTGTCGCCGGGGCCCGGCGCGAGGCTCGGCCAGACCTGCGAGGCCGGGTCTTCGGCGTTGTTGTGGTGCGGCCAGACCTCGAGCTCGGGGTCGCCCTCGGGGTGATGGTCGACTAGGTAGATCACGGGCTCGCCCGAACGACGCGCGGCCGCGAGGCGGGCCTCAAGGGCGTCGACGATGGCGGCGGCCCGAGGCTGAAAGAGCGCGCGGCCGGGGGTGAGGTAATCGACCAGCATGTCGACCACCACCAGGGCGCGTCGCGGCGCGCGGAGCGGGTTGGCCGAGAGGTGCGCCGCGAGCCGCCCGCGCAAACCCTCGGAGGGCGCGACCGGGGTCACCGAGGCGCCCACGAGCCCAAGGGTTTCGCGGGCCGCGTCGAGGGCCTCGCGACCCCCGGCGACGGCGCCGTAGAGACCCTCGAGCACCCGGACGGGGGTGCCCGCGAGGAGCCTTTCTACGATGTCTTCGAGCTCTGGTGCGTCGGTCATGACGGTGGTGCAATGGGGCGCTGCGCGCGAAGCCGCATCGATCGAGCGCTGTGTTTGTAGCACCCTACGTTGCCCCGCGTCGCGCAGATTGCCCCCGGGGCGCGCAAACGGTACGAGACCCGGCGATGCGACGTGTGGCGCTCTCGTTCGAGGCTGGCACTCTGGTGTTGGTGGGCATCGAGGCGGGCCCCGAGCCCCCCGCGCCGGGCTTCGTGTGGGACGCCCGGGTGCTCTGCTGGCGCGGCCCCGCGTGGCGCTACCGCGAGGCGCTCACGACCCTCGTACGGCAGAGCCGCGCGGGGGCCTTCGAGCTCGAAGACACCACACGAAAGTACACGACCCTGGCGCTCACCCAGCGGGCCGCCCGGGCCGCCTTCGAGCACCAGCGCGACGCCGTCGCGTGCTGGAAGACCCGGGGCATGCGGGGCGTGGTGGTGCTCCCCACCGGCGCGGGCAAGAGCTACGTGGCCGAGCTCGCGATGTGCGAAGCCCAACGAAGCACCCTCGTGGTCGCGCCCACCCTCGACCTGATGAACCAATGGTACGAGGTGCTCCACACGGCCTTCGGCTGCGAGGTGGGCCTCCTCGGCGGCGGCTACCACGAGCCCCGCGACATCACCGTGGCCACCTACGACTCGGCGGCCCTGCACATGGAGCGCCACGGCAACCGCTGGGGGCTCTTGATCTTCGACGAGGTTCATCACCTCCCGAGCCCGACCTTTCTTCTCTCGGCCGAGCTCTCGCTGGCCCCCTTCAGGCTCGGCCTCACGGCCACCTTGGAGCGCAGCGACGGTCGCGAGGCGCTCCTCGACGAGCGCGTCGGCCCGGTGGTCTACGCCCGCGGCATCAAAGACCTCGCGGGCGAGTACCTGGCCGAGTACGACGTCGAGACGGTGTTCACCGACCTCACCGAGGCCGAGGCCGAGCGCTACGCCGAGGCCCGCGGTCTCTACAAAGACTTCCTCGTGAGCGAGCGCATCAACATGGCGCAGCCCGACGGGTGGCGGCGCTTCATTCAGGTCTCGTCGCGCTCCGCCGAGGGGCGCAGGGCCTTCATGGCGTACCGCGAACAGAAGCAAATCTCGCTCGCGTCGCAGGGCAAGCTCGTGGTGCTCGAAGGGCTCTTGCGGCAGCACGCCCGCGACCGCACCATCATCTTCACCAACGACAACGACACCGTCTATCGTATCTCGCGGGCCTTCCTCATCCCCGCGATTACGCATCAGACCGACCTCAAAGAGCGCCGCCAGAGCCTCGAACGCTTCAACGCCGGCGCGTACCCCTGCCTGGTGACCTCGAGGGTCTTGAACGAGGGTGTCAACGTGCCCGCCGCCAACGTCGCCGTCGTGCTCTCGGGCACCGCCAGCGTGCGAGAGCACGTCCAGCGCCTCGGCCGCATTTTGCGCCGCCAGGAGGGCAAGCGGGCCCTCCTCTACGAGGTCATCACCCGCGGCACCGTCGAAGAGCGGCAGAGCGACCGGAGGCGCGAGCACGATGCTTACCGATGACCTCGTGCGGGCCCGGGTGCTCAAGGGCGCCCTCAAGCTTCGGTACATCGACACCGACGACGAGGCCCACCGCGACCTCGCCGCGCAGATCCTCGCGACCTACGCGGCCCACGTCGGGCAGCGCCGCGAGGCCCTCGAACAAGCGCTTGAGACGCTCCAGGGCGAGGGCACCGACTTCTTGCTGCACCGTGGCCTCGCCAAGCTCGTCGACGACAAGGCCACCTGGCAGCTCGAATCTCCGGTGCCGCCCGAGGTCTTGCGCGAGGCGCTCTTCGCCGAGAGCGCGAAGCACTTTCCGCCCGTGCTGGTGGCCGACACGATGCACCCCGTGACCCGCGACGAGGTCATCGCCCGGGTGGCCGCCGCGCACCAGATGGCCCCCGAGGCCGTGACCCGCGCGATGTACGCCGACCTGAAAGACGAGGCCATCCTCGGGGCCGTCGCAGACTTTACGCCGGTGGGTCTGCTGGAGCGTTACAACCTCGCCCTCGCGCAGTCGGCGCTGCTCCGCGCGAGCTCGCTCACCCTCACGCTGAGCGCCCGCGACCCCGCGCGCCTCCGGCAGCTCTTTCGGTACATCAAGTTCTACCGCCTGATGCACACCGTGAACGGCAGCGCCGAGGCGGGCTACACCGTGCACCTCGACGGGCCCCTCTCGGTCTTGCAGCTCTCGCAGAAGTACGGCCTCCAGCTCGCGTCGTTTCTGCCCGCGCTGGCGCTCTCCGAGGGCTGGCGCGCCGAGGCCTCGCTGCTCTGGGGGCGCGAGCGAAGGCCCGTCACCTTGCAACTGAGCAGCGCCGACGGGCTGCGCTCGTACTACCCCGACACGGGGGTCTACGTGACCCGCGAGGAGGCCTGGCTCGAAGCCCGAATGGCCGAGGTCGGCAACGGCTGGAGGCTCGTACGGAAGGCCGCCCTCTTCGACCTCGGCGGCCGCGGCGTGCTCGTGCCAGAGTACGCCGCCGAGCACGACGACGGGCGCGTCGCCTGGGTCGACCTCATGGGCTTCTGGCGCCGCGAGACCCTCGAAAATCGCATCGCGCTCTTGCGCGAATGGGCGCCGAAAAACCTTGTAACGCTGGTGCCTTGGCGGCTCCGGGGCGAAGAAGAGGCGCTCGAAACCCTGCCCGGCGAGATGATGTACTACCGCGACACCATCGTGGCCCGGGAGCTCATCGCGCGGCTCGAAATGGTGGCCACGCGGACCCCGAAGGCCGACGAGAGGGAGCGCGCCAAGAGCCCTGAAAAGAAGCGAAAACCGCGGGCCAAGCCTACGGCATCATCGTGACCCGGGCGGTGAAGTCGACGGTCACCTCGCCGGTGGTGGCCGCGGGCACCGTCACCCGCGCGGTCTGCTCGTTGAGGAGCATCCGCGCGGGCTGATTGATGAGCTGCGCCCTGACGTTGTACTCGCCAGGCTGGAGCGTGTTCGAGAGGAAGGTGCCCGCCTGGCAGTTCGCGCCGAGGTTCATCAAGCGCGAGCCGATGCTGATGCCGACCACGGTGCCCGAGACCGAGGTGCAGAGCTCGGCGCTCGGGCGCTCGCCGTTGATGGTCCACCGGATGCGGGCGCGACCGGGCGGTGAGAAGTCGATGTTGGCCGTGGCCGTACCGCCCGACTCGACGGTGACCGGGAGCTCGTACGCGTACACCGAACCCGCGGCGCCCTTCAGGATGGTCGTGAGCCCGTATTGCCCCGAGTTCGCCATGGGGAAGTTCACCATCCCTTGGGTGCAGGGGTAGTCGCTCCGTTGGGCCGAAAAATCGGGGCTGCTCATCTCGACCGTGGTGGCCATCACCTCGGCGCAGCGCTCGGCGGTGGGCGGCATGCCGTTGATGGTCCATGTGACGGTGAGCGAGCCCGGGCCCACGAACACGGGCACGTCGCGCTTCTCGACATCTTCGCCCGCGTCGGTGGCAGGCGTACTCGGGGCGTTCGAGCAGCCCAGCGCCGCCACCAAAGCCCCACCCAGAACCCATCGCGAAACCCGAGCCAACAACGTCATTCGGCGCACCTTCGCGCGCACCTTCGGTGCACACCGGGCACCTTGTCAACCCGTTCGCGCCACGCCAAAGTGCAGGTCGAGCTCCGCGACCAGCGCCGCCCGCCGCGCGTGCCGCGCTCTGAACGCCACCGCCCACCCGTCTTCGTCGCCCGCCCCGAGGGTCGCCCGGAGGCTCTCTCGCCGCGCCATCGCCCGCGCCACCTCGCGGTACGCGTTGCGCCCGCCGGTCGCGGCGAGCTGCTCGCACTGCGCCTCAAGCAAGGTCAGCTGAAGCGCGGGGGCCTCACCGCCGAGGGCGTCAAGCACTTGATTTCGCAAGGTAATCAGGCTCTGCCCGCGGCCCGTCATCTGCGCCACCGCCTCGGCCGCCGCGAGGGGCGCGCCCTCGCTGAGCAGCACCTCGACCGCCAAGGGGTGCCCGCGCTCGGCCAGGGCCTCGTGAAGCCGCGGCCTCAGCGCGGCCCAAAGCCCCTGGGCCTCGCTCCGTTGCTTGAGGTTGTCGTAGCCCTCGCGGCTCGGGTGGGCGCGAAAGAGCGAGACGTCGACTTCGAGGCTCGCTTCGGCGTCGTTTCGGGCCGCCGCGCGGGCCTTGAGCCACTGCCCGACCGCCGCCCGGGTCGCCTCGGCGAGCCTCTCGGTGCGGGCGCCGAGGCTCGCCTCGACGGCGTCGCCGAGGCCGAGGCCCGCGAGCCGCTCGGCGGTCTCGATGAGCTCGTAGCCAGGGGTCTGTTCAAACGCGCTGAGGGCCAGCGCCGCGTCGCCGCGCCGGGCGTGCCGCTGCGCCACGAGGCCCCAGCGCCCTGCGGCCTCGCAGGCCGCGAACCACTCGGCGTCGTCGACGAGGCCCTCTTCGAGGGTGAGCCGCGCCCGCGACCAGCAGACCCGGCTCCAGTCGTCGCTGCGCTCGACGAGGTCGGTCAGGAGCGCCGCGAACTGGCGTCGCTCGGCCTCGGTGGCGACCTCGGTGAAGACCCGCAGGCTCAGCGCCCCGGGGCTCGCGAGGGGCCCCATCGCCGGCCCCTGTTCGATGTCGAAGCGGTAGAGGGTCATGAGCGCGCGGAGCCCCGCGAGGCGCCCCGGGTCGGCCTCAGAGAGCGCCCCGAGGCTCTCGCCGAGGGCTTCGATCTCGGCCCGCGCAAACTGCAAGAGGGTCGCGCCCTCGTCGCCGAATTTGCGCCACCGACCGAGCACCGCCTCGGCGAGCTGCGCGTGCACCTGGGCCTGCGCCGCGCGGTCGTCGCCGACCCGGTGGAGCCCCTCGACGGCCAAGGCGCGGAGCTCGCCCGCGATGGCCGCGGCGCGCCCCGCACCGCTCGCTGCGGTGTCGCTGCGTCGCCGAAAGATCTCGCTCGCGCGCTGGAGGATGGCCCCCCGCGGGGTGGCCTCGCGGTGCGCGTCGAGGGCCTCGGGCAAGAGCGCTTCGATGCTCGGCGCGAAGGTCGGGTCGATGGCCAGAAGCCGAAGCACCAGGGCGCGGAGCTGCGTCAGCGAGAGGCGCTCGACGGTCTGAGAGAGGCTGCCCGTGGGCACGAACTCGTCGGGCCGGTGAGACCACGCGAGGAGCGTCGCGCCGACGTGCTTGCAGCGCCCCTCGTCGCCGACCGGGCACGAGCAGTGCGCGCTCACGAGGGCCTGGGCGTCGAAGGCCACCCGCACCCGGTAGACCTCGTGGCCGCTCCCCTCGCAGCGGGCGTGGATCACCGGACCCTCGCGGCGCCCGCGAAAGACCGCGCCCCAAGCGTGGTAGACCACGGCCTTGTCGAAGTTGCGCGCCCCGACGTACCCGCGGATCACGCGGTCTGAGGGTCGCGGCAGCGCAAAACCGTCGTTCGCCGGGAGGGGGAAGGGGAGGGCATGTTGAGCGTCCATAGGGGTTAGATTTGGGCCCCCCGGGGCCCCCCCGCAAGGCGATGTTTGACATACCCTGTCACGGGCCCGAAGGTCTTTGAAATGTGCTTCCAAGGGGCCTATGGAGTGGGCTGATGGCAGACGAAGACGACCGGCCGCTCTCGACCCGCGACGACTACGAGGCGAACTACATGGGCGGCGGCCCGGTGCTGGCGCGCTCGAAGCAGCGGATGCCCAACTGGTTCTTCGCGGTGATGCTGTCGATCCCGGTGATTCAGCTGTTGTCGGCGGTGCTGGCGCACTCGCTCGCGCCGCTCCTTACGCTGCCGGTGGCGCTCTTGGCGGTGCTGCTCTTGTCGCACCTGCGGGTGGTCTTGACCCGCGAGGTGTTGCACATTCAGTACGGCTTTTTGGGGCCCAAGATCGCCGTGAGCGCGATCGAGTCGGCCACCGCAGAGCCCTACGATTGGCGGCGCTTCGGGGGCTGGGGCGTGCGCTACTCTCTGCTCGAAAAGGCGCGGGCGTACAGTGTGCCGGGCGGCGAGGGGGCGGTTCGGGTGGTGTACCGCGACGACAAGGGTCGGCCCCAAACCGTGGTGGTGACCTGCGAAGACCCGGCCGCGATGGCCTCGGCCATCACCCTCGCGCGGGCCTCGGCGACGGGCGGGGTGCGCATCGCCGACGAGGCCGCCGTGTCGCCGCGCGTCGAGGCCGAAGCCGCGGTTGACGAAGCGGCCGACGCGGCGCGCCCGAAGCGTCAGGGGCGCTGACCGCCGCCGACCCTCACATCGCGTGCATGACGTCGTGCCAGGCGTCGCGGGCGGGCTCGTCGCGCAAGACCACCCGAACGGTCTTGACCTGCCGCGGCGCGAGCATCGCAAAGGTGCGAAACGCTTCGAGCATCAGCTTCGCCCCGAGGGCCATGGGCACCTCGCCCACGCCCGTGCCCAAGGCCGGAAGGGCCACTGTCGCGCAGCCCCGCGCCTCGGCTTCGAGGAGCACCCGAAGCGTCGCCCGCTGCACGCAGATGGCCCCGTCGAGGGCCGCGATGGCGTGGGCCACGAAGCGCGCCTTGAGCTTGCCAGCGCCGGTCCACACGACGGCGCCCATGGGCATCTTGCCGTGGGCCGCGGCCACCTGCTCGGCCTCTTCTTCGATCTCGTCGCCGCCGGCCTCGCGGATGGCGCGGGCCACCCCGCGATCCATCACAAGGAGCGTGTTTGCCGCGCTCACGATCACGTCGGCCTCTTGCTGCGCGAGGTCGTCGCAGAGGAGCTCGACGCTGATCGGCCCGACGCTCGCGAGGTTGCGATCGTGGGGCACAAAGCGCGGCCCCGCCTCGACCACCACCCGCAGGGCCCGGGCCACCTCTTCGGCGGTCGCGAAGCGCTCGTCGGCGCGCTTCTTCAAGAGCCGCTCGATCACCGCGAAGAGGTACGCCTCGCGAGGCTCCCGGGCCGCGGGCGGGATGTACGGCTCGGTGACGTGCAGCACCCCGAGCTGGAGCGCGCTCTCGCCGTGAAACGGCGGGTGGTTGGTGCAGAGGAGGTGCGCCGTGGCGCCGAGGGCGTAGAGGTCGGTGCGGCGGTCGACGAGGCCCTGGCTCCACTGCTCGGGCGCCATGAACTGCGGCGTGCCCATCACGGGCTCGTGGGCCTTGTGGCTCGCGCGCTCGACGGCGATGCCGAAGTCACCCACGAGGGCGCTGCCCCCGCCCGAGAGGAAGAGGTTGGCGGGCTTGACGTCGCGGTGCACGACCCCCGCCTGGTGGATCGCCTGGAGCCCCTGGGCCACGTCGAGAACCAGCCGAATCACGAGGTCGATCGGCAACTTACGCTCAAGCACCTGCTGCGCCTTGAGCAGCTCCTCGAGGTCGATGCCGTCGACGTAGCGCTGCACCACGAAGGGCGTATCTTGCTCGACCCCGGCGTCGAGGACGCTCACCACCTGCGCCGACTGCACCCGCGCGGCGAGGTGAGCCTCTCGAAAAATCTGCGAGGGCGCAGCGGCCTTGAAGGTCTTGATCACCAGGGGCATCCGCAAGACCGGGTGGCTCGCGAGGTAGGCCGCCCCCATGCCGCCCTCGCCGAGCACGCTGTGCACCCTGAGGCCGTGAAAGTCATGCCCGGGCTCGGGCGAGGCCCCCGCGACGACCCCCGCCGGAGGAGGCGTCACCGAGGGCACCGCGGTGCCCTGAGACGGCACGATCGAGACCGGCCCCGAGATCGAAGGGAGCGCCTCGGTGGGCATGTTCGAGAGGGCCACCTCGACGGGCTTCAGGCCCGCCGGGGCAGCGGTGTCACCGAGCGGAGGCACAATCTCAGTAGGGCGGCTCATGGGTCAGCCGAGAGCCCACACCCTCTCGCGAGACGGTGTCAAGCCTCGGTCACCAATCGCCGCCGCCGTCGCCGCCGCCGAAGTCGCCGCCGCCGCCGTCCCAACCCGAGCTGCTGCCGCCGGCGTCGAAGTTGTCTTGCCCGCCGTCGTAGAAGCCCGCGCCCGAGGCGTCGCCGTGGTGGCTCGCCCCGTGGTCGTGGTCACGCCCGAGGGCGTAGCCCGCGATGCCGCCGAGCGCCGCGCCCGCGAGCCCAGCGCCTACCACCGTGCCCACCCCCGCGCCCTGCCCAGGCGGGTAGCCGTAGCCCGGAGCGGGGCCGTACCCAGGCCCGTACCCAGGCCCGTAGCCGCCCCCGTAGGGCGCGTTCGGGGTGCGGTAGGGGTCTTCGTAGCCGCCCCCGTACGCGGGGCCCTCAGCGCGTCGCCGCGCGGCCCGCACGACCAGGGCCACCACGCCCACGCCCACCAGCCCGAAGATCACCAACCCCCAGGGGAAGCCCCCGCTCGCGGCGCCCCGGGCCGTGCCCGACGCGGTGCCCACCCGGACGCTGGCCTGGGTCAAGATCGCGTCGACCCCCGCCCGCCACTGGGCCTGCCTGAAGAACGGGTCGCCCGCGTCTTCGATCGCGCGAAAGTGCTGCGACGCGATGCGCGCCCCGGTGCCAAAATGCACCGAGGTTCGATGGTGAACGGGGTCGATGCCCACGACCACCATGTTGGGTGACGCGACCTGAGCGCCCACGAAGCGATCGAAGCTGCCGCGGTCGTCGAAGCGGGTGTCGCTGAGCACCCGCACGTCGAAGGGGTAACGGTCAGCCGCGGCGCGCAAGCCCTGCTCGTCGGCGGGGGTGAGAATGTCAGCGCTGTCGCGGAGCTGGAGCACCCCGGCTTCGGCGCTCAACGAGCCCGCAAACACCGCGGCCGCGAGGGCAACCGAGGCGCCCAGACGGCGAGACGATTGTGAACGAGAAACGAGCGTCGACATGATTCGGCCTCCAAACCGGGCGCCGCGTCACGGCGCGCCGAGACGGTACCCTAAGACCGATCGCGCCCTCGTCTAGGGGCCCTCAGCCGATTCAGTGCAACGCGCGCGGGAGGTTCTGCTCGAAATCGCGCAATGCGCCGCGCACCGCGCCCTCGACCGCGACCCCTTCGAGGTGCCGCTGCGACGCCTCGGTGAGCGCCGTGCCGCGCGCCGTGGCGGCCCCCGAGATCATGCCGACGATGGCCCGCTGGGGCAGCGCCACGATGGCGAAATTGACCTCGGCCCGCACCGACTGGCCCTCGCCCCCGTCGCGGCGCTCGACCCGCGCGAGGCCGCCGTCGAGGGCGTAGGCCCGCAAGAGGCCCCGCCGCACCCGGGCCACCGCCGCTGAGGGCAAGGGCAGCGAGGCCAACACCGCGAGCCCCTCTCGACCCGTGAGCGCCGCCACGATCGAGCGCGAGACCGTGTCGAGGTGGTGCCCGTTGGCGCGGGTGTGATCTTGAAGATCGCCCGGCGCCACGACAAAGCGCGCGCGGTTCAAGTCGACCGGAGCGGGCGTCGGCGCCGCCGTCGCGCCCCCCGCCGCGGCCGCGCCGAGACGCCCGAGGGCTCGCTCGATGGCGCCCCGAACGTTGACGTCAGGGTCGCCGCGCCGACCTTCGAGGGCCGCCACCGCGGCGCCGTCGCCGAGCTCACCCAGGGTCGAGGCCGCCGCCGCGCGCACCACCGCGACCCGGTCGCCCAGGGCCGTCTCAAGGGCGCCGCGCGCGTCAGGAGGGCGCAACCGCCCCAACGTCAGCGCGGCCTGGGCGCGGGTTCGGGGGTCGGGCGCGGTGAGGAGCATGCGCGCCACCGGCGAGGTCGCCTGGGCCTCGGCGCTCCGCTGAGCGAAGGCGCTCGACAGGGGCAGCAGCAACGTGACGGCGGTGATCGAAGCGGCCAGGCGTGCGTCTCGTCGCATCGGCGAATGCTCTCTTCGCGAGGGTTTGAAGGCCCTGTGCGGCGGCGCGGCAGAGGCCGCTGCGCCCCGTCGGGGGGAGAGGCCACCCTCGCACGCTCAGCACCCGCTGTCATCTCGCCAAAGCACGAGAAATCTCGGTGAAAAATGCGCACCCAGGGTGACCCGGTGGCCGGCCCTGGGGCGACGTCGGGCCTGCGCCTACACCCGGTGCCCGAGCGACTGCTCTAGCAACGCAAACATCACTCTTTGATACACCGCAGGCCCCTGCAAAGGCGGCGCTTCGGTGGGAGCGGATTGCGCAGAAACCGGCGGCGGCTGAGGCGTAGAGACCGCATGGCTGTGCGCGAAGGGGTCTGATGGAGCGGCTCCGAAGGGGTCGCTGACGGCCTCCGAGGCGTACGCCGGGGTCGCCGCGAAGGGGTCGTTGTTCGGGGGCGGAGGCTCGTCGCCGTAGAGGCGAATCGCAGGCCCCGACGGCGAGGCCGCGCTGGCGGCCATCTGGAGCGGCGGCGCGGCCATGACGGGCATCGAAGAGGCCATCTGGAGCGGCGGCGGCGCGAGCGGGGCCGGGGGCGCCATCTGGAGCGGCGGCGCGACAACTGGCGGCGCCATCTGGAGCGGCGGCGGCGGCGGCGGCGCGACAACCGGCGGCGCCATCTGGAGCGGCGGCGGCGGCGGCGGGGCGAGCGGGGCCGGGGGCGCCATCTGGAGGGGCGGCGCAACAACCGGCGGCGCCATCTGGAGCGCGGGTGGCGGCACCGCGACCGGCGGCGCCATCTGGAGCGGCGGCGGCGCAACCGCGGGCGCAGGGGGCGCGACCATCGGGGGCGGCGCTCGAACCGGGGCGATCGACGCCGCGGGCGACGGAGGGGGCGGCGCAGGACGCGGGGGCGGCGCCTCGGTCTCGACGCCGAGATCGATGACGATCGACGGCTCGGCCTCGACCCGCGGCGGGGCCGGAGGGCGGATCGACGGCGGCGGCTTGGGCTCGGTCGCTGCGGGGGCGGGCTCTGGCCCAAGATCGACGACGATCGACGGTTCGGCCTCGATCTGAACGGACGACGGGCGAGACACCCGCGACTCGATCACTGCGGGGCCCGTCACCGCAGTCTCGGGCGCCGGAGGCAGCATCGCGGGTGGCACCGTGGTGGGCCTAGCGGTCGCCGACGCGCCGACCGGGGGCGGCGTCACGGGCGGCGGCGCGAGCGGAGGCGGCGGCACCGACGGCACCGACGTCGCGATCGGCGGCGCGGGTGGGGGCGGCGGGGGTGGGGGCGGCGCTGGTGGCGGCGCAGGTGGCGGCGCAGGGGGCGGCGGCGGCGCTGCGACGGGGGCGGGCACGCTCGGGCGCACGGGCGGGGCGGGGGGCGCGACGATCGCGGGGAGGGTGCTCCCGCTCTGCGCGGCCATGGGCGGAACCGACACCCGCGGCGGCAAGGGCGGCAACGGTCGGGGCGGTGTCGGGGCGGCGCTCCCTGGCGGCATCTCACGCGGGGCGGCGCTCACCGGCGGCGGCACCGACGGCCCCCGACCGGGCGGCCTCGGCGGCGCAGGCAGCGGCGCCCGGGCGGCCACCTGCGGGCGCGGCGTCGGGTCGCTCAGCTCGACCGCGTCGTCGAGCGCATCGTCAGGCGCCAGCGCGACCTCTTCGTCGTCGTCGGCCTCAACCGCACGCAACATGTTGACACTGTCAACATCGTCGGCGGCGATGTCGCCGGTGATGGTCGCCTGGGCGGGCGCGGGCGGGTCGTCGTCGTCGGGCTCTGAGGGCGGCGGCACGCTGTGAGGGGCGATGCCCGCGGGGGCCTCGGCGGTCTCGTGCTCAGACGCGAGGAGCGTCTCGTCGAGGCTGTCAAAGCGCGGGGTCGCCTCGGGGGTGCCGGGCGCGCCGTCGACCGAGTCTCCGAAGGTCTCGAGCTCGCCCGTGGTCTCTTTCGGGTCTTGGGCGCCCGCCTCGGATTCGAGCGAATCGAGCATCGCCGACGAGAAGACTCCGGTGGGGTCGCCGGTCTCGTCGTCGTCGCTCGGGGCAGCGGGCCCTTGCGCTTCGAGGGCCGCGAGGGCCTCTCTCAAATCGACCGCAGCGGTGGGCGGACCCTCTTCATCTTCGACGGCGCCGTCGCGGGCCGCGGCGGCCTCGTGAGGCGCTTCGACCTCGGCCGCGGGGGCCGTCTCGGGCGGGTCTGGGTCGGCCTTGGCCGCCGCGTCGAGGGGGCCTGTGCGCGGGCCGCGGATCGACTCAAGGAGCCCCCGCATCTCGTCGTCGTCGGGCGCGAAGCGCAGGGCGATCTCGGCGAGCTCGGCCGCGGCGGTGTCTTCTTGAAGCCCGTACGCCGTCTGGGCGGCCTGGGCGTAGAGGGGCCCCGGGTTGCGCCCCGCGGCGGTGGGGTGGGCCGCGTGGGCGCGAAGCACCTGGAGGAGGCTCCGGGTGCGCCCGAGCGCTTCGAGGAGGCGCTCTTCGGCGAGCCAGGCCATGGCCTGAGAGGGGTCGAGGGCGCGCGCGGTGTGCCACGCTTCGAGCGCGTCGTCGGGGTCTGCGACCTGCTCCAAGTGTGCGGCGAGTTGGGCCCAACGCGAGGCTTGCACCGCGGGGCTGAGCGCGGCCGCTTGCTTGACCCGCGCGTTCAGCACCTCAGAGACGCCCTGGAGGTCGCCGCTGCGGCGGCGCGCGTCGAGGAGCCCGAGGGCGATCTCGTCGTCGTCAGGGAGCTCGCGCCAGAGTGAGGCCAGGGCTTGGGCTTCTGCCCGCGGGTCGGGGCGATGCTGACGGTGAAGGGTGAGCCAGCGCATCCAGCGGGCGCGCCGCGCGTCGGTGCTGCCGCCCTCGCGTGCCTGACGTTCGAGGCGCTGGAGGAGCTCGTCCCATCGGTTGCCGCGCTCGAGGAGTCGGGTGATGGCGCTCTCGCTCTCTTCGCGCGACGCGTCGTCGTCGGCGAGCACGAGGGCCTCGCACCACGCCTCGGTGGCCTCGTCGATGTTCTGAAGGTGGCGCTCGCTCAGCATGGCCACCTCGCGCCACCATCGGTACCGCTGGGCCCGGGGCGCGGTGCCTTGTTGCGCGGCGTTTCGGAGCCGCTCGGTGAGCTCGTCGAGGTGCCCCTGGAGCCGACAGTCTCGCTCGATCTCGCTGAGCGCGTCGGCGTCGTCGGGCACGATGTCGAGCACGCCCCGTTGCAGCTCCAGGTAGCGGGCCTTGTTGCCCGCGAGGCGGTGGGCCTTGGCGCGTCGCCGCAGCGAGACCACGCGCACGGCGGGGTCTTCGTCGCGGGCTTGGGCGTCGAGGAGCTGGGCGAGGTCTTTGTGCCGCCCTGCGCGCTCGTAGATCTTTTCGAGCCGTCGCGACGCCTCGGGGTCTTGGTCGGCGGCCGCGAGGAGCACCGCCACCGCGTCTTCGGTGCGGCCCACCGCGACGTACGATTCGGCGAGCTCGCCCCGCACCCGCGAGGCGTCAGGGCTCTCGGGGTTCGCCGCGAGGAAGCGAATGCGAAGGGTGGTGAGCTCGACGTGCCGCATCGACGCCGCCGAGGCCGCCACGCGGTAGGCTTGCTCCTCGCCGGGCCAGAGCTGGAGCGCCGCGGTGGCGAAATCTTGGGCCCGGGTGCCCCCCTCGCGGGCGATACCCCCCAAGAGCCGCGCGGCCTCTCGGACGTCGTCGGGGTAGATGTCGTCGTCGGGCACGTCACCCGCCGCGCGGGCGCGGGCGACGAGGAGCCGCGCGAGGGTGCGCCGCGACTCGATGGCCGCGCTCGCGCCGCGCAGCTCGACCGACTCGCGGAGGGCCTCGATCTCGCCGTCGGTGTCGCCCCGGGCGGCGCGGAGCTCGGCGACCTCTTCGAGGAGCTCGGCCCGGCGGGCGCCCTCGGTGGTCAAGGGCAAGACCTTCTCGAGCGCTGCGGCGGCCTGTTCGAGGCGGCCCGCGCGGCGCCAGATGCCGGCCATGCCCGCGAGGGCCGTGAGCTGACGGCTGTCGACGGCCAGCACCTGCTGAAAGATCGCGGCGGCCTTGTCGTCGCGGCGCAGAACGCGGGCCCACAGTTGCCCCGCGCGGGCGAGGAGCTCTGCGCTGCGGGCCGGGTCTCGGCGGCGCGCGGCGACCTTCTCGGCGAGCACGGCGAGGGTCTGATGGTCGCCCTTCGCGTCGAGCTGCTGCCAGAGCCCTTCGAGGGCCTCTGCGTCGTCGGGGTCTTGATCGAGGCGCTTGACCAGCGGAATCAGGGCAGGATCAAACATCGCGGCGCCCGAGACGCTATCACAGCCCCGCCCCGCGCCACGCCGCAAAGCCGCCCCGCTCGCACACCTTCAACGAATGTCGAGGCCGCGCCGCCACGCGTCGTAGTGGGCGATCACCGTCTCAGGGGCTTCGAGCATGGGCGTGTGCCCGAGCGGCGCGAGCTCGACGTAGCGCCACGCGGGGAGGCGGCGGGCCATCTCGCGGGCGCTCTCGACGGGCACGAGGCGGTCGCGTCCGCCGTGCAAGAGGAGCACCGGGGCGGTCACCGCGTGGGCCTCGCGCAGGAGGGCCCAGGGCCAGGTGTTGAGCCGCAAGATCGAGCGCGTCGCCCGGAGAAACGAGGGGTTGGCCCAAGGGTACCCGCGGCGGATCTTCGCGACCTGGAGGTGCTGGGCCCAAAGCTCGGGCGGCAGCGCAGTGGGCTCAAGACCGCAGAGCTTGAGAAACCACGCGAGGGCCTCTTCGGGCGGGGTCGTGCGGGCGGCGCGGGCGGTGAACCACTCGCCCACGCCTGGCACGGCGTAGAGGGCGAAGACCGAGGCGACCTTGGGGTCGAGGTGGCGCAGCGAGAAATTCGGCACCGCGGGGTTGAGCAGCACCGCCGCGTCGACCGCCGCGGGGGCGAGGGCCGCGGTCAAGACCGCGATCATGCCGCCCATCGAGTTGCCGAACACCGTGGCCCGGCCGCCGGGGAGCCGCGCGATGAGCCGCGCGACGAGCCGCGCGTAGTGCCCGACCTCGGTGCGACGGGCGCCCGGCGGGCTCAGGCCGAAGCCAGGCAAATCAAGTGTGAATACACGGTGTTGTGCCTTGAGCGGGGTGACCAGCGCGAGCCAGTTCTCGCTCGATCCGCCGAGCCCGTGGACGAGCACCGCCGTGGGCCCCTCGCCGCCGTGGTCGATGACCCTGAGCGGCCCGTCGAGGTCGATAAACTGGTCGGTCAGCGAGGCGGGGGCGGGCGCGTTCATGATCGGTTCTCGCGGTCGTATTCACGGAGTTTACGGTAGAGGGTGGCGGTGCCGATGCCGAGCTGATGGGCCGTGCGCGACTGGTTGCCGGCGTTGCGCGCGAGCGACGCGAGGATGTACTCGCGCTCGATGTCTCGGAGGGGTTTGACAGCCCCAGAGGGCAGCGCCACCGGGGCCGCGGTGCTGCGCACCTCTTCGGGCAAATCGCGGAGCTCGACTCGGTCGCGGTCGGCGAGCACCGCGGCGCGCTCGGTGGCGTTCTCGAGCTCGCGCACGTTGCCGGGCCAGTCGTAGCGCAGGAGCTGGTCGGCGGCCTCGGGGGTGAAGCCCTTGAGCTCGCGCCCGAAGCGCCGGGCGTGCCGATCGAGGCTCGTGCGCGCCAGCGGGAGCACGTCGTCTTTGCGGTGGCGCAGCGCCGGGATGAGCACCTCGACGACCCGGAGTCGGTAATACAGATCTTGCCGAAAGCGCCCCGCGGCGACCTCGTCGGCGAGGTTTCGGTGCGTGGCCGCGACCACCCGCACGTCGACGCTCCGGGCCCGGGTCTCGCCCACCCTTCTGATCTCTCGCTCTTGCAAGACCCTCAGAAGTTTCACCTGCATGGCCGGGGTGAGCTCGCCCACCTCGTCGAGAAAGAGCGTGCCGCCGTGGGCGCCCTCGAAGAGGCCCGCGCGGTCGGTGTGGGCGCCGGTGAAGCTCCCGCGGGCGTGGCCGAAGAGCTCGCTCTCTAGCAGGGTCTCGCTCACGGCGCCGCAGTTGACGGCCACGAAGGGCTCGGCGCGACGCGGCGACTCTTGATGAATCAGCTGCGCGATGCGCTCTTTGCCGACGCCGCTCTCGCCGGTCACGAGGGCCGTGGCGTCGACCGCGGCGACCCTCCGGGCGAGGTCGACCACCCGGCGCATGGCCTCGCTCCGGGCGATGATGCCTGGGGCCACCTCGTCGTCGTCGGCCATCGACGCAAGCTCGCGGCGCCGCGCCTTGAGGGTGCGCTCGGCCTTCTCGATGGCGAGGGTCACCGTGCGGAGGCTCGCCTGGAGGCAGCGCTCGGAGTAGAGCGCGAGCTCGTCGGCGAGCTCGTCGCCCCAGGCCTCGCGGGGCATTCCGACGAGCTCGCAGTGGGGGTCACCCTTGGCCACGCAGCGGGTCTCGCGGCAGTAGATCTCGCGCCCGTTGGCGGCCGAGAGGTACCCGCTGGCGAAGCCCGTGAGGCTCCAGCACACCGGCTCGTCGCTCAGGCCTACGTGATGGAGGTGCTGCTGCGCCTCGTAGCTGTCTCGCCAGATGCCCTCGGCGAAGGGCGCATCGCGGCCGTCGTGGTGGGGCACGGGCTCGAAGACGACGTGACCCGAGAGCATGTGGAGCCTGCCCCCGGCGAGCTGCCACTCGCGGGCGCTGTCCCACGGGAAGGCGCGCTTCAAGGTCTCGGCCGCGCGCCACCCGTGGGCGAAGCCGAAGCGCATCATCACGCCCCGGGCCCCCGCGAGGCCGATGGTGTCGATGAGCTCGCGCCGCAGGAGCCCGAGGGCCACAGCGTCCATCAAGATGACACGCTCGCCTGCGAATCGGATCACACCCCCGCGAGGCCCCATGTCGAGCAGCTCGCGAAGGTCGAGGTCGGTAAACTTCACGGCTCTCCCGTTAGCATAGGTCGTCGATCAAAATGATCGCTCCCGTTCAATCAACCTGACTGGCGTCTGTGCGGGCTCTGGTCACGGCGGGCCTGAATCGTCTCGCGGCACGGGCCGTGCGTAGGCCCTCGGGGTCGTCATGGCGCGCACCTTCATGGGTCGCAAGTCGTCGAGACGACATGAGAAAGAGAGCTTCGTAATGATTCGTCGATCGATGGTGTTGGGCGCGGTGATGGCGGTGGGTCTTGCCGCGGTGTCGGGCGTTGGGTTGACGCAGCCGCGCCCTGGCAATGGTGGGCGGGGCGCGACGCCGACGGCTCCGGCGGTGGCGGCCCCGGCGGTGGCGCTCACGGGGGTTCAGCGCTTCGAGGTGCGCCCCACGGGCATCTCTCGGATCAACTTCACCAGCGACGCGCCGCTCGAAACGATCGACGGCGTGTCGACCACGACCTCGGGCAACTTCACCGTCGACCTCGCGAACCCCTCGCGGCGCCTTGAGGGTTCGGTGACCCTGCCGACGAACACCCTGCGCACGGGCAATGACATGCGCGACGAGCACCTGCGGGGTGAAAACTGGCTGAACGCGCAGGCGAACCCGAACATCACCCTGGCCCTCACGGGCACCGACATCACCACGGCCCTGACGCCGGGCGCGGCGGTGCGGGGCAACGTTCGCGCGCGGCTCACCCTGCACGGGCAGACGCGCGAGGTGACGGTGCCGGTGACGGTGACGCTGATCCCGCTCTCGGCCGAGCACGCGGACATGGCGAGTTTTGGCATCAACGCTGACATGTTGCGGGTGCGCGGCGAGTTCTCGGTGCGGCTCACAGACTACGGGGTGAGCATCTTTCCGCCGCTGCGCTTGAAGGTGTCGAATGAGATCCGGGTGCGGGTCGACCTTACGACCTTCCGTCAGGGGGCCTGAGCGGGTGCGGCGGCGCGAAAGCGGGTTGTGGTGCGTGAAACCCGCGTGTTAGCGTCCGCGCGCTTTATGGGAGCCACGGTGATGACTGCGGGTGCACGCGCGATCGGCTTGGTGATGGGTCTCTTCGCGCTCGGTTCGGTGCTCGGGTGCGAGGGCGAGAGCAAGCTTCGCGTTGTGGTCGAAGAGGGCGCTCAGGCGCCGCATGTGAATCTCCCGAGCGTGCCGACGCTGCCGCCGCCGCCGCCGGTGAACCACACCGACGGCTCGCTGACGATCTACGGCGTGCGCCACAACGCCGCCCGCGACCCCCAAGTGTGGAATCACGCGCAGCGCGTCCACGGCTTTGTCGTCGAGGTGTACGTGGCGCGTAACGAGCGCGGTCAGCCCTGCACCGAGCGCGACCGTTGCACCGAAGAGCGGCCCCACGTCTACATCGCCGACACCCGCGACGAGCGCGACACCACCAAGTGGATGCAAGTCACCGGGTACGCGACCTTTCAGTACGAGGTCGAGGCGGCCCGCGCCGCCGCGCGTCAGCGCCACGGCCAGCCGCCGGCTCCCGCGCCGGGCACGCCCCCGGGCATGGCGCCGCGCCCGGTGCCGACCGACTTCGACGTCGGCGCCGAGGTGGTGGTGACCGGTAATTTCACACGCCGTGCGGCGAACGGTCAGGCCGACTCTGCGGGGCTCCTTGAGTACGCGAGCCACACCACGACGACGCCCGCGCCGCCGCCGCCGAACGCGCATCGCTGAGACGCCGACCGCAGCGCCGCTCGGGGCGCTTTCGGTGCGCGGCCGA
The DNA here is from genome assembly GCA_016792845.1 of Myxococcales bacterium. Lineage (GTDB taxonomy): Bacteria > Myxococcota_A > Polyangia > Polyangiales > JAEUKH01. Next base: position 94,467 of record JAEUKH010000035.1, on the reverse strand, counting down.
GGTTGAATTGGGCGTAGACTCTCGGGCTGCGTGAACGAGGGTCGTCTCTTCTCGAATCGCTATCGGGTGCTAGAGCGCGTCGGGCGCGGCGGCATGGCCGAGGTGTATCGCGGCGAAGACACCCGTGAAGACCGCGAGGTGGCCATCAAAGTGGTGCTGCCTGAGCTCATCCCCGATGAGCATCGGCGGCGGCGCTTTTTGCGCGAGGCGCGCACGCTGTCGAAGCTGTCGCACCCGAGCATCGTGCGGGTCTACGACTGGGGCGAGGAGCCCGACCGCACCGTGTGGATCGCGATGGAATTCATCGACGGCGTGAGCCTCGGGGCGGTGCTCGATCGCGGGCCCCTGCCCCTCGCCGAGGTGGTGTCGATCGTGGCCCCGGTGGCCCGCGCGCTCGGGGTCGCGCACCGCGAGGGCTTCGTGCACCGCGACGTAAAGCCCGAGAACATCCTCCTGCGCACGGCGGGGCCGCCGGTGCTCGTCGATTTCGGCATCACCCGCAGCATCGCGTACGAGACGCCCGCGCGGAGCGAGACCCGCGAGAAGCTCACCCGCACCGGGATGCTCGTCGGCACGCCAGAGTACATGTCGCCCGAGCAGATTCGCTCGGGCACCCTCGACGGTCGGAGCGACCTCTTCAGCCTCGCGGTGGTGACGTATGAGGCCCTCACCGGGGCGCGTCCGTTTCTGGGAGAGGCGCCGATGTCGGTGATCGCCTCGGTGCTCACTGACCCGGTGCTGCCGCTCGCGAGCCTCGTCGACGGTGTGCCCCGCGAGCTCGAAGAGACGGTGCTCAAGGCGCTCAACAAAGACCCCGCCGAGCGCCCCGCCGACATCGACGTGTTCGCCACCATGCTCGAGACCTTCGCGCCGACCTCGCTGGGCAGTGTCGACCTCAACCGCCTGGTGGTGCGGTGCTCAGACCACCCGCTGCGGGGCCTGCCGACGGTGCTCGACCTCGGCACGCCCGACCGGGCCCGCGCAGAGACCTCGCCTACCTGGGCCGGGGCTGAGCCAGGGGCTGAGCCGAGCGCCTCGGTGCAGGTCGAGCCCGACCTTGAGTTTGACCTCACCGGCGCGCTCCGGGTGATGCAGGCCGACACGGCCTCTCGGTACCTCGCGATGGGCCCCATCGCGCCGTTGCCGCCGAGCGCCGACGAGACCTCGGTGGCCCGCGCGTTGCGGCTCTCTGAGCAGCCGACGATGGCGTTCCCGGTGCAGCGAGGCGCGGTGAAGACGCCCGCGTCGCGGGGGCGGTGGTCGTTGCCTGCGCTGCCGCGCGGTGGGGCCTCGGCCTCGCGCTCGGTGCCGGGTGGTGTGGTGCCCGAGGCGCGCGAGACGCCCGCTGACCTCTTGCCGGTGGGGTGGGCGGTGCTGGCGCTCTTGATCTTCGGTTCGCTGACCCTGGTCGCGCTCCTGCGTTGAAGCGCTGCGCCGGGCGCTAAGCGTTGGCCAGGGCTGCGCGAGGCGCGATAGAGTCGCGGCCAAGGTGCAGGCCGGGCGACTGATTGCAAAGCGCTATCGCATCGGGCGGCGCATCGGCAGCGGCGGCATGTCAGACGTCTTTCTGGCCGACGACCTGCGCGAGGGGCGCACCGTGGCGCTCAAAGTGGTGCTCGCCGAGGCCCACGATGACGCCTCGCGACGGCGGCGATTTCTGCGCGAGGCCGAGACCGTCAAGAAGCTCGATCACCCGAACATCGTGCGGGTCTACGACTGGGGCGAGGAGCCCGACCGGGTCACCTGGATCGCGATGGAATTCATCGACGGTACGAGCCTCGGGGCCATCCTTGATCGAGGGCCGTTGCCGCTCCGCGAGGTGGTCTCGATCGTGGCGCCGGTGGCCCGCGCCCTCGGGGTCGCGCACCGCGCGGGCTTCGCCCACAGAGACGTGAAGCCCGAGAACATCCTCGTGCGCGGCGACGGGCGGCCCGTGCTGGTCGATTTCGGCATCACCCGCAGCATCTCGTATCAGTCGCCGTCGAAGGGGCGGACGGGCGAGAAGCTCACGCAGACCGGCACCCTCGTGGGCACCCCAGAGTACATGTCTCCCGAGCAGGTGCGGACGGCCCAACTCGACGGGCGGAGTGATCAGTTCAGCCTCGCGGTGGTGACCTACGAGGCCCTCACCGGGGCGCGGCCCTTCGTAGGCGATTCGCCCATGGCCATCATCGCGTCGGTGCTCACCGACCCTGTCGTGCCGATGCGCGACCTGGTCGACGGCATCCCCGTCGAGATCGACGACGCGGTGCTGAGGGCCCTCTCGAAGAAGCCCGCAGAGCGGCTCGGGTCGATGGAGCAATTCGCTGAGGTGCTCGAAGAGTTCGTGCCCACGGCGCTCTCGGGGATCGAGCTCGCGCGGCTCATCGCACGGCGCTCGGTGCTGCCCTTGCCCGGGGCTCCGACGGTGGTCGACGCGTCGATCCTCGAGGCCATCGAGCCTTCGCGGGAGCTCACCACCGAGCCGAGCCTCCCGGCCGGCGACCGGGCCCTCATCGCGGGGCTCATAGAGACCACCGACCTTACGCCGACGCCGCGCCGGGCGCCCCTGGTCGAGGTCAACACCGAGGTCGCGCCGACGCCCTTCGACCCCGCCGCGCTCGAACCCGAGGCCGAGCCCTTCGTGCTCAAGCCGCGGGTGAAGCTCTCGCCCGCGTACACGCCCTTGCGGCCGCCGCCCCCGGCCTTCGAGCCCGCGTCGAACGCAGAGTCGAAGTGGTGGCTGGTGCTCCTCGCGGTGTCGGTGCTCCTCACGGTGGCGGTGTTTCTGGTGCGCTGAGTCGGCCTCGACGGAGAATCGCTCGGCGCGGAATGCATCGCCGACGCCGCGACATTCAGTACCCGATGAGACGCACGACGCGCGGGTTTACCCTGATTGAGCTCATGGTGGTGGTGATCGTCCTCGCGGGGCTCACCATGGTCGTCTCGACGGCGCTCTTGCGTCGCGGGCACGAGGCGCCCTCGCCGCGGGTCGAGCGCGTGCCTGTGGTGGCCCAAGCCGCGCCGCGCGCCTCGTTCACCCTCGACAGCGTGACGCGTCCGCTCGCCGTCGAGGCATTGCGCCTCAGGGTCAACCTCGACCCGCGCCCGGTGCTCAGCGGGTGGCAGGTCGACCCCCGCTTCGAGGCCCGGGTCGCGGCCGAGTACCGCTTCGTCAACCCCACCGAAGCGGCCGGAACCCTGCGCTTCGCGCTGCCCTTCGATGTCAGCCTCCAGCAAGCCAACGACGTCGAGGTGACCGTCGTCGATGACGCACAAACACCTCAAAACGCAGCGGTCTCGGTTGATGTTCACGGTGTCAACATTGCCGCCCGCCTCGCCCCCGGCGCCGGGTGTCGGGTGCGGGTGGGGTACACGGCGTCGGGGCGCGCGCGGCTCGTGTGGTCGCTCGGCGAGGGGCAGCGCATCGGTCGGCTCGATGTTGTGGTCAGCGGGCCGCTCGGGCTCGCCGCGGGGGGCGCGGGGCTCTGGCCGACGGCGCAACCGCCGGGGGCGCTCGTGTGGCGTCAGTCGAACGTGGTGACGGCGCGGGCGATGGAGGTCGAGCTCCCGCAGGGCGACGCCTCGCTCGCGCTGGTGCTGCTGCTCTGTCAGCTCGCGGGGCTCTCGGTGTTGGCCTTCGGGGTGGGGCTCTGGTACCTCGGCGAGCTCGCCGCGCCGGGGCAGCTCGAGCGCTTTCGGTGGGGGCACTTCCTCCTCCTGGCGGGCAACCATGTGCTGTTCTTCGCGGTGTTCGCGCTCTTGGCCCGCGACGGCTTCTCGTTCGTCGCGCTCGCGGCGGCGCTCGGGCCCGCGGTGGGGCTCGTTCACCTTCACGCCCGGCGGATGTGGCCCGAGGCCTATGTGCGCCGACAGGTGGTGCCCCTCGCGTTGGTCACCCTCGTGGGCTGCGTGGTGTGGGTGTACCTCGCGCCCTGGCGACCGCTCGTGGGCCTCGCGGCGGTGCTCGGGAGCGCGACCTTCGTCACCCTCACCTGGCCGCGCTTCAGCGACGGGCGCGCGAAGCTCGTGAGCGCCCGCCGCGCCGCCGAGGAGGCCGCCCGCGAGGCCGCGAGGCTCGGCACCCCGTCCGCCGCCGCGGAGCGCCCAGACGGGCCCGTCTCGTGTCACTGCGTGGTGTGCGCGGCGCGCATCGAGGCCCATCACCGCCACTGCTTCCGCTGCGGGAGCGCGGTCGCTCAGACCCGGGGCTGCCGCCGCTGCGGCCGCGTGCACACGGTGGTGGGCAAAGAGTCGATGCTGAACGCGTGCGCGCGCTGCGGCGCGAGCGAGTGGGTGAGCGCGCCCGAGCGGCCTTAGGCGACCGGCGGCGCAGCGGGCGCAGGGGGCGCGAGGATCATGCGAAAGAGCGGGGCGTCGGCGTCGAGCGCGGGCGCCACTTCGAGGAGCCGGTGCCAGAGCGCGGCCACGGTGCCGAAGCGACCGCGGGCCGCTGAGACGAAGGGCCCGAGCCCCGCGACGCGGGCCTCTCCGAAGGTGAAATACCGCATCGCGCGACCCTGCGACGAGGCCGCGAGCCACTGCAAGACGGCCTTGAGCGCCGCGTCGCCGCCGAAGGCCCCGGCGCCCCAGTTGCCCGTGGCGACAGGCAAGAGCCGCGCGTCGCGCCGAAAGCCCGCGCGGGCCTTCTCAAGCTCACGGAGCATCGCGTCGGGGGTGTACTGCCCCGCGGCGTCGCGTTGCCGATAGTCGACCGCGTCGATGGCGGTGAGGCTCACGTCAGGGGTGCCGTCGGCCAGTCGCGCGGCGGGCTCGGTGAAGCGGCCCACATACGCGAGCGAGAGGGCGTACCCGTCGGTCTGCGAGAAGCGCTCGACGCCGTGGAGGGTGAGGGCCTCATTGGGCTCCATCACCGGCGCGACGAGCATCGCCACGAGACACTCGGGCGACACCGAGAAGCGGATCTCTTCTTGGACGCAGCCCCGACCGAGCACGCCGCCGCCGAGGTATTTGTTCGCGAAATCGACCTGGAGGTGGCCCGCGGCGTCTTCGATGAGCCCGCGGCTGTCGACCGTCACAGGGGTCAGCGGCGCGGCCTCGCGGAGCCACTGCCCCGCGGTGCGGAGGTTCACCCCGGTGCGCTCGACGGTCATTCTGCCCGGGAGCGAGCCCGTGCCAACGGCGTCGTAAATATCGAGAATGCATCGCAATTTTGCCAGCGATGAGGGCTGCGTGGTGGCCCACAGCATCGCCGCGTCGCAGCGCGGGTGCGCCCGGCTCGGCGGCGCGAGGGTGCCGAGGAGGATGTGCGCGAGCCACGCGGGCAGGACGCTCCGGGGCAGCACCACGCGGCCGGGGCGACCGCGCGAGAGCTGCAAGAGGCTCGGGGTGCCCGAGGCCACCAGGGCCCAGGCGTGGTGCAGCAGCGCGGGCACGATGCGCTTCATGATGCGGTCGGCGTCTTCGGGGTCGTCGGTGACGATGGCCCTCAGCGCGTCGAGCTTGACCAGCGGCGCCGAGGCCGTGGGGCGCAGCGCGTGGCGCAGGGTCTCTAGGTCGTCGACGCTGTCGACGGTGGCGCCTTCGAGCCGTGCGAGGAGCTCGAAGCGACGCACATTCGAGAACGGTTCGTAGAGGTCAGTCACAGGCCGAAGAGTCTATACCGACGACCCCGCTGCGACGCGGGCATCGGCACGGCTCAGGGCGAAAACTGTTCGACCATTTCGGCGAAATCGTCGTCGACCGACAGGGTGAGGTCGAGGCCCTCGCGGCGGGCGTAGACCCCCGCGCCTTCGCCCCGGCCGAAGCGATCGCCGAGGGTCACGCGCATCACCGTCGCGCCGCCGTCGGCCCCGAGGTGGGCCTCGATGACGGCCCGAGGGTGGGCGAAATTCGCCGCGGCCGGGGGCGGGCCGTACCCGAACACCCGCGGCGGTACGACCCGCTGCAAGCGCTCAAGGAGGGCCGTGACCTGCTCGCTTGAGGCGCTCGCACCCGAGGCCGTCACCCAGGTGTCGCCGCGCCGCACGATCTCAACGCGCCGCGCGTTGTCGCCGACGGTGATCACCACCCGAGACACGTCGGCGGGCACCTGGAGCACCCCGCGGTCTGCGTGGGCTTGCACCATCAAATCGTAGAACGCCCGCGGCATCACGAAGACGCCGTCGCTCGAGCTCACCGCGGCGTAGACCCCGCCGCCAGGCACCGCGGCGCCGAGGCGCAAGGTCACCTCGCTCGGCTGCGCGCCCGCGTCGCCGCCCGCAGGCGAGAAGCGGCCCACGATGCGCACCCGCGGCGGCGTCAGGCCGTACTCGGGGCGCTCGGCGGCGCCCACCCAACGCTGGGCCTGGAGCTCGGCGAACTGCGTCGTGACCTCGGCGAAGGTGGTCTGATCGACGGCCACCGAGGCGGGTGAGGTGACCCGCATGCCGCCTTCGGCGCGGGTGATGGTCTCTTCGAAGCCGGGCGCCTCGATGCGCCAGTCGGTGAGCCGCGCGGGGGCCTGGCTGAGCACCTGGGCGGGCCGAAAGCGCACCGCGTCGACGCGCAACACGTCGGCCGCCGAGGGCGGAAAGAGAAGCACTCCGGCCTCGTCGTCGCGGCTCACCGCGAGCCCCGCGGCGTCGCTGTTACCGACGAGGATGGTCTCGCTGCCGTCGACCCCCGAGCGGGTCACTTCGAGGGTCTGCTGCGGGGCCGGGGCGAGGCCGCGCGCCACCCGGGTCTCGGGGCCCGCCGCGGCGGTGCTGCTGAGCTCGTGGAGGGCCGCGAGCCAGACCTCCATCGCGTCGGTGTCGATGGCCGCGGCGCTGTCACGGGCGCGCCACCCTTCGGCCGCGCGCTCGATGACGAGGTCGCGCCCCGCGCCGAGGGCGCCGCTCAGACGGATCGTCGCGATCTCGTCGGTGCGGGCCGCGAGGACGTGCGTGTCGCGGTACTGCGCGACGGGTTGCAGCGCGGGGTCGGCGAAGGTGCGGGCGAGGCAGACCACCGTGCGGCCGCCTTCGCGGAGCGCCGTCACGGCGTCGTCGCTCTCGGGGCAGGGCCCCCCCAGGCGCAGGGTGATGGGTTCGACGTTGGCCCCGCGCGAGAAGCTGATGCGCGGCGCCGTGGGGCCGAGCCCGTAGCGCGCGAGCTCGGCGTCGCTCGCGCCGTCGACGAGGACCCGCGTCGCGCGGAGCTCCCGCAGCTCGCTGAGGAGCGTGTCGACGGCGCCGCGGCTGGCGCGCACCGGGGCCGGGGTCAAGAGCTGCCAGATGGGCCCGCGCCGTCGGAGCTCGGTCTCGACGCCCTCGCGCCGCAGGGTGATACGGTCGATGTGCGCCAGGTCTGCGCTGGCCACCAGCTTGTCGCGGAAGGCCGCCATCGGCCGATCGAGCACCTCGGCGACGCTGGGCCCGACCACCACCGCGGTGACGGCGCGGTCGCGGCCGCCGTCTTGGGCCGAGGCTTCGAGGTATCGGTCGCGGGCGCCCTCGACGGCGCTGCCCATGACGAAATGTGCTGTGATTTCAGCACCTTCGTAAGCTGTGACGGTGACCGTGGGGTGTTCGAGCCCGAAGCGGGTGCGGCTCGCCGGGTCGAGGGGGCCGAGGGTGCGCAGGGCCTCTGCGCCTTCGAGCTCCGAGAGGATGCGCTCGACCTCGACGGCGTCGGCGGGGCGCGCGCCCTCACGCTCGCTCTGCATCACCCACTGCTCGTGGCCGCGCCGCCTCAGCTCGAAGCGGCCCGCGGGCAGCGCGATCTCGATGCGATCGACCTGCTGGCGGTGAAACGCGCGAAAGAGCATGCGGCGGCGCGCGGCCAGCTCTTCGGAGCTCGCGTGTTTGTGATCCCACGCGAGGTAGCCCGCCATCGCGGTGCAGAGCGCGGCGAGGGCGAGGGGCGTTCGGTAACGACGAAGGCTTCGCAGGTTCACGTTGCGTTCTTTCGCGCGCGCCATACGGCGACCCCCACCAAGGCCGCGGCCAGGGGGATGAGCAACACCACGTAGAGCGTGACCCGCGAGAGGTCGTCGCCCGGCACGAGCATCGCCGCGCGGTCGGCCGGTCGGCTCGGAATGTCGATCATCTCGTGCCGCGCCGTGAGCCACCCGAGGCTCGCCTCGACCAGCGACGCGTTGCTGAGGGCGGCCCTCAGCTGCGGGTTGAAATTGATGTTCTCGACGATGCTGCTCGTGCCCACGAACACCGCGCGGCCCGACGGGGCGCCGTCAGGCCGGGCGGGGGCGTCGGCGAGCGACGAGGCCATCGCGACGGTGATGGGCCCGGCGAGGTCGTGGGCGTCGCGCGAGGGCGTGAGCGTGCGCATGAGGTCGGCGACGTTGCTCTCGCCCCAGCCCTCGGGGGTGGTCGAGGCGAGCACCACGGGCACCACGGCGCTGCCCTCGGCCCGCACCAAAGGGCGCACCATCGAGACGATGAGCTGGGTGCCGCGGAGGTTGCGGGTGATCTCGTGCTCGTTCCACGTATCGACGCGAAACTGCATGGGGGGCACGTCGCGCTGGAGGTGGGCGGGGTCTTGTTCGAGGGTCAAGAGCGGCGGCAGGCCGATGCCCACGCTCCGCGCGACGCCTTCGAGGCCCGTCGGCACGATGCGCCCTTCGAGGGCGAGGGGGTCGACGAAGGCCGCGAGGTTGCCCCCGGCCCGGAGGTAGCGCTCGACCGCGAGGGCGTCTTCGGGGCTCCAGGGTCGCGCCGTGCCCGCGATGAGCAGCACGTCGCAGCTCCGCGGCACCTGACGCTGGCCGCGCACCTCGACGGGCTCGACCTCGAAGCGGCTGTGTCGCAGCGCATCGACGAGCCCTTGGGCGCTGTGCTCGGCCGACCCGAGCGAGAGCTCATTGTGCCCCGTCGACAGGCACACCTTCGTGCGGCGCTCGTCGTCGACCTGGAGCAGCGCCTCGCTGAACGCGCGCTCGACCGTGATCTGCGCGTTGCGGAGCCGGTTGGCCCCGCCCTCGTCGCCCTCGCCGCCGGCGCCGAGCTCGGCCAGCGACTCGCGCTGGATCTCCCAGTGCCGCGCGCCCCGCACCACCACCACGCCGCACGAGGCGATGGGCCGCTGGTGCTCGTCGGCCGCGTCGAGGGCGAGGTTGATGCGGTTCGCGAAGGCGATGTACCGCTCGCGGTCGCGGTCGGGGTCGAGGGTGTGCACCGTCACCGCGCGTGACACCGCGGCGTAGCGGGCGGCGAGCTCAGAGACCTCGCGGTAGAGCGGCTCCTGCCGACCCATCAAGAGGTAGATCTCGGTCTGGCCGCGGAGCCGCCGGGCGATCTCCTGGCTGCGCGGCGAGAGCGTAAACTGACCCGTCTGGGTGCAGTCGAAGCGCCGGTAGTGCCGCGCGCTGGCGTAGTTCGCCATGCCGAAGAGCAGCAGCGCGAGGAGGGCCACCGCGGGCCCTCGCACGAAGCCGTCGACCCAGCCCCGAGGCCCGCCCGGTGAGGTGTCTTCAGGCATGTCAGGCCTCCTTCCGGCCGGCGAGTACGTTCACCGTGAGGCCGAGCCCGAGGGCGGTGACCGAGAGGTAGTAGACCAGCGCCCGGGTGTCGACGAGCCCGACCGAGAAATTCTCAAGGTGCGACCAGAGGTTGACGTACCCGAAGAACTGCAGCCGCGACTCGTCGGTGTAGATGTACGAGCCGAGGCCGAGCGCGAACATCACGCCCCCGGTGGCGAGAAACGACAGCACGAAGGCCGTCACCTGCGAGCGCGAGAGCGCGCTCATCAAGATGCCGAGCGAGAGAAACGCGCCGCCGATCACGCACTGCCCGAGGTACGCGCTCGCGAGCACGCCCCAGTCGACGGGCCCGTAGCGGCGCACCACGAGGGCGTAGAGGAGCGTCGGGAGCCAGAGGGTCATCCACACGGTGAGGGCGCCGAAGAACTTGCCGAGCACCACCTCGGTCTCGGTCACGGTGGTCGTAAAGAGCGTCTCGAAGGTGCGCGCGCGGCGCTCTTCGGCGAAGGTGCGCATCGAGATCGCGGGGCAGAAGATCAAGAGCGTCAGCACCGACAAGATCGTGCTGCCGAAGAACATCTGCAGCGGGCCGCGGGTGCCGCTGAGCGCCGGGTTCGACGCCACCATCTGCATGAAGAACGAGAACACCACCCCGTTGAAGACCAGGAAGCTCGCGAGGAGCACGTAGCCCATCGGCGACGCGAAGCTCGACAAGAGCTCGCGCTTGTAGATCGCAAAGATGGCCCTCATGCCGCGCCCCCCTCTGCGGTGAGAAGCTGAAAGACCTCTTCGAGCTCGCGGGTCGCGCGCTTCACCTCGCGCACCCCGAGCCCCGCGCCCACGAGCCGCGCCACGGCCGCTTCGAGGGCCGCCTCGTCGCCGTCGGTGAGGCTCAGCTTGAGGCTCACCAACCCTGCTTCGGCGGAGGCGCCTTCGACCTCAAGGCCCAGGCCCTCGAAGCACCGCCGGGCTTCGGCTTCGGGCGCCGTCTGCCAGGGCCCCTCGGGGGCGCGACAACGCACCGCGAAGGCCCCCGCGCCGCGCCGGGCGGTGACCTCGTCGAGGCTGCCGGCGGCGACGAGCTTGCCCTGATGGAGGATCACCACATGATCGCAGACGGCTTCAACTTCAGAGAGGATGTGCGTCGAGAGCAAGATCGTGTGCTCGGCCTTGAGGGCCCCGAGGAGCTGACGAAATCGGGCGACCTGGTTCGGGTCGAGGCCCTCGGTGGGCTCGTCGAGGATGAGCAAGGGCGGCGAGGCGACCAACGCGTCGGCGAGGCCCACGCGCTGCTTGTATCCCTTCGAGAGCTCGCCGATGAGTTGGGCGTCGCGGTCGGCGATGTCGGCGAGGCCCATCGCGCGGTCGACCGCGGCGTTGAGCTTCTTGCCCCAAAGACCTTTGATTTCACCGCGAAATCGGAGGTACTCGCGCACCCGGAGCTCGGGGTAGAGCGGCATCGTCTCGGGCATGTAGCCCAGCATGGCCTGGGCAGACTGCTTCTCTTCGACGATGTCGAAGCCCGCGATGCGCGCGGTGCCCGCCGTCGGGGGGATGAAGCCCGAGAGCATCCGGAGGGTGCTCGATTTGCCCGCGCCGTTGGGCCCGAGAAAGCCCACGATCTGGCCCCTCTCGACGGTAAAGCTCAGGGCCTCGACGGCCACCCGGGCGCCGTATCGGCGGGTGAGCTTGTGGGTCTCAATCATCGCGCTGGAGTCTTCTGCCACTCGACCCTCGACTCATCGTCGGGTCACCGAACCCGCGAAGGGGGTGCGATAGTTCTCGACGAATGTCGGTGTCAACCCCATGTTGCGGCGTCGCCGCGCCAGGTGGGCGCCCGCGCCTCGACGGTGCCGCCGCGCACGAGGTGGTACTCGGCGAAGCGTTCGGCCAGCTCGCCCGCTTTGGCCGGCACAAAGAGCACGCGGTCGCCGAGGCTGAGCCCCCGCGCGCCGGGGCCTACGAGCGGCGTCTGCACCTCGCCGGGGCCCTCGCGGTCGGTCAGCGCGAGCCCGAAGGGGAAGACCGGCACAGGCCAGCGGTCGCGGCCACCGGGGCCCCCGGCGCCCGAGGCGACGTAGCCGCCGCCCGCGCAGGTCGCGGTCTCGGCTGAGGGCCTTCGAACCACCGGGAGTACGAAGCCGAGCGCGGGCTCGCAGTCGAGGGCGTCGAGACCCTGGAAGAGGGCCGTTCCGAGGAAGCCCGAGCCCACCGTGAGCTCGGTCACCGACGGGTCGTCGCGGGTGCTGTCGAGGGAGCCCGTGCCGCCGCCGTTGAAGAACCGGAGCCGGTGCCCGTCGGCCCTGAGCGCCGCGCTGACCTCGGCCCGAAAGCGCCGAACCTGCGGCCGCGAGATCGCCTTGACGAGCGCGTGGGCGAGCACCCTGCGCCCCGAGACCCGGTCTCTCAGCCCCGCGATCTGTGCCTCGTAGCCCATGCACCCCGCGAGCGCGAGGCCCGGCGTCGCGGCCACCTGCCCGGCGAGGCGCTGCACCGCCTTCACCGACTCGAGCGGAGAGCGCAGCACCCCGAGACGCAGACCCGGGCCCCGGCGCGTCGGCCACCGCGCGGCCATGTCGAGGTCGATGGCCACATCGAGCACCACTCCGGCCTCGACCGCCGCGGCCGAGAGCACCGCGAGATGGGCCGGGTCGTCGACCATCGCGCACACTTGCGTCTGCGTTCGCGCTGTCGCGAGGCGTCGCGCGTCGTCAGGGTCGACCACGGGATAGCCCATCACGAGGTCGCGGTGCCCCCGCCCGGCGAGCCACCCGAGCTCGCGGGCTGAGTAGCAAAGAACGCCCGCGTAGCGCGCCCCGAGCCCCGCCGCGAGGCGCGCGATGAGGGCCTCGACTCTGAGCGATTTGCTCCCGACCCTGAGCCCGAGGGCGGGGCGCGCGGCGAGGGCGGCCTTCACCCGGTCGAGGTTTCGCTCGAAGGCCGCGAGGTCGACCACCGCGGCAGGGAGCGGCGCCCCGGCCAACGCGCGCAAGAGGCCCTCGGGGTCGCGAAACTTCACCCGCGGGAGCGTACCGCGCCGCCCTCTGCGCGACGAATTCTTCAGCGGTGTCAGCGGCTTCGACGGTTCTTCTTGACAAATCGCTGCGCGAAAGTTGGCACCCCCGGGGCAAAGGGCGCAGAGCCCTTGGGCCATGGGGATCCTCGCGATGGCCATTGTCGTCGGACTCGTCGGTTCAGACCTCTTGGGGCTCTTGGCCCGGGCGCGTCGGCTCTAGCGTCGACCTGCTCGGGGGCTCCGAGGGGCCGATGTCGCATTGGGGCCGCGCCCTCGGGCGCGTGTGGTTTAGAGTGCCCGCCGCGACGTGATGGCCGAGGCGACACACAGGCGTTGGTGCCCAGAGGGCGAGGCGAAGAGAAAATCGCGCCGGGGTCACCGCGGCGGTGAATGTGGGGAGACGGCCCCGCATCGCATGGGAGGTCGAGGCACTGACGATGTGGCGTCAGGCGGTGCTCGACGCACCTCCTACTCTCGGTCGTGGTGGCTTGTATGGTGTCGTTGGCAGCTTTTGCACCGGGGCGTCTCGTGACGCACGACGAAGACCTTCAGCCTGCGTACGTGGCCCGGGCCCAGGCGGGCGACGCGCGGGCGTTTCAAGAGCTGTATCGGCTGCATCGGCGCGACGTCGGTCGGCTCGTGGCCCGGCTGATGGGCCCCCGGCCCGAGGTCGACGACGTGGTGCAAGAGGTCTTTCTCCAGGTGTTTCGCTCGCTGGTGAGCTTCCGCGGCGAGTCGCGCTTTAGCACCTGGCTCCACCGCGTCACGGTGAACGTCACGCTGATGAACATTCGCGCCGCGCGCAGCCGCCCGGGTCTCGGCAACGAGCTCACCCCGGCCCACGAGCCTACCGCTGCCGAAGAAGACTCGCCCTTCGACGTCTCGGCGCGCAACCAGCGCATGCGCGCGCTCTACGCCATTCTCGACACCCTCAGCGAGAAGAAGCGGGCGGTGTTCATTCTGCATGACATTGAAGGCGTCGCCGCGGCCCAGATCGCTGAGATGGTCGACAGCCCGGTGTTGACGGTGCGCACCCGGCTCTTTTACGCCCGCCGCGAGGTCTACGCGGCGATGGCCCAAGACAAGACCCTCGGCGCCATCGCCGAAGAGCTGAAGCTCGCGGCCCAAGAAGGGGCATCACGATGAGCGCCCATATTGACGTCGAGGCCCTCTTCGCCCACGCCGACGGTGTCGCGCTCGGCGCGGGTGACGCGGCCCATCTTGAGACCTGCGCGGCGTGCCGCGAGGCCCTCGTGCGCTTGACCGACGGTCGCGCCCTGCTCGACGAGGCCCGCGAGGCGGCGCCCCGTGAGCCCGATTGGGCGGCGATCGACCCCGCGGTGCTGGCGGCGGCCGAGTCGACGGCGCGGGCGATTCGCGAGGGCAAGCTCAAGGCGCCTTCGCGGTGGCGCGAGGCGACTTTTTTCGGGGTGAGCCTCGCGGCGGCGGCGGCGGGGGTGGTGGCCCTCGGGTCGAGGCCGGTGGCGGCTCCGGTCGAGGCGGTGGCGGTGGCGCCGGGTCGGGCGCCTCAGGCCGTCGAGGGCCCTCGGGTGACGCGCTACGAGGCGCAGGTGTTGCTCTCGGCGGCGGGCTCGGCGGTGGGCCTCGCGGGGGCCGGGCGGTCGCCGCTCGCGTCGGTGGCCCGGCTCGCAGAGGGCGCGCGCATCGAGACGGCGCTCGGCGGTCGCGCGGTGCTGGGCTTGCGTGACGGCTGGCGGGTTGACCTCCGCGGTGAGAGCCGGGCGACCTTGGCGACGCTCACCACCGCGGCGAGCGAGGTGGTGCTCGACGCGGGCGAGGTGGCGCTGCTGCGTGGCGAGGGCGCGACGGGGCCTGCGCTCCGGCTGCGGGCGCACGGCTGGCAGGTCGAGAGCGAGGGCGCGACGGTGGGCGCGTGGCGCGCCGATCGGCTGCGGGTGGTGGTGCTCGCGGGGCGCACGGCGGTCTCGCGTGACGGGGCCGCGGGGCTCACGGTCACCGGGCCCGTGGTGCTCGAACTGCCGCTCGTGGGCGAGGCCCAGCGTCGCGATGAGGCGGCCCGTGACGGCGACGCGCTCGACCTCGCGGCGCTCGACGACGCGGCGCCTTCGCTTCGGGTGCCGCAGCTTGAGGGCGTGACGGGGCTCTCGCTCGGCTCCGGGGGGCCTCTCCCGGCGGGGCTTGAGAGCCTGTGCGTTCGTACCCCTGCGACGCTGATCGCGCGCACGGCCCGCGGCCGCATGACGCTTGAGTTGGGCGCTCAGAGCCCCGCGTGGCAGCGGTCGCCGATGGTGGCCTCGGCGGCGCCCGCGACGCCTCACGCCGCGCCGCAGCGGGTGTTGCCGTCGCCCCCTGCGCCCGCCGCGACGCCCGAGGCGCCCTCGCTCACCGCGGGGCAGCGCGCGACGATGGCGGCGATGGCGCGCCCGCGGGTGGTCCGGTGCCTGGCGACCTGCGTCGAGCGAAACCAGTGCGCCGAGAGCCCGTCGGGGGTGGTCGAGTTCACCACGAGCCCCGAAGGGCAAACCCGCTTGAGCCGGCTCGACCCGTCGATGGCCGGGGCGCGACGCTGCCTCGAACACGAGTCGCAGTTTTTGCACTTTCCGGGGCAGGCGGCGCCGTATGCGATGCAGATCCCGGTCGGGGGGCGAGAGCCTTAGGCGCGGGCGCGCTCAGGGCACCGGCAAGAGGTCGTACGGTCGCATCGCGTCGGGCATCGTAAACGCCGCGATGGCATCGCCGTCTCGGGTAAACGCCCGCACCGCCGCGTCGTCGCCCAAGGCGCGCCCCGGGTCGCCGACCCACCCCAAGGCCCCCATCACCTCAGGAAAGGCAGGCGCCCAAAGCGCCCGCTGCACAAGCTCTCGCGGCGCATCGCCGCCCTCGATGGTGAAGCGAACGCCCACCTCGCCGCCGCCGCCGTCGCGCGCCCCCGCGCGCTTGAGCAACACCCGCTCGGCGTCGAAGAACACAAACCCGTCGAGGTTCGACCCCAAGGCGGCCTCGTCGCGCAGCACCGTGACGGTCTGACTCTGCGGGTCGATGGCGAGCAGGCCCCCGTCGCCGATGACGCTGTAATCTCCGAGCGTCGCGAGGGCCACGCGGCCGTCGTCGAGGCGCCGAAAGGGGCCGTAGGGGTTGGCGTAGGGCAGCGCCAAGGTGCCCACGACGCGGGTGAGCGCGGCGTCAAAGCGAACGATCAACCCAGGCTGCGTGGGGTGAACGAGGTCGTCGAGGCGCTGGAGGCTCACCCAGATCTCGTCGCCGACCCGGGCCATCGCGTCGGGGTAGGGCAGCGCCGCGCGGCCCTGAAAGGCCGTGAGGTCGACCGTGCGGGTGAGGGCGCCGCGCTGAAGGTCAATCACCGCCAGGCTGCCGAGGTTGTACCGCGCCACGGCGAGGGTGCTCGCGTCGAGGGCCACCACGTCGTGGGCGTTGACCCAAGGGCGGAGCCCCCGCACCCGCTCGTCGTCGCGAGAGAGCGCGAGCTGACACACGTACCGCGGCCGGACGGGGCGCGCGTCAAAGAGCGTGAGGTTGTCGCCCTGAGTCTGCGAGCGGTGAAGGAGCACCAGCGCGTCACCCGCCATGCGCGCCACGGTGTCGCCGGTGACGCCCAACGACAGCGGCTCGGTCTGCATCGTCGCGGGGTCGATGCGAAAGGCAACCCCTGTGGTGAAGTTGCTCCCGATCACGAGGAGCCGACGACGCTCGGGGGCGCCGAGGAGCCGCCCCGCCAAGGCTGCGCAGTCGGTCGCCTCGACCCCGGCGGGCGACCCCCCGCACCCGAGGCTCAGCAGCGAAACGATGGCCAACGCGGCGGCTCTCATGACTCGTAATCCCAAGAGAGTGACAGTGACACGCTGCGACCCGGGAGGGGATAGCCGAAGCTGTCTTGCAGCGCGACCACCCGGGTGAAGACGCGGTCTCCGAGGGTGACGTCTTCGCTGAGGGTGCGGAGGTTCAAGAGGTTGTTCACCTCGGCGCGGAGCCACACCCGCTGCGTCGGGCGACGCACCAGGGCGACCATGACGTGGGCGCCGACGAGGGCGCGTCCCGGCACCGACGCGACGTTGGCGCGCTCGAGCCACACCGCGCTCCGCCCCGAGAGCTCCGCCCCCGCGCGCCAACGTGCGCGCTGGTAGCTCGCCCGAAGCCCCACGTCGTGACGCGGCGTGAAGGGCAAGGCCCGCCCGTCGAGGGCGCTCCCGGGCGCGATCTGGGCGCTCTCGGTAAGGGCGTAACTTACTGAAATTTCAAGATAATCTAAGATTTGCAGCCGCGCGTCGAGCTCGACCCCCGCGAGCCACGCGGCGCCGGTGTTGAAGGGCCGCAGGGTCGCGCGGCTGGTCTGCGCGAGGGCGATGAGGTCGTCGGCGCGTCGGCCCCAAAGGGCCACCTCGGTGAAGACCCGGGAGCGCCCGCGGCGGGCCTCGAAGACGGCGCCGAGGTCAGCCTGGTAGGCCGATTCGGGGACGAGCGCGGGGTTGCCCTGGAGGCTCCCGCGGTCGCCGTAGAGCTCGCCGAGCGAGGGGGCCCGCGCTGCGCGGCTGAGCGTCGCGCGGAGCGAGAGGGCGGGGGTCAGCACGACGCGCGCCCCGAGGCGCGGGCTCAAGAGGGCGCGGCGCTGCGCGAGGCCGTCTCGGGCGTCGACGAGGGCGTCGAGGCCGAGCCCCGCGTCGAGGTGAAGGCGCGCGAAGGTGTGATGGGCCTCCAGGCCTGCGAAGAGGGCGCTGCGCGAGGCCTCGCCGTCGCCGCCACGGCTCAACGAGCGAAAGGTCTCGTGCCGCGCCCTGAGCATCGCGTGGAGGCCGTCGCGCCCTTCGACGCCGGGGTGCGCGCGAAGGCCGAGCTCGCCGACGAGGGTCTCGCTGCGGTCGCCGGTGCCGTACCCGAGGGGCACCGGGCCGTCGTTGACGAAGCGATCGGCGCGGCGCATCGCGGTGCCGAATGCGGCCACGGTGTAGCGCCTCGACACGAGCGGCAGCTCGGCCCGTACGAGGGCCCGCGATTGTGTAAAGAACGGCCCCTCGCTCTCGAAGGGCACCACCCCGGGCACGCCCCGCGCGCGGCCCGACACGAGGGCCGTGAGGCACGCCCCGGGTCTGAGCGCGGCGCGCTGGTGGCAGAGCCGCGCCAAGAGGTCGACGGCGTCGGCGCGGTTGTTCCGTCGGGGGCGAAACTGGCCGGCGCGGTCGGGGGTGGCGTCGGTGTCGTAGAAGCTGAAATCGCCGTCGGTGTGGCGGTATCCGAGCGCGGCGAGGGCGCGCCAGGGGCCGCTGCGTCCGGCCACCGTGGCGGCGGCGCGGCGGGTGCCGAAGGCGCCGAACCCGAGGCTCACCTGGGCCACCGACGGGGCCGTGACGCTCCGGGTGTGCAGCTCGATGGCCCCGCCGAGCGAGCCGCCGCCGAGGTGCAAGGGCGCCGCCCCGCGGTAGAGCGTCGCGCGTTCGAGCAAGGCCGGAGCGACGAGGTTCAGGTCGACCCCGTCGCTCGCGGCGTCGTTCAGCACCACGCCGTCGAGGGCCACCACGACGTGCGCGCCGGTGGCGCCGCGGAGGGTCACCGAGGTCGCCGCGAAGGGGTCGCCGAGGCTCCGGAGGCTCACCCCCGGGCTCTGCTCGATCGACTGCGCGACGCTGTCACGAAAGCGGGCGTCGTCGCGGAGGTCGATCACCGTGACGGCCCGGCTCCCGCGGGTCAGGGCGGCCCGGGCCCGCGCGACGGGGTCGGCGCGCACCACCGCGCCCTCGACGGGGTCGGCGGCGCCGCGACGGGCCCGCGACGCTGTCAACAGCGCGAGGCCCAGGCACACCACCGAACGACGCAGAGGCAGCACCCGCGCCGCATAGCACAGCCTCCCGCCCGCAGGCGCGATGGTGAAAATCTGGCATCGGGTGAAGCCTCAAGGGCAGACTCCGTCGTTGACGCCTATGAGCGAGCCTGCGCTTCGTTGTGTGGTGGTGGTCTGCGGCGACCCTGAACCCTCGGTGGGGGCCGTCGAGGGGTGCTTCGCGACGTGGTTCGTCAAGGCCCTCGGCCCCGAGGTCGGGGTGCGGGTGGTCGACCCCCGCGCGGCGCCGCTCTCGGCCGAGGTCTTCGACGGCCACGACGCGGTGATCGTGACGGGCTCTCCGCACTCGGTGTACGACCCCTTGCCGTGGGTCGGGCCGCTTGAGGCGCGGCTCCGCGAGGCGGTGGTCGCGCGGGGGCTTCCGACCCTCGGGGTGTGCTTCGGCCACCAGCTCCTCGCCCAGGCCTTGGGTGGGCGCGTGGTGAGAAACCCTCGCGGTCGCGAGATGGGCACCATCGAGGTGCGGCGTCACCCCGCGGGCGAAGGGGCTCCCTTGTTCGCGGGCCTCGGCGCGCGCTTCACGGCCCAAGCGACCCACTGCGACACGGTGATCGCGCCCCCTGAGGGCGCCGCGGTGCTGGCCGAGAGCGACCTCGACGCGTGCCAGACCTTCCGCTGGGGCTCAGCGTGGGGGGTGCAGTTTCACCCCGAGGTCACGGCGCCGATCTTGAAGGGGTACGTGCGGGCGCGGTCGACGCAGCTCCGCCGCGAGGGCACCGACCCCGAGGCGCTCTACGCGCGGGTGGTGCCGGCGCCGGCCGGGCAACAGGTGCTCGACAACTTCGTGCGTTGGGCCCGCGCGCAGCGGCCGCGCTGAGCCTCACTCGGTGGCGCGGAGGGTGAAGCAAAACTGCCGGGCCCCCGCGTTCGGGGTGGTGATCGACACCGTGGCCCGGGCGGCCGCCCGCGGCACCTCGAAGCGGTACGGCGTCACGCCCTTGACGTTGTGGGCCACGAGCACCTGACGCACCCTCGGGCGGCCCTCAGGCTGCCAGATCACCTCGGCCGTCACGTCGGCCCCGCCCGGGAAGATCCCCGCGTCGTCGATGCCGAAGGCGCCCATCACGGCCCGCGCCGGGGCGATGTCGGTGAAGGTGAAGACCAGCCTACCGTCGGCCTGGGGGTGGGCGTAGAGGCAGGTCAGGGCGACGCCGTCGAAGTGGTGCTCTTCGACGCGCGGTTGGTTCCAATCAGGGCCGTTGCAGACGAGGCGGGCGGTGCCATCGTAGGGGCAGGGGCCCGCGTCGGCGCCGCCCTCGCGTTGGGCCGTGATGCGCGTGCCGACCCCGAGGTTGGCGTCAAAGACCACCCGGGCCCCGTGAATCGTCGCGAGCTCCCACATCACCGCCCGGCCGTCGCCGTAGAGGGTCTGCCCGGGGCCGAAGCGCCCCAAGAGCGGAGCCAACGCTGCGACGGTGTTGCCGAGCCCGTAGACCCGCCGCACGGGCCCGAGATCGTCGGTGTTGATGCCCCCCCAAACCGCGGCCATGGGCGCCGCGGCGGCCACGAGCTCGGGCGCCTCGTCGGTGATCACCAAGAGGTCGCGGGGCCCGGCCTCGCGCCGCATGCGGCCCACCATCGCGCGCCGCGGGTCGCTCTTGGCGAGGGCCCAATCGAGGGTCTTCATCGCGCCGAGGAGCGTCACCACCGCGAGGGCCACCCCCACCAGGTCGCGGCCGATGGCCGAGTCTCGCTCGCTCACGGCGTCTCCATCCAGCGCGCGCGCCAGTGTTCGAGCACGAGCAGGGTGTAGAGCGGCTTGCGATGATCGGCCGTGCCTGCGAGGTGCTCGTCGATCCAGCGGCCCACCACCCTGGGGTTGAACCACCCGCTCCGGGCGATGGCCCGCGGCGACAGGGTGTCGGTCAAGAAGGTGCGCAGCGGCCCCCGCAGCCACTGCCCCACCGGCGCGCCGAAGCCCTTCTTGGGCCGCGCGAGGATGGCCTCAGGCACGAGGCCCCGCAGCGCTTCGCGCATCAACCATTTGGTGCTCGTGCCGCGCAGCCTCACCGACTCAGGGAGGCTCAGACAGTACGACACCACCTCGGTGTCGAGCAGCGGCGCGCGGGCTTCGAGCGAGGCCCGCATGGTCGCCCGGTCGACCTTCTGCAACACCCCCTCGGCAAGGTAGCTGCGGAGGTAAAACGCCGTCGCCGCGTCGAAATTGGTGAATTGCCCGAGCCCGACCTCTTGGGCGTGCGCGAGGGCCAATTGCGGCGCCTCACCGAACCAGCTCGTCATGAGCGCGGGCAAGACCTCGGGGTCGATCGCCGCGAGCCAGCGGGCGTGCCGCTCGGCGCCCCACGACCCGACACCCTGGGCCATCTGTCGGAGCTTGAAGGCCAGCGAGAAGTTCGCGTCGCTCTGAGGCGCGAGCCGCGCGGCCCGCCCGATCAGCGCGCCCAACACGGCGCTCGGCGGCAGCGCCCCGAGGAGCTTGTCGGCGACGAAGGTCGGGTACCCCGCGAGGATCTCATCACCGCCGTCGCCGCCGAGGGCCACGGTGACCTCACGCCGGGCCATCGCCGCGAGGAGGCTCGTCGGCAGGATCGACGAGTCGGCGTGAGGCTCATCGAGCCAGTCGAGGGTCGGCAGCACCGCGTCGATCAGGGCGGCTTCGCTGAGCACCTCGACGTGGTGGTCGGTGCCGAGGTGTTCGGCCACCTGCGCGGCGTGGGCTCGCTCGTCGAAGCTCGCGTTCTCGAAGCCCACCGCGAAGGTCTTGATCTTCGGGTGGTGTCGCACCGCGAGCGCCGCCACGAGGCTCGAATCGAGACCGCCCGAGAGAAAGATGCCCACAGGCACGTCGGCCACCAGGCGCCGCCGCACCGCCGCGTCGACCCGGCTGAGGAAGCCCTCTCTCAGCGCCGCGACGCTGCCGTGCATGCGGGTGTCAAAGCGCGGCGACCAGTACGTTTCGAGCAAGAGCCCCGTGGTCTCGCGCCAAACGGCCACCTCGCCGGGCCGCAGCTTGCGCACGTTCGACACGATCGCGTGCGGCGCGGGCACATACTCATGGACGAGGTACTGGGCCACCGCCACGGGGTCGACGGTGCGCTCGTCGTGCACCCGCGGGTGCGCCATGAGGGCCCTGAGCTCGCTCGCGAAGGCGAGCCCCTCGGAGCCCGTGCCGTCGCCGAAGCACGCGATGTAGAGCGGCTTCTTGCCGAAGCGGTCGCGCCCGAGGGTGAGCGTGCGGTGCTTGCGCTGCCACCAGGCGAAGGCGAACATGCCGTGGATCTTCGACAGCGCCTCGACCCCCCAACGGCGCAGCGCGACGAGCAAACACTCGGTGTCGCTCTGCGAACGGAAGCGCTCGCCGAGCCCTTCGAGCTCGCGCCTGAGTGCCTTGAAGTCATAGATCTCGCCGTTGAAGACGAGCACGTCGTCGCCGTCGTCGCTGGCCATGGGCTGCGCCGCGTTGGGCGACAGGTCGACGATGGCGAGGCGGCGGTGCCCGAGGGCGCAGCCGTCGTCGATGTAGAGGCCCTCGCCGTCGGGGCCTCGGTGCGCGAGGCGCGCGGTCATCGCCGCGATGACGTCACCTTCGGGGCGTTGCCCGTGGGGCAGAACCACCCCGCTGATGCCACACATGGTCGAAGCCTCGGCGCCTCAGCGCTCGCCGTTGTCGGGCTCGCGGTGCGGCGCGACGGGGCTGTCGAAGTTGATGAGCTCGCCCACGAGGTAGGTCTTTTTGCCCTGAGACTCGTGGTAGGTGCGAATCAAAATCTCGCCGAGCAGACCCATCAAGAGAAACTGCACGCCGAGCGAGAAGAGAAAGACCGCGAGCTGCAAGAGCGTGGTCGCTTGGATCCATTGGCCGGGGATGTCGAGCAAATGGTTGCGAATGAACTGCGCGACGAACACAAAGCCCGAGGCCAGACCCCCGAGGCAGAGCACCAGCGCCGGGCGGCCGAAGAAGTAGATCGGCTTGGTCGAGTAGCCCCCGAGAAAGGTCACCGTGAGGAGGTCGAGCAGCACCTTCCAAATGCGTGAGAGGCCGTACTTGCTCTGACCGGCGTGCCGGGCATGATGGGTGACCTCCATCTCGGTGACCCGAGCCCCCGCCCAGCTCGCATAAATCGGGATGAACCGATGCATCTCGCCGTAGAGCGCGTAGGGCTCAAGCACCCAGCGGCGGTAGGCCTTCAACGTACAACCGTAGTCGTGAATGCGAACCCCGGTGACGTAGCCGATCAGCCAGTTGGCCACCATGCTCGGCAGACGTCGCGTCACGGCCTTGTCTTTGCGGTCGCGGCGCCAGCCCGACACCACGTCGTAGCCCTCGTCGAGACGCGCCAAGAGCCGCGGGATGTCGCTCGGGTCGTTCTGGAGGTCGGCGTCGAGGGCCACCAGGAGGGGCGCCCGGGCGTGGTCGATGCCCGCCGCGATGGCCGCGGTCTGCCCGAAATTGCGCCGAAAGCGCACCACCTTGAGCCAAGGCCGGGTGCGCGAGGCCTCTCGCAAGAGCGTCAACGAGCGGTCGCGCGAGCCGTCGTCGACGAGCACCGCCTCGACGGGCTGAGGCAAAGTCGGCACCGCGCGGTCGAGCGCATCAAAGAGCGCGCCGAGCGACTCTTCTTCGTTAAAGACTGGAATCACAAGGCTGATTGCAGGGGTCGCAGCGGCCGTAGACACGGCCCGCGGTGTAGCACAGCCCCCGCCCAAAGGTAGAGGCCCTTCCGCCATTGGGAGGGGCCCAAAAGCCACCGGCCCCGAGCGCGCCGTCGCGGGCCCCTTGCGAGAGCACCCGAGACCGCACCCTCAAAGGGCCGGTAGACCTCTGCCAGCGCCCTCAGGCGCGAGGCTCAGCGACCCGCGTCGCCCGACGCGCCGCGCGCGCCGCAGGTGCCCGAGGTCGGCCGCGGACCCACCGTCGGCGACACGTTGGCGATCTGCGTCGCGAAGCCGAGGCCCGCGCCGATGCCGCCCGCGTTGCCCATGTCGCACGAGCCCATGCCCGGGCGGTTCATCGAGTCGGTCGCGATGTCGACGAAGCCGCCGATGAGGCCGTTCACGGTCTCAGCCGAGATGCCCGCTGGCAAGAGGTCGCGCGCCATCGCGAGGGTGCTCACGAGGTCGCTGCGGAGGATCATGCCGCCGAGGTTGCCGTTCGAGCCCGAGGTCGCGCCCATGGTCACCCGGAGCGACACCGCGTAGAGGTTGAGGTTGAGGGTCGTCGACGACACCGGGATGCCGAGCGAGAAGCCCGGGCGGGTGAGGTCGGTGGTGGCCACCTGGAGGCGACCGTTCACGATGCGGCCCTGGTAGGTGAAGCGCGCCATCGCGATGTTGCCGCCGACCACCGAGTCGGGGTCGATCTGGTACATCTGGTTCGGCTGGCCCACCGACGCGCAGTTGGCGAACATCGGGTGCGCGAAGGGGTAGATCTTCACGGTGACGCTGTCGTCGTTGAGGGTCGGGCCGGGGGCGCCGTTCACGCCTTCGACGCGCACGATCACGGCGAGGCTGCCGTCGTTGATCTGACCCTGAACGAGGGCGCCGATGTCGCTGCCGCCGCCCACGAGGCCGCCGACGGTCTCGGCGATCGACGGGAGCTGGTTGTCAACGCCGCCGCGGCACGACGCGCCGCCGTTGGCCTGACCCGCGGTGCAGGTGCCCATGTTCTGGTCGCTGTCGACGGGCGAGAAGTAGTCGTCTTTGTCGCAGTCGGCGGGCTGACGGCCCGTGGCGGGCGTAAACCGGCCGTCGACGTTGTACCCGAACGCGCCGCGGTTCGGGATCATCATCGAGTTGTCGAGGGTGAGCTGCGAGATGACGTAGTCGTAGGTCATGCCCGTGCCGCCGCCGCCGCCGCCGGCGTCGGTGGTCGGGGTGGTCGACCCCTCATCGCCGCCACAGCCGACGGCGAAGAGAGCAAGTGATGTGAGCCCGGTCGCAAGAATCTTTCGGCCGATCATGGGATGAAACTCCTCAAAAAAGACGGTGGGGCGGTGGCACCTGCGGTGGGCGAAACCAGGCGCAGGTCGGGGCCAATGCGAGACCCCGCGCGCGCTCGGTACACCAGGGCCGCGGCCACCACCGAAGGCGCGCTGGTACCTAGCACTCAAGCCCCACCACCATCAACTGTCGAGCGACGATCTGGCATCGCTTTGGGCCCCGCTTTGCCACTTTGCCGCTTTGGCGACATGACGCATTGCGCAGTGCTAAGCCCCGGGGCACCCCGATGGCAGAGTTCGTCCACCTTCAGGTTCACTCGCAATACTCGATGCTTGACGGTGCGATCCGCATCAAAGACCTCGTGTATCGCGTCAAAGACCTCGGCATGAAGTCGGTGGCGGTGACCGACCACGCCAACATGCACGGGGCCATCGACTTCTACCAGAAGGCGCTCGGCGCCGGGGTGCAGCCCATCCTCGGGTGCGAGGTGCCGGTCACCGTCTCGATGCCGGGCGAGAAGCTCGACAAATTCGGCCAGCTCAAGCCCTACCACCTCACGCTCCTCGCCCGCGACCTCGACGGGTACAAGAACCTCATCGCCCTGGTCTCTCGGGCCTGGCTCGACACCCCCGAAGGGGGCGACAACATGGCCAGTTGGGAGCAGCTCTACCAGCACCGAAAGGGCCTCGTGGTGCTCTCGGGCTGCCTCGGCGGGGTGGTGCCTCAGGCGCTCTTGCAGCACGGCCCCGCCTACGCTGAGACCCTGGTCGCAAAACTCAAAGAGATGATCGACCCCGGGTCGTTCTTTCTTGAGTTGCAAGACCACGGTCTGGTCGAGCAGCCCATCGTCAACCGGCTCTTGATCGAGATGGGTCGCAAGTTCGACGTGCCGGTGGTGGCCACCAACAACTGCCACTACCTCAAGCGCGACGACGCGACGGGGCAGCGGGCTCTGCAGTGCATCGGCGGCGGCATGACCCTCGACGAGAGCGAGGCCACGCACCACCACTCTGAAGAGATGTACCTCAAGAGCCCCGACGAGATGGCGGAGCTCTTCTCTGAGGTGCCCGAGGCCCTCAGCAACACGTTGAAGATCGCTGAGATGTGTCAGGTGAAGCTGACCCTCAACAAGCCCTCGCTGCCGAACTTCCGCGACGAGGGCGGCAGGCTGATCGAGAACGTCGACGGCCACTTCGCGATGCTGGCGCAGCAAGGGCTCGAAGAGCGCTTCGAGGCCTTCCGGCGGTTGAAGTTCAGCTTTGATGAGAAGAAATACCGTGACCGGCTCGACGTCGAGGTCAAGGTCATCCAGGGTATGAAATTCCCCGGGTATTTTCTCATCGTTCAAGACTTCATCAACTGGGGCAAGCGCAACGGGGTGCCGGTGGGGCCGGGCCGCGGCTCCGGCGCCGGCTCGCTGGTCGCCTACGCGTTGCGCATTACAGACATCGACCCCTTGCCGTACGACCTGCTCTTCGAGCGCTTCCTCAACCCCGAGCGCGTTTCGATGCCCGACTTCGACGTCGACTTTTGCATGTTGAAGCGCGAGCGGGTCATCAACTATGTGCGCGAGAAGTACGGCGTCGACAGCGTCGGCCAGATCGCGACCTTTCAGATCTTGAAGGCCAAGAGCTGCGTGCGCGACGTCGGGCGCGTGCTCGGCATGCCCTTCGTCGAGACCGACGCCATCGCCAAGCTCGTGCCCGACCCCGTTCAAGGCAAGACCGTACCCTTGAAAGAGGCCCTCGAGAAGGAACCCAGGCTTAAAGCCAAGTACGAAGACGAGCAGGAGACCCGCGCGGTGGTCGACCTCGCCATGAAGGTCGAGGGCCTCAACCGTCACGCGGGCATGCACGCCGCGGGCATCGTGATCTCAGAGGGCCCGCTCTGGGAGACCGTGCCCGTCTTCAAGGGCGGCGGCGGCATCGTCACCCAGTATGCCAAAGACGAGGTCGAGGCCGCGGGGCTGGTGAAGTTCGACTTCCTCGGGCTCACCACGTTGACGGTGCTCGATTTCGCCATCGGCATGATCAAGCAGCGCCCCGACGAGCGGCGCCGCGTCAACGACGGCGGTCGGCCCTTCGACCTCGATGACATCCCGCTCGATGGCAAGGAGCCCGTCGGCGCCTCAGACGAAGACAAGGTCAAGGCACGCAAGGCCCGCGAGACCTACGAGCTGCTCCAGTCGGGTGAGACCACCGGGGTGTTTCAGCTTGAGTCTTCTGGGATGCAGAAGCTCTTCAAAGACCTCAAGCCCGATTGCTTCGAAGACATCGTCGCCGCGGTGGCGCTCTACCGCCCGGGGCCCCTCGGCACGGGCATGGTCGAAGACTTCGTCAACCGCAAGCACGGCAAGGCCAAGGTCATCTACCCTCATGAGAACCTCAAAGAGATTCTTGAGCCCACCTACGGCGTGATCGTCTACCAAGAGCAGGTGATGACCATCGCCCGCAAGATGGGCGGCTACACCCTCGGCGGCGCCGACCTCTTGCGCCGGGCCATGGGCAAGAAGAAGGCCGAAGAGATGGCCAAGCAGAAGAAGACCTTCGTCGACGGCGCGTTGCAGCTTGGTTATGAAGAGTCGAAGGCCGTCGAGGTCTTCGACCTGCTCGAATACTTCGCGGGGTACGGCTTTAACAAGTCACACTCTGCGGCCTACGCGTTGATTACGTACCAGACGGCGTATCTCAAGCGGCACTTCCCGGTTGAGTTCATGGCCGCGACCTTGTGCTCTGACATCGGCAAGATCGAGAAGCTCGTGGGCACCATTTCGGAGTCGCGGGCCATGGGCATCGAGGTGATGGTGCCTGACGCCAACGAGTCTGATCGGCTCTTCACGGTGGTGTACGAGCCCAAGCCGAAGCCGGTGCCGCGCAAGCCCGCCAACAAGGTCGAGCTCGACCCGTATCGACCGCGGATCCGCGTGGGCCTCGGCGGCATCAAGGGCGTCGGCGATTCGGCGATCGAGAACATCTTGAAGGCCCGAGAGGGCGGGCCCTTTCAAGACCTCTTCGATTTCTCGGCCAGGGTCGACCCGCGCTGCGTCAACAAGGGCGTCGTCGAGTCGCTGGTGACCTCAGGGGCCTTCGACAAGACCCTCGACAAGGTGGGCGCGACCCGCTCGCAGGCCTTTGACGCCATCGACCGGGCCCTCGACCGCGGCCGCGGCGCCGCGAAGGAGCGCGCCTCGGGGCAGAAGTCGCTCTTCGGCATGGCCGAGACCCTCAAGCCCACCGGCGGATACCCCGAGACGCCCCCGTGGGATCTCATGGAGCGCCTCCGCCGCGAGCGCGAGGCCTTGGGGCTCTACCTCACGGGCCACCCGCTCGATCGGTACGCGACCGAGGCCGCGCGCTTCGCGACGTGCAACACCACCGAGATCGCCCAGATGGAGAACAACAACGAGGTCAAGCTCGCGGGCACCATCGAGGCGTATCGCGAGAAGATCCCCAAATCGGGGGGGCGCATGGCCTTCTTCTTCCTCGAAGATCGCGCCGGGCGGGTCGAGGCGATCGTGCGGCCGAAGGTCTATGACCAGATCGCGGCGCAGCTCAAAGAGGGCGAGGCGGTCTTGCTTGAGGGCAAGGTCAAGGTCGAGTTCAAGCGCGACGACGAGGGCAACATCGACGACGATGTGTCTGAGCAGGAGCTTGAGCGAAAGCTGATGGTCGAGCGCGTCACGCCGCTCGGCGACGCGCTCCGCGCGATGTCGAAGTCGCGCACCGTGCGGCTCAATCTGCACCCCGGGGTGGTGCCCGACAACGACGTGGGGCGACGGCGGCTCACGGCGCTGCGTGAGATTTTGCGCGAGACGCCGGGCGAATTCGCGGTGCACGCGGTGGTGAAGCTCCCGGCCGGGGCCGAGGTGATGGTGCGCATGGGGGGCGTCAGGGTTGACCCCAATGAGAGCCTCTTCGCGAAGATCGAGCGGGTCTTCGGCGAGAAGATCGCCGAGCTCAGGGGGTAGGAAACGTTCGGCGTGCTGCGATCGCGGCGCGACAGCTTGTTGCGTGACGTCACCCTGTGTGGGGCGCACGACCCCGCGCGTCGTCTCTCCCTCTTAGGCTGAGGTTTACCCGCGAAATTCAAGTGACATGCGGGCATGAGAGGGCTCCCCGCGTCTGGTGTGACCTCACCCCCTGAGGGGCACACTGCCCTCACGCCCCCTCTCCCTGTCAGGAGAGGGGCAAAACACGACAGGTGCAAAGTGATTTTTTTCGTTATTATCGCCATTGCATGCTTAATTAATGGACATATTGTATAAGATTCCTTTATTTGTCCAAATATGCCCCTCTCCTGACAGGGAGAGGGGGCGCGAGGGCCGTGCGTCCCCCAGGGGGTGAGGTCACGCCAGCCGAGCCGTACGCCCCCCAGGGGGTGAGGTGACGCCCGGTCGCTCGCGCGGCGCTCTGCCCATCGCCGCTTCGGCGGCGGGGCCCTGCGCCACGCGTCGCGGCGCTCAAAGACAGGGAAGAAGGAGCCCCGTGCGCGGGTCGGGGTGGGGCCGACACTGCGGGTCTCGCCGTGGCGCCGCGGGGCGCGGGGCGGGGGCTTGAACGACCGCGGGCGCAGGGCGGCGGTCGAGGCACTGCGGGTCGAAGAGCCCCGTCACAGGGTTTCGCTGACAGGGGCTCGGGGTTGAGCGAGGCGCCCGCGGCGCCAGCGGGCCGTCGAGGCAAGGCACCAAGAGGCCCGTTACAGGGTCGACCCCGCCGCAAGGGGCGCGACGGGGCGTCGGGCGCGCAGGCGCGAGGTGCGGGAGGCTCTGCCACGAGCACGGCGTAATCAAGCCCGTGTCAGGGTCAGGGCGGCCGCAGCGTGTGAGGTTCGGGTGCACCGGCGCGGCAGGCGGCGGGACGTAATGCGCGTCGTCGAAGCACGGCACAAAGAGCCCCCGAGGGCTGAAGCGCCCGCACGGCGTGCTCGCCCCCTCGCGCGCCCCCGCAGCGGCCCGCTCCGACGCCCTCGGCCCGCCCCCGCCGACGGGAACGAGCCGCGCGAAGAGCACAGGCCCTTCGAGCGCGTCGACCCGCACCTCGTGATTCTCGTGACCCGCGAGAAAGAGCGTACACGTCGCCCGCGCGCTCACATCGACGAGCCGCGGCGTCGCCCCCTGAGAGACCCCGTCGCACACGATCTGGGCCCCCTCGGGCATGCTGTCAAAGCGCACCCGTTGGGCCGCCCCGGTCGCGGGCGAGAGCCACACCCCCGCCGCGACAACGGCCCCGAACCAGTGTTGTGCCGACACGCTCATCAACGCGCCCGCAGCGTAACGGCCCAGCGACGACGCAGAAAAGAACTTTGTCGTTTTTTTGACCCCGATCGAGCCGCCGTACTAGCCCCGACTTCACGAAGGGCTTCTGTAATGGCGAGCGCACGAAACTGTACCGTCTGTGGCAAGGGCTTCGAGCCCCGATTTAAGTTTCAGATCGAAGAGGTCGAGGGCCTGACGCAGTTCTACTGCACGCAGAAGTGCCAGCAGTCGGCCATCGGGGCGCGCAAGGGCGCGGCGCCGGTGGGGTGCTCGCGCTGTCAGCGGGCCTTCAAGCTCGAATACCCGTGGCAGGTCACCGTCACCGACGACGGGCGGCGGTACGCGTGCTCTGAGCCCTGCAAGGCCGAGCTCGACGCCGTCGCGGCGGCGCAGGCTCCGGCGGTCAAGGGGCCGCGGCGCATCGCGGTGTTCAACCACAAGGGAGGCACCGGCAAGACCACCACGGCGGTCAACGTGGCCGCAGGCTTGGCCGAGCGCGGGCTGCGTGTCTTGCTCGTCGACGTCGACCCCCAGGGCAACGTGGGCGTGGCGCTCGGCGTGCGGGGCGAACAGACCCTCTACCATGTGCTCGTGCTCGGGGCCGACCCCCGCGATGTGGCCGTGCCGGTGCGCGCCAACTTCGACGTCATCACCTCGAACGAGACCCTCGCCGCGGCCGAGCTCTACCTCGCCGCGCGACCCAACCGCGACCGCATCCTGCGCGAGCGGCTCATGGGCCTCGACGCCTACGACGTGATCGTCCTCGATTGCTCGCCGTCGCTCTCGCTCTTGAACCAGAACGCCTTGTGTTACGCCGACAGCGTGCTCATCCCCGTGTCGTGCGACTACCTCGCGCTGGTGGGCGTCAAGCAGTGCGTGCGCACCCTCCGCGGCGTGCACGAGCACCTCAAGCACCCGGTGTACATCCTCGGCGTCGTGCCGACCTTCTACGACGCGCGGCACAAGCTCGGGCGCGAGGTCACCGAGACCCTCAAGGCCAAATTCGGCGAGCTCTGCTTCGCCCCTGTGCGGGCCAACATGAAGCTCCGCGAGGCGCCCGCCGCCAAGCAGACCATCTTCGAGTATGCGCCCGACTCTCACGGCGCCGAAGACTACGCCAACGTGGTGAAGCAGGTCGCCGCGGCGCTCGAACGCAACGTGCGCAGCAGCGTCGAGTCGGTGGTCGCCCAAGCCGAGGTGCAGTGATGGCACGACAGACCCGCGGCGCCGCCGCAAAGCAAGAGCCCGCCCAAGCCGAAGCGACCGCGCGACGGGGCATCCAGAGCATCCTCGCCGACGACGTCGACGACGTGCTCCGCGAGACCTTCTTCGCCACCGAGGTGCCCATCGGCGAATCAACCCGCGGGCCCGGGCTGCGCCGCGCCAAGCCGCCGCAAGAGAAGCCCGAGCACTACAAGGTCATCTGCATTTCGTTCTACACCGAAGACCTTGAGCACCTCGACCGCGTGGTCAAAGACCTGAAGAAGCTCGGTCACACCAAGGCCAACCGCTCGGCGGTGCTGCGCGAGGCGATGCGTCAACTCGACCTCACGAAAGTGCCCCGCGGGCTGTAACCTCGGGCGGTGTCTGTCGCGCCCCCCGACCTCCGCGCCCTCGCGCGCACCTTCGCGCTCACCTTTGTGCTCGAAGCGATGCTCATCGCGAGCCTCGTCTTGCGGCACGACGCCTTCCCCGACGTCGACGGCATGTATCACGCGAAGATGGGCTGGCTGCTCTACTACGAGGGCTTTCGCCGCGACTTCCCGTGGATGGTGTGCTCGATCACGGCCGAGCATTGGGCCGACCATCACTTTCTCTACCACGCGCTGATCGCGCCGCTCGCGCCGCTCGGGCTCGTGCTGATGCACCGCGCGGCGGCCATCGCCGTGGGCGCCCTCGGCCTCGCCGCGACGCTCACGAAGATGGCCAAAGACGGCGCGAGACCCATGTGGTTCTGGGCCCTCGCGCTGCCGCTCTGCGGCGACGTCTTTCTCTACCGCATGGTGCTGACCCGCGCGATGCCGCTCTGCCTCGCGCTCCTGGTGCTCTTCGTCGACGCCCTCGAAGCGAACCGCCCGCGCCGCGTAGCCCTCGCGGCCTTCGTGGCCATGTGGGCCTACCAGGGCGCCCTCTTCTTCGCGCCCATCGCCGTCTTCGCCGCCGCGATCGCATGGCGACAGGGCCGCCCGGGCGCCGTCAGGCTCGTCGCCTACGCCCTCGGCGGCCTCGTGCTCGGGCTGAGCCTCAACCCCTTCGCCCCCGCGACCTGGGACTTTCTGATGTTGCACCTCGGGCCCTACCTCAGCCACGGCCGCAACACCCTCAGGCCTGACATCGGTCCCGAGTGGGCGCCCGCGACGTGGTCGCTCGCGCCGCGGGTGTGGCCCGCCATCGCCCTCGGCGCCGTCGTCCCCCTCGCGGCCCTCGCGCGGCGCCGCTTCGACCCGCGCGACGCGCTCCTCGCCGTCACCCTCGCGATGTTCACAGTGTCAACATTGCGGGCGCAGCGCTTCATCGAGTACGCCGCGCCGGTGGCCGTGATGCTCGGTGCGCGTGCGCTCTCGCGTGGCGTCTTCGAGGGTCTGGCCGCGCCGCGCGTTCTGCGCTGGCTGAGGGCCGGGGCGATGGCGGCGTTCGCGCTGGCGGGCGCGTGGCACTGGCGCGAGGTCGACGCGGGCGGGTTTCGGGCGGGGTACCGCGAGGCCGAAGGGGCGGCGCGCTTCCTCGCGTCACACACGGCGCCGGGCGAGGTGGTCTTTCACGGCGGGTGGGCCGAGTTTGCGCCGCTGTTCTTCTTCAACCACCACAACCGCTATCTCTACGGGCTCGACCCGTACTTCTTCGTCGAGTACGACCCGCGGCGCTACGTCGACTATCGGCGGGTGGTGGCGGGCGACGACGCCGACCCCGTGGCGGCCATCACGGGTCGCTTCGGGAGCCGCTGGGTGCTCTTGGTGGCGCGGCCCGAGAGCATGCGCCTCGCGCGTCAATTGGGGGCCGACCGGCGGGCCCGGGTCGCGTGGCGCGACGACAAGGTGCTGATCTTCGTGTTGCAGCCCTGAGGCGCCTACAGACGCGACCAAGTAGTCTCCCGTCGCCCCACTTTAGGTCCGCGGCGCGCTGCTGCGTTGCCGGGTCTCGACGGGCCAACATCCCGTCTTCGCCCCGTCGCCTTGCATCACTTGCGCCCCTTCGCGGTGCTCGGTCCGACGACTTTGTCGCGTCTCTAGCGCCGCGGGAAGGCGATGACGGCGTCGAGGCTCGGGGCGCCGGTGGCGAGCATCACGAGGCGGTCGAAGCCGAGGGCGTTGCCCGCGCTCGGCGGCATGGCCTCGTCGAGGGCGCTCAAGAAGGCTGTGTCGAGCGGGTACACCGGGCGCCCGAGCGCCGCGCGGGTGACGTTGTCGGCGGCGAAGCGCGCCCGCTGCTCGACCGGGTCGGTGAGCTCGTCGAAGGCGTTACAGAGCTCGACGCCGTCGATGTAGAGCTCGGCCCTCAGGCAGGTCTCGGGGCAGCCCGGGTCGACCCTCGCGAGCGAGGCCTGCACGCTGGCGAAGCCCGTCAGGAAGGTCGCCCGCTCGCGCCCGAGCATGGGCTCGACGCGGCTCGAAAAGACCTCATAGTAGAGCGCTTCGTCGCGGGCGGCGAGGGCGATGGGGTCGCCGACCTCGGGGGCCCACCGCGCGAAGGCCTCGCGCACGGTCAGCCGCGCGAAGGGGCGGTCGAGGGCGATTTCGCGGCCGCCGCGGGTGAGGCGCCGACCGTCGCCGCCGGCGGCGCAGAAGGCCGTCACGACCAGGGCCTCGGTGTCGTGAAGCACCGCGTCGAGGGGGGCCCAGGCGCGGTAGAATTCGAGCATCGTAAACTCGGGCTGGTGCCGCGCCCCGAGCTCGTCGGCGCGCCAGCACCGCGCGAACTGATAGCACTGCGAGACGCCGCCCGTGACGAGGCGCTTCAGGTGGTACTCGGGCGAGGTGCTGAGCCAGCCGACGGGGCCTACGGGGTACGACGCGAGGTGGGGGTCGTTGCCGGGGTTCGGCACCACCGCGGGGGTGTCGACCTCGACGAAGCCCGCGCCGTCGAGGTGATCGCGGAGCGCGCGGGCGATGGCGCTGCGCGTGCGAAGATGGCCCGCCACGGCGTCGAGCGCGAAGCGACGGGTCTCGGCCCCGGGCGCGAAAGGGTCGCGCTGGGCCAAGGCCACGAGCTCGCACGCGCGGGCAACACCGTCGGCGTCGAGGTGCAGCTGTACGAGGGCCCCGGCGGGGGTCGAGAGCGAGGGTGAGCAGGGATAGGTGCGGGCTTCGGTGCCCACGAGGAGCACCACCCGGGCGAGCGACGGGCGGGCGTAGACGCGGCCCGAGACCCGATTCACCGCTTGGCGACGCGCTCGACGTACTCGCCGGTGCGGGTGTCGATCTTGATCCAGTCGCCGACGTTGATGAAGATCGGCACGGGCACCACGGCGCCGGTCTTGAAGGTCGCGGGCTTGAGCACGTTGTTCGCGGTGTCGCCCTTGAAGCCGGGCTCGGTCTCGATCACTTCCATCTCGACGAAGGTCGGCAGGGTGATGCCGATCGGGCGGCCGTTGTAGAGCACCACCGCGCAGGTGGCGTTGTCGAGGAGGAAGCCCCGGTTCTCTTCGACCGCCGCGGCGGCGACGTGGGTCTGCTCGAAGGACTCATTGTCCATAAAAACGAGCTGGTCGCCCTCGGGGTAGAGAAACTGCATGTCGCGCTCTTCGACGTCGGCGCCGCTGAGCTTCTCGCCGGCCTTGTAGGTCTTCTCGAGCACGGCGCCGGTGATCATGTTCTTCATCTTGACCACGGTCGACGGGGTGCCTTTGCCCGGCTTGCGAAAGTCAACCGTGACTACTTGAAAGGGCTGGCCCTCGATGTCGAGCTTCTGGCCGCGGCGAACGTCGTTGATGTCGTAGATCTGGCCCATGTCGGCAGTGTCCTCGGCGGCGCACCTACCAGCTTCGGGGCCTGGCTGCAAGCACCGCCGACTTGCCGCCGCCCCCGCGGGGCTGCTAACCGACGTGCACCGTGTCAAGCCGAGAGCCCGATGAGTTTCGAGAGATCAAGCGCGAGATCATTGAATCGCGCGGACTCATCATCAAGACCAACAACCTCACCGCCGCCCTGTCGGCCGACGTCAAATCGATCGCGCGCCGACAGGCCGGGTACGAGCGGCGCATCACGGTCAACTCGGCCACCGCCTACGTGCTCTTCGTGGTGGTGATCTTCGGCGGCATCAAGCTCTGGCTCGACGCCTCGATCCGCGAGAAAGACGTCGAGATCAGGGGGCTGCGGCGCAGCGAAGACGTCGCGCGGCGAGAGCTCTCGGCGGCGCTCCGCGAGCGCGAAGAGCGCACCCAGCTCGATCAGCGCGCCCAGGCCTTCTACGACCTCGTGCGCGACGGCCGCCGCCAAGAGGCCGTCGAGGCGTGGGAGCAGCTGCGCCGCGAGCGCCTCTCGGCGGTCGAGCTGGCGATGTTCCAAGACGTCGTCGATCGGTTCAGGGTCGACCTGTCGGTGGTCGCCTACGAGCGCGGCCTCGAGCACGCGCGCATGGCCCGGTACGCCGAAGCCAACGAGTCGTACGACGAAGCCATCAGGCTCAAAGACGACGCCGGGCACATCCCCATGGTGCGCATCGCCCAAGCCGACGCGCTCCGACACCTCGGGCGGCAGCGCGAGGCGGTGGTCATCCTCCAAGGGGTCGCCGACGGCAACGACCGCGAGGCCGCCGACGACGCCCTCTTCAAGATCGCCCAATGCCAGGTCGACCTCCAACAGTTCGGCGACGCCCGCACCACCCTCAGAAACCTCCTGCGGAGGTACCCCTACGGCAGCGTCGCCCAAGACGCGCGAAACTATCTCTTCGAGCTCTCGACCCCAGGCGCCAACGGCCAGCGGCGGTGATGTGTGCGCTGTCAACATTCAATGTTGACGGTGTGAACATCAGAACCGAGACGGGGCGAGCGACGCGGTGCTGAGGCCCACGATGCGGGCCTCGCCGTCGACGACCCTGAGCACCGCGCTCTCGGGCGGCGCGAGGCCGTTGCGCGTCGCGCGGGGGCCGAGCCTCCAGACGGCGAACCAGTCGCCGGGCCCGAGCACCGCCTGTCGGCACTCGCGGTGCTGGGCGCAGAGGCTCGGGGCCACGAGCTCAAGGCCCTGCGCGGCGGCGAAGCTCGGAGCCCACTGCTGGTGCCGCGCCCTCAGGGTCTCGCGGAGCTGCTCGGCGCCCGGGGTGGTGCCGCCGATCACCGGCGCGAGCTCGCCGAGGGCCGCGTCGACGTCGCCTGCGCCGAGGGCGTCGAGGTAGCGCCGCACGCAGCGGGTCGCCCGGTCGCGGTCGGGGTCGAGCACCACCGAGACGCTGCGCCCGGTGAGGGCCGCGCCGGGGCGCGCGGGGGGCGCCGAGCGGGCGTAGTCAGGGGCCAAGACCCGGAGCCGCGAGGGCAGGGGCTCGGGCGCGGCGGCGCAGCCGAGGCTCACCAGGCCTGCGCCCCCGAGCGCCGCGGCGAGGCCCTTCATTCGAGCGCCGTCACCGCGGCGTCGAGGTGGCCGTCGACCGAGACGAAGGCCCCCTCGGGGCTCGACGGGAGCCGCCGCCACCCCGGGGCCTCGACGGCGCCCCCCGCGGCGAACATGAAGTACTTCAGCGCCTCATCGGCGGCCTGCGAGCGCTTGCAGGCCGGGCAGTCGCGCACCCCCTGGCGGCGCACCCAGGCCGCGTCGACGCCGCGCGAGAAGGCGAGCATGACGTGACCCTGGGTGAGCACGAAGGCCATCGGCGCCTTGAGGCCGAGCCGCGCGTCGAGGGCGTCGAGGGAGCCCCGCACCGAGGCCACGATCTGCGCGCGCTCGAGCCCGTCGTCGTCGAGGCGGCCGGTCTCCCAGAGGCCCGCGAGGAGGTGGTGAAAGAGCCACTCGCTGTCGGTCTGACCGTGCACGCTGCGCGCGAGAAATTCAGGCACCATCTCGTGGAGCTCTCGGCGCTGCGGGGCCTCGGTCATCACCGTGCCGAGGTGCGCGAAGAGCCACCGGCGGAAGCGAAACGGGTGGGTGTTCTCAAGGCTCCGGGCCCCCGCGGTGGCGCGCCTCACGTGGGCCACCGCGCAGGGCGCCCGCAGCCCCTCGACGACCTCGGCGAGGCCCACCGAGGCCCGCGCGTCGCCCGGCCGCTTACGCACGATGACCTCGCCCGCGTGGTAGCTCCCGACGCCCCAGCCGTCGCTCCGCCCGGCGTCGAAGCCGAGGGCCTCGCGCTCGGCCGCGGTGGCGCATTGAAGACGGTCGCCCTGGTTCGAGAAGAAGCCGACAAGCCGCGTCATGGTTGGGTGATTCTGTCGTAGCACGCCGGTCGGGGGCAGCCGAAAGCGGCGGCGGGTGTGCGATTGCGGTGGGTGGCGCTTGACAGCATGGGCGGTGCTCTCTAGTGTCGCGCGCCTTT
The DNA here is from genome assembly GCA_016792845.1 of Myxococcales bacterium. GTDB lineage: Bacteria > Myxococcota_A > Polyangia > Polyangiales > JAEUKH01. Next base: position 57,599 of record JAEUKH010000035.1, on the reverse strand, counting down.
CGCACCCCAGCCATTTGGTTTTGTGATGTCTGCGCCGCCGGTTCTGACCTTCGATTCGATCCCCACAGAAGAGGGCTTGTCGCTCGACCTCGTGCTCGACCCCGCGTGGGCCGGCACGGTGTTCGCGGGCACCGACTTCGAGGCCGCCGGCCCCGGCGAGGCGGCGCTCCGTCTCGACGTCGACGGCCGCGATGTGACGCTCTCGGGCAACTTCGCGCTGCCCGCCACGGCCGAGTGCGTGGCCTGCCTTGAGCGCTTCCCGCTGCGCCTCGCGGGCGAGTTTACGCTGGTGCTCGAGCCCGCTGAGAAGGCGCGCGGTCGGCAGGCGGCCAAGGGGCCGGGCTCCGAGGTCGAGCTCACCCGCGACGAGCTCGACACCGACGTCTACAGCGACGGCAAGATTGATCTCGCACATTGGCTTCGTGAGCAGATTCTGCTCGAAGCGCCCGTTCATCCGCGGCACGAGGGCGAGTGCCCCCGGCCGCTGGTGGCGCCCGACGCGAAGGCATCGGGGGGCCACCTCAGCGACCGACTGGTCGAGGCATCGAAGGTTGATCCTCGGCTCGCGCCGCTACTCTCATTTGTCACCAAGAACCCCAAGAAGGAGTAATCACCGTGGCCGTACCGAAGCGTAGGACCTCGCGTACCAAGCGCGACATGCGCCGTGCAAACCATGACAAAGTCAGCGCCCCCGGCATCGTGCGCTGCCCCAACTGCGGCGAAGTGAAGCTCCCGCACCGCGTCTGCGGCGCCTGCGGCTTCTACGACGGCCAGCAGGTGGTGGCCAAGGCCACGCCGGCCGCCGAAGGCTGAGCGCGTCGCGCCCGGCCGCGTTTGAGCGTCCCACTCAGGGAGTCCACGATGAGCGTAGCGTTCGTGTTTCCTGGTCAGGGTGCCCAAGAGGTCGGCATGGGGCGCTCGATGTTCGAAGCCTTCGCGGCGACCCGCGCGGTCTTCGACACCGTCGACGAGAGTCTGGGCGATTCGCCCTCGCTCTCGTCGTTGGTTTTTGGGGGGCCCGTCGAGACCCTGACCCTCACCGCCAACACCCAGCCGGCGATCCTGGCCGCGAGCCTCGGCTGCCTCGCGGCGCTCCGGGTGCGCTGCCCGACCCTCGCGCCTTCGCTCGTGGCGGGGCACTCTCTCGGTGAGTACAGCGCCCTCGTGGCCGCGGGCGCGCTCGACCTCGCCACCGCGGCGCGGCTCCTTCGCCTGCGGGGTCGCGCGATGCAAGACGCGGTGCCGCCGGGGGTGGGCGCCATGAGCGCGGTGGTCATGCTCGACGACGCCTTGGTGGTGAAGCTCTGCGCCGCGGTCGAGGCCGAGCTCCCGGGGCGCGTGGTCTCGACGGCGAACTTCAACGCGCCGGGCCAGGTGGTGATCGCCGGTCACGCCGACGCCGTGGCGCGGGTGGGCGTTCTGGCCGCCGAGCACCGCGGCCGCGCGATGCCGCTCAACGTGAGCGCGCCCTTCCACTGTGCGCTGATGAAGCCCGCGGCGCAGGCCCTCGCCGAGGGGCTCGGGGCGGTGCAATTCGGGCCCTTGGGGGTGCCCCTGGTGGCCAACGTCGACGCGGCGATTCATCGCGACGCCGGCGACTGTCGGGCCCTCCTCGTGGCCCAGGCCGACGGGGCCGTTCGGTGGGCCGACTCGGTGCGCGCGATGCTCGCCGCGGGGGTGACGACCTTCGTCGAGATCGGCCCCGGGCGGGTGCTCGCGGGGCTCATCAAGCGTGTTCAGAAGGGCGCGACGGTGCTCTCGGTGAGCGACCCGGAGAGCCTTGAGGCCGCCGCGGCGGCCCTCGAAACAGCGGGGTATTGTGATGTTTCGTCTTGATGGCCGGGTCGCCTTGGTGACCGGCGCTTCGCGGGGTATCGGTCGCGCCATCGCGCTCACCCTCGCGCGGCAAGGGGCCCGCGTCGCGATCAACTACAACGCGCGCCGCGAGGCCGCCGAAGAGACCCTGGCGCTGGTCGAGGCCGCGGGCGGCGCGGGCTTCATCGTGCCCTTCGATGTGGGCTCGACCGAGGCGGTGAACGACGCCGTCGCGGGCATCGTGCGCGACCACAAGAGCCTCGGGGTGGTGGTGTCGAACGCGGGGGTCAACGTCGACGGGCTCTTGCCGATGATGCGCGACGACGATGTCGCGAAGATGTTTCAGACCAACGTGTTCGGGGCCATCGCGCTGGCGCGGGCGGCGGTGAAGACCATGATCCGCGCGCGGTACGGGCGCATCGTGATGATCTCGTCGGTGGTGGGGCAGAGCGGCAACGCCGGGCAGTCGGTGTACGCGGCCACCAAGAGCGCCCTCGTCGGCTTGACGAAATCGCTCGCGAAGGAGTACGGGAAGCGCGGCGTGACGGCCAACGTCGTGGCGCCGGGGTTTGTCGAGACCGAGATGACCGCGGGGCTCTCTGACGAGCTTCAGCAAAAGCTCCGAGAGTCGACCGCCGCAGGCCGCCTCGGGTCTGCGGCCGACGTGGCCGCCGCGGTGGCTTACCTTGCTTCAGACGAGGCCGCGTATGTGACCGGCCAGGTGCTCGGGGTCAACGGCGGGCTGTACATGTAACCAGCGCGAAGAGCGCTTTAGACGGGCGAAAACGAAGATGGCACTGAACGACGTAGAGCAGCGAGTCAAGGCGGTCATTGCGAAGAACCTCGATGTGCCCTTGGCGAACATCAGGCTCGAGAGCGAGTTCATCAAAGACCTCGGCGCCGACTCGCTCGGCATCGTCGAGCTCTCGCTCGCCTTCGAAGAAGAGTTCGACATCGACATCCCTGACGAGAAGTCAGACCGTATCAAGACCGTCCAAGACGCCATCGACTTCATCTACGCCTGCGCGAAGTAGTCGCAGATCGCATCGGGCCGCCGCGGGGCTGTAGGGCTCCGTTGCGGCCCTCGTCGCGCCCGTGGTACGCGCCTCGTCGCGATGCAGAGCGACAGACGCGACGGGGTGCGGGTGGCGGTGACGGGGCTCGGGCTGGTGACGCCGCTCGGCCTCGACCGCGCGACGAGTTGGGCGGCCTTGCTCGCCGGGCGGCACGGTGCGGGCCCCATCACCCGCTTCGATGCCAGCGCATACCGCACCCGATTCGCCTGTGAAGTCAAAGACTTCGACCCCGAGACCTTCATCGAGCGCAAGAAGGTCAAAGAGTGCGACCGCTTCATTCAGTTCGCCCTCGCCGCGGCGCAGATGGCCTGGCAAGACGCCGGCCTCGGCGCGTCGCTCGGGCCCGTCGCGCGCGAGCGCATGGGCTGCATCATCGGCTCTGGCATGGGCGGCCTCGAGACCATCGAGCGGCAGTACGAGGTCTTGAAGGCCCGGGGCCCCTCGAAGCTCTCGCCCTACTTCGTGCCCTCGACCATCGCGAACCTCGCGGCGGGGCAGGTGGCGATGCGCTTGGGCCTCCGGGGCATCAACTACTGCACCATGAGCGCCTGCGCCTCGGGGGCCCACGCGATCGGTGAGGGCTTTCGGCTCATCGCGCGGGGCCTCCAAGACGTGATGGTGGTGGGCGGGGCCGAGGCGAGCATCACGCAGCTCGGCATCGGGGGCTTCAACGCGATGCTCGCGCTCTCGACCCGCAACGACGACCCCGCGGGCGCCAGTCGGCCCTTTGACGCGGGCCGCGACGGCTTCGTGATGGGCGAGGGGGCGGGCGTCTTGGTGCTCGAATCGTATGAGCGGGCCGTGGCCCGCGGCGCGACGGTGTACGCCGAGCTGGTCGGCTACGGGGCCACCGACGACGCCCATCACCTCACGCAGCCTGCGCCCGAGGGCGAGGGGGCTCAGCGTGCGATGGCCCAGTGCCTCGCCGAGGCGGGCATCGACCCTGAGGTCGTGGGGCACGTCAACGCGCACGCGACGAGCACGCCGGTGGGCGACGTTCAAGAGGCGCAAGGGCTCGCGGCGATCTTCGGGGCGCATTTGCCCGCGGTCGCGGTGGCGGCCACCAAGAGCATGACGGGGCATCTGCTCGGCGCCGCGGGGGGCGTCGAGGCGGCCTTCACGGTGCTGAGCCTGCACACGCAGACCGTGCCGCCGACGGCGAACCTGACGGCTCCCGACCCGGCCTGCGCGCTGTCGCTCTCGACCGAGGCGCGGCCGGTCTCGATGCGGTACGCGCTCAGCAACAGCTTTGGCTTCGGCGGCACCAACGTGTCGCTCTTGTTCGCGCGATGCGAGAGGTAGACATGACGGCGCTTCGATGGGGCGTGGCCTCAGACCACGCGGGCTTTGCGCTCAAAGAGAAGGTCCGCGGCTGGCTCCGCGCGCGGGGCATCGAGGCCCAAGACCTCGGCGCCCACAGCGACGCGCGCACCGACTACCCTGACTGGGGTCACGCGCTCGGGGCGGCCATCGCCGAGGGGCGCCTCGACCGCGGCGTCATCGTCTGCGGCACGGGCATCGGCGTCAGCATCGCGGCCAACCGGCACGCCGGGGTGCGCGCGGCGCTCTGTCACGACGCCTTCACCGCGGCGATGGCGCGGGCCCACAACGACGCCAACGTGCTCGCGCTCGGCGCGCGGGTGCTCGGCGACGGCGTGGCCGAGTCGGTGGTTGACGCCTTCCTCTCGGCGGCCTTCGAAGGGGGGCGGCACGCCGATCGGGTGGTCAAGCTCGGGTAGGCCCGCGGGTCTTAGGCGGTCTCGTACTGCCCGAGGGCGAGCGCGCGCTTGAGCACCTTGCCCGTCGCGTTGCTCGGCAGCGCAGCGAGGAACACCCACTCCCGCGGCACCTTGGCGCCCGAGAGCGTCGCGCGGCAGTGGGCCTCAAGGGCGGCCGCGTCGCAGGGCCCGCGCAAGACCACGAAGGCCCGGAGCCGCTCGCCCCACTCGGGGTCGGGCACGCCGATCACCGCGCTCTGGGCCACCGACGGGTGGGCGTCGATCACCGCTTCGATCTCGACGGGGTAGAGGTTGACCCCGCCCGAGATCACCATGTCGCGGCGGCGTCCGACGATCGAGAGGCGGCCCTCGGCGTCGCGCCTCGCGAGGTCGCCCACCGAGAAGAAGCCCTCGCGCATCGAGGCCGAGGTGGCCGCGGCGTCGGCGTGGTAGCCCGCCACCAGCATCGCGCTGCGGGCGTAGAGCTCGCCCACCGCGCCGTCTGCGACGAGCTCGCCCGATTCGTCGACGAGCCGCACCTCGACGCCGTGCAGGGGGCGGCCCACCGACGAAGGGTCGCCCGCGAGGTCGTCGGGGGTCGCCACGCTCACGAGCCCCGTCTCGGTCGCGCCATAGAGGTTGTAAAGCACAGGCCCGAGCGTCGCGCGAACGCGTCGGCTGAGCGGCGCCGGGAGCTGCGCCCCCACGCTGATCACCGCGCGCAGCGACCGCGTCGAGAAGGCCGCGAGGGCCGCGTCGTCGAGCGACATCCAGCGGTGCAGGAGCGTCGGCACCAGGGCCGCGGTGGTGATGCGCTCGCGCTCGATGCACTTCATCACCTCGATGGGGTCGAAGTGCTGCTCGATCACCACGCAGCCGCCCACCATCAGCGTGAGGCCCGCGAAGCCCAAGGCCGTCGAGTGGTACAGCGGGCAGACGCAGAGGTGACGATCGGCGCGCGTGAACGGCACCCGATCGAGGAAGGCCACGAGGCCGAGCACCTGGCCGAGCCCGAATTTTCGCACCGCGCCCTTCGGTTTGCCCGTCGTGCCCGAGGTGTAGATCACCACCGCGCCGTCGTCCTGGCCGTCGACCGCCTCGGGGTCAGGGCGCGCTTCGAGGAGCGACGCGTAGGGGGTGAGCCCGCGCGCCGCGTCGCCGGGGTCGTCGAGCGCGATGCACCGCGCCCGCGGGAGCTTCGGGTTGCCCGCGATGGCCTCTTCGATCACCGGCCAGAGCGAGGCCTCGAAGCAAATCGCGCGGGCCCCAGAGTGTTCGAGCATGTACCTGAGCTCGGCCGCGGTCGCGCGCCACGAGAGGCTCACGGCGCTGCCGCCGAGCCGCGCCGTCGCGACCTCGAGCTCGAAGAACTCATGGCGGTTGCGCATCACAAGGGCCACCGCGTCGCGGCGCGCGAGCCCCAACGCGGCGAGGCCCGCGCACACCCGGTCGGCCCGCGCGTCGACCTCGGCGAAGGTGAAGGTCTGGCCGCCCGACACCAGCGCCGGACGATCGCCGTCGGTGAGCGCCCGCAGCCGAAACGCCGTCGAGAGCCCGGCCTGGCCGCGCGAGAGGAGCTGCACGGCCCGCCGCGCGGCGCGGGGCGTACCGTGGCCCACCAGACCCGAAGAAAGTCCGACCCGGGCGAACACCTTGAGCCAGCCTGTGACATCCTCGACCCGCTTGAGCGCCATGAACTTCGTTGTCACGACCCTCCGACCCTCCGTCAAGCAGGCGCTGCGCCTCGCGGCCCTCCTCGCCGCGTCGGGCTGTGTGCGCGCCCCCGCGGGTTCGCCCGCGCCAGGGCCCCTGGCAGCCGCCCCAGGGCCCGCCCAGAGCCCCGATGGGGGGGCGGCCCGTCGCGAGCCCTCGGTGCCCACCCTGAGCGCCCCTGCGGCCGCTGACCTTGAGGCGCTTCGACCGCTCCTCGCGCGGGGCCCTGCGTTTCTGGCGCGCGACCCCGACGCGGGGCCGAACGCGCGCATCACCCTCGTAGCACGCACCGCGGCGTCGCCCGAGCGGCTCCGCGGGGTCATCGCGAACCCGGCAGAGTACCCGAGCTTCATGCCGATTTTGAACGGCGTCGAGATGATCTCGACCCGGGGCTCTCGGCAGGCGTTTCGCTTCCACGTCGCCGCGCCGGTCTTCGACGTGACGGCGCTCTGCAACCTCCATCAGGTCAGCGAGCGCAGGGTCGACGTGGCCATCACCCAGAGCGAGGCCGGCCCCGGGGTCTCGCGGTGGGACTTCAACGCCGAACCCGACGGCGGCACGCTCTTCTCGCTCGCCACTTGGGGCGACCCCTCGCAAGGCCACTGGATCCTACGCCAGGTTGCGCGCCGCTCGCCCACCGCCGTCGCGGGGATGAACATCGCCGTGGGGTCGGTGCTCGCCCTCGGCGCCATGCGTCGGGCAGAAATTCTCTCGGGGCAGAGCCTCCCGGTGCGGCCGTCTGAGGGCGTGGCCGACGCCGGGCCCCTCGCGCCGCCGCCGCCCGGCCCCTGGCTCTGGCTCTCGCACGAGCAGGCCGTGGTCTCGATGAAGCTCCGGGCCGACGGCGCGATCGAGCAGGTGACCGTGGCGTCGTACACCCAGGCGGCGCCCGATCTCGTGCTGCGGCGGCTCCGTGAGGTGTCGAACTACCCGCGCATCTGGGGCTCGTTCCGGAGCGTCGATGTGCAGCCCCCGGCGGCGGGTGAGGGCGAAGACAACGTGCGGTTTCAGTCGCATGTGCAGACCGCGCTCACGCGCCTCGACGGCGAGCAGCGGATGCGGGTCGAGGGCAACACCGTCTGGCACGAAGGCGTCTCGGGCGATTTCGCAGGCAGCAGCCACCGGTGGGACATCGTCGCCGACCCGGCCGGCGGCACCGTCGTGCTCCTCACCGGCGGCAGCGACATGAACCGCGCCGGCACCCTGACCCGCGTCCTCATCGGGATGGACCCCTGGCTCGCCGTCGGCTTCGCAGGCTCGTGGAAGATCGTGTGGCTACGCAACTTCCTCCGCGCGGTGTGATAGCGTCGCGGCCACGATGAGGCTTCGACGGTGCGCTTCGGGGTTACTCGGTGCAGGCTTGCTCCTCACCCCGTGGGCCGGCGCCCAACCCGTGAGCCCCGCGTCGCCCCCGAGCCCGAGCCCAGCGAGCGCCACCCCCGGCGCGTCGCGGGTGGCCGAGGCCCAGCGCGGCATCGCCGAGGGCATGCGCGCCTTCCGGGCCCGAGACTACCAGGCTGCGATCCACGCGTTCGAAGCGGCCAACGCGGCGGCGCCCTCGCCAGACCTCTGGTTCAACATCGCCCGCGCCCGAGAGATGTCGGGCGACTATGCCGCGGCCATCGAAGACTACCGACGCTACCTCCGCGACAAGGTCGACGCCCCCGACCGCGCCGACGTCGAGCGGCGCATCGCCGACCTCGAACGAATGGCCGAGATTCAGCGCGCCTCGCGGCTGCACCGTGAGCAGCAGACCTCGCTGCGCTTCGAGATCGACGGCCCCCTCGCGGCCCGGGCCCGGTACCACCTCGACGCGCGGGTGCTGACCCTGGCCGAGGCCCGCTCGCCCACCGTGGTGCCCCCGGGCGAACACACCGTCCGCGTCGAGGGTGACGGCCTCCAGACCTGGAGCGCGCGGGTGCGGGTGCGCGAGGGCGAGCCCATGGGCGTGTACGTGAGCCTCCAGCCCGAGACCCGGTACCGCACCATTCCTCACACGCATGTGCTCAGCTACATCGCGGGCGGCCTCTCGCTCGCGAGCCTCGCCGCCTCGGGGGTCTACGCCCTGCGCGCGGTGGCGGCCGACGACTACGACCAGCAGGTCAGCCGCGCAGGGCGGAGCGACGTCTTTCTGGGCCTCGGGGTCGGCCTCGCGGTGGGCGCGGTGATCACCTACTTCGTCGAGCGGGGGCTCTCTCGCACCGAGATGGTGCGCGAGGCGCCGCGCTGAGGGTCACTTCTTCAGGCTCTTCCAGTAAGGGCGCTGGGCCTCGAGCACCGCGCTGAGGGCGAAGGCCGCCGAGGGGTCTTGGCCCCGCGGCATGAGCCCGTCGTCGGCGTGCGAGAGCAGCCCGCGCAGCGCGTGCTCGACCCCAAACTCCAGCGCGTGGAGATCGTAGCCGCCTTCGAGGAAGAGCCCCACCCGACCCCGGGCGCTCTCGCCCGCGGCCTCGCGGAGCCGAGAGGCCATCCACGCGTAGTCGTCGTCGTCGAGCTGCATGTTCGCGAGGGGGTCGCGCGAGTGCGCGTCGAAGCCCGCAGAGATCAGCAAGAGCTCTGGCGCGGCCTCGCTCAAGATCGGCATCACGATGCGCTCGAAGGCCTGGCGGTACGCCACGCCGCCCGAGCCCGGCGGGAGCGGCACGTTCACCGTCGCGCCACGCCCTTCGCCCTGCCCGACCTCTTGGGCGTAGCCCGAGTTGGGGTAGAGCGGAGACTCGTGAAGCGACACGAAGAGCACCTCGGGCGTGTGCTCGAAGATGGCCTGGGTGCCGTTGCCGTGGTGCACGTCCCAGTCGACGATGGCCACCCGCTTGAGGCCCCGCTTGAGCGCGTGCCGGGCCGCCACGGCGATGTTGTTGAGCACGCAAAAGCCCATCGCGCGGTTCGGCGTCGCGTGGTGCCCCGGCGGGCGGGCCATGAGGGCGCCGACCCTCGCGTCGCCGTCGATGAGGGCGTCGACCAGCGCGCAGGCCGAGCCCGCGGCCAGCCACGCGGCGGTCTGCGTGGCGTCGTTGAAGTAGGTGTCGGGGTCGAGGTAACCGGGCCGCTCGGCGAGCTTCAGCTCGAGCGCGTCGAGGTACTCGGCGGCGTGCACACCTTCGAGGTCTTCGCGCCGCGCAAAGACCGCAGGGCGGTCGACCCGGCCCACGTCGCCGAGGCGCTCGACGCCCCGCAGCGCCGCGTCAAGCCGCCGAGGGCGCTCGGGGTGATACGAGGCCGGGGCGTGCGCCGCGAAGCGCGGGTCTGAGAAGATCACGAGCCCGCTCGGAGGTGCAGGGGGTGGCACGAGGGGCGAGTCTACCGGCATTCGAGGGGCCTCCACAGAGCGTCTTGACCGCGCTTCGGCACGGGTGTTAGCTGCTTTGTTAAGAATCGCCAAGAGCCGCCGTGCGCGCGAAGGGGTTTTGAGGGTGCCGTGACCTGACGGGCAAATGGGTGCCCGTGGCCTCGACATTTGACGATCCTCTCGAAGTGGGCAGAAGCGCCCCGCGTCAGGCTCGTGGAGGTCGGAGCCACACCATGCGCTGGAAGCTTCTCGCGGGCAACGTCATCGCCGTTCTCTTGGTCGGTGTTCTCGGGTGGTTTCTGGTGAAGGGGCAGGCCAGCGAGGCCCTGGTGCGCGACGTCGAGCCCTCGGTGCAGCGCGCCCAGGCCCTCCTCGACGCGGTGCGCGCCCAAGACGGCGACGACCTCCTCGACGCGGTCGAAGACATCGCAGCCTCGAACACCGTCGACGCGGTCTTCACCGCCGACAACGAGGGCACCGCCCGGGCCGCGGCCTTCGACACCGCCGAGGCCCTCGTGCGGCAGCTCTCGACGCTGCCCCGGCGCAACCGCGCCCCTGAGCTGGTGTGGCTCTTCAACGCTGAAGGCGTGGTGCTCGCGCGCAACGCCGACCGCAACATCGACACCCGGCGCAACCTCCGCACCGAGTACCCCGCGGTGGCCCACGCCCTCGAGGGCAACGGCACCGACGTGCGCGATTACCTGCGCAACGGCGAGCAGGGCTGGCTCGAAGCTGCGGTGGTGCTCGTGCGCCGCGACGGGCGCGTGCGGGGCGGGCTCGTGGTGGGCTTCACCGTCGCTGACAGCGCCGCCCGCAGCACCGCCGAGCGCATCGGGGTCGACGTGGGCTACCTCTTCCGCGAGAACGGCCGCATCACGGTTCAGTCGCTGTCGGCGGGGGGGCAGGGCGAGAAAGAGCAGCTCGTGGCCTGGGCCAACAGCCCCGCCTCGGGCGGCGACAACATCTTCCGCTCGCGGGTTCGCTTCCGCATCCAGCTCGGCGGCGAGCAGTACCTCGCGCAGGTGATGCCCATGCCCGGCGCGTACTCGCAGCAGGCCGGCGCCATCGTCTTGCGGAGCATCACCGACGCGACCTCACCGGCCGGCGAGGTGGCCCTCCCGGTGCTCCTCGTGCTCCTCTTGGGGCTCCTCATCGTGGTGGTGGTCAACCTCGCGATCACGGCCACGCTCCAGAAGCACATCGAGCAGGTCGAGGCCGCGCTCTTGCAGATGATCCAGGGTAACGACCAGGCCCGGGTCGAGGTCAAAGACGAAGAGCTCGGCGGCATCATCACCAACATCAACACCCTCGTCGATCGGCTCACGGGCAACGGCGAAGAGGGCGGCTGAGCGATTGATCTTTCGCGGGCCGTGGTTATGCTCGCGCGACTCTATGGGCTTCCTCGATTTTCTCTTCAAGCGTGACTCGGGTTCGGGCAGTGAAGCGGCGCTCATGCGGCACGGCGAGCGGGTGCTCGACAAGCGCGCCATGAGCCCCGACCGCTTCGCGTCGATCGAATATCTCTGCAAGATCCAGACTGAAGAGGGGTGGCGCGCGCTCTTGCCGCGCTACAACTTCACCGTCGACCCGGGCATCACCGACCGCGAAGAGAAGCAGTACATCTTCGACCACATCACCCGCGACGCCGACAGCGCCGTCGAGCCGGTGAAAGAGTTCCTCCGCAAGTCGAACGCCATCAACTGGCCGATCAAGATGCTGCGCGAGCTGCTCTCGGCCGAAGATTTCGTGGCCGAGATGTTGTCAGTGCTCGCCGCCGAGGGCACCGATTACCAGAAGAACCCCGAGCGCAAGATCCAGTGCATCATGGCCGTCGAAGAGATGCCCGACCCGCGCATCGCGCCGGCGGTGGTGGGCTTCCTCGATGACGTCAACGAAGACACGCGCTTTCACACCGTGCGCACGCTCTTGAAGCAGGGCGACGCCACGGTGGTGGGGGCCCTCGCGGCGCTCCTGGCCCGCGAAGACTCGATGCGCATCAAGACCACCATCGCCGACGGCCTCGCTGAGACGAAGTGGGCCGTCGAGGGCGACGCGGCCGAGAAGGTGCGTGCGGTGCTCCCGAAGCTCCCGACCGGGCCGTACAGCTTCGGCAGCGATGGGGTGATCTCGAAGCGCTGAGGGCTCACTCGCCCGGCAACATCGAGGGCCGGGTGTCGTCTTCGCTCGGCGCGAGGCCCGCCCGCATCCGGGTGATCACCTTGCGAAGCTCCTCGACCCCCGCGCCCTCGACGCCGTCTTTGCTAAATCGCTTGAGCACCACTTCGAGGGCGGCCACCTCGCGGGCCTGGTTCGCGCGCAGCGAGGCCACCATGGTGACAAAGGCCTCGAAGAGGTCTTGAAGCTCGTCGCCCTCGCGGAGCCGCTCGGTGATCTCGAGGTCGCCCCGGCCCACCTTCCAAAAGAGCTGTTTGAAGCGGTAGACCGGGCCCACCACCCGGTGCGTGAAGATGATGCCGAGGGCCGCGAGCACCAGCGCGAAGAGGGCGCCGCCGCCCACCAGGAGCCGCCGAAAGGCCAGACGGTCGCGGTCGATGCGGTCGCGTTGGGCGAAGGCCCGGTCGCGCTGGGTGCCCACCTCGCGGAGGTTCTCTCGGGCCACGGCGTCAGACTGGGCGAGCTCTGACTCGATCGCCCGGGCGAGCGAGGGGTCGTCGGCGGCTTGGGCGAGGCGCTGGAGCCGCAGGGCGTGGTTGGCCGTCTGGCTCTCGCGGAGCGCCCGCTCGGCCTGGTTTGACGCCAGCGTCGCGAGGTCGACGGCGCTGCGCGCTTCGTTGGCGGCCACGGCCCCGGCCCGCCACACCGCGGCCCCCAAGACGGTCAACAAGATGACCGAGGCGCCCACCAGGATGGCCGTGTACCGAAGCTGAAACCGCGGGTCGATGAGGTAGTTGCGAATCTTCCGTCGAGGCTTTGCAGGAGCACCCTGAGACATCCGTGTCGCTCGGTTCTCTCAATGCCGCAACCGCGTGGCCGCCCTCGATGGGCTGACGGTTGCTCACGAGGCCCCAACAATACATCAGAGTCACGCGGCGCCGTCGTGGGTTTCGTTGCGCCGGGGCACCGATCGCGGTACCGATGTAAGGGTGACGGTGACGCGGCGCGGCCTCCTGTGCGGGCTCGGGGCCCTCGTGGGGGTGGGCCTCTCGCGCAGCGCGGCGGCCATCCCCTTGGTGGTCAAGGCCGCCTCTGACCTGCGGGTCGAGCCGCGGGTGTCGGCCGACGGCGCCGTGCTCACCCTGCTCGTGCGCCTCGTCGACGATCGCGCCCAACGCGTGCCCGGGGCGCGGGTGACCGTGACCCTCGTCCACAACGGCGTGGCGGCCCCGAGCCGGGCCGTGCTCACCGATCGCTTGGGCGAGGTTCGCCTCGATGTGCCCACCGACGCCGAACACCGCCGCTTCGAGATCGAGGCCCGCTTCGAGGGCGACCGCGTGCGGCACGCGAGCCACCTGCGGCGCGCCATCGACCTCGACGCGCCCTTCGTGAGCGCCAACCTTGAGCTACCCCCCGAAGGCATCGCCCTCGGCGTCGACCCCCTCGTGGCCACGGTCACCGTGAGCCTCGGCGAGGTGGTCGCTCGGAGCCTCGCCAACCTCCCGGTCGCCCTCGTGCTCTCGAGCGCCGAAGGCAGCGCGCGGGTGCTCACCGCGGGGGTCACCGACGCGGCCGGGCGGGTCGAGCTCACCGTCGAGGCGAGCGAGTTTCGCGCTGCCGGGGCCTACGCGCTCCTGCCGCGGGTTGAGGTCGCGCCGGGGCACACCCTCGACGGCCCGGTTCGCGCGCTCCTCGTGCACGCTCAGGTGCTTGTGGGCGTCGCGCGGGCCGAAGACTCGTCCGAGGGCGCGGTGCTCGTGGCGAGCGTCATCACCCCGGGTCGGCAGCCCGTGGTCGACGCGCCGTTGCAGCTCAAGGCCGGCGCGCGGAGCCTCGTCGGCGGCCGCACCGACTCCCGCGGGGCCGTGCGCTTCGTGCTGCCCTGGTCGCTCTTCCGCGACGGCGAGCTCAGCGTCCGCGCGGTCTTCGACCCTACGGCTCCGTGGTACGGCGCCGCCGAGAGCGCTCCGCTTCGGGTGGGCAGCCCCGAGATGCGCGCGGTACCGGCCTGGTGGGCCGCGAGCGCCCTCGGGGGGGCGATGGTGAGCCTCGCCGGGGTTCACGCCTTCGGTTCGCTCCGAAAGCGCGCGGTGCCGCCCGAGGCGCCCGCGACGCCATCGCCGGCGCCGCGTCTGCCCGAGCGCGACCAGGTCGAGCGCGTGGCGGTTGCGGGCATGAAGGGCTGCGCGCTGCACTTCCGGGTGCTCGACCGGGCCACCGGGCGCGACGTCGAGGGGGTCACGCTCTCGTACGAGGGCGTCGAGGCCGCGCCGCTCGCGCCCGACGGGGTGCTGCACCTCGACGCCGTGCGCCGGGTGACCTTCGTGTTGCGGGCGCCGGGGTACGCGCCCCGCGAGGTGCCCGGCGATTTTGTGAGGCCCGGGCAGTACAACCTCCAAGTCGCGATGCGCTCGTGGCGCGAGGAGCTCCATGAACGAATTCGACCGAGCCTCGGGCGGGTCCCGCAGGGGGTGGCGCTGCGCACGCCGCGCGAGGCGCTTGGGGCCGGGGCCGGGGCCGAGGCCCTCCTCGGGGTGGTCGAGGTCGGCTGTTATGGCCCTGAAAATCCGTCAGAATCTGAAGCCGACCGGGTCGCCTCGCTGGTGAGGCTGCGCGATCGCGGGGGCGCGGCGCGCTGAGCCTCGGGTGTGCATGCCCTGCACGGGGGTGGTCTCGGCAGGTCGTTGACGCTCAGTTCGCAGTTTTTTTATAGTGCCGGGGCCGGTGAGCGCCGAGCGACCGATGACCCGGGCGCTGGGGGCAAGCCATCGGGCCCGAGAGGGGCAGAGCCTCGCATGATCCCAACATTGTTGATCGTCCTGGTCGTTCTGGTTGCCGCAGGCGCCTTCTGGTTCATGACCCAGGGCAAAAAGGAGCTTCCGTCAGGCGAGACTGACGCGCCGAAGCTGCCTGAGCCGAAGGGCGCCGGCGCCGCGAAGTCTGACGCCGCGCCGAAGGGCGAGAAGGTCGAGGCCGCGCCCGCCAAGGCTGAGCCCGCACGGGCCTCGGTGAAGCCCGAAGCGCGCAGCTCCGTGAAGCCTCCGTCGCCGACGCCCGAGGCGCCGCCGGTCGCGCCGAGCGCCGAGGCGACCGAGGCCGCCCCGCCGAGCTCGGCCCCCGCGGCAGAGGCACCCGCCGCCGAGGCCCCCGCGGCCGAGTCGACGCCCGAGGCGAGCGCGCCGGTGCGCGAGGCCCAGCCCGAGCCCGCGGCGGCCCAAGCTGAGGTCGCCGAGGTCGCCAAGGCTGAGCCCGAAGCCGAGCCGAAGCCCCGGGCCAGGCGCGAGAAGCGCGACCTGACGGCGCTCAAGAAGGGCCTCGACCAGACCCGCACGGGCTGGATGTCGAAGCTCCTCAACGTGTTTCGGGGCAAGAAAGAGCTCGACCCCGCGCTCCTCGAAGAGATCGAAGAGACCCTGCTCACGGGCGATGTGGGCGCCGCGGCGACCCGTCGGCTGCTCGATTCGTTGAAGCAGAAGCTCGATCGCAAAGACCTCGCCGACACCGAGATGGTGTGGGACGTGCTGCGCGACGACGCCCACGAGATCCTCGCGGTGGGTGCCCCGCCCTTCGCGCAGCCCCCGGCCGAGGGGCCGCTGGTGATCTTGATGGTGGGCGTCAACGGCGCGGGCAAGACCACCACCATCGCGAAGATGGCGGGGCGGTACAAAGAGGCCGGGCGCTCGGTGCTGCTCGCGGCGGGCGACACCTTCCGCGCGGCGGCGGTCCAGCAGCTTGAGATGTGGGGCAAGCGGGTCGGCGTGCCGGTGCACAAAGGCAAAGAGACCGCCAAGCCGTCGAGCGTCGTGTTCGAGACCGTCCAGCGCGCGGTGAACGAGAAGATCGACGTCGTGATCGCAGACACCGCGGGCCGCCTCCAGAACAAGGCGCCGCTGATGGAGGAGCTCCGGAAGATCCGCGACGCTTGCAACAAGGCCCTGCCCGGCGCGCCGCACGAGATCCTGCTCGTCCTCGACGCCACCACGGGGCAGAACGCCATCAGCCAGGCCCGCGAATTCCGCGAGACCCTCGACGTGACCGGGGTGGTGCTCACCAAGCTCGACGGCACCGCGCGAGGCGGGGTGATCCTCGCGGTGGCCGACGAGTTCAAGCTCCCCGTGCGCTTCATCGGCGTCGGCGAAAAGAGCGACGATCTCAGGCCCTTCGATGCCGACGACTTCGTCGACGCCCTCTTCGCCCGCGGCGACGATGCGTGAACGCTTTGGCGTGTGCAATCGGGCGCCCCGGGTCGCAAGGATTTGCGTTGAATCATGCAGAAAGCGCGTGTTATAGTCGCGCCCAGAAGTCGGAAAAGTCTTGCGATTCCAACATCTTACGAGTCGCGCAACAGGGTCCTGTCGGTGGTGCTGAAGGGTTGAAGCAGGGGTGATGATGTCGCGCAGTGTGATCGCCCGGGTGTTGGTTGCGGCGGCGGTGTTGAGTGTCCCGATGAGCGCTTCGGCGCAACATCGGAGCCGCCGTAGCCAGAGCGGAGCGCAGCCCCAGCAGCAGCAGGGTGGCGGCGAGAGTAGCTCGATGACGTTTACCGCCGAGGAGGCAGCTACCCCCGAGGCGCAGCCTGCCGGGGGTGAAGCCGCGGCGCAGGCCGCCACGACGGGCGGTGACACGGCTTCGTTGCAGGTGACGGTGCCGGGCGGTGACGTCCAGGCGCAGCGGCACCCGCTCAACGAAGAGATCTACGCGTTGCAGCGCATTTATGCGCTCCGCGCGCGTCGCTTCGAGCTCAACCCGCACGCCAACTTCTCGCTCAACGACCCCTTCGTGCAGCACACCGGGTTCGGCCTCACGGCCAACTACTGGATCAGCAACGTGCTGGCCGTGGGCGTCACGGGGATCTTCTTTCAGGGTCTCAACGCGACCTCTGATGTGAACTACTCGGTGGGCCGCTCGACGCAGCTGGTGGTGCCGATCAACGAGTACCAGCTCGCGGCCTCGCTCAACTTTTCGTACGTGCCGCTCTACGGCAAATTCTCGATGTTCTCGCGCTTCATCTTCCACTGGGACATGTACCTGACCGCGGGCGTGGGCATCATGCGTACGCGCCCCATCGCGGCGGTCGACCCAGAGGTGCGCACCTTCGATTGGGGCACGCGCATTCTCTTCAACGCGGGCCTCGGGGTTCGCGTGTTCGTCAACCGCTGGCTCGGCATCACGGGCGAGCTCCGCAACTACATCTACCCAGAGTTGCTTGAGAACACGACCATCAGCTCGGTCGAAGTGGGCGCCAACGGCCGCACCGACTGCAACGAGTGTCGCCGCAACCCCGCCCGCTGGACGGACGAAACCCGTGTCACCGACAACGTGATGCTCTCGGTGGGCCTCACGATGTTCTTGCCCTTCTCCTTCGATTACCGGCTGCCGAAGTGACGGTCCCCGCGCCCATGAGGAAGCGTTCGATGAAGCGTCTGATTGGTACGATGGTGCTTGCTGGGGCTGCGCTGATGGCGGCTCCGGCACAGGCCCAAGAGATTCAGCTCCGCGGTCCGCTCGCGGGTGCACGTTCGGTGTCGCGCCTGGTGCAGTACCGGCTCAACCGCCTCGCGATCACTCCGTCGGTGGGCATCACGCTCCAAGACGAGTTCTCGCGAGACCTCTTCTTCGGTGTGCGCGCCGACTACCACCTGGCCGACTGGTTCGGGGTGGGCTTGGGCGGCGCCTTCGCGCCGGTGCACATCGACACCTCGCTCACCGACAACATCGCCGGCCGTGCGCCCGGCAACACCGTGAACGTGCCCCAACGTTCGGCCTTCGCCGAGCAGATCGGGCGGCGTAACTTCATGGTCGACCTGCACGCGACCTTCATCCCGTTGCGCGGCAAGTTCGCACTCTTTCAGAGCGTGACCGCCGACGTCGACCTCTACCTCGTGGGCGGCGTCGCCTTCGTGGGGGTCGAAGAGCGCGCCGACGCGTGCCTCGGCACGGCGATGAACCAGCCCTCGGGCTGTCGTCAGGCCACCATGGTGAACATGCGGGCGAGCCAGACCAACCGCGCGAGCCGCGTCGCCATCGCGCCGACCTTCGGCTTCGGTCTGAACTTCTTCCTCAACCGCTTTGTGTCGCTCAACCTCGAGTACCGGGCCACCCCCTTCTCGTGGAATCGCTCGGGCACCGACGAGAACTCGACGCTCACCACCTGCGGCCTCGCGGGCAACGAGAGCTGCGCGGGCTTCTCTGACTACGTCTCGACGTACTTCTCGTCGAACCCCCGCACGATCATCAACGCCGACGACCGCACCCTGGTCTTCAACCAGATGGTCAGCCTCGGGGTGTCGATCTTCCTCCCGACGGCGCCGCGCATCGGTCGCTGAGCGTCGCGTCGGCAGCGCGCGGTATGGGCCCTCTTCGGGTCTCTGCCGCGCGTCTCGTTTGGGCGCCCCGCGTCGGTGTCAGTTCGGGCGCTGATCGTCTTTGCCGCCGTTGTAGACCACCCAGCCCGGTCGCAAGGTGAGCCAGCGCGAGCGTTCGAGCCGCGCGAGGGCCTCGGCCCGGCGGCGCTCTTCGCGCTCCCAACGCGACACGATGGCCTTCGATTTGCGGCGGCGACGCACCAGGGCGACCGCCGTCAGGACCAGGCCCGCGACGGTGAGCAGGCTCGTGCCGGCCCAGAGCGGCGCGAGGGCGAAGCGGCCGCGGAGCTCGCTGCGCCAGTCGCCCTCCAAGGCGCTGAGGTTGTGCCCGTAGGCTTCGCGCACGGCGTCTTCGAAGGGCATCGCGTTCGCGGCGTGGGCGAGCATCACCCCGAAGCGCGCGGGGCCCTCTTTGCGCAGGAGCCACGCTACAAAGTCAGCGGCTTCGGCGTAGGCCACGTCGACGGTGTCGCCCGAGCGCGCGCCGAAGCTGCGATCGAGCGCGCTCAAGGGCACGATGCCGCGGGTGAAGCTCGCCACCGCGAGGCGCTCGAAGCGCTCGAAGCTGTGCTCGGCCGACTGCTCGACCGCGAGGCCTTCGGTGAGCCAGCGGGGCATCGGCGCGCCGCCGGTGGCCTCTCCGAAGGCGATGTGCGAGAGCTCGTGGCGCAGCACCTGACGCACGTTGATGGGCTCAAGGCTGCCCGGCGCGCGGGTGGCTACGACGACGAGGTTGAGCCCGGGGTAGGCCACGCCGCTCGCGTACGCCGGGGGCGGCAGCTCGCGGGGCGCCGCGGCGCGCATGGCGTCAGCGTCGGCGACGAAGCGCACCTCGACCCGCGCGCGACGAGACGAGCCGATCTGTTGCGAGACCGCCGCGAGGTCGCCCTCGGCGTGGGCCACCGCGGCGGCCACCAAGGGCGCGAGGGCGGGCGGGTACGACAGCGAGATCGTGCCGCGGGTGAGGCGAACATCGCCGGCGCCGACAGGCGGCACCGTGAGCTGCATGCCGTGGGTGTTGGGCGCGTCATCGGCCGCGGCGTGGCGGTCGACAGGGTCGCCGAAGCCCGGCGCTGACCAGAGGCTCAAGAGCAAGACCCACGCAGAGAAGAACGGCCACCACCACCCACGACGTCGATTCATTCGGAGCCTCGCGATATGACCTGGATCCGTGTGCTCGACGGCTCCGGGTTCTGCGTCACCACAAACGCACCCACCACCGCGGCGGTGACCAACCCGAGCGCGACCCAGGGGATGGCCCGACGCCATCGGGGCGTGGGCGCGGCCGTACGCGAGGGCACCGCAGCCTGAGAAGATGAAGCCGTGGCGCGCGAGGCGTTCGACTGAGCGCCGCCCGCGCGCGACGGCGCGAGCAGCCCCTCGACGCGAGTCACCACCGCGGCGGCGTCAAGCGACGAAACGACCTCGACCTCGGCGCCGCGTCGCTGCCGCGCGTCGTAGAGGCGCAGGGCCGTGCCCGCGGGGCGCGTGGCGAGGGTCACCCAAACCGCACACCCGAGGCGCTCGGCGAGGCCGTCGAGGGCGGCGTCGTCGGTGGCGGCGGCGCGGAGGGCGCGACGGGCGGTGTGCCACTCGGCGGTCTCGGCGGTGCTCGCGACGCCGCCCCGGAGGGCCTCGCGGGTGTCGCGATCGGCCACGGCGCGGAGGCTGTTGCTCGACCCGAGCGCGGCGTTGACGTCGTCGGCGAGGGCCCGCACGGCCTCGTCGGGGTCACCGGCCACGGCGACGCAGACCTTGGGCGGCGGGTCGGCCCAGGCCGCGACGGCGCCCAAGACGAGGCTGAGGGGCAGGGCGAGGGGATAGGGGGGTCTCATTCGGTCTCTCCGGTGCGGGGGCCCTCGAAGGCGGCTTCGACCATGGGGTCGCCCGAGAGGCCCCGAGGGTCGGCGCCGAGGGCCTGCAGGCGCGCGGCGATCAAGGGTTCGGCGTAGGCGGGCCGGAGGTTGAGCACGTCGTCGGCGAGGCGCCATTGGGGGTGGAGCCAGACCTCGTCGAGGTACAAACCTTCGGCCGGGGCGGTGATTCCCGCGAGGGTGCGGTCGCCGTCGGCGAAGCGGGCGACGACGGTGCCGGGGGCGAGGCGGTCGCGCGCGACGTCGACCAGGGTGCCCACGATCACGCGCACCATGTTCTTGAGAAAAGCCGTACCCTCGACCTCGACGGCGACGAGGTCGTCGCGCCCCATGAAGCCCTCGACGAGGGCCACCCGGAAGAGCGTCCGCGTGGTGGTGTCGCGCTCGCAGTCTGAGGCGCGGAAGGCGCTGAAATCGTGCGTCCCCACGAGGTGGGCGGCCTCGTTGCGCAGCTTTTCAAGATCGAGCTTGCCGTGGATGTGCCATGCCCGCTGGTGGAGCATCGGGTCTCGAATCGGCCCGAGGTGCAAGAGGTACCGGTAGCGCTTGCCGGCCGAGGCCCGACGCGGGTCAAAATCAGGCTGCGCCTCGCGCGCGTCGGTGACCGCCACGGTGGGCGGGAGCCGCGAGGTCAGACCCAAGCGCCACCCCCGGGCGTGAATCGCCCGCGGCGAATGAAACGCCGCCACCTGAGCGAGCGCGTGGACCCCTGCGTCGGTGCGCCCGGCGCCCCGCACCGTGACCCGCTCACCCACCATCGTCGCGACGGCGTCTTCGAGGGCCTCTTGCACGGTCGCGACCCCGCGCTGCCGCTGCCACCCCGCGAAGTGTGCGCCGTCGTAGCGCACCACGAGCCTCACCGTCTGCATCGCCGCGCCTTAGCACGTTCGGCCTGCGGGCTCCCACTCGCTCGTGCTTGACAGGGCCCGGCGCAGGGTGCCGAATCGCGCCCCAGCGCTGGAGGATGCGAGTGAGCGAAGAGACAATCACGGTCGAGTTTGAGCGGGCCGTCGGGCTGATTGAGAAGACCATTCGACAGTTGGGGGTCGACCCCGAGGCGGTCAAGCTCGACCCGCCGGGCGGCATCGGCCGAGGCTGGTCGCTCATGCGCGGCAGCGCCGCGGTGGCGGTGTTCTTGCGCAATCCCCGCGAGGGCGAAGACGCGCCGCAGCTGCGGGTGGTGGCGCCCATCGTCAAGATCGACGCGGCCCAGGAGGCGGCGCTGTTTCGTCGGCTCCTTGAGCTCAACGCGCAGGGGATGGGCCCGCTGGCCTTCGGGCTCTTGCACGACCGCGTGGTGGTGCTCGCCGAGCGCCGCAGCACCGACCTCGAACCGGCCGAGGTCGAGCACCTCATTCAGCGCGTGGGCGCGGTGGCCGACCACTACGACGACCAGCTGATCGCGCGCTTCGGCGGTCAGCGCGTCAGCGACCTCTCGTGATCGCTCGCGCCTGATGGGGGAGTGATGCGAGGGCGGGGTGCGTCGAGGGCGCGCGCGGGGGCGCTCTTCGGGGCCGCGGCCCTCGTCACGGGTGAGGCCCGGGCCCTCGAGGCCGAGGTGCGGGCCGAGACCCTCGGACAGAGCTATCAGCTCCGGGGGCCGCTCGGGGCGTCGGTGCTTTCGTTTCGTCGGGTGACCCAGACCCTCACGCTCTCGGGATACGACGCGAGCCGAGACCGCCACGGATGGCGCCTCACGCTTCGCGCAAGACTGCGAATTGACAGCGATTTTGGTACGGCGTGCGACCCCGGCACGGCGCAGTGCCTCGACGAGGTCAACCGCGCCCGGGCCACGGAGTTTACGCCCCTCTTCGCGCGCCGCGCGCTCGACCTGCCTTGGGCCTACCTCGACGTCGATCACCTCGCGGGCGGGGCCCTCGATCTGAGGGTGGGGCGGCAGTGGGTGTTCGACCCCCTCGGGATGCTCCTCTTTGACGGCGCGCGGGCGCGGGTCCATGTGGGCGAGCGGGTGTCGGTGGAGGCGCTCGGGGGGCTAGAGACGCGGGCGGGCTTTCCGCTGTCAAACGGGCGATTTTCGCGCGACGGGCTCCAGTTCGTCGACCGCACCGGGTGGGATCAAACCCTCGCGCCCTGGGTCGAAGACCGTCGCGCGGCCTGGCTCGTGGGGGCGAGCGTTGACTACCACGGCGGCGGTCGCCTCGAAGCCCGGGCGAGCTGGCGCCGCACCGAGAGCCGCGCGGGCGTGGTCGAAGAGAAGGCCGGGGTGATCGTCGACCTCGCCTTGGGGCGCGGGTTTCGGCTCAACACCGAGGGCGTTCTGAGCGTCGCCGAGCGTCGCCTCGCCTGGGCCTCGCTGGCCCTCGAACGCCGTTGGCCGGGCCGCGGCGTGCTCGGGGTCGAGCTCTCGCGTTCGCGCCCCACCTTCGACCTCAGCGCGATCTGGTCATCGTTCTGGATCGACCCCACCGACGACCTCCGGCTTCACGCCGAGCGCGCCCTCGGCGGCGGTTTCACCCTGGTCGCTTCGGTCCTGGGTCGACGCTATGCGCTCGACGCGACGCTCCGCGAGGGCGACGCTCAACCCGAGGCCGACCAGGGGCGCTACGCGGGCGGCGTCACCGCGGCCTTGCAGCTCCGACGGCCGCGCGGCGACGCGTGGCTCCGCGCGGTGGGCGAGTACGGCGACGTGGCGCTTCGCACGGGCGGCGACCTCGGGGGCCGCTGGTGGCTCCGCCCGGGGCGCGTGCGGGCCGAACTGGGGCTGTCGCTCTGGTACTCTGACGACACCTTGCGGAGCCAACGCCAGGTGGCGAGCCTCGGCGTCGTGGCCGCGGTGCTCGTGCGCATCAACGCGCTCGCCGACCTCAGCGTCGCCCTCGAAGATGACATGAACAAGGTCGTCGGTCATCGCGTGCGGGCGATGGGCGTTCTCTCGCTTCGGGGGCCATTCTGATGCGCGCGATGCTTCGATGGGCTTTGGGGCTCGGGCTCGCCGCGTTGGCCGGTGCGGTGACCGCGCAGCCGCAGCGCACCGCTCCGCAACCGCGGGTCCGCGTGCCTTCGTATGCGATCTATCCGACCCAGGCGCTGCCGCTTCGCTTCGACCACCGACGGCACCTCGCGATGCCCGGCGTGCGCTGCGAGTCGTGCCACACCAACGCTTCAGGAAGCACTTCGGTAAGCGACCGCCTCACGCCCCCCGAGGCGAGCTGTCGGCCCTGCCACGCCATCGACAGGCGTCAGCCCGAGAAGGCCGTCGCGGCGGGCCAAGGGGTCGCGCGCTGCGACGGGTGCCACGAGGGCTTCGACCCGCGGCAACCGCTGAGAATCGCGCGGGTCGACATCGGGCCGAGCAACCTGCACTTCTCGCACGCCGCCCACGTTTCGCAGGGCCAGCGCTGCGTCGACTGTCACGCCAACGTGGTCAACGTGGGCATGGCCACGCGCCTTGAGCTCCCGACGATGGAGCAGTGCGTGCGCTGTCACACGCTCCAGACGCCCCGGGGCCGCTGCGCGCTCTGCCACCTCACGGAGCCCACCGGGCAGCTCATCACGCGCTTCGCCGAGGCGAGCATGAACCCGCCCGAGACGCTTCTCCCGGCGCTCCACCACGACGCTGATTTCTGGTTCAACCATCGGGCCGCCGCCGCGCGAGACGCCGCCCGCTGCACGGTCTGTCACCGCGACGAGCAGTGCACCGAGTGCCACGACGGCCGCATGCGCGACCGACGGACGCACCCCAACGACTACCTCACCCAGCACCCCGCCGAGGCGCGCCTCGCGGCCGACCGCTGCACGAGCTGCCACCGCACGGCGAGCTTCTGCGTCGCCTGCCACGACCGCGCGGGGGTCGGCGCAGGGGCCTCTCCGGCCGGTCGTACGAGCGAGCGCATCCACCCGCCCCCCGAGGTCTGGAGCGCCCGCGTCGTCGGCCCGCGCCACCACGGCGTCGAGGCGCGACGGGCCATGACCCAATGCGTGAGCTGTCACAGCGAGCGCGACTGCGTCACCTGCCACGCCACGTTGCCGCGCGGCGGAGGGGGCTTCAACCCGCACGGGCCCGGCTTCGCGGCACGCTGCGGCGCGATGCTCCGCGCCAACGAGCGCCCCTGCGCCCAGTGCCACGACGACATCGAGAGCCTCAGGCTCCGCTGCCCGTGACAATGTTCACGCTGTGAACATCACCCGCCGTCTCGGAGGAGGGTCTTGAGCGACTGGTACCTGCCGGTCATGGCGCTGATGCCGACGCCGAACAGTTGTGCGAGCTCGCGCTGTCGACGGGCACCCGGTTTGTGTCGCTCAAGGGCGTAGACCATGGCGGCGACCCAGGCCGCGGGCGGCAGCTTCTCGCGGGCGAGCCCGGCGTCGAGCACCTTGCGCCAGAGCACGCCCAGGGCCGGGGCCATCGCGCGGGGGGTCTCAGCGCGTTCGAGCCGCACCGCGAGGGCCGATTCGAGGGGGCCGAGCTCGGGCGCGGGCTGGGTCGCGAGGGTCTGAACCATGGGCGCCCGGGGGGCGCTGCGGTTGCGGGCGGGGGCGCCCTTTTCGAGCCAGTCGACGAGCAGCCGCAGGTCGCGGTGGCCCGGGTGCTTTTCGAGCAGCGCATGGGCGAGCGAGAGGGCCTCGGCGCACTCACCCAAGCGCCCCAAACAATGCGCGAGGGAGGCGCCGACCTCTTCTTGGAAGGGCTCGGCCCGGTGCGCCCGGCGAAGGTGCTGGAGCGCCTCGGAGGGGTTGTCGAGGGCCACATCGAGCAGGTGCCCGAGGTTGTGCCGGTACCAAGGGTTCGACGGGCTGAGGCTCACCGCGCGGCGGAACGACGCGACGGCCATTTTGTAGTGCCCCTGGAGCGCCTGGCTGAGCCCCATGAGGGCGTGCCCGATGTCGTCGTCGGGGTCGACCGCGAGCAGCTTCCGGAGGTGTAGCGCCGCCGCCCAGGGGCTCTCTTGGAGCCTCAGCTCGGCTAGGTTTCGATGCGCGAAGCAAGCCGCCTGGCTCGCCTCGGGGGCCCGCGCGGCGAGGTCTTCGAGGAGCCGACAGACCTGCTCTTTGGGTCGCGCCGCCCCGAGCGCCTGCTCAGCCCGGAGGCGGAGAGACTCTACGTCCGACCCGGGCGTCGTCGCACTCATCGGCCGCGTGATAGCGTGCGGCTCTGGTCGAGGCAAGAACGACCCGGCGAGAGAAAATTCGACACGGGGTGAAAGCTTTACCAGGGGCGCGTCGTAAGTACGCCACCTGCTCATCAACGCCCGGGCCCTTCGCGACCCCCGAAGGGGCGGCCCGGCGATTGCTCGTCAACTTCGGGGGTGTTAGGGTTTGCGCCATGAAGAAGACCGCTCTCGCCCGTGTCGCCAGTCTCCTCGCTGTGACCGCCCTTGGCGCGCTTGCGCTCGGCGGCTGTGTGGTCGCGGCCCGCCCGGCTTACGGCACCACCTACGGCTACACCAACTACGCCCAGCCGAACACCGTGTATTACAACGGCGGCTACTACAACAACGCGTACTACCGCCCCGGGTACTACTACCGCAACGCGCCCTTCGTGCAGACCTCGACGGTGTACGCCCAGCCCGCGTACGCAGCCCCGGCGCCGGTGTATGCGCGCCCGGCCTATGTGGCCCCCGCGGCCTCGTCGGGTGTTTACGTCGGCGGCGGCGGCATGGGCGTGTCGGGCGCCGTCCGGGTGGGCGGCTACTGAGCCTGCAGCGACGGTCGCCCTGACACCTGAGACCTGAGCGCCCCGAACGGGCGGCGAGTGAGAGGCTCGACCGCCCGTTTGGTCATTTGGGGCTCAGAAGAAGCCCGCCTTGCGGCCCGTGCGCTCGCCCTTCGAGGGCTCTTGGCCGATGGCGTGGAGGTCGGTGTCGACGATCACGTACCGATGGCCCTTCGAGGTCTCGACGAGCGCGAAGCCCTCGCGCAGCTCGATGGTGGTGACCTGCTGAACAGACAGCCCCGAGCCGGGGCGCCCCGCGTGCAGGGTGACGTCCCAGTTTTCGCCCATGGTGAAACGGTCGCCCTCGACCTTTACGTCGGCCAGGGCCCCGAGCATCGCCCGAAGGTGTTCGCGATTCTGCATAGGCCTCGGGCTATGCCCATCGGCCTTCGGCGCGTCAAGGGCAGAGGGGCACGAGCGGGTACGGCGTCGAGAATCGTCGGAGGTTGGTCTCGATGTCGACGAGGGTCTGGTTGAGCAGGTCGGTGGTTGCGGCTTCGGCGACGCAGATGCGCTTGGCGGCGCCGCAGAAGGTCACCGCTTCGCAGCGCGCGCGGGCGGCCTCGGGGAGGGCGTCGAAGAGGGCGGCCTCGCCGTACCGCGGGCGGCCGCCGATCATGACGAGGCGAATGTCGCTGGTGGGCACGTCGATGATGGCGTCGTAGGCGTCGCAGCCCGTGTCGGGGATCACCACCAGGTCGGCGTAGCGGCCTTCGACGAGGGCGCCGATCTGGGGGCGGTCGATCACCTCGGCGGCGCGGGCGGTGGTCATCTCGACGAGCTCGCGGGCGGTGAAGCGGTTGTTGAAGACGGCGCGCGAGAGGTTGCGGGCGTACCGGAGCTCGCCTTGGAGGTTCGGGCCGCCCGAGGGCGTCCAGTCGGTGGCGAGGGCGATGTTGATGCCGGCGTCGCGGGCGGCGGCGGCGTCGGTGGTGCGGCCGTAGAGGATGATGTTCGAGCGGGGCGACCAGATGAGCTTGGCCCGCGCCGCGCCGTAGGCCATGAACTCGGCCGCGCGGAAGGCCGTGCCGTGGATCACCACCATCGCCGGCGCGAGGAGGTTGCGCTGCACCATGAGGTCGAACTCGCGCCGCGAGGTCTCGTCGATGCCCTCCGAGAGGTGCAGCAGGTAGGCCGTGAGGGCGCCGGTGTCCATGTCGGCGCGGAGGCCCATGGCGTCGGTGGCGTTGACCGTGGCGATGCCGAGGGTGTTCGGCCGGTGGGTGTCGACGCCGCCGAAATCGTTGCCGTACTCGATGTTTCGCACCAGCGTGCGGGTGACACAGATGCGGTTCGGCGCCCCTTGCAGGGTGGTGGTGCCCGCGACGAGCGCGCGGAGCTCGCCCCACTTCACCATCTCGCAGGTGTACATGCCCTCGTTGTCGCGGAGCGGCTGCGTGAAGCTTCGGTACTCGGCCACCGATTGCCACTGACCCGAGTTGGTGAAGCGGCGCGGCGGCGGCCACGGGGGCATCCAATCGTACTGCGGGTGGTCGTGCGCGTTGATCAGGCCGGGGTGAATGATGCCCTGGGTCTCGATCACCGTGGCGCCCGCGTAGCCCGTGCGCGCGGCGCAGCTCGCGGCGACGCAGCTCAGGAGGCCGTTGGTGACCAGCACCTCGCCGGGCGAGAGCACCCCCGTGGGGGTCACCACCCGACCCCGGAGCACGTACCGATCGGCCGCGCCGGGAGTGACCGTGGGCGCCCGCGCGGGGTCGTTGTTGCATCGCACCCTTCGCTCTGGGATGGCGTCGGGGCTCATGCCTTCGCCCACGCCGGCGTATCCCGCGGGGCCGACGTCGGCGAGAGGGCCGTTGTCGCGGGGCGGCACATCAACAGGCTGCACATCAACCGCCGGAACATCGTTGCCGCTGTCGCCGGCCATCGGCATGTCGAGGGGCGTCGGCTGGTCGATGCTCTGCCCGCGGTCGACCGGGGTGTCGAGGGTGGGCACGTCGACCCCTTGGTCGAGGCTCGGGCCCGCGTCGGCGCCCAGGTCATTGGCGGCGCCGCGGTCGAGGCTCGGGCCCGCGTCGAGGGCGACGTCGGGGTCGCCCCGGTCAACGGGCGAAATGTCAACGGGCGCGAGGTCTTCGCGGGCGCTGCGGTCGACCGAGGGCCCCGCGTCGAGCGCGTCGTTGGGGGCTACCGGGTCGCGGCACGACATCACGGTGGTCAAGCAGAGCAAGGTCGCGGCACGCCATCGCATCGTCGAATGGTAACACCAGTGTGAGGCTGTTACCCTCTCGAAGTAGCGCCGACATGACCTACGAAACCGCTGTCAAACCCGCGGCCCCGGGTGTGGTGGGCCTGCCGCTGCGGTCGCCGACGCTGCCGCCCGCCACGCACACCAACGTGTGGGTCGTCGGGCACGAAGATTTCATCGTGGTCGAGCCTGCGTCGCCCTACGCCGACGCGCAGACCGAGCTCGACGCGGTGATCGACGCGCGGCTCGGGGCGGGGCATCGACTCTTGGGGCTCGTCGTCACGCACCACCACGCCGATCATGTGGGCGGCGCCGCGTGGCTCCGCGCGAAGTATGGCGCGCCGCTCTTGGCGCACCCGAAGACCGCGGCGAAGCTCAAGGGGCGCGTCACCGTCGATCGCGAGGTCGACGAGGGCGACACCATCGACCCTAGGCTCGACGCGCTCGGGTTGCAGCTCCTCGCGACGCCGGGGCACGCCCCGGGGCATCTCTGCCTCGTGAGCGCGCCGCACCGGTGGGCCATCGTGGGCGACATGGTGGCCTCGGTGGGCACCATCCTCATCGACCCCGACGACGACGGCGACATGGACGCTTACCTCACCCAGCTCGATCGCCTCCGAGGGCTTGAGCTCGGCTCGCTCCTGCCCGCGCACGGCACGCCCATCGAGGCGCCGCGGGCGCACCTGTCGCACTACATCGCGCACCGCGAGGCCCGCGAGGCCAAGGTGCTTGCGGCCCTTGAGGTGCAGGCGTTGCCGCTCGCGACGCTGGTGTCTCGGGCCTACGCCGACACGCCGGTTCACCTCTGGCCGCTCGCGTCGAAGAGCGCGCGGGCGCACCTCGCGCGGCTCGCCCGGAGGGGGCAGGCCGAGGCGGTGGGGCGCGACTGGCGGCGGCCTCAGTCGGGGGCGTAGAACGCGCGCGGGGCAGGCGCTTCGCGGGCGAAGTAGAGCACGGCGGCGAAGATGCCGAGCGAGACCCCGCCGACGGTGAGGCCCACGGGCACCGGGTCGGGGGTCGCGCGGTCGTCGGTGGCCAGCCAGGCGACCCCGAGGGCGGTGCTCAGGAGCGCGGCGCCGGTGCTGAGAAAGAAGGCGGCGTCGGCGCGACCGCGGCGGCGATGGAGGGCGCGGAGCTCGACCGCGGCGCCGTCGAGGCGGGTCAAGATGCGGCGGGTGCGGTCGGCCTCGGCGTCGTCGTGGGTGAGCGTGAGGTAGGTGGTGAAGGCCGCGTGGGCTCGGCCGATTTCGCCCATTCGCTCGTAGATGGTGCCGAGGTTGAAGAGGAGGTTGGTGCCCGTGGGGTCGAGCCGCACGGCGCGTTCGAGCTCGGCGGCGGCGAGCCGGTAGCGGCCCGAGGCGTAGAAGGCCCGGCCGCGCTCGTAGTGGGTGAGGGCCTCGGCGGTGCCGCTCGGCGGGTGTGCGCGTTGGGCCGTCGCGGCGGGCGCGCAGAACAACAGCGCCATCGCGAGCGCAGCGGCAGGGGCCTTCGGCATCTCCGCGGGCGAGCTTACCCTCTCGCAGGGGCCTTGTGCAGCCGAAGTCGACGTGGGGGCCGCGAGGGCCCTCGCACGCCGCGCGGCGGAGCGTGTACCGTCGCGCGGTGACGCGACGAAGTGCGGTGTGGTCGGTGTGCCTCGGTGCGCTCCTCGGGGGCCGCGCGGGTGCTGCGCAGGGGATGCTGGGCGAGACGGTCTTCCCCGGGGCTTCGGTGGCTTCGGTTTCGGGGGCCGAGGCGGCGCGGGTGAACCCGGCCGGGGTGACCCTTGGGCGGGCGTCGTCGACGCGGCTCGTGCATGTCGAAGATCTCCGCCGCGGGCCCTCGTCGCTTCACGCGACCTCGCTCACCTGGGCGACGCCGCTGCCCTTCGGGTTTGGGCTCTCGTTGGGGGCTGAGTGGGTGCGTCCGGCGGGGTTGGCGCGCGCGGCCGAAGACCGGACGGGCGCCTCGGCGCGGGCCGAGGTCGGGCTCGGGTATGCGCTCGACCGCCGCCTCTCGGTGGGGCTCCGGTGGCGTCTCAACGCGGGCCTCGACGACCGCGCCGCGGGCCTCGATGGGCGCAGCGCGCTCGACCTCGGGGCCCTCTACCGGGCGAGCGCGCAGCTCGCGTTCGGCGCGTCGGTGCGGGGCCTTGTGGGGCCGTCAGACCCTGCGATCGGGGTCACCCGCGCGGCGGTCTTGGGGGTGGCCTGGCGCCCGACGGGGCGTGAAGGGCTGACCCTGGGCCTCGACGGCGCGCTCGATTGGCAGGGCGCCCTCTACGGCCGCGCGGTGGCGCGCCTCGGATTGCCGGGTTTCGGTGCGCTCCGGGCCGAGGGTCTCGCGAGCGATCGGGGTGATTGGCGCGTCTCGGCGGGGCTCGAAGTGGGCTTCGGTCAGGCCTCGGCGGCGCTCGGGGGCTTCGTCGGCGACGACGACGGGCGCGCGGTCACCGGGCTCGTGGCCGCCCTCGGGTGGGACGGCGACCGCAGCCAGAGCAGCCTCGCGCTCGGCTCGCAGGTGGTGACCGTCGACCTCGACGCGAGCCCCTCGACGCGCGGCTTTGCGCGGCTCTTGTTGAGGCTCGATCGGTTGCGCCGCGACGCGACGGTGCGGGGCGTGCTCTTCGCGCCGCGGGCCGAGGTCGGTGGGCTCGCCCACGCCGAAGAGCTGCGTGAGGTGTTCGCGCGTCTGCGCGGCGCGGGCATCCGCGTGGTGTGTCACCTCACCGACGCGAGCGCGAGCACCTGGTATGCGTGCGCGGGCGCCGACCGGGTGGTGCTCGACCCGGCGGGGGGCGTGCGCATCGCGGGGCTCCGGGCGGCGCGGTACTACCTCGGCGGGGCGCTCTGGGAGCTCGGCGTCCGCACCGATTTTGTGCGCATCGGCGACTGGAAGAGCGCCCCCGAGCAGCTCACCCGCACGGGCGCCACCGAGGCGGCCCGGGCCCAAGAGGCGCAGCTCCTCGACGACTGGCGTGACATCTTGGTGGGGGCCGTGTCGCGGAGCCGCGGCGTGTCGCTCGCGCTCGCCGGGCGCCTCGTCGAAGGGGGGCCGTACACCGCCCGCGACGCCCACGACGCCCACACCGTCGACGCCGTGGCGACCTTGCTCACCACGCAGCGGGCCATGGCCAACAGCCTCGGCGCGAGCCGGGTCGACCTCGATGACTACGTCGGGTACCGCAGCGCGCGCTGGGCGACGGGGCCCTGCGTCGCGGTGATCTACGTCGACGGTGACATCGTCGACGGGGCGTCGAGCGAGGTGCCCGGGCTTGGGGCGCGCACCGTCGGAGATCAAACCCTCACCGAGGCGATCGAGCTCGCCGCGGCCGACGCGCGGGTGCGGGCCATCGTCTTGCGGGTCGACTCTCCGGGCGGGAGCGCCCTCGCGAGCGATCTCATCTGGCGGGCGGTGCAGCTCGCGGCGAGGAGAAAGCCCGTCGTTGCTTCGATGTCGCGGGTGGCCGCCTCGGGGGGATACTACGTCGCCGCGGCGGCGCGGGAGATCTTCGCAGACCCCTCGACGCTCACCGGCTCGATCGGCATCTTTTACGGAAAGGCTGACATCTCAAGGCTTCTCGAAGGGCTCAACGTGGGCGTCGAGCTCGCGCGTCGCGGCCCCCGGGCCGACATGGAGAGCCTCTTTCGGCCCTACACGCCCGACGAAAGACGCTTTCTCGCGGCGCGCGTCGGCGAGTTCTATAACCTTTTTCTCGCCCGGGTGGCGGCGGGTCGGCACCGCACCCCCGCGGAGATCGACCGGGTGGGCGAGGGGCGGGTGTTCGTGGGCGCGCGGGCCCGCGGGTTGGGGCTCGTCGACACCGAGGGCGGGCTCGTGGCGGCGCTGGCCCGGGCGCGGGTGCTCGGCGGTCTCGGCGCCGACGCCGACGTGATCGAGCTGCCATCAGAGCCGTCGAGCGTGTTGCGGAGCGTCGCGCGGCTCGTCGGCGCCTCGGGCGATGCCCCGGCGGGGGTGCTCTCGCGGCTCTTCGAGCAGCCGGAGTTTCAGCGCGTCGCGGGTTGGCTCGCGACGGTCACCGCGCACCACGACCGCCCGATGGCGCTGATCGAGTGGCCGCACGCGCCGCCGTGACAGGGCCGCGCGCGGCGCTGAACAGACCTCGACTGCAAGGGGGGCCCTTTTCGGTGACCCATCGGTGGCGAAAGCGGTCTACACTGCCGCGGCCCGAAAGGGCGCTTCAGACCCAACCATGAGTGCACAGTCAGCGACCCGGGCCCGTTACTCAGACCTCGCTCTTGCCGCATTTCTGGCGCCGCTCCTCGCGGGTCGCCGGGTCGCGGTGGTGGGCACCCGCTCGGGCGACGTGGCCCATCGCGCGAGGGCCCTCGGGGCCGCGTCGGTGGTCTGCTTTGGGGGCGTGGGCGAAGACATCGCGGTGCGGGCGCTCGTGCCCGGGGCGTTGGCGTCGTTTCACGGCCGCCTCGATGTGGTGATCGTGCCTGACGCGGGGGTGGTTCCGTCGTTGGTGGCGCTGCTCGACGAGGCCCGTCGGGCATTGGGGAGCGAGGGCGTGCTGGTGGTGGCGAGCGAGCCCGACGACGCGCCGCGGGCCCTTGAGCCGAACGGGCTGCGCGGCGGGGCTGACCACAGCGCCCTGCGGTCGCTCTGCGGCGAGCGCTTCGCCTCGGTTCACCTCTTCGGCCGCGGGCCCTTCATGGGCTACCTCGTCGGCTCGCTCGACGAGGGCGCCGACGCGGTGTCGCTCGAAACCAGGCTCATCGACGGCGACCCCGCTCGCCCCGAGGCCGTCGTCGCGGTGGCCTCTGACGCAGGCGCCCCGCTCGACCTCTTGACCGTGGTTCAGGTGCCGAGCCAGCTCGCCGAGCAGCTCGGCGCGGGGGCCCTCGAAGCGGCCGAGGCTGAGCACGCCAAGACCCGCGCGAAGCTCAAAGACGTCGAGACCGCGAGCGCCGAGCGGTGGGTCAAGATTCAACGCTTCGAGCACGGGCTCAAAGAGCTCGAAGAAGAGAATCGCAAGCACCGCGAGCGCGCCGTCAAGCTCTCGAAGGAGCTCGAAGACGAGCGAAAGTTGCGGCAACGCGTCGAGCTCGAAGCGCAGATGAATCGGCGCTCGCCCGAGCTCCCCAAGGGGCCCGACCCCGAGGTCGACAAGCTGAAGAGTGAATTGGGGCTCCTCCAGAAGGCGCTCGACGTTCTGCGCGACGAAGCGGGGGCCAAAGAGCACCAGCGCGAGAGCGCCCTCGCAGAGGCGACCCGCGGCCGTAAAGAGCGCGACGAGGCCCGCAAAGAGCGCGACGAGGCCCGCAAAGAGCGCGAAGCCCTCAAGGCCGAGCGTGAGGCCCTCAAGACCGAGCGCGACGGGCTGAAGGTCGCCCTCGACGCGCTCAAGGCCGAAGGCGAGACGCAGAACGTCGAGCACGCCCGCAAGCTCGCGGCCTATTCTAGCGCCGCGGCGGCCTTCGAGGCTGAGCGAAAGGGGCTCACCGAGGCGCTCGGGCTCGCGCAGGGTGTCTCCGAGGCGCTCCGCTCAGAGCTCGACGAGACGCAGGCGAGCGAGGCTGAGCTTCAAGCCCAAGTCGAGGCCCTCGCGTCGCGCCCCAAGGGTGACCCCAAGCGCGAAGCCGCGCTCAAGGCCGAGCTCGCGACGCTGGTGGCCGCGGCGGCCGCAGAGCGGGCGAGCAGTGCAGCGCAAATCGCTGAGAGCGCAGAAGAATTCGCGAAGCTTGAGGCCCGCCTCGGGGCGGCCGGCGCCGAGATCGTGACCTTGCGCGGGGCGGTGACGCGGGCCGAGGGGCTCGTTCGCGAGCTCGGCTTTCAGCTCGCCGAGCGCGCCGCGGTGGCGCCGACGGAGACCGTCGACCCGGGGGCCCTCGCGGCGGTCGAGGCCGAGCGCGACGCGGCCCGCGCGGCCTTGGTCGAGGCCGAGGCGAGGGGCGCCGCGGCGGCGTCGTGGCAGGCCGAGGCGCTGCGCCACGCGAGCGATGCCCAACGCGCGCGGTGGGAGGTCGAGACCCTTAGCGCGACCCTTGAGACCTTGCGTGCCCAGACCGCGGCGCCGCGCGCGGTCGCGACCGAGGCGGCCGACCCCGAGCCCGACGACAGCGCGGGGCTGGCTTCGCTCCAGCGCGAGGTCGAGGGCCTTGAGATCCGCGAGGCGAAGCTCTCGGGGGCGCTGCGGGGCATGAGCACGCGGGTCCGTGAGCTTGAGCACACGCTGCGAGAGCTCGATTTGCAGCTCACCAAAGAGCGTTCGGCGCTCGAGCAGCAGCGCATCGCGACGCACGAGGCGCGCGGCGAAGTGGCGCGGCTCTACGCCATCAACCTCGGCGTCGAGGCGCGCATGGCCCATCGCTCGATGGAGCTCGACGGCGCCCGGGCGGGTTACGAGCGTCGGGTGGCCGAGCTCCAGCACGAGGTCGAGCGGCTGTTGCGCGCGCTCGAAGTGGCGGGCACCCAGGCCGCCGCCGAGATCGGCCAGCAGCTCGACGCGCGCGAGCGTACGCTTGAGGGGCTCCGCGCCGAGTACGAGGGTACGGCCCTGCGGTTGCGCGAGGCCGAGGCCGCGGTGTCGGCGCTGACGCAGCATCACGCGGCTCAGCTCGGGGCCCTCGGGGCCGAGGCTCAGGGCCTCGCGATGCGGCTCGGCGAGGCTGAGACCGCGCTCAAATCGCCGCGCGGCGAGGTCGAGCGGGTGGTCGAGAAGGTGGTGACCGTCGCGGTAGAGCCCGCGTTCGACCTCGCGCCGCCGAGCCCTCAGGGCGGCTTCAAGCTCGACCAGGTGATGACCGATCTCAACGCGACCGCGCTCCGGCTCGCCGAGACCGAAGAGGCGCTCGCGCAGAGTCGCGCTGAGACCGCGCGGCTCGGCGCGGTGGCGGGCAAGCTCTCGGCCGACGCAGACGCTCGCGACATTCGCTTCCGCGGGGTGATGGCCCAACTCGACGACCGCGATCGCCAGGTGGCCGCGCTTGAGCGCAGGCTCCGCTCAGAGCTCGACGTGCTGAGCGCGCAGAACCGCGCGCTGGTCGACGCCGTGGCGCGGGTGCGCGAGGGCATCTCGGCCATCTTGGTCGACGGCCGCGGCGCGATGGTGGCCCACGACCTGGTGGGGCTCCTCAGGGCGGTCGAGAGCGTCGGCTGAGGGCGCGATGAGCGCGTGCGGGGCCTCTTGCGGCATCACGAAGCTTCGCGCGAAGCAGTACGAGCGCGCGCGGGCCGACGCCGCCCGGTGCCTCGCCGCGGGGGCCCTCGGGGCGCCCTTCGAGGCCGAGCAGCTGCGGCAGTGGGCCCTGGAATTCGAGAGCGTTTTGCCGTGCTTTACCGTGTGGTGCGACGCCGCGGCGAGCGCCGCGCTGTGGCTCTACCTCGTGCCCAGCGTCGACGGGCGAGGGTGGGTCGCGACCCGTGAAGAGGGGCGCCCCCCGCCCGGGTCGTCGCGCGAGACCGTGCTGCGGGTGGGCTTCTCGCTCGTGGGCCGGTACGCGACCCTGCAAGAGTGCCAGTTCGAGGCCCATCGTGAGGCCGCGGGCTGGTGGATCGTCGAGACCCCCAAGGTGGGCGTCGAAGACCGCCGGTTGCAGAGCTTCGTGAAGGTCGCCCAAGGGGTGTTGCAGCGCGATCGCTTCGTGTGGCTCGACGCCAACTTCCTCGGCGAAGCGCTCTCGGCCGAGGGGCCGCGGGTGTGGGACGTGCTCTTCGACGCGAACCCCATCGAGACCCCGGTGGGCTGCTATTGCCCCGACGGGTCGCGCGACGACGCCTTGCGGCGCGACGCCACGATGGCCCTCAGCGACGTGTCTGCGGGGCGCGGGGCCTGAACGCGCGGTGCTCCCGGGCGAGGGCCCGCGGCGGCGCGCGCATGCTCGGGTCGGAGGGCCGCGCTCGGTCGGGCCAGGGCCGCTCTGACCCCCTCGTGGGGTGCGATGGGCCGTTGCGGCGGCCTGGCGGGGCCGTGCGTCGAGGGCGACGGGCTCGGTGAGGTGTCGGCCGTCGGGCTCAGGTTGAGGGCTCTAGAGAGGCGCTGGATGCCTCGCGGGACGCGCTTCGGAGCCGCCGAGCTTGTGCGCGGCCATACCGTGAGCCGCAAGCGTCGCAGCGCGACCGCCGCGAGGAGGGCCACCATGCCGAGGGCGGTGGCGAGGGGTTGGAGCCGCTCGGCGCCGCGTCGCGGGCCCGTCGGGGGCGAGAAGCGCGTGCCGCGGGGCGGGTCGAAGCGGCCCTGGGTGGCCGCGCTCAGGCGGCGGAGGGCGTCGAGGTCGGGGGCGACGCGGTGCTCGCGCCCGAGGGGAGAGACCACGCCGGCGGTGGCGACGACGGCTCCGAGGGCGTTGTCGCGCACGGTGAGGGTGTAGGCGCCCTCGCCGTCGAGGGCGAGCTCTGCTTCGTAGCGGCCTCCGCCGGTGGGGGCGAGGTCGCGGGTCGCGCCGGGGCGATGCGCGGAGCCGAGGTGAACCGAGAGGCTCCGCGAGAGGTCGGCGCGGCCGTCGGCGGAGACGGCGCTGAGCTCGACGGTGAGTCGCTGGTCGCGGAGCCGCGTGTCGACGCGCACCAGCGGGTCGTCGCGTCGCGCGAGGCGTCGGGCGAGAGAGACCCAGAGGCGTTGGGCTTCGGGCCAGGCGATCCAGTCGCGGCCCCAGCGGTTTTTTGCGTCGCTCGTGAAGGCTCCGACGTGGCCGAGGCCCCGCGACCAGAGGGCGAGGATGGGGTCTCGGTCGGGCCCCGTGAGCAGCACCGAAGCGCGGGGCTGCGCGAGGGTGACCACATGCCCATGGAGCGAAGGCGCGCGGGCCCAATCGACGTCGCGGAGGAGCGGGTCGGCCGCGCTCGGGGTGGGGCGAAAGCTCCGCTCTGAGATCGACGCTCGGGTGGCCAAGACCGTCTCTTGGGAGAACACCGTCGGCAACCGCTGGGCGTCTTCGACGAGGTAGAAGCGTCCGTGGCCTACGGCGGCGAGGCGCTCGAGGGCCGGTGTGTCGCTGCCAAACCCGAGCGAGACCACGCTGGTGGTGATGCCCGCGCGATGGGCCGCCGCGGCGGTGATTTCGCATCCGGGCATCTCCTCGGCGTCGGCGCCGTCGGCGAAGAGGAGCAGGTGGCGCAGGTCGGTGCGCTCGCCGCGAAGGGCCGCGTAGCCGTCTCGGAGCGCCACGGGCACGAGGATGCCGCCGCCGCCCATGGCGACGCCGCGGAGGCGCCGGGCCACGGCGGCCATCGAGGTGACGCGTCCCATGGGCACCGTCCAGGCGGTGGCGACGTCGACGTGGGCGACGCCGAGGCGGTCGTCGGGGCCGAGGAGCGAGGCGCTCCGGATGGCGGCCTCGTCGGCGAGCGCGAGCTTCGTGGCGTTGCCCGCCATGGCGGCCATGCTGCCCGAGTAGTCGATGACGATGGCCTGCGAGAGCGAGGCCCGTCGGCGCTCTTGTCGCAGGTCGAAGCGCACAGGGCTCAGGGACTCGATGGGCGTCTGGGCGTATCCGCCGGGGCCGTAGCTTCGGTCGCCGCCGAAGAGCAAGAGCCCGCCGCCGAGGGTCTGAACGTACTCGGCGAAGCCCTGCATCTGCTCGGGCGAGAGGGCCCGCGCGGCGATGTCTGAGAGCACCACGAGGTCGTACCGCGCGAGCGCGCCGAGCGTAGCGGGCACGTCGTTGGGCCCGCCGAGGGTGACCTCGAAGCCGCCCCGTCGAAGCGTCTCTGCGAAGGGCGCCGCCGCCCCCGGGTCGCCTTCGAGGACGAGCGCCGCGCTCGCGCCCCGCACCCGCACGATGCTCTCGGCGCGGTTGTCGGCTGTGGTGTCGTCGCGGCCCGGCTGTGAGGCTTCGAGCGACACCTCGTAGCGGTGGAGGCCCGGGCCCGGGCTCTCGTCGGTGAGGGCGACCAGGTCATCTCCGGCGGCGACCTCTGTCTCGGTCTGGCTGATCTCGCGGCCGTCACGGCGCACCGCCAGGCGCACCCGCTGACGGTGACGTGCGCGGGTCTGGACCCGCAGGTCGATGGTCTCTCGCTCGCTCGCGCGAGCCGGCATTCGCAGCGCCACGAGCTGGAGCGCGGGGTCGCCGCGGTGGGCGACGGGCACCACGTCGACGGCGACGCCGAGCGCGCGGGCGTGGGCTACGGCCTCGTCGAGGTCGCCCCGGGTGGTGGCACCGTCGGTCAGCACCACGAGCCGCCCCGAGGCGTCGTCTGGGAGCGCTCCCGCCGCGCGCACGACCGCGCCCGCGAGGTCGGTCTCCTGGGCGTCGACTGCGCCGCGTTCGAGCGCGAGCCCGTGTGCGATGGGCCCGAGGGCGCGCACCGTCGCCACGTCGCCTGCGAAATCGAGCTCGCCGTACAGGTCGTCGCGACGGAGCTGCGCCCGGGCCTCATCGCGGAGCGCGCGGGCCTCGGCGTCGAGTCCCTCGCTGGCGACCGAGGCCGAGCGGTCGACGAGGGCGATGACCGCGAGCCGGTGGCGGCGAAGGCTCACCCTCGGGTCGGCCGCCGCGAGGGCGAAGAGACCTGCCGAGAGGGCCGTGAGGTGGAGCGCCCACCGCCGCGCGGGTGACGTGCGGCGCAGCGCGAGGCCCCAAACCAGGAGCACCAAGGGCACCAGCGCGAGGCCCCAGGGGGCGCCCCATTGCAGCGCGCTCATGGCGCCTCCCGCGCGTCGCGCCCCCGCAAGAAGAGCAGCTCTCCCGACACCGCCAACGCGGCCAGCGCGAGGAGCCATCCGGCGTACGCCGCCACCTGCGGTTGCGGTTGCGGAGGGCGCGCGTCGCGTCGCACCGGCGTCGCGGCCGGGGCCCTGAGGTCGCTCTCTTGGGCGCTCCGCAGGTTGCTCACAAAATGCAGCGACCGTGAGCCTTCGCGGAGGGTGTACGGGCCCGGCGTGAGGGTGTCTTCGGTGCGCCACGTCGCCCCGGCGGCGGCGAGCTGAACCGCCCCGTCGGGGCCGACGAGGACCGCCGCATTGTGGGTGCGAGGTGCCTCGAACACAGCCCCCGCGGCGACGCTGCGGGCGACCGCGAGGTCACGGTGCCGCCGCGCCTCTTCGATCACGTTTCGGACGAAAATGACGAACGCGTGGTGGTGCGGCCAGTCGCTCATCGCGGGGTCGAATCCGACCAGCGTCGTGTGCCCGTCGGGCCCGGCGTCGCCGACCATCAGCGCGGCGCGGTCGCTCCGCAAGAGGCCCTGGGCGGTGCCTGGCAGGTGCGTGAACGGGCGCGCTTCATCGATCACGAGGTCGTCGAGCGAGAGGAAGCGCAGCCGCGGGTCGGCGCCGTCAAAGGCCGTCACCGCGGGGGCGACGAGGCGCGGGCCGACGACGGTGCCGAGGCAGGGGCCCTCGGGCGGCCCAAAGACCAAGAGGTCACCCGCGGGGCGGCGCGGCGGGCACTGGCCTTCAAAGACCGAGAGCGGGGCCTCGTCGGCGGGTGACGCGAGGCTCAGCGCGCGAACGCGCACCTCAGGGTCGCTCAAAAGCGCCCGTACGACGGGGCTCTCGTGCGAACGACCGTAGAGCCGCACGTCGAGCCGACGCGGCGGCGGAACCCTCAGCCACTGGACATCGTCGGCCCCGAGGGCGTCGCCCTCAAGAACCCGAACGCGCAACGGCGCGGCGGTCTCGAGCGCGCCGCGGGGGCACGCGAGACGGAGCGGCTGCCGCGCGTCGGGCCCGAGCCTTGCCGTGACCCGCGAGAGCGTGCGGCCTTCGGGGTCTTCGACGACCACCGTCATGCCCTCGGTCGCGGACGAAAAATTGGCCGCGAGCGCCACCACCACGAGCTGATCGCCCGCCGCGGGGTCGTGCTCGATCGCGGCCTCGGCGCGGAGCAGCGCGTGGTTGTCATGGGCCTCGCCGAAGGCGAACAGCTGAAAGCCCACCTCGGCAGGCGGCGCAATGGTGCGGCCTTCGAGGCCGTCGCTGAAGACCTCGACGCGGCCCGCTCCGCCGAAGGGCGCGAGCCGCTGAAACGCCAACGAGAGCGTCGCGCCGAGAGAGCCCTCGACGGCGCTCGGGGCGGGGCGCGAGGCGAGGGCGACCCGCACGGCGGCGGGCGTCCCGTGGGCTACCAAGGTCGGCCGGGCGCGGGCCTCGAAGAGCCACACCTCGGTGTCGTTCGAGAGCGTCGCGAGCCTCGCCAATGCCGCGCGCCGCGCGAGGTCGAAGCGGCGTGCGCTCCCCTCGACGGTGAGCATCGAGGCGCTGGCATCGAGCACCACCGCGACCTGCGCGGCGGGGCGCCGGAGCGTGCGCGTCGCGGGTTGCCCGAGGGCCGTCGCCGCAGCGGCCAGCGCCGCGAGCTCGAACCACAGCGCTGGCTCTGAGACGAGGCGACGAAAGGGCGTCGAGGCGACCGGCGGCCGGGCCTCGGGGCGCCAGAGGAGCGTCGACGAGACGCGCCGTCGCTGCGGTGTCGCGCGCAAGATGTAGAGCAGCACGAGGAGGCCGAGGGCGCCGAGCGCCGCGAGGCCGACCGGGGCGAGCCACACGAAGCCGCTCATGACGCCACCTCGGGGTCGATCGCGCGGTCGATGAGCCGCACGAGGGCCGCGTCGATCGCCTCGCCGGGGCCGCTTCGGAGGTACGCGCCGCCCGCGCCGAGGGCCGCGCGTCGGAGGCCGTTGCAGAGCCCCGCGAGGCGGCTGAGATACCCGCCCAGCGTCGCCGCATCGAGGGTCACCGTGACGCACGCGCCGGTCTCTGCGTCTTCGAGCTCGACGACGTCACCCGGCGGCGGGCTGAGCTCGTCGTGCGAGAGCACCTGGACGACCCGCACGTCGTGGCCGCGGGCCCCGGCGTGGGCGATGGCCGTCGTGAGGGGGCCCTCTTCGAGCCCGTCGGTGAGCAAGACCATCACCCCGGGGCGCATCGCGGCGAGCGCCATCACGGCGTCGTGGCACGCGCTCGGGGCGGCGACGTCGAGGCTCCGCAAGAGCGACACGAGCGACGAGACGCCCTCTCGGCCGCGAAGCGGGCGCGCGGAGCAGGGCGTAAACGGCGCTGCGGTGCGGCGCAACGAGAGGCGCTCGCCGGCGCTGAGGGCGAGGTACCCGAGGCCCGCCGTGAGGCGCAGAATGTGCTCAAATTTCGCGCCTTCGAGCGAGGCCGAGCAGTCGATCAGCACCCGCACCTCGACGTCTTCGTCGGCGCGAAAGACCTTCACCATGGGCTCGTCGCTGCGGGCGAGGGTGCTCCAGTCGAGACGCCTGAGGTCGTCGCCCGGAGCGTACGCGCGGTGGGCCTCGAAGGCGTGCCCTTGCCCGCGCCGCGTGCTCATGTGCGAACCCACGAGCCCCGACGACACCCGGGGCGCGAGCCTGCGCCGGAGCGTCTCGAGCCCCTCGAAGAAGCCGGGGCCGAGCGAGAGCTCAGCGGGCATCGCTCACCTCACCGCCGCGGGCGAGGCCGACGACCCCCGCCGCGGCCACCGCCACCGCTCCCGCCAGCGGGCCCCACACGGCCGGTGCCGCGAGCGCGCCGTGGGCGACCAGGGCGAAGAGGCTGCGGTCGTAGGCGCCGAGGCGATCGATCACGGCCATCGCTTCGGTGACGCTCAGCGAGCCCAAGACCCGATCGACGTTGGCCCAAGGAGAGCGCAGCGACGGCACGATGAAGGCGCTCGCAGCCAAGAGGCTGAGCACCCGAAGCGCGCTCTGCGGGGCGCCCGCGCGGCGCGCCAGCGTGTGGTGCAGGCCCAAGAGTCCCACGCTCCACGCGACGGTCACCGCGCCCATGAGCGGGGGAACGAGGCTCGCGAAGCCCACGTCGAAGCTCGCCGCCTCGATGGCACGAAACGCCATCGCCGCGAGGGCGAGCACGCTCAGGGTCAACCACAGCGCGATGCGCCGCAGCGTGCCCGTGAAGGCCTCTCGCGCGCCCCCGAGGTGCGGCGTCGCGAGCCCTGCGGTGAGCGCCACGGCGCCGAGCCCGAGCACCAGCGCGCGACCCGAGACCGCGAGGCTGAGGGGCCCGCTCGCCGCCGTCGCCCCGCACACCGCGAGGGCGGCGGTCGGCAGCAGAAACAGCGCCGTGACGCGCGCGTGGAGCCGGGTCGCGGCCGCCGTGTCGCTGCTCAATCGCCACGACGCCGAGAGGGCGAGCGCGAGCCCCGCCGCGGCGAGCCAGCCGCACGCGACGCCCCAACGCGCGGTCTCGGTGACGAGCGCCGCGACGCAACGCGCGACCCCCCAGTGTGTCGGCGCGAGCGCCCAGAGCGTTCGCGAGAGCGCGCAGCCCAGGGCGACGCCGAGGGCGGTGTGCGCCGCCGCGCCGTGCGTCGTGCGACCGAGCTGCATCGCCGCGCCGAGAGAGAGAGAGAGCGTCGCGAGGCACAGAAGGCCGAGGCGTGCGAGCTGCGCGGCGGGCGTCGCGTCGAGGGCCGCGGCGACGGCGCCGAGGGGCGCGAAGGGCGCGCAGAACACGAGGGTGTCACACCCGAGGCGTCCGACGAAGGCGAGGGCGTCGACGGTCAGGCTGTCGCCCGAGAGCGTGCGCCGGTCGCGGGCGTCGCGGTCTTCGAGGCGGAGGGCCCGTCGCGTCGTGAGCCCCGCCCCCGCCCACGCCCCCGCGACGACGAGGTTGACGGCGAGGTCGAAGCGCGAGGCGACGATCTGCCCGGGCGCAGCGGCGAGCGCCCATGACCCGAGCGCGAAGGCCGCCCCCCAGGGCAGGGCCGCGACGACGGCTCCGGCGCGAAGCTGAGGCGCGCTCATCGCGGCACCTCGACGGTCACCGTCGCGTCACAGTAAGCGGCCTCGAACGACGGGTCGTGGCCCGCGACCACCACCACCCGACCGGTCTCGCAGAGCGCCCGCAGGAAGGCGAAGAGCGCGTCTTGGGCGCTGAGGTCGAGGCGCGCGCCGGGGGCGTCGAGGAGGAGCCAGCGCGGGTCGTGGGCGAGGGTCAGCGCGAGGGCGAGGCGCCGCTGCGCGTCGGGCGTGAGGGTCGAGACGGCCCGCGCGCCCATTCCGTCGAGGGCCACCATCTCAAGCAGGCCCTCGAAGGTCTCGGGGTCGACGCTTCGACCCGCGAAGGCGCGCCGCGCGTAGACACTCAAGGGCTCGTCAGGGGTCGCGGCGAGCGCCGCCGGTGGGCCGAGGTACCCGATCTGCCTGCGGATCGCGGCAGGGCCTTCGCCGAGCGCGCGCCCGTCGAAGCGAAGCTCCCCCGCGTCGCAGGCGTCGAGGGTCGCGAGCGCGCGGAGGAGCCCCGACGCGGTCGCCGGGTCGTCGCTGCGCAGCGCCGTGAGCGCGCCCGCCTCGAAGGCGTGCGAGAACGACCTGAAGACCCATCCGGCGCCGGGGTGACGCCGTCGAGAGAGGGCGGTGGCTTCGATCATCGCGACGCTCCGAGGCCGTACACACGCACAAATCGTAGCGCTGACGGGTCTGACCCCCCGCGTCGCGCGAAGACCGACGGCTGCGCGGCAAGCTGGGTGGGCAAGCTCCGACTCGGTGACGCGGCGACCGCGATGCCGGCCATCCACGCGAGGGCGTTCGACGGCTCGCTGAGCCAGCTCGGGCGCTCTGGGGGGGCTCCCGGGCGCGCGAGGGCCGCGAAGCGCACGGCAGGGTCGTCGGGGTCAGCGCCGCCCTGCGCTGAGGGCTCGACGTCGAGGCCCATGCGCGCCAACGATGCCGCCGAAACCCGCTGCCACGGCGCCTCTCCCGGAGGCACCGCGGTGACCCCAGGGTCGAGCCGCGCGAGGTAATACCCGCCGCCGTCGCGGGCGCCGAACAGCACCAGGTCGTAGAGCGTCTCGGCGAAGCGGTTGGTGAGGCGAACGCCGTCTTGATTTGACACGATGTCAAGACTTCCGCTCAGCGAGTCGGGGCCGTCATCGCGGAGCACGAGCCCGCGATCTGGGTCGAGCGATGGCATCGTCAGGGCGGCGCCGAGGGGGCCCTCGATGCTGCTTGATGTGCGCTTGGCGTAGGGCGATGGCACCGAGAGGCGGTGACCCCGGGGCGCCGCCCAGGTGAGGGGCTGCGGGTCGAGCGCAGAGACACCGACCCAGCCGCGGGTGACGCCGCGGCGCGCCCCAGCGGCGAACTCAGTGAGATGAATTTGACGAACCGTCAACACTTTGCGACGGGCCTCCCGGGCGGCGCGGTAGGTCGCCACGGCGGTGAGCCCCGAGAGGGCCGTGAGGGCCAGCGCCGCGCCGCGACGACGGTGGGCCCCGAGGGCGAAGAGGGCGGCGCCGAGGGCCGCGGGCGCCCAACGCTGGAGCGCCTCGGCGGGGCTCGGTCGCGCGATCGGGGGCGCGAAGAGCCACGCGCTCACCGCGGTCGGGACGCTGAGCGTCTCGGGTTCGGGGTGGAGCCACGCGACCGAGGCGGTCGAGGCGGCGTTGTGAGCGAGGGCGCGGAGGGTCTCGACGCTCCACGGGTCGTCGAGGGCCGGGGTGTGGGTGGCGTCCCACGAGAGGAGGTGGACGAAGCCGAAGCCGTAGGCGTTCGAGGCCCCGAGCCTGGGCAGCGCGGCGGGCGCCGTCACGCGCTCGAACCAGTCTCCCTGAAGGTTGTCACCCTCCCAGAACCGCGCCCCCACGAGGCTCGTCGCCAGGGGTTGTCGCGCCGCGCGCCACGGCGCAAAGCGCAGCGAGAGGGCGTCTGCCGCGCTCGCAGGGCGCCCTCGCACCTCGCCCCCGACGAGCCGGGCCAGCGTCTCAGACCGAAGCGCGCTCGGCGCGTCGACGGCCACAAACAGCTGTCCGCCGCCGAGGAGGTAGTCACCGAGAGCCACCCGCGCGTCACCGTCGAGGGCCGCCAAGACGCTCGCGTCGCTCACCACCGCGGTCACGCCGCCGTAGCCCTCGCGGGTGCGCGGCCAGCTGAGCCCGGCGTCGACGGGGTCGTGGGCGAGGGTGCAATAAAATGGCTCCGCGTCGAGGTCGCCGGGCAGCGGCTCGTTGACCATGGCGTCGGCCCGCGCGA
The DNA here is from genome assembly GCA_016792845.1 of Myxococcales bacterium. Taxonomy (GTDB): domain Bacteria; phylum Myxococcota_A; class Polyangia; order Polyangiales; genus JAEUKH01. Next base: position 12,870 of record JAEUKH010000035.1, on the reverse strand, counting down.
GGCGCCCCTCACGGGTGGCGTCGAGCACGAAGCGCCGCGCCGCGCTCTGCAACCGAACGGGCTCCGAGACGAGCCGCCGCCCGCTCTCGTCGAAGAGCTGCACGCGCAAGGGGTTGAAGGGCACCGGGCGCAGGCTCGCGAGTCGCACGCGTCGCGCTCCACGCCCGGGCACCTCGACGCGCACCCCGAGGGCGGTTTGGGCGCTCACTTGGGCCTCTCGGTCGACGGTGAGAACGAGCAGCCCACGAACGCTCGCCGCGCCCGGGTTTGTGACCGTCACATCGAGCTCGCCGCTCGCGTGCCGCGCGATGCAATTCGACGCGAACACCGTCGCCACCGAGACGCTCACCTGAGGCTGAGCCTGGGCCTCGGCGGCCATCACCACCGGCACGAAAAGCGCCGCCCAGGGCCTCATCGGCGCGGCTCCCGAAGCGCCGCATCGACCGCCGCGTCGTGACGCGCGACGCCGCGGAGCAACGTGTCGACGATGTGCTCGGGGCGCATGCCCTCGCGCTCGGCCTCGAAGCTGCGGTGGATGCGATGCGCGAGGCACAGCTTCGCGACCCGCGCGATGTCGTCGTACGCGACGTGGTACCGGCCGTCGATGAGCGCGAAGGCCTTGGCCCCTACGATCAAAGACTGCGCGCCGCGCACCCCCGCGCCGAAGCGGAGCGCCCCGCGCAGCGACGCGAGACAGTCGGCGCCCGCGGGGTTGCTCGCGCGCACGAGCCGCGCCGCATAGCGGGCCACCGGCTCGATCACCTCGACGCCGCGACAGAGCCGCTGGAGCGCCAAGAGCCCTTCGGCGTCGAGCACCGGCGCGGGGGGCGTCGTCGCGGCCCCGGTGGTCGCCCGCAGCACCGCGACGAGCTCGTCTTCGTCGGGCTCGTTTACCGTGATTTTGAAGAGAAAACGATCGAGCTGGGCTTCGGGCAAGGGGTAGGTTCCCTCCATCTCGATGGGGTTCTCGGTCGCGAGCACGAGGAAGGGGCGGCCGAGCGCGCGCTGCCGCCCGCCGAGGGTCACGGCGCGCTCTTGCATCGCCTCAAGCAGCGCAGACTGCGTGCGCGGCGACGCGCGGTTGATCTCGTCTGCGAGGAGCAAGTTGCAGAAGATCGGCCCCTCGTGCACCCCGAAGGTGCGCGCGCCCTCGGGCCCGGTGTGCATCACCTGCGTGCCCACGATGTCGCTCGGCAAGAGGTCGGGGGTGAACTGAACCCGCCCGAATTGCAGCGCGAGCGCCGCCGCGAGGGTGCGCACGAGCAGCGTCTTGCCGAGCCCCGGAGCCCCCTCCAGCAAGACGTGCCCGTCGGCGATCAAGGCCGCGAGCACCGCGTCGACGGTGTCGCGCTGCCCTACGATCACCTGCCCCACCGCTTCGCGGAGCCGCGTGAGCGAGGCCCGCGCGTGTTCAAGCTCTGCCTGCAAGGTCGCGTCGTCGGTCATCAGCTGGGTCTCCGCTTAGGGCTCGAAATACCGTTGAACATGCGCGCGGTACGACGCCGGGATCTCGCTCACCTCGACCCCCCGGAGCGCCGCCGGCGTCGCCCCCTCGGGCGCGTCGCTCCGGGTCGCTGAGGCCACGCCGCCCGCGCGCCCGCGCTGTGTGCCCGCGGCTTGCCCGAGGCCCGATCCGCCGCGGTGAAGCCGCCCGGTCACCCGCGCCCGAAAGCTCTCTGCGCTCACCGCGTCGGTGCGCCCCTCGTGCCCCGCCGCGCCGCCGCCGCGCCCGCCGCCGCCCCCGCCCTCGCCGCCGCCCCCGCCCTCGCCCCCGCCGCCCTGGCCTTCGACGGCCTCGCGCGCCGCCGACACGCCCGCCTGCGCGGCGTCGAGCGCGGCCTGACGACGCATCGCGCGGGTGCCGCCGCGTTGGAGCGTAGGCCAGGGCATCGCGCCGGGGCGCTCGTCTGCGGTCGCTCCGTCTTCGCGCGGCTCGTCAAACGGCGGGTCAGCGCTTTGGGCGAGGGCTCTCAGCGTTTCGAGCAGCGCCTCGGGGCTCATCAGCGCCGCCGTCGACGCTGACTCTTCGAAGCGCGAGAGCCCCTCAGCCCGCGTGGCCTCGCGCCGCAACCGCTCAGTGAGCCGCTCCCGCTCGCTCGCCGAGAGCCCCGCGAGGGCAGCTTCGAGCCTCGCTGCGAGGTCTCGGGCGGCCTCCGCGTCGCCGCGCCGCGCGAGATGCTCGGCCGCGCGCTGAACCGCGGGATCTTCCCCCAGGGCCTCTGAGAGCTGTCGCAGCAAGCTGTTCCGATCGGCCCGCTGCCGCAGGAGGTCGGCCTCGTCGTTGAGCGCCTCGGCGAGCGCGGGGTCGCTCAGCTGCGCGGCGGCGTCTGAGAGCGCCTCGCGGGCCCGCGCCCGGTCGCGCGCCTCGCGGGCGTCGGCGAGTTGGTCGAGCTGCCGGTCGAGGCCCGCCCAATCGTGCGCCCGGAGCGCCTCTGCGGCCTCCGGAAAGCCCGCCGCTGCGAGCCGTTGGGCGGCGCGTTCGAGCCCCGCGGCGCGGTCGAGCGCGGCGCGGCCTTCACGCTCGGCTTCGAGCTGCGCCGAGAGCGCGTCGAGGGTGCGGAGGGCGGCCCGGGGGTCGACGCCCCGCGGGGCCTCGGCGCGGAGCCTTCGCGCGGTGTCGGCGATGCGGGCGAGCTGAGCGTCGCGCCGAGGGTCGCCGCTCCGAAGTACGGAGAGGCGCGCGACCGCACGAAGGCTCGGGAGCTCGATCTCGGTGAGCCGAACCGTTGCGGCCTCGGTGACCGAGGGCGCGTGCGCCGCCGCGCCACCACGCGCCGCCGCGAGGCCGAGCTGTACACCCAACGCCCCCAAGGCGAGCCCGTGCCACGGTCGCAGCGCAGGCCTCAAGGCGCGCGCCTCGACGCCCCGCAGCGCCTCGTTCGCGGCGGCGAAGAAGAGCGGCGCGGCGCGGTGCTCGGGCGCGACCGACGCGGCCACCGAGACGGTCTCGGGCAAGCCGTAGCGCGCATCGATGACCTGGGCGAGGGTCACCAACGACCACTGGCGACGGTGCCCGATCGCGAGGCCCAGCAGCGCGCCGAGCGCCCCGCACACCGTGGGCAGAGCGACCCACGTAGCGCGTCTCACCAGCCACATCGCCGCCGCACCGAGCGCCCCGAGCGAGGCGCCCGCGGCGAGACCCGAGAGCGCGTAGACCCCGAGGCGCTGCGACGCGACCGCGGCCGAGAGGCGCTGCAACCGTGCACGAAACCGTGCGTGCTCTGCGTGGGGGCGCGCTTGAAACATCGGCGGTCTCACTCCGACGCGCGGTCCATGGGAAAGTTCCCGACGGAGGCGGTCTTGGTGAGCGCAATGCAGCCGCCGTGCTCAGCGCGAGACGGTGACCTCGACGACGGCCTCGTCGGCGATCCGCGGCGCCACCTCGACCCGCGCGGCGCCCACCCCGACCTCGGTGAGATAGGCCCTCACGCGCAGCGCCCGTGACGCCGCGAGGCCCGGGGGTTCACCCGCGACGCGCCCGCCGACCAGCACCGCGCGCCCGCCCTCGGCCCGCAGCTGCGCGGCCGCGGCGTCGAGAGCTGAAAAGCTCACCCGACCGACGATGCGGTCGTGGCCCCGCAGAAAGCGCACCGTCGCGAGCGCGGCGCTCACCGTCGCACGAACCGGCGGCGCGCAACCCTGATGCGCCGCGAGGCCCGCCACCGTGACGCACTGGTCGACCGCGTCGCCCACCCCGTCGCCGTCGTAGTCGCGCAGCGGGCAGCCCGCGTCGCGACCCGCCACCATGGGGCAGCGATCGTCGGCGTCCCAAAACCCGTCGCCGTCGACGTCGCTGGCCGGACACCCCGCCCGTCGCGCATCCGCCGTCGCCCCCGCCGCGAGGGCCGGACAGAGATCCTCGCGGTCGGCCACGCCGTCGTCGTCGCGGTCGCCCCCGCCCGCTTCGGGCGCCGCCACCGTCGGGAGCCTCGCCCGCTGCGGCGCCGTCTCGCCGAGCCCGTCGAAGTGCAACACCAGGCCCAAGGTCACCGCCCGCGCGTCTTCGGGTTGCTGCGACGCGCCGCCGTCAAGAACGTCGGGCTCGACACGGTGAACGTACCGCAACGCGGGCCCGGCCCAGACGCCGCTCCCGGCTGACCAGAGCACGCCCAGCGCGGCGTTGACTCCCAAGCGCCGGGTGTCACCCGCGAGGCTCAGCCCCGCGCCAAGCTCCAACAACCCCCGCGCCCCATCACCCCACCGCGGACGCCACGACACCCCGAGGCCCAACTCCGTCGTCGTCTGCCCGGGGCCCTCGCGCTGGACCCTCCGCCCGAACCCCAACCGCGCGTCGAGCGACACGCTCGGCGACACCGCCACCCCCGCCCGCAGATCGAGCCGCAGCGCCCGCCCCGACGCCAAACCCGCCCCCGACGCCACGCCCGCCGAGGCCGCGACCCCCGCCGTCATCGCCGAGGGCTCGTCGGCCCATCCCGGAGCTCCGCCGAGCACCCCGGCCCCCATCACGGCGACGGCCGCGCCAACCCTGTGCCACCCCGTGAGCATCGCCAACCCCCTCGTCACGACCCGGCCGCTTCACCCGAAAGTCGCTACATTGTCGCGCGCTTCCATCGAATGCGCCGGGCAAGCCAACACCCGACCGGTCGGCATTGGCGCCAGACCCCGAAAAAGGCCACTTTCTGCCCATCAAGAATGATGGAGGCCGCCCTACAGTGTGCCTCCATAAGTCTTTCTGTCGGGCATTGTGCGAGGGCGCCCTGGGGCGGGCTACCATCGCGGCTGCGGGCCGCCTCGTGCACGCCCCGTTCGCGGGGGGCGCGGGTCGATTTCCGACGGTCGGCGCAGGCAAGCGAGAAGGTGCAGAGCCAATGGCACAACGAGCAACAAGCGAAGGTGAGGCGTCGCGCGCTTCGACGCCCGGTGACCCAACCCGCGGCGAGGTGGTGCTGGGGCGCTTCGCCCCCGAGCGGCTCTTGCGCCGCAATCGACTCGTCGCGACCCATTTCGCCCGACAGGTCGACGGCACCACCACCGAGCCCTGCCTCGTGTGGTCGGTGTACCCCGGCATGGTGGCGCGCTCTGAGCGCGCGTCTCGAGCCTTCGTCGAGACCATGACGTCGCTGAGCGCGCTGCGTCACCCCGCCATCGCCGAGGTGCTCGCGGTCGACGCCGAGAGCGGACAGCCCACCGTGGTCGCGCGCCGCCCCGCCGGTCGCTCGCTGCGCGAACAGATCGACGCCGGGGTGCTCCTCGCGCCGCCCGAGGTCGTGCGCATCGTGACCGTCTTGGCCTCGGCCCTCGACGCCCTCCACGCCGCCGAGCCGCCGGTGTTGCACCGCGCCCTCAGCCCCGACACGGTGATGATCGAGCCCGACCCCTTCACCGTTTGGATCGAAGAAGCCGGGTACCTCCACGCCCTGGTCTCGGCGGGCTTTATCACCGACCGCGCCGCCGCCGAGCTCGTGCGGCCGGGGTACCTCGTGCCCGAGGAGCTCGTCGCTCCGGCAGGGCCTGCGGTCGACGTGTTCGCCCTCTCGGTGCTCGCCTTCGAGGCTCTCACGGGCAAGCCGCCCTTCGGCACCGCGCGCGCCCACGAGCTCGCCGCCGTGCTCCGAGGCAGCACCCTGCCGGCCGCGCACACCCTCCGCACCGCCCTCCCCGAAGCCGTCGACAACGTCTTCGCCCGCGCGTGGAACGTCGCCCGGCACCAGCACTACACCTCGGCCTCGGCCTTCGCCCACGACCTCCACCGGGCCCTCGACCCTGACGCGTTCGAGCGCCTCTCGCTCCTCGGCGTCGACCCCGTGGCCCTCGCGGCCCTCGCGAGCCCGCGCGCCACCGACCTCATCGACTTCGAGTCGCCGGTCGCTGCCCCCGCGTCGTCGCCTCCGCGCGCCCCCGCGGCCAGCACACCCCCCGCGCCCGAGCCCCTCACGGCCGCGCCCGAGCCCAGCCCCGAGCCCAGCCCCGAGCCCGCCCCCGAGCCCAGCCCCGAGGCCCTGCCCGCGGTCGAGCTCGTCAGCGAGGCCCCCGACGCCGAGCGTCTGTCGATGGTCGACATCCTCCCGGCCGACGACCTCATCCATTTTGCGCCGCCGCCCGCTGAAATCGTGCGCGATTCGGAGCCCGAGGCGCCGCCCCCACCCCCCGGCCCGGCCGCGACCGAGGCGCCTCTCGCCCAGGCCGCGACGCCTTCAGAGCCTGCGGTGAAGGGTCCGCAGTCGGCGTCGGCGCTCCCGCGGCCGAGCCTCCGCGAAACGCTGAGGGCGCCGGGTTCGCGCCCGCACGGGTCGCCTTTGGTGCCCTCACGGCTGCCCGACCGGCCTCGGTCGACCCCGCCGCCGATGCCGCGCTCGGTGCATCCCGCGGTGAGCCCTGAGCGCCCGGCGGGCGCGGGCGAGTTTGTGGCATCGAAGCGTCACACCCTCCAGGGGGTGCCTCACGTCGCCAACGACGTGATGCCGGGGGCGGTGGTGCCGCGGGCGCCGAAATTGCCGAGCGACCTCTCGTCACTCGGGGGCGATCACACGCCCGTGGTGACCTACGACGCCCTGAGCCAGAGCGCCTTGGCGGCCGACCGCGAGGCCAGCGAAGAGGTGCGCCGCGGCAGCGACAAGCCGAGCCCCCCCGACCCGACCCCCGCGGCCTCGGCCGAGGCGCCCCGCGACGCCCTTCAAGAGCTCTCGCAGTCGCTCCTCGAAGAGGGCAGCGCGGTCACCCAGATGGCCAGCCTCGGGGTCGACCCCAACGACATCACCCAGGTCACCGCCGAACCGTCCGAGCACGGCCTGCGCATCGAGGCCAGGCGCCCCGACACGCTGCCGCCGCGGCAAGATCCGTCGCTCCCTGTGGTCAGCGGCGCCCGCCGGAGCTCCGAGCAGCCCGCCGAACGCGGCCCCTCGCTGCGCCCCGGCGCCCGCGAGCGCAGCAACTCTGGAGAGCTCGCGCTCCGCGTCCCCACCCCCCTCGCGACGCCCTCGCAGCGCCCGCAGAACCCCACCCCGGTGCCGGCCACCCGCCGCAGCGTCGCGCCGGTCGAGACCGCCGAAGCGCCGCCGCGCAGCTCGCTCGTAGGCGACCCCGCGCAGCATCTCAGGGCCGCGCAGCTCCTCGCCGGGGCCACCGTGGTCTCGGCGGTGATCGCCACCGTGGGCCTCATCATCGCGGCCCGCTCGGTCGACGCGGTGCTCCTCGAAGCGGCCGCGCGCCCGACGCAGACTGTGGTGCTTCCGCCCGCGGTCGAAGCCCCGCAGACGCCGCCGCCCGCGCCCCCTCCGGCCGAAGCGCCGCCGCCCGCGCCCATCGCAGCGGCCCCTCCGGCCGAGGTGACCCCTCCGCCCGCGCCCATCGCAGCGGCCCCTCCGGCCGAGGTGACCCCTCCGCCCGTCCAGACGCCTCCGGTCGTTGCGGTGGCGCCCCCGACGACCCCCGCGGCGGCGCGCCCGGCGCCGAGCTCGGCCGAGCCTCCGGCGGCTGAAAAGCAGCGGATTTTCCAGTCGATGCGCCGCGGCGTGGCCGACTGCGTCGAGGGCCTCGAGACCCGCATGGTGACCGTCGGCGTGCACGTCAACGCGGGCGCCGTGCGCATCAGCACGGTGCGCCTCCGCGGCGTTTTGAACGAGCCCCCGGTGAGCACCTGCCTCGAAGACGTGGCCCACAGCGTCAGGTTGCTCGCCCCCGCGCCCGCCGCGTGGGATTTCGCGCTCTACTTCCCGATCGGCCCCGCGCGCTACGCGCAGTGAGCGACAGGCCGCGGTCAGCGCGACACAAAGCGCGAGATCGCGGCCACCCGTCGGCCGCCGTCACCGAACCACAGCACGCCCTCTTCGCCCTCGACCCGGGGGCGGCACCAGGCCTGGCCGAAGTTGCACCGCAGGTCGGCACAGCGCCGACCCGAGAAGGGCCCAAGAAGGCCCGCCACGTCGCGGGTGAGGGGAGCACCCGTCACCCGACGAGGCGTGCCCCGCAAGGGCTGCCCACGCTCGTTGTAGTCGATCACCATGAGGGCGCTGCCGAGCACGGCCCGCGCGCCGCGGTCATCTTGGGCGAGGCGTTCGAGGCTGGCGCAGGCGGTCTCTTCGGGCGCGGGCGAGATCGCGTACCCCCGGAGCCGCTGGTCGAGGGTGCCGAGGCTCGGCTCGCCGAACGCGGCGCGCAGCATGTCGAGGCGATGCACGAGGCGGTGCTGCGACACCCGCGGGGGCGCATAGGCCGAACTGACCGAGACGACGGTCTCTGCGCCGCGGCGACCCACCGAGACGAGCTCGAACCCGCCGTCGCCGTCGTAGTCGCGGAGGTGAAGCTCGCGGCTGTCGACCCGACCGAGCGAGTCGTCGCCGAAGGCCCGCGGGGCCTCGCCGTTGGTGACCCGGTAGGCGCGGGTCTCGACGGTGTCGTTCGGGTGCGTCACGGTGAAGGCCACGAGCCGCGCGTTGTTGGCCTCGACGCCGACCACGGCGCCCACCTCGCCGTCGAGGGTCAGGCCTTGGGCGAAGGCGAGGTCGTCGGCGTGCCCGAGCCGCTCGCGCAACGCACCCCCACGCGGCGGCTCGCTCGGGACGGCCCGCTCGACCGAGCCCAACAGCGCCGAGAGCACCACCCGCCGGCCCTCGGTGCGGAGCAACACCTCCGGCGGCGTCGCCCCGTTCGGCGCGCCCCGGGCGACGCAGCGCTCGCCGGAGCTGCAATCCATGTCCTGGGCGATGGCCCGAAGCAGCGTCAGCGCGTGCGACACATGCGGGCTCGTCGGGTCACCCTGCGGAGACACATAATCGGTCTCTTGGAACACCCCGTCTTGCCACACCCTGAGGGTCGGCGCGCCTTCGGGCGTGAGGTGCTCGAAGAGCGCATTGGGCCCCCCTTCGGCGATGCTGCGCACGGTCTGCGTCGCGGCGGCCTCGGTGAGGTTCGCGCCCGCCACCTCGAAGCCGAGCCGTCGCCCGAGGTCGTCGCTGTCGCTCGACCGCAAGAGCTCGGCCTCAAGCGGCGAGAGCGGCGCGATGCGGGTCGCCTCGCCCCCGGGCCGCGGCAGCGGAAAGATCGCGAGCACCTTGGCCCCGGCGGGCTGATCTTCGCGCGCCACCGAGCGCCCCACGAGGTACACCCACCCCGAAACGATGCGCCCAAACTCGATGCGGACCCCCACCGGCCAGTTGCCCACCCGGTGGATCTCATCGCGGCTGCCGTTGTGAAACACCGCCCACACGTCGCTCGCCTCGCGCTCGCTGCCCGTCGCAAGCACCACCGCGAAGCGACCGTTGAACACCTCGGTGCACAAGGGCTGACCGTGCACGCTGTGCCCGCGACGCAGCGTCGCCAGGGTGCGCAGGGTCGCCTCGCCGCAGCGCTCGGCCGAGTCAACCTGCGGAGGCGCCGCGTCAGCCCCACGACGCCGCGCGCTCCCACGGCGGGCCGACGCCACCGTGCGGGGAGGCGCCGCCACCGCGGGAGGGTCGCCACACCCCGCAAGAGAGACCAGCAGCGCCGCCATGACTCGCCAACCGCCACGCATGACCTGCGCGGTATAAACCACCGGGCGCCCGCCGTGGTGCTCTTTCGAATCATCAAGGCGCGCCCGCCTGACACGTCGCGCCGCCGAGGCCCTCTCGCGCCGTCGGGCACAACGCCCGAGACCGGCGGCGCTCCCCAAACGGCGAACGCCCCGCCCGCGACCCACCCGAGGTGAGACGTGAGCGAGGCGTCAGCGCGACCCCCGAGCCCGAAGGCTCAGGGGCGAGGGGCGAGACCTCTCAGAAGTCCATGTCGCCGTGGCCGTGACCGGCGTGACCGCCAGCGGCCTTCTTCTCTTCCTTCGGGCGCTCGGCCACGAGGGCTTCGGTGGTGAGCATGAGGCCCGCGACCGACGACGAGTTCTGGAGGGCGCAGCGAACCACCTTGGCCGGGTCGATCACGCCCATTTCGAGCATGTTGCCGTAGGTGTCGTTGGCGGCGTTGAAGCCGAAGGCGCCCGAGCCCTCGCGCACCTTGTTCACAACGATCGAGCCTTCGAGGCCCGCGTTGGTCGAGATCTGGCGGAGGGGCTCCTCGATCGCGCGGCGGATGATCGACACCCCGAAGCGCTGCTCGCCGGGGACTTCGACCTTCTCAAGCGCGGCCTGGAGGCGGATCAGCGCCACACCGCCGCCGGGGACGATGCCCTCTTCCACCGCGGCGCGGGTGGCGTTGAGCGCGTCTTCCACGCGGGCCTTCTTCTCCTTCATCTCGACCTCGGTCGCAGCGCCGACCTTGATCACCGCCACGCCGCCCGAGAGCTTCGCGAGGCGCTCCTGGAGCTTCTCGCGGTCGTAGTCGCTGGTGGTGTTCTCGATCTGGGCCTTGATCTCGCGCTCGCGGGCCTTGATCTGGTCGGGCGAGCCCGCGCCGTCGATGATGGTGGTGTTGTCTTTGTCGATCTTGACGCGCTTGGCGCGGCCGAGATCCGACAGGGTGACGTTCTCAAGCTTGGTGCCGAGCTCTTCCGAGACGACCTGGCCGCCCGTGAGGATGGCGATGTCCTTCAGCATCTCCTTGCGGCGGTCGCCGAAGCCCGGGGCCTTCACCGCCGCGGTCTGGAGCGTGCCGCGGAGCTTGTTCACCACCAAGGTCGCGAGGGCCTCGCCTTCGATGTCCTCGGCGATGATGACGAGGGGCTTCTGCTGCCGGGCGATGCCTTCGAGCACCGGGAGCAGGTCTTTCATGTTCGAGATCTTCTTCTCTGAGATGAGAATGAAGGCATCCTCGTGGATCGACTCCATACGCTCGGCGTCGGTCACGAAGTAGGGCGAGAGGTAGCCGCGGTCGAACTGCATGCCCTCGACGACGTCGAGGGTGGTCTCGCTGCTCTTGGCCTCTTCGACGGTGATCACACCCTCTTTGCCGACCTTCTCCATCGCGTCGGCGATGAGCTTGCCGATGGTCTCGTCGCCGTTGGCCGAGATGGTGCCGACCTGGGTGATCTCTTTCTTGTCGTTGGTGGGCTTGGCGAGGTTCTTCAGCTCGACCACGATGGCCTCGACGGCCTTGTCGATGCCGCGCTTGATCTCCATCGGGTTGTGACCCGCGGCGACCAGCTTCGAGCCCTCACGGAAGATCGCCTGCGCGAGCACCGTGGCGGTGGTGGTGCCGTCGCCGGCCGTGTCGCTCGTCTTCGAGGCCACTTCGCGCACCATCTGGGCGCCCATGTTCTCGTAGGGATCGGGAAGCTCGACTTCCTTCGCCACCGTCACGCCGTCCTTGGTGACGGTCGGGGAGCCGAATTTCTTGTCGATGACGACATTGCGGCCCTTCGGACCGAGCGTGACCTTGACAGCCTTGGAGAGCAGCTCGACGCCGCGGAGAACCTTCTGACGAGCGGCTTCGTCGAAGAGGAGTTGTTTAGCAGCCATGTGTTTCTAGTGGAGAGTTGAGAATTGAGTGATGGGAGCGGCTCAGCCGATGACGCCGAGGATGTCGTCCTCGCGGACGAGCGTGTACTTCTTTTCGTCGAGCTTCACCTCGGTGCCGCCGTACTTGCTGATGAGCACGCGGTCGCCGACCTTCACTTCGAACGGCGTGACCTTGCCGTCGTCGCCCTTCTTGCCCGTGCCGAGGGCGATGACCTTCGCCTCCTGGGGCTTTTCTTTGGCGGAGTCCGGGATGATGATGCCGCCGCGGACCTGCTCTTTTTCTTCGATGTGCTCGACGAGGACGCGGTCCCCGATCGGCTTGATTTTGACGTTAGCCATATGGATTTGGTTAGGGTTGAAGGGTGGAGTTTGGTGTGTGTGTGCTGAGCAAAGCGCGCCTGCGGCAGACGAGCGGCAGGCGCGCAAAGGGGGAAATGGGAGCTTACTTCTTCTTGTCCTCGTCGACGACCTCAAAGTCGGCATCGACGACGTCGGCCTTCTTTTCGGTCTTCTTCGGGGTGCCTTCGGCCGCACCGGCTCCGGCTGACGCCGCGCCGGTTTCGGCCGCACCGCCGGCGGCCTGGGCCGCCTTCTGGGCTTCCTGGTAGATTTCGGCTCCGACGGAGCTGATCTTCTCCAGGGCCGCCTTCATGCGGTCGGTGTCGTTGCTCTCGAGATCCTTCTTGGCGTCGGCGATGGCCGCCTCGCCCTTGGACTTGACGCCGGCGTCCAGCTTGTCGCCCGCCTCCTTGAGCGTCTTCTCCAACTGGTAGATCGCGGTATCGAGCTGGTTCTTGGTCTCGACCGCTTCCTTCCGCTTCTTGTCCTCGGCGGCGTGCAGCTCGGCCTCCTTGGTCATCCGCTCGACTTCCTCCTTGGAGAGGCCGGACGAGCCCTGGATGGTGATCTTCTGGTCCTTGCCGGTGCCCAGATCCTTGGCCGAGACGTGCAGGATGCCGTTGGCGTCGATGTCGAAGGTCACCTCGATCTGCGGCATGCCGCGCGGCGCCGGCGGGATGCCGTCGAGCTTGAAGGTGCCGAGCACCTTGTTGTCGCGCGACATCGGGCGCTCGCCCTGGAGCACGACGATTTCGACGCCGGGCTGGTTGTCGCTATAGGTCGAGAACGTCTGGGTCTTCTTCGCCGGGATCGTCGTGTTGCGCGGAATCATCGCCGTGGCCACCTGGCCCGCGGTCTCGATGCCGAGCGTGAGCGGGGTGACGTCGAGCAGCAGCACGTCGCGCACTTCGCCGCCGAGCACGCCGGCCTGCACGGCCGCGCCCACGGCCACCACTTCGTCCGGGTTCACGCTGCGGTTGGGTTCTTTGCCGAAGGACTTCTTCACCGCCTCCTGCACCGCCGGCATGCGCGTCATGCCGCCCACGAGCACGACCTCGTCGATCTTGCTCTTGTCGATCCCGGCGTCCTTGAGCGCGAGCTCACACGGCGCGATGCTGCGCGCGATCAGGTCCTCGGTCAGCTGCTCCAGCCGCGAGCGCGTCAGGCGCGTGACCAGGTGCTTGGG
>JAEUKH010000017.1 GCA_016792845.1 Myxococcales bacterium | reverse complement strand
GTACCGCGCGGGCGACACGCGAATCTGCGGCGTCGGCGGCAAGGGCATCGACCAACGGCGACGTTCGGCGCGCTCGTCGGCCGACAGCCACGAAGGCGCCTCGTCGTCGATCACCCCGGCGTCGAGAACAGGCGAAGGCGCCACCTCGCCGCATCCCGCAACACCGAAGGCCAACGCGAACCACAGCGAACTCGAAACGCACCCCCGTGCACTCACGCCATCACCTCGTTCGAGTCGTATCGGCTTACAGTTCTTGCGCCAACCCTCGACGGCGCGAGGCTACGTTGATGACACCCTGCACTCAATGAGAGCTCGTGAGTCCCAGTACGCAAGCGCCCACGCGCCGTGAACGAGATAGGAGCGGGCCGCCGACACTGTAGACAGCGCTTCGGTCTCAACTTCAACACCGTAGCTCCCCGCGTCGCCATATGCATGAATGAGCCGCAGCCCCGCTGTGCCGAGATTGGCCCCGTACAGCCGCACCGCTCCCGAAGGGGTAGGGTTGACCTGACAACGGTAGAAGGGGATGCCCATGAAATGGTAGGTGAGGCGGCCTGTTCGAGCATCGGTACGCCAGCCGCTGAGCCCCGTCTGCCCTTGGGGCAACTCGAGCAGCCCGTTGAGCGCGTCGGAGTTGCCGATGAAGCAATCGATGCCCTCGCCCGCACCGAACGCGTGCGCCTTGACCTCAACCATTAGCAGTTTGGCCGCAAGATCAAATGACGAGACCTCAATCGGTACTACAAGGTCAGGCAAGCCCTTGAAGGCACCTGAGCCCTGCCCGATCAGCGCGTCGAGCGAGTTGAGGAGTCGAACGTACGCGCTGAGAATGCGGGTGCGCACGGGGTCGCCGAGAAAGCCTGATGGCGTCACGGCGGCGTCGATACGAGAGAGCGGTACGCGGAGGCCCAACCGGCTAAGTGCGAACGCCCACGGCGCGTCAGACACGGCGTAGTCGACATCTTCGGGCTGCGTGATTTCATCATAGATGGTGTCACCCGTCACCACGGCACCCGCGGGTTCGTTGTAGTTCACGGTAACGAGCAAGCCCGACGCTGAAGACGTCGTTTGAGCGACCCCCGCAACGGGACAGCCTTTCAACATCGGGATCGCGGTGAGGAGATCGCCGACAGAGAGCGTCTGCCCGGCCGGAGAGAACACAGGCTGGCTGAGATCAGCCGCCCGCCCCGACGGACGGGCATTCGAGAGCGGGGTCCACAGGCGACCGCTGTCTTGCATCGATGACTCTTCAGCTGCCCCGAAGCCGTGCGAACGGATGCCATTCATTGTCTTCATTGCACTCACCTCTTGAATTTTGCCTAGAAGCGCGATCGATGACCGCTTTGAAAGATCGGTTGAACCTCAGGGATGCCCGGAACCGGGATCGCGCTGCGTCGCTCTTCTTCACTGAGAAACGGGCTGCGCAGCACCACGACTGACTCCTCCTGGCTGGTTGCGTAAAACATCAATCGAACGGGGCCCCGCTCGAAGGGCGACAACGCGCCGAGGTCAGCGGTCGCCGCGAAGTACTGAGCGAACGGCAGCCTCAGTTGAAGCTCGGTCAAGCCGACCTCATCTTCGGAGTTCACCGGAGGAACGCCAACATGGATCGACATCGAAGCCGCATGCTCTGCGAGTTCTCTCGGAGTGTCTGAGGGGCGCTCGACGAAGCGTTCACCGAGGTCGACGAAATCAACCGGGCCATTCAGACTCGCCCCGTCGAACCGACCACTCCGATAGCGCACTTCACATTGGAGCATGAGCCTTGCCATGTGAACAGAGTCGGTTTCTACTCTGTAGACGACGATGGGCAAATCTGGGTCGAGATTGCGAAACTGGATTCGAAGCGTGACGACGCGATCACGGTCGACATAGAAACCGCCCATGTTCACGCGAAAGAAAGGCCGAGGCAATCTCGCCCTCGCCTCGCGCACCGCTTCGCTCGATGGGGGCGACAGGCCCAGCATCATGAGGGCTGTCGACCCGGGGCCGCTGCCGAACGACAGCTGTGGCATGAAGCCTGGCAGGTTGAGGTTTTCAAGCCCGAGTGACGCTCTCAGAACGCGATCGGGGTGTGCGATCGCGATTACAACCTTGATGTGAATTCGACTTGCGTTGACATCGGTCACCACCCGTGCGCCGACATCGCGATACACCGATTGAAGTTGTGTTCGAATGCTGTCTGCGATTGATGTCGCGGCTGAGGTGATCGCAGGCGACAGACCGCCCGCTGCGGAGGCGCCTGCGGATGCCGCGCCCCCCACCCGAGTGGCCGTTTCGCTGATCGCTTCGAGCCCTCCGAGACGCTGCAACAGCTCGAACCATCGCGACGCCTCGCCTTCGGCAATCAGGGCCGGCCAGAGCGGCGCAGACAGCACGGTCAAGGCCGTCACGAGCGCCGTGGCGATAAAGCCGACCAACACGAACAACACAACCGCGACCAGCGCGACCAGGGCAACGAGACCCAGCACAGGCAGGCCCAGCGGATTGATTCGAATCGTGAGGTCAAGTTCAAGATACACGCCCTCGGCCCGGCCAGATCGAACAACGGGGAAGGTCTCCCAGTCTTCACGACTTCTGGCAGCGTCTCGGTAGTTGCGCCACAGATCCTGCTCTGACATCGCCACGGCGTGACTTCGAAACTGCACGTCGTCATCGATCAAAAGATCAACCAGACGCGTGGCCGCGTTGCTGCTGCCCAGCTCAACCTTGAAGGTTGTCAAGAACTGCAGCCCCGACTGCCCCGGCACCAGCCGTGTGCCGTAGGCGCGAATCGTCGCGCCAGGCACAGCGCCACCGAGAGCTGGCACGAGTACATCTGGGAACAGCGAATTCAGCTGTGAAATCAAAACATCGGCGCTCACCCCCAGTTCGACCCCCTGAGGTCTCGGTGACCATGTGGCGGCCCAGAAACCTCGCCAGAAGTCTTCCGTCCGAACGCGATTCGCCAGAATGTCTTGAGACTCAATCAGTCGCCGAAGAATGGTGGGGTCATCGTGACCGTCGAGAATCAGGCGGCGATCGTACCTCGGTTGGGGGCGATTGTAGGTCTGCGCTGCTGGCGCAAATTGTAGCGCCAACTCGACGTACGACTGTGCAGGGTCAGGGGCTTCTAGAAGGCGCAACCCGGCCCCCAAGACGACATCGTCTTGCCCGATCAACATCGGTGACAACGGGTTGAGAGAGAGCGGCTCACCCTCTGGCACACTGCGCTGATTGGGCGGCACGGGTTGGTACATTTCAAGCGCGCCGTCGTATTGGGCACGCTGCGCGGCGGCAACCAGCGCTGCGGTCTCGCCCGCTTCGATGTAACGACGCTGGATCTCGCCAGAGGTCGGTTCGAGCAGCCTCGGATCGTTGATTCGCAAGCCGTTCAACACCACATCTCGGTAGGGCCCGACGACGACGGAGTACGCGTGAAGGGTCTGCATCAACTGTTCGAGCAAGCGCCTGGCCGGGTAGAGCGACGAGGTCTCGGGTTCATTCAAGATCGTCGGCACGAGCGTAATCAGACTCTCGGTGCCTCCTTGAACTTGAAATGAGACTGGCACAGCCTGAAGAAAGAAGATGCCATCGTTACTGACCCGCAACTGGCGCAGCAGGAGCGCAAAGTTCACATCGATCACAACGTTGACGCGCAGCGATTGACGCGGCAGATCGCGCTGTGTGATCTCGTTTTGACGACTGATGTCAACCTCGTTTCCGTCGCGGTGTTCAAAGAGAAGTTCAGCCCGAAACGAGAGCGTGACTTCTACCCCGTTCTGAAATCCGCCAGAGTCAACCCACTCGGCCGCGCGGTCACTTGCGGGCATGAGATACCGCAGCCCGCGAAGCTCCCGCAGCAACGAGTTGGGTACACCGGGGGCGCGAAGACGCTTCAACTTCGCAGGCTGACTTGCTGGCTCAAGCGCGAGGATGCGGAGCGTGCTTGCTCTGAACAGAGTACGTTCGACCATCTCCGAGATCTCAACAAACGGAAGAAATTTTGGATCTCTGAACGGCTCGAGTCGAGGGGGAGGTAGTGTCGCTGAAATGTACTGAAGCCCCTGGGCGCTTTCGTAGCCAAGCTGGATGTCTAGGTCACGTAGCTGACCGAGCGAGCTGCGCAACACGCGATTCAGAATCGGCGTTGCAAGGTCACTGAGGGCGCGATTCGAGAGCCTGAACAAGAGTACTTTCATGGCGTCACCGTCATAGACCCGCGATCGACACGCCGGTGGGCACGCGCAGTCGCATCACCAGCGCGAGACGCCCTTGGAGCGTCTCAGAGACATCATGCAAAGTCAGAGTCAACCACAAACCATCGCTAGGGCTATCAATTCCATCAACGTAAAAGTGAGAGATGGACAGCTCGCGACCATGCGCCGCCCAAAGTGGGTATTGAACGTGCGCCCGATCTCGGCGCGCAATCTGAAGGCGTGTCGAAGCACCGAGTGGCAACGTCCAGCTGCCCGCGCGACCCGAGAAGTAGAGCGGTGACAGGCCCTGCGGGCCGAGGGGAGGGCAACCTCGCGTCCACTCAATGAAGGTCGCTTGCTCTGTGGTGCCAGGCGGAAACTCCAGCCAACGGACGGTCGGTTCGCCCGGCCCACCCATCAACACGGCTGGTTGCCGCGATGTTGAAGCCGGGACAGGAATGTCATCGTAGCGATCGCCGTTGACGTCTGTAAACAACGAGTAGCTAATATCTTCGGAAGGAAACACCGTGAAAAAGTTCTGACTCCGCCCGGCGATGGGGGCCGCCAAACGGCGCACGCCCCATTGGCTGCTTCGCGCAGCTCGCGAGAGCACATACACGCTCGGCGCCCCGCTGGTGTCACCCGCTTGCAAGGCCAGATCGATGGTGCCATTGCCGTCAAAGTCACCCGCCGAGAGATACCGAATTTCGTGCTGAAAAGGCCTCAACGGCCCAAGGTCGATCTGCGCACGCGCCTCGGGCTGAAAGCCATCGGGCCCGCCATAGAGCACAAAGGCCAGCATCGCCGGAGCGCCCTCAGGCGTCAGGCCGGCGTATGGTGGAAAGGACTCCAGTTCGACCCAATCGCCATACCCGTCGTCATTGACATCGCCCGCCGCGAAGTTGATAACGCCCAGGTCAGCGCCCGCACGAAACGACCAGACGCGCTCAAAGCGCCCTTGTCGGTACAAACCTGCATGGACGTAGCCCGCACGCGCAAGTTCATGAGGCGGGATGGTGATGATGCTGGGGTCGCTTAGGCCGTCACCATCGTAGTCACATTGAGCGGCCATGAACGAGGCCCAGTCAAAATTCTCAAAAATGCCCATGTTCAAAGGCAGAAAACCGCTAGCGGTTTGAAGCAAGAGGGTGAGCTCATGCGTCGTGTCAAGAACCGGCCGAGCGAGTGCGATCGTGGCGATGTCGTCGAGGCCGTCGCCGTTGTAGTCAACGAAGTAGCTCGGCGCGGCGTCTGAGCTGTCGGCCCACGTTGGGATGCGGAAGCTCCACACGTGGCTCCACGTTGCCTCTTGGGCGGCGCCCACGCGCCAGAACCAGGTGCCCGGCGCGAGCGGGCTGTCAACACGGTACTCACTGCCTCGAAGCAGCAGCTCGGTGACCCCTTGGTCGCAGCGCGGCGTCGCGCAGAGCTGAAGGCGCACAGGCTCGCCCTCGGGGGCGAACCAGCGCAACAGCGGGCGACGCGTGCGAAGACGAGAGACCGACAGCGGCGCGCGGAGGCGGTACCGCGCGGGCGACACGCGAATCTGCGGCGTCGGCGGCAAGGGCATCGACCAACGGCGACGTTCGGCGCGCTCGTCGGCCGACAGCCACGAAGGCGCCTCGTCGTCGATCACCCCAGCGTCGAGAACAGGCGAAGGCGCGACCTCGCCGCACCCCGCAATGCCGAAGACCGCCGCGAACCACAGCGAATTCGATACGAGCTCCCGCGCACCCATGCCTTCACCTCGTTCTTTTCTTCTACTACCGTTCCAACTCCGCCGCAAGCGGCCCACCGGCTCTCGCAAGTGTCTGAATTCACAGCAACTGGAGCATTGATGGGCCTCGCCACGGCGCTTGGGGTCGGGGGTTCGACGCGCCGTCGAGACCCGGCCCGGGGTCGTCGCCGAGGCATGACATCAGTGTGCGGGGCGGAGGCGCTTTCAGGGCTCCGAAGTGCCCGCGTGGCGGGCGTGACCATAGTAGACTCGGGGCATGCGCCTCCGATCGGCTGTGTGTGTTGGGTTGTTGCTTGTGGCGGGTTGCACCTCGGGCGCTGACGGCACCGCGCCAGACGCTTCGGGCGGCGCACGCGACGCGGGCTCGGAGCGCGGGCTTGACCAAGAGACGGGCGTCGACGGGGGCATTCCGACCGACCTTGGGGTTGACGTTCAGGCGCCGCGCGACAGCGGGCAAGACGGCGGCGCACAGGGTGACACGGGGGCCGCGGGTGACGTGCCCGGCGACCCAGCGCGCGACGTCCCGGGGGTGCCTGTGGATGCGCCCGACCCGCGGTGTCTTCGCGGGGTCGACCGCGACGGCGACGGCCTCGAAGACTCGCTCGAATGCCAGCTTCGCACCGACCCGACCCAGCGCGACACCGACGGCGACGGCATCAACGACGGCGAAGAGCTTCGGTACCCCTCGGCCTGTCTGGCGCTCAACGGCCAACGTCGCCCGCCGCCGCTCTGTCAGCGCGACGCCGACTGCCGAACGGGCGAGCGCTGCCGCGGGCTCGACCCGACCAACCGCGACACCGACGGCGACGGAGTGCCCGATGGCGCCGAAGATCCGAACCTCGACGCGGTCTTCGATGCCTCGCGCGGTGAGACCGACCCGCGGCTCGCAGACAGCAACGGCGACGGGCTCCCCGACGCGGTGGGCGGCATCGAGATCTGTCGCCCCTCGGGGCTCGCGCGCTTGTCGCTCCTGGGGCTCCCGATGGGCCCCGTGCAGGTGGGCTTTGACCCCCGCTGGACGGCGCGGCGTGTGACGGGCACGGCCACCCGCGGCGCGGTGGTGCTCGAAGACCCTGCCCTCCACGCCGCCGCGATGGTGGCGGTGTTGCCTGCCACGGGCGACGTTCGGGCCGAGGCTGCGCGGGTCGAGTCGACCTTGGTGAGCGCGCTCGGCGCGGGCACGACCCTGGTGCTCGGCGGCAGGAGCTTCACCACCCACGAGGGCCAGTCGGGGGTGCTCTCGACCTACCGCGTGGCCCGCTCGACCACCGCGGGGGCGCTGCGCGACGCCTTGGTGAGCCCCCTCGTCGGCGCGAGCGCCTCACCCGGGATGGACACCGGCACCAGCGGAGAATTCCTGGTCGATGTGGCGACGGTGCGTCGCACCGCGGGGCGCGCCAACAACTTCGTCGACGTCATCGTGGCCATCGCGCCGCGGAGCGAGTACGAAGACAACCGCCGCGACACGGCCATCTTGACCGCCGACCTCACCAACGCGACGGGCGTGGCCGAGGCCGACAAGGGCCTCGGGGCCGAGTGCCAGGTGTTTCGCGCCGAAGGGGCCGCCACCGCCGACTTCTTGTGGACCGTCGACACCTCGGGCTCGATGGGGCCCTACCAAGAGCGCCTCGGGCGCACCGCGACGCGCTTCTTCGACCGTCTTCGCGAGGCCGGGGTCGACTTCAGGGTGGGGGTCATCACCGCAGGCTTTCGCGGGCCGAACCTTGATACGCCGGGCTTTCGGTGGATCCAAGGGAGCGACATGACCGGGGCCACCCGGCTCTGCGAAGAGGTGACCTCGAACAGCCTCGGGCGCTGCCCGACCTCGCCGATGGAGACCCTCTCGCCCTACCCCGCCTCGGGTTCGAGCGAGGAGCCCGTCTCGGCCGGGATCGTCACCCACCGGCTGATGGTGAACCGCGCGCTGGCGGGCGAGACCAACGCCGACCGGCGCTTTCGAGAGGGCGCGCGGGTGGTGTTCTTCTTTGTCACCGACGAGCCCGGGGCCAACGATTTCAGCCGGTACATCGCCACCGGCACCGACCCGCAGACGCTGCTCCCCTACGGCACGATGTGGAACGCCACCACCCGCGCCAACGTGGTCGATTACTTCGCCCGAAACCGCGTGCTGACCTTTGGGCTCTTGCCGCTTCGCAACAACGTCCCCTGCGCCAACTTCGACGTGTACGACCTTCCGCGGTGTGTGGTCGAGGCCAACGGCGGGGCGGTGATCCCCATTGCGACGGCGAGCGACGCCGAGGTGGCGAGCGCGATGACCCGCATCGTCGAGGCCGTGGCGGGCGCGTCGAGCCAGTTTGTGCTCAACCAGACGCCCATCACGAGCACGCTGCGGGTGCGGGTGCGCGGCCAAGACGTGCCGCGTTCGCGCATCAACGGCTTCGACTACGACGCCACCTCGCGGGCGATCGTGTTCTACGGCGCGCAGTATCGCCCGAACCGGGGCGACGAGGTGGTGACCTCGTTCCGCGTGTGGAAGGCGTGCCCGGGCGAGGGTTCGAGCTGCGGCAGCGACAGCGGGTGTTGTGCGCCGCAGAGCTGCATCGAGCGGCGGTGTACGCCCCCCTGCCGCCCCACCGGCGAGACCTGCACCCAAGACCGCGATTGCTGCGCCCCCAACGCTTGCACCAACGGCCGCTGCACGCCCGTTCCGATGTGCCTCACGGCCGGCAGCGCCTGCGGCGGCGACGCGGGCACGTCGAGCTGCTGCCCGCCCCTCACCTGCCAGGCGGGCCGCTGCGCCGTGGTGATGGAGGCGTGTCGCCCCACCGAGGCGATGTGCACCACCGCGACGCAGTGCTGCTCGGGCGCCTGCACCAACGGCCGCTGCGCCTGCCGCCCCATCAACGGCCGTTGCAGCACCTCTGAAGACTGCTGCTCGCGCGCCTGCTTCTCGGGCCTCTGCGGCCCGGGCTGAGGGCCCCTCGCCTCACCCTCGACTCACCGAAGGGCGCACACGCAGCGCGCCCCGTTGGCGCCCCGCACGCAGACCTCGTTCACCCCGCACTCGGGGCCCTCGCCGCAGAAGCAGAGGGCGCCGCCGCAGCTGTCGGCCCGGGCGCAGCGACGGGGCTGGCAGACGGCGATGGCGTCGGCGTCACCGCCTGCGTTGCGGGCGGCCCAGTTCAGGCACGTCGTCTGACCGCGGCCGTCGCACTGCCCGGGGTCGGGGCTCGGCTCGCTCACCACGGTGCAGGCGCCGACGCACTGCCCCATGACGCACAGCCGAGCGGCCTCGCAGCGACGCCCGCAGGCGCCGCAGTTGGCGCGGTCGCTCATGGGGTCGACGCACACGTCACAGAGGGAGCTGTCGGCCGGACAGCGCACCATGCCCGCCCCGCACGCCAGCACACACGCGCCGCTGGTGCAGACGGCCCCCGGGCAGCATCGGTTGCCGCACCGACCGCAGTGGGCGGGGTCTGAGTCGAGCGAGACGCAGTGCGGGTTGGCCTCGGTGCAGTAGCTCTGGCCGGGCTGACACGGCCCAGACGCGACGTCGCTCGGCGCGGCGTCTTCGGGGCCGAGGTCGTTCGCGGCGTCGGCCTGCGCGGCGTCGACGGGGCCGAGGTCCGCGGCGCGGGCGTCGACCCCGAGCTCGGTCACCGGGGCGGCGTCTTCGCCCTGAACGGGTCGGCCGATCGAGAGCCCCGAGAACGAGGTGGTGCACCCGACGAGGCATACACACCCGAGCGCACGCGCGATCTTCATGGCGAGCGCGAGTGTGAAGGCCGCCGCCCCTGAGGGCAACGGCCGCCGAGCGGCTCAGCGCGCGATGCTGATGCCGAAGTTGCTGCTCGCCACGCCGGTGAGCGACTGAAAGGGCGTCGCGGGCGCCGTGGTCATCGCGCCGCGGTAGAACTGCACCGTGTAGCGGGTCGGAGCCCCGATCACATAGTCGCCGAAGCCGTCACGGTTGACGTCGCCCACGCCCGCGATGGCGCTGCCGAAGCCCGAGCCCGTGGTGGCGAAGACGTAGCTCTGGGCCGGCGTCGTGGTGATGCCCGTCGAGCGCCCGAGGAAGATGTACGCCCGGTCGGTCAACGGGGCGCCGATCACGACGTCGTTGAAGCCGTCGCCGTTGACGTCTGCGACGCCGTCGACGGCGAAGCCGAAGTTGACCGCCCCGGCAGGCGCCGCGATGACCCCGGCCGACGTGTTGGCCACGAAGCCGCCCGCGCCGAGGTAGAGGTACGCGGTGTTCGAGCTGTAGGCGCCCACCACCACGTCGGGGTAGCCGTCGCCGTTGACGTCGCCCGCGCCGGCCACCGCGCGACCGAAGCCCGAGGCCCCGGCCGGGCCCGTCAGCACCGTCGAGGCCACGAGGCCGTTCGCGCTGCCGCGGTAGAGGTACACCCGCTCGGCGCCGTCGGTGCCGACCGCGACGTCGGCGTATCCGTCGGCGTCGATGTCGCCGATGCCCGCCACGCTGACGCCGAAATTGTTGCCCGCCCCGCTGAAGGTGACCGCCGTCGGCTGATCGCTGAGGCCCGTCTCGGTACCGTTGTAGAGGAACACCCGGTTCGAGCCGCGGGCGCTCACGAGGAGGTCAGCGAAGCCGTCGCCGTTGATGTCTCCGACCCCGGCGAGGGCCCCGCCGAAGCCCGTGACCCCCGTCGGCGCCGTGAGCGTGCGCGCGATCGCGAGGCTCGTGCCGTTCGAGTGATAGACCGTGACGGTGTTGCTGTTCGGCGCGCCCACCACGAGGTCGCCGTAGCCGTTGTTGTCGAGGTCGCCGACCGCAGAGACCGCCGTGCCGAAGCTCGTGGCGCCGGTCAGGGTCACCCCCGCGGTGGCCAGGGTCGCGGTCGCCCCGGCGTAGTACCGGATCGTGTTGTTGCCCGGCGAACCCACCGCGAAATCAGCGAGGCAGTCGCCGTTGAAGTCGAGCCAGGTGCCCCAGTTCGAAGCGATGGCGACGTTGGCCGCGCCCGAGATGGCGAAGCTCTGGGCGGGCCCCGGGAGGCTCACGTTGTTGCCCGCGATGCGCCCCCGCGCGCGCCAGAAGTAGTTGCCCGAGGGCAGGTCGGCCATCAGCTGCCCGCGGGTGCCGGTGATGGTGAGGGTCGTCGAGACCATGGTGCACGCGCGGTCGCGGCACACCTCGACAAAGGCGCCGTCTTGCCCCGGAGGGAGCGCCACGGTGAACTGCACCCTGCGCGAGGTCGAGATCTGATGCACCGGGCTCACGAGCCGCGGCGGACGTCGCACGCAGGTGTTGCCCGAGAGCTCGAAGCCTGGGTTGCAAGTGATGACGCAGCGCCCGGTGGTGCACTGGGCCGTCGCGTTCGACGGGGCGCTGCAGGCCACGCCGCACGCGCCGCAGTGCGTGTTGCTCACGGTGGTGTTGGTCTCGCAGCCGTTGGTCGCGTTGCCGTCGCAGTCGCCGAAGCCCGCCATGCAGGTGTTGCCGCACACGCCCGCGGCGCACGAGGCCGTCGCGTTGGCCCGCACCGGGCACACGTTGCCGCAGCGGCCGCAGTGGGCGGGGGTCGTGTTGAGCGCGACCTCGCACCCGTTGGCGCCGTCGTTGTCGCAGTTGCCGAAGGTCGCGTTGCAGACGATGCCGCAGACGCCGCCCGTGCAGGTGGCGCTCGCGTTCGCGCCGGTGGCGCAGCGACGCGCGCAGGCGCCGCAATGGGTGGCGTTGGTGTTGAGGTTGACCTCGCACCCGTTGGTGGCGCTGTTGTCGCAGTTGCCGAAGCCCGTCATGCAGGCCACGCCGCAGGCGCTCGCGGCGCAGGTCGGGGTGGCGTTGGCCCGCGCGGGGCAGGCGTTGTTGCACGCGCCGCAGTGGCTCACGGTGACGCGAATGTCGGTCTCGCAGCCGTTGGCGGTGTTGCCGTCGCACTCGCCGAAGCCCGTCATGCAGGTGACCGCGCAGACCCCCGCGGTGCAGCGCGGCGCCGCGCCCATCGAGGCCGCGCACGCGTTGCCGCAGCGGCCGCAGTTGCTCACGTTGGTGCTGAGCGCGGTCTCACACCCGTTGGCCGGGTTGTTGTCGCAGTCGCCCGTGTTGGCGGCGCACGCGAGCCCGCAACGGCCGGCCACGCAGGTCGGCAAGATCGAGCCCGAGCGCGGGCACACCGTGCCGCAGCGGCCGCAATTGTTGACGTCGGTGTCGGTGTTGGTGCAGGCCGAGCCGCAGCGGATCTGCCCCGTCATGGTGCAGCCCGTGCCGCACGAGAAGCCCGTCGGCGCGGCGGTGTCTGCGACGCAGTTGGGCGTCGGGTCTGCGCAGCCCGTGATGCACGAGCCGCAGCGGAGCGCCGTGTTGACCTGGGTCTCGCAGCCGTCGAGGGGGTTGGTGCTGCAATGCAACCGGCCCGGCTCGCAGGCGTTGGTGTAGCTGCACTCGCCCGCCGTGCAGGTGACGCGGTCGGCCACGACGCCGGGGCGCGCCGTGCAGTCGCGGCCGCACCCGCCGCAGTTGCGCGGGTCGGTGTTGGTGTCGACGCAGAAGCCCGAACACATCGCCGTGCAGGGCACATCGGGGCCCGCGTCGCTGCCGGGCGCATCGGTTTGCGCGTCGACCTCGTTGCCGGTGTCGACCGCGTTGCCGGTGTCGACCGCGTTGCCCGCGTCGGCGCTGCCGGTGTCGACCGCGTTGCCCGTGTCGTCGGGCGGCACGTCGCGCGGAGGAATGTCAAAAAGCGGAGGAATATCGGGAATTTGCCCAGCATCTTTGGCCCCGCCCGTGTCGGCCGTCTGGCCCGCGTCGTCGGCGGTCACAGGGGGGTTGTCGGCTGCGCAGCCTACGACCAAGGGCGCAGCAACAAGACAGAGCGAGGCCAAGAGGGAGTGCCGGTTCATCGCGATGGCGGCAACCATGCCACAACCACTGCGGCACGCGCGAGACACCGCGCGTGAAGAATGCGCCCGCTGCGGCTACCCGGCCGGGTGCGCGGCTACGTCGATCACCGCGTCGCGGAAGGCGCGGGCCGCGGCCTCGACGGCGTCGAGCTCGCCGGTCACGTAGGCGCCCGCGAAGTTCGTCTCAGAAGGGGGCCCGAAGAAACGCAAGAGCGTCACGTCGGCGGATTTCAGGGCGGCGTCGAGGCCCACCAGCGCCTCGACCGGGGGCGCGATCAGGTACCCGAAGGCGGCCCCCGCCGGGCAGCCCGCGAGCCCTGAGAGGTAGCGCCCCACGCGCCCGATCACCGTCGGAAACACCGTCACCCCGGCGTCGCCCACGGCATAGAACGCGAAGAGGTGTTCGAGCGCGTCGCGCACCGCGGCCACCCCTTGCGCGATGCTCTCTGGGCTGTCGCTCGCGAGCACGCCGATCACCTCGCCCGAGAGCGGGCCCGAGGCGTGGGCGCTGCCGGCGTAGAAGCTCTTGGCGTAGAGCACCTCGACGTCGGCCATCTTGGTCGCGTGGTCGAGCGCGGCGTAGAGGCTGTCGTCTTGGTCGCAGGTCATGAGCGCGAGCGAGCGCGCGGCGGCCGAGGCGGGCAGGCCCAAGCCCGCACAGAGCGCGGCGCTGGCGTGAGGCAAGACCCTGCACGACAGGATCCGCGCGGGCACCCGACGCAGCGCGCTCATTGGCGCCCCCAACCGAGCCCGAGGGCCACGCCGCCGACGCCGGTCTCGAAGCCTCGCTTGACGATGGCCACCGAGAGCGAGGCCGCCTCGGCGGGCGTGATGCCGATGGGTCTCACGTTCGAAATGCAGTTCTTCTCAGCGTTGTCTTGGCCGAGCTTGGGGTTGACGGCGAGGTACACCGAGAGGCTGTCGCCGGTGCCGAGGCCGGGGCGCTCGCCGACCAGGATCACCGTCGCGCGGGCCTGGCTCATCACGCCGATCTCATCGGCCACCGCGATGCGCGCGTATTCGACATAATAGTCTACGCCGGTGCGGAGCCCCGCGGCGGCGAAGGCGCCACGCAGCGCTTCGAGGGTCGCGCGCCCGTTCTCGACGATGGCGTTGGGGCTCAGCCCGTCGCCCACGATGAGCTGAACATCGGGCGCCACCACGCCGCGCGCCGCCACGGTGGCCGCAGAGAGCGCGTCGAGCCTGCGCCCGAGGTTCGGAAACAACAGGTATTCGCGCCGATCGCTGCACCGGGTCTTGAGGGCCACGAGGCCGTTCTGTGTGGCCCAGTCGGGCGGCACCCGGCCGTGCACCGCGTCGCGCGCGTCGGCGTGCCCCTCGCGCGCCCGGAGGTAGAGGTCGGTCTTGAAGCGATTGCCCGCCCGCCCGACGGCGATCTGCGACGAGGTCTGCGCCACCAGGCGCGGCAACATCGCGGGCAACATCGGCGCATCGACCGCGTGCACGGGGCGCGGATCGGCCGTACACGCGTGCCCCTCGTCGGCACCGCAGGGCTTCGACGCAAGGCTCGGCGGCGCCTGCTCGGCGAGGGCCGAGACCACCCGCGAGACGATGAGGTTCAGGGTCTCGTCGTCGAAGTTCATGTCAGCCCTCGTGACGCGCCGAAGACGGCCTCGCGGAGCCCCTCGCGGCGCAAGAACTGGCTCGGGTCGCCCGCCTTGTCGGTGAGGGCGCCCTCGCGCCAGAGGCCCATCTTCTCTAACCACTGCTCGAACTCGGGCGCGGGCCTGAGGCCGTACACCTCGCGCAGCGCGGCGTTGTTGTGAAACGACGTCGTCTCGTAGTTGAGCATCACGTCGTCGCCCGCGGGGATGCCCATGAGGTAGTTCACCCCCGCCGAGGCCAGGAGCATCTCAAGGTTCTCGACGTCGTTCTGGTCGCACTCGGCGTGGTTGGTGAAGCACGCGTCGCAGCCCATCGAGACGCCCGTCAGCTTGCCCATGAAGTGATCTTCGAGCCCCGCGCGGATGATCTGCTTGCCGTCGTAGAGGTACTCGGGCCCGATGAAGCCCACCACCGAGTTGACCAGGAAGGGCTTGTACCGCCGGGCGAGGCCGTAGGCCCGGGCCTCCATCGTGAGCTGGTCGGTGTCATGGTGGGCGTCGGCCGAGAGGGCGGTGCCCTGGCCCGTCTCGAAGTACATCACGTTGGGCCCGCGGGCGGTGCCGAGCGAGCGGGTCATGTCGTAGGCCTCATCGAGGAGGGCGATGCTCACGCCGAAATTCTTGTTCGCGCCCTCGCTCCCCGAGATCGACTGGAAGCACAGGTCGAGGGGCGCCCCTTGCTGCATGGCCTGCATTTGCACCGTAACGTGCGAGAGCACGCAGTTCTGCGTGGGCACCCCGAGGTGGTTCATCAGCGCGCGGGTGCGGTGCAAGATCTCAGCGGTCGAGGCCACGGTCTCGGTCGAGGGGTTGATGCCGATCACGGCGTCGCCGTTGCCGTACGACAAGCCCTCGAGCACCACGGCCATGATGCCCTCGACCGCATCGCGCGGGTGATTGGGCTGGAGCCTTGAGGCGATGCGCCCTTCGAGCCCGATGGTGTTGTTGCACCGCGCGGTGACCCTGATCTTTCGCGCGGCGACGACGAGGTCCATATTGGACATGAGCTTGGTGACCGCGGCCACCATCTCAGGGGTCAGCCCGGGGGCCACCGCGGCGAGCTCTTCGCCCCGGGTGCGGGTGTCGAGGATCCACTCACGGATCTCACCGATCGACTTGTTTTGAAGCCGTTTTCGCGCGCCCCGGTCGGCGCCGTCTTGAAAGAGCCGGGTGAGCTCGTCGCGCTCGTACGGCACGCTCGGCGCCTCGTAGAGCGCATCGAGGGTGAGCTGCGAGAGCACCCGCTTGGCCGCCACGCGCTCGCGGTCTGACTGCGCCGAGAGGCCCGCCTGCACGTCACCCGAACGGAGATCATTGGCCTTGTTCATCACCTCTTTGATCGACGAGAAGGTGAACGACCGACCGAACACGCAGGCGCTGAGCTTCGGCATCGCGGGTGGGGGGCACCGTAGCGAAGTTTCGCTCCCCTGGGGAGCCCCCGCGACGCGCCTTCAGCCCCCGCAGCGAAACACCGCGACGTTATTCTGCGCCGCCACCATCACCCCGCCCGGCACGCACACCACCCGCATCGGGATGCTCGGCACGCCCATGCCGAACTTCAGCACCCCCTGCACCGGCCGCCCCTCTCGATCGAGCGATTCGAGCGAGCCGCCGCGGGTCTCGTACCACATGCCGACGAAGCGGCCGTGGCAGGCCCGGACGTCCATCGTTGGGGGGTAGGGGTTGCCCTCGGCGATGTTGCTCTGTTCGGCTCCGACGGGCTCGAGCGCGGCGTTCATGACCGCGCTTCGCACGGACTGGGCGCCTTGGGTCGGGCCGTCGGTGCGCACCCACATCGCGTAGGTGCGCTCGCCCTCGGTGACGGCCACCACCGAGCGATGCAAGAGCGGCCCCGGGCTCATGGCGAAGGGCAGCCGCCCCGCGAGCGAGACCTCGACGCGCCCCGCCCGCGCCTCGGTGCGCGTGATGCGACCGTCGCCGCCGAGGCTCCACCAGCTCGCGCCGTTGCCCGCCCGCGCCACCGGGCGTCGGAAGGGCGGCAGCGTCGTGCCCATGAGGCTCGGCACCGCGCACGCGCCAGCGGCCTCGTCCCAGCGGTTTTGTACGACCTGCCCGCGGCCGTCGAGCCACAGAAACGAGCACGCTTGCCCGAGCTCCGAGGTCACCGCGAAGCCCGCCCCGACCCTGTCGACGTGCACGAAGAGCCCCGTGGGGTTCACCCGATCGACCTCGCGCACCGCCCCGGCGCGGTCGACGCTGCGCACCACGAGGGCGCCGTCGTCGTGGCCCGCGATGACGAAGCCCGCGTCGCTCTCGGCGAGGTCGGCGTCCCACGCGCGGTCGCCGCGCACGGTGAACTGCGCGAGGGGTCGCCCCTGGGGCCCGGCCAACGAAATGCGCTGTAAACCCAAGCGATTCTCGCGCGCCGAGACGCGCTCCAGCGAGAGCGCCACGGCCCCCTCGCCGTCTGCCGCGAGGTGCCCGAGCACCCCCGGCGCGGCGTACACCTGCGGCTGCGCGAAGGGCACCGGCGCCGTCGTGCAGCGCCCCGCCACGCACACCGCGCGGAGGCACGGGTCGCCGGTCGGCGCGCACGCGCTGTCATCGCCGCAGCCGCGGCTCGCGTCAGCCGCGGGCCCCGCGTCACGCCCGAGGAGCCGCGATTCGAGGGCCGTACGCGCGCCGCACCCCAACGTCGCGGCGACGCAGAGCGCCATCACGCGCCGCTTCACGGCGCCTCGCGGAAGCATCGCAGCACCTCGACCCCGGCCGGCAAGACCCCTTCGGCCCGCTGCGGCGAGCCCCCGCCGCGGCCTTGCGTCTCTCTGGCGAGCGCCTTGAGGAAGGCCCCGCAATCGAAGCCCGACGCGGCTCCGCGGGCGATGAGCACCCGCCACCCGTCGGCGCTCGGCGCGGCCAGCATCGCGAGGGCCTCGGGCTTCGCGGTGATCGCCGCCCCGAGGGCCCTCAGCTCGTCTTGGCCGCCTTCTTCGAGGGCGAGGCGCACCCGCCCGTCGGGCGACGCGGCGAGGGCCTCTTGGGCGCGACGCTCGGCCCAGTGCGCGCGAAACCGCGTGGCGAGGGCCCGCGCTTCGGCGAGGTCGCTCTGGAGCTTGTCGACCGCCGCGGCGGCCTCGAAGGGACCGCAGCTGAAGCGGCGCCCGAGCGAGACGGCGACCCGGGCCCGCGCCTCAAGCTCGCGGAGCGCGGCCGCGCCCGAGAGGAAGCTCACCCGCATCTTGCCCTTGTAGCGCTCGATCGAGAGCAGGGTGACGGGCCCCACCTGCGCGGTGTGGGTGCAATGGGTGCCGCCGCAGGGCGAGACGTCGAAGCCCTCGATCGACACCACCCGCACGTTGTCTTCGACCTTCGGCCGTCGACGCAGCGGCAGCCCTGCCAGCTCGGCCGCCTCTGGGAACCACTGCCGCACCGGCCGGTCTTCGTCGACCGCGCGCTGCACACACTGCACCGCATCGAGGGCCGCGGCCTCGTCGAGGCTGCTCACGTCGAGGTCGATGGTGCTCGCGCTCGCGCTGAGCCGCGACGACACCGTCTCGGCCCCCAGGCGATCAAGAAAGGCCCGCGAAAGCATGTGCTGGGCCGTATGAAGGCTCATGTTCTGACGGCGCCGCGCGGCGTCGACGCGCCCCCTCACCCGGGCCCCTACGGTCGGCAACTGCGCCCCCCCGACGAGCACCACCACGCGCCCGTCGTCGGCGGCCTGGACGTCGGTGACCGCGAGGCCGTCGAGCACCCCTTGATCGCCCGGTTGGCCCCCCGACTCGGGGTAGAACGGGCTGTCATCGAGCACGACCCCGGCGCGGCCCTGCACCGTGAGGTGGGCCACGACCTGCGCGTCGACGTCGAGCGCGAGGGGGTCGAGATGGTACCTTCGTTGCGCTTGCATCGTGGGCCGAGACTGCGAGCCCCGCGCGGCCGCGTCAATCGCTGAGCGCGGCTTCGAGGCTCGCCGGGTCGAAGCCGATGAGCACCCGCCCTCGCACGCTCAAGACGGGGATCCCGCGGGCTTCGAGGCCCTGGGCCAGGGCCCGGGTGCGCATCTCGACGAGGGCCTCGGGGTCGTCGTCGACGTTGGCGAGGCGCGACGGGATGTTGCGCGCGCGGAGCCAGTTTTGCGCGGCCCGGGTGTGCTGGCACCACGGCGCGCCGTACACCACCACGGGGTCGCTCTCAGACGGCGCCGGCCCCGCAGGCGGGAGCCTCGGGCGCGAGGCCCCGCAGCCCAGCGTGAGCGCGAGCCCCACGATCAACACCTGACGACGAAGCAAGAGCATCGCTCGGGTCGATAGCACACTCAGCGGCGCGCGGCGCCACGCGCCGTGGGCGCGCCGTACCGGGGCATCGAGAAGGCCACCGAGAAGCGCACCGTGTCGACCGCCTCGACGGGCGCCTCGGGCTCAGCGGTGCGCGCCCCCGCCGACGCCTCAGGCAGC
Organism: Myxococcales bacterium; assembly: GCA_016792845.1. Classification (GTDB taxonomy): domain Bacteria; phylum Myxococcota_A; class Polyangia; order Polyangiales; genus JAEUKH01. Next base: position 57,185 of record JAEUKH010000017.1, on the reverse strand, counting down.
TCGCTCGCGGGGATGGCGATCCGCGCCGCCGCCCGAGAGACACACCTGACGAGCGCCGGGTCGGGGCGCTGGGCGGTGACGGTCTGCACATTCCACCGGCCGTTCGTGACGTGAAAGAGCGTCACGTCGAGGGTGTTGCGCGGGCTGTTGAGCGCCGCCGCGCAGGTCTCAAAGAGCGGCATCGCGTCGCGACGGATGGCGTGCATCACCGACGCGAAGCTCCGCGTCTCGCCCTGCCTCAAGCCCGCGATCTGCACCGGCACCGTCTCGGCCGCCTGCGCTTGGGGCGCGCGCCCCGCGCCGCGGTTCTGCGCCACGCCTTCGCCGCCCAGCGCCAAGACCGCGAGGCCCATCGTGAGTACAAACGGTTTCTTCATGGTGACTAGGGGCGTAGTACACCCGCCGCCCGCTTGCGAATTTCTCACTCAACCCGCGCCGCGCGCCGCAGCCGGTCGCGCACCGCGAGCCACCCCTCGGTGTCAGGCACGGCCTCGACCAGGAGCGCCTCGTAGCCCGCACCGTCGAGCGCGTGCAACGCCGCGAACAGGCCCGCCGCGTACACCTCCGGGCGCGCGTCGAGGGCCGTAACGCTCGCCCCCGCGAGGGCCCCCGAGGCGCCGCACCGCAACACCCCGATGCGCGTCACGCCGTCGCGTCGCAGGGCGCCGACGGCCTCGTCAAGGTCGCCCCCGTCGACCACCCACACGGGCGTCTCGGGCGCGTAGTGCTTGGCCACCATGCCCGGCGAAGGCAGCGCCTCGCCCCCCTCGGCGGGCGCGACCGGCGGGGCGATGTTCACAGTGTCAACATAGGGCCTGAGGGCCTCGACGGAGAGGGCGCCTGGGCGGAGCAGCGTGGCTGTTTCGCCGTCGATTTTGAGCACCGTCGACTCGATGCCGTACTGACACGGGCCGCCGTCGAGCACCAGCGAGACGCGGTCGCCGAGGCCTGCCACGACGTGGGCGGCGGCGGTGGGCGAGAGGCGCTGAAAGCGGTTGGCGCTCGGGGCCGCGAGGTTGAGCCCCGAGGCGCGGAGCAGCGCCAAGGCCACGGGGTGAGCGGGCACCCGGATCGCGACGGTGGGCCCGTGGGCGGCCACGATGTCGGGCACCCGGGCGCGGTCGCGGGGCACGACGAGGGTGAGCGGCCCGGGCCAGAAGGCGCGGGCGAGGGTGTCTGCGAGGGGGCTCCAGGCCGTGGTGAGGGCGCGCGCGGCCTCGATCGAGGCGACGTGCACGATGAGCGGGTTGTACGCGGGGCGGCCCTTGGCGGCGAAGATCGCGGCGACGGCGGCGGGGTCGTCGGCGCGGCCCGCGAGGCCGTACACGGTCTCGGTGGGCATCGCCACGAGGCGCCCAGCGCAGAGGGCCTCGACGGCGGGGGCGAGCGCGGCCGGGTCGGGGTCGAGGGGGTCTACCGTGATGACGCGCGGCTCCATCAGAGCCACTGCCTCTACACCAACTCTGGGTGATTGGCGTCGGGCGGAATCTCAGACGGCACCACCGCGGGGATCACCAGGTCGAACACCACCCCCGGGCCCGAGTCTGGCGCGCGGGCGCTGATCCAGCCGTTGTGTCGCACGAGGAGCACCTTGGCCATCATCAGCGCGAGGCCGTACCCGCGGTACCCTCTCCCGTCGGTGCGCGGAGTCACCTCGGCGTCGCGGGGTGCCTCGTCGGAGCCCGAGAGCGCCATCGCCGACTCGATGCGCGCGAGGGCCTCGTCGCGGGCCTCCTCGCTCACCCCGTGGTCGCGAATCGAGAGCCGATAGAAGTACCGATTGACGAGCGCGCCCGTGACTTCGAGCGGCGCGTCGCTCACTTGCAGCACGCCGTTGACCAAGATGTTGGCCACGGTGGTGGTGTGCCCCTCGGTGAGCACCAGCGACGCCTCGGCGAGCGCGACCTTGGGCTGGAGGCCCGCGGTGCCGTGGCCTTTGAGCGTCGCGACGGCCTCGCGCCACGCGTCGTCGACGAGCTGCCGCACGGGATAGCGCCGCAAGGGCGACTGCTCTTTCACCGCGCGCACCATGCCCTCGGCGAGCTGCTGGAGCTGCCGCCGCGCCACCTCGACCTCGTTGATGACGTTGCGGAGCCGCCGCCACCGGGCGTCATCGTCGCTCGGGGCCACCCGCGCCTCGCGCTCGACGAGCTCGCGCAAGAACGACACGTTGAGGGTGAGCACCGTGAGCGGCGAGGCCACGTCGTGCGAGAATTTCGACACCTGAAGGCCCGTGGTCATGAGGCGGCAGGCGCGCTCGACGATCTCGCGCTCTTTGCGCAAGAGGGCGAGCTGACGCTCGACGTGGGTCATCTCGAAGACCCGCATGTCGTACTGCTTCGCCTGGCGCCCCGCGAGCATGATGATCGCCAAGAGGATGCCCACCACCCCGAGCTGCACCGCGTAGAAGGTCGGGCTCGTGTACTCGGCCAGGAGCGCCGATTGGGGCACGGTCAAGTGCGCGCCGCGCACCCCCGCGAGCACCGCGAGGTCGAAGACCGCGAAGGGCAGCGTGTACTGCCAGCGCAGCATCTTGTGGTCGTGGAAGAGCCTGATGTCGTTGAAGGTCCACGCGCAGAGGGCCAGAAGGCCCACCACCAGGAAGGCCGGGTGGCTCACCGCGCAGAGCAGCTGAAACCACAAGAGCTGGATGACATTCTGGACCGCCGCGAAGAAGTAGAACCGCGCGCGACGGCGGGCGTGAAGGGCGTTGCCCGTCCACACCATCACGGCGGTCTGGGCGACCAGGAGCCCCGCCAGCATCGCTGCGCCCGCGAGGCCGAGCCCCGTGAGCTGATGGTGCGTGGCGTACTCGACCGCGTGGGCCACGAGCTGAAGCCCCCCGAGCACCAGCATGATCGCCACGATGTTCTGCGACGTGTACGCCGTCGCGAGGTTCTCGTAGCGAATGGGGTTGTCGAACAGCTCTTCGGGGTACGGCGGCCGCTCGTTCGGCGCCGTGTGGATCCACTCGATGTCAGGCCGCGAGGCGCGCGCGAAGCGTGACGTCGGCGGCGCTGTGCGCCCGCTTTCGTCTGCCCTCGCGTCCGACTCTGCCAGCACCGTAGCCATCGAGCGTCGTTAGCATAAGCCTCCGGCCATCAGGGCCTCGGGCGCAAGGGCTTCGTGCTCACGAAATGGCGCCATCGTCGGCCATGCGGCTCGTACGGCCAGGATGCCCCGCGCAAGCGCAGATTGGGCACGGCGGTCGCTCGGAGCGTCGAGAACGTCTTGGTGCAGCTGCCAGGTACAGCCAAAAAGGAAGGCCCACCGCTCGACCTCTCGGAGCCGCCGGTCGGCCTCGGGGCTGCCGTCATGGGTGAGCCACAGCGGGAGGCAGAGCAAGAGCCCCTGTTGGCCCGAGGCGCCGTCGATGCGCTCGCGTGAGTCGCCCGGCGCGAGCTGCCCGAGCACCATGCGGCTCAGCACCGAGGTCGTGCGGAGCGCCGCCGCCTGCGCCCTTCGCGGCGCGGGAAACAAGCCCGGCAAGGCCCCCATGACCGCCGCCATCATGAGCGGCGGGAGGCACTGGAGCGCGGGCAAGGGCAGGCCCTCATAACGGGTCGCGAGGTCGAGCCCGCGCGAGCGATCTTCATCGGCGTCGGTGAGGTTGTCGGCGAGGTCGATGATGACCTGCAGCGCGTCGAGCACGTCGCCGCACGACTCGGCCTCACGCTGTGACATCCCCACGGCCAGGGCCAGGGGCTCGACCATCGCGCGGTGCGAGAGCGCCGAAGCCCGCTGAATCTGCGCGTCGGTCACCCGCGCCGCGACCTCGACCATCGACACCATCCGCGGGTCGAGCGAAGCCCCTAACAACTGCATCGTGCCCTTGTTGGACACCGTGCGCCAACGGGCTGGAATGTCGTTCAGCATCGCCTCACCAGAGCCCCCCCCAGCGGTCGATCTTCGTCAGCGCGTTCAGGGTGAGCAGTACACCTGCGTGCCGCCCCAGCTCGTGCGGCGCGCGATGTATTGGGCCGTGCCCATCTCGATCATGTCGGTGATCCGGGCGGCCTCGACGGCGTCGCCGGTGAGGGCTTCGAGACAGGCTTCGACCGCGGCGCGGCGCATCTGCCACTGACCCGCAGCGTCGAGCTCCCAGGCGTGGGCGCCGATGCCCTGGAGGGCGTGAAGCAACGAGACGGGCACCTTCCAGCTGACCTCGGCGGCGCTGTCGGCGAGGGCGTCAGTCGCCTCGGGGAGGGGGAGGGCCAAGAGGTCAAGCGAGGGGGCGGTTTGCATGGAAATTACGCGGGCTCCTTTCGAAGCCGGGTCTACCAACTTCGGCCGACATAGAGAAAATTCCAGCGAACATTTTCTAGCGCTCGCTTGAATCGTATTTCTTGTGATCGAGGCTAGGCCGGTGGCAGCGTCGCGGGGTCATGCGACACGCCGTCTTGAGTGAGCAGTGGTACCCCGCGATCGGCGGCTCGATCGGGCTCTTCGACGCCCTCTACGGGCAGCACTTTCCGCCGTCTGAGAGCGTGCATTTCGTGGTCGGCGGCGGCGACCGCCACGGGGCCCTCGACCGGCGCTACCCGCGGCCCGTCACGCGCTTCGACGACACGCGCTACCCCTGGATGAAGCCCGAGAGCGCGGCCGCCTACGCGCGCATGGTGGCCGCCGCCGCCGCGACGGTGCGCCGCGAGGGCGTCTCGGTGCTCCACTGCGGGCGGGTGATCCCCGAGGGGCTGGTGGGCCTCGCGCTCCACCGCGCGCTCGGGCTGCCCTTTACGGTCTGGGTGCACGGCGAGGAGGTGGCCATCTACCGTCAGTACGCGGTGAAAAAGCGCCTCATGCCCGAGGTGTTTCGCGCGGCCCGGGCGGTCTTCGTCAACAGCTCGTTCAGCGAGGCCATGGCCACCCTCGCGGGCGCTCCGGCCGAGAAGGTGCACGTCATCAACCCGGGCGTCGACGCGGCGGCCTTCTCGGCGCGGCGCGACGTGAGCGACCTCGTCGCCAAACATGGCCTCGCGGGCAAGCGGGTGCTGCTCACCGTCGGGCGCCTCACCCGGCGCAAGGGTCACGACGTGGTGCTCTCGGCCCTGGCCAGGCTGCGCGCCGCGGGGCGCCTCGAAGACGTCGCGTGGGTGGTGCTCTCAGACGGCGAGCTCGAGGCCGAGCTCAAGGCCCAATGCACCCGGCTCGGGCTCGACGACGTGGTGCGTTGGGTGGGCCCGGTGAGCGCCGCCGAGGTGCCGCGCTACTACTGCCTCGGCGACGTGTTCGTGCACCCGAACCGCACCCTCGCCGACAACGACGTCGAGGGCTTCGGGATGGTCTTCCTCGAAGCCAGCGCCGCGGCGATGCCTGTGATCGGCGGGCGCTCGGGGGGCGTCGTCGACGCCGTGCGCGACGGGTACTCGGGGCTCTTGGTCGACGGCGCCGAGGTCGATCAGGTGAGCCAGGCCATCGACACGCTCCTCCACGATGAGGCGCTGCGAAAGACCCTCGGCGAGAACGGCCCGCGCTGGGCCGAAGGCTTCTCGTGGCCGCGACAGGCCGCGCGGGTGGCGGCGCTCTCGCTCGGGCGCCCCGAGCCATGAGCGCGGTCAGGGGGTGAGTGTCTCGGTTACGACGCGGTGCAGCCGAAGACCGCTCCGCAAGCCCCCGAGATGCCCCGCCTCGTCGGCTGCGAAAGCGCTTTCGCACCTGTAAAAAACGCGCGGCACAAGCACTTTGACGCAACATCGTGTAGAAGGCTCGCGCCTCGGATGGGCGGCCAGCGCAGCGCGTCGTTGCCCGGTAGACCGATTCCGAGTGTGGAGCGATTGACCGTGCAGAAGAACACCGTTCGCAAGACCACGCGGCTGAAGCAGCTGATTCAGCGGCCCGAGATGGCCTTCCTCATGGAGGCCCACAACGGCCTGAGCGCGAAGGTCGCCGAAGAGGCGGGCTTTGAAGGCATCTGGGGCAGCGGCCTGTCGATCTCGGCGGCCCTCGGCGTCCGCGACCACAACGAAGCGAGCTGGACGCAGGTGCTCGAAGTGGCCGAGTTCATGGCCGACGCGACGCAGGTGCCCATCCTCCTCGACGGCGACACGGGCTACGGCGATTTCAACTCTCTGCGCCGGGTGATCAACAAGCTCGAACAGCGCGGCGTGGCGGGCATTTGCATCGAAGACAAGATCTTCCCCAAGACCAACAGCTTCATCCGCGGTGCGGCGCAGCCCCTCGCGTCGATCGAAGAGTTTTCGGGCAAGATCAAGGCCGGCAAAGACGCGCAGCGCGACGACGATTTCGTGCTCGTCGCCCGGGTCGAGGCCTTCATCGCGGGTTGGGGTCTCGAAGAGGCCCTCAAGCGCGCCGAGGCCTACCGCCTGGCCGGGGCCGACGCCATCTTGATGCACTCGGCGCTGCGCTCGCCGGTCGAGATCCTCGCCTTCCTCAAAGAGTGGGACAACCGCCTCCCCGTGGTGATCGTGCCCACGAAGTACTACCAGACGCCCACCGACGTGTTTCGCGAGGCCAAGGTCTCGACGGTGATCTGGGCCAACCACCTCATGCGCTCGTCGCTCGCGGCGATGCAGGCCACGGCCAAGCAGATCTACAGCGACATCAACCTCTTGAACGTTGAAGAGCGCGTGGCGCCCTTGCAAGAGGTGTTTCGCATCCAGGGCGAGGGCGAGCTCGAAGAGGCCGAGAAGCGCTACCTGCCCAAGCACGGCCGCTCGACCCGGGCCATCGTGCTCGCCGCGAGCCAAGGGGTCGAGCTCGGCGAGCTCACCGCCGACAGGCCCAAGGCCATGGTCGACATCGCGGGCAAGCCCCTGCTCGGGCGCGTGCTCGAGGCCTACCGCGCGGTGGGCGTCAAAGACCTCGCGGTGGTGCGCGGGTACAAGAAAGACGCGATCAAGCTCGCGAACGTGAAGTACTTCGACAACGACGCCTTCGCCTCGACCCAAGAGGTGGCCTCCCTCGCGGTGGCCGCCGAGGCCCTCGAAGGCGACGTGATCGTGTCGTACGGCGACGTGCTGTTTAAGAAGTACATCGCCCAAGAGCTCACCGAGAGCGACGACGACGTGGTGGTGGTGGTCGACTCGAACTGGCAAGAGTCGCGCAACCGCGGCCGCAACGCCGACTTCGTGGCCTGCTCGGAGCCCCACTCGAGGCGGTCGTTCTTTCAGCCGGTCACGGCGAAGAGCTTTCGCCCCGGGGCCAGCGATGAAATCCACGGCGAATGGACGGGGATCGTGAAGTTCTCGCCCCGCGGCGCCAAGCTCGTGCGCGAGAAGCTCAAGGCCCTCGGCGCCGAGCCCGGTCGGCTCGACACGCTGAAGATGCCCGACCTGCTTCAGCTCCTCGTGCAAGACGGTCACGCGGTGCGCGTGATCTACACCACGGGCCACTGGCTCGACGTCGACAGCGTCGAAGACGTGCTCGTGGGCGCTCAGTTCTGATCTTACCTCTCACGCGGCGCCGGGCGGCCCATGCTCACCGCCCCGGGGCCGCGCTCGCCGCTCTGGAGAATCCCAATGATCCGCGCAGAAACCTTCGTCGATGAGACGCGCCGCCACGGCTTTGCCCTGTGGTCGGGCGTGCCCTGTTCGTACCTCAAGCCCTTCATCAACTACGTCATCGACGACCCCACGCTCACGTACATGGGCGCGGCGAACGAGGGCGACGCGGTGGCCATCGCGTCGGGGGCCGACCTCGGCGGCAAGCGCGCCGTGGTGATGTTTCAGAACAGCGGCTTCGGCAACACCGTCAACCCGGTGACCTCGCTCAACATGATCTTCAAGGTGCCGGTGCTGATCATCACCACGCTGCGCGGTGAGCCGGGCGGGCCGCACGATGAGCCGCAGCACGAGCTCATGGGAGAGATCACCCCGGGCCTCTTCGACCTCATGCAGGTGCCGTGGGCGTGGTTCCCCACCGAGGAGTCTGAGGTCGCCGCGGTGCTCGCGCGCGCCGTCGCCCACATGGACGCGCACCGCACCCCCTTCGGCCTCATCATGAAGAAAGACAGCGTCTCTGACCACAAGCTCAAGACCCGGGCCGAGCCGCGCAGCATCGCCCCCTTCGAGGTCAAGCCCTGGTCAAAAGCCGCCGCCCTCCCCTCGCGCCGCGACGTGCTCGCCGCGCTCCAGGCGAGCGCCTCACCGACCGACGCCTTCATCGCCACCACGGGCTTTACGGGCCGCGCGCTCTACGCCCTCGACGACCGCCCGAGCCAGCTCTACATGGTCGGCTCGATGGGCTGCGCGAGCACCTTCGGCCTCGGCCTCGCGTGGGCCCAACCGCAGCGCAAGGTGATCGTCCTCGACGGCGACGGGGCCGCGTTGATGCGCCTCGGCGCCTTCGCGACCCTCGGGTACGAGCGCCCCACCAACCTCGTGCATGTGCTCCTCGACAACGAAGTGCACGACTCGACGGGCGGCCAGTCGACGGTGTCGCACTCGGTCGACCTCGCCGGCGTCGCCGCGGCCTGCGGGTACCCCAAGGTCGTGCGGGCCCACACCGCGGCCGAGGTGGCCAGGCTCGCGGCCGAGGCCACCGAGCTCACCTTCATTCATGTGAAGACCGCGCCGGGCGAGTCGAAAGACCTCCCGCGGCCCAAAGAGACCCCCGTCCAGGTCATCGACCGGATGCGCGCCTGGCTGAAGGAGACCGCGTGATGACACGCCTCAGGCTCCTCAACCCCGGGCCCGTCACGCTCACCGCGCGGGTGCGCGAGAGCCTCACGCAGCCCGACCTCTGTCACCGCGAGCCCGAGTTCGCGGCGATGCAGCGCGACGTGCGCGGCAAGCTTGAGGCCGTCTACAGCGACGCCAAGGCCCAAGGCTTCGTCGCGATCTTGCTCACGGGCTCGGGCACCGCGGCGGTCGAGGCCATGGTGGGCTCGTGCGTGCCGCGCGACGGGCACGGCCTCGTGGTGGCCAACGGCGTCTACGGCGAGCGCATGGCCGCGATGCTCACGGCCCAAGGCAAGCGCTTCACGATGGTCAACGCCGACTGGCTCGCAGGCATCGACCTCGCGGCCGCCGAGCGCGCCCTCGCCGCAGACCCGAGCGTGACCCACGTGCTGAGCGTGCAGCACGAGACCACCACCGGGAGGCTCAACGACATCGCCGCCCTCGGGGCGCTCTGTAAGAAGTACAACAAGAAGCTCCTTCTCGACGCCGTCAGCAGCTTCGGCGCCGAGGCCATCGACTTCACCGGGTGGAACCTCGAAGCCGTCGCTGCCACCGCGAACAAGTGCCTCCACGGGGTGCCCGGGGTGTGCTTCGTGCTCGTCGCCGAGGCCGCCCTCGCGGGCCGCCCCTCAGGCGCCACCAGCGTCTACCTCGACCTCTGGCGCCACTGGAAGGAGCAACCCAACGGCTGGTCGCCCTTTACACAGTCTGTCCAGTCTGTCTATGCGCTCCAGGCCGCCCTCGATGAGTTCAGTGCGGAGGGAGGGTGGCAAAGCCGAGCAGCGCGTTACGCAGCGCGTGCGAAGCGGGTGCGCGAGGTCGTGCGCGCCGCGGGGGTGTCGTACTTCCTGGCCGACGGCGAGACCGCGAGCAGCAACATCCTCATGAGCTTCGCGGTGCCCGCGCACACCCGCTACGAGACCCTGCACGATCGGCTCAAGGCCCAGGGGTTTATCATCTACGCGGGGCAGGGCCCGTACGCCGGCAAGATGTTTCGCATCGCGGTGATGGGCGACCTCACCGACGCCGACATGGGCGAGCTCTGCGAGGCGCTCACCGCCCTGCTCGCTCGGCCCGACTGATGCAGAGGCCCTTTGGGCAGCCGCGGCGCGCGCGCCGAGGGGCGTGTCGCCTCGCAGCCCTCTGGTGAGACCTGATGACCACCTCTTCGCTCGCGGCGCCCGCGGCGCCCCCAGACCCGACGCTCTTGGAGCTGACCTCGAACCCGGCCGACCGCTTGTGGCGGTACCCGTTGGCGCGGCAGCTCCTGCGCGTCGCGCCGCGCTGGCTCACGCCGATGCATGTGACGGTGTTCCACACCCTGATGGCCTTCGGGGCCGCGGCCCTGGTGCTCGACGGTCGCCCGTGGGCCCTCGCGACGGCCTTCGGGCTCTACGAGCTTCGGGCGGTGCTCGATTGCTTCGACGGCGTGCTCGCCCGGGCCCGCAAGCTCGCGTCGCCCTTGGGGCGGGCCATCGACCAGGCCGCCGACAGCGTCTCGTTTGTGGCGTTTATCACCGCGGTGGGGGTTCACCTCGGGCATCGCCACGGCGCGCTCTACGGCGTCTCGATGGCGGTGCTCGCGACCCTCGCGACGGCCAGCGGCACCGCATGTTGGGACTACTTCCGTCGGCGGTTTAGCTCGCTGATCGAGAAGGGTCACGACGAGGTCGAGGCCGAGTTCGTCGAGGTCGAGCGCGCCTGGCGGGCCCACGGCGGCTTCGCCCGGTGGTACGCGCGGGTCGTGGCGACCTACCAGTTCATGCTGCTCAACCCCTCGGCCTTGCGGCGGGTGCGGGCCCGGGCCGAGGTGGCCCAGAGCCCCGACGACCCGAGCGAGCTGCGTCTCGTGGCCCGGCTCCGAGAGGCCGCGGCCCGCGACGACCGCGAGCTCCGCGCGGCGCTCTGGCAGATCGGCCTCGCGGGCGGCGACAGCACGTATTTTCTGCTCACCCTGAGCACGGGCCTCGGGGCGATGCACGCGGGCGTGCTGGGCGCGACGGCCTTCACGGTGCTCTGCGTGCTCGTCACCACGCTCAGCTGCACGCGACTCTTGTCGCGCGACGCCGACTGAGCCGCGCGCCCCGCGAGCGCGGCCCTCAGCGCGAACAGAGAAAGAGCACGCCCCCCATAGCGCCGCGGCCGTCGACGGTGTCGGTGATCGCACGCACGGCCTGCGCCGTGTATCCCGCGAGGCAGCTGCATTGGTTCGTGCGCGGGTTTGGGGTGCGGCAGTTGTTCAGGTCGTCGCGGAGGTACGCGCCGCCGAAGCCGAAGCCGAGGTCGCTCCCCAGGCAGAGCGAGAGCCGTCGCGCGTTGCCGTTCGAGGGCACCGTGTCGACGAGGCGCATCGAGATCGCCGCCGAGCCCGTCGGGCACGAGCACCCGCCCGTGAACGGGTTCGGGTTGCCGCACGCGCCGGTCGAGGAGGTGACGAAGCTCCCGCCCCACTCGCTCGTGCCCGACCCGTTGCCGGCGCAGAAGCGCAGGGTGGCGAAGGCGTAGACCCCGGGAGCGCACTCGCGCAGCACGTTGACCCCCGTGACGGGGCGGGTGCCGGCCATGCACGCGCACTGCATCGTGAAGGGGTTTGGGGTGTTGCAGGTGCCCTGAACACAAGCGTTTTCAGCGAAGGCGCCGCCCCACGAGGTGCACTGCCCTGCGCGACAGAGCCCGCTCTCGCACACGTTGCCGCAGCGACCGCAGTTCGACGGAGAGCCCCGAAGGTTGGTCTCGCACCCGTCGGCGGGGTTGTTGTTGCAGTCTGAGAAGGTCGCCTCACAGGCCCGCGGCACACACACGCCGGCCTCGCAGCGGTGCTCGGTGGTGTTGGCGAGGGCGCACCGGTTGCCGCACGCGCCGCAGTGCTCAAGGCTGCGTTGCACATCGACGCAGCCCGCGACCCCGCACATCACCGTGCCCGCCGGGCAGACCGGCCCGCGGTCGGGCGGAACGTCGACCGGCACGACCTGATCGTCTGCAGGCCCGAGGTCGCGCGACACGTCGGCGCGCGTGACGTCGCGCGGGGGCTCGGCGTCGGGCGCGTCGTCGGGCGCGTCGTCGGGCGCGTCGAGGCCGATGTCGACGGCCCCGGCCTCGGGCGCATCGGGCGCATCGGGCGCGTCGGGCGCGTCGGGCGCGTCGGGCGCGGGCGCATCGAAGGGAGCCTCGCGGTCGACCGCAGCGGCGTCGGGCCCCGCGTCGGCGCCCTCTACGCGGAGGGCTGAGAAGGGCGCAACGAGCGAGCAGGCGCAGAGCGCGCCCGTGAGCACCCCCACCGCCACAGCCCTCGTCGCTTCGATGCCCACCGATGAAGGTTGAAACGATACCGCGTCGGGGGCCGCGTCTCAATCGCGCTTCGCGCCTCGGCGACCGAAGCCGCGAGGGCTCCGTTGTGACGATGACACCGCACCCTGGCCGGTGCTAAGGCCCCGAGGCACCCACCATGGACAAAGCTGTCATCCTCGCCGCCGGGCTCGGCAACCGCATCGCGAAGCTCTCGGCCACGCCGAAGCCGTACCTCTCGCTCGATGGCAGCGCCGAGGGGCCGACCTTCGTCGACTGGCACCTCGATCGCCTCGCCGAAGCGGGGGTCAAGGAGGTGTTCCTCGTCGGCAACAAGGTCACCATTTTGCGGCCCTTTGCAGAGCGCCCGGGCATGAAGCTGCACCGGGTGCTCAACCCCACCGACGACCTGTCGACCTCGGGCTCGGGGCACTCGACGTGGTACGCGTTCGAGAGCGAACACAACATCCTCGACGGCCGCTCGCGGGTCATCTTGATGGACGCTGACATCGTCTACGAGCCCGCGGTGCTCGCGCGGCTCGCGAAGCCCTCGACCCGCAGCCGCAGCTTGATCTGCAATCGGTACCGCGAGTCGAACGAAGAGGTCATGGTCTTCGGCCGCGGGCGCGACGCGCTCATTCACGGCAAGGGCCTCTCGGGCACCGGGCTCGTCGACCACCTCGAGACCTTCGGCGAGGCCACGGGCATCTTGCTGTGGGAGCCCGGCGATCACAGCCTCTTGCGCGCCGCCACGCAGTGGTGCGTGAAATACGCGACCGCCAAGGCCCGGAGCGAGCACGAAGACATCACCCAACGCATGATGCTCGCCGGCCGCGTCGAGGCAGAAGTCTTCGACGACCTGCTCTTCATGGAGTGCGACACCCCCGACGAGTACGCGACCCTCACCCGCGAGTTCTACCCCGCGGTGAAGGCCCGCCTCTGAGCCCCCGGCGGCGGCGTCGATGACCCCCCTCGAGCGCACCGCCCTCGGCCTCGAACGCCTGCTCGGCCCGAGCACCGCGGTCACCGACCCCGCCCTCTGCGAAGGCTACGCCCGCGACGAGTCTGAGACCGACACGGTCACCCCGGCGTGTGTGGTGCGGGCCCGCTCGGCCGACGACGTCAGGGCCACCCTGCGGCTCGCCAACGCCCACGACACGCCCGTCTTCGCCCGCGGCGCCGGCACCGGACGAACGGGCGGCGCGGCGGTCACCGAGCCCGGCGTGGTGATCGACACCACCGCGATGAACCAGGTCGTCGCGCTCTCGCGCACCGAGCAGCGGGTGATCGTCGAGCCGGGCCTCGTGACCGCCGCGTTGCAGGCGCTGGTCGAGGCCGAGGGGCTGTTCTTTCCGCCCGACCCGCAGAGCGCGGCGTGGTCGACATTGGGCGGCAATGTGGCTGAAAACGCAGCGGGTCCGCGGGCTTACAAGTATGGCCCCACGCGCAATTACGTGCTCGGCCTCGACGCCGTGTCGGGCGACGGCACCCTCGTCTCGCACGGCCGCATGACCCGCAAGGGCGTGACAGGGTATGACACCACGGCGCTCCTCGTGGGCAGCGAGGGCACCCTCGCGGTGTTCACGCGGCTCACCCTCGCGCTCACGGCGCTGCGGCCCGCGGTGACGGGGCTTTGGGCGCTCTTCGGCCACACCCACGACGCCGCCCGGGCCGTGACGGCGCTCACCGCCCGGGGCCTCGACGTGCGCTGCATCGAGTTCTTCGACGGCCACTGCTGCCGGGTGATCGACCGGGCCGACCCTGCGCTCGGATGGGCCCGCACCGAGGCCGCGTTGGTGATCGAGTGCGACGGCGGCGACCCCGAGGCGGTGGCGCGCACCCGCGAGGCCGTCGGCGCGCTCTGCGTCGAACACCGCGCCCGCGAGGTGCTCGTGGCCGAGAGCGTCGACGAGCGCGAGGCGCTCTGGGCCGTGCGAAAGACCATGAGCCGCGCGCTTCGGGCGCTGCGCCGCTTCAAGCTCTCAGAAGACGTGGTGGTGCCCGTCGGCGCCCTCGAAGCGCTGCTCGACGCGGTGGCCGAAATCGCCGCCCGCGAGGGGCTCACCATGCCCACCTACGGCCACGCCGGAGACGGCAACCTCCACGTCAACCTCTTGTGGGACGACCCGGCCGAACGCCCCGCCGTCGAGCGCGCCGTGGCGTCGCTCTTTCGCGCGACCCTCGACCTCGGCGGCACCCTGTCGGGCGAGCACGGGGTGGGCGTGCTGAAGGCCCCCTTCCTCGGGTGGGAGCAGGGTGACGCGCTGATCGCGCTTCAGCGCGGCCTCAAGGCCGTGTTCGACCCGCGCGGGGTGCTGAACCCCGGCAAGATCTTCGCGCGCCCTTCGCATCGCGGCTGTTAGCGCCGCGCTCAGTGCTCGTGGTGTTCGACCTCGCCCTCGCGCTTGCCCACCTCACCGGCGCGGGGGCGCAACTTGGGGCGATCGTTGACGAGAGACGCGACCAACTCGTCGGACCGAGCACCGCGAAGGGGCGCAAGTGATGCAAGGCGACGGGGCGAAGACGGACTGTTGGCCCGTCGAGACCCGGCAACGCAGCAGCGCGCCGCGGACCTAAAGTGGGGCGACGGGAGACGACTTGGGCGCGTCTCTAGGCCGCGCCGTCGTAGTCGATGTTGAAGAGCATGTCTGACACCCACGTTCGGAAGCTCTCGTTGTCGTAGAACTGCTTCACGAGCTCGGAGTTGTCCTTGAGCAGCACGCGCATCGCGTTCTTCAGCGCGCGGTCGTGCTCCAGGCGGGCGTTCCGCGCGTCGCTGTTGGCCGCCGCGTTCTGGAACGCCTTGTCGGCCTTGATGAGCTCCGGGAGGATCTCGGTGACGGACTTCTCCGCCACCTTCGGGTTCTGGAACATCTTCCCGAAGCGCTCGTTGAACTCGCGGATGATGTTCGACAGCAGGTCGAGCTTCGACTCGGGCTTCGCGCCTCCCGCACCCACCGGCACGGGGTCCACGCAGCCCTCCTTGTCGTCGAGCGCGATCTTCAGCGAGGCCAGCCGCTCGGCGCGGTAGCTCTCCATGTCGATCGCGTCGAGCACGCCCTGCGAGAGGTCGGTCTCCGCGGGCGCAGGCAACCGCGACGTGAGAAACTCCAAGAAGGTCGAAAGCTCCTCCCACGCGGCGTTGGTGTACGGCAGCACCGTCGCGAGGAACGCGTAGGTGCGCGTGAACGCCTTGGCCTTCGCCTTGAAGTCCACCTGCCCCTGCTCGTCGAGCTGCTTGTAGACCTCGACGCACGGGTCCAAGACCGCGTCGATCTTCGGGCGCTCCTTGTCGGTGAGGTAGAGCCGCACGACCTCCTTCACCTGCGCGTCGCTGTAGACCTGCGCGCCGTCGAGGTCGGCCTTCAGGTCGTGGAGCTTGTTCGCGTCCGTCGCGCCGCTCAGGATCGTCGTGCGGTAGTAGGGCGCGAAGCTGTCGCGAATGGTGTCCTCGTCGTTCATGAAGTCGAGGACGAAGCAGTCGCGCTTCTCGGGGTGCGCGCGGTTGAGCCGCGAGAGCGTCTGCACCGCCTTCGGCCCGGCGAGCGGCTTGTCCACGTACATCGTGTGCAGCAGCGGCTCGTCGAAGCCCGTCTGAAACTTGTCCGCGCAGATCAGGAACCGGTACGCGAACTTGTCGCTCGCGAAGCGTTCGGGGATCTTGCTGCTCGGGAAGCCGTTGAGCCCCGCCTCGTCCACCCTCCGCGTGGCCTTCGAACCGTCCTCCTTCGCGGGGGCCTCGTCGTCGTCGATGTCCTGCTCGCCCGAGAAGGCCACGATGGATTTCCAGGGGCTCTTGCGCTCGATGAGGTAGGCGTCGAAGACCTTCTTGTACGCGATGGCCCGCTTGATCCCCGCGCACACCACCATCGCCCGCGCCCGGCCGCCGAGCTTCTTCTTGTCGAGCACCTCCTCGTGGAAGTGATCGATCATGATCTCGGCCTTCTTGCGTAGCGCCGTCTCGTGCCCCTCGACGTACCGGCGGAGCTTCTTCGTCGCCTGCTTGGCGTCGTACTGCGGGTCGTCGGCGACGGTCTTGGCGATCTTGTACCAGCTCTGCACCGGGGTGTAGTTCGCGAGCACGTCCTTGATGAAGCCCTCCTCGATGGCCTGCTTCATCGTGTAGGCATGGAATGGCCTGTACTTCGTCTCGCCCCCCTCAACGAAGGGGATGCCGAACATCTCCAGCGTCTTGTTCTTCGGCGTCGCGGTGAAGGCGAAGTAGCTCGCGTTCGAGAGCATCTTGCGCGACGACATCACCTCGTTGATGAGGTCCTCGTAGCTGTCCTCGTCTTCGTCGCCGGGCTTCGTGACGCCCGCCTCGTTGAGGGCGAGGTGCATCTTCGCCATCGTCCGGCCGCCCTGGCTGGAGTGGGCCTCGTCGATCACGATCGCGAAGCGCCGCCCGCGGTGCTCGCTCCCGATCTGGTCGAGCACGATGGGGAACTTCTGCACCGTCGTAATGATGATCCGCTTGCCCTCGGTGATGTGCTCGCGGAGCTTCTCGGAGTTCTCCGCGTGGCCCACCAGCGAGCTGACGTGCGCGAACTGCTTGATGTTCTTCTTGAGCTGATCGTCGAGCACGCGGCGGTCGGTCACGACGATCACCGAGTCGAAGAGCGCCCCCGCGGCCCACTTGAGCGGGAGTAGCTGGTGCACCAGCCAGGTGATCGTGTTGCTCTTGCCCGAGCCCGCGGAGTGTTGCACGAGGTAGCGCTGCCCCCCGCCGTGCGTCGCCGCGTCTGCAAGCAGCGCCCGCACCGCGTCGCGCTGGTGGTAGCGGGGAAACACCGGCTTGCGGGTCTTCTTCTCGTGACGGTCCTCCTCCTCGACGATCCAGGCGTAGCTCTCGATGAGCTCGCACACGCTCGGGCGCGTGAGCACGTCGCACCAGAGGTAGTCGGTGGCTGTGCCCTTCGGGTTGGGGGGATTGCCCGCGCCGTCGTTGAATCCGCGGTTGAAGGGCAGGAACCAGCTCTCCTTGCCGCGCAGGTGCGGGCACATCATGACCTCGCGGTCATCGACGGCGAAGTGCACGAGGCAGCGGCCCATCTGGAAGATCGTGTCGGTCGGGTCGCGGTCGAGCTGGTACTGCCGAATGGCATCGCGGACGTTCTGCTTGGTGTAGTGGTTCTTCAGTTCGAAGGTCGCGATGGGGAGCCCGTTAAGCAGCAGCGCGAGGTCGAGCGCGCGGGACTTCTGATCGGGGCTGTACCGGAGCTGGCGCACCACCGTGAAGCGGTTGAGCGCGTGGTTCTCGGCGGCGACGACGTTGCCCGGCGTGGGGCGCGGGAAGTACAGCGTGAAGTCGCCGGGGCCGTGCTTGACGCCCTTGCGCAGCACGTCGGCCACCCCGCGCTTTGCGAGCTCCGACTGCACGCGGTCGAGGAAGTCCTCGCGCTTCTTGCCGGGTACGTCGAGGCCCTGCGCAACGGCGGGGTAGCTCTGCGTCGCCATGATGAAGGCCATGAGCTCGGTCGGGTCGAACGCGCGCACGCGGTCGAAGGTCGTCGGGGTGCCCGCCGTCCAACCGCCGTCGCGCGTGAGCGAGTCGGCAATGATCGCTTCGAGGCCCTTCTCCGAAAGATCCGTGGTCATGGGTTCTCCTCCGAGGTGCCCGTCGCGCTGAGCTCGGCTTCGAGCTGCTCGACGGAGGGCAGCGCGCCCTTCAGTTCCTCGGGCAGCGAGGCCACGAGGCGGGTCTCCCACTCGGCGACGCCGATGGGCTTCTGCACGTCGCGCAGGGCGTACTCGACCACCACCCGGTCGCGGCCCTTGCACAGGATCACCCCGAGGCTCGGCGCGTCGCTCGGGTGCCGCATCTGGGCGTCCACGGCGGAGAGGTAGAAGTTCATCTTGCCTGCGAACTCGGGCTCGAAGGCCACGGCCTTGAGCTCGATCACCACGAAGCACCGGAGCTTGAGGTGATAGAAGAGAAGGTCGAGGTAGAAGTCCTGCTCGCCGACCTGGAGGTGCACCTGCCGCCCCACGAAAGCGAAGCCGACGCCGAGCTCCATCAGGAAGCGCTCGACGTGCGCGACGAGGCCCGCTTCGAGCTCACGTTCTTGCACGTCGCGACTGAGCGTCAGGAAGTCGAAGACGTAGGGGTCCTTGAGCGACTGCCGCGCGAGGTCGGACTGCGGCGGCGGAAGCGCTCGGGCGAAGTTGGTGATCGCCGCGCCCTCGCGTTCGTGGAGCCGCGTGTCGATCTGCGTGAGGAGCACCGCCCGGCTCCAGCCGCCCTCGACGGCGGCCCGCGCGTACCATCCCCGCAGGGTGGGGTCCTTGAGGCGCTGGAGGAGTACGACGTGGTGCCACCACGGGAGGTCGAGCACCTCGTCCGGGAGGTGCTCCGCGAATTGTCGCGCAGGCTGCGAGACAATTATGTGACCCTGGGTTTTCACTGGGAAAGCACCGTAGAAGGCCCGCATCCGGTAGATGTTCGCGCGGGAGAAGCCGCCGACGCCGGGGAAGGCCCGCTGGATCTCGTCTGCGAGCTGGTCGATCACCTTCGCGCCCCAGCCCTCGACCTCCTGGCGCTCCGTGATGGCACGGCCGATGTTCCAGTAGAGCGTGAGGAGCGCGCGGTTGACCGCGAGCGCCGCGCGGACCTGCGCCTCGCGGATGTGCGCCTTGAGCGCTTCGACGAAGGGGCGGAACCCATCGGGCAGGTCAACCTTCATCGTGGGCTCCGTCCAGCAGCGGCCACAACAACGCCTCGAAGGTTTCGCGCGACACGTCCTCGTTGCGCACCCGCAGCATGTGGATGTGGAGGGCCTCCAACGCCTGCGTGCGCGCCGCGTCGTACACCCGTTGGTCGGGTTCGTCGTGGACGCCGCCGTCAATCTCCAGCCCGAGACGCAGCGAAGCGCAATAGAAGTCGAGGCGAAGGCCGTCCACAATCTGCTCGCGGCGGAACTTCAGCCCCAGACACCGACGGTCACGCAAGATCTCCCACGCGCGTGCCTCAGAAGGCGTCGGCGAGCCACGCGCCGCGCGCGCTGCCGCCTTCCATGTTGGGTCGATGAATGTGCGGGCACGCGCAACACCGACCTCACCCCCCGCTGCCGCGCGCCCCCTCTCCCTGTCAGGAGAGGAGGCTTCGGATTCTGCTGGTGTGATCGTTGAACTGTCGGGCGAAGCTGACAACGCCTTCGGCACAATCCCCTCTCCATCAGCACATCCAGCCCACTCTCCTGACAGGGAGAGGGGGCGCGCGGCAGCGGGGGGTGAGGTCACGTCGCCCTCCGCACGTCGATCTGCCCCGTCACCGCGTCCGCGATGAGGCGGGTGCGGTACTCCTCCATCGCGGCGATCTCGCGTTGAATGACGATCTCCGCCTCTTTGATGGGTGTGAGGGAGGCGTCGATTCGCTGCGCGATTCGCGTCTGCTCATCAAGCGTGTAGGACGGGACTGAGAGGTTGCGAACGTCCGCGACGTTGACGCGTTTGATCGTCGCGCCGACGAGGAGCCGGTCGAGCTGCTCCCTCACGACTGCGCTTCGGAGAGCGTAGACGAGGAAGCGGCCGTGCACGCGGTCGCCTTTGATGAGACAGACGTCCTGGCCCATCGCGAACTCTTGGTCCGTTTCGACCAGCGATGCGTTGATACTCGTGTTTCGACAAAAGATCAGATCACCCTGCCTAGGTCTGCGCCCCCCCTCGACGAGTGAGTTGTAGTACTGCGCGGTTGTCTTGTTCGCTGTGGAGAGATCCACGGTGATCGATTGGACCTCACGAACGCTGGCGAGCGGGTAGCCAGTGTCCACGAACTCAGCGGTGATGTGTTTGCAGTCCACAATTTCGGTGATTCGGCGGAGAGCAACCAATGGGCGGCGAGACCAATCTGGCGCGGTTGACGGATTCATCGCCGCCGCGATCACCGCGTCACGGTGTCGTTCCAGACCCTCGATCATCCTCCGCTTCGTCGCGAGGTAGTGCTCGATGTCGCGCTCCTTCTCTTCCAAGAAGCGGACGATCGCGTCTTGCTCTTCCTTGGTCGGCAGTGCGATCCGAACGGCCAAGAAGTCGTCATCATACAGACGAAGAAACCCCGACGTCCCAGTTCCAAGGCCCTTCGACAGACGTCGGAAGTGTGTGCGGCTAACCGGAGCACGAAACAACAAGCCAAGAAACGTGAGGCTTGCAGCAGTGGTCGGCTGAAAGACCGCGTAATCTGGGCTGACGATGCCGTCGAGCGAGGAGAGGAAGATCAAACCGTTCCCCGCCTGCATTCGGTTCACGACCAACTGACCGGGGCGGACGACCTTGTATCCGATCAGATCCTCTGGGTTGGCAGGCTTGGTCGAGAACTCGTCTGTCGGCACAAGCCCAAAGTTCATTCGCATCGACAGCAGGCGTTGGGTGCCGTCGCATGAGCGAATGTCCACGGGCCGCATCAGATCCTTGATGCGGTGCACCGACCAGCGCGGAGGAACACGCCCGAACCAATACTGCGGTGCGGCTGACGCCTTGGTTTCGCCAACGTCGATCATTGAACCTGGCCTCCCAGCACCCGCGCCAGCACGCCCTCGCTCTCCTTCTCCAGCCACCGCAGCTCCTCCGCGATCTCCGCGAGGCTCCGCATCGGCGCGGGCTGATAGAAGTGCCGCGTGAACGGGATCTCGTACCCGATCACCGTTGCCTCGTCATCAACCCAGGCATCGGGCACGTACGGCATCACCTCACGCTTGAAGTACGCCTTCACCGTGTCGGTCATCGGCACGTTCTCGTGGTCGCGCAGCTCGGAGTCGGGCTCATAGCCGCTCTTCTCCGCGCGCACGGGTTCGGCCTCCGGTTCGGTCGTCGCGAGCGACGCGCGCAGCGCCTTCCAGCCCTTGTCTGTGACCTTCGCCCCCGCCTTCTTCGCCGCGTCGGTGACCCACTGGCGGAACGCGTTCCAGTCACGGTGCGGACCCGCGCCGCGGGCCTTCGCGACCGTCTCCACCACCGGCAGCAACCCCTCCTCCTTCGTGCCCTTCAGCGCCATGGCGAGGGCCTTGCGCGCCTCGTCGCCGAGGTCGACGCGCAGTCGCAGCGGTCTCTCCACCGTGATCTGCCAGTAGCCGAAGGCCGCGTTGGGGAAGACCTTGCTGTGCTCGCCGTCCTCGCACGCTTCGTAGGTGTCGAGCACCCACTTCACGTCGGCGTCGGAGAGCTGGCAGTTCTTCTTCCCGAGGTTGCGCCGCAGCTTCTCGAAGCGCTCGGTGGCGTCGATGAGCTGCACCTTTCCGCGGCGCTTCTCAGCCTTGTCGTTCGAGAGCACCCAGACGTAGGTGGCGATGCCGGTGTTGTAGAAGAGGTTTTCGGGCAGTGCGATGACAGCCTCAAGCCAGTCGTTCTCGATGACCCAGCGGCGGATGTTCGACTCGCCCTGACCCGCGTCGCCGGTCATGATCGACGAGCCGTTGTGGATCGTCGCGACGCGGCTCCCAGTGACCTGCCCCGCGGCGCGCGCGGCCTCGTCCACAGGCTTCATCTTCGCGAGCATGTTCACCAGGAACATGAGCTGCCCGTCGCTCGACCGCGTCGCGAGCGAGAGCGTCTCGCCGTGGTGCGTGACGTTGAAGCGCGGATCGTTGACCTTCTCTCCAGCTTGCTTGTTGCCCGCGGGGAGCTTTTCGAGGTCGAGCTTCCAGCTCTTTCCGTAGGGCGGGTTGGCGAGCATGAAGTCAAAGCGGTCGCGCTTGAAGGCGTCGGCGCTGAGCGTCGAGCCGTACTCCACCCTCGCGTGGGCCTCGCCCTTGATGATCAGGTCGGCCTGGCAGATGGCCCAGGTCTCGGGGCTTACTTCCTGGCCTCGCAGGTGGACGCTCGCGGCGTGGCCGTGGGCCTCGGCGATCTCCTTGAGCATCGTCTCGGCCTCGGTAAGCATGCCGCCCGTGCCGCAGGCGCAGTCGTAGATGGTGAGGGTCGTCGAGAGGTTTCGCTCCCGCACGGGGTACACCACGAGGCTCGCCATGAGCCGCACGACCTCGCGCGGGGTGAAGTGCTCGCCGGCCTCTTCGTTGTTCTCCTCCGAGAAGCGCCGCAGCAGCTCCTCGAAGACGTAGCCCATGCCGAGATTCGACAGGCCGGGATGGATGAGCTTCCCCTGCGGGTCGAGCACGTCTTTCGGCGAGAGGTTGATCGAGGGCGAGAGAAAGCGCTCCAGGAGCCCCATGAGTCGGTCGGCCTCTTCGAGAACGCGGAGCTGCTCGCGGAACTTGAAGCGCGTGATGATCTCCTGGACGTTGGGCGAGAAGCCGTCGAGCCACGCCTCGAAGTCGGGGCGGATGTTTCCGACACCCGACGCCCGCACGCCCGCGAGGGTGAAGGGTGAGGTGTTGTAGAAGTCGAAGCCCGAGGCGCCGCAGAGCAGGTCGTGCTGGTCCTTGAGCCCGATGGCGTCGAGCTCGCGCTTCTGCTGGAGCACGGCCTCGTGCGTCGGCGTGAGGAGCGCGTCGAGGCGACGGAGCACCGTCATCGGGAGGATCACGTCGCGGTACTTTCCGCGCACGTACACATCGCGGAGCACGTCGTCGGCGATGTTCCAGATGAACGAGATGAGGCGGTTGTGCTGGGTGGTGTCCATCGGTGCTTTCAGGTCCCGCGGCCGTGCAGGCAGAGTCGCCGCACGTCGCAGCGCTTGCAGTGTTCCCCTGTAGACGGGGCGAAGTCCCTCGATCTGACGCCCCGGCACAGCGCTTCGACCGTCACGATGGCCTCTCGCACGGCTTCGTCGCTGGCATCGACCGCGTGGCGGGCGTTGTCTCTCGGCGCGGTGAGGTCGTGCAGGTACGCAGCACGGACCTCGAAGCCCTCGCCCCGCCCGGCGGCCGTGTAGACCTTGAGCTGGAGGTCCATCGCGGCGTCGTCCTCGCGGACCTTGCGGGTCTTGTAGTCTACCAGCGCGAGGTTGCCCGCGACGCCGCCTTCGCGGTCGAGGATCACGTCGGCGCGCCCGACCACGTTGCCCTCGGCGAGGTGCAGCTCGAAGGGCCGCTCGACCTCCCACACGCGATGGAGCTCGTCGTCGCACTCCCGCACGTAGGTGTCCACGAGGTCTCTGGCCTTCGCTTCGAGCCGCTCCCAGGCAGGCGCGTCGGCGTAGGGGAGGTAGAACTCTCGCGCGAAGAGGGCGTCCATCTCGGTCGCGGAGGGGACCACCGCGCGCTTGCGCACGCTGTCGGCGACGCGCCGCAGGATGTGGTGCACGGCGCGGCCGTACCCGAGCTCTTTCGCGGCCGAGGGCTGAAACCCGAGGTTCTTGCGGAGCCGGTACTGGAGCGGGCAGAGCTGATACTGCGCGAGCTCGGAGAAGGAGAAGGTGGGTTGCTCCTCCGGCGAGCTCCCGCGTGGGAGGGGGGTCTCGGGCACCCAGAGGTCTGCCGTGCGGGGCTTCGTGCCTGCGGGAGCGTCTGCTGGAAGAAGACCGAGGGTTTCGTGCTGCGGTGCCCATCGCCGCGAAAGGTCGAGAGCACGAGGTGGTCCCGTGCGCGGGTCATCGCCACGTAGAAGAGCCGCCGCTCGTCGTCGATGCTGCCCTCGTAGCGCGCCGCGGGGATCACCTCGCGCGGCAAGAGCCACGACCGCTGCTCGCCCGCGAAGCCGATGGGGAAGCGCTTCGCGGTGAGGGCGGGCACGAAGACGATGGGCCACTCCAGGCCCTTCGCGCTGTGCACCGTGGTGATGGTGACGGCGTCGAGGTCGGGGTCGTGCTCGCCGGTGAAGTCGTCGTAGGCGCCGCGCGCGTAGAAGTCTACGTACTGCACGAAGCGTTCGAGAAAGTGCTCTCCGCCCGCGAGCCCGCTGGCGACGGCGCGCTGGCCCTGCGGGTCGCGGTCGATGCGGGAGCGACGGGTGACGGCCTCGTAGTCGGCGAGCAGCTCGGAGAAGCGCCCGAGGCTCCCCATGCGCCGCGCGGTCTTGGGGTCGTCGAGGTCCCACGAGGGCACGTCGAAGCAGTTGAGGATGCGGTAGTAGGTCCCGACGAGGTCGGCCTCAGCAAGCTCGGGCAGGGCCTTGCGGAGCACGTAGAGCAGCGCTTCGAGGAGCACCACGCGCTCGGGCGCAAGGCCAAACACCTCGGCCACCCGCGCGAGGATCTCCTTCAAGTCGATGGCGCGCTCGTCACCCTCGCGCGGGTCATAGAGCGTGTCGCGGCCCGCGAGCCACGCGAAGACGTGGTAGAGCGCCTCGGCGTCGGGCTGGAGGAAGAGCCCCGCGCGACCCTCGCAGCGGTAGGGGATCTTGCGCGCATCGAACTCATCGAGGAACGCCTTCGACGCCCGCATTCCGCGCACGAGAATGGCCGCGTCGCGCCACGCAAAACCGTTGCCGTGCAGTCGTTCGAGCGCGTCGGCGACGACCGCCGCCTCGCCCTTCTGGGTGTCGGCGGCGAGGTGTTGCACGGCCTCGGGGTGGGCGTCGCGCGTTGCGCGGATGGTCTTCGCGAGGCGATCGGGGATGGTCTCGGCGAAGCGCGCGGCGGCCTCGACGATGGTGGATCGTGACCGCCGGTTGGTGTCGAGGGTCTCGGTGTGCGCGTGGAACTTCGACGCGAACTCGCGGATGAAGGTCACCGACGACCCGCGCCATTGGTAGATGGCCTGGTCGTCGTCGCCCACGGCGCAGAGGGTGACGGGGTCGGCCGCGAGCTGCTCGATGAGCTTCGCCTGCGCGGGGTTGATGTCCTGGAACTCGTCAACGAGGAGGTGCGTGAGGCGCGGGTGGAAGGCTGCGAAGACCTCGGGCTTGCGCAACTCCTCCACGGTTCGGGCGATGCTCTGGTTGAACGTGAGCACGCGGTATCGATCGAGCAGCTGCCGGTAGCGCACGTAGGCGCTGCGGAACGCGCCGGGTGGCAGTTCGTCGGCGCCGAGCATCTCGTTCTCGACCACCGATGCCGTATCGAGGAAGCGCCGCACGGCCTCGGTGCGCGCGTCAATCCCGAGGTGCTGGAGCCCGACGCTTTCGTACTCGCGCGTGAGCAGGCCCACGAGCCGGTGGTCAGCGAAGAGATCGTAGGTCGCATAGCGCGGTACCAGCTCTGTGAGAAAGCGCTGGCACCACGCGTGGATCGTGCCGATGAACATCGGTGACAGGCGATCGAGCGACAGGTCGGGCAGGCGCTCGCCGACCTTTCGAAGCACCCGAGCTTTGAGCCCCTCAGCGGCCTCAACCGTGAAGGTGAACGCAAGGATCTGCGACGGCGTGACGCCCTCAGCGAGAAGCGTCGCGATGCGCACGGCCATCGTCTCGGTCTTGCCCGAGCCCGCGCAGGCGACGACCTGAAGGTGACCCCCGCGGTGGGCGATAATGTTCTGCTGGGCAGGAGAGTAGACGACTCCGACGGTGTCACGCGGCGAAGGCGCGGTGACGGGTCGAGCGGGGGCGTCATGCAGGCCATTCCGATCGGGATTTCGCACCATCGGGCGGGTCGGGAGGATTGCCAACCTCCGCGAGGCGCGTCAACGCCAAACCCCTTGCGGACGCCGCCGAGGCCTACGCCACGACCGCGCGTGTCTCGGGCCAGGCCACGTTCCGATCGCACGGGCGCGGTCTGGATCGGCTGCGGCAAGATCTTCGCGCGCCCTTCGCATCGCGGCTGTTAGCGCCGCGCTCAGTGCTCGTGGTGTTCGACCTCGCCCTCGCGCTTGCCCACCTCGCCGGCGCGGGTCAACCCGAAGCGCAAGAGCACAGGGCCCACCATCTCGTTCACCGTCACGATGGCCAAAATGAGCCCCCGAGCCCCGGGGCCCCAGGTCGGAAAGTGCCGCGCCAGAAGCTCCGCGAGGCCCACGCTCACCCCCGCCTGGGAGACCAGCGCAAGCGGCAACCACCGCCGCACGATGTCGGGCGTCGCCGCGAGCCGAGCCCCCACCTGGGCGCCCAAGAACAAGCTCGCCACGCGGCCCGCGGCCATCACCAGCGCCAAGGGCCAGAGCGTCTTGAGATCGTGAACGTGCAGCCCCGCCCCCGCGAGCGCGAAGAACACCGCGAAGATCGGCAGGTTGGCCGGAGCCAGGGTCTTCGCGATGGTCGCGCCCCCAACACCCAGCGCGTTTTCGAGCAAGAGGCCCGCCGTGAGGCACACCAGGAGCGCGTCGAGGTGCAGCCGCGTGCCCACCTCGGCGGCCACCACACAGACCGCCAGCACCACCAGCGCGAAGTGCTTCTTCACCGTGCGGTAGTAGACCGCGAGGCTCAGCGCCACGAGCGAGCCCACCGCGATGCTGCCGCCGATCTCGATGGCCAGCTGCATCGCAGGCGACAGATGCCCCGCGCCGGCAGTCACGCCGAACACGCTCGCGCCGAGCGAGTGAACCACCGTGAAGGCCACGATGATCAGGATGTCGGCGAGCACCACCACGCCCAGGGCCGTCTCGCTCATCGGGCCCGCCGAGGCCGTCTCTGAGAGAATCGCGATGGTCACCGCGGGCGAGAGCGACGCGAGCACGACGCCGAGGGTGAGGGCCGCCGTCCATTGTTGGGTCGCGGTGAGCGCGGTCAAGAAGGGCATCTGGCCGCCGAGGAGCTTCACCAGGAGCGTGATGCCCACCATCGCCGCAGGCACCGCGATGAACGACACCATCAGCACGCTCTTGAGCCGCGGCCGCAGCGACTTGAGGTTGAGCTCGCTCCCCGCCGAGAGGGCGATGAGGCCCACCGCGACGCCGTTCACGAGCCTGAGGTTCGACACCATGCCCGGGGTCAAGAGCGCCGCCACGTCAGGGCCCACCAAGAGCCCGCAGAGCAGATAGCCCGTGAGCCGCGGGAGCTTCAGCGCCGCAAAAATATTGCCCGCTTGAATGGCCGCGATGACCAAGAATCCGAAGCCGAGGGCCACCCCCGCGCTCGACCGCGCCGCCTCGGCGTCGGGCAAGAACGAACGCGCGCTGGCCATGAGGGCCACCGTCACCAGCAACAACACCACCGAGCGAATCATGGAGCACCTCGGGTCGGTTCGTTCGACGCGCGCTGGGCCGCGGCCTCGTCGGTGGCCTCGTGGCTCATCGCGAGGGCGCCGAGGTCGAGGTCGTCACCCGACAGCTTCACGCCGAGGAGCGCGATCGAGACCCTGAACAGCACCTCGGTGGTCACCGCGCCCACCAGCACCACCGTCTCAAGCGTGCCGCGCAACAAGCTCGGGTACGCCGTGTGCGCTGACACCACCACCGCGATGCTCACCGCGCTCGCGGGCATCAAAGCCACCCACGCGAGGCGCACATCGGGCGGCTGACGCGCCGCCTCGGCCGCGCTCGACAGCTCACCGCGCACCGCCCGCAACCCGAGGAATTTACCGCCCAGACGCGCCGCCACGAAGAGCGGCAAGAGCACCCAGCCGAAGCGCACCGAGGGCTCCCAGAGGGCCCCCACCACGACGAAGAAGGCCATGTACACCACCCGCTCTAGCTCCCTCAGCCGGGCCGACTGCAAGAGCGCGCTCTCTTCGGCGATCTCGGCCGGGAGGTTGGCCACCACGAGCCCCGCCACCGAGCCCACCACCAAGGGCGAGAAGCCCAGATACCCCGCCATGCCCGCCGCGAAGGCCACCGCGCCGAGGGTGAGCGCCAGGCCCTCGTTCACCGAGCGGGCGCTTCGGTTGGCGGCCACCATCAGCGCGCCCAGCACCACCCCCATGCCGATCTGCACGAAGAACCACCCCAAGGGCGGGAGCGACCACGCCGTGCTCTGAACCGGGCGAAACATGCACGTCACGAGCGCGAGCACGAAGAGCGCCACCACGTCGTCGAGCACCGCCACGCGGCGCAGTCGGTTCGACGCCAAGGGGTTCAAGAGACCCGCGTGGGCCAACGCGCGGGCCCCCGAAGGCGCGCTCACCGCCGCGCACGCCCCGAGGAGCAGCGCGTTGCGCACCCAGTTCTGCGGGTGCAAGCCCGCCCGCAGCGCCACCGCAGAGACCACCGCGACGAGCGCGAAGGCCACGGTGCTCTCGGTCAACATCACCCGCGAGGTGCCCCGCGGCCAGCGGTCGACCGCGCGCACGTCGAACTCGATGCCCACGCGAAACCCGATCCACCCGAGGCCGAACTCTAGCAAAGGCTGCAAATCGCGGAGCACCGACGCGTCAAGGATGCCCACCCCGGGCTGCTTGGCGACGTACCCGAGGGCCAGAAACGGGAGCCCGCTCCCGGTGATCATCGCGAGCCCCAAGCGTCGCTCGACGGTGCGCAACATCGGGTGCCCGCCGATGATCACCAGCGCGAGCAACGCGAAGAGCCCCAGGGTGATGCGCGCGATGGCCCCGGTCGAGCGGCTCACCACATCGGCCACCGTGCCGTGGCCCTCGGCGACCCCCGCGTCGTCGCCCGCAACGGCCGCGTCGCCCGCAACGGCCGCGTCGCCCGCAACGGCCGCGTCGAGGCCGCCCTCGCGCGCGCTGTCTGGCCCCCCTGCGTCGCGTTGCAGCACCGACGCCGGAGCCGCCGCGCGCCCCCCCGCGTCGTCGGCCGCGCCTCGGGTCGTCGCATCCTCGCGCGCCGCCTCGGCCGCGTCGACACCGCGCTGCGACGTCACATCGGCCGACGCGTCGACAGCGCCGTCATGCAGCGGCTGAGCCCCCAACGGAGCCGTCGCCACGAGCGCGCCAAGCACCAGCGCCCACCACGCCAGGGCCCTTGCAGACCCGCTAGCCCTTCGAGCCGTTTGCAACGCAGGCATCTCTGCTCGGGTGACACAGGGCCCGTGGCCGAAGCAATGACATTTCGATGAGGGCGCGGCGTCACACCGCGACGACGCAGCGCCGACGCGACCGCAGGGTCGTTCAGCGGGTGCAGCCCTTTGCACACTCAGGGCCTCACGGCGCGCCCCCGTCGCCGCGCCTCGCCCTCGCCCAAAGCCCTGTAAACTCAGGCACTTCTGCCCACCCCGCCTCGCGCACCCGGGCCGCCGTCGCGTCACCGAAGAAGAAGCCCATGCGCGTCGCGGCCTCGTCGACCGAGTCGAACCGATACGGCGTCGCGAGGGTCTCGCGCACGAACCCGAGGGCTTCGAGGCGCGCGTAGTACGGCGCGAGGCGCGGCGCCACCGAGGGCGCTTCGACCGCGGTGCCGAGGGTCTCGATCACCAGCGTCGTGCCGCCCGGGGCGAGGGCCGCGTCGAGGGTGCCGAGCGCGACGTCGAGCCGCGCCTGCCAGTCGTCGGGGTGCCACGAGAGGGCGTGGCCGAAGACCCAACCAGCCACCGCGAGGCCGCAGCCACGAGGCGCCCTGAGGGCGGGGTCGTAGGCGTCTCCGAGGGCGAGCCCGCGGGCGTCGTAGCCTTCGGCCGAGAGCCGCGCGTGGGCCACCGCGAGCATCGGGGCGAAGCGCTCAAAGCCCGTCACCGAGAAGCCCGCAGCGAGGAGCCAGCGGGTGACCCTCCCGGTGCCTACGCCCAGCTCGAAGGCGCTGCGCGCGGGGGCCGCGTCGAAGTGGCGCCCGAGGGCCCCACGGAGCGCCCCTCGGGCATCTTCGGCCGCCACGAGCTGATCGTACGCGGGGGCGTCGTCTTGATAGATTTGTTCGTACCGTGAGAGGGTCATGGCGAGGCCGCGAGGCTATCGCAGCGGCGTCAGGGGGCGAAGGCGCGAATCACTTGCCAGGGCGTCTCGCGGCGCCCATAGGTCAGGGTCGTGATCGACGATGCGAGTGTGGCGGCGCTGGCGGCGCTCGTGCGGGGCCGACCGCTCTGCGTGCTGACCGGCGCGGGGGTGAGCACGGCCTCGGGCATCCCCGATTATCGCGGGCCCTTGACGCGGCAGAAGGCGCGCAACCCGATTCAGCACCGGGCCTTCGTCGACGACCCGGCGACCCGGGCGCGCTACTGGGCGCGGAGCTTCCGGGGTTGGCCGCGGTTTCGTGCGTTCTCGCCCAACGCCTCGCACCACGCGCTCGCCCGGCTCGAAGCGCTCCACCCGGTGACCGGGCTCATCACCCAGAACGTCGACCGTCTTCACCAGAAGGCGGGCGCCGCGCGGGTGCTCGACCTCCACGGCGCCCTCGAAGACGTGCGCTGCCTCGGGTGCGGCGCCCACGAGACCCGCGACGCCTTTCAGACGCGCCTCGCCGCGCTGAACCCCGCCCTGTCGATCGAAGCCCCCGCCCTCGCGCCCGACGGCGACGCCGAGCTGAGCGACGCGGCGGTGCGCGGCTTCGCGGTGGCCGCGTGCGAGGCCTGCGGGGGCGTGATGAAGCCCGACGTGGTGTTCTTCGGCGACAACGTCCCGCGCGAGCGTGTGGCGCAGGCGTACGCGTGGCTCGACGCGGCCGAGGTCTTGCTCGTGGTGGGGTCGAGCCTCGCGATCTTCTCGGGCTACCGCTTCGTCTTACGCGCCCGCGAGCGCGGCATCGCCGTGGCCCTGGTCAACCTCGGCGAGAGCCGCGCCGACGCCGAGGTCGCCCTCCGCGTCGAGGCCCCGAGCGAGGTGCTCTTGCCGCGACTCGTCGAGGCCCTCGGCGCGCGCGTCACTCAAGCCCGTTGAGCGCGCGCACCACCGCGAAGAGGTCGCCGGTCTCGTAGAAATCGACGGTGACGAAGTTCGGCAGGTGCCCCCGCGCCTCGGCGCACCGCCGCGCCCGCGCGAGAAACGCGGGGTTGTGGTTGATGCGCTCGGCCAGCTCGGGCATCGCCAGCGGGGCGGTCAAAAAATGGTTGAAGATGAAGAGCGCGTTGCGCGCGTCGCCGCGGTTCATCGCGCACGAGAGCGCGCCCTCGTCGGCCGCGGCGTAGGGGTTCTCGAAGGCGTGCGACCACAGCGCGTGCAACCAAGGGCGCTGCGGCTCGCCCCCGCCCGCGTCGGTGAGCATCACGATGCGCCGCCCCGCCCCCACCATCGCCCCGAGCGTCGGCCAGGGCGCCCCCGCGGGCTGAACATGGAGGTCAGGCACGAGGTCGACCTCGCGCGCCGCGGCCTCGATCATCGCGCCGCTGACGTAGCTCTCGAAGATCAACACCAGCACCTCGTCGGGGTGCGCGTCTGCGAACTGCGCGACGTCGCAGAGACCCTCGGCGAGGCGCCGCCGACCGAGCGTGCAGAAGCCGTGACAGAGCGTCGCCTCGTCTCGAAACGGGTGAACGTCGAGCATCATCGCGCGCACCCCGTCGACCAGCTGCGTCGCCATCGCGCGCTCGTGATTGGGCGGCGTAAAGCGCTCAGCGCGGGTCGACATCGCGTTGTGCGTGGTCGCAAAGCTCACCGCGTCGAGCGTTCGCTCGCAGAGCGCCGCGTGGCCGTTGCAGCGGCTCGGGGGGCGAGGCGACGGCCGAGCGCGCCCACACCGCCACGGCGGAACATCGACCGCCTCGGGCGCCGCATCACCCGCCGCGTCGAGGGCCACCGCCGCATCCGACGACGCGTCGCGAGGCGCGACCGACGGCGCCTCACAGCCGAGCGAGACCGCCGTCGCGAGAAGACTCCACCACGCGCTGCGCACCCCCGCAGGGTACCCCGCCTCGCAGCGAGATTCACCCCTCTCACTTTGCCCCGAAGGCTGATACTCACCCACGCCGAGCTCCATCATGCGCCTCTGCTTCGCCGCCCTCGCCTTGGCCCTCGCAGGGTGCCCTCGCGCCCGCGCCCCGCACGACGCCGCCCACAGCGCCGCCCTCGACGCCGCCCTCGACGCGCGCGCCCCAGCGGCCACGACGCCCCTCGACGCGGGCGTCTCGGTCGATGTGAACAATGTCAACATCGCCCCCGATGTGCCGCGGGCGCGTCGGGTGACGGTGTCGTCGGCGGGCGAGGTGGCGCTGAGCCCGGGCCTCGTGGCCGAAGGGCGGAGGCACCCTGACGAGGGAGGGTTGGGCTGGCTCCTTCGGCCCGTGAGCCCTCTCTTTGGGCAGCGGGCCATCGCGTTTGCGACGCTCCGCGGGAGCCTCTCGGCGCGCCCGGGCCCCCCCGCCCGCGACCGCTTCGTGGCCGACGCCGCGCTCGCCCGTGCGCTCTCGGTCTTGGGCGTCGACGCGCTGAACCTCGCAACCGACCGCGCCCTCGACCGGGGGGCCGAGGGGCTCGCCGAGACCCTGAGCCTGTTCACCGCGGCGCGGCTCCCGACGGTGGGCGCGTGCGTGGGCGACGAGGGCCCGTGTGCGCCGGTGGTGATCGCCCGCGAGGGGCTCCAGGTGGGCTTCCTCGCGGCGGCGTCGCGCTCTGAGCGGGCGCCCTCGGGAGACCCCACGGCGGCGCGCATCACCCGCCTCGACGGCGACGGCAGCGGGCTCGTCGAGTGGCTCGAAGCGTCGCGATCGAGCGTCGACGTGATGGTGGTGGCGCTGGACCTCGGGCGCGAGCCCGTCGCGGGGCCCGGGTCGCCGCGGCGCGCCTTGGTCGACCGCCTGGTCACCGCCGGCGCCGACCTCGTCTTGGTGGTGGGCCCCGAGCGCGTCGGCCCCGTCGAGCGGCGCAGCTCACCGCGCGGAGAGGCCCTCGTCGCGTGGTCGCTCGGCAGCCTCGTGTCGGCCCACGGCGGCGGCTGGCACCTCGGGGTCACCCCTGCGGCGATCGCGGCAAACCCGTGGGTGTACGACCCCTCGTTCCGCGACGGGGTGGTCTTGCACACGACCTTCGACCTCAGCGACCCGAGCCGCCTCACGCTCTCGGGCGTGGTGGCCAACGCCGTGTGGAGCCTCCGCGACAACGACGCCGTCCAGGCCGTCGCCCTCCGCAGCGTCGATCCGCGGGTACGCGCCGAGCGTCTCGCCGCCCTCAGCGCCGCCTTGGGCCCCGCAGTACGGGTGCGCCCTTGAACCCTAGGCCCTCGGGGCGCGCTGCCATTTGATCACTTTTTGAGCAGATCCTTCTCACTCGCGCAACCTTGTGGCACCCAAGGGCGAAGCGCACCTTGCGGCGCATGAACGCCACGACCCTCGACCGCGACGCCCTCTCGGCGCCTCAGACCTCGACCGCGACCCACCCGCTCACCCTTTGGGCTGGGCGCATCTTGACCGCCCTGGCGGGCCTCGGGCTCGTCTCAAGCGCCGCGATGAAGCTGCGACACGGCGAAGAGTTCGTCGGCCAGTGGGTCGGGCACCTGGGCTTCCGCGAGGCGAGCCTCGGCGCGGTGGGCGTGGTCGAGCTGGTGTGCGCGCTCCTCTACCTCACGCCGCAGACCTCGGTGCTCGGCACGCTCTTGACCCTCGCCTACCTCGGCGGCGCGACCGCGGCCCACGTCCGCATCGGCGAGTCTCCGACGGCGCCGATCGTGTTGGGCGTGCTCGCGGTGGCGGGGCTCTGGCTTCGCGACCCGCGGGTGCGGGCCCTTCTGCCCCTCAAGCGCGCCTGAGACGTCGGCTCGCCTGCGCGGCCGCCGCCGAGCCCACCCCGCACGCACACATCACGGCCCCGAGCGGCCGCAAGGTGGTGTCGTTGAGCGCGCTCACGGCCCCTGACGAAGCCGCGGCGAGGAGGAAGCTCGTCGCCCCCAGCGCCGCCGAGGCGAGGCCCGCCCGCGCGCCCTGAGACTCCATCGCGAGGGCCGTGGCGTTCGAGCCCACAAAGCCGAGGCTCGCCACGAAGACAAAGAGCGCCGCGAGCACCGCCCCGAGCGGGGCGTGGCCCCAAAGCCCGAGGCCCATGAGCAGCGCGCCGTCGAGGGCGATCACCGCCGAGGCCCGCCCGAGGAGCGTCTGCGGCCCGCGCCCAGCGAGGAGCCGGTGGTTCACCTGAGCGCCCGCGATGAGGCCCGCGGCGTTCATGCCGAAGACCTGGCCGTAGCGCCCGGGCGTGAGGTGGTAGTGGCCCATGAGCACGAAGGGCGAACCCGCGATGTACGCGAACATGCCCGCCTGCGCGAAGGCCCCGGCGAGCGCCGCGCTCCGAAAGCCGCGGTCTCCGAGCACCGCCCCGAGGCCCGTGAGCACACCCCGCGGAGAGAGCCGCTCGGTGCGACGCGTCGCCGTCTCGGGGAGGTGCCGCACCATCAGCGCGAGGCACGCCACCCCGGCGAGGCTCAGGGCCACAAAGAGCGCCCGCCAGTTCGCGACCCGGAGCAGTTGGGCCCCCAACATCGGGGCGAGAATGGGCGCGAGCCCCATCACCAGGGTGAGCCGCGAGAGGAGCCGCGCGGCCTCAGCGCCCACATACCGATCGCGCACCGCGGCGCGGGTCACCACCTGGCCCGCAGCCCCGCCCATGGCTTGAAGAAATCGACCCGCGATGAGCACCTCGACCCGCGGCGCCGCGGCGCAGACCAGCGACCCGAAGACGTAGAGCCCGAGGCCCACATAGAGCGGCGGCTTGCGGCCGTAGCGATCGGTGAGCGGCCCGTACACGAGCTGTCCGAGGCACAGCCCCGCGAAGAAGGCCGAGAGGGTCAGCTGCACCGCCGCGTCGGTCGCCCCGAGACCCGCCGCGATGCGCGGGAGGCTCGGAAGATACAGGTCGATGGAGAGCGGCCCGAGCGCCGTCAGGAGCCCCAAGATCAGCACGAAGCGCAGGTCGTCAGAGCCCTCGGCCCGCGGCGAAGGGGCCAGCGATGCGTTCATCGCGAGGCTTCTGACACGGGGGCCCGCGGCGTGTCGACAGCGGTCAGGGTGCCACTGGCAGCGCCGGGGGCTTCGCAGTAGTCTCCGCGGCCCAACTTCGAGGGGGGCTTCGCCTCGAAACGCACGGTCAGGAGAGACAGCGAGTATGGCCAGAATCTACGACGACAACTCACGTTCAATCGGCGCGACACCGCTCGTGCGCATCACACGGGTGAGCCGCGGCGCCGGCGCGACGGTGCTGGCCAAGATCGAGGGCCGAAACCCCGCCTACAGCGTCAAGTGCCGCATCGGCGCCTCGATGGTGTGGGACGCTGAAGAGAAGGGCCTCCTCGGCCCCGGCAAGACCATCGTCGAGGCGACCTCGGGCAACACCGGCATCGCCCTCGCGTTCGCCGCGGCCTCGCGCGGGTACGAGTGCGTGCTCACGATGCCCGAGACCATGAGCATCGAGCGCCGCAAGGTGCTCGTAGCCTTCGGCGCGAAGCTCGTGCTCACCCCGGGGCCCCTCGGCATGAAGGGCGCCATCGCCCGGGCCGAAGAGCTCGCCGCGAGCGACCCCGGCCGCTACGTCCTCATGCGCCAGTTTGAGAACCCCGCCAACCCCAGCATCCACGAGCGCACCACCGGCCCCGAGATCTGGCAAGACACCGACGGCGGCGTCGACGTGGTGGTCTGCGGCGTCGGCACCGGCGGCACCATCACCGGGGTGAGCCGGTACATCAAGAAGACCCAGGGCAAGGCCATCGAGACCGTGGCCGTCGAGCCCGTGCACTCGCCGGTGATCTCGCAGACCCTCGCGGGGCAGCCCGCGGCCCCGGGGCCCCACAAGATCCAAGGCATCGGCGCGGGCTTCGTGCCGAGAAACCTCGACCTCTCGCTCGTCGACCGGGTCGAGCAGGTGTCGAACGACGAGTCCATCGAGATGGCCCGGCGCCTCGCCCGCGAAGAGGGCATCCTCTGCGGCATCTCGTGCGGCGCCGCGATGGTGGGCGCGCTGCGCCTCGCCAACGACCCGAAGTACGCGGGCAAGACCATCGTGGTGGTGCTCCCCGACGGCGGCGAGCGCTACCTCACCACGGCGCTCTTCGATGGCATGTTCGCCGAGGTCGAGAAGGCCACCGCATGAGCGAGTGTGAGTGCGGCGACCGCACCCTCGACGAGGCCGTCGAGGCGGTGCTTGAGAGCTACCGCGGCGACCCCCGAGGGCAGCGCATCGGGCGGCGATTTTTGCCCTCCCGCGACGCCGTGGTCGAGATCGTAAGGCTGTTCTTCGAGGTGTTCTACCCGGGGTATTTCGGCCGCCACGACCTCACCGCGTCGAACCTCAGGTACCACGTCGGCACGCTGCTCTCGACGCTCCGTCAGAAGCTCTCGCACCAGATCGAGCAGTGCCTCTGCTTCGAGTTCGAGGGCGAGCTCAGCACCAGCGACGCGGGCCGCTGCGCCTCGCACGCGACGCGGCTCGCGGGCATGCTGGTGGGGCGCATCCCTGAGATTCGCCACCAGCTCATCGAAGACATCCAAGCGGCGTTTGACGGCGACCCGGCGGCCCAGAGCCTCGACGAGGTGGTGCTCGCCTACCCGGGGCTCCTGGCCATCACGGTGCACCGCGTGGCCCACGAGATGTACGCCATGGGCATCCCGCTGATGCCGCGCATCATGAGCGAGTGGGCCCACAGCCGCTCGGGGGCCGACATTCACCCCGGCGCCGAGATCGGGCGACACTTCTTCATCGACCACGCGACCGGCGTCGTGATCGGCGAGACGAGCCGCATCGGCGCGGGGGTGAAGCTCTACCAGGGCGTCACCCTCGGGGCCATCTCGCACCCGCGCGACGCCGAGGGCCGCGTGATTCGCAACACCCGACGGCACCCCACCGTCGACGACCAGGTCACCCTCTACGCCAACGCGACGGTGCTCGGCGGCACCACCGTGATCGGCGCGGGCTCGACCGTGGGCGGCTCGGTGTTCATCACAAAATCAATCCCGCCAGGGAGCAAGGTCGCCGTGAAGCCCCCCGAGCTTCGGGTGGTTCGCCCCGGGTCGACCCCCGGCGACGACGACGACCTCTGGAGCAACTACGAGATCTAGCCGCGCGAGCCCCTAATGGGCGGCCTCGTCGGGCACGTCGGCGCCGCGCTCACGGAGCCACTTTCGCATCTCGTCTTTGTCGAGCGCCTTTTCGAGCGCGGCCCTCGGCTCGACGAGCTCACCCTCGACGAGGCCCCTGAGGGCGTCGTCCATTGCGATCATGCCTTCGCGCTTGCCGAGCTTGAGGAGGCCCCCGATCTGATGGGTCTTTCCTTCGCGCACCATGCTCGACATGGCGGGCGAGCCGAAGAGAATCTCGACCGCGGCGACCCGGCCGCCGCCCTTCTTCTTCAAGAGCTGTTGGGCCACCACGCACTTGGTCACTGAGGCCAGCGTGCCGCGCACCCCCGGCTGCTTGTCTGCCGGAAAGACGTTGATAATCCGATCGAGGGTCTTGGCCGCCGAGTTGGTGTGGAGCGTGCCAAAGACCAGCACCCCGGTCTCGGCCGCGTTCAACGCCATGCTGATGGTCTCGAGGTCGCGCATCTCGCCCACCAGCACCGCGTCGGGGTCTTCGCGCACGGCGGCCCGCAGCGCCGTCGAGAAGCTCTTCGAGTGCGGCCCGATCTCGCGCTGGCTCATGAGGCTCTTCTTGTTCGGGTGCACAAACTCGATCGGGTCTTCGATGGTGACAAAGTGCATCGCGCGCTTCTCATTCATCTCATTGATGATCGCCGAGAGCGTCGTGCTCTTGCCCGAGCCCGTGGGCCCGGTCACCAGCACGAGCCCCGAGCGCATCTCGACCACCTTGCGCAGCACCGGCGGAAGCCCAAGCTGCTCGACGGTCATGAGCCGCGTGGGGATCACGCGAAACACCGCCCCCATGCCCCGCGCCTGCTTAAAGATGTTGACCCTGAAGCGGCACACCCCGGGCAGCTCGTACGCGAAGTCAGCGTCGCCGCCCTTGAGGTACTCAGCCCAGAGGTGCATCGGCGCGATGGGCTCGACCAGCGCACGAAAATCGCCCTCGCCGATGGTGCGGTAGCGGATGGGCTCCATGCGGCCGCCGAGGCGAAAGATGGGCGGGCGCCCGACGCTGAGGTGCAGGTCGCTCGCGCCGCGGTCGTTCATGAGCTTGAGGAAGCGATCGATGCGGTTTCGCCCCGGCGTGCCCGGCGCCTCATTGGGCAGCGCCGCGGTCACCGCCCCGACCGGCGCGACGGCCGCCTGCGGCGCCGCAGCGTGGCCCCCTGCCCCACCCGATGTGCCTGAAACTACCTGTGATTTAAGCGCACTCAGCGCCGCTTCGAGGCCCGCCGTGCGCGCCGCCACCTGGGCCTCGATCTGCGCCGAAACCGTGGCCTCGAGCTCGCGCCTGAGCCGCGCCACGAGCTCCTGCGAGGGGGCCGCCTCGCCGCCGAGCGCCGCAGGCCGCTGAGGCACCGGCGGCACCATCACAGGCCGCGAAGGCGCCTCGTCGAAGTCAAAGGCCTCGACCACCTCGCGCGCGCCACGCCCCGCCGCGCTCTCGCGAACCGAAACGCTCTCGCGAACCGGGATGCTCTCGCGAACCGGAAAGCGCGCTGCGGGCTCGTCGCGGAGCGGCGCGCGCTGCGGCTGCAACACCACCTCCTCGACCACCACCGCGGGCCGCGACCCGCGCGCTGCGGGCGCACTCGGCGGCGCACTCGGCGCTGCACCCGGCGCAACGCTCGGCACCTTCACCCGCGGCGCTTGCACGACCTCGGCCCTGATCGAGGGGCCCTGTCCGCGTTGATCTTCGCGACTCATGCCGAGAGACTCCCTTCGGGCAGACGCCCTTCGAACAGCTCTTTCTTCTCGGCCCTGGCCCACGCGGTCTCGGCGCTGATCAGCCCAGCGTTCAAGAGATCTTCGAGGCTCTGGTCGAGCGTCACCATGCCGTGAGCCCGCGAGATTTGCATCAAGCTCGGGAGCTGAAAGGTCTTGTTCTCACGAATCAGCGTCGACACGTTCATGGTGCCCTTGAGCACCTCGTAGACGGCCACCCGACCGGCCCCGTCGGCCCGCGGCACGAGCGACTGCGACACCACGTATTTCAAGCTCTCAGACAGCGCGATGCGCACCTGCGCCTGCTCATCTGGGGGGAAGCTCTCGACCAGACGGTCGACCGTCGCCACCGCGCTGGTCGTGTGCAGCGTGGCCACCACCAGGTGCCCCGTCTCGGCCGCCATCAGGGCCATGCGCACAGTCTCGACGTCGCGCATCTCGCCCACCATGATGACGTCAGGGTCTTCGCGCAGCGCCGCCCGCAACGCCCGCGCGAAGCTCTCGGTGTGAACCGACACCTCGCGCTGATTCACCAGCGAGCTCTTCACCGGGTGAACGAACTCGATCGGGTCTTCGAGCGTAATGATGTGGTCGCTCTTGGTCTCGTTGATGAGGTTCAAGATCGCCGCGAGGGTCGTGCTCTTGCCGCCCCCCGCGGGCCCCGAGACCAAGATCAACCCTTGGTGATAATCGAGCAGCTCGGTCAGCTGACCGGGCAAGCGCAGCTCGGCGAAGGTCGGCGGCAAATTGGGGATGGCCCGAAACGCCGCGCAGGTGCCCTTGCGCTGCACGAACGCGTTCGCGCGGTAGCGACCCACCCCCGCGATGGCGTGGCAGAAATCGACCTCGCCCGCGGCCTCGAAGGCCCGACGCCGCGCAGGGTCGAGCACCTCGAGCACCGCCGCCCGGGTCTCGTCGGCGCGCCACGGCGGATGCTCCGTGCGAAACATCTGCCCGTGGAGCCTGAACATCGGCGGCTCGTCGACGGTGATCTGGATGTCGCTCGCCCCGCGCTCGCGGGCCTCGGCCAGGAGCCGATCGAGCGGCCGGGTCAGGGCCGAGCTGGTCACCGCCGCCGTCGCGCGCTCGTCGAGGCCGCCGTGATCGCCGCGCTCTCTGAGAAGCTCCAAGAGCCGCGTGCGCACCTCTTGCGAAGGGTCTTGCGTCGAGAGCCTCCGCAGCGCATCGAGCGCCGACGGCGCCCCCGAGCGCGCGCACACCTGGGCCGCTTCGAGCCTCACCTCGGGCCGCCCGTCTCCGAGGAGCTTCACCAACGCCCCGAGGGCCGCGTCGCCGCCGATGCTGCCGAGGGCGTCGATGGCCGCCCAGCGCGTGTCTTCGTCGTCGAGGGCCTTGATGAGCTGCGGCACCACCCGCGGATCTTTGAGCTTCGAGAGCGTCTCGCACGCCGTCACCCGGAGCCACCAGTCGGGGTCGTCGAGGAGCTTCACCACCGGCCCCACGAGACGCTTGTCTTCAAAGTGCTCGCAGAGCACCAGGGCCTGCATCCGAACCTCCTCGTCGGGGTGTTCGAGCAGGGTCACCGCCGGGCGCAGCACGTCGTCGCCGAAGGTCTGGAGCGTGTTCAGAATGCGCGTGCGCAACCACCCGAGGAGGCTGCGACAGTGCACCAGGATCTCTTGCACCACCTCGGCCGGCTCGCCGGTCAAGAACAAGAGCTCGGCCCCCGCGCGGCGCATCCCGTCGTCGCCCTCAGAGAGGAGCTTCAAGAACCGCGGCCGCATCGCCACCCCGCGGCTCCGCGCGAGGGCCCGCACGGCCCCGAGGCAGTGCGACTTCACCGCGGCGTTGTCGTGCAGGAAGCGTTCGAGCAAGAGGTCGAGCGCCGCGTCGTCGAGCTGGCCCCCGAGCGAGGCCAGGAGCTCGATGGCGCGCTCTCGGATGCGATCGTCAGGGTGCGTGGCGAACTCGATGAGGGCCGCCCGCGCCGCCAGCGGGCCGCCGCGCTCTTGCACGATGCGGTTGAGCGCCACCAGCCTGATCGGCCCCGGCGCCTCGCGCAACGCCCGCTCAAGATAGTCGCCCACCACCTCGACCGGGAGCTCGACCGCGACCTCCCAACCGAAGCGCTGCTGCAAGGGCGAACTGTGCTTCAAGAGCGCGTCGATGGCCGGGCCGAGCACCTCGGGCTTGAGCCGCGCCATCACCCGAAAGCCGAAGGCCCGAGCCGCCCCGGCCTTGCCCTGGAGCTCGCCCACAAAGGCCGTCACCGCGCGGGCGTCGGCGCGGGCCACAAAGAGCGGCGCCACCGACTGACGAAGCGTCGCGTCGGGGCTCCACACCAGCGGCAAGAGGTCGCCCGCCTTGACCCCCGACTCGTCGCGCAGCGCGCTCAACAAGGCCAGCTTCTCGGCCTCATCCTTCCACTCGCCGCGAACGAGCCGCTCAAGCGCCGATCGCTTGCCAAACAGGGCCATCACCACCGCTCCGTCGGAAGCTCAGTCGGGCCGAGACAAAATGACCCAA
The DNA here is from genome assembly GCA_016792845.1 of Myxococcales bacterium. Lineage (GTDB taxonomy): Bacteria > Myxococcota_A > Polyangia > Polyangiales > JAEUKH01. Next base: position 16,467 of record JAEUKH010000017.1, on the reverse strand, counting down.
CCAAGTCGAGTTATGCCGCACACTGACAAATCAGGTTGTATCAGACCGCAGCGCCGCACCCCAAGGCCAAGATTTTCGGCGAACACCCAATGGCAGCGATCTCGGGGCGGCGGCGCGGGTTGGCGGGCGCGGGCGTCGCGCGATCGGTTGCAGCCGTGCGGTGTAGCTGGTAGTCGAATTCGCCTATGTCACGATCGAGGGCCGCGGGCGTGCTCGCGGGGGTGTTGGGGCTGTTCGTGTCTCTTTCGGTGGGCTGTGAGCGTCGCGGGCAAGACCACGACACGTCGCACGCGCCCGAGCTTCGACCCGACCCGACGCCGCAGGTGCCGACGCCCACGGCGCCTGGGCAGCCCGTGCTCGCGGCGCCGCAGCAGCCTGGGCAGCAGGTTCCGGGGCAGGTGATGCCGGCGCCGAATGCGATCCCGCCGCAGCCGATGGCGGCGCCCGCGGCGCCCGACCCCAATGCGGGGCTCACCGCGGTGGTGTCCGACCTTCAGCGCCGGGTTCAGACCCTCGAAGGCAACGTGCTCTTTCTGTCGCAGCAAGACACCGCCATCCGCACCGAGCTCGCGCGCACCCAGGCTGAGCTGCGCGCGACCCAACAGCAGATGCGCAACATGCAGTCGCAGGCCCGCTCGGTGCGGAGCCAGATTCAGCAGCGCATGAACGGCGGCGGCGGCGAATGAGGCCCCCGACGGGCGCTCAGAGCGTCTCGTCGATCTTCAAGCGCGCGCGTACGAGGGCGTCGACCGAGAGGGCCCCCGGGCCGAGCGCCATCAGCGCGAACGACTGAACGAGGTAGCCGAGCGCGAGCTCGTAGGTGGGGCCGTCGTGGCCCACGAAGGCGTCGCCGTGGCGGATGTGCTTGAGCGCCGCCACGGTCATGGTCGCGGCGATGCCGGCGGCGGCCACAGGGGTCAAGAGGCCGAGCGCGATGGCCAACCCGCCGAAGAACTCTGAGACCGCGGCGAGGGCTTGAAACACCGGCGCCACATCACTGGTGGGGTGATCCATCCAGTGGAAGGGGTTGGCGATCTTCGAGCGACCGTGGAGCATCATCGCGCCCCCCATGGTCAAACGCCACGCGAGCAGCGCGATGGCCCCGTGGTCTCGAATCGGCTGAGGGAACAAGAAGGCGCGCAAGGGTGAAAGCATCGCAGGGTGGCGCCACAACCCGCGCCCCGGCGGCCACCTTCCCGCGGGGGTGACGTTTCGTCGGGCCCCCCTCGGGTGTCACAAAAGCGCACCGCCTCGTGTCACCGCCCCGCGGCGCGGTGCGTAGCGCCCACCATGAACGAACCGCTCTCGCGTCGCCGCGCCTTGCTCTCGCTCGCGGGCCTCGTCAGCGCCGCCGCGCTCGCCTGCCAACGCGGCGCCGCGATGGCGCGCCACGCCCCCGACGGGCAGCCCGTCAGCCCGCCCGCCACCCCGAACCCGAGCGCGCCCAGCCCCGCCGCCGCCGTCGCGGCCCCATCGGGCGGCTGGCCACCCGTGAACGACCGGGTCACCCTCACCGACGCGGCCTGGCGCGCGCGGCTCAACGAAGAGCAGTTCGAGGTCTTGCGCCACGCCGCCACCGAGCGCGCCTTCTCGGGCCAATACTGGGATCACCACGCCCCCGGCCTGTACCTCTGCGCGGGCTGCGAGAACCCGCTCTTCGCATCGAACACGAAATTCGACTCAGGCACGGGCTGGCCGAGCTTCTTTCGGCCCTACGAAGACGGCCGGGTGCGCCCCATCGACGACAGCAGCCACGGCATGCGCCGCACCGAGGTGCGCTGCGCGCGCTGCGACGGCCACCTCGGCCACGTCTTCGACGACGGGCCCGCGCCCACCGGGCTCAGGTACTGCATCAACTCGGCGTCGCTGCGCTTTCGCGCGGCGGGCTGAGCGTCACCCAAGCGCCCGCTGCACCGCGCCCTGCACCGCGCTCGCCTCGGCCTTGCCCTTCGCGGCCTTCATCACCTGGCCTACGAAGAAGCCCACAAGGGCCGTCTTGCCCGCCCGATACTGGGCCACCTTGTCGGCGTTGGCGCCGAGCACCTCGGTCACGATTTCGTCGAGCGCCGCCGCATCGAGGCGCCCCCCCTCGCGGGCGATCAGCGCGCTCACGTCGCCCCCGTCGCGCACCAGCGTGGCCAGGAGCGCGCGCGCCACCGTGGCCGTCAGGGTGCCGTCGTCGGCCTTCACGATCAGCGCGCCGAGGGCGGCCCCGACGAGCTTGGTCTCGCTCACGTCGCGCTCGCCGAGCTCACGCGGGAGCTCGTTGATCACCCAACGCGCCACGCTCTTGGCCGCGGCCCCCGCCGCGATGGCCTCTTCGACGAGGCCCACCGTCGACAGGCTCGCGGTCACGAGGTCGCTCTCGTCGCTGCTCAACCCGTAGTGCCGCTCGAAGTGCGCGCGCTTCTCATTCAGCACGGGGGTGTTGTCGCGGGCGAGCTGCCTGAGCTGCGCCCGGGTGCGCCCCGCGGGCCGCGTCTCGCTCTTTGACGATTTGGCCGCCAGGGCCTCGACCGGCGCCGCGTCGTCGAGGGGCTTGAGGTCGGCCACCGCGGTCTCTTTGAGGCCGACGATCTTATTAAAGACCAGGCGGTCTTCTTTGCAATCAACCGGGTCGCGGTAGAAATACCCCACCCGCTCAAACTGGTACCGCGCGATGCCGCCGTCGGCGGCCACCGAGGGCTCGACCCGGGCGCCCGAGATCACCTCAAGCGAGCGCGGGTTGAGCGCGCGGGTGAAGTCTTCGTACGCGTCGGGGCGGGCCGCAGCGAAGAGCCGGTCGTACACCCGCACCTCGGCCTCAAGGGCGTGCGCCGCCGAGACCCAGTGGAGCACCCCCCAGACCTTCTCGCCCGCCGGCGCCGCGCCGCCCAAGGTCTCTCGGAGCAGCGTCGCGGTGACGCCCACCACCCGGCCCTCGGCGTCGCGGGTGACCCCCTCGCAGCGCACGCAGTAGCCGTACCGAAGGCGCACCACGCGGCCCGGCGCGAGGCGAAGATAGTCTTTGCTCGGCGCCTCTCGAAAGTCGTCAGCCTCGATGAAGACGTCGCGCGACAGCGGGATCTTGCGCCCGCCCATCGCCGCCCCCTCGGGCACGTCGGCGGGGAAGTAGGGCCCCTCAAGCCACTCGGTCTCGCCCTCGGGCACGTTCGTGAGGGTGACCCGCAGCGGGCGGAGCACCGCCATCACCCGCGGGGCGCGGCGGTTCATGTCGTCGCGCACGGCGAACTCAAGCTTGCCGATGTCGACCACGCTGTTGTTCTTGGCGACGCCGATGAGCTCGCAGAAGCTCCGCACGGCCTCGGGGGTGTACCCGCGGCGGCGCATCCCCGCGATGGTGGGCATGCGGGGGTCATCCCAGCCGTTGACGAGCTTCTTCTCGACGAGCTGCAAGAGCTTGCGCTTGCTGGTGATGGTGTAATCGAGGTTCAGCCGCGCGAACTCGTACTGCCGCGGCACCCAGGGGTACGCCGTCTCGCGGATCACCCAGTCGTAGAGCTCGCGGTTGTTCTCAAACTCAAGGGTGCAGATCGAGTGCGTGATGCGCTCGACGGCGTCTTCGAGGGGGTGCGCGTAGTCGTACATGGGGTACACGTTCCACGCGGTGCCGGTGCGATGGTGGGCGGCGCGCTTGATGCGGTACAAGAGCGGGTCGCGCATCTTCATGTTCGACGCGGCCATGTCGATCTTGGCGCGCAGCACGAGCGACCCTTCGGGGTGCTTGCCCTCGTTCATCTCATCAAAGAGCCGCAGGCTCTCGTCGACGGGCCGGTCGCGCCACGGCGACGGCCTGCCGGGCTCCTGGAGCGTGCCGCGGTACGCCCTGATCTCTTCTTCGTTCAGCGCGCAGACGTAGGCCTTACCCTCGCGAATGAGCTTCTTCGCGAGCTCGAACATCAGCCCGAAGGAGTCGCTCCCGAACAAGGGCCTCTCGCCGTACGAGAACCCGAGCCAGCGCACGTCGTTCGCGATGGCCTCGACGTATTCGACCTCTTCGGTCACCGGGTTGGTGTCGTCGAAGCGAAGGTTGCAGCTGCCGCCGAACTCTTCTGCGAGGCCGAAATTCAAGCAGATCGACTTGGCGTGCCCGATATGAAGGTACCCGTTCGGCTCGGGCGGGAAGCGCGTCGCCACCCGGCCCTGGTGCCGCCCCGTGCGAAGATCTTCACGAATGAGGGCGCGCAAAAAGTGATCGTGTTTGGGCTCGGGGCCAGGGTTCGACGTGCTCACGGGGGCGTGACCGTAGCACCGATGCGACCCGGCTGGGCAAGGCCATGCGCTGCGCATCCGTGGTAGCGTCGCGCGCCTCGAATCGTCGGGGCCCCTTTGTGTCGAGATCGACGAGCCCATGAGTGACGAAAAAACGGCCGTTCCGGCGGCGCCTTTGCCTGTCTTTGCAGAACCGACCCCGCTGGGTCTCCTGGGCCTCGCCATCGGGTGCGCGGCGCTCTTGCCCATCGCCTTCGGCGTCACCCTCACGCCCTCGGCGTTGCGCACCGCCGCGATGTTCTGCCTCCTCTTCGGCGGCGGTTGTCAGTTCCTCGCGGGCATCATGTCGCTCACCAACAAGAACCTCTTGGGCGGCACCCTCTTCACCACCTTCGCCTTCAACTGGGTGATGAACTGGTGGGCGCTCTCGGGCCTCGCCGAAGGCCGCGTGCCCGACGCCCACGTCGTGCTCTCGGTCGACCTCTGCTTCCTGGTCATCTTCGTCGTCCTCACCTACGCCTTCGGCTTCTACTCGAAGCTCCTCTTCGCCTTCTTGCTCGACATCGACGCGCTCTACGCCTTTCGCATCTTGAAAGAGCTGCTCCACGCGCCCGCGGCCTTCGCGCTGCCCATCGCCCTCGCCACCGTCGTGCTCGCAGCCATCGCCGTCTACATGGCCTTCGCCATCCTCGTGAACACCGCCGCCGGGCGCCCCGTGTTCGCCATGCCGGGCCCGATGTTCACACCGTCAACATCACCGCCCCCGGCCGCGCACTGAGCCTTCCGGGTCTTTCGTTCACCCGGGCGTTGCGAGAAGGGCCGAAGGCGTGTAGGCCCGCGCGTCGAGAGAGGCAGCGATGCGGCGGCGAACGGCGTGCTGTACCGCCGCGGGTTCAACCTGCGGCACCCGGTACGAGCTCCTAGAAAAGTGGGTCGGTCGGCACCTCGGCAAGGCCGTGCGCCTCGTCGAGGTCGAGGGCGACGAGCAGGGCAGCGCGCCCTTCTTCGCGCAACCCGTGGGCTACGACGGCCGGGCCTTCTTCATCCTCCGAGACGGGCTCTGCGACACCGAGAAGCTCTTGCACGAGGCGTGTCACTTCCTCGTGTCGCCCAAAGAGCGCCGCGCGATGGTGAACTACGGGCTCGGCCCGGGGCCCTTTCGCCCCGTCGACGACCGCACCAGCGACAACGAAGAGGTCGCCGCGTCGCTCTTGCAGCGCCAGCTCGCGCCCTATTTCGCGCTGCCCGAGAGCGCGCTCCAGGCGCCCGATTACAACTGCGCCAACCACCGCCACCTCGACTGGGCCGCCTGCGAGGCGCAAGCTCAGGCGGCCTTCGAGGCCATCAAGCCCCGCCTTGAGGGCATCGAGCCGCAAGCCAACTGGGGCGCCGCCCCCGCGAAGAAGAAGCGCCGTTGAGCCACACAAAGCCCCTGTCGCGCCGTCGCTTGATGAAGCTCGCCTCGGTCTCCGCCGCGGCCACCGCCACCGCCCTCGGGGGGTGCAGCGACCCGATCAGCGAGCCGCCCCGCACCGACGCGGGCGCCGACCTGGGCGCCGACCTGGGTGCCGACCTGGGTGCCGACCTCGGCCATGATGCGCCCCTCGACGCCCCCGTCGACGCGCGAGAGAGCACCGATGCGGGCGGTCTCGACGCGGGGCGAGATGTGCCCGTCGACGCCCCGGTCGATGTCGGCACCGACCGCGGGGTGGCGCCGGTCGACGCGGGCCCGGCGCGGCTCGCGAGCTACCGCGAGGCGGGGGCGCTCTTCCCCTTCGGCGTGACCGCGGGCGACGCGGCGGGCGACCGGGTGGTGTTCTGGTGCAAGACCACCACGCCGACGCGGCTGCGGCTGCTCGTGCATGAGCTCCGCGAGACGAGCCTCGCGCGGGTCGCCCACGACGCCGTGGTGGCGGTCGGTGAGGGCGGCTTCGTCAAGGTCGACGTGGGCGGCCTCACCCGCGGCGCGCGGCACGAGTACGCGTTCTGTGTGGTCGACCCCGCGGGCAACATCATCGAGCGGAGCCCCGTCGGCGCCGTGCGCGCCGCCCTCGCCGACGACGCCCTCGAGGTCGTGCGCTTCGCGGGCATGTCGTGCACCCACCAGCGCACCCGGCCCTTCGCGACGCTGTCGCACCTCGCGCGCAACCACAGCCTCGACTTCGTGGCCCACGTCGGCGACCTCGTCTACACCGACGATGGCACCGACGCCGAGACCCGCGAGGCGTACCGGGCCAAGTACGCCATCAACTACGGCACCGTCGGCTTTCAAGAGCTGTTTCGCGCCGCAGGCTGGTACTCCACCTGGGACGATCACGAGGTCTACGACAACTGGAACGCCGAGACCTTCGACCCCGTTCGCTTCGAGGCCGCCCGCGAGACCTACTTCGAGCACCGCCCGCTGCGACGCCCGAGCGAGGCCCCCAACCGCCTCTGGCGCAGCGCCCGCTGGGGCCGAACCCTCGAAGTCTTCACCCTCGACCTGCGCTCCGAGCGGCGCCCCTCGACGCGCACCACCGCGATGTCGACCTACGTCTCGCGGGCCCAACTCGACTGGCTCAAGGCCGGCCTCGCGGCCTCGCCCGCCCGGTGGAAGTTCGTGCTCAACCCCATCCCCATCTTTCGCTCCGACAACACGAGCCCCTACACCGACCGCTGGGAGGGCTACGCCGCGCAGCGCAACGAGCTCCTCGACCACATCGTGCGGAGCAACCTCCAGAACGTCTGGTTTCTCTCGGGCGACCTTCACTATTCAGCGGTGATCAAGGTCGAGAACACCGGCCCGCGGATGGGCCTCTACGACGTGCTCATGGGCTTCTCGAACGTCGCCAACACCTTCGGCCCGGGCCAGACCCCCGAGAGCCAGCGCGATTTTCTCGGCGCCGAGTCGAACTACACCACCTTCGTGGCCGACCCCGCCCGGGGCACCCTCACCGTGCGCTTCACCAACGCGAGCGGCGCCGTGCTCTTCGAGCGCAGCTACCCCGCCGCGCCGTAGCTTCTCGGCTGCGCAGCGGGCCGTTTGGTGCTAACGCGGCCCACGCCGTGAGCGAGCTTGACCACGACCCGCGCCTTGCCCACATCGACCGCGACGCCTTCGCCCGAGACATCGAGGCCCTCCGCAGCGAGGTGATGGCCTCGCTCTCGGTCGACGATTACAGACACTTCCAGAAGCTCCTCAGGTGGAGCCGCGGCCTCGAAGCCCTCGGCCTCGCCACCGCGTGGGTGGCGCCGAACCCCGTCTCGGTGCTGGCCCTCTCGACCGCCTCGGTGACCCGCTGGGCGGTGATCGCGCACCACACCCTGCACGGCGGCCTCGACAAGGTGCCCGGGGTGCCTCCAGAGGCCCAAAGCGAGGGCTTCGCCAAGGGTTCGCGGCGCCTCATCGACTGGCTCGACTGGATGCACCCGAGCCACTGGGCCTACGAGCACAACGTGCTGCATCACCATCGCACCGGCGAGCGCGCCGACCCCGACCTCGTCGAAGAGAACGTCGCGGCGCTCGGCGACAAGGCCCGCGGCGTCAGGGCCCTCGCCCTCGCCTTCTACATGCTCACCTGGAAGGTGAGCTACTACGCCCCCAACACCTTTCAGATCGCAGCCCGCGCGGCGGCTCGGCGCGCCGACCGCGGCGCCAAGGTGAGCGACCCGGCGGCCCACGACGCCCGCGGCGAGGCGACCTTCCTCTCGGTCTTCGACCCCCGAAGCGCCGAGGGTCGGGCCTTCTGGCGCGCGTGCCTCTTGCCGAACCTCGGGCTCCGGTACGGGCTCATCCCCCTGGCGATGGGCCTCGTCACGGGCCCCTGGGGCGCCTTCAGCGCGCTCAGCAACACCGCGATGGCCGAGCTCGTGGCCAACCTCCACTCGTTCTGCGTGATCGCCCCGAACCACGCCGGGGGCGATCTCTACCGCTTCGCGACCCCCGTGAAGGGCCGCAAAGACTTCTACCTGCGCCAGGTCTTGAGCTCGGTGAACTTCCGCACCGGCGGCGACCTCAACGATTTTCTGCACGGCTTTCTGAACTACCAGATCGAGCACCACCTCTTCTCAGACCTTCCGCCGAGCGCTTACCAGCGCATCGCCCCGCGGGTGAAAGCGATCTGCGAGAAGCACGGCGTGCCCTATGTGCAAGAGAGCGTCTTCGCGCGGGTCAAGCGCCTCGCCCAGATCTGGATGGGCGACGCCAAGATGCTCCGCCCCGACGATGCGGCAGAGACGCTGCACACTGGTCAGTAGACCCCCATCGAGGGCCTTGCTTTTCAGCGGTTTTTTGAGCGCCTGAGGCTTCCGCCGGGGTGGCGCTTCGTGGTGTGGTGGGGCTCGCAAAGGAGCCCGCGACCCGATGCCCCTTCTTGACCCCTCACGTCGTCTCCAGGTGTTGGTGTTGGGCGCCCTCGTGTCGGCGTGCGCGCCGACCGACAACCTCACCGTCGATCAAGGCCCCGGGGGCGGCGGCACCCCACCCCGCGACGCCGGGCAGCGCCTCGACGCGGGCAGCGCAACGCCCCGCGACGCCGGGGGTCTCGACGCGGGCGGCGCCGCACCCCGCGACGCAGGCTTCGTCACGCTCAGCGACGGGCAGAGCGTGCCCCGCGACGCGGGCGCGACGGGCACCGGCCCCGAGCGCGAGCGCTGCGACGACGGCCTCGACAACGACCGAGACGGGCGCATCGACGAAGACTGCCCCTGCCTCCCGGGCGACCAACAGCCTTGTTTTCAGGGCGATCCGGCCTTGGCGGGGAGCGGCCGGTGCAACCTCGGCACGCAGAGCTGCATGGGCGAGGGCGAGTTCGGCACCTGGTCGGCGTGCATGGGCGCGGGCGCTCCCGGGCTCGAGGTCTGCGACACCCAAGACAACGACTGCGACGGCGAGGTCGACGAGGGCTGCATCTGCCGCATCGGCGAGCACCGGGGCTGTTACGGCGGCGCGCCCCTCACGCGCAACGTGGGCCTCTGCCGCGACGGCAACCAGACCTGTGTGATGGGCACCGGCGGGCAAAACACCTGGAGCCAGTGTGTGGGGCAGCAGCTCCCGGCGCCTGAGATTTGTGACGGCTTCGACAACGACTGCGACGGCATGCCCGACAACGGGTGTCAGTGCCGACCGGGCGAGACCCGGCCCTGTTACGAGGGCGCGAGCGGCACGATGAACGTGGGAGTGTGCCGCGCGGGCGTGCAGCGGTGTGTGCCGGGCACCACCATCGGCGCGCGCTGGGGCAGCTGCGAGATGCAGACCCTGGCCTCGGCCGAGCGCTGCGACGACCAGATGGACAACGACTGCGACGGCCGCGCAGACTGCCTCGACGCCGAGTGCATGGGCACCGACGCGTGCAGGCCGTGCAGGCCCGGGGGCGAGCGCTTCACCCTCAGCTCGACGCCCGCCGAGGTGATGTTCGTGGTCGACCGGTCGAGCAGCATGACGGCCCGCACCAGCGACGGCTCCACCCGGTGGAACTCGCTCACCAGCGCGGTGCGCGCGGTGCTCCCGGGCCTTGAGTCGAGCCTGTCGATGGGCCTGGTGATCTTCCCTGACCCGAGCGGGTGTTCGGTCCCGACGAGCCCGCGGGTGCCCATCACGACGCCTTCGGCCTCGGTGATTTCGAGTTACCTCGCGGCCGGGGGCCCGAACGGCACGACCCCGACCACCCAGGCCCTCGACTCGGTGATCGTGTACTTCAGCAACAACCGCTCGACCCGTCGCCGCTACGTGGTGCTCGCCACCGACGGCGCCCCGAACTGCGGCTTCACCGTCAACGACGTGATCTCTCGGCTCGGCACGCTCCGGAGCCTCGGCGCAGACACCTTCGTGTTGGGCATCCCCGGCACCGACACGAGCCTCCGCACCCCGCTCAACCAGATGGCCGACGCGGGGGGTCGCCCTCGCGCGGGCGGCACGCGCTTTTACGAGGCCAACAACACCGCCGAGTTCGAGTCGGCGCTGCGGGCCATCACCGCGAGCGCGTCGAGCTGCGTGTACCGCTTCTCGGCCCCTCCGAGCGACCCGAGCCGCGTCTCGGTGCTCTTCGACGGCGTCGTGGTCGCCCGAAACCGCACCTCAGGGTGGGACTACACCGACACCACCTCGCGCGAGATCCGCTTCTACGGCGCGAGCTGCGACCGCCTCCAGTCGGGCGCCGTGCGCGCCATCTCGGCCAGCTTCGGCTGCGAGTGACGCCCCTCCCCCGCGGCGGCGCCTGGCGTGACCTCACCCGCGGTGGGGGCGTGGCTGGCGTGACCTCACCCGCGGTGGGGGCGTGGCTGGCGTGACCTGGCGTGACCTCACCCCCTGGGGGATGCATGGCCCTCGCGCCCCCTCTCCCTGTCAGGAGAGGGGCAAATTGTGACAATCCATCACCCAAACATCTATTTTGCTCACAACCAACACAACGTGAACGTTGCTACAACTTGTCCATCGCTTCAACTTGTCCATGAATGTCCCTCTCCTGACAGGGAGAGGGGGCGCGAGGGCCATGCATCCCCCAGGGGGTGAGGTCACGCCAGGTCACGCCGCCCACGCCCCCCACCGCGCCTGAGGTCACGCCGCCGCGAGGCCCGCACTCCGCCGCCTGCGCGCGAACTGTCAGCGGGCCCTTGCACAGTCGGCAGAAAGTCTGTCTTCTTTCGGGTCGGAGGTGCTTCTACCCATGGTCAAAGCGAGCGACAAGAAGGTCCGTCGAGACGAAGAGCGTGACGCCGTGCTGAGCCTCGTGGCCGACAGATTGGCCGGGTTTCGCGCCCGACACCGGCCGCTGGAGCCCGAGGTGATCGACGCGCTGCTCCTGGCAGAGGCCGACGAGGCGTGCCGAAAGATCGGCGACACCACCCGCTCGCCGGTGGTGCTCGCCGCGGCCTTGCGCTGGGCCGAGAAGATCGACGCCGGGCTCAGCGACCGGCGCTACGGCGAGATGCCCATCGGGCCCGAGGCGTTCTCGTACTTTGTCACCCTCATCGAACGCCTCGACCGGGTGATGCGCAACGGCCCCGCAGACGCCGACGCCGAACGGCGGGCGAGCCTGCGCGCGCTCCGAGAGGCCGAGCTCCACGCCGAGGGTGTGCGCCGCGGGGTGCTCGACGCGATGCTCTCGGCCATGGGCAAGAACGAAGCGTGGCTAGAGGCCCTCGACGACACCCAGGCGGTGTCAAAAGCGATCGAAGCCGACAGCGCGGTGGCCCGGCTCCGCAGCCTCGCCGCCTGGCTCGAAGCGGTCATCGCCCAGCCCTCGCGCGACCCAAGCCTCGGGGCCGTCTTCCGGGTGCGACGCATCGGCGCGGCCGAGGTGACCGCCCTCCTCAGCGCCGCCGATCAGCTGGCCCGGGCGCAGAAGGCTCGCCCCGTCGGCGCCCAGAGCGCGCACGACGCTCCCGAGGTCAACATCGCCGAGGGGCGCTTGATCTACGAGATGCGACGCTTGCGCCTCGCCTGCGCAGCCGCACGACGCGCAGGGCGCACGACCTTGGTGCTGGCGCCTCCGAAGCCCCTCTTTCGCGTCTTCGGCCTCGGCGAGGGTGAAGACAGCGACGAAGAGGCCGACCCCGCCCCCGCGGCCTGAGCCTCTCGAAGTGCCCCTGGGCGGTCTCAAACTGCCATCGGGCGTCTCTCCAAGTGCCACCCCGGCCGTCTCAAACTGCCACCCCGCGGGCGCCATCACCCCCTCAGGCCCTCGCGGCTGCCACCCTGGGCGTCGCGCCAAGCCATTCTGCCAGCGACGAACCCGCGACGACCTCAGCCCCGTCGCGCCCTCCCCCCATCGCGACACGAACTGCGCTGCCCCCATTCTGCGCAGCCCCGGGCCGTGGTACCGAGCGCCCATGAACAAGCGCTCTCACTGGGCCACCGCGGCCCTCACCCTCTCTCTCGCGGCCTGTAGCGCCCGCAGCGGCGGCACCCGAGGCTCGGGCGGCGGCTCCGACGCGGGAGAAGACTCCGGCGCCATGATGGGCGACGACACCCCGACCTCGACCGATCAGCCCCAGCCCGGCGAAGACCTCGGAGCGCCTCCCGCCGACGTCGTCGCACCCGCTGACACAGGCAACGCGGTCGATGCGGGCATCCCCGTCGACACGGGCAACGGGGTCGACGTCGTGATCGCTCCGGTCGACACGGGGCCGTCGTGCGCCATGGGCGAGACCGTGTGCCAAGGGCAGTGCGTCAACCTCGCGTCGAGCCTGGGGAACTGCGGCGCCTGCGGTCGCGCCTGCGCGGCGGGGCAGCTCTGCAGCGCGGGCAACTGCCAGACCAGCTGTCCCTCGCCGAACCAGCTCTGCAACGGGGCCTGCGTCGCCACCGTCCGCGACCCGGCCCACTGCGGCGCTTGCGGAAACGTCTGCCGCGTGAGCAACGGCACCGCCGCCTGCGTCAACAGCGCCTGCGCCGTGGCGAGCTGCGCGACGGGCTTCGGCGACTGCGACATGAGCGCCTCGAACGGCTGCGAGACCAACCTCTCGACCACGCCCACCTCGTGCGGCGCCTGCGGCCGCACCTGCACCGCCCCCGGCGGCGGCTCGGTGACCTGCGTCAACGGCGCCTGCGTCGGCGCCTGCCCCAACAGCGGCGCCGTCTGCAACGGCGTGTGCGTGACCCTCGACGCCAACGTCGAGCACTGCGGGGCCTGCAACAACCGCTGCCCGAGCGGGCAGAGCTGCATCGGCGGGGCGTGCCGCGCGGGCGCAGACCCGGGCGAGCTGCGCATCGAATCGCTCGGCAGCACCGCGTGTCAGGTGCTCCCGCACGAGAACGTGACGGGCGACGACAACGGGCCCATCGCGCTCTCGTCGACGCATCTCTTCTATTCGGGCGACACGGCCTTGGGGCTCTTCGACACCGCGACCTTCGTGAGCGCGACCTCGGTGCCCGCGGTGTACCAGGCCCTCTTGCACGACGTGTCTCGGGGCACGGTGTACGCCCCCGCGGTGAGCGCCACGACGCCGATGCCCTTGAGCGGCGGCATCCTCACGCACCTCATCGAGCTCGACGGCGCGACGGCCGTGCGCACGGGCCGCGTGGTGACCCTGAGCCAGCCCATCTTGGTCGGGTCGAGCCCCGCCTCGGGCAGCCTCGGATTCTTCTCGGGCGCGGGGCGGGCCCTGGTCTGGGCCGGGGGTCGCATCTACGACATCGACTACGCCACCGGGGCCGTGACCCCGCGCTCGAACCTCGCCCAGCCCGGGTGGTACCAGTGCGAATCGCCCGGCGTGTACGGCGTCGCCGAGAGCTTCGGCGGACAGCTCTACATCACGTACCGCGCGGCGAGCTTCAACGGCAACCTCAACACCATCGTGCGGCAGAACATCGCCGGGGGCACCCCGACGGCGGTGACGACCTTCTCGAACCTCGGCGATTTGTGCGGGTTTACGGTCTCTCCGGCGCGGCAGCGGTGGTACTTCCACCACGAGGGGTCGAGCCAGTTCGCGAGCAATTCGAGCGCCGAGTTCGTGGGGCAGTGCCCGGCCAACATCACGCCCGGGAGCACGCCGGTGATGCCCGGGGGGCTCACCTTCCGCATTGAGTCGTTGGCCGCGACGGGCTGCCAGTCGGTGAGCAACGCCACGGTGGTGAACGACGACCGCGGCGGCATCGCCGTCACCTCGTCGCTCGTGCTCGACAACGGCGACCTCTCGGCCGCCCGGCACAACCTCGACAGCCTCGGGAGCGTCGCCTCAGTGGGGCGCATCCTCGACGGCCTCTTCTCAGATCTCGCCACCGAGACGGCGTACGTCTTCGGCGTCAACGCCAACACCCCCGTGAGCGGCTCGTCGCTCAACGGCACCTCGGTCTCGCACATCATCCCCCTCGGGGCCACCACGGGCGTGCCCAACACCGCGGGCGCCATCGCCCTCTCGCGCTCGCTCACTTTCACCGGGAGCGAGACCAGCACCACCCGGGTGGGCATCTACTCAGGCCGCGGTCGCGTGCTCGTCACCACCCTCGGCCGCGTCTACGACGTCGCCCTGCCTTCGGGCGCGGTCACCGACCTCGGAGCCATGACCCCGCCGGCCACCCTCGCGTGCGAGAGCTTCGCCACCTGGGGCGTGGCCGAGTACTTCAACAACACCCACTACATCGTGTATCGCGCCGCCGCCGGCAACGTCATCATGCGGGCCCGGGTGCCCGACGCCCTCACCCAGACCGTGGGCAGCTTCAGCAACCTCAGCGACATGTGCAGCTTCACCGTGAGCCCCTCGCGGAGCCGCTGGCTCATGCACCACACCGGCGCGACGCAGTTCACCACCCAGAGCGGCGAGATCGTCTCGTCGTGTCCGCTCGTGCTCTCGATGCCCTGAGCGCCGAGGCCCCGCCCCGCTACCGTCGCGCCGCCCGCAGCATGAACACCGCCTCGTCGGAGAAGTACCCGTACCCCGTGTCGAGCAGGGCCTGGGGGTGCGGGTCGAGGGTCGGGTAGGCGGCCAGCATGCGCTCGCGCACGAACACCGCCTCGCGTGCGTCGAGGCTCTGCCAGAGGGCCACCGCGGCCCGCTCGGGGAGCCACTGCCGGGCGATGGCCTCGGCGGCCAGCATGCCCTCGACGTTGAGCGCGAAGGTGAGGCAGTCGACCAGGGTGAAGGGTGTGCCGCGGCGATGGAGCGTCACGCAGCACCCCGAATCGCGCTGCCGGCCGCAGGTGGGGCAGGGCACGTCGTCGCGGGCGTCGCGCGCGAAGGCGCGGGCGGGGTCGTCGACCCACGCGAGGTCGATGATGCCCTCGGTGGCGAGGGTCTCCCACGCGATGCGGGCCGCGAGGGCCTGGTCGTAGCCGCCCTCGGCGCGACGGCCCACCCACCAGCCCGCGATCACCTCAGGCGGAAAGTCTCCCTCAAGGGTCTCTTCGCAGCGCCGCACGACGCGCCCCGCGCTCACCCGCCGCCCTCCCGCAGACAAGGGCGGGTGCAGGAGCCGCGCGGCCAAGGCGTCGAGGTCGTACGGCGGCTTCACGCTTCGACGTTGCAGCAGGGCCCTCGTCCCGGCAAGGTCTCGGGGGTGTCGCGACGCGTCTTGCCGGTGATGGTGGCCCCCGAGGGCGTGCTCGGGGCCGTGCAGGCCCGCTGGGTCGCACATTGGGTGGGGCCCCTCCCTCACGAGACCGAGGCCACCTGCGGCGACTGCGCGATGCTGGGCGCGCCGGGCGAGGCGCCCCGGGGGCTACAGTTCTTGCCCGACACCAAGTGCTGCACCTTTCGCCCGAGCCTCGCGAACTTCCTCCTCGGCGGCGCCCTGGCGAGCCTCGGCCGCGACAGCGTAGGGGCGCGCAGCCTGCGTCGCCGCATCGCCGAGGGTCGCGAGCTCTCGCCGCTCGGGCTTTGGGTCGACCCCGCGGTGAACCTCAGGGCCACCGAGGCGGAGCATTTTGGGCGCCTCCGCGAGGCCCGCTGCCCCCACTTCGACGACGCCACCCGCGGCTGCTCGCTCTGGGCGCATCGCGAGTCAACCTGCGCGACCTGGTACTGCAAGCACACCCGCGGCGCGGTCTCGCTCGCCTACTGGAACCGCCTCCATCAGTTCCTCTCGCGGGTCGAGCGCGCCCTGGCCCTTCACCTCGCGCTGCGCCTCGGCATCGCCCCCGAGGGTCTGGCGCTGCTGATCCCCCTTGACCGCGCCCACGCGATGGCGCGCCCCGACGTGGCCCTCGACGGCGCCCGGGGGCAGCTCTGGGGGCCGTGGGAGGGCGACCCAGAGGGCTTCTTCCGTGCGTGCGCGGCGGAGGCCGAGGCGATGCACCCCGACGCCGTGCTCGACACCGCCGGGAGCGACGCCCGCGCCATGCTCGCGGTGCTCGGGGCGGCGGGCGCGCAGTTGGGCGACGACAGCCTCCCGGCGCGGCTCGGTCTGGGGCGGGTGATGGTGCTGAGCCTGGGTGACGAGGCGGTGCGGGTTCAGGGCTACAGCCACCTCGATCCGCTCGACGTGCCGCGGGCGCTTTGGGAGCTGTTGCCTTGTTTCGACGGGCGTCCGACCGAGGAGGCGATGGCCGAGGCGCGGCGCCGGGCGGGCCAAGAGGTGCCCGAGGGCGCCGTCCGGATGCTCGTCGACGGGGGCATCCTCAAGGGCCTCTGAGTCTGTGTCTGCAAGGGCCGCTGCCTCGACGGAGGGGGCGGGAGGGCGCACGACCTCACCCCCTGTCAGGCTGAGGTTTACCCGCGGATTTTCTCTGTGTTTGCGAGCTTGAGTGCCGATCGGCGCCCGGCGTGACCTCACCCCCTTGGGGTCGCACCGCCCTCGCGGCAGGCGTGACCTCACCCCCTGTGGCTCGCACCGCCCTC
>JAEUKH010000012.1 GCA_016792845.1 Myxococcales bacterium | reverse complement strand
GACCTGAGCGACGCGGAATGGTCGCTGATCGAGCCCTTCGTACCCCTCCAGCAACCGCTGTTTACAGAGACGAAGTATGACCGGCGAAACGTGATCGACGGCATTCTCTACAAGTTGCATACCGGTTGTCAGTGGCGACTTCTGCCCAATGACTTTCCGCCTTGGCAATCGGTGGCAAAGTACTTCTACCGATACCAGCGACTCGGTGTTTGGGAGAGCCTTCGGGCACAATTGCACCGCCAGGTTCGACTGGCCGAAGGCCGCGCTGAAGAGCCCACACTTGCGGTGATCGACAGTCAATCTGTGAAGGTCGCCGGTCAAGGTGGTGAACGCGGATTTGACGCTCATAAGCGGGTCAAAAGCCGCAAAAGAAGCCTCGCCGTCGACATCCTCGGTCTCCTGTTGACGGTCTACGTCTGTGCCGCCTCGGTACAAGATCGAGACACGATTCCCAACCTTCTCACCACAGTTCACAAACGATATCCGACCCTCAAAGCAGCCCTCGTTGATGGCGCCTACAATGGAGAGGTCGTCAGTCGAACTTCGGAGCAAGTTGGCATTCAAGTTCAAATCGCGCAGCGGGCGGTTGGCGAACGAGGATTTCATGTCGTGCCCAAACGATGGGTGGTTGAACGATCGATCGCCTGGCTCAACAACTGGAGGCAGCTTTCGAAGGAGTTTGACCGCACAACTGCCTCATCTCAGACCTGGATCACGATCGGATTCGTAGACCTTATGCTTGGTCGCTTAACCGCAGGGGTTGCGTAATACGATGGGTAAACACCCTCTTAGCGGCCAACCTCCTTCGCGGCCCCTTCGACCCACGAGGCGAAGTTCTGGTTGTTTTGCCAATCCCTGGCGGACCCAGCGTTGCGAACCCAATCATAGAGCTTGATGGGTCGCCCTGCGAGAATGGCGGCTCGCGTTACGGAGAGGGCACCAAACTCGGTGGGCACGGTGGCCACGTCGAATGGATTGCCGCCCATGCGATCGACCTGGCCATCGCTGTGTTTGACGTTGTGGATGTAGATGCCGAGGAGCCCCTTGCCTTCGGTGAAAGACTTCTGGATCTCGTAATGCACCCACTCACGAGTCGAAGTCTGGTTGCCGATCAGGACGCAGGTGACCGAGGTGCCGTGGAGTTGGCTGTCGATCCATGCCTTCACAGAAGTCGCGCCCTTACGCTTGATCGCCTCCCAAGCCGCGCCATCGAGGAACGGCGGCGACTCGAAGAGGAGGTTACTGTTGCGGACCTGACTCACGCGCCAAGTGTCGCGGTCGTAATGAAAACTGAAGAAGACCTTCCTCGCCATCGCGTAGCCCTTTCGTGCGGCAGATCCCCGCGATCCACCTTCCTCTCCTCTACGCCCCTCCTCAGACTGGTGCCACCTTTCGATGGACAGCCTATGTCACGATTCTGGTAAACTCTCTGCCGATGGTCCCCGCCGGGTGGCTTCGAGCCTCAAAGGCGAGCGAGTCGAGGGGGAGCTGGAGAGGAGGGGCGGGGCTAGGACTTGATTCCAGGAAGGCGTCCAAAGAGCGCGAAGAAGGTGTACTCGTTTTCGAGCGCAACCCGCACCGCGGGGTCTGAGACCCCTCTGTGGGCATCAAAAAGAAGCCGCGCTGCGGCGCCCGTACTCGCGACCGGGTAGGAGGGGGCCAAGGGGCAGAGCTGCTCAAAGAGTTCGTGCTCGGCCTCCACCCCCTCCATACCGCCAAGGAAGACTCCCGCGGTCATGGTGAACCCCCCGAGCATCTCCTCCCGCATCAGGCGAAGGCTCGCGTCTCGGCCGCCGCTGACGGCAGGCGTCCACACGAGGTTCGGGAAGACGAGGTTGTCCTGTGGGACGACGTTCCGAAAATGTTCGGAGACAAAGATCACGACCTGGTCGCGCTTACCGAGTTCGTCGGCAGCGAGGAGGACAAAGGGAGAGATCGCGGGATGGCCGCCGAAGACGAGCTTCCGATTTGGAGTGACGACCGCCACCAGCGCTCGCACCGCCTCACGGATCGCCATGACATCGACCGTGGTGATGTACTTGGGGTGCCGTAAGGGATCGGGCACGCTCGCCGAGAGAAAGACGGCCTCCTCGGAGGGATTTACCGCATCCACGCCGCTACCCGATCGCGCGCCACGGTCCTGACCGGGAGGTGTTCGTTGAGCCAGGAGAGGTGCAAGAGGCGCCGAGGGTGCGCGCCAAGCGTGTCATGGAGAAGCACGATTTCTTTCACCGTTGACTGAAAATCGATGTGAGCGGTGTTGCAATGCATCGCGCTTGGATGGCCAACCACCGGGATGACATAGGCCGTGCCACGCGGAAGCTGCACCTCGATGTGCGAGCCCAGTCGCTCAACGATGGGGATGCCGGCTGCTCTGGCGCCCGCGTGGAGTTCCTCAATCACCCGAGTTCGTCGCGCCGCAAAACTCCGAGCGCGGAGGTTTTCGATCGCGACCGTAAGCCGATCGCAGGCCGCAAGGGTCAGTCGTGAGTGCTGGTCTGGGTCACGGCCCTGGAGGTCCTCGAAGTCGGGTGGATCGAGATAGAGAGGGTCTGCCAGTGAACTCACCTCGCTGCGGGTGTAGATAGGCCAGAGAACCTGCAGGATCCCCACGCCCAGATGCCCCGCCCGGCGGATCTCCTCCATGGCCCAATGGCTTTCCGTGATCCTCGGGGTGTCGAGCATGACCACCACATCCGCATCCGAGAGCTCATCCATGAGACTCTCCTGGAAGTCGACGCCCGTGGTGATCCGGTGTGTGTCGAGGAAGGGCGAGAACCCGCGCTCTTCTAAGTGCTGAAAAAGCTGGAGGGCAACGGCCCGGGATTCATCGCGCCGGTAGCTGATGAAGACCTTGCGTTCATGACGTAGTAGCCGAAACTCTTCAAACACCCTCGCTGCGACATCGGTTAAGGTTGTGTCGGCTGGGTTGAGGGAGAAGGCGTTGATGGGCCTTAGCGCTGGTGGTACCTGAGCCGGGAAGTTGTCAGTTGTTGGTACGACGGGGAGGACAAACCGACCGTTCTCCACGAGGCTCTTCACGAGAAGGTCCATCGCGGGATCGGCATGCAGGCCTCCAAAGACGACCGTGACCCAGGGGGCGTTGCCACGAAGGCTTTGCGCACCCTCTGCATCGGTGAAGAGGAAGGCCTGCCCCGGGTCAAGGCCAAGGTCCCTCGCACGCGCCTCAATCGACGCCTGGAGGCGAGCGCCCCTCCCCAAGGCCGGATCTCGATCAAGAATCAAGACCTGGTAGAGTGTGTCTCGAATGGCGGTCTGCATCCCTATGCTCCAAAGGCGAGCCTGAGCGCCGGTGGATTCCAGCTCACCAAGGGATACTTCGAGGCACTGGGCGGAGGGGCTCCGTGAGTACCTGGGAGCTGAGTGACGACGATGCGCTTATGGAGGGAGTTCGCCATCTCGATCTCGCGCGTAATCCACCGGCGGTCGTGGGTGTTCTCACCAACAAGGACAAGGACGATCGCAGCGCCTCGAACCCTCGGTAAAAGGCGTGCATCAACCTCAGCGTCCCCCTGGGCTCTTACGTCCTCGAGTTCCGTTGAGATCTCAACGTCGTGACCGAGCTGGCCCGTGCGAGCCCAATCTCGAAGCTGCTCGATCCAGTTCCGATCTTCATAGACGTGACTGACGAAGACTTGCTTGCTCATGCGCTTCTCCTGTTGATCGAGGACTCAAAGGTGGGGGTGGCAATCCACTCGGAACGGTTTTGTCTTGAGAGGACACTGCCGATCGCGGGACTAGGCGCGGCACTCGGTTCTGCTCGTGCCCTAACTTTGTCTTTCAGGTTTACGAGCGCCTCGGGCGCTCTACCAGCAATAGCATTATAAATTGCAGCCAAACCGTCGCCTTCACGCGATTGAAAACCCACATCACGACGACCTGAAGTAGGCGCGTTGAGTTGCTGAAGTCGACCCGCCTGCAACTTCAGCAGCACACCACGCGCCGAATCAGGAACCTTATCATCAAAGAACTGGAGCACGCACCCCTGCACCGTTCTCGACTTATTGAAAGTCTCATTTACCGCGTAGAGAAACGAGCTCTTGCCTGAGTCGTTTGGGCCAACGATGGCATGGAGTGGGGTCAGTTTGACCTTCACATCTTCCAGGCAACGAAAATTGGTAAGTTGGGCTTCGACGATCATCGGCTCACGGCACCCCTTCAATACGATGAGGCTCTCATCGCGGCCGACTATCGCACCCGCGCACCGGCCGCTCAAGCCCAGCGCCGCCGCCCGATGGCCCAAAAACAAGCGGCGAAGCCTTTTGCAACTGGGGGGAGGTTGCAGGCTTCGCCGCGCGTCAAACCCTATTGCAGCGCCCGTGCCAGCATAGCGCGCGACGGTATTTCAAGCACTTGCGTACGGTGTCTTGCCACGACGCATTGCATCATTGAAAATCTCACCCTTCACCCTGAAAGGCGCTCAGTGCTGGCTGTCGCCCGCGGCGGGCTCGGCGTACCCGAGCATGTACTTGCGCCCGTGGAGAAAGAAGGTCTGCGCGATGCTCATCACCGGCACAGCGAGGAGGGCCCCGAGGATGCCGAAGGTGTGCTCGCCGGCGAGGAGCGAGAAGACCACCAAGACGGGGTGAATCTTCGCCGAGTCGCCCATGATCTTCGGGTTGAGCAGGTTGGCTTCGAGCTGGTGGATGCCGATGATCCACAGGAGCACGAACACCGCCGTGCCGAAGCTCTGGGTGAGGCCGATGGCCACCGCGGGCAGGCTCGACATCACCGTGCCGAAGATGGGCACGAGCGAGAACACCGTCGCGACCACGGCCAGGGTGGGCCAGTACTTCAGGTCTGCGAGGGCGAAGCCCACGGCCGAGAGCGAGCCGTTGACGAGGCAGATGATGAGCTGGCCCCGCACGACCCCCGAGAGGCCCCGGTCGAGGCGGCGCAAGAGCTCGTCAAAGGCGTCGCGCGACTGAGGGCGCACGAGGCGCCGAAAGAAGTCGAGGATCCTCGCCTCGGTCACCAACAGGTAGGCCGACACCATGAGCGTCATGAAGAAGCTGAAGACGCCGCCGATCACGCCGCCGATCACGCCGCGGGTCACCCGCACGATGTCGTCGGTGTGCCCGGCCCCGAGACGGCGAATGTGCTCGCGCACCTCGTTGGCCCCCTCGGCGGTGGCCCCCTCGGCCCCTTGGGCGGTGGCCGGCGTGCCCTGCCCCAAGGCGCGCTGGACCCGCGTCACCATCGACTGAACGCGGGGAATCCAGGTCTCTTGGGCCCGATCACGGATCGCCGGGGCCTCGTGGGCGGCGAACTCGCGCACCTCGGAGATCACCCGCGGCGTCACCGTGAGCGCCACCAACACGAGGCTCGCGAGGAGCGTGACGTAGATCGAGAGCACCGCGACCCAACGCGGCACGAGGCGCCCGCCGAGCTTGACCCGTTCGAGCCGCGCCACCAGGGGCGAGAGCACGTAGGCCACCAGGATGCCCAGAATGAAGGGCAACAGCACCGCCCGAAAGGCCAGCACCGCGGCGACCACGAGGGCCGCCGAGCACGAAGTAAAGATCACCCGACGACGGCGGGCCCCACGCTCAGACGCCGACTCATGCTCTGAAGATGTCATGCGAGGCCTTCGCTCTCGCACGACCGCGCGGTGAGCGCAAACCCTCACGGCGCGCCGCGGGTCGATGGCCCCGTGGCGCGCGCGAGCGCAGACGCTGAGGCGGCGAAGGGTGTCAGCGGGCGCGGGCGCTGCGACGCCGCACCGAGGGCGCCTCGGGGGCGTCACCCAGCGGGCGGAAGTAGGGCTCTAGCCGCTGCCAGGTGCCATCGAGGTGGTCGGGCATGACCTTCACGTCGGCGATCACCGGCATGAAGTTCAGGTCGCCGCGCCAGCGGGGCACGATGTGAACGTGGAGGTGCTCGGCGATGCCCGCCCCGGCCGCCGCGCCCATGTTGACGCCGACGTTGACGCCCTCGGCGTTGACCGCCACCTTGAGGGCGCTCGCGGCGGCGCGCACGAGCTCCCAAAGCGCCGCGTGCTCGCTCGGCGACAGCTCGCCGAGGTCGCTCGCGTGCTTACGGGGTACGACCATCAAGTGCCCCGCCGCGAAGGGGTACTTGTTGAGCATCACGTACGCGTCTTCGCGCTGACAGAGCAAGAGCCGCTCACGCCACCGCGAAGGCTCTTCTTGCGGGTAATTGCAGAAGATGCACCCCGGCTCCTTGGGGCCGCGGATGTACGCCATTCGCCACGGCGCCCAGAGCCGAGGCGACCGAGAGTCGCTTTTTTTAGTGCTCATTCTGGGGGTCTATAGCCCGTAGGAGCCGGGCGCAGGGGGTCTGAGGCGAGGGCGAGGCGCCCGCGGCGGCGCGACATCACGAAGATGCCATCGCCGCCGTCGGCGCGCCCGCAGGCTGCGATCAGCCCTTGGTGGGGAGGTCGCCGAGCTGGTCGCCGAGCTTCTCTTTGATGAGATCGCCCAGGGTGCCGCCGCGGCGGGTGTCACGGGCGGCCGCGGGCTTGTCGCCCGAGGCGCGGGGCGCTGACTCTTCTTCGGCGCCGCGGGTCGCCGCGGTGCGCATCGAGAGGAGGATGCGGCGGTCGTTCATGTCGAGCGAGGCCACGTCGAGGCGGAGGGCCTCGCCGCGCTTGATCTTGCGCGTACCCTCGGCCACCTCGGCGCTGAACTCGTGCGTCGGGATGTACCCGTCGATGCCGTCTTCGAGCGCGACGTAGATGCCACCCTCGAAGATCGAGGTGACCTTGCCCTCGACCGACTTGCCGGGCGAGTAGTCGTTCGGGATGCGCGACCACGGGTCGTCGAACATCTGCTTGATGCCGAGCGAGACCTTCTTGTCGTCGTGGTTGATCGAGAGGATCACGGCCTCGACGTCGTCGTTGCGCTGGTAGAGATCGGCCGGGTTGACCACCCGCGCCGTCCACGAGAGGTCGGTCTTGTGGACCATGCCGTCGACGCCGTCACGGATCCCGATGAAGATGCCGTAATCGGTGATCGAGCGGACCTTGCCCGAGACCTTGTCGCCAGGGTTGAACTCGTTGACAAAGAGCGTCCACGGATCGGGCTCGAGCTCCTTGATCGAGAGCGAGATGCGCTTCGACTTGACGTCGACTTCGAGCACCTGACACTCGATGTCGTCGCCGACATTGAGCAGGTTCTTCGGGTGCTTGACGCGCTTGGTCCAGCTCATCTCGCTGACGTGGACGAGGCCCTCGACGCCCGGCTCGAGCTCCACGAACGCGCCGTAGTCGGTGATCGACACGACCTTGCCGTGGACCTTCTTGCCCGGCGGGTACGCCTCTTCGGCATGGCCCCAGGGGTCTTCCATCGTCTGCTTGAGACCGAGCGAGACGCGCTCGTTCTCGGCGTTGTACTTCAGCACCTTGACGGTGACTTCGTCGCCGACGTTGAAGAGCTCTGAGGGGTGGTTGACCCGGCCCCAGCTCATGTCGGTGATGTGCAAGAGACCATCGATGCCGCCGAGGTCGACGAAGGCGCCGTACTCGGTGATGTTCTTGATGGTGCCCTTGGTGACCATGCCGTCGGTGAGGTTCTTCAAGGTCGTGACCTTGAGCTCGTCGCGCTCCTTCTCGAGAAGGACGCGGCGCGAGAGCACAATGTTGCCACGCTTCTTGTTGAACTTGATGACCTTGAACGGGAAGGCCTGCCCGATCATCTTGTCGAGGTTGCGGATCGGACGGAGGTCAACCTGGCTGCCCGGGAGGAAAGCCTTGACGCCACCCTTGATGGTGACCGAGAGGCCACCCTTGACGCGGGCCGAGATGGTGCCTTCGATGATCTCGTCGCGCTCACACGCCGCCGAGATTTCATCCCACACCTTCATCTTGTCGGCCTTCTCCTTCGAGAGGAGGACGAGGCCGTTGTCATCTTCCCGCGACTCCACCAAGACGTCGACGCGGTCACCCGGCTGAACCGAGATCTCGCCGCTCGCCGCGGTGAACTCTGAAACGGGGATCACCCCTTCGCTCTTGTACCCGATGTCAACGACGACATTCTCTTTGCCGACGCGGAGAACGGTACCCTGGACGATTTCGCCCTCTTTGATCTTCTCTTGAGCTTCTTGCGAAGCCTCAAAGAGCGCGGCAAACGAGTCAGGGGGGTGGGTGGGGGTGGTGGTGGTGGTGGTCATGCAGGGTTTCCGAGGCCGTCCTTTCGAGCGAGAGTCTTCGTGGTAAGTGAGGCTGTCTTCTAGGCCGACCGAGAGAGACGCCGAAGCGTCGTGCACCGCAAGCGGTTCTGGAGTTTCAAGCGAAGCCCCCGGAGAGGGCCCCGCCCGCGTCTCGGTGCGCCACGACCATCGCGGCGCGCCAGACAGTGTTGTCTCGGTCTACTCAGAGATTGCAGGGTTGAGCCTGGTGCAGGCCAACAGCCGCTCACACAAAGCGAGGCGGGGGCGATACACCCGCCCCACACCCCCCGTCAAGCCCCCCTCCCCTCGCTTCGCCTCTCCGTCCGCGATTGTGCAAGCACGCGACACCCCGCCCCCACCCCTCGGGTCGCTGTGTTTTGTCATCTCCAGGGCTGAGAACTGAAGAAAAGTCACCCTGCCGACCACTAGGCAAGGGCGCTTGAATGTCTGACACTCTGACGGCTCCCCTCACCAGATGAGAACGCACCCTCCAAGCCCGCTTGAGACCGTGGCGACGACGCCGACCTTCGGTCGCTACCGCGTGGTGCGGCGCGTCGGCGAGGGCGCCATGGGGAGCGTCTTCGAGGCCGAGCACCTCGACCTGGGGCGCCGTGTCGCGCTCAAGGTGCTTCGCCCCGAGCATGTGGTGAGCGAAGAGAGCGTGCGGCGCTTTCTCCGCGAGGGGCGGGCGACGAGCCAGCTCAAGCACCCCAACGCGGTCGAGACCTACGACGTCGGCTTCGACAACCACAGCGGCTGGCTGGTGATGGAGTTTCTCGACGGCGAGACCCTGGCCCAGCGCCTTGAGCGCGAGAAGCGGCTCGACCCCACGGCGGCGGTCGACCTTCTCTTACCTGTGATCTCTGCGGTGGGCAGCGCGCACGCCTTGGGCATCGTGCACCGCGACCTCAAGCCCTCGAACGTGGTGCTCGCCCGCGGGGCCTTCGGCGAGGTGACCCCCAAGGTCGTCGATTTTGGCATCTCGAAGCTCTTGAACGAGCCCACCGGCGCCGAGAACGAGCTCACCGGCAACGCGGCGATGCTCGGTACGCCGATGTACATGCCGCCCGAGCAGATCCGCGGGGCGCGCCGGGTCGGGCCCGCGAGCGACCAGTACGCGCTCGGGGTGATGCTCTACCGCCTCGTGACCGGCGCGGCGCCCTTCGAGGGTCGCGACATGTACGAGATGCTCTCGACCATCATGAAGGGCGTGCATGTTCGCCCGCGGGTGCATGTGCCGACGCTCAGGCCCGAGCTCGAAGCCGTGATCGGCCGCGCGATGCAGCGCGAGGCGGGCGACCGCTTCGTGTCGCTCAAGGCCTTCGCCGAGGCGCTCTTGCCCTTCGCGAGCCCGGCGATGCGCGCCGCTTGGGGGCCGCGCTTCGAGGCGATGCCGGCGCCGCATTTGACGCCCGCCTTGGGGGTCGAGAGCCTCAGCGACACGCCGCGGCTGACCCTGCGTCCGCGGGCGCCTGCGCGCTCGTCGCTGCATCGCGAGGCGAGCTCGGCGCTCACGGTGGCCCTGGCGGTGATCGGCGTCGCGTTGATCGTCTTGGGGGCGCTGTGGTGGTCGCGGCGCCCGACCCTGGCCGCGCGGCACAGCACCCAGGCGCGGCCCGCGGCCGAGACCAGCGTCGTCACGCGGTAGCGGGCCCAACGCGAAAGCGCCGGCTTCTCGAAGAAACCAGCGCTTTGGCGGCGCCCCGTCGGGGGGGCAAGCGGTCGGGGCTCAGAAGCCCGGCGGCAAGATCATCTCGTTGAGCGGGGCCTCGTTGCGGGTCGACATGGGGTTCGACTCGCTCGACCAGGCGATGGGGCCGTGCAGGTAATCGAGGTGCAGGTCGTAGTAGCCCTGCATCGACGCGCGGTCTGAGCGGCTCACGCCCCAAGAGTTCTTCACCCGCAGAAACTCGACCGTGCCGGTGAGGGCGCGCTCGCGATCGGCAGGCGAAGCGGGGGTACCGGCCGCGAGCACCGTGCCGTCGCTGAAGCGAACCTGGTAATCGTGGAGCACGGTCATGTGGCCGCCCTGACGGCCCGGGCGACCCGCAGACTGGAGCTGCGAGAGCCGGAACGACCCGGCGTTGTCGAGGGCGTTGAAGTCAACCAGCCACGAGACCACCACCGGCGCGTCGGCGTTGAGGGCGCGGAGCATGCGGCGCATGGCGGCGGGGCGGCCCGCGGTATTCCACAACCCGGGGTAGTCGGCGGCGCGCCAGGCGTACTGACCGCCCGGGAGCACATCGGCCAGGGTCGCGTTGACCGCCGTGACGCTGTTGTTCACGAGCTGCTGGGTGCGAATCTGAATGCGGTTCGGCGGCACCGCGCGGGTGCGGGTGCTGGTCGCGCGGTTCGAGTACCCGTCGAAGCGACGCTCGCCGCCGTTGCCGAACACGTTGCGCATCGTGGTCGCGATCGAGCTGTTCAAATTCCACGCGCGGACGAGCACGTTGAACACCCTCGTGCCGTCGCGGCGGGCCTCGGGGGTGGCGAGCTCGCCGCCGTCTGAGAGGGCCTCGTTGATCACGCGCTCGGCCGCGGCCTGACGGGCCGACATCTCAGCCGTAGCCTCGTCTGCGATGAAATCGCCCTCTTTCATCATCCCGCGCTGACGGATGAGCGTCACCGCGAGCTGCCACGAGCCGCCGGTCTGGATCGACCGCCGCGTCGTGCCGCCCGTCGTCTCGGTCGAGACGCCCGAGTTGTTGGTGATCTTCCCAAACCAATCCCAGAACGTGACGTACGACTCTGAGTAGTTGGTCTCGACCCCGGTGCGGAGCTTGTTCATCGACTCGACCCACCCGAGGGTCGCGTAGATCCAACAGTTGCCGATGCTCTGCCGACGCACCGCGCTCTGGAGCACGTTCGCGATCTCTTCAGAGGTCGTGTCTTCTTGCGGCGCGAGGGCGCCCTCGTCGTCGTCACCCGCCGTCATGTCATCGGGCGCGCAGCCCATGAACACAGGGGCCGAGACCGTGAGCGCGAGACCGAGCGCGAGCCAGCGTGAATGACGGAGCAGATCGAGGGTAGACATGGGTGAGCGCCTCCTCCAGCGTCGCGACCCTCGTACACCCGTTACGCCCGCATTTCTACACCCCGGGCGACATGTAGGTGTCGATTTTTTGCCCCGCGGTCGCTTTTCTGCCCCTGCGGCGGGGGTGTCTCAGCGGCCCGCGCGGGCTTCGACGAGCCTGACGATGGCGTCGATGGTGCCTTCGCGGTCGAGCTGGCTCGAATCGACCCTGACGGCGTCGGGCGCTTCTCGGAGCGGGGCGATGCTGCGGGCGGCGTCGCGGGCGTCGCGGGCGATGACGTCGTGGAGCACCGAGGCGAGGTCGGCCTCGACGCCGCGGGCCTGGAGCTCTTCGAGCCGACGGCGGGCGCGCACCTCGGGCGAGGCCGTAAGAAACACCTTCACCTCGGCGTCGGGGAAGACCACCGTGCCGATGTCGCGACCTTCGAGCACCACGGCGCCCTCGCGGCCGAACTGCCGTTGCAGGTCGAGCAAGGCGGCGCGAACCCCGGGGTAGGCGCTCACCTGGCTCGCGCCCATGCTCATCGCGGGCGTACGAATGGCGTCGCCCGGGAAGAGCCCCCCCACCCGCACCTCGGTCACCCGCCCGGGCCCGTCGGGCCGCGCCACGGCGGCGAGCGAGAGCCGGCCCGAGGCCACGGCGCGGGTCGCGACCCCCTCGACCGCGGCCACGTCGTCGAGGCTCACCCCCTCGGCGGCGGCGAGGAAGGCCACCGCACGGTAGAGCGAGCCCGTGTCGACCAGGGTGAACCCCAGGGCCTCGGCCACCCGCTGCGACACCGTGCTCTTGCCCGCCCCGGCCGGACCATCAATCGCCACCACTGGTTTTGCGCGTGCCATCTTCGAGTGCCTACCCCTCGACTTCTTTCACGCTCGCCCCCAGCGACACAAGGGCCTCGCGAAAGCCCGGGTGGCTCGTGGCCACGCAGCCGACGTCGCGCACTGTCGTGACGCCCTCGGCGCGGAGCCCCAGGATCGCCGCGGCCATGGCGATGCGGTGGTCTCCGAGGCTGTCGACGACGGCGCCGCCGCGAGGTCGGCCCCCTTCGAGCGCGAGGCCGTCGGCGAGCACCGTGTGGGCGATGCCGAAGGCCGCGAGCATCGACCCGAGGGCCGCGAGGCGGTCGCTCTCTTTGACCCGAAGCTCGGCGAGGTCGTCGAAGCGGCTCGTGCCCGGCGACACCGCCGCGGCGGCCACCAGCGCCGGGATCTCGTCGACGCAGCGCACCGCGAGCTCGCCCCCCACCCGCGCCCCGCGACGCAGCACCGAGGCGCCGCGGACGCCCACATGCAGGTCGCCGAGGGGCTCTCCGCCCGAGGCCCCGCGGGGGTCGACCACGGTGCTGCCGCCCTGATCGCGTAGCACCTCGACGAAGCCCGTGCGGGTGAGGTTCGAGAGCACCTCGCGGATCTTCACCCGGCTCCCCTCGACCATGTGCCCCGCGGCCACAAAGAACGCCGCCGCCGAGGGGTCACCCGGCACCCGCAGGGTGAGCGGTTGCAGGGCCCGCGACCACCCGTTCGGGTCGAGAAACACCACCGGCCCCATCACCTGCAAGGGCACCCCCATGGCCGCGAGCATGCGCTCGGTGTGGTCGCGCGACAGGGTGGGCTCGCGCAGGGCCGTGACCCCGTCGGCGAAGAGCCCCGACAAGAGCAGCGCCGACTTCACCTGCGCGCTCGCCACCGGGAGGTCGTACTCGAGCTCGAAGAGCCGCTTGCCCTCGCGCAGACCCCGGATGGTGAGCGGGGCGGTCTCGTCGCCCTTGGGGCCGCCGAGGGCGCCCTCGATGCGCGCGCCGCGCCCGCGCAAGGGCCGCGTGACCCGCCCCATGGGGCGCCGCGAGAGCGACGCGTCGCCCACAAGGGTCGTGTCAAACTCCTGGGCCGAGAGCACCCCCGCGAGGAGCCGCATGGCCGTGCCCGCGTTGCCGCAATCGAGCGGCTCGCGAGGCGCCTTGAGGGCTTCGAGGCCCTGCCCCTCGACCACGAGGCCCCCCTCGGCGGTGTCGCGCACGGCGACGCCCATCGCTTCGAGGCACCGTCGGGTCGCGCCCACGTCGGCGCCGTCGCTCACGCCGTGCAGCGTCGAGGGCCCCTCGGCGAGCGCCGAGAACAGCAACGCGCGGTGCGAGATCGACTTGTCGCCGGGCACCGAAATGACGCCGCGCAAGGGGCGCGCGGCGGGTTCAACGATCCAATCGAGGGTGGCCATTGGGGGCTCAGTCTGCCTCACCGGTGAGGTCGTCGAGGATGGTGGCGATGCGCATCGCGCGGCGGCTCTCGTCGCGGGTGGCGTCGACGTCGAGGGTGACCAGCTCGCCCTCGGCGCGGGCGCGAACACCCTGGTTCAAGAGCCGCGACAGCCCGAGGAGCCGCACTGGGAGGAGGCCCCCCATCCGCTGCGACTCGCGGGTCACGATGTCGGCCACCTCGCGGGCGGCCCGCGCCGTGCTCGTGAGCCCCACCGCGTGGATGTGGCTCGCGTCAGGCAGCTCGGCCCAGCCCGCGAGCTGGTTGATGGCGTCGACCTGCGGCGCGTTGCGCACCGAGAGCGACTGGAGCCCGCGGATGGCCTCAAGGTTCAACACGAAGCGTGCAGGCTTGTCGGCCCCTTCGGCCCGCGCGAGGAGCGCCCGAAAGGTGCCCTCGTCTTGGGCGCTCTGGGGGTCTCGCCCGCGGAGCCGCGCGGCCACCCGGCGCACGAGCCCGCGCTCCATCATCAGCATGACGTCGGGCGCGGCGAAGAGGTACGCGCGCTGCCCGATGACGGTGAACCGATAGCCCTCTTCTTCGGCCTCGGTCGGGGCGGCATTGGGCAGCCGCGCGCGGGCCTCTGCGACGATGGCCTCTCGGTCGAGGGCGCCCCGCACCACCGCGAGGGGCCACCCTGCCTGCCCCCGCCCGGGCGGCGGAAAGATCGCCAGCACCGCGAGCTCGCCCTGCCGAAACACATCGTGCCCGAGCTCACGCTGCACCATCGCGAGGTCGGCACCGAGGCTCCGCGCGGCCTCAAGGGTGCCGTCAAAATGCGGCGACCGCCTGAGCGTCGCGAGGTCGAGGCGCACCCACCCGAGGCTCCCCTCGGGCACCAGCGCGAGGGCCTCGCCGTGCAGGTCGGGGGGCACGAGCCGCGGCGCATCGACCGCCGCCGGCGCGGGGCGCGACGCGCACGACAGGGGCCCCGCGAGGGCCGCGCCTAGCATCACCAGGTGAAGGTATTTCATCACGCGATTCGCGGGCTTGTACGACCATTCGCGCCGAGACGCCAGAGACGCCGTGCCCCACCGGGGCCCCTCGGCCTCACCCCTTGCGCGGGTTCGCGAGGGCCTTGAGCTGGTGCACGAAGTGGAGCGCTTCGAGCGGCGTCATGCGGTCGAGGTCGGCGTTGGCGAGGGCGTCGAGCACAGGGCTCGCTGCGACCGCCGGGGCCGGCCGCGGGTCGAAGAGCCCTTGCTGCTGCGGCGCGCGACGCATGGGCCCGTCGCCCCGTTCGAGCTCCTTGAGCAGCCCTCGGGCCCGCGCGAGCACTGGCTCAGGGAGCCCCGCGAGGCGCGCCACCGCGACCCCGTACGAGCGGCTCGCGCCCCCTTCGGTGAGCTTGTGCAAGAACACGATCTCGTCGCCCGACTCGCGGGCCGACACGTTCACGTTGGCCGCGTGGGGCCGCGTCTCGGCGAGGGCGCAGAGCTCGTGGTAGTGCGTCGCGAACATGGCCCGGGCCTTCACCACGTCGTGCAGGTACTCGGCCACGGCCCACGCGATGGCGAGGCCGTCGAAGGTGCTCGTGCCGCGGCCGATCTCGTCGAAGAGCACCAGCGAGCGCGACGATGCACCGCGCAAAATCGATGCAGTTTCGCGCATTTCGACCATGAACGTGCTCGCCCCTCGGGCCACGTCGTCGCTCGCCCCGACCCGGGTGAAGACCCGATCGACGCGCCCCACCCGGGCCGCGGCGGCGGGCACGAAGCTCCCCATCTGCGCCATGATGACCAGGTGGGCCACCATGCGCATGAGGGTGCTCTTGCCTGCCATGTTGGGCCCGGTGACGAGCAGGAGCCGCTTGCCTTGGGGGTCGAGGCTCACGTCGTTGGGCACGAAGGCGCCGGGCTCGAGCATGTTCTCGACCACCGGGTGCCGCGCCTCGGAGAGCGTCAAGAGGCCGCCGTCGTCGACGAGGGGGCGCACGTAATCGTGGCGGTGCGCGACCTCGGCGAGGGCCGCCACGCCGTCGAGGTCGGCGAGCTGGTTGGCCAGCCGCGAGAGCCGCCCGAGGTTCGCCGCGACCTCTCGCCTGAGGGTCTCAAAGCGCTCGGCTTCGAGGGCCTTCGAGCGCTCGTCGGCTTCGAGGATCGAGGTCTCAAGGGTGACGAGCTCGTCGGTGACGTAGCGCTCGCCGGTAGCCACGGTCTGCTTGCGCCGGTAGTCTTTGGGCACGAGGTGGAGGTTGGCCTTGGTGACCTCGATGTAGTACCCGAAGACCCCGTTGTAGCGCACCTTGAGCGACTGGATGCGGGTGCGCTCTCGCTCTCGGGCTTCGAGCTCGAGGACGAAATTGCGACCGTTGGTGGCGAGCGCCACGAGGCGGTCGAGCTCGGGGTCGAAGCCCGCGCGAAAGACCCCGCCGTCGCCGAGTTGGGCAGGGGGCGCGTCGCTGAGGCTCCCGGCGAGCATGGCGGCGAGCGGCGCGATGGGGTCGAGGGCGCGGAGCCCGCCGAGCGCATCGGCGGCGTCTTGAAAGGGCGCGAAGGCGTCGACGAGCCGCGGGACGCGCAAGAGGCTGTCACGCAAGAGCCCGAGGTCGCGCGGGGTGGCCGCGCCGAGGTGGGCGCGCACCGCGAGGCGCTCGAGGTCGGCGATGCTCTTGAGCTCGTCGCGCAAGGCGCGGCGGAGCTCGGCGTAGGTGACCAGCGCGTCGACCGCGTCGTGGCGCCGCCGGATGCGCCGCACGTCGGTGAGGGGGAAGGCGAGCCACGTCCGCAGCCGACGGGCGCCCATCGGGGTCACCGTGGCGTCGAGGTGCTTGAGGAGCGTGCCCCGGGTGTCGCCGCGCACCGACCTGAAGAGCTCAAGATGGCTCTGGGTGGTCTCGTCGATGAGCAGGTGGTCGCGCCCGTCGAGCCGCGCGAGGCGCTGCACGGGGATGGCCTGACCGGGCTGCGTGGCCCGCGCGTACTGAAGGCACATCGCCGCGGCGACGCGGGTGGTGACGGCGCTGCCTTCGAGGGCCTCGCGCAGCTCGCCCGGGTCGAGGGCGCTGCCGAGCACCTCGCTGGCCTCGCGGAGCGTCGGCTGCGCGGCCCCGCGCACGAAGATTTTGGGCAAGAGGCGCCACTGCGCCTTCAGGCCCTCTTCGGCCTCGCGCGGCACCACCAGCTCGCGCACGTCGAGCCGGGCCAGCTCGCCCACCAGCCCGAGGGCGTCGCTCACCTCGGTGACAAAGAGCTCGCCCGTGCTGAGATCGTAGGCCGCGAGCGACCACGCCCCGGGGAGCGAGGCCCCGCCCTCGGGCGGCACCACCGCGGCGAGAAACTGATTCGCGCGGGCGTCGAGGCTCTCGGCGTCGAGCACCAGGGCCGGGGTGAGCACCCGCACCACCGCCCGCTTCACGATGCCCTTCGCCTTCGCGGGGTCTTCGAGCTGCTCGCAGATCGCCACCCGGTGCCCGAGCTCCAAGAGCCGCGGCACGTAGGTCTGCGCGGCGTGGTAGGGCACCCCGCACATCGGGATGGGGTCAGCGTCGTTCTTGTTGCGCGACGTGAGGGTGAGGTCGAGGGCCTTCGCGGCGACCAGGGCGTCGTCGAAGAAGAGCTCGTAGAAATCGCCCATCCGAAAGAAGAGCAGCGTGTCGGGGTGCGCCGCCTTCTCGCGGAGATACTGCTGCATCGCAGGCGACTGCGCGCCCTTCGAGGTAAACCCGCTCATCTCAGTCACTGGCCCGTAGCAGAGCCCGGAGGGCCATCGCAACGAAGCGACAGCCCGGGCTGTGACATTCTCTGTCAGTTGAATTGACGGCCGCGGGTGAGCGGGCTCAGCCGAAACTCAAGCAAGCCCGCGTTTTGTGTGTCGACGACGTAGAGCCTGCTGATCGCAGGCACCCAGCGCACGTTGACGGGGAAGTTGCCCACGTCGGTGGCGTAGGGCTCGTACGCGCCGGTGACGGCGAGGGTCATCTGGGTCTCGCGGGCCGTGGGCACGGCGCTGAAGCGCCCGTCGGTGCCGCGACGCACCGCGGGGAAGAGCTGCGTGCAGAAGTACGGGTTGGCGAACACCGGCGCGAGGGTCGCGAGGGCGGTGCCTTCGTCGTTGAGGCTCCCGGTGCAGGCCCGGCCCGTGGGGCAGAGCGGCGCGCGCATGGCCACGGGCACCCGGTCGACGAGGCAGCCCCCCGCGAGGCGCTCGGTCTCGGCCTGTCGCGCGGGGTCGAGCTCGCACTCGCGGGTGCTGGCGTTGGCGCGCACCCCGTGCACAAAGCCCGCCCGAGACCCGAGCACGAGCCACTGCCCCCCGGCCCTCACCTGAAACCGTGTCGCCTGCGGGAAGCACCGCGCCACGAGCTCGGGCGTCGCGTCTTGGGAGCCCCGCAGCACGAGCCGATCTTCGTACGCGCGGTCGATCTCGAAATCGCGGTTCGAGGCCGAGGCGCCGCTCCCGAACACCCCGCGGCAGAGCTCGGCGTCGCCCGCCTGCGGCACCGGATCGCTCACCAGCACCACGAGGTCGCGAGCCGCGGCGGTGGCCAAGGTGCCGCGGGTGCAGAAGGCCGCCCCGGGCAGATCGAGGCGCAGCGCCGAACCGTCGACCGAGAGGGCCCCGCCGGCCTGATCGAGCCCCGGCAAGACGCCCTCGTAGGTGAAGCCCCACGACTCGTTGCGGGCGATGTACGGGTCGGGCACCGAGGCCGACTGCGCGAGGTCTTCGCGCCGGGTGAGCTCGACCCCAAAGTTGTTCGCCGTCGAACACCCCGTCGGCGCGTTGTAGGCACGCGAGGCCGTACACGCGAAGCTCGGGATCGAGGCCGTGTCGGTGATCGGCGTGCGCTCGGTGCCGCGGATGATGCCCGTCACCGCGGGCTGGGCCGTCAACCGCGGCGGGTCGGTGAGGGTCGCGAGGGCGCGCGGCGCGTGACGCACGAAGCGGTAGGCCGCCTGGCCGCTCGAACACGAGGCCTCGCGGCACGCGGCGTCGTAATCGTCGAGGTCGACGAAGGTGATGTCGCCGTTGCGCAAGGTCACCGCCATGAAGACCCCGCGCAGCGCAGAGGGCGCCGGGGTGACCGCGCCCGCGCAGGGGCCCGTCTCGCAGGGCGCGTTCGCTTGGATCACCACGCCTTCGGGGTCGTTCGGATCGGCGGTCTCGACGTAGTCGCTGGTGTTGAGGGCGGTCACCGCGGTGGCGGGCGCGGGCAGGGCCACGCGGTTCTCATCAAACGCGGGGTTCAGCCGACGGGAGCGCGCGTTGGGCTGGGGCAGGAGGTTGGCCCGGACCCGCGCGCCGCGCACGAGATCCCACGCGTAGAGCGCGCCGTCTTCGGCCGCCACCGCGTAGAGGTACCGCGCCCGCGCGCAGTGGTCGGCGTCGGCCGCCGCGTCGGTGCAGCTCGCCCGCGCGCGGACCCACCCCGAGAGGGCCAACGAGCGGGTGCGAAACCCGAGGTCGATGGGGCTCCGCAGGGTGGCCCCGCCGCCCTCGATCACATGCACGAGGGTGCTCGCCTCGTCGGCGACGTAGAGCCGATGGCTGCGGCCGTCGACCGCGAGGGCAACCGGGCGCGCAGCCCCACGGCCCGCGTCGGCCGCGCCGCCATCACCGAGGCCCGCGTCGCCCGCCCCGGCGCTCAGCGCGCGGGTCTCTTGCAGGCGCGGCGCGGTCGGGTCGGTCACGTCGACGGTCACCACAGTGCCACGGTCAGGCAGCGCGGCGTAGAGCACCACGCGGCCGTCTGAGAGGGTGTCGAGGGCCAGGTCGGTGGGCGCCCCAGGAAGGGCCAACGGCGCCACCGTCGGGAGGTCGGCCTGAGCCGCCCGCGGGTCGCGCCGGAGGGCCCGCACATCGACCCGCTGGATGTGATTGCGCGTCGCGCTGGCCACCCAGACCTGGCTCGGCCCCGCGCCGCGGACGTCTACCACCAAGGCCGTCGGCGACGGGCTCACGGGCAGAAAATTGAAGCCCGGCACCCCGGGGCTGTTGTCAACCAGCGCCACGCCCGAGGTGGCCGCGAGGTCGACCACCGCGACCTCGCCGCGCTCAGACTGCGTGACGAGGGCGTGAAGGTGATGGTTCGGGTCGCCCGTGGGGCTGTTGTCGCTCGCGTTCAGCCCGCACTCTGACAAGGGCAGCCCCGCCCCGTCGGGCACGTTGACGCACACAAACGCGACGTCGCTCGCCCGAGAAAAATTGTTGGTGTTGCTCAGCACCGAGTTCGAGCTGCACGCCCCGCCGACCAGCGACACCGCCATCGCACCGAGCGAGAGCCTCGAACGCACACCCGAAGTCCAAAACTGCGCTGCCATGATCACCGCGCCGACGCCCCGAGGGTAAGCACCCGGTGCAGATAGTTGACGTTCGCCGCGCCCCCGTCGACCGTGGGTCGGAGGTCGATCACTTCGAGCGAATCATCAAGAAAATCAAGTACATACAAGAACGGCGCGCGAGGGTCTCGGAGCACCGTGTGGGGGCCGCGGTTGGTGAACTCCTGCGCGATCACGCGGTGCGCGTCGGGGTCGACCACCGAGAGCCTGCGGGCGTCGTACGAGGCCACGTAGACCAGCGTCCGGCCTGAGCTCGTGTCGCGCTCGACGGTGAGCCGCGAGGGCCCCGCGGGGATGGGGATCGCGTCGTTGATCACCACCTGGGTCGGGTTGGCCGGGTCGAGGCGCACCACCAAGAGCGCCTCGGGCGCGCGGCTCACGACGAACGCGCGGTTCGCGCCCGGGGTCGGGTCGAACGCGACGCTGCGGTTGTTGGCCCCGGTCGAGAGCCCCACCAGCGGCACCGCCGCGCTCTGGTAGAGAAAGGGCTGCCCGTCGGCGAGCGCTGCGTTGCCCGGGTACGCCTGCAAGAACGTGAGCGTCGCCGCGGCCCGCGAGGTGCTGACAAAGGTGCTGCGGGTGGGGTCGCTGGCGTCGCCGCGGGGCAAGAGCGCGACCCCCGAGAGGCCGAGCGCGAGGTTGCCCACGGTGTTGAGCATCACCGGCCGCGCGCTCGCCGTGGCCCCCGCGAGCGCCGCCGTGTCACGAAAGAGCGAGGCCCGCGCGAGGTTCGGGTCGACGTTCTGATGCGTGACCACCACCCAGCCCCGGGCCGGGTCGACGGCGAGGGCCGACGGGTCGGGCGGCAACCGCACCCCCGCAGGGCTTTGGGCCGGGTCGACGCCCACCCGGTGCGCGTCATCGCACGCGCCCCCGGCCGCCGAGGCGCCGCAGTTGAGCGAGCCCGCGTTGTCGACGTCGAACCAGGTGAGCGAGCCGTCGCCGCGCACCACCACGTAGAGCCGCTGATGATTCGGGTACTGCGCGTACGCGAGGTCGACCGCGAAGGGGTTGATCTTGCGGGTCACCTCAGCGCGGATGAAATCACCCGACGGGCACACCACCGCGCCGCTCCGGGTCGCGTCAGGGCGGCAGTTGTTGCCCGGCTGCCCCGCCGCCGCTTCGACCGCCCGGGCCCGCACCCGCGCGAGGTCGACCGCCACCACGGTGCCGCCGTTGTAGCGAAGGTCGAAGTTCGAGTTGGCCACGAAGAGCCAGTTGCCGTCGCCCCCGATCGCCGCAGCGATCGGCCGGTAAAACTGGTCGTTCGGAGGGTCTTGGCCATCATTCGACGGACACCCCGTCACCGCGGCCGACAGCGCCAACGCGCCGAGCCACGCTTTCACATCACGCGCCTTCAAAACGCGCGGAGGCTAGTCAAGATGCCCCCCCGAGGCAAGCGAAGAGCCCCCTCGCCTGCGCGCTTCGTCTTACGGAGCCCAGGGGTCGTGGTCGTGACCGGCCGTCGGGTGAGGCGCGGGCGCGGGGTTCGGCGCGGGCGCAGCGGTCGGCGTCTGGGTGCGTGCGGCGTTCGACCCGGCGGGGCCCCAAGTGGCGGGCATCCCGAGGGGCGAAGGGTCTCGCTCGCGGCGCGGGCGGTGAGCCCCCCCGGCGCGCGGCTGTAGGGCCACCCGCATCATCGCCTCGCTCGTGGGCCCCACCTGCACCTCGACGGGCTGGTGATCTTCGGCGGTCAGGCGGTACACCTCGACCCCGCTCGGCCGCGCCACCACCAAGGGCGTCTGGCCGATGAGGGTGTTGCCGCGAAACACCTGCGCGCGCACCCCGGGCGAGTCGAGCGTCACCGTGCTCGGGCTCGGGGCCACCGCGGGCGCCGCCACCACCACCGGGTTGGCCGCCACCGGCGCAGACGGCGCCGCGGGTTGGGGCGCCGCGCTCGGCGCCGCGGGGTTGGCCGCCACCACCTGCACCACCGAGGGCTGCGCCGCCGGGCGGAGCGCCGCGGGGGCCTGGGTGACCTCGATGCGCGCCGGGCCCGAGGCCGCCTCGGTGGCGCTGTTACTGCCGAGGAGCACGAAGCCGAGCGAACCCAAGAGCAGGCCGCCCCCGACCACCGCCATCACCAAGGGGATCTTCGAGCGCCCGTCGCCCCCGCGGTCGCGCACCGAAGGCGCGAGCGACACCCCGGGCGGCGTGTCGAAGCCCTGAGGTGCGGGCGCAAATTGGATCGGGTTCGCGTCAAACGAGCCAAACGCCGAGGGCACCGCGCGCATCGCCGCGCTCGACACCTGGCCAACATGCGGCGGCGGCGCCATCGGCGCGCCCATCGCCGGGGCGGCGGGCATCACCGGGTCGGGCACGTACGCCACCGGGATCTCGGGCGTCGTGGCCTCGGCGTCGGCGAGGGGCACCCGGGCGAAGCGCACCGTGTGGCACTCTTGGTCTTCGAGGGCCTCGCTCATCTGACCGTCGCGGCACGCAACAAGGTCGTCGTAGAGCGCCCGCATGCTGTGGTAGCGGGCCTCGCGGGTCTTGGCGAGGCACTTCAAGATCACCGCCTCGAAGGCCGGCGAGATGCCCTCGCACTCGGGGTAGGCCCGCGGCGGCACGGGGGTGTGGTAGAGGTGCGCCGTCAAGATGCCCATGAGGTTGTCGGCGTCGAAGGGCACCTTGCCGACGATCATCTCGTAGAGCATCACGCCGAGGCCGTAGATGTCGGTGGTGGCGTCGATGTTGCGGTCACCCGAGGCCTGCTCGGGCGACATGTAGTGCGGCGTGCCGAACACCGAACCCGTGCGGGTGCGCGCGGCCTTCGAGTTCTGCACCTTGGCGATGCCGAAATCGAGGATCTTCACGAAGTACGCGTCTTCGCCGCGCTTGATGATGTGAAAATTGTCGGGCTTGATGTCGCGATGCACCACCCCGATGGCGTGCGCCGCGCCGAGGCCCTCGGCGATCTGCAACGCCAGGTGGATGGCGAAGCCCTCGCTCAGGCCCTCGCGACGCTCTGAGCCGGGCGGCTTCGGGAGCCCCGCGAGCACGTCGCCGAGCGACTTGCCTTCGAGAAACTCCATCACGAAGAAGCGCGAGTTGTCGGGGAGCGAGCCCCAGTCGTAGATCTCGACGATGTGCGGGTTGTTGATCGCCGCGGCGGCCCGCGCCTCTTGCTCGAAGCGCACCACGAGGTCTTCTTCGTCGCTGTACTCGGCCCTGAGCACCTTCACGGCGTAGGGTTGGCCGGTGACATTGTCGCGGGCCCGATAGACCACGCCCATGCCCCCATCGCCGAGGACACCGGTAATTTCATACCGCTTCTGGACGGTGGTGCCCACGAGCCGGTCGCGCTCTGAGGCCACCACGAGGAGGTCGAGGATCGACCCGTCAACGTCGCAGATGCGCGCGTTGCTCTCCAGAAAACGCTTGTTGCATTTGGGGCATTGGCGCATCGACGAGATACTCTGACCGCGCCACACCCTACAGGCTTGGCCCGGTACCGTACAAAGGGGTAGCGCGTCCGCAGGGCGCTTACAAGCCTGTCACATCACCGCCGCGCGAAGCAGCGCGTCGAGCCCCGCTTCGATGGCGGCCCGCACCTGGGCTTCATGCGCCAGAGTGAGTTTTTCTCCCTCGGAGTTGACCCCGTAGAACACGTCGGCGGCGCGTCGCCCTTCGGTGTTCACCTTGGCGACCCTGATTTCGACCCCGGCCTCGGTGATGCTGCGCGCCACGGCATAGAGAAATCCCGGTCGATCGGGGCCGAAGACCTCGAACACCGTGGCCTCATCGCTGGCCTCGCGAGAGCTCTTCAGCTCGACCCGCACCGTGGGCTCTGGGCGCACGAAGCCCGGCGCGCGACGCCGCGCGCGCACCAACGCGTCGACGTCGAGTGCGCCGTCGAGGCACTGCGCGAACTGCGCGCGCAGCCGCTCGGCCAGGGCGGCGCGGGCCCGAGGGTCGTCGCAGGCGTCGGGCAGCCGCGCCACAAAGACGTCAAACACCTCGCCCGCGCGCCCGTGGATCTCGGCCCCTTGAACGTCGAGCCGGTGTGCAAAGAGCAGCCCCGCGATGGTCGCGAGGAGCCCGCGGCGGTCGGGGGCACGCACCACCACTTCGACCAGGGCGTCGACCCCGCGGCCCTGCAACAGCCGCAGCGAGAGGTCTCCTTCGGGCCTCAGGGCGGCCCACAGGCCTGCATGCCGGCGCACCGCCTCGGGCGCGGTGGCCCGGAGGTACCGCGCGGGCATCGCGGCCACGAAGCGCCCCACAAGGACGGCCTCGGCGGGGTCATGGGTGGCGCCGAGGGCCTGGGCCACGAGGGCCTCGCGGCGGGTCTCGGGGGGCGCCCCGCGGTGCGCGCGGTCGGCCTGAAGATAGAGGTCTTCGAGCATGCGAGACTTCCACGCGTTGAGGGCCGTCGGCGAGGTGGTCGAGAGGTCGGCGACGGTGAGGAGGTAGAGCGCACGGAGCCTCCACGGGTCGCCGCCGGTGGCGCCTTCGAGCTGCTTGAGGGTCACCGGGTCAGACGCGTCGCGCCGGGTGGCGAGGTGATACAGCGTGAGGTGGTCGGCCACGAGCCAGGCCACCGTGGCGGCGTCGTCGGCGCCGAGTCCGAGGCGCAGCGCGATGGCTGGGGCGAGCTCGGCCCCCACCACGGCGTGGGCGCGCCCGTGATTCTTGCCGATGTCGTGCAAGAGCGTGGCGAGGCAGAGCACGTCGCGTCGGTCGGTGTCGGGCAAGAGCGCCGTGGCCAGCGCGAAGGGCTCGGGCATCTCGGCGCGACCGATGGCGTGGAGGCGATCGAGCGCCGCGACCGAGTGAACATCGACGGTGTACACATGGTAGACGTCGTGCTGAACCTTCGCGGTGACGGCCGAGAACTCGGGCACCATCGCGAGCAAGAGCCCCAGGTCGTGGAGCTCGGCCATCACGCTCTCGCGGTTGTCGGGGGTGCTCGAAATGGGCCGCGAGGGCGGGCGTCGCAGCACCGCGCGCCCCGAGTGCGTCAAGAGGCGCAGGAAGCTCGGCCCCGCGGCGGGGTCGCGCCTCAGGGCCTCGCACCACCGCGGGTCGAGGCTCGCCGCGACGATGCTGGCGCGGGAGCTCGCGCCGAGCGTGAGGCCCGTCGCGAGGGCCACTTCGACGAGCCGCAGCGCCGCCACGGGGTCGCGCGCGAGGGTGTCGGCCGCGGCGAGACACGCGGCGCCGTCGAAGCGAAGCACATTGGGCCCGAGGCTCACCGCGCGATGCAAATGCGGAAACTCGCTCCCTCTCCCGGGTCGGCACCGCGGCAAGAGCTGTTCGATCACCGTCGAGGCCTCGCGGGCGTGTCGATACCATCGCGAGAGGGCCTGCTCGATGGCCGCCGAGAGGGCCGCCCCGTGGGCCTCGGTGTCGGGCTCGAGCGCGGGGTCGAGGGTGCCCGCGACGAGCTCGGCCTGGGCGTCGAAGGTCAGCCGATCGACGCGCCGCATGCGGCCCGCGTGCAAGACCAGGCGCATCGCCCAGGCGCACTCGGTCGCCTCGACCAGGGCCCTCCGCTCGGCCTCAGAGAGCGCCCCCGCGCGCAAGGCGTCAGCGAAGCCAGGGGTGTGAAATCGGGCGTGCAGCGCCCACCGCGCGATGTCGAGGTCGCGCAGCCCGCCGCGCCCTTGTTTGAGGTCGGGTTCGAGGAGGTACACCGTCGTGCCGAAGCGATCGTGGCGCTCGGTCATCTCGTGTTGTAGGGCGTCGATGAAGCGGCCGAGATCGCCGTCGAAAGCCCACCGTAGCCCGCGCCCGAGGGCCCGTTCGGCGAGCGCGGCGTCGCCCGCGAGGTAGCGCGCGTCGAGCATCATCGTGGCCGTGCGCAGGTCGTCGCGGGCCAAGGCGACGAGCTCGTCGACGGTGGCGAGCTTGTGCCCGACGGCGACCCCGGCGTCCCACAGCGGGTAGAGGAGCCGCTCGGAGAGGGCCTCGGCGTGCGCGGCCGCGCGCGCATCGCAGAGCACCACCAGGTCGAGGTCGGAGCCGAACCCGAGGGTGCTGCGACCGTATCCGCCCACGGCCACGAGGGCCACCTCGCCGCGCCCTCCGTCGGCCCGCCAGGCGTCGAGCGCGGGCGCCACCTCGGCGACCACGGCGCGATCGTAGACCGCCGCGATGCGCCGCGCGAGGGCCGTGCCGCCGCGGTGGGCGAGGGCCTCGGACCGCAGCGGCGCGAGGGCCTCGGTGAGCTGCGATTTGAGTTGGCTCGGGGCGTTCGAGAGGCGCGGCTTCAGCATCGGTGTCGGCCCACACTATGACCGATGGCGCCGCGGGTCAGCGGTGCTCTGCGAGGGCCCGGGCGATCGCGCTGGCGAGCACGTCGCGGTACGCCTCGGCGCCGAGACGGCGCTCTTCGAGGGCGTGCGAGATGAACGAGAGCTCGACAAGCACCGCGGGCATTCGCGCGGTCACGAGCACATGAAAGCGCGCGGGGTGAACCCCCATGTCGTCGACCTGCGGGTAGAGGAGCCGCGCGTCGTGGAGCATCGCGCCCTGCACCTCGCGGGCGAGCCCGAGGCTGTCTCGGCCGTGCTGCGAGAGCCTGAGGTCGGCCAGGATGTGGGTGACATCCCAAGTGTCTCGGGCGCCCTCGACGTCGATGAGCTCGCCCTCGCGCGCCACCACCCGCGCCGCCACCCGCGCGTCGTCGTGTTGGAGCACGAAGGTCGAGATGCCCCGCGCGTCGGGGTTGCGCGCGGCGTTGCAGTGAATCGACACGAAGGCGTCAGCGCCTGCCTCGTTGGCATGGGCCGCGCGCGCTTCGAGGTCGACGTACACATCGCGGTCGCGGGTGAGCACCACCTGGACGCCGTACCGGGTCGCGAGGCGCTCGGCCACGCGGCGCGCCACGTCGAGGGTCACCGCGCTCTCGCGGAGCCCTCCCGGGCCGATGGCGCCGGGGTCAGAGCCGCCGTGCCCTGGGTCGATCACCACCCGTCGATAGCGCCCCACCGGGAGCCGCGAGGGGGCCGCCGCAACGCGCGGCGGAGGCGTCGAAACGGGGCCCGCAAGCGCCGCCGGGAGCGCACCACACCGCGACGCGTACTCACGCTGTTGCCGCGGCAGGCTCCGCACGCTCTGACTGTCGAGGGCGAGGGCCATGGCCCTCTGGCGCGCGTCGCAGCCGACAGCGCCATCGGGCGCGAGGGCGATGGCGGCCTGGAGGTAGTCGTCGCCGCGTTGAAGGTCGCGCGCGGCGCGATCGCGCTGCCATCGTGCGATGAGCATCCGGGCCGCGAGGGTGAAAGCGTCGGCGTGCCCTTCGGCGGCGAGGGCCTCGACCTCGCGATCGCTGAGGGGCGCCCCGCGGTGCGCCTCGACCTCGAGCACCCTGGCCCGCGCCGTCGCGAGCGCATCAGACCGCGACGCGTCACGGCTCGCAGGGCTCGCGGCGGCGCCCGAAGCGGGGTGCGACCCCGGGCGCGCCACGGCCTCACGGCAGCTCGGCAGGAGGCCCGCCAGGGCTGCGACGAGGATGCCCGAGCGCCGCACCGTTCGCATCACAACACCGGGCGCGTTAGCAGCTCTCGGCGGCGTGTGCGAATTCTCTGCACGGCGCGCGATCGCCGACGCGGCTGACCGAGGGCACTGCCGCGCGGAGAGCGGGTTGGGGCCCGACGGCCGGTTTGCTAGGCTCCGAGCATCATGCGACCTCTGGCGATCTTTGGCGGGCTCGCAGCGGTGATGGTGAGCTGGCTCTCGTGCCGAATGTGGTTCGGGCGCACCCTCGCCGTGTGGGAGCTGAGCTGCGTTCTCGGGGCCTGGGCGCCGCTCTTCGCGGCGGGGCTCTTTCTCTACATTCGCGCGGTCAACGACCGAGAGAACAACGCCGCGGCGGCGTGGTGCGTGCGCGCCCTCGGCATGCACTGCGTGCTCGTGTGGCTCCTGGGCGTCTCAGACTGGCTCCGCGGCCCCCCGGGCACCCTCGCCCGGTGGAA
This sequence comes from Myxococcales bacterium, assembly GCA_016792845.1. GTDB lineage: Bacteria > Myxococcota_A > Polyangia > Polyangiales > JAEUKH01. The sequence continues at coordinate 80,125 of JAEUKH010000012.1, read as the reverse complement.
CACCGACGTCGGCATGCCCGTGGTCTTCGTGGCCTTCGTCCCGGTGTTTGGTCTCTCGCTGGCCCTGCTCGCCTGGGTCGATTCGGCCCTCGCACGGGTGGCGCCCGCGCGCGGCGCGAAGCACGCCGAGGCCCTCGCCCAGCCGACCCAGGGGCTCCCGTATCGCGCGCAGCGAGAGCCCGCCGAGGCCGTCAGCACGCCCGTCGCGCGGCCCCCGTGGTGGGGCGTCGTCGCGGCCCTCACGAGCGGCGCGGCGGTGTGGGCCCTGATGGCGCCGAGCGCCTCGACCCCTGCCCTCGTCTTGGCCCTCACCGTAGCCCTCGCGCTCTGCGCCCACCTCGGCCGCGGCGCGATGCTCACCAGCGTCGCCGTGATCGCGGCCACCGCGCTCTCGTTGGGCCTCCGCGGTCGCGCGCTCGGGGGCCCTCCGATCGACACCACCGGCGCCCTCATGGGCTCGTCGCTCGTGGCCGTCGCCTCGCTCGTCTCGTGGCTCCTCTTGCTCGAACTCACGCTCATGGGCCGCCGCGGTCTCGCCCGCGCCCGCCGCACCTCGGCCGCGCGCTAACCCGCCCAGTGGAAGCGCACGAAGACCTCGCGATTGCCCGCGGGCCCGTGCACCGGGCTGTCTTCTCGCCCGAGCTCGGTCAGCCCGAGGGCCTTGGCGCAAGCCACCACCCCCTCGACCGCCTGGAGCCGCAGCCGGTCATCGTGCACGACGCCGCCCTTCACATCGCGCGGCTGCAGCTCAAACTGCGGCTTCACCATCGCCACCACGTCGGCCCCGGGGTCGAGCCGCTCGACCACCGCCCCGAGGATCTTCGTCAACGAAATGAAGCTCACGTCGATGACCACCAGCGCGACCCGCTCGGTGACCGTCTCCGCGAGAGGGAGCTTCGCGTTGACGCCCTCGTGGGCGATCACCCGCGGGTCGTTGCGGATCTTCTCGTGCAGCTGCCCGTGCCCCACGTCGATGGCCCACACCCGCGCGGCGCCGCGCTGCAAGAGCACATCGGTGAAGCCCCCGGTGCTCGCGCCCACGTCGAGGCAGACCTTGCCCTGCACCGCGACCCCGAGCGGGTCGAGCACCCCCGCGAGCTTCAAGCCGCCCCGTGACACATACGGGATGGCGTCACCTTGCACCTCGATCGCCGCGTCGAGGGGCACCGCGGTGCCGGGCTTGTCGACCCGCTGGCCCTTCATGAACACCCGACCCGCCATCACCAGGGCCTGGGCGCGCTCGCGCGTCTCTGCGAGCCCGCGCGCCACGAGCACCTTGTCGACCCGCTCTTTGTTCGAGGCCATGGAGCCGCCCTACTTCAAGGCCATCGCGGCGACCACGCCGAGCACCAGGAGCACCGCCACGACCCCCGCGATGAGCGCCCCGCGGCCGCCCCCAGGCTCGGGCCCAGGAGGCGCCTGAAACGGGGCCGGAGGCTTCGACCACGCCGCGGGCGCGACCTCTCGCGGAGGCGCCACGACGGGCTGCGACGCGGCCACCTCGGCCACCTCGGCGGGCGGCGGCGCGGGGGCTCGCTGCGACACCGCCGCGGGCTCAGGCGGCGGCTCGGGCGGCTCGACCGAGGGCAAATCGGGGATCACATCGACCGGTTCGGGCGACACCACCGACAGGGCGGCCTGCTCGCGCTCGCGCCGCGCGGCCACGAGCTCGTGCTCGAACTGCTCGGTGAGAAACTGCGCGAAGCGCATCGGCGAGGCCAGGAGCCGCGCCTCGGCGATGTAGTCTTCGAGCTCTGCCAGGAGCGCCGCCGCGCTGGCATACCGCGCGTCACGGTCGGCCGCGAGGCCCTTGCTCAAGATCTCTTGCAAGCGCTCATGGTTCGGCAGACCGCGGTTGGGCAAGGGCGGAACGTCGCCCGCCTTGGCCAGCTCAAGCACGTCGCGACCGGGCTGCGATTTGTACATGCGCCGCCCGGCCATGATCTCCCACAAGATGGTGGTGGCCGCGAAGACATCGGCCCGCGCGTCGATCTTCTCGCCCTTGGCTTGCTCGGGCGACATGTACGCGGCCTTGCCTTCGAGGGCGCCCTCGGGCAGCTCGCTGAGGTCGTCGATCGCGCGGGCGATGCCGAAATCGCAGAGCTTCACTTCGCCTTCGAGCGAGATCAGCACGTTCGAGGGCGACACGTCGCGGTGCACGATGCCGAGCGAGGCGCCGCGGTCGTCGGTGCAGCGGTGCGCGTAGTCGAGCGCCCGCAGCATCTCGGTCACCACCAAGAAGCCGTACTCGGCAGGGAGCCCGATCTTCTTCGCCGCGAGCTTTCGCAAGAGCTGCGTGAGGTCGAAGCCCTCGACGTACTCCATCGCGATGTAGAGCCGCTCTTCTTCGCGACCGAGGTCAAAGGTCTGAACCACGTTGGCGTGGCTGAGCCGCGCGGCCAGCTTGGCTTCGGTCACGAGCATCTGCGCGAAGGCCGGGTCGTTGGCGAAGCGGTTGAGCACCAGCTTCACCACCGCGAGCCGGGCCGCCCCCATCTGCGTCGTGCCGCGGGCGAGATAGATCTCGGCCATGCCGCCGCGACCGATATGGTCAAACAACACATACCGACCAAAGCGTCGCGGGAGCGGAAACTCCGGCTCGTCTGCATCTTTCGCGCTCGTCATCGCGGGGGCCTAACCCTACACAAGCGCACGCCGCGCAATCAAGGCCGGCCGAGGTCGTGCTTGCGAATCAGCCTGTGCACATAGGTGCGATCGAGCCCCGCGGCCTGCGCAACCGCTGACACGTTGCCGTGATGACGTTCGAGCAGGCCCACGAGGTACACCCGCTCGAGATGGTCGAGGCAGCGCTCGCGCAGCGCCTTGAACGGCGTGTCGAGGGCCACCTCGGGGAAGCCGCCCTCGGCCCCCGCCCCCGCAGCCGCCGCGGCGCGGGTCGGCACGTCGCGGCTCAGCGCGAGGGCCTCGTGGGCGCCCAAGGCCATCGCGCGATCGACGAAGTTGCGCAGCTCGCGCACGTTGCCGAGCCAGGGGCGCGACTGAAGCTCATGCATCAGCGCGGGGGTCACCGCGCCGGTCGCGTCGGGGGGCAGAAAATGTTCGACCAAGAGGGCCACGTCGTCGGGCCGCGCGCGCAGCGGGGGCACCTCGATGGGCAGCACCGCGAGGCGAAAATACAAGTCTTCTCGAAAGGCCCCTTGGTTCACCATGGCCCGCAAATCGCGGTGCGTCGCGGCGATGAAGCGAACGTCGACCTTGCGGTGCTGGCTCTCTCCGAGGCGGCGCACCATGCGCGACTCCAAGGCGCGCAAGAGCTTGGGCTGCACGGCCAGCGGGAGCTCGCCGATCTCGTCGAGAAAGACCGTGCCCCCTTCGGCGCTCTCGATGGCCCCCGCCCGCGCGTGCTGCGCGCCGGTGAAGGCCCCGCGCGCGTGACCGAAGAGCTCAGCCTCAAGGAGCGTCTCGGGCAAGGCCCCGCAATCGACGATCACAAAGGGCTGCGCGGCCCTGCGCGACGCGCCGTGGAGCGCCTCGGCCACGAGCTCCTTGCCCGTGCCCGTTTCGCCCGTGATGAGCACCGTGGCGTCGACCTGAGCCACCCGCGGCAGCCGCGCGAAGAGCGCCCGCATCACCACCGAGCGCCCTAGCAACGGGCCGAAGCGCGCGTCGGGCGAGAGCGCGACGGGCGACGCCTCGCGCTCCCACGCCACCGAGAAGGTCGTCGCGCCGAGGGTGAAGGTCACGCCCTCGTCGAGCCGCGCGCTGCCCACCCTCAGGCCCGCCGCGACGGTGCCGTTGCGCGAGTCGAGGTCGCGCAGCCACACGCCGTCTTCGCGGGGCTCAAGCTCGCAGTGGATGCGCGACACCATCGGGTCGGCGACCACCACATCGACGCCAGGCGCGGCGCCGAGGGTGACCCGCGCGTCGATCACCCGCGAATGCGCGCCCTGCGCGTCGTGCCATGTGAGCACCGGCCGTCGTCGCGAAGCCGACACCCCGCCTCGCCCGTCGCGTTGGATGACCGTCTGACCGTGAGGATGCCCGCCGAGTGTCACAGCGCCGCGAGACTACACAGCCCGCAGCGCCGACGTGAAGCAAAGCGGCGCTCAGTTGCCCGCGCCGGTGTTGTTCTGGGTGTGCGGCACCGCGATCTGGATGCCGCCCACGTTGATGTTGGTGCGGTCGCCCTGACGCTGCACCCGCACGGCGTCGTTGCCGCCGATGCCGGGGATCACAATCGCGCCGTTGTTGGCGGCGGGGGCGGTCGGCGCGGTCGGGCGCGGCGCGGTCGGGCGCGCGGCGGTGGGGGCGCTCGGGTTCGTCGGGGCCGTCGGCGCCGCAGGGGCCATCGGGGCCGCGGGCGCCGTCGGAGCCGCAGGGGCCGCACCCGGGGCCACGGGCACAGGCTGCGAGCCGGGCGCGAGGGGCACGGGTTGGGCTGGCACGGCGGGCAAGCCCGCGTCAGCGTCGAGGGCGTTGGTGGGCGGCGGCGTCGGCATCGGCGCCGGAGGCACATCAGGCTGAACCGCAGGCGCCACCGTGGTCGGAACCGCGGTCGTGCCACTGTCTGCCGCGCTGCCCTCTTCGTCAGAGTCGCGGCGCTTGCAGGCCGCCCCCGACACCAGCGACGCGAAGAGAAGACCCATCACAACCTGCTTCAACATGACCCTGAACCTTTCGTACGACAGAACCCTGAGACACCCACCGCGGGGCAACGTTTGGCGACAAAGCGCGCCCGCGTCTTCAACTCAATCGGGCCGACACCCGTCGCCGCCGCACACGTCGACGATCTCGCCGGTGCGCAGAAAGGTCACGAGCTGACGGTCGTGATGCACCGCCTGCCGCGGCCGCCCGTGCGGGTTGCCCACCGTGTCCGTCGGCGGACGATTGCCCGGCGCAGGCCACGGATTGCCGAAATCATAGAGCACCAACCCCGAGCCTCGGTGCGGATACCGCACCGGCGTCAACCCGAAGGGCATCCGCGTGCGGTCGTAGTTCTCAAGGAGCGCGATGCCCAAGCCCGAGCGCACCGCGATCTCGTTGGTGAACACCGCCACCTCGTAGTCGGCCTTCGCGGGCGCCAAGAGCACGTGCCGCGGCTGCCCCGCCGTGAAGGGCTCCTGCGAGAGGTGACGATAGTAGCTCACCGGGTCGGTGCGATCCCAGTGGAGCTGCAAGGTCGCCAGGGCCAGGGCCTGGTCAGCCGAGTCGGGGTAGCTCTGGCGCAACAGCGCGAAATAGCTCTGAAAATCGACAGACCGATGCAAGAGCGTGACGTAGTTGTTGCCCGGCACCCCGAGGTGGCCGCGGGTGATGTCCGGAGCGATCGCGACGTAGGTGCCGCCGAAGATGCCGCCCTGCGAGATGCCCGAGTAGAAGAGCTCGTCGGGGTTCACGCGGATGTTGCGCGCGCGCACGTCGGGCAAGCCCGCGAACTGCGTCTTCATCGCCCGGGCCAAGAGCACCCACTCGATCATCCCTTGGTGCAACCTGTCGCCGACGCCCTGGAACGCGCTGCCCTCGCGCAAGGTCTGGAGCACCACGGGCACGTCTTCGGTGGCCATCCCGGTGAGGTTCGACGCGAAGAAGATCAAGCGGTTGTTGTTGGCGATGCGGCCGTTGTACCCCGCCTCGACCTCGCCGTACCCCCCGAGGAGCCCGTGCCCGTACTGAACGAGCCCGTGGGGCTCGCCGTTGACGGCCGAGTGAGGGATGCGAACGCTGAACTCGACGGTGCGGGTGCCGTTCGGCGTGGGGAGGCCCGCGGCGTCGGTGTTCATCAGCCACACCGGGGTCGTGCCGAAGGTGCGCTGGCGCATGTAGTTCGGCACCTCGATGGTGCCGTCGAGCTGGAGCGCGATGTTGGCGTTGACGTCACGGCCGGTGCCGTCGGCGGTGGCCGCAAACTCTTGACGGCCCGTGATCGTGAGGGTCGGCCCCATGGGGTACCGCGCGAGCACCTCGTCGCGCATCCTGAGCAGGGTGCCGTGCAGGGCCTGCGAGCTGGCGGTGTTGAAATCCCACGCGAGGGTGAGGCTCGCGCGCGAGACGCCCTGCGCTTCGAGCAAGGCGAAGACCTCGTCGAAGCGAGCCTGCCGGGGGGCGAGGGCCGTGTCGCCGGCGGTCATCGCGCCGCGAAGGCGGGCGAAGGCCGCCGACGGTTCGATCGCCGCGCCCGCGGTGGTGCGGAGGTTGCGAAAGGCGACGAGGTACCTTCGGTTCTCCTTCAAGATCACCAGAGGCCTTAGAAACAAGGTCTTTCGTGAGGGGTCGCTCTCTTGCGCGTCGAGCTCGACGAAGTACGGCACCCGGGTCACGGTCTGACCGTCGACCTCGAAGAGCAGCGCCGAGGCGTCGGCTGCGAGCGAGCGCTCGGGGTGCTCCTCGTCGGCCCACCCGGTGAGGTCGAGGTTCGGGAAGCGAACCATGATCGGCGCCCCGAGGCCGTACCCGTCGAGGCGCTCGAAGGGCAGCGGGTTGATGTTCACCTGCGAGCGGTTCGCCGGGAGCGACCGCGGGCCGAAGCGCAGGGTGTACCCCGTGGGCCGCGCCGCATCGCGCCGAAGATACAGATTCGACGGCCACGGGAAGGCGCACGCCGTCGGGTCGAGCGGGTCGCAGTCACCCTCCGGGAGCGAAGGCAACGACCCCGCGTCGGTCGACGCCGTGGGCACATCCGACGCGCCGAGGTCGGCCGCAGCGTCTACCGAGGCGTCGCCCGCTGGGGCGCTCGGCGCGCTGTCTGAGCAGCCCCCCGAGAGCATCGCCGTCACCATCCAACCCGCCACCACCCGAAGGCCGAGAGACTTCATCGCGGCCGGAGCCTGAACGCGCACCACCGCGCGGGTCAAGCCTTCGACGCGCGGCTTTGATAAGGTCGGGCGAGACACCCCGATGGAGCTTCTCCCGACACGCCCCGAGGCCCGCGCGCTGTACGACGCCGTGCAGCGCTTTGTCCGCACCCGAATCGAGCCCGCCGAGGCGCAATTCGAGGCAGAACTCCGCGAAGACCGGCTGAGGCTGCCGCCCGTCCTAGAGGCCCTCAAGGCCGAAGCCCGCGCGGCCGGATTGTGGAACCTCTTCCTCAACGACAGCCCCCACGGCGCGGGGCTGACCGTGCGCGAGTACGCCCCCATGGCCGAGCTCATGGGCCGGGTGGTCTGGGCGCCCGAGGTGTTCAACTGTTCGGCGCCTGACACGGGCAACATCGAGGTGCTCGACCGTTACGGGAGCGAGGCCCAAAAAGCGCGCTGGCTCGGGCCCTTGCTCGACGGCACGATCCGCTCGGGCTTCGCCATGACCGAACCCGAGGTCGCATCGAGCGACGCCACCAACATCGCGGGCACCCTCCGCCGCGAGGGCGACCACTACCGCCTCAACGCCCACAAATGGTGGACCACCGGCGCCGGCAGCCCCCGCTGCAAGGTCTTGATCGTGCTCTGCAAGAGCGACCCCGCGCCGCACCCCGAGCGCCACCGTCAGCACACCATGGTGGTCATCCCCTTTGACCGCGAGGGCGTCTCGCTCGCACGCTGGCTGCCGGTCTTCGGCTTCGACGACGCCCCGCACGGCCACGCCGAGCTGCGCTTCGACAACGTTCAGGTCATGCCCGACGAGGTGATCGTCGGCGAAGGGCGCGGCTTCGAGATCGCCCAGGGGCGCCTCGGGCCGGGTCGCATTCACCACTGCATGCGGCTCATCGGCCTCGCCGAGCGGGCCCTCGAAAAGACCTGCCGCCGCCTCGAAGCGCGGGTCGCCTTTGGCAAGCCCATCGCCGAGCAGTCGGTCTGGCGCGAGCGCGTCGCCGACGCACGGGTCGACATCGACCAAACCCGGCTCCTGGTCTTGCACGCCGCCGAGGCCATCGACACCGTGGGCGCGCGCCACGCCAAGGCCGAGATCGCGATGATCAAGATCGCCGCCCCCAACATGGCCTGTCGGGTCATCGACATGGCCATCCAGGCCCACGGCGCCGGCGGCCTCAGCGACGATTTCGGCCTCTCGATGGCCTACGCCGCCGCCCGCATGCTGCGCATCGCCGACGGCCCCGACGAGGTGCACCGCGACCAGCTCGCGCGGCTCGAGTTCGCACGGCATCGTTGACACGCGCCCCCGCCCCGCGGTGCCATCGACCGCGCGATGGGCGACGCAGCACCCCGAGGCCGGTGGCCTCTCTATGTTCAAATCCTCGCGGGCGTCGTGATCGGCATCGCGGCGGCGAAGCTCCTCGGGCGCCGCGTCGAGCCCATGGCCAACCTCGGGCTCTTGGTGATCCGGGCGCTCAAGGCCCTGGCCACGCCGCTCATCCTCTTTGCGGTGCTCGACGCCTTCGCGCGCACCAAGATCGAGGGCCGCCAGGCCGCGCGGCTCGTCGGCCTCTCGCTCTTGAACGCCGTCGTCGCCATCGCCATCGGCCTCGGGGTCTCGCACCTCATGAACGCCGGAGCCCACCTCCGCGCCGAGATCGGGGCCCTCAGCGTGACGCCCGGCGCCGCCCACGCCGCCCCCGTCGAGGGCCCCTCGCTCAACCCCTTGGTCAACCTCGCGCGCTACATCCCCGAGAGCGTCGTCGAGCCCTTCGTCAAGAACAACGTCATCGCCGTGGTGCTCATCGCCGTCGCCCTCGGCGCCGCGTGGCGCGCCCTGCGGAGCAAAGCCGACCCCGAGACCGAAGCCGCGTTGCAGACCTGGGCGCGCTTCGCCCACGGCGGCCTCGCCCTCTTCTCGGCCATCCTCCACGGGGTCGTGCGGCTCATCCCGGTGGCCGTGAGCGCCGTCGTGGCGGGGGTCGTGGCCCGCACCGGCGTAGGGGTCTTCGCGACGCTCCTGCCCTTCCTCGCGACGGTGTTCATCGGCTTCATTTTGCAGGGTTTTGTGTGGTACGGCCTCCTGGTCTGGGCCGCCGCCCGGCGCAACCCCGTGCAGTTCTGGCGCGGCGTGCTCGACCCCGTGGTCACGGCCCTCTCGTGCGGCAGCTCCCTCGCCACGCTCCCGGTTACGCTCAAGGCCCTCGATGAGAAGCTCAAGGTGAGCCCCGCCTCGGCCCGCCTCGCGGCCTGCGTGGGCACCAACCTCAACCACGACGGCATCATCCTCTACGAGGCCGCCGCGGCGATCTTCGTGAGCCAGGCCATGGGTCAGTCGCTCTCGCTCGGGCAGCAGGTCGGCGTGGCCCTCGCGGCGGTGATGGCAGGCGTCGGCATCGCGGGCGTGCCCGAAGCGGGGCTCATCACCCTGCCCCTCGTGCTGGGCGCCGCGGGCATCCCAGACCACACCGCGGCCGCGGTGATCCCGCTGCTCTTGCCCCTCGACTGGATCGTCGGCCGAGGCCGCGCCGCCACCAACGTGCTCTCAGACATGACCGTCGCCACGGTGCTCGACCGTTGGCAGGGCCACTCAGAAGACTGAAACCCGCGCTGTTTGAGTAGAAATTTCTACTCTCCCGCGGCGCCCTCTTCGGCGACGAAGGCGTCGACCATCTCGGTGACCACGTCGAGGCCGCGGGCCCAGAAGCTCGGGTCGGTGATGTCGATGCCGAGCGCCGCGAGGAGCGAGGCCGGGGTGTCGCAGCCCCCGCTCGCGAGGAGCCGCTTGTACTTCGGCACGAAGGCCTCACCCTCTTGCTCCCACAGCCGGTAGAGGGCGAACACGAGGAGCTGCCCGAACGCGTACGAGTAGCAATAGAAGCGGTAGTGCACCAGATGGGGGATGCCCACCCAGCCCCACCGGTCGAGCGCGCCGCGCTGCACGGCGTCGCCGTAGAGGCGCTCTGATTCGGCGCTCCAGAGGGCCGAGAGGTCGTCGGTCGAGAGGTTCGCGCGGGCCCGCGCGAGGTGCGCGTTGAGCTCGTAGCGGGTGAAGGCGACCTGGCGGTGGATGGTGCCGAGGGCCTCTTCGATGCGCGCGGCGAGGAGCTGCCGCCGCACATCGGGGTCGGTCTCGCGCGCGAGGAGCCGGCGGGTGAGCACCATCTCGCCGAACACGCTCGCGGTCTCGGCCATGGGGCTCGTGGGCCAGTAGTTGAGGAGCCGCTGCGCCTTGCCGGCGAGGGTAAAATGCACGCCGTGACCGAGCTCGTGGGCGAGGGTGTACACGTCGCGGAGGCGCCCGTGGAAGTTGACCAGCACCCGCGGCGCGACCCCCGGCACCATGCCCGCGCAGAAGGCCCCATCGCGCTTGCCAGGGCGCGGCCGCGCGTCGATGCGGCGGTCGTCGAAGAACGCGCGCGCGTCGGCCTCGATCTCGGGGTCGAGGGCCCCGAAGGCCCCCAGCACCTCGGCCCGCGCCTCGGCCCAGCTCACCAGACGATCGCCCCCGGGGAAGGGCGCCAGGAGGTCGTGGCTCTCAAGCCGCGGCAGCCCCAACGCGCGGGCCTTGGCGGCGAAGAACCGCTGCGCCACCGGGTAGTGCGCCTCGACCGCCGTGAGCAGCGCGTCGAGGGTCGCCCGCGGCAGCTCGTCGTCGAGGAGCGTCGGCCCCGCCACGTCGGTGTACCGCCGCAGCGCGGTCTCGAGCTTGTGGTCTTGGTAGAGGGTGTTGACGATGTACGCGAAGGTCGGCGCGTGCTCTGAGAAGCGCGTCAAGATGGCCTCGCTCGCGCGGCGTCGCACCGCCCGGTCAGGGTCTTCGCGCAGCGATCGGAGCGCCGCGAGGTTCAAGCTCTGGGTCTCGCCCTCGACGGTAAAATCAAAGCGCCACGCGGCGCAGAGCTCGTCGTAGAGGCGCGACCAGGCGCGGCGGCCCGTGAGGTCTTTCGTCGCCAGCGCGCTCTCGACCGCGGCGTCGAGGGTGTGCGGCCGCGCAGCCCGCGCCCGCTGGAGGTGATGCAAGAGCCCCGCGCAAGCGGGCGACGCGGCCCAACGCGCGTGGGCCTCGGGCGAGGCGTTCGCCAGCGCGACGTCGACAAAGCGGAGCGCGTTGCCGATCGCCGTGGCCTGCTCGTTCACCCGGGCCGAGAGCGCCTTCACGGCCTCGTCGAGGGCGTCGGTGCTGGCCGACAGGCTCGCGAACATCTGCGGGCGGTACATCCTGCTGAGGAGCGCGCTGTAGGCCCCAAGGAGCTCAGCCAGCCCGTCGCCGTCGAGCGCCTCGATGCGCCCCTCCCAGCGGGCCCCGAAGGCCTCGGCTTCGGCCGCCACGGCGGCGAGGTCGCCCGCGATCTTGGGGTCATCGAGGTCAGCGTAGAGGTCGTCAAGTCGCCAGGTGGGGAGGCTCTCCATCGCCGCGAGTCTGCCACGCCCCCGCGCCCCGCCGCACCCGCTCTCACCGCCCCGCATACGATTGGAGCGCGTTTCAGCCTCGTCGCCACGCGGCCGCTCGGGCGGCATTGACGACCCCCGACGAGGTTGCTACCCCCTTCGACCATGCTCTCTCTGTCGCGCGCCTCGCGTGGGTGGGTGCTGGCCCTGACCCTCTCGGCATGTTCAGGCACCTCGGCCGTCACCCCAGGCAACGACGCCGCAACCGCAGACTCCGCGGCGGGCCAAGACGCGGTCTATGTTGACACTGTCAACATCGTCGACACCGCAGCCGACGCGGGCGTCGCAGACGCGGGTGTTGCAGACGCGGGCATCGCAGACGCGGGCGTTGCAGACGCGGGTGTTGCAGACGCGGGCATCGCAGACGCGGGTGTTGCAGACGCGGGTGTCGCAGACGCGGGTGTCGCAGACGCGGGCGTTGCAGACGCGGGTGTTGCAGACGCGGGTGTTGCAGACGCGGGTGTTGCAGACGCGGGCGTTGCAGACGCGGGTGTCGCAGACGCTGGCGTTGCAGACGCTGGCGTTGCAGACGCGGGCGTTGCAGACGCAGGCGTTGCAGACGCGGGTGTCGCAGACGCGGGTGTCGCAGACGCAGGCGTTGCAGACGCGGGTGTTGCAGACGCGGGCGTTGCAGACGCGGGGGCGAGCGACCCGAACATCGCAGGGGTCGTGCTCTTGCTCCACTTCGACGGGAGCGAAGGGAGCCAGAACTTCGTCGACGTCGGCAACCACACCGTACGCGCCGACGGCAACGCGCAGATCACCCAACGCGGGCCGCGCTTCGGCACCGGAGCGGGGCGCTTCGATGGCAACGGCGACCAGCTCTACATCGCGCCGCGGGCCCAGGAGTTCTTCTTCGAGGGCACCGCGCCCTTCACCATCGAGGCCTGGGTCAGCGGCACCGGCACGATCTTCAGCAACGACACCTTCGGCCTCGTGCTCAGCATCAAAGACGAGCGCACGCTCTTCGCCTGGGTCAACGGGATGCTCCCCTGGGATTACGTCGGCACCGCCGCGGGCACCGTGCCCACGGGCTGGCACCACGTCGCCCTCAGCTTCGACGGCACAACCTACCGATGGTTCATCGACGGCGCGGTCACCCTCGCCCGGGCCGGGCAGCTGAGCGGGCAGGCGGCCAACCACTTCACCGTCGGAGGTTACTCGGCGGGCACGCAGCCGTGGTTCAACGGCGACCTCGACGAGTTCAGGGTGACCCGCGGCGTCGCACGGTATACGGCCAATTTTGCGCCCCCTACGGCGCCCTTCCCCGATCGCTGACACCCCGTAGACGGTATGACGGCCCCTTCGAATTTCGAGCGCGAAGAACAGAACCAACGGAGCCGCGCCTGGTACGCCATCCTCGGCCTCGCGGCGCTCACCGCGGGGGCGATGGTGATCCTCCGGTGGTTGCCCAACAACCCCTTCCACGTCCCGAGCGAGGTGCCCAACACCTCAAGGCTCAACAGCGACGAGCTCACCGGCAGCGCCGCCCCCATGCTCGGGGCCACGCCCACCCAACGCGCCGGCCTCGCCCCGGGCTGTAGGGTCAGCGACATCGCCATCGTCCAGAACTGGCGCTCGCCCCTGCGGGTCACGGTCACCGACGCGATCTTGCGCTACAGCCAGAGCCGCCGCGATTTTCACGTCGAAGGCTGGGGCGGCGAGAGCCCCGAAGACGACGCCGGCGCGCAAGGCTGCATCGTCACCTTCACCTGGTCTGAACAAGGCCGCACCGAGCAGGCCCGCTTCAGCGTCGACGCCGCGCGCATCACCATCAACGCCGACAACGCCCACGCCCGGCGCTTCATGTCGCTCACACCCCACCCGCGGCCCCGAGGCCGCTGACCCGGCGCCCCCGCAGAGCTCCCGCCGGGTAGAGATTGGTGCGGCGGTGTCAGAATGTTTGCCCGAAGGGCGGCGAACACACATAGACTGTTCGTCGCGGTGGCAGGCGAAGAATCCATTCCGGCAGAGTACGCCGATCTGGCCGAGGGGCTTGAGAAGCAAGGGCTCGCGATCGAGTCGGTGTTGGGCCGTGGCGGCGTCGGCGTCGTCTTCGCGGCCCGTCAAGACGACGCGAAGGTCGCGGTGAAGATCGCCCACCCCCACGTCGCCGAGAGCGAAGCGTGGAGCGCCACCTCGACGGTGCAGCGTCTGCGGGTGCCCAAGCTCACCGCCGACGGGCTCGCCGTGCATTGCATCCCCGCGGTCTCGCTCTCGCTCTGCAACCGCGTGGTTCAGGGCGAGACGGTGCGGCTCCTCGACACCAAAGACGAGGCCGTGGTGCGCTCGCTCGGGCGCATCCAGCTCGGCAACCGCCAGGGCTACCTCATGCCGCGGGTCACCGGCGACGCGCTCAGCCTCAAGCCGGGCCCGGGGCTCACCAACCTCGCCCGCGCCATCCACCGGTTGCACCAGGTCGATTGGCCCCACGGCGACCTCAAGCCGCAGAATGTGCGGGTCAACGCCGACGGGGGCGTCACCCTCATCGACCCGCTCCCGGTGGGCAGCGAGCTGCTCACGCCCGAGTTCTCGCACATGAATTTCCTGGTCGCCTCGCCGCTGGTCGACAGCGCCGACCCCCGCGACCGACGGATGGTGGCCCGTCACCGCGACCTCGTCGCCCTCGCCCTCATGGTGAGCGAAGCCTTCGCCGAGATGCGCCCCTGGGGCCACAACGAGGTCGCGCGGATGCTCGACCGCTCGGTGTCGATGCACACCAAACGGATGGACCTCGCAAACGCCCGCGATCGGCTCCAGACCCTCTTGGGCAAGCTCCCGAAGCCGCTCAAGGCCTTCGTGTCGCTCGCGCTCGAACCGGGCATCTGGCCCGAAGAGGGCCCGATCTTCGCGGCCTACCTCCAGGCGCGCCCCTTCGAGACCCGATGCGATGCCTTGTCGACCCTCGACGTCGGCGCCCTGGTGGCAGAAGCCACCGCGGGGTGACGATGGCGGTCGTTCCGAAGTCGCGCTCGGGGCATTTTTCACTATAGTCCGCCGCCCTCATGCGTCGGAGTTCTGAGAATGCGCCGTCCGTCGTGTGGTTGTCGCTGCTCGCGGCAATCTGCGCGTTCTTTGGCGTCAACGTCGGCCGCACTTGGGATTTCACCGTCGACGACGCGGGCATCTCGTACAGCTACGCGCGCAACCTCTGGGCGGGCCACGGGCTGGTGCTGACCCCCGGGGCCGAGCGCGTCGAGGCCGCCACCAACCTCTTGTGGGTGCTCTTGTTGAGCCCCGCCGACGCGCTGCACATCTCGCACGAGTCGCTCTCGAAGCTGCTCGGGCTCACCTTCGCGACGCTGAGCCTCTGCGCCATCGCGGCCTTCCCCGCGGTGGCCTACCGACGACGGCCGCGCTTCTACGACCTCCTCGCGCCCCTCGTCACCGCCACCTTCGCCCACCTCTGCCTGTGGACGGCGTCGGGCCTCGAAAACGGCTTGTTTCAGGGCCTCGCGGCGCTCAGCATCGCCCTCGTCGCCCACGAAGAGAACCACCCCTCGGCCTTCCCCTTCTCGTCGGTGTCGCTCTTCCTGCTCTTTGCCACGCGACCCGACGGCGCGCTCTACGCCGCGGCGGTGTTCGGGGCCAAGGCGCTGCGCATGGCGACCGGCGGGCGGCGCCGACAAGACGCGCTCTGGGTGGCCACCCTCGGGGCCCTCGTGGCCGCGCTCGAGCTCTTCCGCCTCGCGTATTTCGCCTACCCCTTCCCGAACAGCTTCTACACGAAGAAGCGCACCTTCGACTTCGGCAAAGACCTCACCAAGTTCGACTCCGCAGGGTGGAGCTACGTCTCAAGCTTCGTCGTCCGCTACAAGCTGAAGAAGGCGCTGATCGTGATGCCCGCGGCGCTCTTGGCCTTCCGCGCGCCGGTGGCCCGCACGGCCCTCCTCGCCTGCGTCGGGGCGGCCTTCTTCCTCCCCGTGTACTCGCACGGCGACTGGATGGAAGAGTGGCGCTTCCTCACCTTCGGCATGCCCCTCATCGCGCTCGCCATGGCCGAGGCCGGCCGGAGCCTCTCGCGCATCGCCCTCGGCCTGACGCCCCGCTCGCTGCGCACGGTGATGGCCCTCGCGCTCACCCCCGTGGCGGGCTACTTCTTCATCGCCGAGACGACCCGCGCCTACCCGGCCCGCTTCTTCGAGACTCGGCACCACGACACCCTCGATTTTCAGACCGTCCGCGGCCGCGCCCGGTACTTCTCGAACGCCGCCCGTCGGCTCGAACTCCAGCGCGGCGGCAGCGTCCTCGACCCCGACGTCGGCGGCATGAGCTACGACTCGGGGCTCCAGGTCATCGACCTCTTCGGCCTCGGCGACGTGGCCATCGCGCGCACCCACCCCGTCGACGAGCCGGGCCTCCGCGAGACCCTCTTCGACGAGCGGCGCCCGACCTTCGTGCACCTCCACGGGGCCTGGTTCGGGGCCGTGCAGCTCGACCGCCTCGAAGAGCTCGAACAGGCCTATTTTCGCCTCCCCGGGGCCATCGACGACGGCCACGACGACGCGTCGAACTACGTGCGCCGCGACGCCCTCGCGGCCCCCTGGCAAGAGGCCGCCGAGCGCGGCCCCACCCTCTCAAGCCACGGCCCCACCTGGGTCGACGGCTTCACCCTCCCGGCCCGCGGCGTCGACCCGAACCAGCCCCTCGCGGTCGAGGTCCACCTCGCCGCCCTCGCCGGCGCGATGCCCGGCAACATCGTCGCCGAGGCCCAACGCGGCGGCACCACCGTCAGCGTCGCCCTGCGCCCGCTCGGCGAGCTCGTGCCCCCCTCGGCGGTGCTCGCCGGCGAGCGCCCCTTCGCCCGCGCGCGGCTGCGACTCACCGCGGGCACCTACACCCTCCGGTGGCGCAACGAAGGCGGAGAGGCCGCCCTCGGCGTGGTCACCGTGGCCCCGGGCTTGGGCCAGCGCGACGCGCAGCAGCGCCTCGACCGACTGAGCGCCCACCTCGCCGCGGGGCAGCTCCCCGAGGCCCGACGGCTCGCCCTAGGCTTCCTCCTTCAGAGCCTCGATGAGCCGCAAAACCCGCTGCTCTGCGAGGGCCTCGGGCGCTTCTCGCGGCACCTCGCAGAGCGCGCCCGCCGCCTCGGCGAGCACGGTTTTTTTGACCTCGCCGCCCTCGCAGCCCGCGAGGCCCAACGCTTCGCCCTCCGCGACAGCGCGACGCAAAACCTCATCCAGCGGCTCGCCGAGCGCATGGCCGACAACGCCCGCGGCGCCGAGCGCGACCAGCAGATCGAGCGCGCCTTCACCCTCGCCCGCGACGCCGTCATGCTCGACCCGCGGCGCAGCTGGATGCGCCGCCGCGCCGAAGACCTCCGCGCCCGCCGCCTCCACACCTACGACGGGGGCCGCGACGTCGCCGCCTGGCGCTTCGCCATCGCGACCCTCGCCAAGTCGCACACCGCCGCGCTCACCGCCGCCGACCTCGACCCCGCGCTGATCTTCCTCGGCGCCACGGGGCACGCGCGCGAAGCCGCGCTCTTGCAAGCCCGCGCGAACGTCACCCCGGTCGCGCCCTGGGCGCGGGTCACCGTGGCCCGCGGGCGTCTCGTCTTGGGCGACCTCGAAGGCGCCGCCGCGCTCCTGGCGCCCCTCCCCTGCGCCACCGCCCGCGACGCCGAGCTTCACCGCGCGCTCGAAGTCTTGCGGGGCCCCGTGCGCCGCGGCGACGCCCTCTGCACCCGCGCCGGAGCCCTCGCCAGCGACGCCCCCTGGCTGCGCCCCGCGGGCCTCTTCGACCCCCGCGAGGGCAGCTTCGAAGACGCCCGCTGGCAAGGCTGGATCGCCGCCGGCAACGCCTTCGGCCCCGGGCCCATCCACGACACGCCCGCGAGCCAGAGCTTCATCAACGGCTTCCGGGGCCAGCGGTATGCGAGCTCGTACGCGCGCAACGCCGACAGCTATCGCGGTCTGCTCCGCTCGCGCACCTTCCGGGTGACGAGCCCCGCGATCAGCTTTCTTGTGGCCGGCGGCGCCGACACCGAGCGCGTGGGCGTGCGCCTGAGGGTCAACGGCGAGACCGTGCTCTCGGCCGCGGGCAACAACGGCGAAGGCTTCCGCCGCGTCTTTTGGGACGTCGCCCCCTGGCTCGGCCGCGACGCCGTCATCGAGGTCTACGACGACGCCGACGGGAGCTGGGGTCACATCATGGCCGACGACTTTGTCGCCGAGCCGGTCTACCCGCAATACTAAGCGCGTGACCCCGAAGCCCTCGGTCGACCTTGGCCCGACCCTCGGCGGCCTCGCGGCGGTGACCCTCGTCGCGGCCCTCCTCTACGGAGCCCTCGCCCACCAGAGCCTCAACCGCGCCCTCACCGCCACCCGCGCCCTGCACCGGCAGCGTGTCGCCAGCCACGGGCCACGGCCTGCGCCGCGCCCCGCCCTCGCGCCCGACGCGCCCTGCAACACCCACGCGGCCCTCGCAACGGCGCTCCGCGAGCGCCCGCTCCCGCCCTTCGAAGGCACGGCCTTTCGCAGCCTCTTCGCCGCCGAGACCCTGCCGCCCCGCGACGCCGAGACCCTCGCCGCGCTCGGCCCGACCCTCGACGCCCTCGAAGCCGCCGCGCGCTGCACCGCCACAAGCCACCGGCGCGTCGGCAGCCCCGACCCCCACCCGAACCTCGTCACCCTCCGCTGGCTCCTCCTGCGCGCGCGCTTCGCCCCGGCCGCCGCGTGCGTGCCCCACCTCCTCGCGTACCTCCGTCTGAGCGACGACCCCACCGTCGAGGGCGACCTCGTCGGCCTCGCCCTCTCAGGCGCCCTCGCAGACGAGCTCAGGGCCGCGGTGACCCTCTGCCTCGACCGAGGCCCCGAGGCGCCCTCGTTGGGGCAGCGAGAGGCCCTCGCGGCGATGCTGCGCGACCCGCTCCCGATCGGCCCGGCCCTCGCCCGCGAGGTGCTCTCCCTGAGCGGCGACGTCGACCGCGGGCTGCCGGTGGCGCTCGGGCTCCCCGATTCGGCCGCGGCGCTCACGCTCTGGCGCACCGCACGGCAGCTCGTCGACGGTTGGCGACGCGCCCTCGACCTCGTGCCGGTGCTCGCGGCGACCCCGCCGACCGTGACCGCCACCGACGCCGCGGCGCGGTCTCTCGTCAATGCGTTCGGCGACGACGCGCTCCTCTCGCTCTCGCCCGCGACGCTTGAGAGCGTGCTGCGTTCGGCGCGGCGGGGGCGCACCCTCCGGCGCATGGCCGCCCTCGCCCTCGGAGCCGCCGACCCCGCCCTCACCCGTGACGCGTGCCGAGACGGCGCGACGATTTCGCGGCGCGAGACCGCCGACCGACGGGTGATCTTTCATAGCGACGGCGCCCTGCCCGGCGACCCCCGAGACGACATAGAGCTCAGCGCCCCGATGTGGCCTTTACCCCGCGATTGAGAGCGAAAGCAGAAATCATCGTCGGGCCGATGCAACCCCCGCGACCGCGCGACGACGGCGTCACCGCGGCGACGCAAGCCCTGCGGCCGCGCGACGACGGCGTCACCGCGGCGATGCGAGCCCTGCGACCGCGCGACGACGGCGTCACCGCGGCGATGCGAGCCCTGCGGCCGCGCGACGACGGCGTCACCCCGGCGATGTTCAGCGCGGGTTGGCGCAGCAGCGGAAGCCGATGCTGTAATCGCGGTACGTCGGCGCGTGGGCCCGGGTCGCGTAGCCGCACCCCTCGCCGTTGATGTGAACGTCGACGTAGTAGCCCCCGCGAAACACGCCGCGCCCGCCCCGCACGGTGTCGACCCACTCGTGGAGGTTGCCCACCATGTCGAAGACGCCGTAGCGGTTGGTGCAGCGGCGCGCGGCGCCCGAGGCCATGAGCGTGCCGGGCATGCGGTTGAGGCGGGGGTCCATCATCTGGGTCTCGTGAAAGACGTCGCCGCCGCCGAAGAGGCGCGGCACCGGCCCCACCCGGCCGTCGTTGCAGCGCCCGCGGACGTAGTGCGCGCCGTACGGCCAAGG
The DNA here is from genome assembly GCA_016792845.1 of Myxococcales bacterium. GTDB lineage: Bacteria > Myxococcota_A > Polyangia > Polyangiales > JAEUKH01. The sequence goes on along the minus strand of JAEUKH010000012.1, from coordinate 60,950 downwards.
GGTCGCCGTCGGCCCGCGGCACGCGCGGCTCCACTCGGTCTCGGTGCAGAGCCGCTTGCCCGCCGCCGCGCACGCCGCCCGCGCCTGAACCTGCGAGATGTACCCCTGCGGAACGGCCCCCCGCTGCGAGCGCGCCCGATACCGCCCCCCGGGCGCCAGCGGCGCGTACGGGCTCCACGGTCGCGAGCGCCCGCGCGGCAAGAGCTCGAGCACCGAGCCCTCGAACACGTCGATGCAGAACTGCCCGTCGACGAGCACGCTCCCGAGCGGGCACCGGAGCCGACGCCGCGGCACCATCCCCGCGAGCACCGCCGCCAGCGCGACGAGGCCCAGCGCAGCGATCACTCTTCGAAGTCGGGCTCGACGAACTGCCATTTCACTTCGGGCAGGCGCGCACGCACCCGCGTCTCAAACTCGTTGATCGCCGCCACCAGCTCGTCTGACGTGATGCCGCTCTTGACCTTCACCTTCATGGCCAGCACGACCTCGCCGGGCCCTTGCTGGATCGAGATCAAGCGCAGAAGCCCCTCAAGCCGCGCGTCGGCCGAGAGGGCCTCGCGCACCCCCGCCTCGACCGCCGGGTCGGCCCGCTCGCCGAGCAGCAGCGACTGCGACTCCCGCGCGAGGAAGAACGCGATGCCCACCAGCACCACGCCGATCGAGATGCTGCCGATGCCGTCCCACAACCCGTTGCCGGTGAGGGCCGCGATGCCGAGGAAGACCGCCGCGAGGGCGAGGCCCACCACCGCGGCGAAGTTCTCACCCGTCACCACCACGAGGTCGGCGTTCTTGGTCTCGCGCAGGGTCTCGAGCAGCCCCCGCCCGTTGGCCTCGGCGCGGATCTCTTTCACACAGCCCGCGAGCGAGACGCCCTCAAGCACCAGCGAGAAGAGGAGCACCCCGAAGGCCACCATCACCTTCTCGACGTGCTCGGGGTGGTGCACCTTCTCGACACCCTCCCAGATGGCCACCACGCCGCCGCCGAAGAAGAGCATCAGCGCGACGACGAAGCTCCAGAAGTACGACGCCCGCCCCTGCCCGAGGGGGTATTCTGCCGTCGGCGGCTTCTGAGCCTGCTTGTTGCCCACCAGCAGCAACACCTGGTTGGCGCAATCTGAGAACGAGTGGAGCGCCTCTGCGAGCATCGAGCCCGAGCGGGTAATCACCGCCGCGACGGTCTTCGCGAGGGCGATGCCGACGTTGGCGCCGAGAGACATGAGGATGATCTTTGTACTTCCGCCGTGGGCCATCTTGGGTGCGCGGACCTTACACCAGATCGCAAGATGAGAGGCGCGGCTGACATTTCGCCGCTGCCCGAGGCGTGGTACCGATCAACCATGCGTCGACGATCGTTCGGGTGGTTGGGTGTGCTCCTGGCGTTGACGGCGGGGGCCGTGGGCTGCGGCGATGGCGGCTCGAACACCGTGGCGGGCGGCAGCTGTTCGCCCGCGTGCCGCGACGGCTTCACCTGCGTGGCGGGGGCGTGCGTGAGCGCGTGCAACCCGCCCTGCAGCGGCTTCGAGGTGTGCGACACCACAGGCGCCTCGGCCCGCTGCGTGACCCGCGACGCGGGGGTCGTTCAGCCCGACACCGGCGCGCCCGCCGACGCCGTCGCCAAGAGCGACACCGGCGTCGTGGCGACCGACACCGGGAGCTTTGACAGCGGCGCGCCGGTCGACAGCGGCAACCCCGTCACCGACGCGGGCGCCTTCGACGCGGCCCCGGTCACCGACCGCGGCGCCCCGAACACCGACACGGGCGTCGCCGACGTCGGGGTCGACGCGGGCCCCTGCGGCGGCAACGGGGAGCGCTGCTGCAACAACCGCCTCTGCCTGAACGGCGGCCTCTGCGAGAACATGGTGTGCCGCGCGCCGACCATGCGCGAGATGGGCGAATGCACCTCGCCGGCCGACTGCTCGGGGATGACCCCCACCTGCGCGGGCATCTTCACCTGCGCCGAGATGCGCGGCTGTTGGCGCTGCACCACGACGACGGGCACCCGCGCCTTCGGGGTGGCCTGCCAGACGGGCACCGAGTGCGCGACGGGGCTCTGCGCCCGAGGCCGGTGCACGGTACCGTGCGCGTTGGGGAGCGGCGGTGACAGCCAGTGTTCGGCCCGCGGGGCCGGGTATGTGTGCGCCGAGATCACGTTCAGGCCCGCCAACAACGCCCCCGTGACGACCCTCGGGAGCTGCCAGCAGAGCTGCCGCCGCAACGCCGACTGCGCGGCGGGCACGGCCTGCGTGCCGTATCAGAACAACCTCACCGACCGGCTTGAGTTCTTCTGCGCGCCCACGACGTTGACCTCGCCGATCGGCGCGAGCTGCGACCCCAACGGCACGGCCACCTGCCAGTCGTCGCTCTGTCTGCCGACCAACACCAACATGGGCTTTTGCACGGGTCCGTGCGAGAGCGACACCGACTGCACCCCTGCGGCGCCCCAGTGCGGCGACATCTTCCTCTTCGCCCCGAGCGGTCGCAGCGTGCCCGCCCGGGGGTGTGTCACCCGCCGCCCCTGAACGCCCTGCGCTTCGCGCTGGCCCGCATCGACCGGGCCGGCGCGGTGCGGGTCGCGCGGCCGCAACTTCGCCCTCTGACTCCCCCAAAAGCGAAGCGGCCCGCTCAGCCTCTGAGCAGACCGCCTCGTGGTCACCGCCCCCTCAGCCGATCACGACCCCGGCGTAAACGTGAACGGGAACGAGAACTCAACGCTCCCACCCTCAGGCCGCGGGAACACCAGGTTCCGAATACGGCCTTCGACGCAGGTGCCGACCTCCGGCGCCGCCGGCAGACCCGACGAATTGATCGAGCTGATACGGCCGCTCTCACCGATGGTGAAGCGCACATCGAGACGCCCCGAGAGCGTCGGGTTGTTACGCAGCGAGCGCTCATAACACGAGCGAATGCCGCCGAGCTGACCACGGATGATGCGGGCCACCGCGTTGGCGTCGACGTTGCCTTCGCCGCCCACCGAGTCGCCGCCGCCGACGTTGGCGCTGCCGCGGATCACACGCTCGGTCACCACCTCGCCGCCCGAGCCGATGTTGCCACCGCCGCCGTTGACGGTGCCCGACTGCCCGAGCCCGCGACCGCCGAGGCCGTTGCCGCCCGCCGACGCCGCGAGGCCGCCACGGCGGACCCCCGAGCCCGTCGCCGTCGAGATGCCGCCGACGTTGGCGAGGTCTCGCTCAGAGCCCGCCATCAAGCCGCCCTGGCTGAGCGCGTCACGCGCCGAACCGCGGCCCGTGTCGGTCGCGCCCGTAAGCGCCGCAAACTCGGCGCTGTTCTGAAGACCCGCCAAGGCCGCATTGGCCGCACGCTCGGCCGCGGCCGCGGCGTTCGAAGCCTGACGCTCGGCGCGCCCTTGCGCAGCCGCTTGACGCGCCGCCGCGTTCTGCGCGGGAGAGGGCGCATGTTGGGCCGGCGCAGCGGCCGCCTGGTTCTGTTCAGGCTGTTGATTTTGATCGGGGGTCTGCTCAGGCGGCGGAGGCTCTTCAGGCGCCGCGGGGGTCGCCAAGAGCCGCACAAGGCGCGCGTCGCTCAGGTCGAGCCCGTCATCGACCACGGGGTCGTAGATGTACTCGACGTACGCCACGCCCACGATCGCCACCACCAGGAAGAACGACAGACAGGCGTTGTACGTCCAGTCGACGTTGCGCAAGACGTTCGAACGAATCGCGGCCGGCAACTGCGGCTTCGGCTGCGGCGGCGGCGGCACCACGAACTGAAACAGAAACGTGACCTCGCCGAGCTCGATCTTGCCGCGCGACGACTCGGGCAGCGGGATCTTGAAGCCCGCAGGCCCGCGCTGCGCCCCGCCCTGCCGGAGCTCTGAGAGCTTCTTGATGCCGCTGTCGAGCACCACGCGGCCCTCCATGCGGTCGGTGAAGTTGAGCACATACTGGCCCCCCTCCATCGAGAAGAGCTCGAAGCTCGGCGGCACCTCGGGCGCGACCACGGTGAAGGTGTTTCGCTCGGTGGTGCCCACGGTCACCGTGACGCGCTCACGGATGATGCGCTCTTCGGTCACCTTCGTACCGCGAAACACCCCCACACGCAGCACCTTCGGGCCCGTGTAGTTCTTCGCGGCGGCCATCGCCTGGGTCATCGCCCCGGGTCGTCGCCCACCACTCTGTTGCTGCGCCATCGTACCGCCTCCGTCGACTCTCTAGACCGCTCGAAACTCAGCCAACCCACACGCTCAAGGCTTGAACGGCGCCCGTCGCACCGACTCAAGGATCTCTTGAACGAAGTGAACCGGCTGCTCAAAATAGCTGTACCCCAGGCTCGAACGGCCCGACACCGAGAAGGCGTAGGGGCGCTGAATCTCGCCGCGCACGTCGATCACGGTGCTGGCCACATAGACCCGCCGCCCGTTCTCGTTGCGCACCGTGGCCTGCACGTTTTCGCTGTTGGCAGGCGTCGCCGCCGGGGTCGGCGCAGGCTGGGCCGACGCCACGAGCGGCGCGCTCAACACCCCTGCGATCACCGCGAAGCGCAAGCCCATCTTCTTCGCCGTCTGCATCGCTCTCTCTCCTCTGTCTGCCGTCTGAAGCTTCAACGCCCGACAGGCGATGGTGCTTGGTCTCAGTTGTAAAAAGCGCTCACACACCATCAGCCCGCAGAGTGTACCCCGTCGCACCAGGCCTGAACATCGAAACTCACCGTCGCCGCGCCACAGCCCGCGCCCCGATGACACACCCTCGGGTCACCCTCTGACACCGCGGGCGACGAAAAGTTCTCGCCAGCGATGTCAGCGCAGAAAGTCAGTTGGTCGCGGGCGGGGTGGCCGCATCGGGCGCCGGAGCCGCAGGCGCCGCCGGAGCCGGTGCGTCAGCGGGCGCAGGGGTCGCCGCGGGGGTCGCTGCGGGCGCCGCGGCAGGGGTCGCTGCGGTGCGGTTGGCGTTGCGGCGCGCGCGCTCAAGCGCGCGGTTGGTGCGCTCAAGCTGCTGAGAGATGGTCGTGAGCTGGCCTTCGACGTCTTCGCGACGGCTGTCGGTCGCAAAGGCCGAGCCGCGGGTCTCGCGGTACCGGGTGAAGGCCCCCTGCGCCTGCTGCAAGAGCTGAACCTTGCGCGTGAGGTCATCGACGGCGCTACCAGTGACGGTGCGCGACTGATCGAGGTAGAGCCTCGCGTAGTTGTAGTGAACCTCGACCATCGAGGGGTCGAGCTGCTGAACGCGCGCAAACTCGGCCGTCGCCCGGTCGAACTGCCCCATCGCGCGGAGCGCGTCGCCGTAGTTGAGGTGACCCTTGGCCCACCCCGGCGCGAGCGCCACGGTGGCCGCGAGCTGCTCGTTGGCCTGCTCGTAGTTGCCCGCCTGAAGGTACTGGATCCCGAGGTTGTTGCGCGCCTCTGCGAAGTCGGGCGCGAGCTCGACGGCCCGCGAGAACGAGCGAATCGCAGCGGCCACGTTGCGCTCGACCTCGATCTGCAAGAGCCCGCGGAGGTGCTGCACCTCGGCGTTGCTCACCCCTGCCCCTGACTCCGGGTGATTGGGGTCTGAGCCGTTGATGAGGTCGTTCACGATGTAGAGCGCGAGGTCGAGGCGGCCCTGCGCCCGGTAGGCCTCGGCCACCGCGAGCTTCGCGGGCACGTTGCGCTCGTCGAAGCGCAACACCTGACGCGCCTCTTCGATGCCCTCGGGGGCGCGGTTGTTGAGCACCAGCATGCGCGCGTACTCAGCCCGAAGGGGCGCGCTGCGCGGGTTGTTGCGGGCCACCCCTTGCGCGAAGGTGAGGGCGTCGCCGTTTCGCCGCTGCCGAAGCAGCATGCGGCACCGCGCCACCACCGCGCGGTCGTAGTCTTGCTGGATGCTGATCGCGCGCTGATAGAAGCTCTCGGCTTGCGCGTCGTTGCCTTGGCGCTCGGCGATCACGCCGAGGTTGTAGGCCGCCTGTGCGGCGCGCGGGTCAGCGTCGAGGGCCTGCTGAAAGTTCTGCGCGGCGGGCTCAAGCTGCCCGCGCCCCGCCGCCTCGACCCCCTGCTGAAAGTAGGCTTGGGCCGAGCCCGACAAGGCGCGCGTGTTCGCCCCTGGCGCGGCCGCAGCGGTCTCGACAGGAGGTGCCGCGGGGGCCGTGGGGGCCGCAGGCGGTGGAGGCGTCGGCGCGGTCGGAGGCGGCGGCGGCGTGGTGCGCGTCGCAGACTCGGCCAGCGGCTCGGCGGTGGTGCCCGCATCCGGGGTACGACCGCTCCGCTCGCTGCCCGAGCTGGTGGCGCGCGACGGGGTCTGGGTGCTGCTCGCGCTGTCGTTCGACGAACACGCCGCCCCGAGGAGGCTCAGCACGAAGGCCAGCGAGAGTGAGATGCGAGACGAGTACATCAGTGAGCCTCTCAGTCGCGGGCGATCCCCGGTGCGGCCACCGGAGTCTGCTGTTGGAGCACGGCACCCGGGGCGCCGCCGTTGAACATCCCCGGCTGATACGGGAAGGCCCGCTGCTGGGTCAGGGCCTGCTCCTGGAGGCGCTGGTTGTCTTCCGAGCGGAGCTGCCGCAGCGCCTCGGCCGAGAACTGCGTCGGGATGTTGTTCGAGCGGGCCGTGTGAATGGCCGTGCCGTAGTTGATGATCGCGAGCTGCGTCTCAGCGTCGGCCTCTTGGTCAAAGGCCTGCTGCACCTGCGTGGTCTGGGCCGAACGCTGATCGTTGAGCCGCTGCTCGAGCTCATCGGCCTGCTGCCGAATGCGGTCGGCCTGGTCTTGACGGTTCACCCGCTCAAGCTGGTCGGCCGCAGAGCGGAGCCGCGCGATCTGCTGCTCGGCCTGCGCGAGGCGCTGCTGATCGGCCCGGGGGATCACCACGAGGTCAGCGATGCGACGCTCTTGCTGCGCGAGGTGCTCGTGGGCCTGGCCTTGGCGAACCAACGCGCCCACCGAGTACTCGCCGCCGCGAAGGGCGACGATGCGACGCGCCGACTCGTCGATGGCCCGGAGCTGCGTCTTGAAGGTCTCAAGCTGCGCCCGGAGCGCCGTCGGTTCGCCACGCTGAAACTGGTTACGGCGGAACTCCGTGGTCTGGTCGTCGAGGTCGCGGAAGAGCGCCTCTGCGGCCCAGGCCGCCGCGGTCGAGCCGGGCTGCTGCCCCGTCGCCTGGAAGACCGTCACCACCTCGCGGAGCGCGCGGCGGTACTGCGTGGCGTTGCCCTGACGCTGGTACGCGAGGGCGATGTTGTACTGCGCCTGCACGCGAAACTGCGCGTTGTCGGCGCTCGACGTCGCGCGGCGCAGATAGTCTTGCAGCGAGCTCACGGCCTCAGACCAGTTGCCGGCCCGGTACGGGATCTCAGCCACGCGGAACTCTGCCTCCGCGCGCTCACGACCCGCGTTCGCCCGCGGCAAGAAGTTCTGCCACGCCGTGCGGGCCGCCGACCACCGCGCGAGGTTCGTGTTCGTCAGCGCGATCGACGCCAGCGCGTCATGGACGTGCTCGCCATGCCCCTCGGCGTTGGCAAAGCGCGCGTCGTTCACCACGTTGCCGTAGTACTGCAACGAGCGGTCGTAGTCGAAGATGCGCTCAAGGTTCACCGCCGCGCGGAAGTTCGACTGCTCCAAGATGTTGATGCGCTGCGCGAGGTTCTCGCCCGCGAGCTCATCACCCGATGCGCTGCGGGTGTTGTTGTAATCCTGGATGATCCGAATGTACGTCTGCGTCGCGGTGTCGAATCGGTTGGTGCGCTCGTACGCGAGGGCCGTGTAGAACATCGCGAGCGCGGCCTGCGGGTGCTGCCGGTTGGCGTTCACCGCCTCTTGCATCTCCGTCGCCGCACGCTCGTAGAGCGCGACGGCCTCGCTCGCGGGGGCGCGCTCCGCCTGACGGTAGACGTCCATCGCGTGCCTGAAGCGCGCATCGGTCAAGATGCCGCCGGCCACGTTGGTGTCGACGCCCTGACAGGTCGATTGGGTCTGCTCGCGCGCGAGGGCCTCAAGGTCATCTTGGCGGTTCTGAAGCACCATGATGTTGTTGAGGTCGGCGAAGGTCGCCCCGGCCACCGTGCGGTCTTGGCAGTACACCCGCAGGATGTTGCGGTAGAGCTGCTCGGCCCCCTCGTTGCCGCCGATGTGCCCGAAGCGCATCAGGGTGCGCGCGTTGAGATACGCGAATTTCGGCCGATACGGCGGGTTGTTCTCAGGATGCTCGTCGTCGACCTGAACCACGTCACGGAGGGCGCTGGCGTTGTCGAGGTTGCCCGGCACACGCTGCGCGTACGCGATGCGCGCGGCCATGAGGTCGCGCACCGGTTCGGGGACGGTCAGCTCAGAGATCGACTGCCCGTCGTTGGCCCCGGGCGCACCCGAGGTCGGCGGGTTGACGCAGCTCGCGGCCTGGTCGCCCGTGAGGAGCGTCGCACCCGTGTCGTCGACCAGATCGGCAGGCGCGATGCCCGCGCGCACGGCGAGGCACGGGTCGAGCTGGCGTCGCTGGGCGAGGTTGCGAACGTGAAGCTCTTGCGACTTCACAGCCATGTAGGCCGCGGGCGCGAGGTACTGATCGTTCTCGTTTGACTCGCGGACCTCACCGTAGGCGCGCGCCGCTTCGTCGTAACGGCGCGACCAGTACAGCGCGTCGGCACGGTTGTAGCGGAACTCGTACGCGGCCTCGTCGTTGGGGTAGTTCTGAATGAACTGCCCGTAGGCGAGCACCGCGGCCTGGTACTCTTCGTTCGCCGAACGGAGCCGCTCGCTCGCGCTCTGCAGCGCGGTCACCTGCTCGGCGCCGGTGAGGGTGCGCGCGCGGGCCGCGAGTTGGGCGGCCTCTTGACGGAGGCGCCCGGCGTTCTGGTGATGCAAGATCGCCGTGTCGTGGAGGCTGTTGCGCGCCACCATGTCGGCTTCGCGCTGCGCGTCGGGGTGGTTGTTGTTGCTGTTCCACCAGGCGCTGCCTTCGGTGAACTGCGCGAGGCGACCGCGGGCCGCGATGGCTTGGTCGAACTGCCGCTGCCGTTCGTACGCGATCGCGATGCTCTCAGCCACCCGCGGCGCACGGAAGTGCAACGGGTACAGTTGGAGGAAGATGCGATAGAGCGTGATCGCTTCGTAATACTTCGTCTGCTGGAAGTAGTTGTTCGCCAGCTCAAGGTACGCCTCGGGCGTCCACGGGCGGTCTTGGGCAATGTACGCGGGCCGCCCCGGCACCGGCGTCGCCCGCGCGGTGCCTTCGCGCGCCGTGGCGATCGACATCGCGTCGGCCGGAGACACGATCCGAATGATGCCCGAGCAGTCAAAGGGCCGCGGCGCATCAGACGGCGGGTGCGCGACCTGATCGACCACTTGCTGACACCGCGACGCCTCGTCACCCGCGCCGATGCCCCACTCAGACTCGGTGAAGATCACGCCCACCCACTTCAGGGTGTCGGTGCGGTTGCCCTGGGCCGCCGCTTCGGCGCCGACGAAGTCGTAATAATCAAGCAGGTACGCGAAGTTACGCAACGCCGCGGGGTACCCGTTGGTCATCCTGAAGAAGGCCCAGCCGATCTTGTAGAGCGCCTTCGACCAGAACTGCCCGTACTCGATCTGCGGGTCAAACTGCGCCCGCGCGGCCTCGGGCTGCTCGTTCGCGGTCTGCCCGGCGCCTTGAATCGCCGCGGTGGGCGTGCGACCGCCCTGAACCACCGGCCGACGCCGCTCGCTCGCGCGCATCGAGGCCTGGTACGCCGCGATCGAGAGCGCGTTGCCCTCGTCGTCGCGCGCGTTGTCGAAGTGGTAGTCGCCGATGAAGTACCAGGTCTCACCCGCGTACCGCGAGGGCTGGTTGTTCGGCCCGTTGAGCGGCTGACACTGCGCGTAATCCGTGGGGATGGCGATGGTGTCGTTGGCCGGAGGCGCGACGTAGGGCGCCGCGGGCGCGACCCCGGCGTCTGACTCGACCGCGGGCGCGGGGCTCATCAACTGCGGCGCCCGGGGGCGCAAGATGTCAAAGAGTCGGCCGCAGATCACGGGCTGATCGACAGGCTGGAGCGGCGCCGCGAGGTCGAAGCCGTGCTCGCCCTCGTAGTGAAAGCGCGACGGGCACACGAGCCCGCGGTACGAGGTCATCGCCTCGTCTTCGTGGCCCATCTCTTTCAGCACCCAGCCGAGGAGATAGTGCGTCGAGTCTTGCAGCCGGAAGCGCGGGAAGCGCGTCACGATGTGGCGGTAGAGCAGCACCGAGCAGCGGTAATCGACCGGCGTCGACTGGATGTCTTCGGTCGGCAACCCCTGGGCCAGGCGCTCGTTGCGCATCTGGTCGGCGCGCTCGTCGGCTTCGAGCTTGGCGTACGCAGACTCGTCGAAGTAGAGCTCGGCCAGACGAAACATCACGTCGGGCGTGCGCTCGGCGTCTTCGGGGTAAGTCTCGAGGAAGCGCAAGAACACGTCGATGGCGTGCCGACGGGCCTCGCCCTCGGCCGTACGCTCGGCCGCGATCTGACGGTCAAAGCCCGCGCGGAGACGCGCAAGCTGACGGTCGTGATGGCGCGAGAGGAGCCCGTTGATGCTGTCGCGGAAGCGACCCCCGCGCTCAAGGAAGCCCATCACCTCGTTCTCGAGGGTGCGAAACTCCTCGACCTGTTGCGCGGTGCGGGCAGGCCGCGGGGCCACCGTCTGCTGAGACGAGCCGCTGCCGAAGACCGCGTCGGTCGGCGCTGACGGAGTTGCAGCGGGCGTCGGCGCGGGGCGCGGCTCGGGCGTCGAAGCCGGGTCGGGCGCGCCAGCGGTGAGCACCGCGGCGTCGGGCGTCGCAGGGGCCCCGGCGTCGGCGTCGGTGCGCGGCTGCGCGAAGGCCGTAGGATGAACGAGCGCGAGCACGGTCAGGAGCAGCCCGACCCATCGCAAGCGATTGACGATCTTCATGGAGTCTGCCCCTGCGGCGCGGTGGGCGCCGTCGCAGCGCCACCCGGCACGCCCGGCGTCGGTGCGGGTGACGAACCGGGCGCAGGTGAGCCCGGTGCTGGAGTCGGAGTCGGCGCGGGCGTCGCACCCGGCGCAGGCGTCGCGGCGCTCGGTCGCGCGCCGCTCTGGCTGTCGACCGGCGCGCCCTCGGTGACCTCGGTGAACTCGTCGTTCAACGCCGAGATTTCGCGGTTCTGCTCTTCGGCCAGCATGCGCGCGCGGTTGTTGTGCTCTTCGCGCTGCTCCCAGGCCACGTCGACGAGGCCGAGGTCAGCGCGCATCACGATCTGATAGAACTGCACCTGAACATCGCGAAACTGCCGCAGAATCAGGTTGCCCACGACGTCTTCGGCCTCGTGCTCGAGCGAGCCGAGCCGGTCGCGGTAGTTGGCCACGCGGCGCTCTTCGTCGACCACCTGCTGCCGAATGGCGCCGATGCGCTGATCGACCTGCGCGTTGACCCGCTCGTCGAACTGGTTCACCGCGGTGTCGAGCGCGTCGAGGCGCCGCAACAGACTGTCAACCTCGGGGGTCACGCGGCCTGCGTTGCGCAAGATGTCAACTTCACGTCGAATGAGATCGACGACCTGCGCCCGAAGCTCGACGTCGTGAGCATACCGTGGGTCGCCCGGGCCGATCTGAGAGCGGGCCTGAGAGATCATCCGACGAAGCTGGGCGATGCGCTCGCGGTACCCGTTCGCCGCGGCCCGCTGCTGGGTCAGCTCTTGCTGGAGCTGCGCCCGGTCGAGCCCCGGCGCCTGGTGGGCGGGGTCGGCGAGGTAGCGCTCGATGGCCACCGCCATGGCTTCGAGCCCGTCGACCCGCTGCTGCGTGCGCTGCACGGTCTGCGAGAGGGTCTGGAGTTCGTTCTCAGCCTGCCGATCACGGCGGCGGAGGCCGTCGTCGTCGGTGGGCATACGCCCGACCTGGGCCACCAACGCCCGGCGCTGCGAGATCACACCTTGCAACTCGACGTTGCCCGCATCGGCTGAGGCGTCGAGGGCCTCGGCGACCTCGTTGCGCAGCTGGAGCGAGCGGTTCGCGACCTGCCACACCCGCTGACGCGCACGCGAGAGGTCTTGAAACACATGCGACCGTGACGGCGCGTTGAGCGCAGCGTTCAGACGGTCGATGAGGTCGCTGGCTTCGCGCACATAGGTGCGGCAGACGTTGAGGTCGCTCACCACCCGCAGGCTGTCGTCGAGGGTGCCCTCATGGCGCACCCACGCGAGGGCCTCTTGGGGGATGAAGCTCGACGCATCAAACACCTGAAGGTTCGAGCGCACGAGCTCTTGAAAGTACCGCTGCGGATCGGCCGCGGCGTTGGCTTGATTGAGCCGCTGGTAGATCGGGCCGAACTGCGCGCGGACCTCTTCGAACACCTGCTGGGCGCGGTCGAAGCGGCCCGTTCGCAAGAGCAGATTGCCCCAAAGCAGCTTGCCCTCGGGCAGAAGGGGCGAGTCGGGCGACGAGATCGCGAGGATCTCAAGCGCACGCTCGGCGCGCACGGCGTCACCGAGCTTGATGTACGCCCAGGCCTGCTCGAAGAGGGCGCGGTCGAAGAAGGGAGACGCGCGGCCGACGCCTTGGTAGGCCTCGATGGCCGCGTCGAAGTTCTCACGCTCGATCTGGAGGCGGCCGACGGCGAGGGCCGCGAGGTCGAGCACCTGCTGCTGCTCGCTGCCCTCGGGCTGAATCTGAAGCACCCGCTGAAAGGCCTCAATGGCCTCGGGGTAGCGCTGCTGCGCCGTCAGGATCACGCCGAGGAAGTACCGCGCCTGGGGGTAGATCGGCGCCCGCGCCTGGATCGACTCGAAGGCCGCACGGGCCCCCTCGTAGTCGGGCGGGTTGCGAAGAAAGAGAAACTTGCCGCGGATGTAGGTGGTCTGCGCCTCGACCTCAGAGGGGGCGATCTGACCGAGCTGGCGGAAGTACTCGTCGACGCCGTCGTAGTTGTTGAGCCGGATGGCGATCTCGATGAGGCGGCCGAGGGCGCGCTGCACGAAGGGCCGAAAGAGCGGCTCGCCGGCGTGGCGCAGGAGCTCGCGGAAGCGCGTCCGCGCGCCGAAACGGTCGCCCGCCTGGTAGAGCGAGTCGGCCAGGAGGAACAGCCCCTGCGGGTAGGCCGGCGTGTTCGCGTGGTTGTCAACGATGTCGGTGAAAAGCACCGCCGCGCGCGAATAATCACGGAGCCGATAGAGCAGCTCTGCATCGGCGAAGCGCTCTTCGACCTCGGGCCCGCGGCGCGCGGCGCTGGCCACACGGAGCGTCTCATCGAAGCGGCCCGCCTGCGACTCCAGCGTCGCGAGGTCGGAGCCCACCCGCGACAGGTCTTGCCCCGCCGCCACGCCGCTCGACAGCAACACCCCGAGCGCTGCCCCGATGGGGAGTCTCCAGGTCTTCAGCGTGCTCATTGACCGTTGCCCGCTCCGCTGGTGGTGGCCGCGGCGTTGTTTGCGTTCTCGTCGGGGCCCAACTCGCTCGCCTCGCGGAGGCTGATGATGCGCTGGACGTAGCGAATGGCCGGGCGGTTCTCGGGCGGCTCAAGGGGCCCGCCCTTCTCGTATCCCACCACCCGGATCTGAATGGCCTTGCCTTCGGGCACCGAGAAGCTCTGCGTCGAGCGCACCCTGAAGCGGTAGCCCTTCATGTACGGCAGGCCCGCGCCGAGGTACTCGAAGGTCACCCCGAGGCTGTGGTCGCCCGAGCCGAGCTGGCCGTTGTACACCTGAAACTGCCGCTGATCGACGTAGATGCCCTCGTCGTTCGAGCGGTTCAAGATCGGCGCGCCGTCGAGGGCGTACACCACGCTCACGAGGCGGTAGCTGCCGCCCATCTCGTTCTGCTGAACGATCTGCGCGCGGGAGCCGCCCACGGAGTTTTGCAGCACCGACTCGGCGAGGAGCGAGAGCCGCGCCTTCGAGCGAAAGATCTCTTCTTTCAGCTCATTGATGCGCTGCTCAAGGTCGCGCAACCGCACGACGTACTGCTCGCCCGTCATCGTGTTGCTGGCCGGCGTTGCGGCGGTGGTCGCGGCCGTGGTGGTCGGAATCGCTGCGGGCGTCGCCGCGGTCGGCTCAGGAGCCGCCGTCGTCGCCACGCCACCGTCGCCCGCGATGGGTTGCGCCCAGACCGACGCACTCACCGTCAAGCAACCCACCAACGCCCCGAAGAAAAGCCCTCGCCTCATTGCTCGTCCCTTCACAGCGAATGGCCTCGCCATGCGCTGAATCGTACTCTGAATGTGCGCCACGCCGTGCCGCCTTCACGGCGTCGTCGCCGCTGCCCCCGCCGTACCCGCGCTCGTGCCCCCAGTGGTCGGCGCATTGGCCCGGCTCACAAGCGCCTGGGCCTCAGGCAACGTCATCACTTGCTGGTTGTACCGAATCGCCGGGCGCTCTTCGATCGCCGTGGTGGCGCCCCCGCGCTCATAGCCCTGCACCGTGAGCCGCAGCGCACGCCCCTCGGGCACCTGAACGTTCTGCACCGACCTCGCCCGGAAGGTGTAGCCGCGCAGGTACGAGAAAATGCCGTACCCGTTGCCCTGGTATTCGAGGTTCACCGTGAGGGTGTGCTCGCCCGAGGCCACGCGACCGTTGTACACCGCGAAGTTCTGCTGATCTGCGAGGGAGCCGTTCTCATCAACGCGGGTCGCGACGGTGGCCCCATCGAGGCTGTAGGTGGCGCGCACCAGCCTGAAGGTCGAGCTCATCTCGTTGTGATGCTCGACGATCAGCTGCGCCCCGCCGCCGCCCGAGCGCTCGAGCACCATCTGCGTAATCTGCTGGAGCCGCGCATACGAGGCCGAGACGTCGTTGCCGAGGGTCGTGTTGACCCGGTCAATCTCGCGGATCGTCACCAATGTGCCGGTCGCCGCTGAGAGCGCCGTCGGATTGGTGAGCTGCTGCGTGCTCGGGATCGTCGCCGCCGCCGGCGCGACCATCGGCGCCGCCACGGGCGCGACCGGGGGCGCGACCGCAGGGGTCACCCCGGCCGGGTCAACCGCGGGCGCCGTTGCTGGCGCCGGGGTCGTCGGTGTCACCGCCGGCGCGGGCTGCGCCGAGGCAGCGGAAGCGTGCGCGACGACCCCAACGGCCAAGGCCAGGCACCATGCCGTACGGGCCCCAAAGGTGTTTCGCAAACGTGAAGCAAGCACGGGTCGAAGGGTTTTCGGCATTGGAAGTGTTTGCGTTTCAGTGTGACGCGCTGAGCCCATGGGCGCGCTCAAGCCCACCGCTGTCTATACCAGCGGCCCCAACGCGGTCAACGCGGGCGATCATGTGCAAAGCTTGACGGGGCCGCGCAAGGGTCTTCAACGCCCTGCGTCGCGGTCGCCGCGTCGGTGCCCCTTGCGCAGACCCCGGGCCGGGTGTGATAGGGTCTGTCGGCGTGTGCTCTTGGCGAAGAATGGCTCCCGGCGGGGTGTGGGCCCTGCCCGTATGGGGTCGTAGATCGAACGGGCGCCCGGGCCGTCTGATGCCTTGCGCCCCCAGGTTGCCCGTTGGTCGGGGGGGAGCGTGAGCGTCTCTCGGCCGGTCGATCTCGCCGACGAAGAGCTCCTCGACCGATTTCGGCGCGGCGAGGCCCGCGCCTTTGAGGAGCTCATGCGCCGCTATCGAACCCCACTCTTCAACTTCATCGCCCGCTCGGTCAGAAATCAGGCGACCGCCGAAGAGATCCTTCAAGACGCCTGGCTACGGATCCTCCAAGGGGCGGCTGATTTTCAGCGCGCGTCGAAGTTCTCGACTTGGGCCTACACCGTGGCGCGCAATCTCTGCATTGATCAGGCGCGGCGTGCGGTGCATCGGCGGCACCCGTCGCTTGATGCGCCGTCGGGGCGCGAGCGCGACGAGGAGGGGCCGAGCTTGGGCGAGCGGGTGGCCGACGGGGGGCGCGCGGTCGACCGTCAGGCGATCGGCAACGAGCTCCAGCTTCAGCTCGCGGCGGCCATCGAGGCGCTGCCTGACGATCAGCGCGAGGTGTTTCTCTTGCGCGAGTACAGCAACCTCCCCTTCAAAGAGATCGCCGAGGTGGTGGGGGCGCCTGAAAACACCGTCAAGTCTCGAATGCGCTACGCTCTCGAACGTCTGCAAGAGGCTCTGGCCGAGTACGAAGACTACGCCAGGGCGTTGGGGTGACCCACGATGGACTGCGAAACCTGCAACGATCTGCTTCTTGACCTCGCGTACGGCGAGCTCGATGAGCTGCGCGCGGCCGCGGTCAAGAAGCACTGCGAGGGCTGCCCGGGCTGCAAGACGGCCGAGGCGCGGTACGGGCGAACACGGGCCGTCGCGAAGGAGCTTCCCATGATGGAGGCGCCTGCGCCGACGGCGACGCTTCTGGCGGCGATCCGTCACGCCGCCGAGGCCAACCAGGCCGCAGCGGCCGCGGAGGGCGCGGTGGCGCCGGTGATCCCGCTCGACGAGGCGCGGCTTCGTGCGAAGACGCCCGGCTGGCTGCGCCGCGTCGGCGAGGTGGCGATGCGCCGACAGGTCGCGATGGCCGCCGTGTTCTTTCTGATGGTGGGCGTGGGCATCCGTTTTTTGCCCTCGTCGGGTGGGGTGAGCTCGCCCACCGCGGTCGACCTCAGCCCGCCCGAGGTGGTGCCCGCGACCGACCTCCCGGCGCTTCAGGGCGAGACGCCGGCGGTGCCGACGCCGCAGGCGCCCATCGTTCAGCGTGCCCAGCGCTTGCCGACCCCGGCGGCCGCGCCGACCCCTGCCTTGGCCCATCGAGAGCGGTCTCGGGTCGCGTCGAGCGCCGCGGGGTCTGCTCGTGACAACGGGGGCTCGCTGGAGCTCGACGGTGCGGCCAACAACCGCGCCACGGCGTACGGTGCGCGCGCCCCGGGCGCGTCGGCAGAGACGGCGCCGCCGCCCGCGGTGCAGACGCCCTCGCCGGTGCAAGCCGCTGCCCCCGAGCCCGGGTGGCGACAGCTGCAACAGAACGCCGAGACCCAGCGGGCGAACGGGCAGCTCGACCAGGCCATCGTGTCGCTCCAGCAAGCCCTCGACGCGGCGCCGCCGGGTGAATCACGGCGGGCCATCGCGCGGAGCCTCCACGCCGACCTCCTCAGGGCCGGGCGGGTGCGCGAAGCGGCCGACGTCCAGGCCAATCATCTGACGCCGGCGAGCGATGTGACGGGCCTCGGGGCCGCGGTGGGGCAGGCGTCGAGCGCGCCGCACGCGACCACGAACCGGCCCTCTGAGGCGAGCGCGCCGTCGAGCTACCGCCCGAGCTCGGCGCGGCCCGCGCGGCGCTCGCTCAACATGCAGAACGACGCGATCAACTCGGTCGCGTATTAGACGCCGCGATTTTGACCCCGCGCACGGGCCTTCGGTATCGAAACCTCGATGCTCTTGCGACGCCATGTCTTCAGCGCGCTCGGCGCGGCGATGTTGCTCTCGGCGCCGGGTGTCGCGACGCCGCCGCGCTTCGAGGTCACGCACGGCGCAGAGACTGGCGCGATGCCCAAGGGCGTCACCGTCTCGCACGACGGGCGCACCCTCTACGTGGCCAACTACGGTCAGCTCGACCGACGCAACGTGACCCTCCACGACGCGTTGACCTTGCGCGAGATCGGCCACATCGACCTCCCGGGCATCGCCGTCGAGACGGCCCTCTCGCGCGACGGGCGCACGCTCTTTGTCTCGAACTTTCGTCGCAACAGCGTGCAGTTTGTCGACCTCGCGCGGCGCGTCGTCACCCGCGAGGTGGCGGCCGGGCGGCACCCCAAGATCGTGGTCACCTCGCCCGACGGGGCTCGCCTCTTCGCTGCGAATTGGGCCGACCAGAGCGTGACCGAGATCGACGTGGCCGAAGCGCGCAGCGTGCGACAGTACGCCGTCGGCGCCAACCCCCGCGGCATGGCCGTGAGCCGTCAGGGCACCCTCTTCGTGGCCAACTTCGGCGGGGCGAGCATCGACGTCTTCGAGGGCCCCGGGCGACGCAGCCACCGGCGATGGGAGCACGTCTGCGCGGTGCCGCGCCACCTCGCGCTCTCGCCCGACGAACGACGGCTCTACGTGACCTGTCTGACGGCCTCGGAGCTCCTCACCCTCGACGCCCGCACGGGGGCGGTGCTCGGGCGCGACGCGGTGGGACGCTCTCCGAAGGCGGTGGCGGTGTTGCCCGGCGGGCGCTACGTCGTCACGGCCGACTACGGCGGGTCGAGCGTCTCGGTGGTCGACACGGCGATGCACCGGGTTCAGCGCCTCGACGTGCCCGGGATGGACCACGCCAGCGGCATCGCGGCGGCGCCTCACGGCCTTCGGTTTTACGCCACGGGCTGGTACGACGACCACGTCTACGCCGTCGGCCTCGAAGGTCTCGGGCCCCGCTTCAGGGTCTCGCCGCGGGTCGAAGCGCGCACCCGCGAGGCGCGGCGCTTTCACGACGCGCACCCGGCAGAGTGAAACTCACAACTTTTTGATTTTACAAGAGATTTACGGCTCGTGGCGCAGCACGGTGCCGTTGCCGAAGAGCACCGTCTCAAGGGTCGCGCCCACCGAGGCCGCCGCCACGGGCTGAACGTCGCGAGGCCACCGGGTCGAGAGGATTTGCTGCGAGCCGTCGGGTCGCGCGCACACGAGCTGACCGTCGCGCACCTCGACGACGAGCCCGTCGACGGTGCGAACAGGGCTCGCGCTCTCACCGCTCTCGGCTCCAGGCGGGCCGTCGAGGCGGGCCCAGCGCAGCCCGTCGCGGCTCACCCAGGTCTGGGGTACCGCGCCGCAGCCGATGGCCTCGATGCCGTTGCTGGTCTGTTGAACGCGCTGAATCGCTTGCCGGAGCGGCGTTCGCCAACGAGCTCCGCCGTCGAGGGTGACCCGCACCCGGCCCGCGCACGACTGGCTGTCGGCCCCGGGCTCGAAGCCCACCCAGCGACGGCGGCCCAAGACCGCGACGAGCTGAAATTCGAGGAGCGAGGCCGACCATCGGGTGCCGCCGTCGTCGCTCCACCAGAGGGCCGAGCTGGCGAGCCAGAGCGCGCCGTCGAGGATGCCGCCCCGGAGCCCGAGGTTGTGGCGCCCTGATGCGGGGGCGACGAGGGCCCAACGGCGGCCTCCGTCGGCGCTCTCGGCCACACCGCCCCCGACGGCCAGGAGCCGGGCGCCGCGGGTCGCGAACGAACGGCCGCCGACGGGCGAGTGCCCCGGGTGCCAGCGCCGCCCGTCATCGTCGCTCACCCAGGTCTGGCCGTTGAGCTCGCAGAGGAGCCCGCGCTGCCCCCAGACGTCGCATCCGCGGTCGGTGTTGCCGCTGCCGACCTCGGTCTGAGCGAGCTCGGTGTTGCGCAGCGCCGCGGCGGGCGCGCGTACGGCCCGCCAGCTCGCGCCGGTGTCACGCGAGACCGCCACGGGGATGTGGTTTTCACGCTCGATCAGCACCGCCCCGGCGCCCACGCAGCGCACCCCGAGGGGGATCGACGGCAGCCCGAGGCCCCGCACCCGCTGCCAGGTGTCGCCGCCGTCGAGGCTCTGGAGCACCCAGGTCAGACCGTCGCCCCGGGGCACCGTAGCGAAGAGCGCGCCGCCGCACACCACGGCGCGGCTGTCGCCTTGTCGCGGCACCCGAACCGTGACGCTGTTGGGCTCGGCGGGCGGAGGCGGCCCTTCGGGCTGAGCCCAGTGATCGCCGGTGTCATCCGAGCGCCACCATCGCGCGGGCGAGACGCTGTTGCCTTCGAGGTCGACGCCGGTGCGAACCCAGAGCCGCCCGGGCGCGAGATGCAGCGCGGGCCAATCGACGTCGTCGAGGAGGGTGCGCCACACCCGGCCGCCGTCGACGCTCGCGCAGACCGCGCTCGACGTGGTGCCGTAGAGGACCCCCGCTTGCACCTCGACCCCCAAGAACCGCGGCGCCGTGGGCCACTGGAGCACCCGGTACCCGTCGGCCACCCGCGGGGCGTCGCCGACCTCGCAGCGGACCCTGGGCGCGAGGGGGCCCGTCGGCGCGGGCGTCTCGTGGGCGACCACGGTCACCCGCGGCGGGGGCGCGCGGTGCGCGGCGCACCCTGCGACGAGGAGGGCTGTGAGTGAGCTTCGACGCAGCAGCATCGTGGGCCTCTTTCAGCCGAACATCGTCTCAAAGCAAGCGTTGCGCAATCGGGGCAACTGTGACCACCCCCGGGCGCCCCGACTTGGTGTACACCGTGGGGCGGAAGCACACCCCGCTCTGGTGACGGGCTCGGTCTTCAAAATCGATGGTGTCGGCACCCTCGGTGTCGCATGGCAGGTTCGATTCCTGTGTGTTTCCGCTAGGTTAGAGAGGTTGATGGGGTGGGCGTTCTTGGGGCCCTCGGAGGCGCCCCGGTGCGTCGATCTTGCTTGAAGCCTCGGCAGGGCGGAGGCACCACTCGCCGACCATGGCACGAGAGAACACCGCGTGGTTTGAGACCCTGGGGCAGTGGCTCAACCTTGAGCGTGACGCCGTCGCCGAGCGCATCGCGCAGCTCCGCGCGACGCTCGACCTCTCGGCCCGGGTAGCCCGCGGCATCGCGCTCGACCCCTTGGTCTGCGTCGACGACCGCGTCGGCCTCGGCGGCCGCATCATCGTCGACCTCGAGCACCCTGAGCGCGCGCCGCTTGAGACCCGCATCGGCGCGGGCGACATCGTCTCGGTGCACCCGCGACGCAGCGCCACGGCCCAACAGCACGAGGCCCTCCGGGCGGTGGTGCATCGGCGCCAGCGCGAGCGGCTGAGCCTGAGCTTCGACGACACGCCACCGGGCTGGCTCATCGAGGGCCGCGTGACGGTCGAGCTCGAGGCCGACGAGGTGACCTTCACCCGAGCCCGCGGCGTGCTCGACGCGCTGGCGAGCGCCCGTGACGCCGGCGCCAACCGCCGACGCGCGCTGCTCACCGGCGAGGTCGAGCCGTGGGTCGCGCGGCCCCCCGAGGTCGTGCCCGCCGAGGGGCTCAACCCCGAGCAGCGCGAGGCCCTCACGCGCGCCCTCGCGGCAGAGGAATTGTACATCGTGCACGGGCCTCCCGGCACCGGCAAGACGACCGCCCTCGTGGCCTTCGTCGCGGCCGAGGTGGCGCGCGGGCGCAAGGTGCTCTGCCTCGCGCCGAGCAACGCGGCGGTCGATCACCTCACCGAGCGCCTCGACCACGCGGGCCTTGACCCTGTTCGGGTGGGTCACCCTGCGCGGGTGAGCGTCGCGCTGCACCCCCTCACCCTCGACGCGCGGGTCGAACGGCAGGCCGAGTACAGCGTGGCGCAATCGCTCTTCGCCGAGGGCTTCGGGCTCATGGGCTACGCGCGAAAGCAGCGCGCCCAAGGCAGGAGCGCCCACCGCATGAGCAACGCCCGCTCGGCGCGTGAAGAGGGCCGCGCGATGCTCAACGAGGCCCGCGCGATGGAGCGCCGCGCCACCGCCGTGGTGCTCGATCGCGCGCGGGTGATCGCGGCCACCTGCTCGGTCGCCGCCGGGCACGACCTTCGGAGCCTCGACTTCGACGTGGCCGTGCTCGACGAGGCCACGCAGGCCATCGAGCCCCTCGCGCTGGTGGCGTTCTTGCGGGCGCCCAAGGTGGTGCTGGGGGGCGATCACTTGCAGCTCGGGCCCACGGTGATCAGCCCCCGGGCGGCGCAGGCGGGGCTCGGGCGGAGCCTCTTCGAGCGGCTCATCGCGCGCTTCGGCGAGGGCCACAGCACCCTCTTGAGAGAGCAGCATCGCATGCACGCGGCGATCATGGAGTTTGCCTCGCACGCGACCTACCACGGCGCGCTCAGGGCGCACCCCTCGGTGGCCGCGCGCGACCTCTCAGACCGTGTCTCGGCGGAGGCGGTGCTCGATGCTCCGCCGGTGCTGTTTCTCGACACGAGCGGCCGCGGCGCGAACGAAGAGAGCCCCGGCGACTCTGAGAGCCTTGAGAACCCCGACGAGGCGCGGTGGGTGGTGGGTCAGGCGCTCAGGCTGGTGGGGGCGGGCCTCGCGCCCGGCGAGCTGGCGATGGTGACGCCTTACGCGGCGCAGGTGGCGCGGCTCCGCGACGAGGCGAGGCGCGGGGGCCTCTCAGACGAGGTCGAGATCGACACCGTCGACGCGTTTCAGGGGCGTGAGAAAGACGCCATCTTGGTGAGCTGCGTGCGCTCGAATGACACCGGCACCCTCGGCTTTCTCAACGACCTGCGGCGCATGAACGTCGCCTTCACCCGCGCGCGCCGCCACCTCTTCGTCGTAGGCGACCTCGGAACCTTGGTAACACAGCGATATTTCTCTGATTTTGCCGACCACGCCGCGGCCCACGGCGGCGCCCGCACGGTCTGGGACTGGCCCGATGCGGGTGATGGTTGACCCCGTCGGCCATGGTCGCGCACCCTCCGGGGCGTGATGCGAGGGGTACACAGTCTCGGGGCACTCTCAGCGCTGACCTCTGCCGAAGGCGAGGCGCTGCGAGAACACTTCAAGCGCGTGGGCTTCGTCTTCGAGCGGCTCGGCGCCGCAGAGGCGATCTTGCCCAATCAGCTCGATGCGGTGCGGCTCCCGATTGTTCAGTGGAGGCTCCGGCAAGAGAAGAGCGCGGGCGCGGCGCTCACCCGCCTGTTTCTCTACGACGACGTGCTGACCGAGCCCGAGGCGCGCGAGGCCTTCGGTGACACCTTCGCGCTGGCGGCGCTGCGCGGCCTGATCGTGGCCGCCGAGGGGGGCTTTGTGGCCCCGCTGCGGCTGTCTCCGTACTTCGGTCTGTGGCTCCTCGGCGACGTGCTCACGGGCGACCCCGAGGTGGCGATGGGCCCCGGGGCGACGACCCACGCGCTCTCGGGCCTCGTGCCCATGGAGGGCGCCGGCCGGGTGCTCGATCTGGGCTGCGGTTCGGGCACGCTGGCGCTCTTGGCGGCGTCGCGGGGCGCCGACGCGGTGGGCCTCGACATCAACCCGCGGGCCGTCGCGATGGCCGAGATCAACGCGCGGCTCAACGGCCTCACGGCGCGCTTCCTCGTGAGCGACATTTACGCGTCGGTGGGCGACGCGCGCTTCGACCTCATCGTGGCCCAGCCGCCCTTCGTGATGAACCCCGAAGAGGGCGCCGAGACCACGTTCTTGCACGGCGGTCGCTGGGGTGACGAGCTCGCTTTGAGGATGATCGCGCAGACGCCCGCGCGGCTCGTCGCGGGGGGGCGGGCGCACTTCCGGATCGACCTTCTGATGCGGCCCAAGGAGCCTCCCCACGGGCGCATTCGCGCGGCCTTGGGCGACGCCCCGGTCGACCTCTTGCTCCTCATCGCGCGCGGCCACTCGATCGACCAGGCGGCGATGGCGTACGCCAACGTCGAAGACCCGACCTTCGGCGCGCGCTACGCCGAGACGGCGCACCGGTACCTCGCGCACATGACGGGCCTCGGGGCGCGCGAGTCGTCGCAGACGCTCTTGACGCTGAGCCTCCCGAAGGTGCCGCGCCCCGATCAGAGCACCATCGTGTTGCCCTTGCCGAGCGTGGCGCGCTTCTCGGTCGAGGCCCTGGCGGTGCTCGAAGCGGGCCTCGGGCACGCGTCGCTGCCTCCGACCGCGCTGGTCGGGCACAAGCTCTCGGTGGCCCCCGGGGCGCAGTTCGTCGAGCGGCGCGGCGCGGCCGATCGCAACGCGCAGAGCCAGGTGAGCGTGAGCTTTCCGGGGAGCTGGCAGGGCGAACAGTCGCTCTCAGAGTCGGCCTTGGCGTTGGTGCAGTGCCTTGACGAGTCGCCGAGCCTCGGGCACGCCATCGCGGCCTACGCGGCGCTGCTCGAGACCCAAGCGACCGCGGTCGAGGCCGAGGTGCTGCGGATGGTGCGCGAGCTCCTCGCCCGGGGCGTGCTTCGGGTCGTACGCTAACGCTGTCGCGGAGTGTTGCGGGGCCGCGGGGCGTGCTACGTCTCTGCCGACGCGCGGGCGCCAGTCGCAGCGCGCACGGATGGAGCGAACCCAATGGCCAATGACATTGATCGTCGTGACTTTCTCGGGGTTGCTGCGGGCGCTGCGGCGACCCTCGCGGCCACCGAGGCGATGGCCCAGCAGCAGCAGCCCGCGGCGGGCGGTTTCAACTTCGCGGCGACGCCGCCGACGGGCTTTCGGCCGATGACCACGCCGGGGCGCGTGGTGCGGGTCAACAAGGCCGGTTCGCTGCGACCGGGTAACCTCTTTCCGCGGCCTGAAGCGGCCACCGAGATGGTCAACAAGGTGGTGATGGAGCTCGCAGGCCGTAACGACCTCGCGCAGGCGTGGCGGCAGTTTGTGCACCCGAGCGACCGCGTCGCGGTGAAGGTGAACGGTCTCGGGCTGCGCAACATGGCTTCGAACAAAGAGGTCGTCGAAGCCATCGTGGCCGGGGTGATCGCCGCCGGGGTGCCCGCCGCCAACATCACCGTCTACGACCAGTGGGACAGCTTCCTCGCGGCCACGCGGGTCAGCGCCCGCGCCTTGCCGACCGGCGTGAGGGTGCAGTGCCACAACGGCACCCGGCTCTCGCCCGAGACCCGCGTCGCGTCGGGCCGCACCTGGTACGCGACGCCGCTCCTTGAGGCCACCGCGGTGATCGGCGTGCCGCTCATCAAAGACCACTCGCTGTCGGGCTTCACCGGCGCGATGAAGAACATGACCCACGGGTCGATCAAGAACCCCGAGGCCTTCCATCGCCACCTCTGTTCGCCCCAGATCGCAGAGCTCTTTCACCACGACGCGATCCGCACCCGCTCGCGGCTCCACATCATGGACGGCTTCAAGGCCGTCTACCACGGCGGCCCTCGCGACAACCCCGAGCACCGCGTCGCGCTCGAGTGCGTGCTCGCCAGCACCGACCCCGTAGCCCTCGACCGCGTCGGCAGCGACATCGTCGACCAGCTCCGCACCTCGCACGGCATGGGCACGCTCCAGGCCCGCGGGCTCCCGGTGCGTTACCTCGAAGAGGGCGAGCGGCTCGGGCTCGGCGTCGCCGACCGCGCCCGCATCAACACCCGCGTCGTCACCCTCGCCTGAGCGCCTCGGCCCTCCCGCTCAGGGGAAGCGTGACTCGAAGGCCACCGCGACCCCGCGGCTGTCAAAGCCGAAGGGCTCCACCGCGGGGGCCACCAGCTGCCCCAACACCGCGAACTCAGCCCTGAGTTGATACCGAACCGCGAGAGCCAGCGAGACCCGGGTGACCGAGGTCAGCGCGTGAAAGACGTTCGCGCGCGCGAAATCGACGAGGAGGCCGAACATCCAGCGGTCGCCCGCGCCGACCCAGAGGCGAAGCGGCACGTTCAGCACGTCGCGCACCGGCGCGGTGTCGCTCTGCATGGCCTGATAGAAGAGCCCCGACTCGACGCGGAAGGCCCCGAACTGCGCGTGAATCGGCAGGCCCGCGCCCCAGCTCACGACGGTCTGCGCGGCCACCGGGATGAGCGTGCGGAGCTCGCCCCCGACCTGCACCCCGCGCCGGCGCAAGAAGGCGTACCGCGCGACGAAGTACGGGTTCGAGACGATCGAGGTGCCGACCTGGTAGATCTCTTCGCGCCCCACGCGCACGAAGCGATCGGGCACGAGCGCGCTCGCCCGGAAGGCGCTGCCGACCTCAAGCTCGAAATTGCGAAACAGCCCGACCGAGGCGTTGAACCCGACGCCCGCGCCCGCATCTTCGGTGCCCACGGTGCTTGCCGCGAAGCCGAGGCCGTACTGGAGCGTCACCGCGCGCGGTGCGAGCACCAAGGGGCGCCGAAGATGATCGTAGCGAGGCGCCGCGGCGGCGGGGCTTTGGGCCGACACTGAAGGGGCCCAGGAGAGTGTTGCGACGAGCGCCGCTACGCCCCAAAGGGGCCGCACGAGGGTCATGATGCTGCGCCGAGGGTACCCCGGGCGCGCTCACACCGTCATGATGTCTTTTTCTTTCTGCGCCACGATCTCGTCGACGGTCTTCACCGCGGCCGAGACGAGCTCTTCGGCGCGCTTCCACGCGGCGTCGCCTTCGTCTTCGCTGCAATCGCCGTCGGCCACGAGCTGGTCGATCATGTCTTTGGCGTCTTTGCGGTTGTGCCGAATCGCGATCTTGCTCTCTTCGCCGTGCTTGCGGGCACCCTTGGCGATCTCGCGGCGACGCTCTTCGGTCAACGGCGGGAGCGGGATGCGCAAGATGTCGCCGTCGACCTGCGGGTTCAGGCCCAGGTCGGCCTCGCGAATGGCCTTGTCGACGGCCTTCGATTGCCCGCGCTCCCACACCTTGATCTGAAGCAGGCGCGGCTCGGGCACCGAGATGGTGGCCATCGACGCGATGGGCGTCGGGGTGCCGTAATAATCAACGCGGACGCCGTCGAGCATCGACGGGTTGGCGCGGCCCGTGCGGAGCCTCGACAGCTCGCGCTTGAGGGCCTCGTGGGCCTTTGCGGTCGAGGTCTTCAGCTCGGCGAGAATCTCATCCAACATGGTGACGTGGGCTCCTCTTCGCCGCGTCGGGGCGAAGCGTCTGGGTCTTCGAGGGGTGCGGCGTCATACTCCAAAACGCGCCGCGGCGCAGCCCTTCGCGACGCCCCCAACGCGAGACCGCCCCGCGCAGCGTTGGCTACACAGGGCGGCGCTTCGCGGGCCCCGAGGCCCGTACCGCGAGACTCAGCGCCGAACGGGCGGGCGCGGGGGCGTCGGCGTGATGGGGCGGTTGGGGGCCCCCGAGGCGGGCATCAGCTGCACATCGAGGGTGTACGCCCCGGCGTTGTTGGCGCTGAACCCGTCGACGAAGACGGTGTACGTGCCCGGGTCGAGGTTGGTCTCGATCTGCGAGTGGTGCACGTCGCCGGCGTCGTCGTTGCAGGCCCGCTCCGAGGTGGCGTCGGTGCAGTTCGCGCGGAGGTAGAGCGCCGGATCGTAGCCCTCGGTGGTGCTGGTGACCGAGAGGCGCACGGTGCTGCGGCTGCGCACCACGAGCCGGTAGAGGTTCTCAGCGCTCCGCGCGCCCCCGGCGCAGCTCGCCTGGAAGCGATCGGGCCCGCTGGTGGTGCCGCTCACGGTGCGGCCCGGCACGAGCAAGGGCGCCGCGCGGCAGAGGCGCTCGACCGCGGCGGCGTCGTCGACCCGCGAGTTGAGCCTGAAGCGCCCGAAGCGCCGCGGCGTGGCGCTGTCGACCACGACGAAATACGCCCCCGGCTCAAGGATCTGGTCGACCGCGCGCGCCTCGCCCACGGCCCCGGCGCGGCAAGTGCCCGCCGCGATTTGCCCACAATCGCGGGCCAACGCGATGGTTGAGGCTTCGGTGAGGTCGGTCTCGTCGAGCCAGAGCTTCACCCGCGAGCGGGTGGCGAGGTTGAAGCGGTAGACCACGTCGTAGCCGTCGGTCGCGGCCGCGCAGCTCGGGCGCAGGTCGTCGTGGGCCGCGAGGGTGTTGCCCTCGACCGACTCGCCCAAGGTGAGCGGCACGGCGTCGGCGCAGGTGTCGCCCGGGAGGCTCCCGCCGGCGACCGGCGCGAGGTCGGCCTGGAGGGTGTAATTGCCGCTCGCGTTCGACTGATACGCGTCGGTGTAGACGTAGTACGTGCCCGCCGCGAGCACCGTGTTGATGCGCGAGTGCTGGATGTCGCCCGCGTCGTCGTTGCAGGCCACCTCGCGCTGCTGCTCGGCGCAGGCCGAGCGCACATAGAGCACCCCGTCGTAGTCGCTCTCTTGGTGGATCTGAACGCGCGACTCTTGCGGCACTTCGAGGCGATACACGCGATCGGGGCCGCGGCCCCCTGCCCCGCAGGTCGACTGAAACAGGTTGATGTCTTGGGCGCTGAGCTGGCCCGTCACGGGCATGTTCGGCGTGAGCGGCGCGGCGCTCCCGCAGACCTCGGCCATCGAGGGCACGTCGCGGGCCGTCACGGTCATCGAGTAGTTGCCGCGGCTGCGGCCGAACCCGTCGACGAAGATGTAGTAGGTGCCCGGGTCGAGGGCGCCCACCACCCGCGAGTGCTGGGTGTCGCCGTCGTCGTCGTTGCACATCGCGGGCACCTCGGCGCCGCGGTCTTCGCACGCGCCGCTGCGCACAAACACCGCGCCGTCGTAGTTGCCGCTTTGGGTCACCGCGACGGTGACGAGCTGCCGACGGTCGAGGGTGAGCGCGTACACCCGCTCGGGCGCGCCGCTCCGGCCCCCGCCCTCTTCGTCTTCTTCGCCCCCGCCGAGGCAGGTGCCCGTGTGCTCGCTCCGGCCGCTCGCGGTGCTGCCCGTGACGGTCTCATTGAGCCGAAGGGGCAAGGGGTTTTCGCAGGTGCCCGGCGCGCGCGCGGAGGCGCCCGCGGCGTCGTTGTTGCCCAAGGCCCACCGCGACAGCACGAAGCCGCCCTCGCCGCCGGCCATGTGCACCGCGAGGGTGTAGGCGCCCGCGGTGCTCACGCAGTGCCAGAGGGTCGACTGGGGGCCGCGGCTGGTGTCGCTCGCCACGGGCTGGCCGCTCGCGTTCACCAGCGAGAGGTCGAGGTCTTCGACGCCCCGGTCGCCGTAGACCGCGAACACGTAGCAGCGGGCCTCAAGGTTGACCGCGAACTGCGCCCGCGCGCCGTGCTCAAGCGAGGCCTGCGCGACCGGGCCGAGCGAGGGCCCCACCCCCCCGACCGCGACCAAGGTGTTGTGCGCAGCCTGAAACCGGGCGTTCGACAGCGTGCCGCTGACACATCCCATCGCGAGCAGACTCCCGAGGGCGAGGCTGCCTACCAGATACCGCTTTCGCTTCATGGAGAGTACGATCCCTTCTCGGCGGGAGTTCGCGGCTTCGCGCCCCCACGCTCAGGCTCTGTGAGCCCTTTAGATACGCTCTGACCATCGCCGAGGGCCGAGCATTTGTCACAGATTCTTTCGTCACCCCTGCGGCCCCGCCGCCGACGCGACGCTCAGAGAAACTTGCGGAGCTGGTAGAAGAAGCGCGACCTGAGTCGCTCGACGAAGCTCCGCTCGACCCAGCGGGCCAAGAGCACCTCTTCGGTCGCGGTGCTGAAATCTCGCTGAAACGACGCCTCCATCGCGTGCACGAACGCCGGGTCGGTGCTCACGAGGTTGGCTTCGAGGTTTTGCCTGAGCGAGATGTAGTCGAGGTTGTAGCTCCCGACGGTGGCCCAGTCGTCGATGAGGCCCGATTTGGCGTGCAAGATGCCGCGGGTGTACTCATGAATGTGGACCCCCGCCATGAGCAGCCGGCGGTAGAGGCTCTGGCCGGCCCAGAGCACCGCGGCGACGTCGCTGACCTTGGGCACCACCACGCGCACCTCGACCTTGCGGCGGGCCGCTTGTTCGAGGGCGCGGCGCACCGTCGGGTCGGGCAAGAAGTACGAGTTGGCGAGGTAGATGCGCCGGGTGGCGCGACGGAGCCGTGAGAGATACGCGCGACGGATGGCCCGCTGAGCCCCCCAAGCGTCGTGCCCGAGGACGCTCGTCGCGGCGGTCACCCGGCCCATCACCAGCGGAATGTCACGGCGGATCTCGCGGGCCATCGGGCGCTCGATGTTGGCCGGGAGGGCGCCCCCGAGCACGG
This sequence comes from Myxococcales bacterium, assembly GCA_016792845.1. GTDB lineage: Bacteria > Myxococcota_A > Polyangia > Polyangiales > JAEUKH01. The sequence goes on along the minus strand of JAEUKH010000012.1, from coordinate 31,637 downwards.
CCCAGGTCTCGAAGAAGAGCCGCCGCAGGCCCTCGACGGCGGGGCCCTCGATGCGGGCGACGTCGTCGCGCCACCCGCCGCCGCCTTCCGACGCGGGCATCCACGGGAGGCCGATGTTGAGCCCGCCGCAGAAGCCTACGCGCCCGTCGACGACGATGATCTTTCGGTGGTCGCGCTGCGAGACCCGGGTGAGGGCGAAGCGCCGCCGCCAGGGCGCGATGGGGTTGTACTCGCGCACCTCGCCGCCCGCATCGAGGAGCGGCGCGTACATGGCCCGGTCGCCCGAGATCGAGCCGATGGCGTCGTAGCTGACCCTGACCTTCACGCCGGCCCTGGCCTTGCGGGCCATGATGTCGACCATGCGCCGCGCCACGGGCGAATCGTCGAACCAATACATCTCGATGAGCACCTCGTGCTCGGCCGCGTCGAGCGCCGCCAGCATCGCCGGGAAGGCCTCCTCGCCGTCGCGCAGCAGGGTGACCGTGTCGACCAGGGTGACCGTGACCTCGGGCGCAAACATCACGGTCTCGCCGGGCTTCGGTGGGTGTCGTAGAGGCGCATCGCGAAGGCCCCCGCGGGGTGCGCCCGCAGCGCGTGAACGATCTCGGCGAAGTCGTCTGGGAGCGCGTCGAAGGGCACCAGATACCGGGTGTACGCGGGCGGCATGAGCACCGGCGCGGCGAGGCTCGCGAAGGCCACGTCGGCGGCGGTGAGCTGCGCGCCGACGAGGTACCCGCGGCCGTCGGAGAGGCGGGCCGCCACCTCGTCGAAGAGGGCGCGGGTGCGGGCGGCCGAGCGCGCGATGGCCTCGGGGCGGAGGTTCAGCCCGCGGGTGAGCGCGGCCCTGAGGAGCGGATACGAGCGCCTCGCGACGAACGATTCGTACCGCGGCACGTTCTGGTCGAGGGCGCGCAAGAGGAGCGCGCGCTGCGGCAGAAGGAGCCCGTACCCCCAGCGCCGGGTCGCGGGCCCGAGCGACTCGTCGAAGCGCGTCTCGAGCGCGTGCACCTCGGCGTCGAGCCCCTGCGGGAAGAGCCGCTCAGACGGCGCGAGCGAGAGGTCACACCATCGAAGAATGTCGGTGCTGTCGTCGAGCACGCGATGCGGCGTCACCAGCACAGGCACCGTGCGGCGCCCCCCGGCCCGCTTCACCGGGAGGGTGTGAAAGAGCGGCAGGTGACCCTCTTCGACGTACCGAACGCCCGCGCGATCGAGCGCCCATCGCGCCTTCTCGCAGTAGTGACTGAACGGAATGGTCAACAGTCGGATCGGGTTTCGCATGCTCCCCCTCGTGCGACGCGGCCTCGGCCGACGCGCCGCTTGGGTCGGGCCGCGAGCCTACCGTAACGGCCGCGGCGTGTAGAGCCCGCGCGCCGCGAGGCCCAACTTCGTGCAAAACCTCGGCGCCGCGGTGGCGTACGCTGCACCCCGATGTCGCACACCGATGAACCCGCTGTTGAGCCCTCGCGGTCGACGCGCTGGGGGCGCGCCTTGGCCCTCGTCGCGGGCCTGGCGATGCTGCCGATCGCGTACCAGATCGCGGGCGGCCCGTCGGCCAAGATGGAGGCCTTCGCCGCGGTCTGCGAGGGCCGCGGCGGGGTCGCCGTAGGGCGCACCTGGCTCCGCGGAGAGCGCTACGTCTTCGCCGGGGTCGAGCGTCACGACGGCCGTTGGCGCGCGACGCTGGGGCGGCTCCCCTCGGCGGCGACGAGCGGCCGGGCGCGCGACGTCAACGTGGTGCTCTGCTTCGACGACGGCGCGCCTCAGGTGATCGAGACCTGCGAAGCGCCCGGGGCCGCCCGCGTCGTGCGCACCCAACAGGTCAGCCAGGTGCGGGCCATCGCCGCGCGGTCGGGCGCCTTGCTCGGCGAAGGCGCGCTGCGCGGTGCGACGCCGCCCACCTGCGCGAGCCTGCACGCGACGGGGCGCGCCGCCGACGCCGCGGGGCCGCCGCCCGGCGCCGACGACACCCTCGCGTGGATCAACGCCACGCTGCCCCCCGCGCCCTGAGCGCGCACGCCGCTCAGCCGCACGCCGCTGACGGCGCCCACCCGAGCGCGGCGACCAGCGCCTTGAGCGACGGGTGCAAGGGCGCCTCGCCCGAGAGCATCGCGGGGCTCAGCGTGAAGCTCGGCTCGACCATGCGCCACGCCACGAGCGTCGCGCCCAACTGAGCCGAGAGCACGTTGATGAGCCGCTCGGCGGCGACCTGCGCCGAGATCGCGTCGACGGCGTCGCGCTGGAGCGCCACCCACAGCCCGTCTCCGAGGGCGAAGCCCGCGCCGAAGCCTTCGCAACACGCCGTGAGCGCGGCGCGAATCTCGGCCGTGAGCGACACCCGCGCGGCCACCAGGGCGCGCACCTGGAGGCCCCGGCCCGCGATCACCTCGGGCTCGGTGATGGGCGTCCCGCGGGCGAGCTGTCGCCGGAAGGTGACCACCGCGTCGACCTCGGCGGCGTGCCGCGCGGCGTCGAGCTGAGCGGCAAAATGATGAGCGCTCTCAGGGCGTTGCATCGGGTCAATGGCCAGGGCAGACATCAGCGCCGCGCGCAAGGCCGGGGGCGGCGTCGGCATCTGCGCGGGCACCACCGGCGCCGGGCACGGGGTCGACACCCGCTGCGACACAAGCGACAGCCCCTCGCCCACCAGCGGGAGCGCGCCCGTGAGGAGCTCGTACAGCATCAAGCCCGCGGCGTAGAGGTCAGTGCGCTCGCTCACCGCGGCGCCCCGGAGCTGCTCGGGCGAGAGGTACTCGGGGGTGCCGACCAACACGCCGCCGTGACGCGGCCGGGCGCCCCCTTCGGAGGTCAGCGCGGCGATGCCAAAATCGATGAGCTTCGGGGCGTCGAGGCGCCCGTTCTGGAGCAGCACGTTCGAGGGCTTGAGGTCGTGGTGCAAGACGCCCGCGCCGTGCATCGCGGCGAGCCCCGAGAGCACCCCCAAGAGCACCTCGACGGCCTCGCGCCAGGGCAAGGTCACCCGATCGGCGAGGCGCGCTTCGAGGGTCTCGCCTTCGAGGAGCTCCATCACGATGCAGGGCTGGTCGTCGTCGAGGAAGCCCGCGTCGAGCACCGACACCACCGACGGGTGCCGCACCCGCGCGAGCAGCAGCGCCTCGCGGGCGAAGCGCGCGCGCAGGGCGGGGCCGCCGAGCTCGCCCATGCACTTGATGGCCACCGGCGCCCCGTCGTCGAGGCGGCGCCCGCGGTAGACCCGCCCCATGCCGCCGGCCCCGAGCGGGGCGTCGACGACATACTGCGCGAGCACGCGGGCGCCTGGCTGCATCGGCCCCATGCTACACGCCTCGCGAGGGTGTTCGCGCGCGCGTCGACCGCGCGGGCTTCATTGCGGCGCAGCGGCCGCCCTCGACCCCCGCCGCTCTGCGGCTCAAAAGAGGGCCTCGTCGAGGCTGACCAGGCTCAGCTCGCTCGCCTCGATGAGCTTGCGCAGGTGGGCCAGATTGGGCAGCACCTCGCGGCAATACCAACGCGCCGACGCGACCTTGCCGTCGTAGAAGTTACGATCGGCCTCGCCCGCGCCGTCGCGCTTCGCGAGGGCCACCGCGGCGTGCCGGATGAGCAACCACCCGAGCACCACCTCGGCCAGGGCGTGCAAGATCCGATTGCCCTGAAGCCCGACATGTTCGACCGACTCTTCGAGCTTGCCGAGCATGGTCATGAAGATCGCCTGGAGGTTGCCCACGGCCTTCGCGAGGAGCGCCCGCTCGTGCGCGAGGGCCTCGCCGCCGGCCGCCGATTCGAGGGTCTCGTTGACCTGCCCGAGGAGCGCGTTCAGCGTCGCCCCGCCGTCGCGCCCCACCTTGCGGAAGAAGAGATCGAGCGCCTGGATGTGGGTGGTGCCCTCGTAGAGCGTGTCGATCTTCTGATCGCGGATGTACTGTTCGAGCGGGTAGTCTTGGCAGTAGCCCGCGCCGCCGTAGACCTGCAAGGCTTGCGAGAGGAGATCCCAGCCGCGGTCTGAGCAGTAGCCCTTCACGAGGGGCAGCAAGAGGTCGTTCAGCCGGTCGAGCTCGGGCGCCTTGCCGTGGCCCCCGGCGAGCTCGATCGCGTCTTGGAGCGACGCGATGTAGAGCCCCAACGCGCGCATGCCCTCGGCGTGGCACTTGAGGTTCATCAACATCCGCCGCACGTCGGCGTGGGCGATGATGCGGACCCGCGGCGAGCTCTTGTCGTTGGCCCGCGCGAGGGCCGGGCCTTGCACGCGCTCCTTCGCGTACTGGAGCGCGTTCAGGTACGCGGTCGACACCGTCGAGATCGACTTCATGCCCACGGCCATGCGGGCGTGCTCGATCACATGAAACATCTGCCGAATGCCGTCGTGCACCTCGCCCACCAGGAGGCCCCGGCAGGGCGCATCGCCGCCGTAGCTGACCTCACAGGTGACCGAGGCCTTGAGGCCCATCTTCTTCTCGACCTTGGTCACCTGCCAGCCGTTGCGCGCGCCGAGCGAGCCGTCGCGCTCGACCCAGTACTTCGGCACGATGAACATCGAGAGCCCCTTGGTGCCCCCGGCCGCGCCCTCGGGCCGCGCCAACACCAGGTGGACCACATTGCCCGCGATCTCAAAATCGCCGTTGGTGATGAAGCGCTTCTCGCCCGTGATGGCCCACTCGTCGCCCTCGATGTGCCGCGCCGAGGCCCGCGCCGCGCCCACGTCGCTGCCCGCGTCGGGCTCGGTGAGCACCATCGCCGCGGCCCATCGCTGGTCGAGCATCTGCGGTAAAAACCGCGCCCGCTGCGAGGGAGTGCCGAGGCGGTCGATGACCCGCGCGATGAAACTCCCGAAGAGGTAGAACGCCGCGGCGGGGTTCGCCCCGACCACCATCTCGAAGGCCGCCCACACCACCGACGGCGGCGCCCCCGCGCCCCCAAGATGCTGCGGCACTTCGAGCAGATGCCAGCCCCCCTCGTGGTGCGCCTCGATCGAGCGCTTGAGCGCGTCAGGCACCCGCACCACCCCCTCGGCGTCGAGGTACGGCGGGTCGAGGTCGGCCGCCGCGAAGCTCGACGCGATCTCGTTCGCGCACACCTTCTCAAGGGCCCGGAGGAGCTCCCGCGCCGAGGCCTCGTCCATCGCGTCGAAGCGCCCGCGGCCGAGGGTCTTCTCGCCCACTTCGAGCACCTCGAAGAGGTTGAAATAGAGATCGCGGAGGTTCGACTTGTAGTGATGCACAGTGCTCATGGCGACGCCCCGGACTCTAGCCCAGGGCGCCCCCTGAATGAACCGCCATTCAGCGCGTTTGCCTCACCGCCGCAGCGTTTTCTGGAGGTGCCGGGGTGGCCCAGCCTCAAGGCGGGAGCACGGCCACGTCGAGGGTGTAGCGCCCGGTGGCGTCGGCGCCGCAGCCCGAAGCGTAGACCCAGTAGGTGCCCGCCGAGAGCACGGTGTCGACCTGGCTCGCGGTGCTCAGCCAGTCGTCGTTGCAGGCCCCCTGGAGGGTCTGCCCTGGGCAGCTCGCACCTTGGCGAATCTCGACGAGGGCGTCGTGGGTGAGGCCCGTGAGGGTGGCCACCACGCGGCGCGACTCGGTGAGCACGAGGCGGTACATCGCGCCCTTCGAGGGTGCGCACGCCGAGCCCATGGCGCCGCGGGTGCACGCGGGTTCGGCGAGGGCCGTGGCGCCCTCGGTGGTGCCTTCGTAGATGCCGCCCGCGGGGCCGATGTCGACGGCGCTGTCGCAGCGCAGGCCCGCCGCGCCGAGGGTCTGCGGGGCGGCCTCGGGGAGCCGCTGGACCCGCGTGTTGAGGGTGCCGTTGAGGGCCGTCGAGGCGGCCACCACGGTGTAGGCCGTGCTGGGGTTGAGCCCTCGAAAGCGGCGCCACACCGAGCGCGCGGTGCGGTCGGCGGGGCCGGTGCACTCGCCCACGGTGGCGGTGGTGTCGGCGCAGTCGCTGCGGAGCTCGAAGGCCGCGTCGCTGCCCTGCTGCGAGGCCGCGACGTTGACGAGGTAGTCGGCGGGCTCGGCGGCGGTGGTGAAGTTGAAATACGCCCCCACGCGCGGGCGCCGCAGGCAGGTGAGCGGCGCGGCCCCGAGGAGGTCGCCGATGTTGGCCACCCCCGCGACGTTCTCGCGGACGCTGAGGCCCGGGCACACGGCGACGGGGCTGGGCGGCGTCGGGGCGGCGGTGGTGACGCGCATCGCGAGCCGCTGCGACGACTGGACGCCGGTGCGGTAATCGACCACGGCGTACCAGGTGCCCGGCGCGAGGTTGCGCAGGGTGCGCGTCGCGGGGCGGCCCGAGGTGCAGCCGAGGATGGTCTGGCTGCGGGCGCCGCAGACGCCCGAGACGTCGATCGAGAGGTCGGTCTCTTCGGAGCCCTCGACGGTGAGGGTGACGTCGCGGGTCTCGGTGGTGGTGAAGCGAAAGACGGCGTCGGTCCACCCGAGGCCTTCGTTGCCGTAGGCGCCGCAGGTGGTGCCGTAGTCGACCGATTGGGTGAAGCGGCTCGCGTCGAGCGGCACGGCGGTGCCGTTGGTGGGCACCTCGATGCCCGGGCAGAGGTCGCCGTCTTGCCGCGGCCGCGCGGGGCGCAAATTCGCGAACACCCGCGTGGGCGTGCCCACGGCGCCGACCACCGCGACGACATACTCTCCGGGCGGAACGCTCGGCGCCCGAAAGGTCGCGATGCCTCCGATGGCCGAGCTCGCGTTGTTGCACTCTCTCTCGGCGGTGGGTTCACCGCACCGCCCCGCGGGGTAGAGCGCGATCACCGCGGTGTCGCCCGTACCCGCCACCGCCGTGATGGTCACGTCGCTCGTCTCGCGCACCGTCAGCGGCAGCACCACGTCGGGCCCGATGCTGGTCATGCGGCCCGCGCAGCTCAGGGTCAGCTCGTGGCTCCGCCCGCGAAGGTCGACCGTTCGCTCGACCCCGTCGGCCAGATTCGGGCACGGCCCCGGCGCCATCGCCACGCACGACTCGTACGCCCCGAGGGCGCACAGCGGGTCGACGTCTGCGAGCCGGGGCACGTCGACGCCGAAGCCCGTGTCGCTGCCGAGGTCGAAGCGCGGGCCTGCGTCGACGCCCCCGTCGGTGGCATCGATCGCGTCGGCGTCACGCGGCGCGGCGTCGGGCCGATCGCGCGAAACATCGTCCGCGAGGGAGCCGCTGTCAGCCCCGGTGATGCTTGACGAGCCGCAGCCGGTCGCGACAATGCCGAGCGCGGCGAGGGCGCCCACGAGGCGCACCGAACCGCGGCGCAAGCGAAGCAGAGAAGTCATGGCGGTGCGGTTCATAAACGATTCTGGGCCCGCGCGGGGTGCGGACAGCACGCCAGGGTGCGCGGAGACACCGACCCACCGCCCCGGGGCGCCCCGCATCGAGACCGCGCCGCGGGGGCCGACGGCGCAATCAGCCAGCGTGAGGGCTCAAGCATGAGAAGGCATTTTGTCATCGGCGCCGGCGCCATCGGGCTCTGGAGCGCGGCCACCCTGAGCCCCACGGCGCCCACGACCCTGGTGGCCCGGGGGGCCCGGCGCGAGGCCCTCGCCCGCACGCCCTTGCGGGTCATCGACCGCACGGGTGCCACCCTCGCGACCCGCTCGCTCGACGTGACCGAGCTCGAATCGCTGCCCGCGCGGCTCGGAGACAGCACCGTGATCGTGGCCACCAAGTGCGCCGAGGTCGACGCCGTGCTCGCGCGCATCGTGCCCAGGCTCTCGCCCGAGACCGCTGTCTTTCTAGGGCAAAACGGCCTCGGGCTCGCGGCCCAGGCCCAGGCCCGCGGGGTGCCGCCGACGCAAATTGGGCGCGCGCTCTTCTGGCTCGGCGCGCGGCGCGAAGACGACACCACGCTCCGGGTGGCCGGGGTGCACCGGGTCGACCTCGCGGGGCACGAGGCCCTCAACGCCGCGAAAGCGACCCTCGCCGATGCGCTCAGGGCCAGCGGCGTCGCCGTCGACGACCTCGGCCCCCAAACCGCCCTCGCCGAGTGGAAGAAATCGCTGTGGAACCTCGCCGTCAACGCCCTCTGCGCCATCGCCGACGCCCCCAACGGCGCCGTGCTCGACTCGCCCCCGCTGCGACGCCTCGCCGAGCGCCTGCTCGACGAAGCCATCGCCGTCGCAAGCGCCGAAGGTGAGGCGCTCTCGCGCGACGACCGCGACGCCGTCTTCGCCTCGCTCGAGCGCACACGCTCGAACCTCAACGCCACGCTCCAAGACCTCCGTCACGGCCGCGCGACGGAGCTGCCCTGGCTCAACGCCGCGGTGGTCTCGCGGGGCGCGCGCCACGGGGTGAGCACCCCCGTCAACGAGACCCTGGTGGCCCTGGTCGAAGACCTCGAACGACGCCAGACGCGTCGCGCAAACAATGCATGAGCGCGCCGATGCCGAGCACCCCTCGACCGTGCTACACGGGCCGAAGGTTGCGCTGTGACCGTGAGCGTTTGCGCGCCTCACACAGCGCGCGGGTCTACCAGCGCCCGAGCGGGCGCCCCGTAGGAGCGAAGCTACGATGACGACGATCGTTGAAGTGCCGGTGGTGAAGGCCACCGCCGAGAACACCCGTGAGTACGGCCTCTTCGTGGGCACCGATGTGCCGAACGCGGGGCTCACCATCCCGTTCTACAAGGGCGCCGTCGAAGAGGGGCACAACCTGCCCTTCGAGTGCCGCGGCAACGCGGTGATCCGTACGGCGCGGATCCATAAGCGCTCGGGCGACCTCATCTGGCTCGAACGCCACCTCCACATGACGCAGCTCTTCGTGGGCCTCGGCGATCAGCCCTTCGCGATGGTGCTCGGCAAGCCCACCCAGCACCTCGAAGGCGAAGACGGCGCGCGCCCGGCCCTCGGCGACGTGGTGTGCTTCCTCCTCGAACCGGGCCACGGAATCATGATCCACAAGGGCACCTGGCACGACTTTCCGATGGCCGTGGCGGGGCCCGTGACGGTGCTGACGGCCAACTCGCCCGAGGTCGTCGAGGCCCTGGCCTCGCAGAAAGAGCCCGCCGAGATGGACCGCGGCGACGTCTTCAAGATCGACATCGTGCGCCGCACGGGCCACCAGCTCCACGTCTCGCTCTGAGCCCCTTCGGGCTTCAAACCGCACAACTCGGCACATGATGACACAGCAGCCCTTGCGCCTCGACGGCAGGGTTTGCGTGAATTCATAAGCGCGGCTGCGCTCGGGGCGCCGCGCTGTCAGAGATGCCGACAGGTGTTGTCAGGGCTGACGCCGCAGGCCGCGCGGCGCGCGCCGCAGGGCCCCACCCGCGGGCCTCGTTTTGCGAGCCTTCGTGTCTCGGGCCCGAGCTGGCACCGAATCGGCAAGGGCGCGCCGAGCATGAACACTCTCAGTCGTTCGGTCTCGCTGACGCTCGGATTGATGATGCTCCCGCTCACGGCGAGCGCCCAGCGGTACGCCCGCCCCGCCCCGCCGCCGCCGGTGGTGGTGGCTCAGCCGATGATGCCGCCTGCGATGCCCGCCCCGATGGCGCAGCCGGGCCAGACCACCACGGTGTACACGACCACGGCGCCGCCCCGCGGCCGGGTCGAGCGTCACGGCCGCCCCCCCGTCGCGGGCCAAAACTGGATCCCCGGCTTCTGGAGCTGGAACGGCAGCCAGCACGTCTGGACGCCCGGCCGCTGGGAGGCTCCGCCCCGCCCCCGCGCCCGCTGGGTCGAGCCCCGCTGGGTGCGCCGCGGCGGTCGTTGGGAGATGCAGCCCGGCCGCTGGCGCTGAGCCTCAGGGTCGCGGCGCCTCGCAGAGCGCGAAGAGGTGCTCGGTGGGCGCGCTGAGCGAGAGGCTTAGCCAGTCGAGCTCGGCGCGCTCGATGCCGAGGCCTTCGACCACCCGCCACACGGCCTCGGGCACCGCGGCCTTCACCTCGGCCGCCGGAGGCGTCTCTCCGAGGGCCATGAGCACCACCGGCGCTTCGGCGAAGCGCCCCCCGGCGAGGTCTTTCGCGCGGGTCACGGCGAGGTCGAAGCCCCCCAGCTGATCAACGAGGCCCGCCGCGAGGGCGTCGCGCCCGGCGTACACGCGCCCCCGGGCGAGGGGCTCGATGACCTCGACGCTCTTCTGGCGCCCGCGGGCCACGATGGCGACGAAGCGGGTGTAGAAAGCGTCGATCTCGCGGTCGATGGCCTCGCGGTCGCCCGCGTTGAGGGCGCGGTAGGGCGAGTTGAGATCGGCCCGCTCACCCCGACGGATGACCTCACGGCGCAGGTCGAGCTTCTCGAGCGCGCGCACCGCCTGGAAGCGGATCGCGATCACCCCGATGGAGCCCGTGACGGTGGTCGGCTGCGCCACGATCTCATGGGCCAGGGCCGCGATGTAGTACCCGCCCGAGGCCGCGACGTTCGAGAAGTACGCGACGACCTTCTTCTTCTCGGCGAGGCGCTCGACCTCGCGGGCGATCTGGTCGCTCGCCAGCGCGCTGCCCCCCGACGAGTCGATGTGCAAGACCACCGCGCCCACCGTCGGGTCGCGGCGCGCGAGGCGCAGGGCCGCGATGATGCTCCGCGCGTCGGCCATCTCGCCGAGGCCGCCGTTCGCCTTCGAGACGATGAGCCCGCGCACCTCGACCACGGCCACCCGGCGTGAGGGCTCGATGGCGCGAAAATCTGTAGCCATCGCGCTCACGAGGAAGCGCGCCGCGGGTACGAGCTTCAGCTTCTCGTGACCGAGCGCCGTGGGCAGCTCGTCTTCGTAGGCCACGGCGTCGACGAGGCCTTCGGCCTTCGCGTCGTCGGCCCCGAAGGGCCCGCCTTCGAGCAGGGCGCGAACCTTGGTCTCGTCGAGGCCCCGCCCCGACACCATGGCCCTCAGCATGGTGTCGTAGAGCGTATCGAGGAGGGCTTCGGTCTGCATGCGGTTGGCCTCGCTGTACGAGTCTCGGGTCAGCGACTCGGCCGCAGACTTGAACTCGCGGCGCGCGAAGACCTCGGCGTCGATGCCGCCGCGGGCCAGGAGCCCGCGCACGAAGGTGATGCCCGAGGCGAACCCGAGCGGGCTGAGGCTGCTCGCGGGCCCGGCCACGATCTTCTCGGCCGCGAGGGCGACGAAATACTCGCGCGGTGAGGCGCCGTCAGGGAGCCAGGCCACCACGCGCTTGCCCCCCGCGCGGAGCGAGGCGATCCATTCGCGGAGCGAGACCGCCACGGCCCACCCGCACTCGAGCGCGTCGATGCGCAGGAGCACCCCCGCGACGCGATCGTCGTCGCAGAGGCCCCGCCCGAGACGGCGCAGCCCCGCCACGGTGGTCTTCTGCTTCGGCCGCCCCCGCAGCAACAGCTCGCGCACATTCGGAATGCGCGGCAACGGCCGCTCGATCTCGCTCACCGGGCCTTCGAGGGTGAGGCTCACCCACGCGCCGCCGGGCACCACGAGATGCCGCCGCAGCGCGAGCAGCGGCCAGAGCACAGCACGAACGGTATTGCCTACCAGCGCACGCAACATCATAGGGCGCGCAGCCTAGTGCCCTCTCACCCCGCGCGGTAGCGCCGCGATGATTTTCAGCGGACGAGGTCGGCGGTCGAGCGCGGCACGAGCTTGGGCCCGTAGAAGAAGGTCACCACGCCCGTGATGCGCGAGAAGCGCGTGCCCGCCGCCGCGTCGGCGATGGGGGTGAATTCTTGCGTGAGCTTCAGCCCGTCGCGCCCCGCCGTGAGAGCGATCTCGCCGCGTCGGTCGGGCGCCCCCATGAGGGTGACGTTCTCGACCGTCACGAGGATGCCCATGAGCTCGGCGTTGTGGTTCACGATGTCGTCGAGGGTCACCGCGAGGGGCGTCGGCGCCGTGGCGACCCCGGCCTGGCGGGCCGTGCCGCGGCTCACCTGGGGGATGAAGCGGCCGTTGGCGAAAGGCTGCGGCGGGCTCCCGCAGACGCCCGAGCAGTCGAACTCGTCGTAGGCCCCGCCCACGAGGTCGACGATGTCGCCCGCCCGGGGGATGAAGCTCGTCGGCGCGAGGGTCGGAGAGAACAACGAAATCGCACACACCCGGTACCGGCGGTCGGCGGTGATGGGGCACGGGGCCCACGGGTCGGTCGCGTCGCCCACCGGCGAGTACTCTTGCGCGTAGAGCGCGCCCACCGAGCCCGACATGTCTTCGTCGTAGCTGTCGTACGCGGTGACGATCACCGAGCGCACGTTCACCGGGCTCCCCTCGGGCAGCGGCGGGTTGCGGGCCCGCACCACCCGCAGGGTCAGGGCCTGCGAGTTGTTTGTGCGAAAACAGCCCCCCGACGGCTCGTCACAGACCGTGTCGCCATAGTCTGCGCACGAACCGAGCACCCCAGAGAGGGCCAACGCCACCAAGCCTTTTGCGAGCCTCGACGCCATCGACCGCTCTCTACCACAGCCCGGGGTGAAACCAACACTGGCGCGCGCACAAGGTGAAGGGTCGTTTCATGGGCGGCACCGGGTTGACCCACGCCGTGTCGTGGCATGATGTACCGACGATCGCGCGCGGAGGAGCGAGGGCACCCTGGGCCACTCGCGCCGCGGCGTCGACCGACGGTGCGTCTATGATGAAATCGCTTGTCTTTCGCTTGTTTGGCTTCGGCGCGTTGGCGGCCCTGGTGGCGGCGTCGGGCTGCACGTCGCGCGAGGTGCCGCGCGGGCAGTGTAGCTTTGACACCGAGTGTGAGGCGCCGCTGGTGTGCATCAGCGAGTTTTGCCGCGCCTCGTGCTCCGACGCGAACCCCTGCCCGAGCGGGATGAACTGCGTCGCGGCGCCGGGGGGCGCGGTGCGGATCTGCGTTCCGGGCACTGAAGAGCCGACGTGCCAGTATGCGAGCGATTGCCCGGCGAGCACGACGTGCACCCGCGACGGCCGGTGCCAAAGCGAGTGTCGTACCAGCTATGACTGCAACGTCATCAACCCGTACCTGACCTGTCAGAGCGGCACCTGCGAGCTGATCTGCCCTTCGGGGTTCAGCAACTGCGACGGCGACCGACGCAACGGCTGCGAGGCCGAGCTCGCCACGAGCCTCAACCACTGCGGCGCCTGCGGCAACGTGTGCCGACCCGGCCCCAACGCCACCGCGAGCTGCGCCGCGGGGCGCTGTCAGTACGCCTGCGCCCAGGGCTTCGCAGACTGCGACGGCAACCCCGAGAACGGCTGCGAGGCCGACCTCTCGCGGCCCGAGACCTGCGGCGCGTGCAACGTGCAGTGCACCGGCAGCGCGGCCCTGTGCGTGCGCGAGGGCGCCAGCGCGCGGTGCGCGTCGTCGTGCGGCGGCGAGACCCCCACGGCCTGCGGCGCCTCGTGCGTCGACCTGCGGCGCGACCCGAATCACTGCGGTCAGTGCGATCAGCGGTGCCCCTCGGGGCCCAACGCCGAGGCGAGCTGCGTCGAAGGGCGCTGCGTGGCCCGTTGCAGCGACACCCAACGCTACGCCGACTGCGATCAAAACGCGGCCAACGGCTGCGAGGCCGAGCTGCCCCGTGACGCGTCGAACTGCGGGGCCTGCGGCGTCTCGTGCCAGGCCGGCTCGAACGGCCAGCCCGCGTGCATGACCGGCCAGTGCGCCATCACCTGTCAGACCAGCTTCGGCGATTGTGACGGCAACCGCGACAACGGATGCGAGACCAACCTCGGCATCACCGCCACCGCCTGCGGCATGTGCGGCCGCGCGTGCTCGGCCCCCGCCAACGCCGCGCCCACCTGCGTCGAGGGGCGCTGCGGCTTCAGCTGCGCCCCGGGCTTCGCAGACTGCAACAACGACCCCGCCGACGGGTGCGAGGTCAACACCAACGCCAACGCGTCGAACTGCGGCCAGTGCGGCAACCTCTGCAACCGCGGCCTCGTCTGCTCAAGCGGGAGCTGCGTCTCGAACTGCACCGGGTCGACCACCAACTGCGACGGCGTCTGCGCCGACCTCCAGAGCAACGTCTCACACTGCGGCGGCTGCGGCCGCGTCTGCCAGGCCCCCGCCAACGCCAGCGCGCGATGCGCCAGCGGCGCGTGCAGCTTCGCCTGCAACGCGGGCTTCGGTGACTGCGACGGCAACCCCGCCAACGGATGCGAGACCAGCCTCGCCACCACCGCGAGTTCGTGCGGCGCGTGCGGCCGCGCGTGCAGCCTCGCCAACGCCACGCCGGTGTGCAGCGCCAGCCAGTGCGCCGTCGCGAGCTGCAACGCAGGCTTCGGCAACTGCGACGGCAACGCCGCCAACGGATGCGAGACCAACCTCACGAGCACCGTCTCGGCCTGCGGGGCCTGCGGCCGCGCGTGCAGCCTCGCCAACGCCACCGCGGCCTGCGCGAGCGGGCGATGCACCGTCGCGGCCTGCAACGCGGGCTTCGGCGACTGCGACGGCGACCCCGCCAACGGATGCGAGACCAACCTCGCCACCAGCCCCCTCCACTGCGGCCGCTGCGCCAACGCGTGCCCCTCGGCGAACGGCACCGCGGCCTGCGCGAGCGGCGCCTGCACCCTCGGCTGCAACGCGGGCTTCGGCAACTGCGACAACAACGTCGCCAACGGATGCGAGACCAACCTCACCAGCACCGCGACCTCGTGCGGGGCCTGCGGCCGCGCCTGCGCCCTCAGCAACGCCACCGCAGCCTGCGCGAGCAGCCAGTGCGCCATCGCGGCCTGCAACGCGGGCTTCGGCAACTGCGACAACAACGCCGCCAACGGGTGCGAGACCAACCTGTCGAGCACCGTCTCGGCCTGCGGGGCCTGCGGCCGCGCGTGCAGCCTCGCCAACGCCACCCCGGCGTGCATGAGCGGTCAGTGCGCCATCGGGGCCTGCGCGACGGGCTTCGCCAACTGCGACAACAACACCGCCAACGGATGCGAGACCAACACCAACACCACCCCGTCGGCGTGCGGCATGTGCGGCCGCGTCTGCGCCCTCGCCAACGCCACCGCGGGCTGCACCAACGGCGCGTGCTCGGTCGCGAGCTGCAACGCGGGCTTCGGCAACTGCGACAACAACGCCGCCAACGGATGCGAGACCAACCTCAACACCACCACCGCGCACTGCGGCGCCTGCGGTCGGGCCTGCGGCTCCGGGCAGGTCTGCTCGAACGGCACCTGCTCGAACATCTGTCAGACCCCGCTCACGTTCTGCAGCGGCAGCTGCGTCAACACCGCGAGCGACCCCGCGCACTGCGGCGCCTGCGGCACGACCTGCCCCGCGGTCAGCAACGGCACCGCCGCCTGCGCCCGCAGCGCCTGCACCATCGGGAGCTGCAACCCCGGCTTCGCGAGCTGCGACGGCAACAACGCCAACGGCTGCGAGACCAACCTCACCAACACCGTCGCCCACTGCGGCGCCTGCAACGCGCTCTGCGCCCCGGCCAACGCCGTCGCCGCGTGCCTCGGCGGCGCCTGCGGCATCGCGAGCTGCAACGCCGGCTTCGGCAACTGCGACGGCAACCCCGCCAACGGATGCGAGACCAACCTCACGAGCACCGTCACCTCGTGCGGGCGCTGCGGCAACGTCTGCAACCTCGCCAACGCGACCGCCACCTGCGCCGGCGGCGCCTGCGCGGTGCTCCGATGCAACGCGGGCTTCGGCGACTGCGACGGCAACCCCGCCAACGGATGCGAGGTCGACCTCAACACCTCGGCCGTGCACTGCGGGGCGTGCAACGCGGCGTGCGCGGGCACCAACGTGGTGGGCAGCGCGTGCAGCGCCGGGGCCTGCGTGGGCACCTGCGCGGCGGGCTACCTCAACTGCGACGGCGACCTGCGCCGCAACGGCTGCGAGGTGCGCATCGACGACCCGAACAACTGCGGCGCCTGCGGCAACAGCTGCGCCCGCCCCAACGTCGCCACCCCGACCTGCACCCGCTCGGTGATCTTCAACGGCTACACCTGCGGCATCGGCGCCTGCACCGCGGGCTTCGCCAACTGCAACGGTAGCGTCGGCGACGGCTGCGAGGTGAACCTCACGAGCGACAGCGCCAACTGCGGCGCCTGCGGCAGCACCTGCGACCCCCAGACCCGCGAGACCGGCTACGCGCACACCTGCCAGGCCTCGACCTGCCGCCCGGTCAACGACCTCTGCGCCAACGCCACGGCGATCAACCTCGCCCAAGGGCCGCAGCTCACCCTTCGCGGGGTCAACACCTACGCCGCGCCCGGGCCGAACCTCGCGGCCTCGTGCGACTCGTTCTCGGGGCGCGATCTGTTCTACGTGTTCACCCTCACGCAGCGCGAGATCGTCTTCGCCAGCACCGCGGGCAACGCGGCCTTCGACACCGTGCTGCACTTCGCGTCGAGCTGCTCGGCGTCGATGAGCAACAGCGGCGCCCCGAGCGGGGTGGTCTATTGCAACGACGACCTCACGAGCACCAACTGCACCAATGAGCCCAACGAGCGCCTCCGCTCGATGGTCACCGCGGTGCTGGCGCCGGGCACCTACTACCTCGTGCTCGGCGGGCACAACGGCGGTCTCGGCGCCGCCAACGTCGTCTTCGAGCACTACCCCGTGGGCAACGGCACCGTGCGCTACCTCGATTACGGCAGCCAGCGCCAGACCGGGAGCCTCACCGGCACGGGCAGCCTCTCGGGCACCTGCGGGGGCGCCTCGGGCAACGAGATCACCTACTGGATGCGCGGCTGCCCGTCGACGGGCCGCACGAGCTTCAACGCCTCGACCTGCGAGAGCGGCACCAACTACGACACGGTGCTCTACACCCGCGCGGTGGGCTTCCAGCAGTGTAACGACGACTACGGCCAGTGCACCATGAACCCGCGCGCCTCGGTGGTGAACAGCATCACGGTGTCGGGCCAGGGGCTCAGGCTCGTCACCGTCGACAGCTACAACAGCACGGGCGGCGCCTACACCGTCGCGATCAACTTCAACGTGATCATCACCGACCGGCAGCGGCCCCGCTCGAGTTCGGCGTGTTACGCGCAAACGGCCGCCGAGCGGCTTGACCCTTCGGCGCGTGAGCGTCTAGGGTCCGCGCCCGATCATGGCGACCCTGCAAGCCGTCCCTGGGATGAACGATCTCCTTCCGCGCGTCTCGGCGCCGGCGGGGGCTGAGAGCTGGCTCCACGTCGAGCGCTGGCGGCACCTCGAACAGACCTTCTTCTCCCACGCGTCGCGCTACGGCTTCAGCGAGGTCCGCCCGCCGCTCTGCGAGTACACCGACCTGTTCTCGCGGGGCGTGGGCGACACCACCGACATCGTCGAAAAAGAGATGTACACCTTCGAAGACCGCGGCGGGCGCCACCTGTCGCTGCGTCCCGAAGGTACGGCCTCGGCGGTGCGGGCGGCCCTTGAGCACAACGCCCTGGCCCGCGAGCCTGTGGTGCGTTGGGCCTACGCGGGGCCGATGTTTCGCGCCGAGCGCCCCGCCAAAGGGCGCTACCGTCAGTTTCACCAGGTCGGGGCCGAGCTCTACGGCGACGCCTCGCCCGCCGCCGACGCCGAGATGATCGCCCTCGCCGCGGGCTTTCTCTCGGCCCTCGGGGTCAACGCCTTCCGGGTCAGGGTCAACTCGCTCGGCACCCGCGCGAGCCGCAAGGTGTACCGCGACGCCCTCATCGCGCACTTCACCCCGCAGCTCGACGCCCTCTCGCCCGAGAGCCAGAGCCGCCTCCAGCGTAACCCGCTGCGCATCCTCGACAGCAAAGACCCGCGCGACATCGCCGCCAAGGCCGGGGCCCCCTCGCTCACCGACTCGCTCAGCGCCGAAGACCAGGCCCATTTCGCGGCCGTCTGCGCCATGCTCGACGCCCTCGGGGTGCCCTACACCGTCGACCCGAGCCTCGTGCGCGGGCTCGATTATTACACCCGCACGGTCTTCGAGATCGTCGACGTCTCGGGCGCCCTCGGGGCCCAAGACGCCCTCGGCGGCGGCGGCCGCTACGACGACCTCTTCGCCGACCTCGGGGCCGCGCAGCCCGTGCCCGCGGTGGGCTTCGCCATGGGCATCGAGCGGCTCCTCCTGGCGGCCCCCGAGGCGTCGGTGCCGCGCGCGACCCGGGTCGCCGTGGTGGCCGCCGCGCGGGCCGACGAGCAGGCCGTGTTGGGGGCGGCCCTGGCCCTCGCCCGCGACCTCCGCGGGGCCGGGGTCGAGACGCACGTCGACACGCGCTTCGGCTCGATGAAGAGCCAGATGCGCCGCGCCAACGACCTCAAGGTTGACTACGTGTTCGTCCTCGGCGGCAACGAGGTCGCCGCGGGCACGGTCTCGCTCAAGACCATGGCCGACGACGTGGCGCCCGAGGCCAAACAAGTGACCCTCACCCGGGCCGAGGCCATCGCGCGGGTGCTCCCCGCCTCTCGCTGAGAAAAGATCTGACCCGCCGTGCGCTCTGTCTCTTCATCGCTTCTCTTTGGCCTCTCGGCCACGCTCCTGGCGACCTCCGTCGCGGCTCAAACCCCGCCTCCGACGGGTGACCCGCGCCCTGCCGCGGCGGCCAATACGCCGAGCCCTGGCGCCCAGGCCACCGACCCCGCACAACAGGCCGAGGCGGGTCGCCGCCCGCGGCTGAGCATCCCCGGGCCCACCCTCACCGACGAGGCCCGGCGCGAGCTCGGGGCCACCCCGGGTGAGGCCGCCCCCATCGCCGACGAGCAGGTCGATCGCATCCTCGTGCCGCCGGTGTTTCTGCAAGAGCGCACGCCGACGCGCACGACCCGGGTGGTCTTCCCGTTGTTCTTTCAAGAGCAACGCCTTCAGTCGACCACGACCCTCGTGCCGTTCTATTACCGGCACCGCGCGCAGGGTCAGCGCACCGACGTCGCCTTCCCGTTTTATTGGCACTGGCGCGGTCAGCGCGACGCCGGCGGCGAGTATCTCACCCGGGTCATCCCGCCGTTTTATTATCACCACTGGCACGCCGAGGGTGAGGCCCGCAGCACCGCGGTGGGCCTCGCGCCGCTGTTCTTCTACGGCGAGACCTGGGCCCGCGACGGGAGCCTCTCGCGCGAGCACCTCATCATCCCGCCGCTGCTGACCTATCACACCTGGCGCCCCGAGCACGCCCTCACCATCGCGGGGCCCTTCTATTACAACCGCGAGCGCAACGACACCGATTGGGGCCTCGCGCCGCTGTGGTTTACGGGCAACAACCTCCGTCGGCGGTACCTCTTCATCCCGCCGGCGCTGACCTACTACCGCCACCGGCACGAAGACCACGCGAGCCTCACGGTGGTGGGCCCCTTCTGGGTGCGCAACAGCCCCGACAGCTTCTCGATCAACCTCGCGCCGCTGTTCTTCCATCGGCACAACCGCACCGAGAGCAACACCACGGTGTTGCCGCTCTTTCACTACGACCGCGGCGACTACGGCAGCACCCTCGTGACGCCGCTCTTCGGGTACCGCCTCCGCCGCGACGAGCGCCTGGTGGTCACGCCGTTTTATCAGCAGTACCGCAGCCTCGATTACCGCTTCGACAGCGTGGCGCCCTTCTTCTTTCGCTCGCAAGAGCCCCTCACCGGCGCGCACACCGAGGCAGTCTTCCCGCTGTTTTATCACCGCGCGACCTTCTCGACGAACACCTGGTGGGTGCTGCCCACGGCGCACTATCACCGCGAGAACGCCGACTGGTATTTCAACCTCTATCCGTTGGTGTTTACCGGGCAAACGGGGCCGCGGCGGCACACCGTCATCGCGCCCTTGTACTTCGATTTCCAGAACGAAGAGACCCACTCGCGGGCCATGATGGTGACCCCGCTCTTCTGGCGCTTCAGCGACCCGAACTCGGTCACCATGCTCGCGGGCAACTTCTTGTGGATGAGCGCCGTACGCCAGGGCGTCCGCTCGTACGAGTGGCACCTCTTGCCCATCTTCTCGTACGCCCGCCCCCGCCCCGAAGACCTCTCGTGGAACGTGCTCTTCGGCCTCGCCGGGTACCGCCGCGCGGGCACCCACCGACAGATCCGCGTCTTGTGGATCCCCATCAACCTCGACTGAGCGAGGCCGCGCTCAGCCCCGGCGCCGCAGCGAGACCTCTTCGCGCACCACCGCGCGCACAGGCCCCGGACGCAACCGCTCGGCGCGCTCGGTGTCATCTTCGGGCTCTTGCATCATCACCCGCTTGACGATCCCCAGCCGCGCGAGCTGATGAACCCGCGGCGCCACCAGCACCTCGGCCTCGTCACCGCCCGCCTCAGGCTCGCAGCGCGGGTCGCCCTTGAGCGACCATCGATTGGTCGGAAGCTCCAACACCTTCATCGCCATAGGCTTCGAAGCGTAGAAACCCAGCGCCCGCTCCCGCGAGTTTGCCGCAACGCAGAGCTCTGCGCGGCGCCGACTTCGCTGTGCAAGGGATGCTGGGCAATTCCTCCACTGGCGCGGGGCGGCCAATCGAGATACACGCCGCGTCGCTCGCGATGCCGACCCAGCCCCCCGCACGCCGCAAGACCACGTCACACCGGCCGCTCACCGCGCCGCGGGGCGGCAAGCGCGCGCTGGTCCAGCTCGGGGGCGACACCCAGGTCACCGGCGACCCGGCCTTGGCCGAGGCCCTCGCGTCGGCCTTCTCGGTCGAGGCCTCGCACCGCGACGCGACGCTCACGCACCCCTTCCACGCCTACCCCGCGCGGCTCCACCCAGAGATCACCCGGCGGCTCCTCGGCGTCGTCGCACCCGCGCCCGGCAGCACCGTCTTCGACCCCTTCTGCGGCAGCGGCACGGTGCTCGTCGAGGCCATGGCCGCAGGGCACCGGGCCGTCGGGCGCGACCTCTCGCCCCTCGCGGTCGCCCTCGCGCGGGTGAAGACCGCCCACACGAGCGACGCCGAGCGCAAGGCCATCGTGGCCCAAGCCCGGCGCATCGCCGGCATCGCCCGCGACGAGGCCCGCAGCGCCCCTCTCGACGCCGTGCCTGCAGGCGAAGCCCGGTGGTACCGACGGCACACCCAGGCCGAGCTCGTGACGCTCTTGCGGCACGTCGGGCGGGTGCCCCCGGGAGTCGTGCGCGACGCCCTCACCATGCTCATCTCGTCGGTGCTGGTGAAGGTGTCGTTTCAAGCGAGCGAGACCGACCCGCGCCGCGTCGAGAAAGAGGTCGGGCCCGGCCTCGCGCTGCGCCTCTTCGCCTTCAAGGCCGAAGAGCTGAGCCGCGGCATGGCCGCCTTCGCCCGCGCCCTCGGCCCCGTACGCAGCGCCCGCACCCGCGCCGACCTCGCCCTCGACGACGCCGGCGCCCTCGCCACGGTGCCCGACGCCAGCGTCGACGCCGTGGTCACCTCGCCGCCCTACGCCAACACCTACGACTACGTCGACCACCACGCACGGCGCTATGCGTGGTTGGGCCTTGACGCGGGGCCCATGATGGCGAAAGAGATGGGCGCGTCGCGCTGGTTCGCCGAGCCCGCTGAGGGCACAAAGCGGTTTCAGCGCGAGCTCGATGGCTTCGCCGCGGCCCTGGGTCGCGTGCTGAAGCCCGGTGGCGTGGCCGCGTTGGTCATCGCCGATGGCGCCGCCAACGGGCAGCGCCTCGCCGCCGAGGTCATGGTTGCGTCGGCCGCGCGGTCGGCCGGGCTCACAGAGGTGGCCCGGGCCTCGCAGCCTCGAAAGGTGTTCGATCCAGACAGCGCCGCGGCCTTTCGCGAGGTACCAAAGCGCGAACATGTGATCGTCGTTCGCAAGCGCTGAAGGGCCGCGTCGCCCGGTCGCCTCGCACAGACCCCACGGTCTGTCGCGCGACCCCCGAAGCACAAGCCCGACCGCGCGTTGCGAAGTTTGTAGACCCCACAGATTGAAGCGTAGAGAGATCCAATGCGACAGAAAGACCTCATCGACCTCTTCCACAAGACCCACGGCGGCTCGAAAGAGCAGAGCGCCAAAGAACTCGACCGGGTGTTCGAGGTGATCTCGAAGGCGCTCGCCGCGGGTGAAGAGAAGGTGCCGATGTCGGGGCTTGGCACCCTTCACCTCAAGACCACCAAGGCGCGCACGGGCCGCAACCCGTCGACCGGGGCGCCCATCGAGATCCCCTCGCGCAAGAAGGTCTCGTTCAAGGCCTCGAGCGAGCTCATGACGCTCCTCAACGGCTCGCCCGACGACGACGACAGCGACGAGGGCTGAGCCCCCGCGCGGCGGCCCTCGATGCCCCAGACGGGCCCGCGGCGCGCGACGACGACCCCTTCAGCGCCACCCCTCGTACGGTGGGCCGGAGGGGTCGTTGCGTTGGGGCTTGAGAAGCGGCGCCGCGGGCCCCCGCAGAGTGCTAGCCTCTCGCGCAATGAGCGAGTCGGTTGCCGCGGGCCTGTCGGTTGAACTTCCCCTCGAGAGCGACCCCCCGTGGCTGTCGGCCGGTGTGGGGGGCCTCACCGCCGCCAGCGCGCTCGCCTTCGTCGGAGTCTTCGCCGCCATGGGCGTCACCCCCGCCCTGGGCCTTCTGCCCGGAATGACCCTCGCCGTCTTCGGCGGCAGCACCCTCGCCCGCTGGAGCCGCCGCCGCGGCGCCTCGGCCTTCGTCAAGCAGACCCCCGGCGCCCTCAGCCTCGAAGAGCCCCGGGCCCGGGTCGACCTCATCGACCTCGGGGCCCCCTTCGCGGCCGCGCTCCTCGTCGACGAAGCGGGCGGGCGCCGCGCCCTGGTGCTCTCACAGCGCGCCGAGCCCGTGGTGCTCTACGAAGCCGAGGCTCCGCCGGCCGCGCCGCGCCCCGCCGCGAGCCCCTACCGCCAGGCCCCCTCGCCCTTCACCGATCGCCAGGTCACCGCGGCCTTTGACCGCCTCGCCCTCAGCGCCGCCACGGCCCATGTGTACACCCTCGCCCGGGGCGCGAGCCTCGACCCCCTCCTCGACGCCGTGGGCGCCCTCGTCGACGCCGACGCCCCGCTCTTGACCCTTCCTACCGCGGCAGGCCCGGTGCTCACCCTCACCCCGGGGTGGGTCTCCTGCGGGCCCCGCCAGGTCTCGCGCGACGGCCTCGTGGCGAGCGACTACGTGCTCTCGGTCGACCGGGCCACCGTCGCCGCCCTCGGCTTCGGCGCGGGCGAAGGCGCCATCTTGATGATCGCCTGCGAAGACGCATTCACCGTGCCGGGGGCCGCCACCGCCGACCTCACCCCCGACGCGTACGTCTCGGCGGTCACCTTCGAGCTCTTGCGGGCGCTCCTCGGCCCGGTCGCCCGGTAGACCCCATCCGAGGCCCATCGACCGGCGCTGCAAGGCAATTCTGAATTCATCGTCGCGGCGATGCAGGTCTCGCAGCCGCGCGACGACACCCCCGTCGCGGCGATGCAGGTCTCGCAACCGCGCGACGACGCCACCGTCGCGGCGATGCGAGCCCCGCAGCCCTTCGGTGAGGCCCCCGTCGCGGCCACGCAAGGCCCGCCGAGCGACCTCGCGGCGGTCGTCGAGAGCGGGCGCGCGCGGCGACGGCACCCCCCGCGCGGCGGTCACCGGCGCGACCGCAAAAAGCATGAGGCGGCGCGGCGCCCGGTGCTAGAGTGCCGGGCGTCGTGAGTCACCTTCGCTTGGGCCGATGGGTTGTTGCGTTTGTCTTGACCGCCAGCGCTGGCGGGGCCCTGGTGGCGTGCACCGACACCGAGCGGCGCTGCCAGGCGGGGCTCGTTCCGGTCGCCGGGAGCGCGCCGTTGCGGTGTGTCGCGCCCCTCGACGCCACGAGCCCGCTCGATGCGGGCTCCACAGAGGCTGGCGCGGGTGACGCGGGCGACGCGGGGGAGGCGGGCGCGGCCGACGTGCCCGTCGACGCGTGCGTGGCCAACGACCCGCTCGGCGACTTCATCGATCAGAACTGCGACGGCATCGACGGCGTCGGGGGCGGCACGGCCCAACTCTATGTGGCCCCCACGGGCTCAGATCAGAACCCGGGCACCGACCCGACCCGGCCCTTCGGGTCGGTCGCCCACGCGCTCTCGGTGGCCAACGGGCGGCCCATCCTGGTGCAGACCGGCACCTACGTCGCCCCCGTGGTGATGAACATGAACGGCGGCCTCGACCGCGCCTGGTACGTCCTCGACGGCGCGGCGAGCGTGTACGGCGGGTACAGCGCGAGTTGGGGGCGGGCCGCGGCCCCCGCGCGGAGCAGCCTCCGGGGTGTCATCGCCGCGGTGATCGTGCGCGACAACCGCAACCCCATCACCCTCGCCAACCTCGACCTCGTCGCCGAGGCGCTCCCCACGGGGATGGGCCCCCCGCGGGCGGTGAGCCACTACGGTCTGGTGGGCATCAACACCGGCCGGGTGCGCTTGCAGGGGGTCAACATTCAGGTGGCGGCGGGCATCGCGGGCGCGCAGGGGGCCGAGGGGCAGAGCCAGACCACCGCGGCGGGGGCCGGCGGCCAGGGGCAAAACCTCGCGGGCGGCGCAGGCGGCGCGCCTGGTCAGGGGTGCCCCGGCGCGAGCGCCAACGGCGGTCAAGGCGGTCAAGCCGCGGTGGCCGCGGGGATGCCCACCCCCGGCGAGAACGGACAGCCCGGTTCGACCACCGTGGCCGCGGTGCCTGGGCAGAGCGGCATCGTGGGCACCACCGGCCGCGACGGCGCAGCGTCGATGGGCGGCCTGTACACGGTCGACGGGTTCGCGCCTGGCGACGGGCTCCCGGGCGCCCAGGGCGGAGCGGGCGGCGGCGGCGGCGGCGGCGTGGCAGGCGCAGTGGGCGCGCCCGGCGCGGGCGGCGGCGGCGGCGGCGGCTGCGGCGGTCACGGCGGGGCGGGCGGCGGCGGCGGGTCGGGCGCCTTCGGGGTGTTTCTCCTCGGCTGCGCGGCGCAGCTTGAGATGCCCGACGGCAGCATCACCGTGGGCAACGGCGGCGCAGGCGCGGGCGGCGGCCGACCCGGCAACCCCCAACCCGGCGGCAGCGCGGGCCCTGGCGGCGTCTCGGGCAGCTTCACCGGCAACGTGGGCGGCGCGGGCGGCGGCGGCGGCGCGGGCGGCGTCGGCGGCAACGGCGCAGGGGGCCCGAGCGTCGGCATCTTGCTCACCGCCGGGGCGACCTTCGTCGACCTGATGAACAACACCGTGCGCATCACCGTGGGCCAGGGCGGCGCGGCGGGCACCGGCGGCATGGGCCTCGCCGCGCAAGGCCGCGCAGAGAGCGTGCTCACGGTCTCGGCCACCGCGGGGGCGAGCACGCCGCTGCCGACCTGCGGCGACGCGGGCGTGGGCGACGCGGGGCGCTAACCGCGATTGCGGGCGACGCGGGGCGCTGACCGCGATTGCGGGCGCCGCGGGGCGCGCGGCTGTGCTTCAATCGCGGCGACGATGCGAACGCCCGACACTGAAGCCTCTCCGTTTCGTGCAGACCTCTTGGCCGGGCGCGTGGTGCTGATCACCGGCGGCGGCACGGGCATCGGCCGCGCCATCGCCGAGGAGTGCGCTTCTTTAGGGGCGCACATCGCGCTCTGCGGTCGGCGCATCGAGCCCGTGACCGCGCTCGCCGAGGCGCTCACGGCGCGGGGCGCGCAGGCCATGGCCGAGAGCGTCGACATCCGCCAGAGCGAGAGCATCGAGCGCTTCGTTGACGCCGTGGTGGCGCGCTTCGGCACCGTCGACGTGCTGGTGAACAACGCGGGGGGCCAGTTTCCCTCGCCCGCTCAGAACATTAGCCCGAAGGGCTTCGAGGCGGTGGTGCGCAACAACCTCCTCGGCACCTTCAACGTGACCCGCGCGGTGGCCACCAAGGTGATGATCGCCCAAGGTCACGGCC
This sequence comes from Myxococcales bacterium, assembly GCA_016792845.1. Lineage (GTDB taxonomy): Bacteria > Myxococcota_A > Polyangia > Polyangiales > JAEUKH01. The sequence continues at coordinate 6,072 of JAEUKH010000012.1, read as the reverse complement.
GCATCGTGAACATCATCGCGAACGTGGCGCGGGGCTTCCCGGGCATGGCCCACACCGGCGCGGCGCGGGCCGGGGTCGAGAACCTCACCCGCTCGCTCGCGGTCGAGTGGTCGCCCTACAAGATCAACGTCAACGCCGTGTCGCCCGGCACCATCCGCTCGACGGGCACCGACCAGTACCCTCCCGCGCTGCTCGAAAAGGCCGAACGGAGCACCCCTTGGCGCAGGCTCGGCACCCCCAACGAGGTCGCCCACCTCGTGACCTATCTCGCCAGCGACGCGGCCGACTACATCACCGGCGCGACCTTCTGCATCGACGGCGGCGCGCCGCTCTGGGGCGACATCTGGGAGATGTGAGCCGCGGATTTTTTGAGTCGCGCGATCGAGGGTGGCAAAACGTGCCCCGGAGCACCCCCCTCAATGGCCCTCGAACGAATCGTGGTGATGTACGACCCGCCCGGCGACGCCCGCCGCAGCGACTACCTCGAAGAAGACGTGCGACGCGCGATCGAAGACCGCTTCCCGAGGGTGGCGGTGGAGTTCGAGCGCGCCGTCGGGCGATGGCTCAAAGTCGACCTGAAATGGCTCGAAGACCTGGCCGAAGAGTTCACACTCCGCGACGAGATCGAGCGCATGGTTCGCCGCGCCGGATACGTCGGGAGTTGAGCTACCATCGCCCCCACCTATGGATCTCTCAGCCCTCGTCAACGACGCCAAACAGTCTGTGCTCTCGACCCTCGAAGAGCAGATCTACCAACAAGCCGAGCGCCAAGACCTCGCCGACACGGTGCTGAAGAGCCTGGTCGAGAGCGCGGTCTCGCGGCTCCAGGTTGAAATGCCCGCGGTCACGGGTGTGGCGGGCGCGCTCCTCGGCCTCTTGCAGCCCCTCGCCGCGCAGGCCTCGTCTTTGGGTCTCGACCAGCAGCTCGTCGACCTCCTCAAGCGCAACGGCGTCGACACGGCGATGAAGCAGCGCATCATTCAGGGGCTCAGCCGGTACCTCGAAGCCAACGGCGAGCGGCTCATGAGCGTGGCCTTTTCGGCGTTGATCGAGAAGCTCAGCCGGCCCCAGGGCTGAGGGCCCGCACCACCCCCGGGGCCGCGTCGACCATGGCCAGGATGGCCCGCGCGTGCCCGAGCAATCGCTCGCCCGCGGGGAGCAAGGTCACGCCCCTCGGAGTGCGCAAGAACAAGCTCTCGCCGAGCTCGTCTTCGAGGGCGTGGAGCTGCCGCGACAGGGGCGGTTGCGAAACATGCAGCCGCCGCGCGGCGCGGGTGACGTTGCCCTCTTCGGCCACGGCGACGAAGTAGTGCAGCTGGGTGAGGCTCACGTCGGCTTTCTAGCGCAGTTTCGCGGCGCGGGGCAGTCATACCCAAAGGGTATTGGCCCGGCCGCGGGCGCTCGGGGCACCGTCGCGGGCATGATGGTTGAGATTCGCAGCCCTGCTGAGATCCGCGCGATGCGCGACGCCGGACGCGTCGCAGCGAACACCCTCGCCGCCGTGCAGGCGATGCTGAGACCGGGCGTCAGCACCGCCGAGGTCGATCGCTTCGTGCGGGCCCACACCCGGGCCCAAGGCGCGACGCCGAGTCAGCTGGGGTATCACGGCTTCCCCGCGGCGGTGTGTGTGAGCCGCAACGAGGTGGTGTGTCACGGCGTGCCGAGCGAGCGCGAGGTGCTGGCCGAGGGTGACATCGTCAACGTCGATGTGACGTCGTGCTTCAAGGGATGGCACGGTGACACCTCGGCGACCTTTCGCATCGGCGCGGTGTCGGCCGAGGCCGAGCGCGTCGCCCTCGCCGCCCAGCGCGCCCGCGACGCGGCCCTCGCGGTGCTCTGTGACGGGTGCCGCATGGGCGACCTCGGCGCGGCCATCGAGGCCGTAGCCCGCGCCCACGGGTGCACCGTCGTCGATGCCTTCGGGGGCCACGGAATCGGCCGCAAGATGCACGCCGCCCCGCACGTCGCGCACACCGGCCGGGCGGGCGCCGGGATGCGCCTCCGCGCGGGCATGGTGATCACCCTCGAACCCATGCTCAACCTCGGCGGCCCCGAGGTCGAAATCGACCCCGACGGGTGGACGGTGCGCACCCGCGACCGCGCGCTCTCGGCCCAGTTTGAACACACCGTGCTGATCACCGCACGCGGCTGCGAGCGGCTCACGCTCCCTGATTCGCCCGACGGGGCGTGGTGGCTCTGAGCGCGCTCACGCGAGTCTCGCGCGGTACCAGTCTTCGATGCGCGCGGCCCCGACCCGCGGCGCCACGCAGTCGTGGGCGCTCACCGAGGCGACAAAGGCCAGCAGCTCGGAGAGGCGCGGGTGCAGCGGGCCGAGGAGCCGCGCCTCAAAGCCCACGAGCCCGGCGGGCACCGACACCACCCTCGGGCGCTTCTTCAGCAGCGCGAAGGGCATCTCGACGAGCGCCCGGCGAGACAAGACCTCGGGCCCGCCGAGGTCGACAAAGCGCGGCCCCGCGGCGAGGCGGTCGACCATGGCCCGGGCCACCTCGACGGGGTGCACGGGGTTGGTCTCGGCGCGACCGTCACCGACCATGAACGCGAGCCCTCGCCTGGCCATCGCGACGAAGGGGTCGAAGGCCCCGAAGAGGCCCACCGGGCGCACCGTGGTGCATGAGAGCTGCAGCGCGTCGAGGCGCCCGTCGACCGCCGCGTGCGCGCGAACGTACCGGGTGTCGGCGTGGGCGCCTTCGCCGAAGACGCCGAGGTAGACCGCGCGGGGCACGCCGACCTCGCGCGCGACCTGAAAGAGCCGCGCGTTGCCGCGATGGTCGACCGCGTCGAAGCCCGCGCGCCCGGCCCATCGCAGGCCCACCGACGCCCCGAGGCACGACACGACGGCGTCGCAGCCCCTGAGCGCCTCGGCAAGGTTCGGCACGGCGAGCACGTCGCCCAAGAGCACCTCGCATCCTTGGGCCTTGAGCCGTTCGGCGCGCGAGACGTCGCGGGCCAGCACCGTCACCCGGTGACCGGCCTCGCGCAGCTGCCCCACCACCTCGCGCCCCACCAGGCCCGTCGCGCCTGCCACAAAGACCTTCGCCATGACTTCTCTACCCCCCTCGCGTAGCCGGTGTTTGGGGGCCTGCGGCGCGCGGTCAATGCCCCCGGGGCTGCGATTCGACGCGGTGAAGCACGGTGTCGACGCGGTCTTCGCCGCGCCATCGCCAGAACATGTCGACGCCCTCGCAGCGGGCCTCGATGCGACCCGCCGGCGCGCAGGTGCCCGGGTTGTGCGTGTAGACCTCGGTAAAGTACACGCGATCGCCCTCGCGGTGGCATCGCGTGAGGAGCCCGCCGCACCCGAGCGACGGGTACTCGATGACCCCGCAGGTGGCGCCCTCTTCGGCGGTGACGGTCATGTCGATCGACCACACCGGGCCAGCGTTCTGCCCCTCGCCCTGCCAGCGCCCGAGGCATCGCGGCGCTTGGGGGAGCGGCTCGGGGGTGGGCGCGATGGGGCGCCGGGCGGTGGGCGCGTCGGCCCGCGCGAGGCGCGCCGGAGGCAGCTGCGAGCCCCCGACGAGCAGCGCCAGGAACGCGAGATTCTGCCTGCAATGGAAGTGAAATTTCACCGTCTCACGCAACCTTTCGAGGGCTCCCTTCGAAGATGCGCCCATGAAGCACTCATGGCAATCGCGCCCGAAGTTGGCTGAGTTCGGTCTTGGGGTTTTGACGCTTCACGTGGGTCGCCGCACGCTGCGACTCGTGCTCCTCGACAACGATCCGCAGCGGGGTTCACTCTGGGTGTGGCGGGGCGCAGGGCCCATCGCCCAGATGGTCGCCGCCCAAGCCTGACACTCACCACAACCGATGACCGGCACGGCCGCGCGGGACGCTTCGAGCGCCCACCGCGGCCGTCGGCTTTTGGGCCCCGCCAACACCTTCTGATGCGCACCCGGTTGGTCTGGACACCACGGAGTCCAGGAGGCTGAGATGGGTGTCGAGCGCACGATGACGAACGGGACGAAGAAGGACGCAGGGACGACGACGGGGCCGCTGGCTCCAGGGCAGCGGTGGAGCCTGAGCCGCAAGCGCGAGGTGGTGATCCGCATCCTCAAGGGCGAGTCGCTCGACGCGCTCTCGCGCGAGCTCGGGATCGAGCTGCACCGCCTTGAGGCCTGGCGCGATCGCGCGCTCGAAGGCATGGAGCTGGGGCTCAAGGAGCGCGACGCCGAGGACCCCGCGCAGCAGGAGCTGGACAAGGCTCACAAGCGCATCGGCGAGCTCTCCATGGAGAACGAGCTCCTGCGAAAGGAGCGCGATGCCAAGCGCCCTTTTGCTTCGAGGAAGTCGAGGCGATGAGCGCCGCGACTTCCCCTGCCACCGGCCTTCGTTACGGCGTCGAGCGCGTCTGCTCGGCGTGGAGGTTTCCGCGCTCGTCGTTCTACGTCGAGCGTGCTCGGCGGCGCGTCCGACAGGACGCAACGCCGAACGAGTCCGTCGATCACGCTGCGGCCCAGGGGTTCCTGAGCGACGGAGCCCCCGTCGGAGACGTTCCCTCGCTCCGTCGCCCGCATGACGATGCGACCGCCGCGTCGCAGCGGAGCGCCACCGAGGGCGAGTCCGCGCACAGCCACGCGCAGCCGGACGCGGCGCTCGGGCCGCGGGCGGCGAGCATGGCGCGCACGGGCGAGGCCGACGTGGTGCGGAGCGAGCACGGCGGTACGGTGGGCGCGCGTGGCGGAGCCGTGTCGGTTGGTCCGCGAGGTCCTCGCCCGAAGGTGAGCGACTCGCGCGTGTTGGAGTTGGTGCGCGCGGACCTGGAGCATTCGCCCTTCCAGGGTGAGGGTCATCGCAAGGTCCACGCGCGATTGAAGCGCGCGGGCCACCGCGTGTTCCGGCGACAGGTGCTGCGGGTGATGCGCGACGCGCAGCTGCTCTCGCCACACCGCGCGCCGCAGGGCGAAGTCCGCACGCACGACGGTCGGATCACGACGGACCAACCGGACGTGATGTGGGGCACCGACAGGATGCGCGTCGAGACCGTCGAGGATGGGTGGGTCTGGATCTTCGCCGCCGTGGAGCACTGGAACGCGGAGGTGATGGGGTGGCACGTGACGGCGCGGGGCGACCGGTTCGCGGCGCTGGAGCCGATCAAGCAGGGGCTCAAGGCGATCGGTCGCGGCGTAGGCCGCGACGCGGGGCGCGGCCTGTCGCTGCGGATGGACCACGGCACGCAGTACACCTCGGAGCACTTCGGCAACGAGCTTCGGTACTGGGGCATCGAGCGCAGCTTCGGGTACGTCGCGGAGCCCGAGACCAACGGTGGCATCGAGCGCTTCAACCGCACGCTCAAGGCGGAGGTGATCCGCGGCCGGGTCTTCCGCGACGTCGCGGAGCTACGCGCTGCGGTCGGTGAGTTCGTCGCTCGCTACAACGCGAGCTGGCTGCTGGAGAAGAACGGGTATCGCAGCCCGAGCGAGATGCGGGCATTCAACACGGAACGGTTGGCGGCATAACGAAATCTCTTGTCCAGATAGCCGGGTGCGATACACCGCCAACACCTTCTAGGCTGTGTCTGCAAATGTGCTAGCATCGACGGATGGGCCGATTTGATCTTTCTGACGAGGCTTTCGCGAAGATCGCCCCGCTCCTTCCGTCGCAGGTTGGCAAGGTGGGTCGCAAGCGAGGCGACGATCACCGTGTGGTCAACGGCATCCTTTGGGTGTTGAGGACGGGCGCACCTTGGCGCGACCTTCCCGAACGCTATGGCAAATGGAAGACCGTGAACTCTCGCTTCTACCGTTGGTCTGATTCGGGTCTTTGGCAGTCGATCTTGAAACGCTTGCAAGCAGAGGCCGCAGACAGCGGTGACCTTGATTGGGTTGTTCAATTCGTTGACGGATCGGTTGTTCGCGCTCACGCCCAAGCGGCGGGGGCAAAAAAAGGGGCCCAGACGATGAAGCGCTCGGGTACAGCCGCGGGGGCTTCTCGACCAAGATCCACCTCCGGGCCGAAGGGAAAGGCAGGCCGCTCAACTTCGTCTTGACCGGAGGTCAGCAGCACGAGTGTACGGTCGTTGCGGAGTTGATTGAAGGTGGCAAGGTGCCCTCG
>JAEUKH010000039.1 GCA_016792845.1 Myxococcales bacterium | reverse complement strand
ATGCAACTTGTAGAGAATGCCGTCGATCACGTTTCGCCGGTCATACTTCGTCTCTGTAAACAGCGGTTGCTGGAGGGGTACGAAGGGCTCGATCAGCGACCATTCCGCGTCGCTCAGGTCGGTGGGGTAGCCGTTGCGAATCGGGTACGAGGGGGGCATACCCAAGACCATAGGCACCAATTTCCAAGAGTAAACACCCTCTAAGTCCTCCCTTGCATCTACGAACGAAGGCGAGTTTTTGATCGAACTTCAAGAGGCAGATGAATCTGCACGAAGACCTAGTATTCATCTGGCAGTGATTGTGCGCGTAAACAAGTCACTTTGTAGGGTCGAGTATCTTGATGGCATGGCCAAGGTGAGCGCCCAGGCGCAAGGGGTTCAGAGCGCAAGATATCTGCGTCAGAAGGTCGATGATCTTGTGCAGGCTCAATTTGAGTTGTATGTAAATGGCTTGCTCGATATTAGAGTGCCAATTTGTGGTCCATTCCCACTCCAATTGTGCTCGGAAGGCCATGTGCTGCAAAAACAATGCTATTGTTCGACGTTTGTGATTTTGTTTCTTGAAACCTGCGGTGTGGCGAAGATCGTTGCTTACGAATGGACGAACGCCCCATCTCTCAAGAGGTCAGCTTGGTTTGACGCATTGCTCTCTGAATCTAGGGGCAGCCAAAAACAGAGACTTTTAGCGATGCCCGATGCCCCGCTCTACCACCCCAATCTGGTCTGGGCGGCGGCGACAATGGCGCCCCCGCCCGTCTCTTTCGAGCGAGCAGCGAGGCGCTTTGAGAGCTTGACGCGAACCGCTTGAGCGCCCTCCGGGCGTCGTCGCGGCAGAGGGGGGCGGGGTCGATCAGACGGTGGTCATCCAGCCGTTGGGGTCGTCGCTGAGGCCGCGCTGGAGGCGCGTGATGGCGTCGAGGAGCCGCGGCGACACGTCTTGCCCCGTGGGGATGGTGAGGGTCTCTTCGGCGGTGCCGAGCTCGCCCACGGGGGCCACCACGGCGGCGGTGCCGGTGCCGAAGATGCCCCGCAAGGTGCCCGCTTTGACGGCGCCGCGGACTTCATCAAACGTGATGGCGCGCTCTTCGGCGTTGACGCCCCAACTGCGAAGCAGCGCCAGCGACGAGGCGCGGGTGATGCCCGGGAGGATCGTGCCGTCAAGCGGCGGGGTGATCACCGTGTCGCCGATTTGAACGAAGAGGTTCATCGTGCCGACCTCTTCGAGCTTGTTGCGGGTGATGGCGTCGAGCCAGAGCACCTGGTCGTAGCCGCGGGCCTTGGCCTTCTGCGCCGCCGCGAGGCTCGCGAGGTAGTTGGCCCCGGTCTTGGCCTCGCCGAGCCCCCCAGGGGCCGCCCGCACGTCTTCGCGCTCGACCCAAAGGCGCAAGGGCTTTGTGCCCGCCTCGTAGTAGTTACCCACCGGCGAGAGGATCACAAACAGCGTGTACGACTCGCTCGGGCGCACCCCAAGAAAGCCCTCGGTGCCAAAGAGGATCGGGCGGATGTAGACCGACTGACCCTCGCCCGTGGGGGCGTGCGCCCGGTCGGTGTCGAGGAGCTGCAAAATGCTCTTGCGGAGCGCCTCGGCGTCGACCGGCGGCATGCAGAGCCGCTGCGCGCCGCGCTGCATCCGCGCGAGGTGCGCGTCGAGGCGAAACACCCGCAGCTTGCCGTCGTGACCCAAGAAGGCCTTGGCGCCGTCGAAGAGGGCCTGACCGTAGTGCAGCACCGAGGCCGCCGGGTCGAGCTGAAAGTCTGCGCGTTTGGCCACCCGATGGGGCCCCCAACCACCCTTCGCGGTGTACTCGGCGACCACCATGTGGTCGGTGAAAATACGGCCAAAACCAAGGGGCTGCGCGGCGGTCGTGGGGCTCGTCATGGTGACTCCGGTGAACTGACGTCGGGGCGCTCTCTACACGGTCTTGCGCGCGGTATCTAGAGCCACGAAAGAGGTCGCCGCGGTGTGCGTATGACCGGCATCGTCGCCCCGAGAAGAGACCCGCGCGGCTCAAGTCTGGGGCAGCGCTTCGAGCGCGTCGAGATGCGCCCTCCACGCCTCACCGAAGAGCGCGTCGAGCACCCGCGAGAGACCCGCTTCGACCGGCGAAACAAAGTGTTTTCGATCGTTCGAGAGGGGCTCCGTGACCCGCAGCGTGCGGGCGTGGAGCCCGAGCCGCGCGAGCCCGAAGGTGTCGCGGTAGTACCGGTTGAGCGGGCCCTTGCCGTAGTTGGCGTCGCCGAGCACGGGGTGCGAGAGGTGCTTGAGATGCCGCCGCACCTGGTGGGTGCGCCCGGTGAAGATCTGCACCCGCACGAGCGAGGCCCGCACCGCGTCGTCGCTGCGAGAGATCACGGGCTCGGCGCGCGAGCGGGCGGGACGCGTCGTGCCGTCTTCGTCGCGCAGCGGGTGGTCGATGTCGACGGGGCCGCGAAACACCCCGCGCACGAGGGCGAGGTAGCGCTTCTCGCCGCCCGCGAGGGCCTCTTGCCAGGCGCGCGCCGCGGCAGAACCCTCGGCAAAGACCGTGAGCCCCGAGGTCTGACGGTCGAGCCGGTGAACCGGGTGCCAAGATGTGCCAAGTTGAGCCTGTACCGCGTCGGTCAGGGTCGGCTCGGGGGGCCCGGCCCAGGCCGAGGGGTGCACGAGGCAGCCGGGGGGCTTGTCGACGACGACGTATCCGGGGCCCCGGGCGAGGAGGGTGAGGCTCAGGGCTTCGATGCCGAGGGCGCTACCACCTCGGCGGGGGTCGCGTCGACGGCGAACGCTTCGAGGGCGCGGGTGAGGTGCCACCCGGAGAGCATCGCGGCGACGAAGCCGAGCACCGCGGGGTGGCCCGTCGCGAGGGAGGCCAGGGCGGGCCCGGGGCAGTAGCCCGCGAGGCCCCATCCGACGCCGAAGAGGGCGGCGCCGAGCACGAGGCGCGGCGTGACGGCGCGCAGGGGGCTCAGATGAAACTGGCTGTCAAAGCGGGGTTTGGAGCGCTTGAGCGCCACCCGGGCGACGGCGGCGTTGACCCCGATGGCGCCCGCCATCACAAAGGCGAGCGAGGGGTCCCACCCGGCGCCGAAGGAGAGGAAGCCGAGCACCTTGCGCGGGTCGGTCATGCCCGCGAGGGCGAGCCCGAGGCCGAAGAGGAGGCCCGCCGCCAAGGCCACGAGGCCGCGTCGCTGGGCGAGGCTCATCGCAGCCCCCGGGTGGCCAACACCGTCAGCGCGCCGGTGGCGATGAAGGTCAGCGTCGCCGCGATCGAACGGAGCGAGCCGCGGCTGATGCCGCAGACCCCGTGTCCGCTCGTGCAGCCGTTGCCGAGGCGGGTGCCCGCACCGACCAGGGCTCCCGCGATGAGCACGCCGGGGACGCCCAGGGCCCCCATCGGCGGGGCATGAAAGGCGCCGGGGAGGAGCCGCATCGAGAGCCCTCCGCCGAGCGCGAGGCCCAAGAGAAAGAGCCAGCGCCAGGCCGAGGCCGCAGCGACGGGGGCGGCGGTGGCCTCGCCGACGATGCCCGAGACGCCCGCGATGCGGCCGTTCAAGGCCAGAAGGAGCGCCGCGCTGGTGCCGATCAACACGCCCCCAGAGAGCGCCCGAAGCCACTCTATTGGAATAGACATGCTGTCAGTATTGTGAAAAATTCTACCGCTGGCAAGGCGCCTGCGGCGAGAACCTGCGCGGCCGGGTGCGCGCCCCTGAGGGGTGCGCTAAGGGTGCCCGCTGCGATGCAGAGGCCGCTGGTGATCGGGGTGTTTGTCGGGGGGCGATCGCTCCGCATGGGGGGCCGCCCCAAAGGGCTCCTGCCCTCGCCCGAGGGGCCGACGCTGGTCGAGCGGGCGGTCACCGAGGCGTCGCAGATGGCGGGCGAGGGGGCGCCGCCGCGGGTGGTCTTGGTGGGCGACCGGGGCGACTACGCGGGGGTGTGCGGGGCCTGCCCGCGGGTGGGCGATGACCCGAGGGTGCAGGGGCCGCTCGGGGGCTTCCTGGGGCTCCTCGGGTGGGCGGCCGAGCAGGGGGCCGAGCGGGTGGTGTGCGTGGCCTGCGATCAGCCGCGGGTCGACGCGGCGGCGCTCGGGGCGGTGGTGCCCGCGGCGGGCGAGGTGGGGCGCGCGGCGCGGGGCGAGGGGGGGTACTGGGAGCCCTTTCCGTCGGGGTGGTGGGTGGCCGCGGTGTTGGCCCGGTGGCCCGAGCGGGCGCGCGCGTGGCAGGGCCTGATCGCACACCTCGGGGCGACGCCGGTGCGGCTCCCGCGCGAGGCCTGGGGCGACTGGGACACCCCCGCCGACCTCGCCTCACCCGAAGAGCGCGTCGACCCGGGCGGGGTTCAGGTACCCGCAGAGCTTGCGTACGGCCCCCTCGTGGGCGCGAAGAAAGCCTAGGCCCCGCGGGCCCCGGGCGACCTGCTCGAAGCTCTCGATCGAGGGCTCGGCCCGACGCAGCCCGAGCATCGCCTCGGCCACCCCGCCGAGCCGCGGGAGGTTCAGCTCGCCCGCCGCCGCCACGAAGAGCTGCGCAAAGAGCGCGGGCGCGTACCCTCGGCCGAAGTGCCGGTCGACGAAGGCCTCGGGGTCTCGGGCCGCCCGGTCGAGGAGCCAGCCCTTACGGCTGTTCGCGCCCTGCCGCGAGAGCGTCAGCGCCTCGGCCGAGACGGCCTCGACCCCGAGTTCGTCGAGCCCCGCCCTCAGGAGCCGCTCGCGCCAGAGCGCGTGCTGGTCAACAAGGCCGTCGCTCAAGGCCAACGAGGCCTCGACCGAGGGCATCCAGCTCGGGTGATGCACGAGGGCCCAGAGCGCCCGATCGAGGAGCTCGTCGAAGCGCGAAGGCGCCTCGCCCCGCAAGGCCCCCGTGAGGCTCTTGGGCACCCTGCCGACCCGGCCCGGCCCGGCCCCGCCGACGAGAAAGTCGTACACCCGCTCAAGGCCCGGGTTGGGCTTGTGGTACCCGAGCCAAGCCCGCGCCGTGGCGTCAGGGTCGTCGAAGACCGCGCGCTCGGCCATCCGCGAGGCGACCAGGCGCTCGAGGTCGAGGGGCTCGAAGACGCTCGCGAAGTGCCGCGTCAGCGCGGCCGGCGTGGCCGTCGGGTGAAAGCCGAGGGTGCAGCGCGGGCCCTCAAAGAGCGTCCCCAACGAGGCGGTGAGCCGCGGGTCTTCGGCCATGGCCTGATACGCCACCCCGAGGAGCCCCCAGGCGACCTCCGGCGCGAGCGCCATCGACGGCGGCTGCGGCAACACCTGAAACACGTCGCTCACCGCCACGCCGCTCGGATACACCCACCCGACCACCTCGCCGTACCGCGCGGCCTCGTCGGGCGAACCCAAGGTCGCGAGCCACGTCGACGCGATGTGAGGGTGCGCTTCGAGGCGAAAAATGATGATCTCTGGCCCGCGGCTCACGCGCCGAAGGTGGCACCCCGGTCGCCCACGTCAAGGGCGATGTTGACAGTGTAAACATTCTCTCCGTCATCGCATGAAAGAGCTCGCGCAGAAGTTGTCGACGGGTCGCACGCTGCGGGTGTTGGGCGTCGACGACGCGCCCTTCGCGAAGCGCCGCGGGGCCCGGGTCTCGGTGTGCGGGGTGGTCTGCGCCGGGCATCGCTTCGAGGGCATGCTGTGGGCCGAGACGCGGCGCGACGGGTGGGGCGCCACCGACGCCTTGATCGCCGCGGTGACGGCCTCGAAGTTTGCGCCGCAGCTCGACCTGGTGCTGCTCGACGGCATCGCGCTCGGGGGCTTCAACGTGGTCGACCTGCCGCGGCTGGCCGAGGCCGTCGCGCGGCCGTGTGTGGCGGTGATGCGGCGAGCGCCCTCGCTCGATGCGGTGCACGCGGCGATGGCGAAGCTGCCGGGGTACGCCCGTCGCAGCGCGGTGATGGCCCGGGCGGGCGAGATCTACACCCTCGGCGGGCATGTGTTCCAGGTGCAGGGTGGGGCGCCTGCGGTGATCGCGGAGGCGCTGACGGTGCTGACCCGCGAGGGCAAGGTGCCTGAGGCCTTGCGGCTCGCGCACCTCATCGGGTCGGCGGTCAAGCTGGGCGAGAGCCGACGGCGGGCCTGAGCAGGGCGTCGGGGCGGTACACTCGGGCGATGGCTCTACCCCCTCGCGCGCAACCGCAGCGCTGGCGCCCCGTCTCAGAGGCCCTCGTCGCGCACTATGACACCCTCCAAGGCGGCTGGGCGACCTTCGTCGCGCACGACCGCGCGCGGCTCGCGTGCATCGCGCTCCAAGACGAGCCCCTCCAGGCCATCGCCCCTCTGGCCGCTTCGGTGCTCGCGGCCCAGCCCTATCGCCACGCGATCAACCTCAGCTCGCTCGCCATCGCCTGCGTCGCGGTGGGGCGACGCGACGACGCCGCGGGGCTCCTCACCGCCGCCGAGGAGGCGACCCGCGGAGGCCTCCACGCGAAGACCCAGGCCGCCACCTACGGGCACCTCGCCACGGGCTACGCGCGGCTCGGAGATGCACCAAAAGCCCAGCGATTTAGAGAGCTTGCCATCGCCCAAGGCGACGCCGAGAACAACCCCGGCGAGTCGGTGCGGAGCCTCGCCTGGAGCTACCTCGAAGCCGACGAGCCCGCCCGCGCGGTCGAGACGCTGTGCGCCCGCGGGCTGCATCACACCGCGGTGTTTCACGCCGAGGCGCTCTGCGATTTCGCCCTTCGGCTCCTCGACGCCGGGGCCCACGCGCCGCTCGCTGCGCTCTTGGAGCGGGTCGAGCTCCGCGGCCGCGACGGGCTCCTCTTTCGGCTGCTCGACCGCGGCTTCGAGGCGGGCCTGGTCGGGTCGTGGCTGCACGACGCGCGTCGAGAGCGTCGCGACGGCTGGGTCTACGAGTCGGTGCTCGGGGCCGCGGCCGCGCGGGGGGCGCTGGGTTTTCTCGCGTCAGAGCTCGAGGGCGTCTTCGCGGAGCCGACCTGCGCGCCGATGACGCTCCGATGGGCCGTGGCGCTCGACCGGGGCGCGCAGCAGCGGGCCCACGAGAGGGTCTCTGCGGCCGCGCGTTCGCCCCACGAGCGCTTCGGGGCGCTGCTCGCGCTCGACGCGGCGCTCGGCCACGCCGCGGCGGTCGAGGGGCATCTTCGCGCGATGATCGACCCCGAGCAGGGCACCGCGGCGCTCTCGGTGCTCGGGGCCGCGAAGGCGCACGAGGCCCTCGGGTCGCTCGCCAGGCAGCTCGACGCCCGCTTCGCCGACGCCCCCGAGCCGGTGAACGCGCGGGCCAAAATCGGCGCGATGCGCGCCTTCGCGAGCGCTGGGCTCGCCGCCGAGGCCGAGGCCCGGGCCGCGCCGATCTTCAGCCTCGTGACGGCCCCGCGCTACCCCGACGCCGGCGTCGCGCAGGCGCTCTGCGAGGCCCTCGCCGCGCACGACATGCCCGAGCTCGCGATGAAGGCCCTGCGCAAGGTGAAGGGCAAGATCCGACGCGAGCGCGCCCTCCGCGAAGTGCTTCAGCTCGCCGGGCGATGCGACCGCCCAGAGATCGCCCTCGAAGCCCTCGCGCGGTTCGTGAAAGAGCGCCCCAACGACGTCAACCCCCTGCGCGCGGCGCTCGACGCCTGGGAGCTTCAGCTCCGTCGACGCGGCCTCTGGGTGGCCTACGACCCGCTCTGACGGGCCTTGCGGCGCGCCGCCGACTGTGTGAATCGACCCGGTACGATGGCCCTTTCGGTGATGTACCTCCACGGTCTTGAGAGCGGCCCGAACGCGGGCAAGGCGCGGCGGCTCCGCGAAGCCGGCGAGGGGCGGCGCTTCGCGGTGACGGCGCCAGCGCTTCCGACCGACGGCGTGATCGAGGCGCGGGGTGTCTCGCCCGAGGCGCTCGACCGCGCGATGGCCCCTGCGGTCGCGGCGGCGCGGGCGGCCTATCTCGCGGCGCGCCCCGACGTGGTGGTGGGCTCGTCGTTCGGCGGCGCGGTGCTCTTGCACCTTGTGCACGACCCGGTGTGGCGGCCCGAGAGTGCGGCGCTCTTTCTCGCGCACGCGGGGCTGAAGCTGACGCGGCACCGCGCGCTCCCCGGGGGGCTGCGGGCGGTGATCGCGCACGGCGTTCACGACGCGGTGATCGACTTCGACGACGCGCGCAACCTCGCGGCGACGCAGCCCGACGCGGTGCTCGTGGCCCTCAACGACGACCACCGGCTGAGCGCCAGCATGGCCCGCGGGCTCATCGAGTCGCTGGTCGAGCTAGCCCACAGCCTCGCGCTTGTTGCGCCGTAGCTTCACCACATGGCCGAAGCCGAAGCGGCCCTTCACGCAGAGATTGCCGTGGGTCACCGTCGACTCGACGGGCGAGCTCACCTTCACGATGGTGTCGTCTTGAACGTGGAGCCGCAGCACGCACCCGACCCCGCAGTACGGGCACACCGTGTCGGTCTCGTGCTGGGCCTCGGGCCGCCACTGACCCTCGGCGCGGAGGCTGTGCTCTTGGGTGAACATCAGCGCCCCGGTGGGGCAGACGCCCACGCAATTGCCGCAGTACACGCACGCCGACTCGGGGAGCGCGACGTCAAACTCGGTGCTGATCCGCGCCTCGAAGCCTCGGCCCGCGACGGCGATGGCGAAGGTCGCCTGCGCGTCGGTGCCGCACGCCTCGACGCACTTGAAGCACAAGATGCACTTCGCGTAGTCGCGCACATAGAGGTCGTTGTCGACCTTGACGGGTTGGGCCACGCCCTCGGCCTCGGCGCCGCTGGTGACCGCGTGGTGGCCCGGGCGCGCCGCGTCGCGGGGGCCGTGGGGCGCGCCCTGGGCGCCGTACCGCTGGGGGTCGGCGCCGTAGCGCGCTGAGAAGGCTTGAAGGCTCGCCGCCGCCGAGGTGTCGACGGTCGACGCGAGCAGCTCGAGCACCGTGCGGCGGCTCGTGCGAACGCGCTCCGAGTCTGTGCGAATCTTCATGCCCGCCTCGGCCTTGCGCGAACACGAAGGCACGAGGGTGCGGGCCCCCTCAAGCTCGACCACGCAGACCCGGCAGACGTTGACCGGCGTGAGGTTCTCGGCCCAACAGAGGGTCGGCGTGTCGACGGCGAGCTGCTTGAGGGCGTCGAGGAGGGTGCTCCCTTCGGCCACGGTGACCTCGCGGTCGTCGACGGTGAGGGTGATGCGCCGACGCGGCGGAGCGTCTTCAAGTCTCATGGCGATGGCTCGTCTTTCGGCAAGATCTCGAAGCGCGCGAGGGCCGAGCTGAGGGCGCTCGTGGCGGTCTGACCGAGCCCGCAGATGCTCGCGTCGCACATCGTCTGCGCGAGGGCTTCGAGGCGCTCGGTCTCAGCCGCCCACGAGTCGAGGGGCTTCTTGCGGGCGACCCGCGAGAGCAGCTCTTCGACCCGCACCGTGCCCACCCGGCAGGGTACGCACTGGCCGCAGCTCTCGTCACGAAAAAATGCAGCCATTCTGCGTAGATACGGCAAGAGCGGGGTGGTGTCGTCAAGCACCATCACCACCCCCGAGCCGAGGGTCGCCCCGGCCGCGCGGGCGTCTTCGAGCGAGAGCGCGAGGTCGAGCTCGTCAGGGCCGATGAAGACCCCCGCTGCGCCGCCGAGGAGCACCGCGCCCACACGCCGCCCCGCGGTGACGCCCCCCGCGAGGGCGACGAGGGCGCTCAGCTTCGTGCCGAAGGGCACCTCGTACACGCCGGGCCGCGCGATGTGCCCCGAGAGGCAGAAGAGCTTGGTGCCGGTCGACTGCGGGGTGCCGCGTCGCGCGAAGGCCTCGCCGCCCTCGCGCAAGATCTCGAGCACGGCCACCAGGGTCTCGACGTTGTTCATCGCCGTAGGCTTGCCGAGGTAGCCCACTTCGACCGGGAAGGGGGGCTTGCTGCGGGGCTCGCCGCGCTTGCCTTCGAGCGAGTTGAGGAGCGCCGTCTCTTCGCCGCAGATGTACGCCCCGGCCCCGCGCGCGACCCGCACCCTGAGGCGCACGCCGCGACCGAGCACGTTGTCGCCGAGGTAGCCCCGGGCCTCGCACTGGGCGATGGCCTCGGTGAGCCGGGTGTAGGCCCGCGGGTACTCTGCGCGGAGGTACACGATGCCCTCTTCGGCCCCCACCGCGAAGGCCGCGATGGCCACGGCTTCGATCACCGCGAAGGGGTCGTCTTCGAGCAAGACGCGGTCTTTGAAGGTGCCAGGCTCAGACTCGTCGGCGTTGCAGACGACGTAGTGCGGTCGCGCCGGCTGCGCGGCCACGGCCTGCCACTTTCGCGCCGTCGGAAAGGCCGCCCCGCCGCGCCCCGCGAGCTTCGAATCGCTGAGCTCGCGCACCACCGCCGCGGGCCCGAGGGTGAGCGCCCGGCGCAGCGCCAGAAAGCCCCCGTGGGCGCGGTACGCGTCGAGCTGGGTCGGGTCGGCCACACCCACCCGCTGCAAGAGCCGAAGGCCCTCGCGCGGCTGATGGATCACCGTAGGCGGCTCCGCGGGCACCTCGCGGCGACGCAGGGCTTCGAGCACGACGTCGGGCCGCGCCTCACCGAGGGCCGCTTCGAGAGGCGTCGCCCCGGCACACTGCACGAGCACCCCCGGGGCGCGGTCGCAGAGGCCGAGGCACGGGCTCCGGTGCCACCCGATGCCCTGGGTGCTCTCGCCCGCGGGGCCGAGGGCCGCTTCGAGGGCCGCCGCGAGGGCGTCGGCGCCGCGGGCTTTGCAGGCCACATCGTCGCAGACGTGGGCCACCCGCTCGGCGCGCGGCGTCAGTGAAAAGAGCGCATAGAAGCTCGCCACGCCGTAGGCCTCGGCGGGCGGCATGTGGAGCCGCTCGGCGATGTATCCGAGGGCGCCGCGGCTCACCCAACCCACCCGCGACTGCGCCGCGTGGAGGGCGCTGAGGAGTTGGGGTCGAAGCGCTTCGGCGGCCCCCAAGGCGAGGGGCGTCGGCGGGGCCGCGGGGGCGCCGAGCGCGGCGTCGATGGCGTCGCGTTCTTCGGGCGAGGGAGCGTCGCGGAGGGGGCGTAGATCCACTAGGGTTACTCGGCTGCGTCGCTGTGAGAGAGCGCCGCGATGGCCACCGCGGCGGCTTTGAACTCGGCCGTGCCCGAGCGAGGGTCGGTCACGTCGATGGTGAGCGTGTTGGTGTCGACCGCGTCGGGGTCGTGGAAGGTCATGAACACCACCCCCCTCGGCAGCGACGGGTCGTAACGCACCGGCGCCACCACGGCTCCGCGGCGCGAGCGCACGGTGACCGGGGTGCGGTCTGCGAAGCCCGCCCCGGCGGCGTCGTCGGGGTGCATGTCAACCGTGGTCTCGCGCCAAAGCGGCGAGCGCAGCGGCCCGGTCTGGACGCCCGTGTTGTACGCGTCGAGCCGCCGCCCGGTGGTCAAGCGCCACGGATACTCAGGGGTGAGCGCCTCGACCGGCGGGGCATCGTGGGTGATGCTGAGGCGGGCCCGGGGCGAGCGCAGGGGCCGCTCCCAAAGGCGACCGTGCAGAAAGGGCGTGCCCGGGTGCGCGTCGTCGGGGCAGGGCCACTGGAGCCCCCCTTCGGCTTCGAGCCGCGCGTACGACATGCCGTGGTGCATGGGCGAGTGGGTGCGCATCTCGTCCCACAGGGCCTCGGCGGTGAGGGGGCCGAGGGGGTGACCGAGCCGCGCCGCGAGGGCCCCGAGGATCTCAAGGTCGTCGCGGGCGCCCTCAGGCCCGGTGAGGGCGCGCCGCACCCGCTGAACCCTCCGCTCGGAGTTGGTGACGGTGCCCTCGCTCTCGCACCACGCGGCCCGGGCCGGCAGCACCACGTCGGCCATCTCGGCGGTCTTGGTGAAGACGATGTCTTGCACCACCATGAAGTCGAGCTTCTTCAACCGCGCCTGGGCGTGGCCCCCGTCGGCCTCGCTCTGGGCCGGGTTCTCGCCCAGCACGTACAAGCCCTTGAGCGCGCCGACGCCCATGGCCTCGAACATCTCGGTGAGGGTCATGCCCTTCTTCGCGGGGATGCTGGCGCCCCAGAGGGCCTCGTACCGCGCCCGCACGACGGGGTCTTCGACGTCTTGAAAGCCCGGGAGCTTGTGCGGCAACGCCCCCATGTCGCCGCCGCCCTGCACGTTGTTCTGCCCGCGCAAGGGGTTGAGCCCCGAGCCCCACCGGCCCACATGCCCCGTGAGGAGCCCGAGGTTGATGAGCGAGAGCACGTTGTCGACGGCGTTGTGGTGCTCGGTGATGCCGAGGGTCCAACAGATCATGGCCCGGTCGGCCTGGGCGTAGCGCCGCGCGACCTGCCGGATGGTCTCTGCGTCGACGCCGCACACCGGCGCCATGGCCTCGGGGCTGTAGCCCGCGAGGTGCGCCTTGAGGGCCTCGAAGCCCTCGCACGCCGCTTCGACGAAGGCCTTGTCGTAGAGCCCTTCGGCGATGAGGGTGTGGGCCATCGCGTTGGCGAGGGCGATGTCAGCGCCGATCTTCACCGAGAGCCAGGTGTCGGCCCAGGCCGCCGAGGCGGTGCGCCGAGGGTCGACCACCACGAGCTTCGCGCCGCGCCGGATCGCCTTCAACACATGGTGAAAGAAGATCGGGTGCGCCTCGCGCGCGTTCGACCCCCAGAGCACCACGAGGTCGGTCTCTTCGACCTCGCGATAGCTCGACGTGCCGCCGCCCGCACCGAATACCGTCGCCAGACCGACGACGCTCGGGGCGTGTCAAGTGCGGTTGCAGCTGTCGATGTGGTTCGACCCCATCACCGCGCGCATGAATTTCTGCGCGAGGTAGTTCACCTCGTTGGTGGCCTTCGAGCACGAGAACAGGCCCACGCTCTGGGCCCCCGAGCGGTCGCGCACCGCACGCAGCCCCGCGGCCGCGCGGTCGAGCGCCTCATCCCAGGTGGCCTCGCGAAGCACGCCCCCGTCACGCACCATCGGCGTGCTCAGTCGACCCTTCCACATGCTCTCTCGCGTAACCCGAAGTCACCCCGAGGCCAAAGCACAACACGCTACAAATCGTCGCCGCGTCGCGTCACCCCGCCCAGGTCTGTGATGCGCTGCGGGCCTGCGTACACGTTGAAGCGCGCGCCTCGGAGAAAGCCCACGAGGGTGAGGTTCAGCCGCTCGGCGAGGGCCACCGCGAGGCTCGACGGCGCGCCCACCGCGCAGAGCACGGGCACCCCCGCCACGGCGCATTTCTGCACGAGCTCGAAGCTCGCGCGCCCTGAGACCATGGCCACCACGGGGCGCCCGGGGTCGTCGAGGAAGCGCCGCCCGAGCGCTTTGTCGAGCGCGTTGTGTCGCCCCACGTCTTCGCGCACGAGGGGCGCGCGATCGCTGAGGTCGAAGAGGCCCGTGGCGTGGAGCCCGCCGGTGGCGTCGAAGGTCGCCTGGGCGGCCCTGAGGCGCTCGGGAAGGCTCCGCACCGTGGCCACGTCGACGCTGAGTCGGTCATCGAGGCGGGGCGCGAGCACCTCGACCTGGTCGAGGGCGGCCTTGCCGCACACCCCGCACGACGAGGTGGCGTAGAAGTTTCTGCGGTGCCGCTCGGGGTCGGGGGCGACGGCGAGGGGCACCGTCACGATGTCGCCGCGGCCCTCGACGGGGAGGGCGCTGCGCACCCGCCCGCGCAAATCTGAGGGGCTCCGCACGATGCCCTCGGTGACGAGGAAGCCGACGGCGAGCTCGGCGTCGTGGCCGGGGGTTCGCATCGTTACGGCGAGCTGGGCGGGCGGCCCGTCGGGGCCCTCGACCCTGATTTCGAGCGGCGCCTCGACGGCCACGAGGTCGTCGTCAGGGTGGGCTCCCTCGGGGCGGTGCCGCAGCACCCTGACGCGCGCGCTCTGCATGGGCGCTCAGGGCTCGTCGTCGGGCGCTGGGGGCGCGAAGGAGGGCGTCGGCGGTTCGAGGGTGATGCGCTCGCGCTCGTAGGCCGCGAGGCGCTCGTCGAGCTGACGAAAGCGCTCAGCCAGGGCCCGCACGAAGGCGCCCGAGTGCGAGTCGAGGCCGAGCTGCGCGCTCAGCGCCGAGCGGGTCACCCTGAGGAGCACCAGGGTCTCGATCGCCTCGATCGACGCGGTGCGGGGCTTCGCGGTGAACACCGCGGTCTCGCCGAACACCTCGCCGGGCCCCATCTCGCGCAAGGGCACCTTGCGGCCCTCGACGGTCTTGAACGCGAGGCAGCGCCCCGACTCGATCAGGTACGCGTCTTCGCCCGGGGTGCCCTCTTCGATCACCAGGTCGCCCGGGGCGAAGCGCACGACAGGGAAGCGGTCGAGCCCGCGGAGGTAACGCTCAAGGTCGGCCTTGAAGGCGAGCACGGTGGTGTACCGGTCGCTCCTTTGGGCGGCCAGGGCGCGCATCGCGGTGCGGCAGAGGCCCTCGGGGAGACCCAGGCCCGGGGCCCGGAGCTCGGGCGGGGTGATCTCGCAGCGGGCCGCGTTCCACACCACTTCCATCACGTTCTGGCCTTGGTGGGGGGCGGTGCCGGTGAGCATCTCGTAGAGCACGGCGCCGAGCATGAACACATCGGTGCGGGTGTCGACGAACTCGGTGACCCCGATGGCCTGCTCTGGGGCCATGTACGCCGGGGTGCCGAAGAGCTGCGGCCGCTCGCGGCCGTTGGCGTCGTAGGTCTTCTCGGGCGTCTCGACGTCGTGTCGCCCGAAGGCCGCGGCGTCGAGCACCCGGGCGACGCCCCAGTCCATCACGTAGACCTGCCCGAACTCGCCGACCATCACGTTCAGCGGCTTGATGTCACCGTGGACGACCCCGCGCGAGTGCGCGAAGGCCACGGCGTCGCACACCTTCACCAGCACCTCGACGAGGCGATCGAGGCGCCCGCTCGGCCACGGCAGGCCCGCCCCGTGGTGAATCTCGCGCGACAGCGTGTTGCCCTCGACGAGCTTCATCGAGAAGCACGGCAGCCCGTCGGCGTCTTCGCCGAGGAGGTGCACCGGCACGATGTTCGGGTGTTCGAGCCCGCCGGTGATCTGGGCCTCAAGAATGAAGCGCTTCACCAGGTCGTCGCGGTGCGAGAGCGCGGCGTCGAGGGTCTTCACCGCCACCGTGCGTTCGAGCCGCGTGTCGAGGCCCCGGTACACCGAGCCCATGCCCCCGCGGGCCACGAGGCCGTCGGCCACATAGGGCGGGCAGAGCCCCGGCGTCACCGAGCGCGGCGCCTCGGAGTCACCCGCAATCGACCGCGCCGCCGTCACCCCGGGGTCGAAGGTCTCATCGTCGCGTGGCACACCCATACTCTACCGAAACGGTATCGTGACGGGCGCGCCTTCAACAACCCGATCACGACAAATCGGCCCCTCGCTCGAACGCCCGAAGCCTCGCCGACGCGGCCCCTTCGCTTCGGCCTCGGGCGCGGCCCCGCTGCGCGCTTCATGCGTGCCCCGGGCGGCCTCGCGCGCCGCCCGCGACGCTTCGTCGTACACCGCAGCGCAGAGAATTCGTCAGCGGGTCGGAGCCTCCCGCGGGCGCCTCGGAGCGGCTCCGAGAAAAAAGTTTCGCGCGCCTAGACCCTCGGGCGAGGTCTCGCGTCTGAGCCCCGCACCGGGAGCACGAAGGGCACGTCGCGGACATTGGGTCACGCAGGGCGGGCGCGTTGTGCCGTCTCGGCCCGAATGTCACCGGAGGTCTTCGATGGCGGCCCTGCGTCTTCGCCGTAAACCCACGTCTTGGCGGCTCTCGCTCGCGCTGATGCTCAGCGCCTTCGCGTCGTGCTCGCACGTCACCTCGCGCGCCGAGGGCCCACGCCTCGCCGCACGGGGTGTCACCCAGGGGCCCGTCGCGAGCGACGCGACGCCGCGCCTCTTGCCCACCCGGCGCCCCGCCTGTGAGGCGCCCTCGCACGAAGGCGCGCGGCGGGCCGAGACGCCAGGCGGCAACCCCGACGCGCGCCGGGCGGCCCAACGCGGGCTCACCTTTGTGGCCCAAGAAGCGGCCACCTGGCAGCGGCAACACAACTGCTACGGGTGCCACGTCCAGGCGGTGACCTTCGAGGCCCTCACCGTCGGCCGCGCGCACCAGTACGAGGTCTCTGACGAGCTCTTCGCCTTCGTGCGATCGGGGCTCCTGACGGTGCCGGGGGGGCACCGCGCGTCCGGCGGCCTCTCGGTCGGCGGCAGCGGGATGCCCGCCACCTCGCGCGCCTTCGGCGGCGCCGCCTTCGCCCGCTACGACGCCCTCGCCGGAAACGAGCTCCGCGAAGACCTCGTCGGGGTCGCCGAGCAGCTCCTCGAACTTCAGGGCCCCGACGGCGCGCTCAGGGTCGACGACGTGCGCTTCCCTGTGGTGGCCGGGCCCCTCCAGGCTGCGACGCAAGCGCTTCAGACCTGGCGCCAGGCGTACAGCCGCACCGCCGACGAGCGCTGGCTCACCCCGCTGCGCCGCACCGAGGCGTGGATGCAGCGCGAGGCCCGCCGCATGACCGACACCGCCGACAACAACAACGTGCACCTCAACTACGCCATCATGGGGCTCCTCGCCGCCGGGGCCCAACCGAGCGAAGACGTGATGCGGGCCCTCGAAGCGAGGCTCCGGGCGCGGCAACGCGACGACGGCGGCTGGGGCATCCAGGGAGACGAGGCTTCGAGCGCCTTCTCGACCGGGCAGAGCCTCCACGCGCTGCGCGCCCTCGGCGCTTCAGACAGCGACGCGCGGGTCAGCCGCGGCACCGCATGGCTCATCGAACACCAGGCCCCCGACGGCGGCTGGTCGCACAGCGGGCGCGGCAAGGCCGAGGCCATGTGGGCGGTGTTCGGCCTCGTCTCGATCGACCGCATGTCGCTCACCCTGGAGGGGCTGCGCGACGGGCAGCACGCCGCCGGCAGCGTCGCTCTCACCGCCCGGGCCGTCGACAACCAGGAGACCGCCATCCGCGAGGTGACGCTCCTCGTTGACGACGTGCCGGTCGAGCGGGCGTGCGGCGCCGCCCTCGCGTTTTCGCTCGACACCGCGCGGCTCGGCGCGGGTGTTCACCAGATTGACGTGGTGGCCACCAACGTCGAGGGGCAGAGCACCCGTCGTCGGGTCGAGTTCTATTCGGGCGACCACTACCTCGTGCGGGCGGCCTCGCAGTGGGTCGACGACTACACCGCGTTCACCCTCCGAAACGTCGCCCCCACCGCCCTCGGCGGACGCGTCTCGCTCAACATCTCCCGCGAGGGCAGCGACGCCCCGCTCCACACCGCCGTCGTGCCCGCCGCCGAGGGGCCCATGACCTTCCAGTGGGACGGTCACGACGCCGAAGGTCACACGATGGCCCACGGTCGCTACGTCGCGCGGCTGGCCTACCTCGACCGCGCGGGTCGGCCGCTCCATCGGGTCGAGGTGCCCTTCGTGCACGACACGCCCGAGGCGCAGCGTACGCAGTTCGCGCAGGTCGCGGGGCAGATCCAGCTCGAAGACAGCCGCGGTTCGGCCAACACCGCGGTCGAGCTCGTCGATCACACCGGCCGGGTGGTGGCCCAGACGCAGACCACCGAGCAGGGCAACTACAGCTTCCGCAACGTCGACGCGGGGCGGTACCGGGTGCGGGTGCGCCGCGCGGGCTTCGCGGCGGCCGAGCAGAGCGTCTCGGCGGTGCGCGGCGCGGCCCCGGCCCCGGCTCGCGCGATGCAACTCCAGCTCCAATAGGCGGCGCCAGGGAGACGGGCGTCCCTCGCGGCAGGCGTGACCTCACCCCCTGTGGCTCGCACCGCCCTCGCGGCAGGCGTGACCTCACCCCCTGTGGGTCGCACCGCCCTCGCGGCAGGCGTGACCTCACCCCCTGTGGCTCGCACCGCCCTCGCGCCCCCTCTCCCTGTCAGGAGAGGGGTAAGTTGTCTCAGTCTGTCACTGAACCTACGATTGTGTTCGTATACTGAATGAGTTGTGAGGTCTTATGGCTTTTGTGTTGCTGAATATTGTCCAATCATGCCCCTCTCCTGACAGGGAGAGGGGACGCGAGGGCGGTGCGAGCCACAGGGGGTGAGGTCACGCCTGCCGCGAGGGCGGTGCGACCCCAAGGGGGTGAGGTCACGCCGGGCGCCGATCGGCACTCAAGCTCGCAAACACAGAGAAAATC
>JAEUKH010000038.1 GCA_016792845.1 Myxococcales bacterium | reverse complement strand
ATGCAACTTGTAGAGAATGCCGTCGATCACGTTTCGCCGGTCATACTTCGTCTCTGTAAACAGCGGTTGCTGGAGGGGTACGAAGGGCTCGATCAGCGACCATTCCGCGTCGCTCAGGTCGGTGGGGTAGCCGTTGCGAATGGGGTTCGAGGGGGTCATGCCCAAGACCATGGGCACCGATGTCCACGAGTAAACACCCTCTCACGTGCCCAACTGGGCGCATCTCCATTGAAGCTTGGTGTTGCGCACGAGCGACAAGGCTGGCCGCGGGCGCATCACGTGCCCAACTGGGCGCGTCTCCATTGAAGCGAGTACGGCAAGCATCTGTCAATCGATCTCAGCAAGAAGCATCACGTGCCCAACTGGGCGCGTCTCCATTGAAGCGTAGACGCCACCCGCACCGCGGTGCGCTGGCAGCAGGAGGCATCACGTGCCCAACTGGGCGAGTCTCCATTGAAGCCAGCGAAAGGAGAACCCACCCGCCGCCGTCGTCGACAACATCACGTGCCCAACTGGGCGCGTCTCCATTGAAGCCGAGAGGGCCTCGTGGTCGGTGCTGATGCGACCGACATCACGTGCCCAACTGGGCGCGTCTCCATTGAAGCGCACACCCGCGATTCGACTCCCCTTCCGCCCCGGTCCATCACGTGCCCAACTGGGCGCGTCTCCATTGAAGCATGCAGGTGTGGGCCCGCGTCGGCACCGCCCATTACCTCATCACGTGCCCAACTGAGCGCGTTTCCATTGAAGCTTCGCCTCGACTCTGGGGGGCACCTCTGCGAAATGATGCTCGGCTTGGGCAAGGGTGAGTGCTTGTGCTCGGGGGCACTCGCTTCCACATGCTGACCAATCCCTGACCGACACCCTCTCACCGCCTCGCTCCCGCCCCCGCCCACGCGCCCGCCGCTACGGTGGTACGCGCCTCGGGCGACAACCCGCCCCCGCCCCCGCGCCCGCCGCGGCGTCGCGCGGGGCCGCGACGATTGATGCCAATATGCCCGCAGCGTCGGGTGTAAAAGCCTCTACGATGAAACCGACGCTCTGGGTCTTGGCTTCCGTTTGTGCTTCGCTCTCGGCCACGGCGGGGGCGCAGCCGCGGCCCGCACCGCCGCGCGGCCCGGGGGTGTATCGCTTCGATAGCGCGCAGGGCTCGGTCTCGCTGGGGCTCGGGCGCGACCGCGCGGTGGTGGCCTTTCACAGCGCCCAAGGCGACGAGGTGTATGTCGCCAACGTCGTGACCGCGCCCGAGGGGCTCCGGCTCGTGGGCCGCGGGGCCAGCGCGCGGCTCGCGGCCGATGCGCCGCTCGGGCTCTTGGTGCGCCGCGGGGCGGGGGTCGAGCTCAGGGTCGAGGCTGACGCCGTACAGGGCGGGCGCAGGGCCGTGACCCTCGCCGAGGTCGCCAACCGCGGCTTCTCGGCGCCGCTGAGCGCCGCAGGGCACGACGACCAGCTCGTGCTCGCGTCTCGCTTGGGCGATTGCGGCCCGCTCGATGTGCGCGAAGGCGGCAACCGGGTGGTGTGCGCCTCGGGCCTCGTGTTGCAGGTCGGCAGCGTGCCCACGGCGACCCTCGAAGTGCGCGCGAGCGGCACCGAGCGCCCCACGACCCAGTGCGCCGACTACCTCGGCCGCGCGGGCTTCGTGAGCCTCGACCTCGCGCCCGGCGTCACCCTCTGCGACGCCACCACGGGGCCCCTCACGGCGCGCGCCTCGATCGACGCGGTGGCCCGCAGCTTTCGCGGCCTATGCCAGCGCGAGGCCAACCGCGGGGGCACCCACCTCGTGTGCGGCGGGCGTCGCTTCAGCTTCGCCGGTCCGCAGCTCGCGCTGAGCCGGGTGAGCGCTGAGACGCCGGCGCCGCGTCGATGAGCGAGGGTGCCAGGCTTGAGGGGCTCCGGGTGGTGGTCGACACCAACGTGCTCGTGGCGAGCGTGCTCAACCCAGACCGCACGCCCGCCCAGGCCCTCGGGCTGCTCCTCGCCCGCGGCGACACTCTGCTGGTCGACCCGCGGATGTTGCTCGAATACAACGACGTGCTGCGTCGCCCGAAATTCAAGAAGGTGAGCCCCGAGCGCATCACCTTGTTGCTCGAGAGCGTCGCCCGGGTCTCAGAGCCGGTGACGGTGACCGAGCCCTTCGCGGGGGCGCTCCTCGACGACGACGACCGGGTCTTCATCGAGGTCGCGCTGGCGGGGCGGGCTGACTTGATCTTGACCGGCAACGGCAAACACTTCGCGCCCACGCTGCCCGTACGGGTGATGAACCCCGCGGCCCTCGTCGCGCTACTCCTGGGGTGACGCTTCGGCCATCATGGCCCGAAGAAAGTCTTCGTAGGCCTCTTTCATCGGGAGCTCGAAGTCGGTCTTCAAGCTCCGTCGGGTGACCCTCACCGCGGCGCCGGTGCGCGGGTCTTGGCCCGTGCTCTCGGTGTTCACCCAATAGAATCCGATGCCGCGCTTCTCCCATGCGGCGATCTCATTGAAGTTGATACCGTGTTGAAAGAGGAGCTCGTTGCGCGCGGGCACCGAGACCCCCTTCAGCCGCTCGGTGGCCTCGTGGTCGCTCAGGCCCTGACCGCGGTAGAGCCAATAACAGTGCGCGTTGAGGGCGTTGCGGTGGGCGTCTTCGTTGCGCCAGCGAAAATAGTCGATCACGTCTTCGCGCCGAGGCAGCTGACAGATGCGACAGTCGAAGGCCGCGAGGGCGCCCAAGGCGAGCGAGAACGCGGCGCTGGCCTCGCCCGCGAGCACCGAGTGATACTTGCGGAGCTTGCGGCCGAAGAGCGACTCGTCGCGGCGAAACAAGAGCGAAATCTCATCGCTCTGGGTGTACCCGTAGCGCACCCCAAACCCGCACTGCATCAAATGCTGAACCGTGCTCACCATGCAGTCGCGGAAGCGCAGGTCGTACGGCGCGTCGAAGCGCTGCGCGACGCGGGTGAGGTGTGAGAACGAGCGGCCGTCGATGCGCGCGACCATGTAGATGCCGGGCAAGACGCAGTGGTCGTGGGCGGTCTCGAAGACGCGCATCCGGCGGTCGAGCTGCTCGAACTTCATGGGGCCCGCGAGGGTATCGCAGGCAAGGCGTCGATTCCACACTGGTCGGCGCGGGGGCGTGGCTTAGAGAGTGTGGCTCCGATGAACCACACCCTCGATCTCTTGTGGACCCTCGCCGGCGGCCTCGGGGTCGCGCTCGTCTTGGGCGTGGCGGCGCAGCGGGTGCGGCTCTCTCCGATCGTGGGGTACCTCGTCGCGGGCGTGGCGGTGGGGCCGTTTACGCCGGGCTTTGTGGCCCACGCCGAGATCGCGAGCCAGCTCTCCGAGCTCGGGGTGATCCTCTTGATGTTCGGGGTGGGGCTCCAGTTTCACCTCGAAGAGCTGCTCGCGGTGCGGCGCGTGGCGGTGCCCGGGGCCCTCGTCCAGATCACCGTGTCGACCCTCGCGGCGGCGCTGTTTGTGAAGCTCATGGGCTGGCCCCTGGGCGCCTCGGTGGTGTTCGGCCTCTGCCTCGCGGTGGCCAGCACCGTGGTCGCGATTCGGGTCTTGAGCGACGCCAACGTGCTTCAAACTCCGGCCGGTCACGCGAGCATCGGGTGGCTGGTGATCGAAGACATCGTGGCCGTCTTGGTGCTGGTGCTCATGCCCGTGCTCGGGCGCCAGGGCCCGCCTGAGAGCCTCGCGGCGACGGCCCTCACGGTGGGCCTCGCGCTCGTGAAGGTGGCCGCCCTGGTGGCCTTCACGCTGGTGGTGGGGCGGCGCTTCATCCCCGCGGCGCTGCGCTACGTGGCGCGGCTGCGCTCGCGCGAGCTCTTCACCCTCTCGGTGCTGGTGATCGCCCTCGGCATCGCCGTCGGTTCGGCGCACTTCTTCGGCGTCTCGATGGCCCTCGGGGCCTTCCTAGCGGGCATGGTGGTGGGGCAGTCAGAGTTCGCGGGGCGGGCCGCGGCCGAGGCGCTGCCCATGCGCGACGCCTTCGCGGTGCTCTTCTTCGTCGCCATGGGGATGCTCTTCAACCCGCGAGAACTCTTCAACAATTTGCCGCTCATCGCGGGCTCCCTGGTGGTGGTCTGGGGGGTGACCCCGACGGTCGCGCGCTTCATGGCCCGGCGCATGGGGGCGAGCGCGGCGACGGCGGCGATGTTGGGCGCGGCGATGGCGCAGATCGGCGAGTTCTCGTTCATCGTGGCGAGTCTCGGGCGGCAGCTGCATCTCTTGCCCGCGCAGGCGATGCAGACCCTGGTGGCGGTCTCGATGGTGACCATCACGGCGAGCCCCTTCGTGTTTCGGTGGGCGGCGCCGAAGGCCAGTCAGACGCCCTCGTCTGAGCCCGTCGGGAGCTTGCACCGCACCATCGTGGTGGGCTTCGGCCCCGTCGGGCGCACCGTCACGGCGATGCTCCGCGAGAACGCCATCGCGCCGGTGGTGATCGAGATGAACCCGACGACCTTGGCCCTCGCCCGCAGCGCCGGGGTCGAGACCGTCGAGGGCAACGCGAGCGAGGCGGCGGTGCTCGAAGCCGCGGGCGTCGGCGAGGCCACGGGGCTCATCTTCGCGGCCTCGGGCTCGCCTGAGGCGGTGATCCGTCAGGCCCTGGCGATGAACCCGCGGCTCTTGATGCTCGCCCGCACCAACTACCTCGGCGAGGTGCATCGCTTGAAAGAAGCGGGCGCTCACTCGGTGGTGGCCGCCGAGGGCGAGGTGGCCCTCGCGATGGTCGAGACCGTGATGCAGCGCCTCGGGGCCACCGCCGATCAGCTCGATCGGGCGCGCGATCGGGTGCGCGAGGGGCTCCTCGGGCCCGGGGCCTGAGGGCTCAGAAGGCGCTGTCGGTGAAGCAGAGCGGGCTCAGCGAGGGCAGCGGGTTGCGGTCGGCTTCGAGGCACTCGCCGCTCACGTTGGTGAGGAGCCCGCGCCCCGCGCTGCGCCAGCTGCCCTCTTGAAACCACTCGTAATAGAGCGCCCCGTCGCGGAGCCGCGCGCGCACCGTGCGGGCCTCGCCGTTCACCGTCCAGGTGCAGATCGGCGCGAGCTCGCAGAAGGTGCGGGCTACGCTGCGGGTCATCCAGTCGGGGCGCCAGCCGGTGCGCGGGTCACCGCGGGCGAAGCGCAGCGCGTCGCTCACCGGGCGCCCGCCGCGTTGAAAGCATTCGCTTACATTGTTCGGGTAGATGCACCGCCCGCCCTCGCACTGGTTGCCCGCCCACGCGGCCCAGAGGTAGTACACGCCGTTCGCGAGACCCACCCGCACGGGCTCGCGGTTGGGCCCGTCGTGCTCGCACACCTGCTCTCCGTCGCTGTAGCTCCGCGTGAGGGGCGGCGGCTCGCCCGAGCACGCCACGCAGTCTGAGCGGCCCGCGTCGGGCGTCACGCCGAGGTCGCGCGGGCTGCCCACATCAGCGCCGTCGCCCGCGTCGCGCGGCGCACCCGGCCCGCAACGCCACACCACCGTGAGCTGCTTCACGGTCTGGTCGCAGGGGTCGCCGAAGGTCGCGTTGTCGGCCGTCACCGCGCAGCTCGCCTGGCCCACGCAGCGCCCCGCGAGGAGGGCCGCGCTCTGCGCCGCGTGGCAACGCCCGAGGCTCGGGGCCGGGCACGCGCTCGGGGTGCCGTAGCTCGCGAAGACGATCTCTGAGATCACCGCGTCGCCCGCGCACCGCAGCGTCAGGGCACGGTCTTCGGCCGCGGTCTCGCAGCGCAGGTCGCTCGCAGCGGGCGCATCAAGGGAGGGCCCGGTGTCAATGTTTGACACCCTGTCAACAGTCACCGCCGAGGCGTCGGCGCCCGCGTCTCGCGGGGCGGGGGCGCCTGCGTCGAGGGCCATCGCGTCGAGGGCCATCGCGTCGGAGGCGCCTGCGTCGAAGGGGTCAAGGAGGCAGAGGTTGCCCTCTCGATGGGTGCCCTCACCGCAGGTGATGGGGGGCGTGCACGCGAGGCCCGAGAGGGCGGCGAGGGTGATGAGCGCGCGCTGCATGGCGGTTTAGAGGTCCTCGGTCATTTCGAAGCCGACGTTGCGGCCCTGAGAGAGGGTGCGGAAGCGATCAAAGAGCGACGGGCCGCCGTGGAGGGGGCCGTCGAAGTAGCTCCCGAGGAGCTCGCTCAGCCGAAACCGTAGGGTGCCCGCCTCGCTGCGACAGCGCACCGGCGCGCCCCAGACGCCCTGGGCCCGGAGCTCGGCGATCATGGCCTCGGTGCGCGCCCTGATCGCGTCGTTGCCGAGGTCGAGATAGAACGAGACGCCGTTTGACCCTGCGTCAAACCAGGCCCTGATGCGCGCCGCCCACTCGGGGGCAGACTGCGGCGGGTCGGCGAAGGCCTCGTTCATGGTGAAGCCGTCGCGGGGCGCGATCTGGCTCACCAGCAGCTCTTGCGCGAAGCGCTGCTCGTCGACCGAGAGCACGTTGTCGGCGTTCTGCTTGACCCCCGCGCCCCAGGGGCCGAGCATCGCGAGCTGCCCGAGAAACGCGTGGCTCTGGCGCAGATGCGAGAGGCGGTCGTAGACCGAGCCGTAGTCGTTGAGGATGCGCGGCGGGTGCCGCCAGGTGGCCGCGCCGGCCTCGTCGAAGGCGACCCTGATCTGGCCGAGCCAGCGGCGCACGAGGGCCTCTCGAAAGCGCCAGAGCGCCACGCCGCGGGGGCCCTCGAAATCGTTGCCCGAGGCGAAGCGCGTGAAGGTCGGGATGGGCACCTCGTCGAAGCCGCGGTACTGCGACGACCACGCGGCGTTGAGGGCCTCGATGTTGGCGAAGGGGCTGGGGTTGTCGCGCCCCGAGGCCAGCCAGGCGGCCCAGGCGGCCCGCGCCGGGGCGCTGTAATCGGCCGAGATGCCGCCGCTCGACAGGCCGATCTCGGCGGTCGCGTTGTGCACCACCGAGTACCACGCGATGGTGCCGTCGTCGCGCCAGGGGGCGACGTGGGCGAGGGTGGCCCGCAGAAAGGCCATGGCGTTGGGCGTGCGCGGCGAGGCCAGCGAGGGGGTGCACCACTGCGGCAGGTCGTCGGTGCCGTCGTCGGCGCCGCGGGCGCAATCGCGCGCGAGATAGAAGGGCGTGTCGGGGCTGTCGCTCGGGTCAGGGTTGTGCCGCAGCCACACGATCAGCCGCACCTTCATGCCCAAGGCGCGGGCCTCGTCGAGCACCCGATCGAGGGGCCCGAAATTGCCGCCCCGGGCGTGCGCCGCCGCGTCAGGCACGAGCTCTTGCCACACCGCAGGGAGCGACACCGCGTTGAAGCCGAGGCCCCGCGCGATGCGCATGCGGGCGATCACGCCGTCGCTGTTGTCAGCGCCAAAATGCTGCAAATAGAGCGTGGTGTAGAGGCGCCACTGCGTCGCGCGGAGCACAAACTCCTCGCTCCCCACCGGCGCGCTCACCCCGCAGGTGGGCGTGCAGCGCCCCGCCTCGCAGCGCGCGCCCGCTGCGCAGGGGCCGCACGCCGCGGCGTCACCCGGAGCGACGTCGGCCCCACCGACGTCAGCGCCACCGACGTCAGCCCGCACCGCGTCGTCGGCCGAGACGTCGCGGGCCGTGTGCACGTCGAGAACACCGGCATCAAAGAATTTGGATGCGTCTCCTGAGGGCCCGCTGTCATGGTTTGACAGGGTGTCAAATGTGGGCCCCGCGTCGCGCCGGTCGGCGACACAGACGCGGCTGATTTCGACGGTCCCAGGGCCGCATTCGAGGGGCGCGGCGGTGCAGCTCCAAAGCATCGAAGCCAGCATCACGAGGCCGAGGCGCTTGCTCACCCGGTGACGGTATCAGAGCCGCGAGCGACGACAGCAACAATGGGCTGCGATATCGTGGCGTCATGATGCGATCGAAGAAGGCCCGCGTGGGGGCCATGGGTTCGCTCGCCGCGGCGCTCAGCCTCGTAGCCTGCGGCGGCAATCGGAGCGTGGTGGGCGGGCCCCTCGACGCCGGGCACGACCTCGGCGTGATCGACACAGGCCCCGTCGACACGGGCCTCTTTGACGCGGGCGCCGACACGGGCCCCGTCGACACTGGCCCCGCCGACACGGGCCCCGAGGCGGGCGGCGACGCCGCGACCGGCGACGTCTCGCTGGCCGATGCGCCCGAAGCGGGCGGCCCTTGCACCCGCAGCGCCGAGTGCGCGTCGTCTCCCGACGGGCGCGTCTGCGACACCGCATCGGGGCGCTGCGTGCCCTGCACCGCGACCGAAGACCTATGCCCCGCCGGGCAATACTGCGACGGCACGATGAACCGCTGCACCGCCGGGTGCCGCGACGACAGCGCCTGCACGAGCGGCCCCGACCCCGACGCGGGCCTCGGCGGCGACGCGAGCCTCGGCGACGGCGGCCTCGTCACCGCCCAGCGCCGCTGCGACCCCGGCACCCGCAGCTGCGTCGTCTGCGTCACCGATGCGCACTGCGGCCTCGGGCGCCTCTGCGTGGGCAACGTCTGCGTCGCCGGGTGCAGCACCAGCCAGGGCTGCCCCACGGGCCAGACCTGTTGCAGCGGCGCGTGTGTTGACACTCAGTCAAGCATCGCCCACTGCGCGGCGTGTGATGTTCGCTGCACGGTGCCGAACGGCGCCGCGGCGTGCACCAACGGCACCTGCGCGGTGGCCCAATGCACCGCGCCCTTCGCCGACTGCAACGCCCAGCGAGACGACGGGTGCGAGACCGACACGTCGCGCGACCTGGCCCACTGCGGGGCCTGCAACAGCGCGTGCACGATGCGGCCCAACATGAGCGCGCAGTGCCTCGCCGGGCGCTGCGAGCGGAGCTGCCTCACGGGCTTCGCAGACTGCGACGGCGACCCGACCAACGGGTGCGAGACCGACCTGCGGAGCAGCGCGGTCCACTGCGGCGCGTGCAACCTGCGCTGCAACGCGCCCAACGGCGTCGCGAGCTGCAACGCCGGGGTGTGCGGCATCGCGCGCTGCAACGACAACTTCGGCGACTGCGACGGCGACGCGTCGAACGGCTGCGAGACCGACACCCGGGCCAGCGTCGCGCACTGCGGCGGCTGCGGCGCGGCGTGCCAGAATCGCCCCAATGCGCCCGCGGTCTGCGCGGGGGGCAGCTGCGCGCTGGTGTGCGCCGGAGGCTTCCAAGACTGCGACAGCAACCCCAACAACGGGTGCGAGGTCGACCTGCGGAGCGACGCCGCCCACTGCGGCGCCTGCGGCCGCAGCTGCGCGGTGCAAGGGGGCCAGGGGCGCTGCACCGCGGGGAGCTGCTCGATCGCCATGTGCACCGGGCAGATGGCCGACTGCGACCAGAACGTGAGCAACGGGTGCGAGGTTGACACTCAGTCAAACCTCTCGCACTGCGGCGGGTGCGGGGTGGTGTGTCCGAGCCGGAGCAACGCGACCTCGACCTGCATGGGCGGCCGCTGCGGGTACACCTGTCTGGCCAACCGCGCCGACTGCGACAGCGACGCGAACAACGGCTGCGAGACCGACACCCAGTCGAGCGCGGCCCACTGCGGCGGCTGCGGGCGGGCCTGCGCGAGCCGCCCCAACACCGTGGCCTCGTGCGCGAGCGCGAGCTGCCAGTACCGCTGCGCCGCGGGCTTCGGCGACTGCGACGGCAACGCCGCCAACGGGTGCGAGACCAACCTCGCCACGAGCCCGAACCACTGCGGCGCGTGCAACACCGTGTGCAACCTCGCCAACGCGGTCTCGGCCTGCACCGCCGGGGCCTGCATCGTGTCAGGGTGCAACACGGGATACGGCGACTGTGACAACAACCCCGGCAACGGGTGCGAGGTTGACTTCCAGTCAAACAACGCGCACTGCGGCCGCTGCGGGGCGGTCTGTTCGAGCGGCAACAGCTGCTACGCGGGGCGATGCTCGGCGACCTGCGGCGACCCGTCACCCTTGCCGGCGCCCGCCACGGGGTGCATCAACATCGCGCCCCTCGCCGTCGCCGAAGGCTCAGGCTCGTACGCAGGGCAGGTCGCCTCGCGCGCCAACGACGGCAACCGCTGCACCGCGTGGAACGCCGGCAACTACCCCCAGCAAACGCTCCTCCTCGACTTCGGCAGCGCCCAGACGCTCTCGGGCATCACCCTCATGCCCGAGATGTCGCCCGGCACCGCCACGGTCACGCACCTCGTCGAGACCTCGAACGACCGCAGCACCTGGGCCGTCGCGCGCACCATCACTCAGGTGATGACCAACGCCCAGACCTACCCCTTCACCTTCACCGCCGTCAGCGCCCGCTACCTCAGGGTGCGCAGCACCGCCTCGCCCTCGTGGATCGCCTGGCGCGAGATCGCCGTCTTCCGCTGCCCCTGAGCCCCGACGCCGCCCTCGCGATGTCACCGTCGCACCCGTTGCCTCGAACACCCACTCCGCGGTAGCCCTCGCCCGACGCGCGCCCCGAGACGACCGCCCCGACGCGGCGCCCGGGGCTGCGCTCGGAGGCTTCATGCTGCGCGCTCACTGGCTTCTTCGGGCCTCTCTCGGCCTCTCGCTCTCGCTCTCGGCCTGTGCGGTTGACACCGAGTCAACATTTGACCCTGAGGCCGAGACCGAGGTCGACGCGGTGACGGCGCGGCACGTCCCGGTGTGCCGCAACGAGGGCACCGCGCGCGAGGGGTGGTACTGGCAAGACACCAACGCCAGGGCGCTGCGCGGCGAGTGCTCGGGGCAGGTCGTTCAGTGCGCGGGCATCGGCACGCCGGGCGAGGGGTGGTTTGTGGGCGCCTCGGCGGTGGCGCTGGGGGCGTGTGCGACGCCCGAGACGGCGCGGCTCACCCGCGACACGGCGGGCTTGTATTACCCCTCTGAGAGCGACTACCCCTTCGACGTGTTGCAGGTGCCCGGGGCCCCTTCGGGCGCGATGACCCAGGCCCGGCTCCGCGCGGTGTTGAAGCTCGGGGCCGAGGTGCCCATCGACAACAGCACCGTCGATGCGGCGCTCGCCCCGAGGCGCTTCGAAGAGCACCCCGACGCGATGCGCTTCGAGGCCTTGCGCCGCTCGCTCCGCGGGTACCGGGTGTACCGGGTGGGCACGATCCAAGTGCATTACTACTTTGTGAAGGTGCTCGGCGGCCAGCTGGTGGGGCTCCACACGGTGTCGATCGAGACCTGAGCGAGGGCGGGTGTTCGCCCGCGCGGGGCGTGACGCGGGGCCTCGGGGTGTGGTGCACTCTCGGGCGAAGATGCGTGACACCGTCGCAGACGCCGCCGCCCGGCTCAGGGCTTCGCTCACCCTCGCCAGCGAGGGCCTCATCGAGCGCGAGGCCCTGGTCGAACAGATCGCCCTGGCCGCCGTGGCCCGCGAGCACGTCCTGGTCATCGGCCCGCCGGGGACGGCCAAGAGCGAGGCCGTTCGGCGCGTGTCGGCGGTGCTCGGAGGGCGGTATTTCGAGTACCTCCTCGGGCGCTTCACCGAGCCCGGCGAGATCTTCGGGCCGGTCGACCTGCGGCGGCTCCGCGAGGGGGTGCTCGCGGTCGAGACCCAGGGCATGCTCCCCGAGGCCGAGGTGGCCTTCCTCGATGAGGTGTTTCTGGGCTCGACGGCGATCTTGAACACGCTCCTCGGGGTGCTCAACGAGCGGCGGTACCGCCGGGGCGTCACCTCCGTCGCGTGCCCTCTGCGGGTGTGCGTGGGCGCCTCGAACGCGCTGCCCGACGAAGAGGGCCTCGGGGCCTTCGCTGATCGCTTTCTCGTGCGGGTGTTCCTCGACCCGGTGCCCGACCCGCGGCTCGAAGACCTCCTCGCGGGAGGCTGGCAGGGCCGCGCGTCTGCGCGCCGCGAAGCCGCCCCGGGGCTCATGAGCGACCTCGACCGATTGAGCGAGGCCGTGCGCGGGGTCGACCTTGAGCCCGTGAGGGCGAGCCTCGCCCACGCCGTGCGCCTCTTGCGCCGCGTGCAGGTGACGCTCTCAGACCGTCGGGCGGTGCGCGTCCAGAACCTCGTCGCCGCCGCCGCGGTGATGGCCGGTCGCACCGTCGCGAGCGAAGAAGACCTCTGGCCCCTCGTCATCGCCGTGCCCACCCGAGAAGAGCAAGCCACGGCCCGCACCGCCCTGCGCGAGCTCCTCGCCCGCAGCCGAAACGCCACCCTCGGCGCCGCCGTCGAAGAGGCCTCGGCGGGCCCGCTCGCCCGGGCCGACCGCATCACCCGCGACGCCGACGCGCTCTTCGCTGACGCAGCGTCAACGATTGAGCCGACTCCCTCTGCGGGGCCCGACCGTCGCGAGGGGCTTCAACTCCGAGCCGAAGGGCTCTTGCGCGAGATCGACGCGGGCTTCCCGCCGGGGGCGGTGCCGAGCGATTTGTTGACGGTCCGTCAAAGAATCATCGAGCGTTGGGGCATGCGATGACGGCGTACCGCGCGGCGCCCGCGGCGCCCGCCTCGACGGCTTTGTTCAAGCCGCGTTGGGTGCCTCACGAGGGGGCCCTCGCGCCCGTGGCGGCGCTGGCCGAGGGTGCCGCCGCGGGGCGCCTCGCTCAACGGCTCCTTGAGGCCAGCGAGGGGCAGCGCGGGGCCTGGCGCGGGGTGGCCGGAGAGGCCCTCGTGGTGGTGCTCGGGCCGAGCCTGCCCTGGGTCGACGGGGTGCGCTACCTCGGCCGCCCGGCCGACGCGATGGAGCTGCTCGTGCCCACCGCCGAGCGCCTCGATGTGCCTTGGGCCCTGGTGGCGCGGAGCCTCGGCCGTCGCGACGCCGTGGGGCCGACGCCGTGGGCGCTGTGGCCGCGGCGTGACGGGGGCGTGGCGCTGGCCTCGGTGGCCGCGGCGCGGCCCATCACCCGCGGGGCGCTTGAGGCTTGGGTCGCGGCGAGGGGGCGATGACGGCGCCGGGGTGGCCTCCCGAGGGGGCGGTGCTCGGGCTCTTTCCGCCCGACATCGCGCGCTCGCTTGAGGTGTGGCTGCGGGCGCTCTCGACGCTCCTCGGGCCCTTGCGGGCGCGGGTTCGTGTGGGGCAGGGGAGCCCCGACGGGTACGACGGCATCACGGCCCGGGCGCCCTTCGACCGCTTGTTGCTCACCGAGTGGGCCATGGCCGAGATGCTGCCCGAGGAGTTCTTGCGCCGCGCGGCGCAGCGCGAGCTCTTGTTCTCGCGCATGGCCTGGCGCGAAGAGGCCCAGGTTCGCACCTCGGTGATGCTCTTCGACCCGGGCCCGATGCAGCTCGGTGCGCCGCGGCTCGGTCAGCTCGCGGTGCTGCTCACCCTCTTCGAGCGCGCCAACGCGGCCGGAGCTCGCTTCGGTTGGGCCGCCCTGCAACAAGCCGGAGAGTCAAACGCGGCGCTCACCCCCGGCCTCGATCGAGGCTCGTTACAGCGGTTTTTACGCGGAAAAATGGCCTTCGAGGCCACCGAGGCGAACCTCTCTCGCTGGCTCGACCTCGCCCACAACGGCGGCTGGGAAGATGTGTGGGTCGTCGGCGCTCCGGGCCTCGCGCCTCCCGGCCTTCGCGCGCGCGGGGTGAAGACCCCCATCGGTCGGGTCGAGATCGCCGAGTCTGAAGACGCCTCGCAGCTGCACCTCAGGGTCACCCGCGGCGCCCTCGACCGCAGGGTGACGCTGACGCTGCCGAGCCTGTCGATCGGTCTGCGCATCCTCCGCGACGCCGAGCTCGCGCCGCGGGTCGAGGCGACCCCGGCCCGGGTCGTCGAGGGCCCCGCGCCGACCCAGGGCGTGACGCTCCAGACGGGCCCGCTCGAAGCCCCGCTCGTGTGGCTGAACGACGGCCGAAAGCTCGCCGCCCTGGGCCGCGACGGGAGCCTGACGCTCATCGCGCTGGCCCCGCAGGGCGCCCGGCCGGCGGCGAAGCTCAAGACCGTCACCGCGCCCGAGGGAGCGCGCATCCTGGGCATCGGTTGGCACCAAAAACGCGCCCTCTTGCTCTGCGCCCGCGAGGGCCGCTTGAGTCTCTGCACAGACCTCGGGCGGCGGCACGCGATGCGCGTTCAGCAGCTTGAGAGCCGCGAGCTCACGGTCGATCAGCTCCCGGGGCACCTCGCCCGGCTCGACGTGCTGCCGCGGCAGGGCGGGCGCGAGCGCGTGGTGCTGCGAGACGCCCGCGACCGACTCTGGAGCCTCGACCGCGGCGAGGTCGCCTTGCTCACCGAGGGCGTGCAAGCGAAACATTTCTCGAACACGACGGGGCGCCTCACGATCCTCCAGCGGGCCGAGCACGGCTTCGCAGACGCGCAGGTGACGCGGTACGTGCCGCTCTCGATCGAGAGCTTCCTCTCGGCCATCGCGGGGCGCTCGGTGTACCAGCTCGACCCGCACGGAGACGCCGTCACGCTCTGTGGCGCCACCCGCAGCAACGCCCGCGAGATCACCCTCGAACCCGGCGAGTACCCTGTCGGGGTGGGGGTCGATTTCGGCGCGGTGCTCTGCCTCGACGCCCGCGCGCAGCGGCTCTCGATGGTGAGCGCGCAGGCGCGAAAGACCCTCATCACCTGGCCCCAGGCCGTGCAGTTCGCCGACACCTCGAACGACGGCTGCATCGCCGTGCTCCTCGAAGACGGCAGCGCGGCGGTGTACCGACTGCGCCCCTGGCAGCTCGAAGCCGCGTTGCAGGTGCGCCCATGAGCGAGCCCCTCAGGCCGTGGAAGATGGCCTTCCGCGGCGTGGTCGAGGCCCAGGCGGTGCTCATCGACCGCGCGCTCGGCGAGCCCGAAGCCCGCGCCCGGGTGCTGCGCCTCTGGCACGTCGGGGCCGCCCTCTGGGCGCTCTCGGTGCCCGGCCGCGAGGGCCTCTACGTCGTGAGCTTTGCGAGCCCGCGGAGGCTCCGCGCAGAGACCGCCCCGGGGGCCCCGGTGCTCGCCCTCCGAGGCGGCGGCTTCACCGTGCGCAGCGCCGCGCCGCTCGCGCCCGACGAGGTCGCGTGGCTCGGTCGACGCAACACCCTCACGCACCAGAGCCTCGTGCTGATGCGAGGCGGAGAGGCCGCGCTCTACACCCTCGCGCCCGGCGATCAACACGACCCGAGCGCGTGGATCGCCCTCGACGACCTCACCGTCTGCGCCGTCGAAGCCCTCGGAGACCCGCCCCCGAAGGTGCTCGCGGAGGTCGAACCGGTCGATGCGAAGCGCCTCCGGCCCAAAGGGGGCGACGCCCTCGCCAAGGCCCTCGACGCCGCGGTGCGAGCGGCCGCGAAGCAAGACCCCGCGCTCGCGCATTGGGTGACGCCCCAAACCGACCTGCGCCGCCCGCCCCGTGGGCTCGCCGATCGACTCAAGCGGTGGGTCTCGCGCGCCCTCGCGCCCACACCCGACTCCGCTTCGAGGCAGCATGTTGACAGTGTCAACATCGCGCTGCCGCCGGGCCCTGAGCTGGCGTCGCTGCCGGCGGAGGCGGGCGCCGACGGGGCGGGGTGGTGGTCGCGGGTGCGGCGCTGGCTCCGAGACCGGCTCGGGCCCACGCTTGAGAGCGCGCAGCGCGGGTCCGGCGCGCTCCTCGGCGCGCGGCAGGCGCGGGCGATGGAGGCCATGATCGAGATGTTTCGCCGCGGCGATCTCGACGCCGGGCTCCGGCACGCCATCCCCTTGGGAGGCCCCTCGGGGCAGCGCGAATCGCCCCTCCCGGTCACCTGGGACGCGCCCGCGCCGCGCGGCAGCTTGAGCATCGGGCTTCGCGCGGCCGAGGGCGTAATTGGCACCGGGGGCCCAGGGTTGGAGGGGCTCCTCACGCGGCTCTACCGCGACGCCGCGACGCGGCTCGAAGCCGAGGGGCGCGTCGCCGAGGCGGCCTTCGTGTTGGCCGAGCTCATGCGCCTCCCGGGCGAGGCGGTGGCCCTCTACGAGCGGCACAAAGACTACGGCGCCGCGGCCCGGCTGGCCGACCTCGCGCGGCTCGACGCGGCCCTCCGCGCGACGCTCTGGTGGCGACACGGCGACCACGCCCGGGCCATCGAGATCGCGCGCGAAGAGGGCGTCTTCGCGGCCCTCGCCGTACAGGCCGCCGACGGCGCCCACGGCCCGCACTTTCGCGCCGCGTGGATCGAACACCTGGCCAGCACCGGCGACCTCTTCAACGCGCTGCGCCTGGCGCGCGAGACCCCCGAGGGCTTCACCGAGCGGCTCCCGCAGTGGCGCGACGCCCTGCTGAAGCGCGGGGGCGCCACGGGGGCCTTGGTGCTCGCCCAAAGCCTCGGCGAAGGCGTCGCCCTCGACGGCGCCATGGCCGAGGCCCTCGGCGCGCTCTTGACGCCTGATCGCGACAATTTGACAGTGCGTCAACACTTCGCCCGGGGCGTCGACGCGACCCGTGTGAGCCCCTCGCAGCGGCAGGCCCTTCGCGCCTTGGCGCGCGCGCAGGCCCGCGACGCCGCGGTGTCGGGCTCGCCGGCTGACCGCGACCAGATGTTCGCGCTCCTCGGCCTCGCGCAAGACGGGCTCTTGGCGGCCGATCTGCCGACCTGGCCGACCTTTGCGAAGATGCCGCTTGAGAGCCGCCCGCAGAGCGTCGCCTGGTCGGTCGAGGCCAGCGACGTCGGCGAGACCCCCGTGTGGGACGTCGCCCTCTTGCCCAACGGCGCGCTGCTCCTG
The DNA here is from genome assembly GCA_016792845.1 of Myxococcales bacterium. GTDB lineage: Bacteria > Myxococcota_A > Polyangia > Polyangiales > JAEUKH01. Next base: position 127,593 of record JAEUKH010000038.1, on the reverse strand, counting down.
GCGCTCGGCGAGGCGGGCCTGTCGCTCCGCCGCGGCGACGGCACCGAGCGTCTACGGGTCTCGGTGGTGTGTCACGCGCTGGTGCGCCACGCCCAAGGGGCCTCGGCCCTGGCGCTCGGCGAGCGCGGTGAAAACAGCTTGATCTCTCGTGTAAATCTCGACACCGGCGCGGTGACTTCGCTCGGCGAGGCGACCTTTGACACGGTGTCAAACTGGTACGACGGCGACGTCTGGGTGGTGGCCCAGGAGGGCGAGGTGTTGTGCCTCGACGCGCTCGACACGCGGCTCCGGGTGATGCGGGGCCCGGGTCAGATGCCGCGCATTCCGGGGCATCGGGTCGAGCGTCTGGCGGTGAGCGCGACGCGGGTGGCGGCCTTGCGTCGCGGCGCCGAGTGGGTGCAGACCGAGTGGTCGTTGCCGAGCTGGTCGCGGGTCGAGACGAAGCCGATGCCGCGGGCGGTGTTGGGCCTCAGCGCGGGCGGCGGTGTGTTGTGGCGCGCGACCGGCGCGACCTTGTGGGTCGAGGCGGGGCCCACGATTCCGGGGGTCGAGCTGACCCACGCGCCGGGCGCCGAGGTGACGTGCCTCGACTGGCAGCCGCCGTGGCTGGTGTACGCGGTTCGCGTCGAGGGCGCGGTGGTGATCGAGGTGTACAGCGAAGCGAGCCGACGGGTGGTGGCCCGCATTCGTTGGCACGGCGCCCACCGGGTGCGCGCGGCGGTGTTCGAGCGGACGCTGTGCGTGGTCGATCTGCGCGGCCGCGTCGAGCGCTACGACCTCCGCGACGCGGGCGCCCCCCAGGGCTTTCGGGTGTGATCGGGGCGTCGCGGGGGCATCGGCGCGTACGGGCACCTGGTAGTGTGCGCGCACGATGGCGAAGCTCCCGCGCGGACTGTACGAAACGCTCGTCTCTGAGGCGCTCGCCGAGACCTTGCGGGGGCTCGACGCGACCCACGACGTGCGGCACGAGGCCTTGGCGAGCGCCGAGGCGCCCGATCGATTGGCCTTCTATCTCGGGCGATTGATCGAGCGCGGCATCGCCCATCTGCCAGAGCGCGAGCGCGTGCGTCGGGGCGGTGCGCTCGCAGGTCAGGTGGTGCGCCTCCTCTGCGCCGAGGTGTCGAATGAGAGCTTCGCGGGCGAGCACCCTGACGCCGCGGGTACAGTGCTGCGACAGCTCAGTCTGAAGCGCCCCGACGGCGAGATCGAGCCGATCGAGGCCCCGCTCACGCCGCTTCTTGACACGACCTTGCTCACCAACGCGCCGGGTGAGCCCCGCATCGGTCGCCAGATTGAGAGCGAGGTCGCCTCGGCCGATCGCATCGATGTGCTGATGGCCTTTGTGCGCATGAGCGGCATCGCGCCGTGGCTTCGGGTCTTTCGCCGACACATCACCGCGTCGCGGCCGCTGCGGGTGCTCACGACGAGCTTTACGGGTACGACCGAGGCCGCGGCCCTCGACGCGCTGCGGAAGCTCGGCGCCGAGGTGAGGGTGTCGTACGACCTCGACCGTACGCGGTTGCACGCCAAAGCGTGGATCTTTCACCGCGACTCGGGCTTCTCGACGGCGTTCATCGGCTCGTCAAACATCACCCACTCAGGTCAGGTCTCAGGCCGCGAGTGGAACTTGAGGGTCTCAGGCGCCCGCAACCCTGCCGTGCTCGACAAGATGATCGCGGTCTTCGAGAGCTACTGGGAGAATCAAGATTTTCGGCCCTACGCACGGGACGAATTTCTCGCGAAGACGCAGCGCCCGAGCCACACCACGGCGCTGTTGCCGATCGAGATTCGGCCCGACGCCTTCCAACAACGTCTGCTCGAAGAGATCGCCGTCGCCCGCGCCATGGGCCACCACCGCAACCTTCTCGTGTCTGCGACGGGTACCGGCAAGACGGTGATGGCCGCCATCGACTATGCACGGCTCGCCGAACGAGACCCGCGTACGACCTTGCTCTTCGTGGCACACCGCGAAGAGATCTTGACCCAGAGCCTCGACACCTTTCGGCAGGTCTTGCACGATTCGAGCTTCGGCGAGCTCTGGGTCAATGGCAAAAAGAGCGAGCGCTTGCAGCACGTCTTTGCGTCGATCCAGACGCTCAGCCAGGCAGACTGGTCGACCCTCGCGCCCGATCACTTCAACGTGGTGATCGTTGATGAGTTCCATCACGCCGCCGCGTCGAGCTACGAGAAGCTCCTCAATGAACTAAAGCCGCGAGAGCTGTTGGGGCTCACCGCGACCCCAGAGCGCGCCGACGGCCGCTCGGTGCTCCACTGGTTCGACGGGCGCATCGCCGCCGAGCTTCGCCTGTGGGACGCGATCGAGCAGCAACACCTCGTCCCATTTGTATATTTTGGCCTCTCCGACGGCGTCGACCTCACCGCGGTGCCTTGGCGTCGCGGCACGGGCTATCAGCGCGACGCGCTCAGCAACGTGTACACCGGCAACGAGGCCTGGGCGCGCCTCGTGATCCGGCTCATTCACGAGAAGCTGGGAGACTTTGACGCGATGAAGGCGCTCGGGTTCTGCGTCACCGTCGCCCACGCGGTCTTCATGGCTGAGATGTTCAATCGCGCGGGCGTTCTGGCCTGCGCGCTCTCGGGCGAGAGCGACGACGCGACCCGAAGGGCGGCGCTCCAAGACCTCAGGCAGGGCCGCCTCAAGGTCATCTTCTCGGTCGATCTCTTTAATGAAGGACTCGACATCCAGGCCATCAACACGGTGTTGATGCTGAGGCCTACGGAGAGCCCGACGGTGTTCATTCAACAGCTCGGGCGCGGGCTGCGAAAGTCGAAGGGCAAGACCGAGTGCGTGGTCTTCGATTTCGTCGCCCAGCACCGCAGCGAGTTTCGCTACGAGCTGCGCTTCGCGGCGCTGCTGCGCCAAGATGTCGAGACGCTCCGGGGCGCGGTGGCGGGCAATTTCCCCTTCCTCCCGTCGGGGTGTCACCTTGAGCTCGACGAGGCGACCCGCGAGCGCTTGATGGCGCGCCTCAAGGCCCTCAGCCACACCCGCTGGTCGGCGCTCCTGGCCGATCGCCGATCGCACCCGGGGCTCGGTCTCGCGGCCTTCCTTGATGAGACCGGGCGTGGGCTCTCAGACCTCTACCGGGGCGTCGGGCGCTCGGCGGGCTCCTGGGCGCGGCTCTCCGCCGAGGCTGAAGGCCGCCCGGCCGTGTGGGGGCGCGACGAAGAGACCATGCTCGCCGCCTGCGGTCGCCTCTTGCACGTCGACGACCTGCTCCGCATTTCGCAATGGCGCGCGTGGCTAAGCTGCGTCGACGCGCCCGATGTGGCCGCGCTCACGCCCCGCGCCCGCCGCCTCCTGCGCATGCTCGTCGCTTCACTCGAAGATCAACTGCTGGGCGAACGCGAGACGCTCGCGCGGGCCGCGCAGCGCCTCTGGGCGAGCGCCGTGGTGCGGCACGAGATGCTCGAAATTGTAGACGTCCTTCAAGGGCGATTGCGGCACCTCGCAGCGCCCATCGAGGCGCTCGCGCCGGCGCCCTTGTGTCTTCATGCGCAATACACACGCATCGAGATCCTCGCGGCGATGGGGGCCGGCGACGACGCGAAGACACCGCGTTGGCAAGAAGGCGTGAAGTACGTCGAAGAAGCGAAGACCGATCTCTTGTTGATCACCCTCGATAAGAGCGACGGTCGCTTTTCACCCAGCACGCGGTACCGTGATTATGCCATCTCGCATCAGCTTATTCACTGGGAGAGCCAGTCTCAGACCCGGGCCCAGAGCCCCACGGGCTTGCGGTATCAGCATCACCATGTGCAGGGGTCGCGGGTGATGCTGTTCGCGCGAGGCTCAAAGAGCGACCGCGCCTTCTATTGCCTCGGGCCCGCGCGCTACGTTCAACATCAAGGCGAGATGCCCATGGCGATCACCTGGCGCCTTGAGACGCCGTTGCCCAATGATCTCTTTTTGAGCTTCGCCGCCGCGGTGGCCTAACCCCTCGCTACACCAGCGTCAGCAGCTCTGAGAGCGCGCCGAGCACATGCCCGTTGTGTCGCCTGGTGAGCGCGCGCTCAAACTCGAGCGTGCGCTTGCTCTCGGTGAGCGCGACCTTGCACCCCAACGCGGCGGGGAGCGCGAGGTCGAGCTCATAGATGTCACCGCACACCAGGGTCTCTTCGGGCAAGGTGTTGGTCGCCTCCCAGATCGCGGCGAGGGCGTCGTAATAGCGGCCGCGGCGCAGGTAGACCGGGCGCGCGATGGGGGCCGCCTCAAACTCGGGCAACATCGCAAACTGAGCCGCGGGGCGCGTGCTCGGAGTGACCCAGAACTTCTTCGCCTCGCCCATCACCTTGACCCGCGCGCGCTGCGTCAGCCCGAGCTGGTCGAGCTTGTGTGACACCACGTCGGTGCGCGAGTTGGTCACCACGTACACCGGCAAGCCCACGGCCACGAGGCGCTCAAGGGTCTCGCGCGCGTCGGGCTTGAAGGCCGTCAGCGTGCGCTCGTAGGCGAGGCCGTACAAGGTCTGGCTGATCGCCGTGCGAAGCAAGGGGTTGCGCAGCAACGCGCCCGCGTCAAAAATGCCCTGAACCGTCGCTGTGGTCAGCAAATACGGGTCTGCCGTCGAGGGCGCCACCACCCGGCCGTCAAACTCCCAACCGTGAACCTCGGGGCGCTCGACGATGCGCCTCTCTTCGCGCTCCCACTCGGCGCGCAGGTCGCGGCCCAAGAGGTCGGCCATGAGGCTCTGAAAGTACGCCCGAAAGGGCGCAGACTCGGTCTCTACATCGGTGAAGGTGCCGTCGAAATCGAGCACCACACATCGAACTGCCATGCGACCCTGACTTCGCTTTCTGCAACGATGTTGCGTGTCACGCCCCAGAAGACGCACAGGTTTTCGCTCAGACTTTGCGCTCCGTCAATCGCTCCGCGGGCGATGTCAAAACATTGCACGGTGTTGTAGGCCATGCTTAGCAAGCGGGTTGCGGGTCGCTTCGGTACACAGCCCAGTGGCCGCGGCTGACCCGCCGAAGGGTTGCGGTCGCCGATGGTGTCAAGAAGGTATCGCTGGGGTGTCGTGCTCTGTTGGGCGAGTCTGGCCGCGTGCAGCGCCCGCGGCGGCACGGGGGGCGGCGGGGGCGGGGGCAATCGCGAAGACACCTCGGTCGAGACCGACGCGGTGAGCCCGATCGACCTCGGCCCTGGCGATGACGTTCAGCCCGCCAGCGACCTCGGCGTCGCGGTCGACACCTTTCAGCCCGTCGACACCTTTCAGCCCGTCGACACCTTTCAGCCCGTCGACACCGGCGTCGCAACCCGCTGCGGTGACGGTTCCTGCAACGGCGCAGAGACCTGCATGAGCTGCGCGCAAGATTGCGGTCAATGCGCGGCGCGCTGCGGTGACGGTTCATGCAACGGCGCAGAGACCTGCATGAGCTGCGCGCAAGATTGCGGTCAATGCGCGGCGCGCTGCGGTGACGGTTCATGCAACGGCACTGAGACTTGCATGAGCTGCGCGCAAGATTGCGGTCAATGCGCGGCGCGCTGCGGTGACGGTTCATGCAACGGCACTGAGACTTGCATGAGCTGTTCGCAAGACTGCGGTCAATGCGCGGCGCGCTGCGGTGATGGTTCGTGCAACGGCACCGAGACCTGTATGAGCTGTTCGCAAGATTGCGGCCCGTGCGCGGTCAACTGTGCGTCGCTCTCAGGGTGCTCGACCTGCGTGGCCGACACGCGCTGCGGGTGGTGTTCGAGCGTCGGGCAGTGCATGCCGGGCAACAGCTCGGGCGCCACCGACCCCCTCGCCTGCCCCTTCGGCATCGGGTGGACGCGCTCGGCCAGCGCCTGCTCAAGCACGATGGACGCCGGCTCCGGAGGCACCAACCCCACCACCCCCTGCGCCTCAGGCGCGACCTCCGAGGGCCTCAACGCCACCTGCGGGTGGAGCCTCGCCACCTCGTACACCTGTAGCCCCGGCACCGCGGTGGTGCTCGGCTGCACGGGCACCGCCGACGCGGGCTCGTGTGTCGCGCGGGTCGGCACATGCTCGGGCGACCCCATGATCAGGGTCTGCGCGGGCTCCACCGCGTGCACCTTTGAGCAGCGCATCCCGAGCCAGAACGTCACCGGGTACAACGAAGACGACGCCTGCGGCCGCTGCCCCCTCCTGCGCATCACCTGCCCCAGCGCGGGCGCGATCTCGGTCTACCGCCGCGCCTTCTCGACCAGCTCGCCAGCCTTCACCTGCGCCGTCGGGCGGATCTAAACCCCGCGTGCGTTGGGTCATCGGCCTCGGCTCAAACCTCGGCAGCCGTCGCGCCCTCCTCGACGCCGCGGTGGCCCTCCTCGCAACCCGGGTCGGCCCTGTGCTCGGGCAGAGCCAGATCTACGAGACCGAACCCCTCGGCCCCGCGCAGCCCGCGTACCTCAACACCGCGGCGCTCCTCGACACCGCGCTCGAAGCCCACGCGGTCTTGAGTCAATGCAATCAAATCGAAGCCGCGCTCGGCCGCGAACGGCGCCTCCGTTGGGGCCCTCGCACCGTCGACCTCGACCTCCTTTGGGCCGACGGGCTCGCCCTCGCAGACGACGCCCTCACGGTGCCTCACCCCGGGCTCACGGCCCGCACCTTCGCGCTCGACCCCTTGCTCGAACTCTGCCCCGACGCGCGGCTCCCCGGGGGCGAACCGCTGCGCGCCCTTCGCGCACGACTCGGCCCACCGCTCGCCCGCTTCGAAGGCCACGACGGCCCCCGCCAGACGGCCCTCGAAGCCGCCCTCGCGCCCGACCGAACGCGCCGCGCCGTCGGGGTGCTGCGCGCCCAGGGCCCGGCCTTCGAGACCGCGGTCGAGCGCCTCAGAGAAGCCCTCGGCGACGCGCGGCCCGCGCGGGTCGCGGTGATCGCCGACACCGACGCAGGCCTCGACGTCGCGGCGCTCTATTGAGCTTCGAGCCAACACCGCGAGGCGCGCGGGCTCGCGTCGTCAGCCAGGGCGCCCCGCACCTCTCCCTCGGCGGCGCACGCGAAGAGCGAAGGCTCTGCCTCGGCGCAGCGCGCGAAGGCGACCTCGCAGCGTGAATGAAAGCGGCACCCGCGGCCCAGCGTGCGAAGATCGGGCACCACCCCGCCGATGGTCGGCAAGCGCCGCGCCGCCAGGTTCTCGCCGTACGACGGCACGCTCCGCAAGAGCCCGCGGGTGTACGGGTGCCGCGGGTCGCGAAAGAGCGCCTCGACGGGGCCCTTCTCGACCACCCGACCGGCGTACATCACCACCACGTCGTCGGCGAACTCCGCCACGACGCCGAGGTCGTGGGTGATGAGCATCACCGCCATGTCGAGCTCGCGCCGCAGTCGCCCGAGGAGCTCAAGAATCTGCGCTTGAATGGTCACATCGAGCGCCGTCGTCGGCTCGTCGGCGATGAGCAGTTTCGGCTCGCACGCCAAGGCCATCGCGATCATCACCCGCTGACGCATCCCCCCCGAGAGCTGATGCGGAAAGGCGTCCACACGCTCGCCCGGCGAGGGGATGCCCACCAAGGCCAAGAGCTCGATCGCCCGCGCCCGTGCGGTGCGCCGGTCGCGGCGGCGATGCACGATGAGCGCCTCTTCGATCTGTTGACCGACGGTGTACACCGGGTTCAGCGAGCTCATGGGCTCTTGAAAGATCATCGCGATCTCAGCGCCCCGGACGCTGCGCATTTCGCGCTCGCTCAAGGCCAGCAGGTCGCGACCGTTGAAGCGAATCTGCCCCGAGACCACCCGCCCGGGAGGCTGAAGGAGCCGCAAGATCGAGAGCGACGTCACGCTCTTGCCGCAGCCCGACTCGCCCACCACGCCGAGCGTACCCCCCGCCGGAATCGCGAAAGACACCTCATCGACCGCCCTGAGAACCCCAGAATCTGTGTGAAACTCGGTGACCAGCGAACTCACCGAGAGCAGCGCCTCAGACATTGCACAGTCCGTCGATGGAGGGTGAAAAAGCTTGAGTGTGCACGGCGTGTATTGCGACCGGTGACACCGCGACGATACCCTCTCGGCGCGTGACTGCGGGAGGTGATTCGGCAACTCAACGTTCGTCACGGCGCGGGGGGCGTCGTGTGATGGTGGCGCTGCACCCGAGCGATGCGGCCCTCGTCGAGGCCCTGCGCGCCCGGGGCTTCGACCTCGTCCACTCACCGGGTCACCTCCTCGACACGGCGCCCGGCCTCGAAGACGTGGCCGCCGTGGTGGTCGACGCCGACGTGCCCGGCACCCTCGCCGCGGTGGCCCGCATGCGACGCTTCGACCCCGGGCTCGGCGGCCCGGTGCTCTGTGTGGGGGCCGAGTCGCAGCGCTCCCAGGCCGACGAGCTCCCGCCCGCGATGGCCTTGGTGGGGGCCAACGCGTACCTTCGCCGCCCGGTGGCGCCGCAGCAGCTCCTCGCGCGGCTCGAAGCGCTCCTGCGCCCGCCCGGTGAGGCGCCGACCCGCAGCGCGGGGCATCAACCCGCGGCGAAGACTGATTTTGCGACGCCTCCGCGCCCTGTGCTCGGGGCCCGCCCGGGTGAGTCTCAGCCCTTCCTGGCCCGCCCCCGGGCCGACGGCGCGCCCGCTCAGACGCCCGCTACAGCCCCGGTGGGGGCCGCGTCGCCGCTGACCTTGGGGGTCCTGCGGCGCGGCGCGACGTCGCCCACAGAGCGCGGGATGACGCCGCCCGGGGGGCAGTCGCAGGTCGCGGTGTCGCCCGGTGCGGTGAGCGCCGTGATGCCCCCGTCGACCGAGATCGCGGCCCCCGCGCTCAGAACATGGATCGAGCGAAATACCCAAGATTCCACGGGTTCTGGGTGGCGCGCGGCGATCCAGCCGGGGGTGCGCGAGGTGCTCCGCGGGGCCCTCGACGAGGCGGGCGTCGCGCCGCACAGCTTCATCGAGCTCGAGCACCCGGGGGGCGACGACGGCGACCTCGACCAGCTCGTGCCGCCAGAGCTGCTTGAGCCCTTGGAGGCGCCGTTAGAGAGCGACCTTGAGTCGACCCGGGGCCGCGCCCTCGGCTCAACGCCGCGCTCGTCGCCGGGGCTTCAGAGCACCCTCACCGGGGTCGAGCGAATGCCCGGGCAGCGCCGCACACCCCGAACGACCCTCGCCGGTGAGCCCCCCTCGGGCCTCTTGCCTTTGAGCCTCGACGGCGACCTCCAGCTCTCGGGGCGGGTGCTGCGCTTCGGCGCGGCGCGGGTGCTCGGGGCCGCGGCCCACGCGCGGTGCACGGGGGCGCTGTCGCTGCGGGCCCAGGGGCAGCACTGGCAGGTGTTCCTCGACTCGGGGCATGTGCTGTCGTTGGTGGGGCAGCACCCCGGGGCGAGCCTCGGGCAGCTCATGGCGAGCTTCGGGTACATCCCGCACGAGGCGGTGAAGTTTGCAGAGGTCCCGCTCGACGCGGGGCCGCGCGGGGCGGCGCTCTTGGCGGCGCACGGGTATGTGTCTCCTGACGGGCTCCCGCTGGTGCTCGGGCGGCTCTCGCAAGAGGTGTTCTTCGATTTGCTCCGCCTCGACGATGTCGAGTGGTCGGTCGAGCCGCTCGGCTCAGCCCGCTCGGCCCCGCTCGCGACCCGCTCGCTCGAAGCCTTGATGGTGCTCGGCGCGCGGGCCCGCATCGAGCCCGCCCTGGCCTGGTCGGCCCTCGGCGGCGACGACACCGTGGTCACCTTTCGCGCCGAACCGAGCCGGTTGGGGGCCATCCCGTTGTACGCCGCCGAGCGCGCCGCGGTGCTGTCGGCGCACGAGACCGCGGTGGTCTCGCTGGTTCGCTCGAAGGGCGAGGCGGTCCTCCCGGCGTTGGCCGCCCTGGTCTGGCTGCAACTTGTGCGGGCCGAGAATCCCAGCCAGGATTTTGACGCCGCCCACATCCCCCCGGGGGCCGAACGGAGCCGGGTCAAGACCTTCGTCGAAGCCGCCGCGCGGCGCGATCTGTTGAGCCTCCTCGGGGTGTCTCCGTGGGCGACCCGGGCCGCGGCGCGGGCCTGCCTTGAGGCGCGCCGTGCCGAGCTCGACGCGTTGCGGCAACGGTACGGCATCGCCGACACGTTGAAGCCGGCCTACCAACGGCTCGAAGAGGCCGAAATGCTGATGTCAGATCACGAAGGGTGGGAGCGTCTGGTCAGCGCGGTGCGGGCTCCGGGTCTTGGGGGCTGAGAGTTTGTTGTAGAGCCGGGTGTCGATGGGGTAATCCCCAAGGTCGCGATGAGCGAAGGGGTGTCTGAAGAGGCCAGCGCAGCGGCGGAAGAGGCCGAGTGGGCCCTCGCCACGGCAGAGAACCTTGAAGCCAAGGGCGACGCCGAGAGCGCCCGCACATGGTTTCTACGTGCCGCCGAATACCTGATGGACGCAGGGCTCGACGACCGCGCCCTGGAGGTCGCCAAGCGTGCGGCCGCCCTGGCCCTGCCGAGCGTCGCCCCCGCGGCAACGCCCGCGGCGCCAGTCGCCCCACCCGTGCCCCAGCCCCAGCCCGAACCCGAACCCGAACGCATCTCGCTCTCAGAGGTCGCGTCGGTGCCGCCCGAAGCCCCTCCCGCGGCGCCTCCCCCCGCGGCGCCTCCCCCCGCGGCGCCTCCCCCCGCGGCGCCTCCCCCCGCGGCGCCTCCCCTCGCGGCGCCCGAACCTGAGCCCGAGCGTGTGTCGCTCTCTGACATCGAGTCGGTGCCGCCGCCGCCTGCGCTCCCGGCAGAGCTGCTGCCGACAGGGGCGGCCGCTGCGGTGTCGGCGGCGCGCGAGGTCGAGGCGGTCGACGCGGGCACCTCGCCCGACGAGACCCTCGTGGGCGCGCGGGCCCCCATGCGGTTCAAAGAGCACCACACCTTGCCCGGGCTCGCGGCCGTGGTGCTCCCGCCTCCGCCTCCGCCGCCGAGCGCGCCGCCGAGCGCGCCGTCGGTCGATGAGCCTTCGATCATCGTGCGCCCCTCGGTCGAGCTCGACCCAGAGTCCCTCGCGGCCGCCAAGGCGCTCGCGGAGCCCGCTGACGATGCGCGAGAAGGGGTCGTCGAGGCGCTCCCGCGGTCTCAACGGGGTGTCGAGGCGGGGCGGTCTGAGACGGCCGCTCCTGAGGCGCTGAGCGCCTCGACGCATGAGGCTCAGCCCGCGCCGGTCGAGGCTGTCTCCGCAGCGCCCGCGCTGGTCGCGACGCTGACGACGACCAAAGAGGCCGACAAGACCGCGCCCGAGACCGCGCCCGAGACCGCGCCCGAGACCGCGCCCGAGGCCGCGCCCGAGACCGCGACGGGGCCCGAGACGCTTCCGGCTGCGCGCTTCGACGATGCGGGCGTCGCGGCGGCGTTGCGTCCGCCTGCGGTGCCGAAGCCTGAGGGGGTGCGGGTGCCGCTGCCGGGAGGGCGCGGGGTGCCGCCCCCAGCGCCACGCACACCGCGGGCGAGCATTCCGCTGCCGAAGAGCGTCGCGCCGAGGGGTGACGAAGACGCGGTCGGGGCTGCCCCCGCGGTGACGGCCCGGGCCTCGGTGCGCCCGCCCTCGCAGCCTCCGCGGAGCGCGCTCGTCTGGCAACCGGCGCGGGCCCTCGCGGCCGAGCAGCTCTCGGCGCGCCTGCTGGTGCTGCCGCTCTTTCAAGAGATCGACCCCGAGGCCCGGCGGCGGTACGCCCGCGAGGCTTCGATGCTCACGTTTCGCGCGGGCGAGGTGATGGTGGCGGCGCCCGAGCCGGGCGAGCGGGCCGTCGAGAGCGCGCTCCTGGTGCTGACCGAGGGCACCGCGGTGACCGCCGTGCCGGGTGACGACGTGCCCATCGCGCTGCTCGGGCCGGGCGACGTGGCGGGCGAGCTCGGCGCGCTTCACGGCGGCATCCCCGTGGCCGAGACCGTGGCGCGCACCGAGGTGAAGGCCGTCTCGTTCGCGCCCTCGCTGGTGCGGGCCATGGCCAGGTCACACGGCTCGGTCAGGCAGAGCCTCGACGAGACCGCGTGGGAGCGCGCGTTCGCCTCCCTGGGGCGCGGCGCACGGCTCTTGCGGCGCATCGAGGCCGCCGAGCGCGCGAAGGTGTTCTCGTGGTTCGAGCCCGTCGAGATCGAAGAGGGCGCGTTGCTCTTGTCTGAGGGCGCGGCGCCGTCGGCGCTGTGGCTCCTCGCGGCCGGCGAGGTCGAGGTGTACGGCGGGGCCCTCGAAGGCATCTGGCGGGCGCGGGCGGGCGAGGCCCTCGGGCTCGTGGCCCTGCTCGACGACGCCGCCGCAGGGGTGACCGCCCGGGCCGTGCGGCGGGCCCTCGCGGCGAAGCTCCCCGCGTCGAAGTTCAAAGAGATGCTGAAGCATCACCCGAGCCTCGCGGGCGCCCGCGACGACCTCGGCGTGGTGTGCTGAGTCGAGCCCCGCCCGAGACCCGTAAGGTCGCGCGAGGCGACCGTAACAGCCGCGCCACGCAGCGACGCGTCGGCGCCACGCCGAGGGCTTCGCGCGGGCGCTCGCGGCCCCCCAAATGAGCCCTCGGTGCGGGCGTGCGGCCCCGCCCTGACGCTCCCAAAGGTCGGCGGCACGAGGGCTGCAAAAGTGACCCTCCAAGCGCGGAGCAACGCGCAGGAGGACTGCAATGAAGACGGCGAAGCGGGTACTTGGGGTGTTCGGTGCGGTGATGATGGGTCTGGCGGGCTGCGGCGACAGCACCAGCACGCCCGCGGGTGACGCCGGGGTGGCCGCTGACACGGGCGGGCGGGCCGATACGGGCGGCGGCGGTGGGAGCGCCGCGAGCATCAGCGCGATCTGTGCGCGGGCCCGCCAGCAGATGTGCGCGACGTCGGCGAGCTGTGAGGGCGACCTGGGGGCGCTGACGGCGTCGGTTCCGGCGGCGTGCCGCAGCATGATGGATGCGTATCTCGCCTGCGCGGCGGCCTCGACGACGTCGACCTGCGAGATGATCGGGATGGGCGTCTTCGCAGGCTGCCAGTCGATGATGGGCAGCCTTGAGAGCTGCGTCGCGGCCAACGGCGGCGTCGACGGCGGCACCGCCATGCCCGCGGTGCCCGCCCCGAGCGAGTTCACCCTCGCCGACGCGTCGATCTTCTGGGAGCGCCAGGGTCAAACCGCGCAGATGGGCACGGGCATGGCCGGCCTGGGCGTCACGCCGATCGGCGGGCCCGCCAACGGCCATCAGTTTGTGATGACCAACGCCAACGTGCCGACGGGCTCGCACACCCTCAACTGCGGCATCGGGTTCATCTACCAGAACGGCGCCTACACCTTCTCGAACAACACGGTGTTGACCCAGCCGTGCAGCGTCATGGGCCTCGACGAGAGCAGCTCGGGCACCATCAACTGGACCGGCGGCACCATCGCCCTCGCCCCCGCCGGAAACACCGTCGCCACCCTCAACGGCACCCTCTCAGGGGGCCTCGGCGCAGGCCCGGTGACCCTTCGGGTAGTCTTTCCGCCGCGGTGAAGTGCAAAGGGCGTGTCGTCGGTGAATCTGTGATATGCGTCAGGTTGTCGCAACCGCGACGCGATCATGGGTGAGGTGGGGCCACGACAGACTTCGGATGCGGCGCGGCGCTTTGTCGCCGAACGCTATGAAATCATTCGTGAATTGGGGCGAGGCGGCATGGGCGCCGTGTTCGAAGCGCGACACACCTGGACAGGGCGCCGCGTCGCGCTCAAGACCCTCCTCACGGGTCTCGCCAACGACCCCCAGGCCGTCGAGCGATTTCGTCGCGAGGCCCGCGCGGGCGTACAGGGCGCTCACCCCCACATCGCCGAAGTGCTCGACATGGGCGTCGACCCCATCGACGGCGCCATCTACCTCGCCCTCGAATTTCTCGACGGCGAAGACCTCGCGCGGCGCCTCGCCCGCGACAAGACCCTCGCCCCCGACGAGGCGCTAAGCCTCCTGGTGCCCGCGATGATGGCCCTCGAAGCCGCACACCGCGCGGGCGTCGTGCACCGCGACATCAAGCCCGGCAACCTGTTCATCGCCAAGATGCTCGACGGCGAGACCCGCCTCAAGGTCATCGATTTTGGCATCGCCAACCTCGCCGATTCGGCCCCCGTCACCCGCTCGGGTGCGCCCATCGGCACCCCGCAATACATGGCCCCAGAGCAGGCCCGCGGCGAGCCCGACCTCGACGCGCGGGTCGACGTCTGGTCGATGGGCGTCGTCTGCTTCGAGGTGCTCTCTGGGCAACGCCCCTTCGACGGCGCGCGCTACCACGAGGTGCTCGCCAAGGTCATCGCCGCCAAGCCCCCGTCGCTCCTCAGCGTCGCCCCCTCGCTCGACCCCGCGCTCTGCGCCGTCATCGACGCCGCGCTCGAACCCGAGCGCTCGAAGCGCATCGCTTCAATGGCTGAATTCGCCAGACGTCTCGCGCGGTTACAGAGCGCTCAGGGGCAGCGCTGGGCCGACCTTCCCCAGGGCGAGAGCGTGCCCCCAGGGCCGACACCCTACGACGCGCCCGAGCTCGGGCCGAGCACCCTTCAGCTCCCGCCCGAGGCGCCGCCCTTGACCCCGGCCCCCGCGGCCCGCGTGAGCTCCGCAGCCGTGCCCGAGACCCTCGTGCTGGTTGACACCCCCATCAGGCCCCCCCTCGACGCCGGGCCCGCCACCGACGCGCCCTTGGTGGCTCCGCCCAAGCGCCGCGGCGACGTCGGCTGGCGCGGCTGGTTTACAGCCTCGCTCGCGCTCTTGCTCGTGGTGAGCCTGGTCGCGCTCGGGCGCCGCCGCGACGCCATGCGCAGCCCCGCGTTGGTGCAGCCCGCGCCGAGCCAAGGGGGGCTCCCGATGCCGCCGCTTCACATCCCGTCACCCGCGCCCTCGCCGCTGCCGCGCGCCGTCGCGCCCTCGCCGCACGCCGTCGCGCCGCTCGCCGCGGCCCCGAGGGTCTCGCCTGAGCCGCCACGACCGACCACGCCGCGCATCCCGCCGCGCGGGGTCGCCTCGCGCCGCGTGACGCCCGTCAACGCGCCCGCACCGACGGCCCCTGCGGCGAGCCCGAGCCCCGCGATCAACGGCGCGCCGGTGCTTGAGCCATGACGCGGCCCCTCGTTTGGGCCCTCGCGGCCCTCAGCGTGACCGCCCTCGCAGCGGCGCAACCCCTCGCCGACGAGGCCCTCGAAGCACGCCTCCGACGCGGGGTCGAGCTCCGCCGGGCGGGCAACGACGCCGCGGCCTTTGACGAATTCGAAGCGGCCTATGCGATGCGGGCTGAAGGTCGCACCGCCGCGCAGCTCGGGCTGGTGTCACAAGCCACAGGGCGCTGGGTGCGGGCTGAGGCGCTGCTCCGCGAGGCCCTGGCATCTGAGGCCGACCCGTGGGTCGGGCGCAACCGCGCCGCGCTCGAAGGCGCCCTCGCGGTGGTCGCGCGGCACCTGGGCAGCCTCGAAGTGGTGGGCGAGGGAGGGAGCCTCCCCGATGGCGCCGAAATCAGGGTCAACCGCGCGGTGGTGGGCCGCGCCCCGCTCACTGAGGCGCTGCGGGTCGAGGCCGGGCAGATCGTGCTGGAGGTGAGCGCCCCAGGGTACGACACCCTCGCGCGGCGCTTCGAGATCGCGCCCGGTGAGCGGCTCCGTGAGCGGGTGACGCTCGTGCGGGTGCCCGTGCGAGAGAACACGCCCGCGGCGCCGGTGATGCCGACGCCCGCGGCGTTGCCGACGCCCGAGCGAGCGCCCGAGGTGCGGGTGGTCGAGGTGGTCCGCACTCCGTGGCGCCCCCTCGCGGCGGCGAGCGCGACGGTGGGCGTCGCCGCGCTGGCGGTGGGCGTCTCGGCCCTGGTCTGGCGCAACGCCGCGGTGGCGTCTTTCAACGAAGGATGCGCCGCGAGCGAGGTCGCGGGGGCGTGCGGCGACTGGCGCGCCGAGACGCACTTCGCCGAGGGCGTGGCCGTGGTGAGCCTCCCGGTGGCCGCCCTCGCGGTGGGCTTCGGCGTCGTAGCCTGGATTCGGGGTGGCCCAAGGGGTGCATTGCCTCGCGCCGACGCGTGCGGCGTCTCGGCGGGCGGCGCCCGCTGCGGGTGGCAATTCTGAACGTCGGAGGCGATGGGAGTGGGAGCACTGGAGACGCGGTTGAACCCCGAGCGCGCGACCTCGCGGAGTGTGCAGCGCTTTGTGGTTCGGGTGGTCGCGGGGGCTGACCTCGGGGCAGAGCGGGTCTCAGACGGCGCGCGGCTCTCGATCGGCAGCGCCGACGACGCGGGGCTGAGGCTCAGCGACCCGTACGTGAGTCGGTACCACGTCGAGCTTGAGGCCCGCGGCGACGGCGTCGTGCTGCGCGACCTCGGGAGCCGCAACGGCACCCGGGCGGGCGCCCTCCAGGTGCACGAGGTGCTCATTCGCAGCGAGAGCGAGTTCGAGCTCGGCCGGAGCCGCATCAGGGTCTCGCTCGGCGACGGCGAGGTGCGGGTGGCGCTGAGCGACCAGGCGGCCTTTGGGCGCATGGTGGGGGCGTCGCGGGCGATGCGCGAGGTGTATGCGACCCTCGAACGGGCGGCGCCGACCACCGTCCCGGTGTTGATCGGGGGCGAATCGGGTACGGGCAAGGAGCTCGCCGCGCGCTCTTTGCACGAAGCGTCGACGCGTCGCACGGGCCCCTTCGAGGTCATCGACTGCGGCGCGCTGCCGCCGACCTTGATCGAGGCCGAGCTCTTCGGATACGAGCGCGGCGCCTTCACCGGCGCCAAAGACGCCCACGCGGGGGCCTTCGAGCGGGCCGACGGCGGCACCATCTTCCTCGACGAACTGGGCGAGCTCCCGCTCGACCTCCAGCCGAAGCTCTTGCGCGTTCTTGGCGAGGGCGAGGTGCGCCGGGTGGGCGGCTCGAAGACCCGCAAGGTCGACGTGCGCGTGGTCGCGGCCACCAATCGAGACCTCCGGCGCGAGGTCAACGACAAGCGCTTCAGGCTCGATCTGTACTACCGCCTCGCCGTCGTGCGGGTGCAAATGCCCGCGCTGCGCGAGCGCCTCGACGACCTCCCGATGTTGGTCGAGAGCCTCGGGCGCACCGTGGCTCGTGAGCGCGCGGTGCCCCTCGACGGCGCCTTCGACGACACCTTCTGGGAGGCCCTGCGCCACCACCACTGGCCCGGTAACGTGCGAGAACTACGCAACTATCTCGAACAGTGGCTGGTGCTCCGGGAGGTGGCGCCCTTCGAGGGCGAGGCCCGGGTCGACGAGCCCCTCAGCGACGTCGCGCGCTACCTCGCGATGCCCTTGCGCGAGGCCAAGCAGAGCCTCAACGACTGGTTCGAGCGGATGTACGTCACGCGGGTGCTCGAAGAGACCCGGGGCAACGTGGCCGAGGCCGCGCGCCGCTCGGGGGTCGACCGCGTGACGCTCTTCCGAGCCATTCGAAGGTATGGTCTCCGCGAAGACCACGATCTTTGAGCCGACCGCGCCGAACACCGCGCGAGTGACGAACTTCGGCTCGGCCGTGTGGCATCTGGGCCTCGGGGCGTGTATGCCTCTCGCCGATGAAAATCCACGCGGCGGTGTTGGGGTGTGCGGCGCTCTCTCTTGCCACGGCGGCCTCTGGGCAGCCGGTTCAGCGCCCGAGCTTTGAGTCGGCGCTGCCGGCGGGTTCGGTGGTGGCGGCGCGGTGGGAGCTTCCGGCAGACGCGTCGGCTACGCCCATGGTGCTGGCCCAGGTGCGGCAGGGCACCGACCATCGCTGCGTGGCCGGGGCGCTGGTGGCCAACCGATGGGTGCTCCAAAGTGTCGATCAGCTCCCGGATGAAGCGAACCCCATCTTGTGCCTCTCGGCCGCGCGGGTGGCCAACCGTTGGGTCATCGCCCGGTGGAGCCTTGGTGGCTCGGGTGAGGGGCGCAACCGCCAGAACGAGAGCAGCCTTGAGCTCCTAGCCCTGGTCAACAACCAGCTCCGCCCCGTGTGGAGCGGCGCGGTGAACACATTCGCGCTCCTCCCGAGCGGGCCCTTTCTGTCATTGGCGTCGCTGTCTCCGGGGCGTGAGGTGTTGGTCTGGTCAGCCGACAACAGCCGGCTGGTGCCCCAAGCCCGCAACACCCCAACGCCGCGTCGGTGATGCTTGAAATCTGTCTAAGTAGACGGATTATAAAGAAAAAAATCAGGGTGTGATCTCTGCGGCGCCGAGGCGGGGTGTGTGATTTCTCGCTGACTGTCCATTGACGGTGACGCGCGGCTCGCTACAAGCGGCCCGCCGCGGTCGGCGGCGACTTCGACAGGGGTGTGCGGTGATGCTGGGTTCTCGTCGTTTTGTGTGGGCGTGTGCGGTGGCGCTCTGGGGGTGTGCGGCCCGTAACCCGTCAACTCCGCAAGACGCGGCGGCGACCGAGACCGCCGTCGACGTGATCGCGACCCTCGACGCGAGCGCCGCAGACCGCGGCGAGGGTGACGATCAGCCTGCGCCCGGCGACGCGCCAGCTCCGCGCGACCTCGGCGTCGACGACGGGGGCGTCGACAGCGGGGCGGTGGGCTTCGACGTCGCCATCGACCAGGGCCAAGACGCCGCGAGCCCGCCCCTCGACACAGGCAACGACACGGGCAACGACACGGGCAACGACACGGGCAACGACACGGGCAATGACACGGGCAACGACACGGGCAATGACGTCGGCAACGACACGGGCAACGGGCCCGCGACGCGCTACCGGGTTGAGGCGAGCCCTGCCGACGTCGCGCACATTGACGCGTGTGAGGCGCCGGGCGCGATGCGGCTCCTTGTGTTGACTGACGACACCCGGGTGCGGGTCAACCTGCCGTTCGCGTTTCGGTACTGGTCGACTGATTTCGCCGCGGGCAGCCCCGTGGCGGTCACCAGCAACGGGTGGGCGAGCCTCAGCAACACCACGTCGACGAACCGGTCGAGCTCGATCCCGGCGACCCTTGAGCCGAACGCGACCCTCGCGCCGTACTGGCGCGATCTCTACGTGCGCGGCGGCGGGGTGTGCGTGGCCACCCTGGGCGCGGCCCCGCGCCGTCAGTTTGTGATCGAGTGGCGCGAGACCCTCGACGTCAACAACGCCAACACCCATCTCACCTTCGAGGTGGTGTTGCACGAGGGGTCGAACCTCATCGATTTCTCGTATCGCTCGATGCTCAACGCCGCGGGCGCCACCGTGGGGCTCGAAAACCCCGCGGGCACCGAGGCGGTGTCGCAGTGCCCGGCAGACGCGGGCACCTGGTGCAGACCCGTCGCCGGGACGCGCTTCCGGTACGTGCCGGTGCCCTGAAGTCGGGGCGTTTTACAGGCAACGGGCCGGGAGGCAGAAGCCCTCAGGGCTCACCCGCGGCCACCGAGCGCCCCCGTCGACCGCGCCGGGCGTGACGCTCAGCACGAGGCGTCGCAACACGATGGCGTCGCCGCCCTCGGCTTTCACCGTAAAAAACAGCTCATACGCGCGACGACACCCCAGCGCCGGGCGCGCCGCGGCAGGGGAGAGCGACACCTGCCATCGCAGCCACGCGCGACCCAGAACGCCCACAAAGCGCGGCCCCGCGAGGTCGCGCACGAAGGCCGAGGGGTTCGCCTCGATGGCCTCGACCGAGGGCGTCACCCACGCCGACGCGGCCTCACCCGTCAACGCGTTGGCGCCGTCTTGAACCGCCCCGAGGAGGGTCTCGCCCTCGCCGCGCCAATCGAGCAGGTGCTCGACCCGCAACGGGGTCGCGTCGCCCTCACGAAACTCAAGCCGGTCGCCGAGGGCGGGGCTGCGGAGGTTCCGCGGGTCGCTGTTGATCGCGTATTCGAAGCTGTCGACGAGCCCGTCGTCGTCTGAGTCGACGGCCTGGGGGTTGGTCTGGAGCTGACCCTCGGTGCCGTTGCAGAGCCCGTCGCCGTCTTCGTCGGCCGCAGGGTCGAGGGGCCCGTCGGTGACCGCCGCGCGGTCGCTCGGGCTCACCCCCGCGTCGCGCGGAAAGGGCGTCGGCCCAACCGGAGCCGGGGTGCCGCAGCCCCCAAACGCCAAGGTCAGGGCCAGGGCCACCGAGGGCAACATCGCGGGGCGAAGCAGAGCGGCGCTCACAGGGCACGGAGCCTAGCGCGCCACACACGACCAGGGGAGCGCCATCACCGCGGCGCCGCCCCCATCGCCCGGCGCCCGACGGCTGGGGAAGGTGATCCATGCGGTGTCGCCGCAGGTCGTGAGGGCCGCGTTGTCGAGGGCCTCAACCCCCGGCGGGGCCGTCAGCGTCAGGGTGTGCACGCGCCCGCTCGGGATCTCAACCCGCGCCGCACGCTCAAAGGTCGTGTCGCTCCCCACCACGGGCCGAACCCACAGGGCCAACGCCGCCCCATGGTCGACCGCGAGGCCGTCGGGCAGGGCGTGCTCGTCGAGCGGCCAACGCTGCACCGGGCGCCCGTGGGCCGCCACCAAGAGCGAGACCTCACCCGGCACGATGCACCGACCCGGGCCCAAATCAACACACCCGCCCCCGTCGGGCGAGGCGTGCATCTCGCCCACGAGGAAGACGCTCCGCCCCCCCACCGAGACGCCCCGCGGGTGCACGTTCACCATGGCGTTGTCGAGCTGAACGCGGCTCGTCGAGCCGTCATCGAAGCGAAACACCAGCGCGGGCCCCGACTCGGTCACCACCCGGGTCAAGAGCACGTCGCCCGCGTGGTCGACCGCGAGGAGCTCGCCCACCATCACCCGCTCGGGCCGCGCCTCGCTCGGGCGACGCAGCCCCAAAGGCACTTCGACGCGCGCGATGAAGGGGGCTTCACCTTGCCGCGCGAAGCCCGCGATCACCCGGCGCTCAAAGGTGCTCGGAAAGCCCACCCCCACCACCCCCGCCGGGGCCAACGCGTCGCCCTCCCGCCCGTGGTCGAAGCGCCAAAGATCATCACGCTCGTCGCTGCCACCCAAGGTCGGAGCCCGCCACACCACCGGCCCGTACGGGTGCCGCGGGTCGACCGCCCCGAGCCGATCGGCGCTCGCCGTGACGCGGGTCGCGGGCGACCAATGCGAGCCCTCGCTCGCCTCGCGGGTCATATGGTCGAGGGTGTGCCCCCGCAGCGCCCAAACCCCCAACATGTGCCCATCGCAGCTCGCGCTCAGCTGGTCGACTTCGCCCTCGGCCCCCGGCAAGACCCCCAACACCGGTCGCTCGATTTCAGAGGCGCAGTGCGGGCTAAAAACTACAGCGTGCGGCTTGTCGGGGGGCGCGTCGAGGGGCGCTTCATGGGCGCCAAACTCAGCCGGATCATGACTGACGCAGCTTCGGCTGCACCCTGTCAGCAGACCCAGACCAAGAATCACAATTCGTCGAAACACAGCACCTCTCGAAGCCACCCAGGGCAGGTCACCTTAGGCACCCGGCGGCCCTTGTCGAGCCCCAAAGCGCGCCCGCGCGGGGTGTCGCGCTCAGACCTTCTCGCGGGTGACCTTGCCGAGCAAGCCCGCGGGGCGCACGAGGAGCACCACCACCAAGATCGAGAAGACGATGGCGGGCGCGAAGGAGCTTGAGAGATAGGCCGACGCGAGCTGCTCGACGAGCCCGATGAGCAGGCCCCCGAGCATGGCCCCGGGGATGTTGCCGATGCCGCCGAGCACCGCGGCCACAAAGGCCTTCAGGCCCGGCTGAACGCCCGAGAGCGGGTCGACCCGCGGCTGGTCGATGCCGAACAGAATGCCGCCCGCGCCTGCGAGGGCGGAGCCGAGCCCGAAGGTGAGGGCGATCACCCGGTCGATGGGCACGCCCATGAGCCG
Source organism: Myxococcales bacterium (assembly GCA_016792845.1). GTDB lineage: Bacteria > Myxococcota_A > Polyangia > Polyangiales > JAEUKH01. The sequence continues at coordinate 105,986 of JAEUKH010000038.1, read as the reverse complement.
GGCGGCCTCAAGGTTGGTCGAGATGGCCCGCATGGCGCGCCCGAAGCGGGTCTTTTGCACCAGGAGCGTCAGCCCCACCATCATCAAGAGCGCCGCGCCGAGGTCGACGAGCTTGATGTTGGTGATGGTGATGCCCAAGAAGGCCAGCGGCTCGGCCTTCACGATCGGAGGGAAGCCCCGCGGGGTCGCGCCGAACACCAAGATGGCCACGTTCTGCAAGAGCATCGAGATGCCGATGGCCGTCACCAGGGGTGTCAGCTTGGGCGCCTTGCGGATCGGCCGGTAGGCGAAGCGCTCGATGGTGACGCCGAGGGCCGCGCAGGCCAGCATCGAGGCGGCGAGACAGGCGAACACCACCCCCGCCGGGGCGCCCTCGCTGCTCGTCGCCAGCACGCCGAAGAAGGCCGCTGAGAAGATGCCCACGTAGGCGCCGAACATGAAGACGTCAGAGTGGGCGAAATTGATGAGCCCGAGCACCCCGTACACCATGGTGTATCCGAGGGCGATGAGGGCGTAGACCCCGCCGAGCGAGAGGCCCTCAAGCACGTTGCGGAGAAACACCGACGGCCGCGCCACCGCGCCGCGCACGATCAACAAGGTCGGATACACCGCGCCCAAGGTCACCAGCGCCGGGAGCAGGCGACGCGACAAGGGGGCGGCGCGGGTCGGCAGGGGGCTCATCCGGGGTTGATGGTCTCGCGGTAACGGAAGGCGTCTTCGCGCACCTCAAGGATCACCGCGGATTTCACCGCGTCGCGGTTCTCGTTGAGGGTGATCGAGCCCGTGGCGCCGGGCACGTTTCGGGTGCTCGCGAGGGCCGCGCGCACCGCCGCGCCGTCGTTGCTGCCCGCCCTGCGGATGGCGTCGAAGGCCACCACGGCGGCGTCGTATCCGAGGGCCGCGAGGCCGTTGGGGTCGGTGTGGTAGCGCTCGCGAAACTTACGCACGAAATCTTGCGCCACGGGGTTGGTCGCCCCTTCTGGCGCGAAGCCCTCGCTGAAGAAGTCGCCCACGAGGCGGTTGTCGTCGATCTGGGTGAGGCTCGGCGCGTCCCACCCGTCGCCGCCGAGGAAGCGGCCTTGAAAGCCTTGGCCGCGCGCCTCACGCGCGATCAGCGCGACCTCTTGGTAGTACCCCGGCACAAAGAGCCCTTGGGGTTGGTGCCCCAGGAGCGAGGTGAGCTGCGCCGAGAAGTGCGTGTCGCCCGCGCGGTACGCCTGGGTGTCGACCACGCTGCCCCCGAGGGCCGTGAACGAGCGCTGAAAGGCCTCGGCGAGGCCCACCGAGTACGGCGAGCCCTGGTCTTTGAAGATCGCGACCCGGTCGAGGTGCAGGGTGTTGCGGGCGAAGCGGGCCATCACCTCGCCTTGCCAGGGGTCGATGAAGCACACTCGGAACACATGGTCGCCCACGCGGGTGACGTCGGGCGATGTGCTCGACGGGGTGATCATCGGCACGCGCTTTCGTTGGCAAACCCGCGCCCCTGCGAGCGAGAGCGCGCTCGCGATTTCGCCCACCACCACGGTGGCGCCGTCGTTGTCGATGAGCCGGGTGACGGCGCTGGCGGCCTCGCCCGAGTCGCCGCGGGTGTCGGCCACCGCGAGCCGCACCGGGTGACCCAAGAGGCCCCCCTGGGCGTTGAGGGCGTCGACCGCGAGCTCGACCCCGCGCCGGGTCGCGATGCCGAAATCAGCTTGAGAGCCCGTGAGCGAGCAGTAGAGCCCCAAGGTCACACCTTGACGCTTCGACTTGCAGCCGAGCAATGACGCCGCCGTAGCAGCAGCGAGGCCGGACAATAGCGCCCGGCGCGACCAGCGAATGTCGTCGCGGTGCATCGTTTACCCTTTGCCCGGCCTTCTACCAGCCTTTCACCGGCCAAGGGAAGCGCGAAGCCTCACCAACACCGCACGCGCAGCACAGAAATGACTCACCCCGTGCGCCGCGAGGGTCGCAGGGCCCAAACGCAAAACGGGCCGAGAGACCTCGTGCCCGTGACACCCGAAGCGGGCGATGCGCGGTAACGCTCAGCGGCCTGCGGTGGGCAGGTTGGCGAAGCGGTAACCGGCAGCCTCCATCTGGGTGAGGATCGCGTCGAGGTTGTTCGCCGTCACACCCTGAATGTCGTGGAACAAAATCACGCCCCCGCCCCGGCGGCGCGCCTCGCTCATCACAAAGCCCGTGAAGTTGCTGCGAAAGGCCGCGGGCGCGCGGCTGCAAGTGCCGCTGGCGTAGCACCAGTCGAGGGTGTCGACGTCCCACCCGATGCCGCCGTCGGGGTAGCCCGCCTCGCGCAGCACCGCCTCTTTGGCCGTGCTGCCCGACCCGTACGGATACCGAAAGTACCGCGTGTGGGCGTGCCCGAGGATCTCATCAAGTCGCGCCCGCTGCCGCGGCGCCCAGGTGCGAAGCTGCTCTGTGGTGGCCACCACGTGCGACCACTGATGGCTGGCCACGATGTGCCCCGCCGCCTCGATCTCGCGCACGATGGCCTCGTTGCCCGCGAGGTTCGCCCCCGTGGTGAAGAAGGTCGCCGGGGCGCGGTGCGCCGCCAACACCTGCAAAATACGCCGGGTGTACCGCGGCGACGGGCCGTCGTCGAAGGTGAGGTAGAACACCCCGCGGCGGTCGAGGGTCACCGTCGAGGGCACCCGAACGCCAGGCGCAGCGCCGGCCTCTTCGCCCAACACGCTGTCACCCATCTCTTCGTCTTCACCGTGGACGTAGTCTTCAACGTTGTCAGCCGTGCAGCCCAAACCGCAAGCCCCCAACGCAACCAGCCCAACAGCCCAGATCATACGGCGCAGCGTCATCGTAGGAGGGCCTCTACACCTACACCACCCTTCACCACAAGCGGCCCCGGGCCAACTGTAACTCGTTTGCAAAAACTTGACAGACGCCCCAACGAGAACACCCCCTCACGGGCCCTGTGAGCGGGCGCCGTGCGGGGGTGTTCGGGGGCGCGGTGTCGCGCCGAGGCGCTCAGGTGCCGAGGTAGAAGCGCCCGCCGAGGGTGATCGCCCACGAGCCGACGCTCACCGCGTCGCTGCCGCCGAACTGAATGAAGTTGTTGAAGTCGAACGCGGCCACGATGTCGGCCACGGGGGTGCCGTTGACGCCCGGGAGCGCGAGGCGGCCGAAGACCCCGAGGGGGATCGTGGCGAAGTCGAACTTGAAGTTGTTCGGCACGAAGAGCCCCGTGCTCACCCCGATGGCGGTCTGCGGGTTGACCTGGAAGGCGTACCGCACCGGCACGATGAAGTCGGTGCTGGTGGGGTCGCTGAAGTTGATTCGGATGTGACCGCCGAGGTCGAAACGGCCCGCGTTGAGGGTGCGAATCAGCGCCGAGGCGCCAAGCTGGAGGGCTGCCACTTCGCCGCTGCGGGTCGGCACCACAAAGGCGCCGTCGAGCGAGAGCTCGGTGGGCCCGCGGGCGATGCGGTAGCGGCCGTAGACCGAGGGGTTGCCGTAGCGGGCCTCGGGGTTCAACTGGATGGGGGCGATCAAACCGCCGAGTTCGAGGTCGTCGGTGAGGCCGATGCCGCCGCCGAGGAGCAGCGAGGTCGCCACCGAGGTCGTCGACTGGGTGACGCCGCCCGTCGTCACGCTGGCCGTGGTGGCGTTGAACTGAAGGTCGCCGTCAATGCGAAGCGTGCGCGCCGGGAGGGTGATCGGGCGCTGGTTGAACTCAAGCGGGTAGCGCGTCTGCGCAGAGGCCGTCATCGCGGCCCCGAGAACCGTACACGCCGCAACAATCCCGAGCACTGTCTTCTTCATCGACATGAAAACCTCCTCACGAATCTGGGCTCACACCTGCGGGGTTTACCCCGTAGTGAGAGGGTACGATGCCACCCTGCTCCGCCCTTTCAGAAAAAATCTACGGATTCAGACCGCAAGGCAAGCGCAAAAGCTGGAGACTGGCGTCGGCCCCCGGGGCAGAGTGCGCGAAGAACGTGGCGTCGCCGCACCGTACCGCCGCGAGGGGCCCCGCGAGAGGGGGGCCGTGTCGCACGGTGACCGAGCTCGCCTCTGAGACTTCGAGCGCTTCGAGCCGGCCGTTGACCTCGGCGAGGAGGGCGAGCCCGTCGCCCGGGTCTGTGAGCGCGACGGCGCGGGCCGAGGCCGGCAGCTCATCGATGACCAGCGACTCGGCGGCGCCTTGCCCCCGGAAGGTGACGAGCCGCAGCTGGCCGCGCGGCGGTTCAGCGCCCTCGCGGGCCTCGACCAGCAGCACGCGGGTGAGCCCCGACGGGTCGGCCAGCGCCGTCGGCGCCGCGGCGAGCGAATGGGCGGGCACCAGAAGGTTGCCGCGCGAGATGGCCGTGGCGGGGGGCAGCCTCCGCACCCACTGGGTCGGCGCGGGGGCGAGCCCTCCGTCGTCGGCGTTGCGCGGGCCCGCGTCGCGGTCGTCGGGGCCGAGGGCGGCGCGGGGGATGGGCGACTCGGCGATGCCCGAGAGCGCGCGGAGCGGCACCGTAAGGGCCTCGACCCGGGTGCCTTCAGCCTCGGGGGTGGCCACCACGAGGGTCGCCGGGTCGCCCGCGGCGCTCGACAACAGCGTGCCGCGACGCAACACGAACAGCGTAAAAGGCGCGGGGCTGTCGGGGGTCGCGTCGAGCTGGGCGATGACCACGTAACGGTCTGCGCCGACGCCGAGGGTGCTCGCGACCCAACTCTGCGCCGCTGAGGCGCGCAAGAGATGGGCGCCGGTGAAGTCGTCGGGGCTCCACCCGGGGGTCTCTTGCACCACCCTTTCGAGCGTAGGGGTCACGCGTGCGACGACAAACGCATGGCCGCGCTGCGGTCGCCAAGACACCCAGACTCCGTCGTCGGTGTAGCTCGTGCCGAGCTCGGCGGCGTCGTCGCTGATGTTGACGACGCTGCGCTGAAAATCGGCGCCGAGGGTGGTCGGCCGGGTCACCATCGAGAGGGCGCTGGCAGCTTGCGAGAACACCGCCACCGAGGGCGCGTCGCCGGTGACGCAACCCAAGGCGAGGCGCTGCGGAGGCGCAGCGAGGGCGGCGCGCGTCGGCTCTCGCTGACACCGCGACGCGAGGGCGCGGTGCACGGCCCGGGGCGCGGGCGCGGGGCCTTCGGGGGCGGTGCTCGGCTGGTTGAGCGCCAAGGCTCCGGCGATCATCGCGGCGATGGCGACGAGGCCGCCGACCGAGAGCATCGCGATGCGTCGCGTGCGGGTGTGGGGTGACAGCTCTTGGGGCGGCGGCGGCGCTTGAAAGGCGCCGCGGGGTACGGCCGCTTGGAGGGGCTCCTGGGGGGCCGCAGGGAGGCCGCGGGCGGGGGTGGCGAGGCGCTCGGGGGGCGGGCGTCCCGCGGGCATGCCTGCGCCTGGGGTGACCCCCCCTGAGGTCTTGTGAGGTGTGTCGACCTTGCGCGTCGCGGGCGGTGCGTGGAGGGCCTCGAAGGCTTGGGCCAGGGTGCGCCCCGATTCGAGGGCGATGTGCTCGCCGCCGCGCATGCAGCGCTTGAGAAGCTCCCACTTGGGCAGCGCCGCCGGGTCGGGCGTGCTGCGCGTCTTGTCGAGGGCTTCGACCATGGCGCCGAGCGCCGCGCAGAGGTCATCGCGGAGGGTGAGGGGCCCGCGTCGACCTGCGAGGTGCGCGGCGAGCCCGATGCCGAAGCCCGACGCCGCCAAGGTCTCGCCGTCGTCGCTCGGCACAAGGTGCAGCCGCGACGCGTCGATGGCCCCGTGCACGAGGCCCTGCTGGTGCAGCCGGTCGAGGTTGCGCGCGAGGGAGCCGAACCATCGCTGGAGCGTGCGAAGCGTCTCGACCCGACGGGCCTCGACGCCGCCAGTCTGCATGGCCCCGAGGAGCGCCGTAAACGGGTTTGGCGGGGCTTCGAGGTACACCCCCACGGGCCATGAGGCCTTGTTGCCGAAGATCTCGTTCGGCAAGAGCAAGGGCGCCCTCCGCGGCGCCTTCGCGAGCTCGGCCTGTAGCGTCTCAATGGCGCGGGCTTCGAGCGGTCCCGCGAACAGAATCTGACCCGTGGCGATGCGCCCCTGGGCGTCGCGCAGCTCGAAGGTCACCCCGGCGGCCTGCTCGGCCGGGCCTTGGGTCACAAACCATCGCGGACCGACCTTGTCACCGAGTGAAATCATCGCGTTGAGGTGGCGCTCGGGAGAGAGGGCAAGAGACACACTTCAGGACGGGCCAGTACGCGGGCGCGTTGGTGCGGGTCAAGGCTCAGCAGCCAAGCATCTTCGCCGCAGGCGATGCGCACGATTTGATCACCGCCCCCGTGATCGACGCTCGTTTCTGTGATCGCCCCGGCGGAGCTGAGGGTCAAAAAACGAATCGATTCGCCCGGGAGCCCGTTCGGGTCGGCGTCGCGCACGAGGGCCCTCAGGCCCGCGGGGCTGGGTTCGAGGCTCTCAGCCAAGCCGCGGGTGCCCAAGGGCGACGCGACGGGCTGGCCGACCGCGGGGATGCGCAACAAGAGCATGCGCCCGGGCGCGACGTGGTGCCCGGTGGCTTCGGCGCGCTCGTCAGAGAGGGGGGCGCCGAGGGTCATCACAAACTGGTGAACGCCGTCAGGGGTGGTGACCCCCTGGGGGGCCACGTCGACGGCCTCGTCGACCTCGAATCTCAAGGGTTCTCGGGTCGTTACCGCCCGCGGCGGGAGCGCGAGGCCGTCGAGCTCGGCGGGCGCGGCGGTGTTGGTGCGGGCGCTCCGGAGGAGGGCGAGGTCGACCTCGACGAGGGTGAAGATCACGTCGTGGCTGTTGGGCACGCGTGACATCAAGAGAAAGCCCGGGCGCGGCCCTGGGAGCGTGGCCGCGAGGGGGGCGTCGCCGAGGCGCCAAACCGTGACGGGGGGCCGCTCGACCGTTGGGGCCATCTCGACCGCGACGAGGAGGCTGTGCCCGTGGAGGTCAGAGCCGGCGCTGGTGCTGAGCCACGCGGTGTCGCCGGTGACGGCCACGAGGTTGGCGCCGCGGAGGCGGATGTCATCCCAGCCGTTGATGCTGAAGGGGCGGAGCTGCGAGGCGCTGCCCTCGACGCGGGCGATGGTGAACGGGTTGCCGACGGCGCTGCGCCACGAGAACCACAGCGCGCTCGGGTGCCCGTCAGCGGCGGTGCTGAGCGCCGAGCCGAGCTCGACGGCGCCGCGGTCAACGGGGAGCACCGCGGTACGAAAGGCCTCTCCGCGTCGGGCGAGCCGTGAGGCCACGCGGACCGAGGTGCCCTCGCGCGCCACCACCACGAGTTGGGGGCCCTCGGCGGCGTTCACGCAGGCCGCGCGGAAGCTGGTGACGTCTTCGGCGAAGCGGGCTCCGCTTTGGGAGGTCGCGTTCTCGCCGGGGCATCGCAGCGACGCGCGCGGGTGCCCGGGCAGGAGCTGCCCGACTGCGATTTGCGAGAGCTGGTCGCGGCCCTTCCAGAGATAGAGCCCTGCGGCGACGGCGACCAGGGTGAGCGCCGAGAGGGTCGCGGCGGCGAGGGTTCGACCGAAGCGCACGGTCTTCGCGGGCGGCACGGGCCGTGGGGGGCGCGCGCGGCCCGAGGTGGGGCGCTCGGTGCGTCGCAGGGGCTCTCTCGGGGTCGCGTCGTCGGGCACAAACGCCGGGTGGCGGGCGCCGGCCAGGGTGCTCGGGCGCGTCGACGCTTGCCCTGCGCTTGCTCCCCGCGCCGGGGTGAGCGTGGCGGTGCGCTGCGGCCGGGTGGTGGCCCTCGGGTCTTCTTCGGCGTCGAGCCGCGCGAGCTCTCGGAGCGTCGCCGCGAGGGTGCCCGCAGACTCTAGCGCGGGGTGCTCGCCGTGCATGGCCGACTGGTGCAGCAAGAGCCACTTGGCCGACGCGGGGCCTGCGGGCTGCGTCTGCGCCACGGTGAACATCCGGTGGAGGGCGCGCAAGAGCTCGACGAGGTCGCGTCGCGGCGGCGCCTGGGTCTCGCCGAGGCCGAAGGCGCCGAGCTTCAGGCCGTCGAGCGCCTCGGGGAGCGCGTCGTCGGTCACATAAAAGCGCGACACGTCGATGGCCCCGTGGCTCAGCCCCAACGCGTGGGTCTCGGCGAGGCCCTCGGCGACCCGGGCGAAGGCCAGAAAGAGCGCTTTCACGAGGGGGCCCCGCGCGAGCCCCGGAGCCCGCTCGCCGAGCACCGCGCTCAGGGCGAGGAGCCTCGGCGTGTCGACGATGGCGACGGGCAGGCCCGAGAGGCTCAAGGTGAGCTCCGCGGGAGCCAGGAGCGCGCTCTGGGCGGGCAAGAGCTTCAGGGTGTCGCGCAGCTCTTCGAAGCGCCCGCGCTCCATCGGCTCGCCGGCCAGGAGCTGGCCCTGCACCACCGCGGCCCCTTGGCGAATCACCTCGAAGACATCGCCCGGCGCGACGGGGGCGCCCAATGCGCCTGCAACATGTCGCGGGCCGAGGTTCTCTCCCGCGTGAATCAAGGCTCCCTCACTGTGCGTACGCGCCTCGACAAGCTCACTTGAGTCGGGGCAGAGTAAAGCACCCTCTGGGCTTGAACGTGAATGGAGAATGTTCCGTCACGGTGAGAGGATCGACCGGCGCACAGTGTCACCATTTCTCTCACGCGTCGGCCCTGGGGTGTTGCTCTTGCTCGCGTTTGGGAGCCTGTGGCTGCCTGCCCGCGGCGTCACTCCGGCTCGGGCGTCGGTGCCCGCGGGGCTCCGCCGTGTTCGCATCGGGCTCGTGTTTGATGTTGGCGGCCGCGGTGACAAGAGCTTCAACGACGGCGCGTGGGAGGGGCTCGAACGTGCACGCCGCGAGCTCGGCGCCGAGGTCGAGTATGTCGAACCCGGCGACGCCGACGACCGGGCCTCGGCGCTGCGCTTGTTCGCGGCGCGGGGCTTCGACCGCGTGATCGGCATCGGGTACATCTTCTCGCGCGACGTCGACGAGGTGGCGCGCGACTACCCCGGGGTGCGGTTCGCGTGCGTCGACTACGCGACGCCCGAGCGCGGGGCGGTGCTGCCCAACACCGTGGGCCTGGTGTTTCGCGAAGAAGAGGGCGCGTACCTGGTGGGGGCCGCCGCGGCGCTCGAAGCCCGTGGCGCGCCGGTCGGTTTTGTGGGCGGGATGGACATCCCATTGATTCGAAAATTCGAGGCCGGGTATCGCGCGGGGGTCGCCGCGGTGTGCCCGCATTGCCGCGTCTTCTCGGGGTACGCCGGGAGCACGCCGCAAGCGTTCAAAGACCCTGAGCGGGGCGCGGCCCTCGCGACCACGCAGTTCGCCAACGGCGCGCGGGTGATCTTTCACGCCGCCGGGAGCACGGGGCTCGGTGTGTTCTCGGCCGCCGAGCGCGTGGGGCGCATGGCCATCGGCGTCGACGCCGACCAGTACGACGAGGCGCCGCGGGTGGTGCTCACCTCGCTGCGAAAGCGCATCGATGTGGTGGTGTTCAACGTCGTGCGCGACGCCGCCCGCGAGGTCTTTGACCGCGGCGACGGGGGGCTCCGTTCGTTCGGGCTCCGCGAGGAGGGGGTCGACTGGGTGCACCAAGGCCCCCACGCGCGACACCTCTCGGCTGAGACCGTCGCGCGGGTCGAGGGCCTCCGCGACGCGATCGTGCGAGGGGCCGTGCGGGTGCCCACGGAGCTGCGATGAGCGAGGCCCTGGTGATGCGCCAGATCACGCACTGGAGCGGCGCCGTGCGCGCGCTCGATCGCGTTGATTTTACAGCGAAATACGGTGAGGTTCACGGCCTCCTTGGCGAGAACGGCGCGGGCAAGAGCACGCTCTTGAACGTGGCCTCCGCGATGGTGGTGCCCTCGTCGGGCGAGGTCACCGTCGGGGGCCGGAGCCTGCGTCGCGGCGACGTCGCGGGGGCGCGCCGTGCGGGGATCGGCGTGGTGTACCAGCACTTCATGTTGGTCGACGCGATGACGGTGCTCGACAACGTGGTCTTGGGCAGCGAGCCGCGTCGCGGCTTTCTGGGGCTCTCGGTCGACCGCGCGTCGGCGCGGGCCTCGCTGTGTGCGCTGGCCTCGCGGCACGGTCTCGCGGTCGACCCCGACGCCGAGGTGGGCGCGCTCTCGGTGGGCGAGCGGCAGCGGGTCGAGATCTTGAAGGTGCTCGCGCAGGGCGCCAAGGTGATCTTGCTCGATGAGCCCACCGCGGTGCTGGCGGGCGCTGAGATCGCGCAGCTCCTTCGCACGGTTCGCGGGCTCGCCGACGCGGGCGCGGCGGTGGTGCTGGTGACCCACAAGCTCGACGAGATCATGCCCGTGGCCGACACCTTGACGGTGCTTCGTCGCGGGCGCGTGGTCGCGACGGGGCCCCGCGCAGACTTCACCGAGGCGAGCCTCGTCGAGGCCATGGTGGGCGGCGAGACCCACGCGCCCGCGCACGGGCAGGCACCGCCGGGCGACGACGTGGTGCTCTCGCTCGACGCGCTCGAAGCCGAGGGCCTCGGGCCGGTGAGTCTGCAACTTCGCGCGGGCGAGAGCGTGGGCGTCGTGGGCGTCGAAGGCAACGGGCAGCGGGCGCTGGTCGAGGCCATCGCGGGGGTGCGGAGGGTGTCGCGCGGCGCTGTCACGCTCGGGCGTGACGACATCACCCACGCGAGCGTCGTTGCGCGTCGGCGACGGGGGCTCGGGTGGGTGCCTGAAGACCGCAGCCGTGGGGGGCTCGTGCTCGATCTCACGGTGGCCGAGAACATCGCCCTGGGCGACGCGGCGAAGCTCAACACGGCGGGGCGACTCGACCTCGGGGCTTTTGAAGCCGAGGCGCGCGAGGTCATCGACGCGATGGCGATTCGACCCGCTGACCCGACGATGCGGGTGGGCGCGCTCTCGGGAGGCAACCAGCAGAAGGTGCTCGTGGGGCGCGAGCTGCATTGGGCGCCGAAGGTGCTTGTGATTTCACAGCCGTCGCGCGGGGTCGACCTCGGCGCGCGGGCGATGCTCCACCAGCGCCTCGAAGAGGCTCGTCAACGCGGCATGGCGCTCTTGGTGGTGTCGAGCGACCTCGACGAGCTGCGCGCGCTCACTCGCCGCGTCGTGGTGATGCGCCGAGGCAAGCTCGTAGGCGAATTGTCGACCGTCGAAGCGAGCGACGCGCGGCTCGGCCCCCTCATGCTTGGTGGCGCGGAAGATCGCTGACAACAACGCAGAATCAAGGCATGGTCTGGTGACGTTGTGCGGGGGCACGGCGCTCACCGAAAGGGCCAGTCATGGGATACGGCGGATATAGTTACGAGGCGCATCAGGCGATGACCCAAGCGCGGGCTGAGCAACCGCGGCAAGAGGTCTTCAAGCAAACCGATGTTCACCCTTCGATGAACCCGTACGGGGTGAAGAAGCGCGAGTGTCGCGACAGCCCCGATCACCCGAACTCGCTCGCGATTTGTTTCTCGCTCGATGTGAGCGGGTCGATGGGTGAGATCCCCGAGCGCCTCGCGCGGCGTGAGCTGCCGCAGTTTATGAAGCTCTTGTCGGCGTGCGGGGTGCCTGACCCGCAGATCCTCTTCACTGCGTTTTGCGACGCCAAGTACGACAAGACGCCGTTGCAGGTCGGGCAGTTTGAATCGACCGCCGAGCTGATGGATCGCTGGTTGACGCTCACCTCGCTCCTGGCCGTGGTGCGCGGGAGCTCATACTCGGGCAAGCTTGAGGGGGGCGAGTCGTACGAGACGGCGCTGTGGTTCGCCGCGCGGCACACCGCCCTCGACTGTTGGGAGAAGCGACAGAAGAAGGGGTACCTTCTCATGACCGGCGATGAGACCGCGTACCCGGCCTTGCCCGCCGAGGTGGTCGAGAAGGCGCTCGGTTACGCGATCGAGGGTGACATCGCGACCCCCGAGGTGATGGCCGCGGTGCGCGAGACGTGGGTGCCGTTCTTTTTGATTCCAGACCCGTCGCGCCGTGGGGTCGAGGGGTACTGGCGTACGCTGTTTGGCAATGACGTGATCGTGTTGGCCCACCCGGTCGACACGTGCGCGGTGTCAGCCGCCTTGATCGCCGTGAGCGAAGGGCTGATTCAAGGCGAGACAGGGGTGCGTGAGATGTTGCAGCGCGGCGGCGTCGAGGCGGCGCGCATCGACCCGGTGCTCGCGTCGTTGCGCCCCTGGCTCGAAGCGCGCGGCTGAGCGTCGCGGCTCAGAGCCCCATCAGCTTGGCGATGTAGTACCGCATGGTCTCGGTGGTGCCGCCGCCGAGCCGAAAGAGCCGCTGGTCGCGCCATGCGCGGGCGATGCGGTACTCTTCAATGTAGCCCCAGCCGCCGTGAAATTGCAGCATGCTGTCGGCGACCTCGCTGATGACATCGCCCACAAAGGCTTTGGCCATCGAGATCAGCCGGGTGGTCTCGAAGGAGACCTCTTCGTGGGCCACGTACCGCTCGTGGTTGTAGCGCTCTGCGGCGCGGTAGGTGAGGGCCTCGGCGGCTTCGAGCCGCGTGGCGAGGTCGACGATCTTGTGCTGCCACACCTCACGCTTGAGGATGGGCTTGCCGAAGGCCACGCGGTCGCGCCCATAGGCGATACCTTCGTCGAGCACGAGCTTCGAGCCGGCCACCGCGGAGGCCGAGCCGATGAGGCGCTCGCTCTGAAAGTTTTGCATGAGGTAGCGGAAGCCCTGACCCTCTTCGCCGAGGAGGTACCGCTTCGGGATGCGACAATCTTCAAAGAACAGCTCGGCCGTGTCGCTCGACCAGTTGCCGACCTTCTTCAGCTTCTTCGAGACCGCGAAGCCCTTCGTGTCAGTGGGGAAGAGCACGATGCTGATGCCCGCATGACCGGCCTCTGGCTGGGTCTTCAGCATCAGGGTGATGAAGTCTGCGCGGGTGCCGTTGGTGATAAAGGTCTTCGAGCCGTTGATGATGTAGTCGTCGCCGTCTTCGCGGGCCCAGGTGCGCATCGCGGCGACGTCAGAGCCGCAGCCGGGCTCGCTCACGCCCAAGGCCGCGATCTTCTCGCCCCGCATCGCGGGCGCCAGAAACTCGTCGATCTGGCTCTGCGTGCCGAGGTCGGCGATCACCGGCGTGGCCATGTCGCTCTGCACCATCAGCGCCATCGGAACGCCCGCACACCCACAGCGCGGCAGCTCCTCAGCCTTCGCGATCGAGTACCAGTAGTCGCCGCCCGAACCGCCCGCGCTCTCTGGGTAGTGCGCGCCGAGGATGCCCAGCTCGCCCGCGCGCTCGAACACCCAACGCGGAAAGAGCTCATCGTCCTCCCACTGGTCGACGTGGGGCTTGAGCTCTTTCTCTGCAAAGTCGCGAACCGTCTTACGAAACAAGTCGTGCGATTCTGTGTAATGCCCCGCCATGACACCCTCGTGAGTCTGTCGCACCCAAGCGACTGAAGCGCCATTCAGTCTCACTGAATGGCCATTCATTGGTACCCGCACTCGGCCCGAGATTCAATCGCCTCGGCCCGCCGCTTCGACCCCAAAGGGCGTCGCCGCCGAGCGCACGGCCGGGCTGCGTCAGCCCGAGGGCTCACCGGGGCCTCGGTCGCGGCGAAGGGCGACCCGGGGGGCGCAATTCGACCCCGGGCGACGCAACCGCTGGGCGCCCGCTGCCGAGAAGGCGGCGCCATGCACAACCTCCGCGATCAGCAGTCGAAGGAGTTTCTCGACCTCCTGCTCTCGCCCTTCGGCACGGTGGTGACAGAGTACGAGGTCGCGCCGCTCGACGCGCAGCGGGTTGACCTTCGCTTCGACCCGGGGCCGGGTGCGGCCGAGGCCGAGGCCCGTCTCGGGTGTCTGGGGCGCTGGGCCGCGGGGCCTTGTTTGATCGAGGTCTTCTCGAGCGCGCCGCAGGGGGCGACGGGCGAAGACCTCTTGCGCAAGGTGCTGGTGGCGCGCGCGAGAGAGCGACGCCTCGGGGCGGCCGCGAGCCTGGTGATGTGGGTGCTCTGTGCAGAGCACCCGGGCTCATTGCTCAAGGGGCTCGGGATGGTGCCCATGAAGGGGTGGCCCAAGGGGGTCTATGTGCAGCCAGGGGCGGGGCTCGTGAGGGCGGTGTCGATTCCGAAATTGCCCGCGCTGGCAGAGACTTTGGCGTGGCGGATGCTTGGCAAGCGCGCGGTGATCGAGAAGGCGCGCCAAGAGCTGGTGGCGCAGGCTCCGGCGTGGAGCGTCGACGCGTTGCGGCTGTCGCTCCGATGGTGGAAACTCGACGCCGCTCGCACTCAACCGATGGAAGGTGTTGTCATGGTCGATCTCGCAGCGGTCGATGCGTACCTCGAACAGCTCCAGGCCCAGACCCGCGAAGAGGGCCGCGAAGAGGGTCGCGAAGAGGGTCGCGAAGAGGGTCGCGAAGAGGGTCGCGAAGAGGGCGAGCTCATGGCCCTCTCGCGCATCGTGGTGCGACGGCTCGGGGCGCCGGTGACCGAGGTCATGCGGGCGCGCTTGCTTGAGATGCTGCGGCGAGAGGGGCACGAGGCGGCCCTCGACCGGGCGCTTGATCTGCCGGTCGAGGCGCTCAGGGTGATGCTGAACGCGCGCTGAGCGCTCAGCCGATGCGGGTCTGGAGGAGCGCGCGCTGGAGCTTCAGCGCCTCGGGCATGGTCGCGTCGAGCTTGTCGTAAAGCTCTTGCTGGAGCTCAAACTCACGGCGCCACTCGTCGAGGTTGATGGCGTTCGCGGCGTCGACGCGCTCGTGCGCGACGTCGAGGCCCGAGAGGTCGAGGTGGCCCGCCTTGGGCACCCAACCGAGGGGCGTCTCTTGGGCGCCCACCCGGCCGTGGGCGCGGTCGATGACCCACTTGAGCACGCGCATGTTCTCGCCAAAGCCAGGCCACAAGAACTTGCCGTTGGTATCCTGGCGGAACCAGTTCACCTGAAAGATCTTGGGCGGGTTCTTGATGTGGCTCTGCATCGCGAGCCAATGGTTGAAATACTGGCCCATGTCGTAGCCGCAGAAGGGCAGCATGGCCATCGGGTCGCGCCGCACGACGCCCACCGCGCCGGTCGCCGCGGCGGTGGTCTCTGAGCCCATGGTGGCGCCGAGATAGACCCCGTGCGTCCAGTTGAAAGACTGCATCACGAGGGGCACCGTGGTGGCGCGGCGGCCGCCGAAGACGATCGCCGAGATGGGCACCCCGCTCGGGTCGTTGGCGGCCTTCGAGAGCGCGGGGTTGTTCGCCATCGGCGCCGTGAAGCGCGCGTTCGGGTGCGCGGCCTTCTCGCTCGAACCCTTCTTCCACGGGCGGCCTTGCCAGTCGGTGAGCTCTTCGGGCACGTCGCCGTCCATGCCCTCCCACCAGACGTCGCCGTCGGGGGTCAGCGCGACGTTCGTAAACAGCGTGTTCTCGCGGATCGAGAGCATCGCGTTCGGGTTCGACTTCATGCTCGTGCCGGGCGCGACGCCGAAGTACCCCGCCTCGGGGTTGATCGCCCAAAGGCGCCCGTCGGGCCCCACCCGCATCCACGCGATGTCGTCACCGACGGTCCACACCTTCCAGCCGTCGAAGCGCTTGGGCGGGATCATCATCGCGAAGTTGGTCTTGCCGCACGCGCTCGGAAAGGCCGCCGCCACATAGGTCGTCTCACCTTCGGGCGACTCCACACCGAGGATCAGCATGTGCTCGGCGAGCCAACCCTCAGACTTGCCGAGGTAGCTCCCGATGCGGAGGGCGAGGCACTTCTTGCCCAAGAGCACGTTGCCGCCGTAGCCCGACCCCACGCTCCAGATCGTATTGTCTTGCGGGAAGTGACAGATGAACCGTCGATCGGGGTTCACATCGAGGGTCGAGTGAAGCCCGCGGTTGAAGTCATTCGATGCGCCCAAGGTGGTCAGCGCCGCCTGACCCATGCGGGTCATGATGCGCATGTTCAACACCACGTACACCGAGTCGGTGATCTCGACGCCGATCTTCGCCAGCGGCGAGCCTACGGGGCCCATGCTGTACGGGATCACGTACATCGTGCGGCCCTTCATCGAGCCTTCGAACATCGCGCCGAGCTTGGCGTACCCGTCGGCCGGGGCCATCCAGTTGTTGGTGGGGCCGGCCTCTTCTTTGGTGGGCGTGCAGATGAAGGTCAGGTGCTCGACCCGGGCCACGTCGTTCGGGTTCGAACGGTGGAGGTAACAGCCCGGGCGCTTCTCTTGGTTCAGGGGGATGAGCACGCCCGTCTCGACGGCGTACTGCGTGAGCACCTCGCGCTCAACGTCGCTGCCGTCGCACCAAACAATCTTGTCGGGTTGGGTGCGCTTCGCGGTCTCAGCCACCCAATCAAGCAAGTGCTGATTGGTGACTGTCATCTTGCCAACGGTGGTCGGCACTTCTGTGGCGCTCATGCGAAAACCTCTCCATTTTGGGGTTGCGCGCGCGGGTCAGACACCATTGCGCCAACGCCCGTGTCTCGCGCGAAGCCATACACCACCTCAGCGCCGCTCGCACCTCCCGGTGTGGCCGCGTCGATCGCTACGCACCGAGAATAAAGGGTGGTAGGGTGCTCAGAACTTCGCGAAGGGGCGCCCAAAAGCGCTGTGCAACAAACGGACGGGCGCCATGAAGGGCTTTCTCTCCATTCTCGGTTTTCTTGGTTTGCTCCCGCTCGCTTACACGCTCTCACTGCTGATTCGCGGCGGGGCGACGGGGTGGGGCTGGGCATGGATGCTCTTCGCGGTGGTCTTCGACCTCGGCCTGATGTGGCTGTCGAACGAGCCTCGGCGGGCGCGCATCGCGCTCGGCCTCGCGGCGGCGCTGTTCGGCATCCTCGCGGGGCTCCGCACGATGCGCTCTCACCCGACCGGCGTGGGCACCCTGGTGCGGCTGCCTGAGGGGAGCGCGGCGCCGTGGTACGCCAAGCTTGGCGAGGAGTCTGACCTCTCGGGGATGCTCTACACCGTGTTCACCGACACCGGGGCGATCTCGGGCGACGACGCGCGGAGCTCGCGCAACGCGTATCGCACGCTGCGACGGGCGATGTACCGCGATGGCGAGTTCAGGCCGGTGCCGTCGATCTTGATGGGTGAGCTTTTGGGTGGCTCGTCGGCGTCACGGCCGCTCGCGTATGTGTTCAACGCGCCGGTCGAGGGCGAGCGCGCCGACCGCGCGGTGATCGTGATGCACGGCGCGGGCGGGGCGCAGAAGCTCCCCTGCTGGATGCTCGCGCGGCGCATGCCCGACGCGATGGTGGTGTGCCCCTCGGCGGGCCTCGGCGGCGAGTGGGCCAACGACACCGGCCGGGCGATCTTCCAGATGGCGCTTGAGTATGTGACCCCGCGCAGCAACGCGACCTACGTGCTCGCGTTTCAGTACGGCGCGCGCGGGGCGCTGCACCTGCTCAACGGCACCCTCCGCGGCCACGTCGCCGGGGTCGCGCTTATCTCGGGCTACGACGAGAACTACGTCGACGACGTGCGGCGCTCGAACATCCCGATGCTGATCGTGCGCGGCACCACCGACGCCCGCACCCCGGCCTTCAGGCTTGAGGGGCAGGGCGGGCTCGCGCGCATCCATCACCTCGACGTCGAGGGCGGCAACATGGTGTTCTACGAGCAGTCTGAGACGCTCCTCGAAGAGCTCGACACCTTCGCCGGCGCGCACTGAGCGCACCGAGCGCGCTACCGTTGCTGGCGCTTCAGCCACCACGCGCCGAGCGCGACCGCCGCGAGCAAGGGCAGCACCTTCACGAGCGGCTTCGGGTCGTAAGGGGCCTCGGGCGGCGTCACCGGCCGCGGCGTCGCCCCGGCGTCTGGAGCGGGCGCCCCGGGGCGCGGGTCTGACCAGCCGTCGCGCCCGAGCGAGACCCGCTCGATCTCGCTGCCATCCGGGCGAAGTACGGTGAATCGAATGCGCTCAGGGTCGACCTCGGCGCGGAGATAATGGTGCTCTGAGACAAACCTGCGGGTCATCGCGCGGTGGGCGTCGCGTTCGTAGAGCGGCGCGCCCCCGCCGCCCGAGACGATGTACCGAAGCCCGTCGTCGTCGCCGCGCTCGTAGAGGTGGTCGTGACCCGAGATGCAGAGGTCGACCCGGTGGCGCCGCATGATCGCCTCGACGCCCGATGAGAGCAGGCGCTCGTTGTCGCCGTGCGGCCCCGACGAGCGAGGCCCCCAGTGCATCACCACGATCAGCCAGCCGGTGGGATCTTCGCGGCGCGCCGTGGCGAGCTGGGTGCTCAGCCAGTCGCGGGCGGGGCCGCTCCAATCGTCGTAGCTGTTCGCGAGGACGAAGCGCACGTTGCCATACTGAAAGGTCGCGTCGAGCTCGGGCGACGGGCCGTCAGGCGAGACATGGACGTACCGTCGGTAGTTGTCGATGCCGCTCGTGCGCGGGTGCACGATCTCGTGGTTGCCGATCACCGGCACGAAGGCCGTGCGCGCGAGGAGCGGCGCTTCGATCTCGAAAAATTGCTGCCAGAGCAAAGGGTTACGGCCATCTTCGATGAGGTCGCCGGTGTGGATCACGAACTCGGGCCCCTCGCGCACCAGGGCCTCGACCACCGCGCGGTGCGCCGACTCGTGCGAGCGGGTGTCGCCGTAGATGGCGAAGCGAAAGGGCGCGGGCGTCGTCGGCGGCGTCGCGAACTGACCCTCGGCCGCGGTGATGCCCGGCCCCGAGACGGTGTACCGATACCGGGTGCCGGGGCGCAGCGCGCGGAGCTCGAACTCATAGATGCCGTCGCGGCCTTGGCTGTCGATCTCAAGGGGCGGCCCCGCGTCGGCGCCCGGCGCGGCGTCGGGCTGGGCGCGAAGGTGCAGTCGCCCGGGGCTCCCCCGCTCGGCCATCACCACGGCGGAGTCGGCGTGAAGATCCATCAGCCAAGGGCCTTTGGCGAGCCGCTCGTCGGCGAGGGCGCGACCGCCGTGGAGTGACAGCGCGGCGGCGAGGGCGAGGGTTGTTCTACGCACGGCGCGCGGTTTATATCGCAGGTGTGAAGCCACGGTCATCACGCAGTCACAAGGCCACCCAGCGGTCTCGTGCGCTCGCCGCAGTGGCGGCGTGGCATCGCGGCTTCGACGCGCGGGCTGCGATGGCGCGTGACCCGCTGGCCTTTCCGCGCCGTTATGAGGGCCTCGACCGCGAGGTGGTGGCGGTGCTTTCGGCGCTCTTGGCCTTCGGCCGCGTGGCGATCATCCGGGCCAAGATCGAGGCGCTCTTGGGGCTCCTCGGGCCGCGACCGAGCGAGACCGTGGCGCAGCGCTCGCGCGAGGCCTTGCAGGCCCACCTGCGAGGCTTTCGGCATCGCACCTTCGCGGGTGAAGACCTCGCGGGGCTCCTCACCGCGCTCGGCACCTTGCAGCGCCGCGACGGGTCGGTGTTCGCGTCGCTGCGGGCGGCCTTCGCGGCGTCGTCTTCGACACAGACCGCGCTGTCGGTCTGGGTGCAAGCGCTTCAGCGCGAGGCGTGGCCCGAGGGACTGACCCGCGCGCGGCGCCATCTCTTGCCCGATCCTGCCGCGGGGAGCGCCGCGAAGCGACTCCTCTTGCTCATGCGTTGGGTGAGCCGACCCGACGACGGGGTCGACCTCGGGCTCTCGGTGCTGCCCCCGAGGGCGCTGCTCTTCCCCGTCGATGTGCACATCCATCGGATCGCCAAAAACCTCGGGTTGACCCGGCGAAACGACGCATCATGGCAGACCGCGGTCGAGATCACCGACGCCCTTCGGAGCGTCAACGAAGACGACCCCGTGGCCCTCGACCTCTCGCTCTGTCACCTCGGCATTTCGGGCCGCTGCCCTTCGCGCCGCGACGATGAACGTTGCGGGGGCTGCGCGCTTCAAAGCGTCTGCATCCACTGGCAATGACACCGACGCTCTTTGACCTGACACTCCTCCGCGAGGCGGTCGCGACCCGCGGGCACCTGACCCTGGTGGCGCGCGGCTCGTCGATGTGGCCTGCGGTGCGCGACGGCGCGACGGTGCGCGTCGAGCCCCTCGCCGACGAGGCCCTCGCGGTGGGCATGGTGGTGGCCTTCGAGCGCCGAGGCGCCTTGGTGATGCACCGCGTGCTCGGGCTCAACGCGACACACTTCTACGCCGCGGGTGACGCCCGCTGGCGCCCAGACGGTTGGGCCTCGCGCGGGCAGCTGATCGGTCGCGTGCGGGTGCTCGCGAACCCCAGGTTGCGCGTCGCGCGCCCGAGCGTGGCGGTGATTCGCTTGTACCTCCGCGCGGCGCTCGGCACCCTGCGCCGCGGCGTCGCGGCGGGGCGCGCGCGGGTCGAGAGGCAGACACGATGATCGAGCGGATGCTGAACCTGGCAGGCGAGACGGTGAAGGTCTCGCTCGACCCGGCGTGCCGAGAGGCGCACGTCGATGCGCGCTTTGGGGCCTTCTACACGGGTGAAGGGGCGGCCGCGTGGGAGGTCTCGGTCGAGGTGCTCCCGCGGTGGCGCGTGCCCGAGGGGGCGGGCATCTTCCCCGGGGTGGGGGTGCGCCGTGAGGGGGCGCGTTGGGTGTTTGTGCGCAGCACCGACGTGACCACCCTCGACCCTGAGACACGGCGTGTGACGGTGCAAGCGCGGGCCTCGGGGCACGACCTCGCGCCGGTCGAAGACCCGACCCCGCTCGACACCCCGCTCAGGCTCCTTGTGGCCTATAGCATTGTGAGAAGACAAGGGTTTTTGCTCCACGCGGCGGGCTACCGAGACGCCGCTCGCGGGGGCGCCCTGGTCTTCGCCGCGGTGTCGGGCGGAGGCAAGACTACCACTGCGCGGAAGCTCCCCCACGCGGGCGTTCTCAGCGACGACCAGGTGGCCATCGTGCGGGCGGCGGGCGGCTTCGAGGCGCACGCGCTGCCCTTCGTGGGCGAGTACCGCCGCGCCACCGCGCCGGGCGCGTCTCCGCTCAAGCGGGTGGTGCTTCTCGGCAAGGCCGAGGCGCCCGCGCGGAGCCCGGTTCGACCCCGCGAGGCCGCGACGCAGCTCGCGCGCTGCGCCGTGTATTTCGCCCGCGGCGACGCGGCGGTGGGGCAGATGTTCAACACCGTGCTCGACGTGTGCGAGCAGGTGCCCGTCGAGCGCTGGTCGATGCCCCGCGACTTCGACGTCGCGCCTTGGGTCGACGCGGTGCTTGGGTGAGCGCGCGCGTTCGCTTGGGGCCGCTCTGCGTCGCCATCGAGGGCGCCTCGCAGCTTGGCCCCACCCTCGATGCCCTTCGCGTCGAGGCCGCGGCTGATTTCACGGTCACGGTGCACGAGCAGGGGGCGCTCGACGCGCCCGACGGCAACGGGTTCGAGTCGCGCGCCGACGACCCCTTGGCGGCGGCGGTGATGCCTTACGACGCGCGGTGGCCGGGGCGGGGGCTCCTCGCGTGGCTCACCGAAGTGGTGGCGAGCGCGGCGCCCGCCCGGGGCGCGTCGGTGCTGCACGCCGCGGCGCTCGACACCCCGCGCGGGGTGGTGGGGCTCGTCGGCGCGCCGGGGGTCGGCAAGACCACCCTCGTGCGGGCCCGTCGCGCCCGCGCCCGCGCCAACAACGCGCTGTGGGTCGAGGTCGCGGGTGAGGGGCTCCGCGCTTGGGCCTTGCCCTTCGCTGGAGACCCCGACGCGAGCCTCGACGCGCCGGCGGCGTTCGAGATTTCTGCGTGGGTGCGGGTCGAGGCGGGGTGGGCAGAGACCCCGCAGCGGTCATCGCGCTTTGAATGGCAGCACCCGGGGCGCGCAACACCGGCCATGATGCGCTCGTTGATTCGCCCGCGGCGGGGGGCCTTCTGGTCAAAGGATGCATGGCAGTTGGGGCTTCGGTGTCTCACCGCGAGGCCCGTCGGGCGTCTCGTCATCGGGGCTTGCGATGATGCGCTGCGATGCCTTGACGCGGCCTGCGAAACGGCGGAGACGAGGCCATGACCACCATGGGTATGACCCTCCACCGTGCGCCCGATGCGGTGTGGCGTCGGGTCGAAGATCAGGTCACGATCATCTCGATGGAGGTCAACCGCGTGAGGCTGCTCAACGGCGTGGGCGGTTACCTTTGGGAGCGCTGTGACGGCAGCACCCGCGAGTCGCTGGTCGACGCGCTCTGCGCCCGTTACGCCGTGAGCCGCGAGGTGGCCGAGCGCGACGTCGCGCACTTCGTCGACGACCTCGTGCAGCGCGGCTTGCTCGTACGCCGCGAGGTGGCGCCGTGAGCGAAGAGTGCAGCGTTCATCAGAACGCGGCGGTCGAGGGTGAGCGGCCTCGGTTCAGCCACGGGGCCCACCTGCTCGGGGCCCTCGCGGCGAAGCGGGGCTTGCCCATGGGGGTCCACCTTCAGATCGCCGACCGGTGCAACCACGCGTGCGTTCACTGCTACCAGATCCAAGGGCTGAAGGGCGAGCTCGACCTGGCGGGGGTGTGCCGGGTGATCGACGACCTCGCCGAGGCCGGGGTGCTCGCGCTGAGCGTGTCGGGCGGCGAGGCCACGCTGCGGCCCGATCTGCTCGACATTCTTCGCCACGCGCGGGGTCGCGGGTTCGCGATCAGGTTGTACACCAACGGCTTCACCGTCGACGCAAAGCTCGCCGGGGCCCTGGCCGAGATCGGGCTCCTCGAAGTGCATGTGAGCGTGTACTCGACCCTCGCAGAAGAGCACGACGCGGTGACCCGGGTGCCGGGGTCGCTCCAGAAGACGCTCAGCGGGGTGCGCCGCATGCGCGAGGCCGGGCTCAGGGTGATCTTGAAGACCCCGATGGTGGCCCTCGCGTGTCAGGGCGCCGCCGGGGTCAAGGCCCTCGCGGCCTCGATGGGATGCGGCTTCAGCGCAGGCACCGACCTCACCGCGATGGAAGACGGCTCGCTCGACCCCCTCGCGGTGCGGGCCGGCAACGAGCAGCTGGCCCAGGCCGGGCTCCTCAAGGGGTGGGTGCCGGGGCCCGAGCAAGCGCGGCTGCACGAAGAGCGTCTCGGTCAAGCGGCGTGCGGGGTGGGTGCGTCGGGCGTTGTGGTCTTGCCCAATGGCGACGTGTTGCCCTGCACCGACACGCCGGTGGTGCTCGGCAACCTCACGACCGCGAAGCTCAACACCGTGCTGAACGAGACCCCCGACGCGGCGCTCTTCCGCGGGCTCACCCTCGGCGACGTGCACGGGTGCCGCGACTGCGCCCTCTTGGTGGGGTGCAAGCGCTGCCACGCCACGGCGCTGCACGAGGGCGGTGACTATCTCGGCCCATACCTCTCGGCCTGTGATCGCACCCTGGCGCGGTACGCCCTGGGGCTCGGGCACGCGGTCACGGTGCTCGATCCCGCCGAGGGCTGCGACGCGACGCGTGATCGCAGGGTCGGGCCCTTCGAGATTCTTTCGCCAGGGGTGGTGCTGCCGGTGGTCGATCGAATCACCGAAGAAGACCAGCAGCGGGCAGATGCGTTTCGGTGGGTTCGCAAAAAATCGCCCGACATGTCGGGGCAAATTGTGACGCTACGTCGCAAAGATGGCGCCCCCCTGCGGAGTGAGATGAACAACGCCGCGGGCGCTGGGGCGACGCCGGGCAAGAATGTGTGATACGCTCTTTGGCCTTTGTTGGCTCAGAACACGGAGTGGGTACTGCATGACACGCTGGAGCAATGTTGGAGTCTTCCTTGCGGCCCTCGGGGCCTTGGCCGTCGGGTGCAGTGATGACCCGCCGACGGTGAACGACAGCGGCGTCGACGGCGGCGTTGATGGCGGCGTTGATGGCGGCGACGCGGGCGATGGCGGCACGCCCGTCGATGTGCGCGACGCGGCTGACGTCACCGACGGCGGCGCGATGTGCCCGAGCGTTGATTTCGTGCGCCCGGCCGCGATGGCGGTGTTGGGCGTCAACGATGACACCAACCGTTCGTGCGAAGATGGCTTCTCGTACAACGTCCAGATTGCGACCAACGCTCCGACGGGCACGATGCTTGAGCTTCGCGTCAACGGTCGCACGGCGGGCACGCAGCGTGTCAGCGGCCCGACGGTGACCTTCACGAACGTGTCGCTCGACACCGCGGGCCAGTCGAACCTTGAGGTCCGCGTGTCGGGCAGCACCACGGCGTGTGCGACCTCGACGGTGACCGTCACCTGTGCGACGCCGCGCTGTCAGATCACGGCGCCGATGCGCTCGACCTTGCTCGCGAGCGACAGCACCGCGGCGATGGGTCAGCCCTTCGCCACGGGCTTTACGGTCAGCACTGACATCGAAGACGGTCAGATGGTGGCCCTCGCGGTGTCGGGGCGCACCGAGCCGCTCCGCGCGACGGTGATGGGCGGCATGGCCACGTTCAACAACGTCGAGCTCGCGCCCGACGGCACCTTCCGGGTGCGCGCGACCTGCACCAACCGGGCGAACAACGTGGGCACCTCGGCCGAGAGCAGCTTCGTCGTCGACGCGACCCTGCCGACGCTTGAGATCCAGCGCCCGATGATGAACACCACCATCGGCCTCTCGGGCGACACCAACACCATGCGCATGGGCACCCAGTTTCAGGTGTGCGCGCGCAGCGACGCGGCCGGGCAGCAGCTCTGCGCGGCGATCTCGGGCTCGATGCCCGACACGGCGGGGTGCACCGCGGTGCCCGCGATGGCCAGCGCCGACGCGTGCGTTGAGGTGACCTGCCCCGACGGCAGCACGCCCTTTGATGTCGAAGTGCGCACCCAAGACGCGGCGGGCAATGTGCGCCGGCAGACCATCGCGGGGCTGCGCTGCCAGTCGACGCTCCCGAGCGTTCGGGTGGTGGCGCCGGTGGCCTACGACAGCATGAACGCGATGACGGTGCTCAACGTCGCGCGCGACTCAAACCCCGCGGTGCCGGGGCTCCAGACCGACGTGGTGGCCTGCACCGACCGTACGGCGGGCCAGGCGCGGCTGTTCTTGAATGACGACACCAACCCCACGGGCATGGCGGTGGCGGTGGCGCCGACGACCATGGGCGACCCCTGCGCGACGCTGGGCATGGGCTTCGTGGGCATCGCGCGCTTCGCGGGCGTGACGGTGCCGCAGTCGTTCCCCGAGCGGAGCCGCCCCGGGGCGCCTGAGCCGACGTCGCCGACGTTGCGCGTGGCGGTGACCGACAGCGCGAACGACGTGGGTCGCTCGGCGCCGGTGTCGCTCTACGTCGACAGCGCCGCGCCGACCCTCGCCCTCTTCGGCTGCAACGCCGTGGTGCGCCCCAACCAGATGGACGGGTCGGCCACCGCAGACATCACCGTTCAGAGCGACACCTACCCCATCACGTTGACCCTCGACCGTGCGGGCGAGATGCCCACCACGCTCACGCTCAACGACCAGACCTCGCCGGGCGGCGGCGGTCGCTTCACCGCGGTGCGTCTGCGCCCTGGCGTGACCACGGCGACGCTCCGGGCGACCGACCCGGCCGGCAACGCGGCGGCCACCAACGGGATGTGCACCTTCACGGTGGCCAACCCCCCGACTCTGACCTTCACCTCGCCCATGAGCGGCGCTTCGTTTACGGGCAGCCGCACCACCAACGTCGTGTTGAGCACCGACGCGCCGGTGGGCACCACGGTGAGCCTCATCGTCAACGGCGGCGCGCCCGTGACCGCGACGGTGGCGACGGGCGGCACGGTGACCTTCGCCAACGTGACGCTCCCCGAGACCGACGTCGTGACCTTGCTCGCGCGCACCGCCGAGGTGCCGAGCCGCGGCGTGGCCGAGACCACCATTTCGGTGCGCGTTGACACCCAGGCTCCGACGGCGCCGACGATGTTGGCGGGCGCGGTGCCGACCTCACCGGCCTCGGCGCGTCGTGCGGGCACGGTGCGTCTGACCTGGCAAGAGGGCTCAGACCCGGCGGCCGGTGGCGGCTCACCGCGCGCCGTGGCGCGTTACGAGATCCGTCGCTTCAACGTGCCGCCGACGGCGCAGTCGTTCGCCGCGGGGCTCTTGGTGCCGAACACCATCGTGCCGGGCAACCCTGGGGCGAACAACACGTTTGATGTTTCGGGCATCGCCGTCAACGACCCGAACTACATCGGCATTCGGGCCTTCGACGCGGCGGGCAACCCGAGCGCGGCGATCGCCTCGGCGGGGCCCTTCACGGTCGAGCTCATCGTCGATCGGGTGACCGACACCGCGGTGGGCCTCGGCGAAGTGGTCTCGGGCGGCTTTGACCTCAACGGTGACGGCCGCAGCGACGTGGTGGTTGGGTCGAGCTCGGTGACGCCGACGGGGGTCGCGCGCATCTATTACGGCGCGACGACGGGCCTGAGCGCGACGTCGTACACCGAGTTCCGCGGCTCATCGGGCACACGGTTTGGCACGGTGGCGGCGTCGGTGGGCGACATCAACGGCGACGGCATCGGCGACATCGCGATCGGCGACCCGACCTTCAGCCCCGCGGGCCCTGGCGCGGTGTACGTGTTCTTCGGTCGCAACAACTGGCGCACGGGCAGCTCGTTCTACCAGGTGAACGAGGCCGACGTGACCATCACCGGCGGCGCGGGCGAGTTCGCCGCGGGCCGTCTCGGCGCCTCGGTGGCCCGCGCGGGCGACTTCGACGGCGACGGTCTCAGCGACCTCGCGATCGGCGCCTCGGGCACCACCAACGCGCCCTCGAACGCGCGCGGCACGGTGGTGATCTTCCGCGGCCGTCGCACCTGGCCGGCCACCCTCACCGGGGCCGACGCCGATGTGGCGATCCGTAACGCCGACACGACGGTGACGGCCTTCGGGCGCTTCCTCAACGGGGGCGGGCGATTGGTCGGGGCTGACACCCGCGAAGATCTCATCGTCGGCGGCGGCAGCAACAGCCAGGCGGGGGCGGTCTTCGTCTTCGCCGGTCGCGCGCTCTCGGGCACGACGACGCTCAGCCACACCGACGCGGCGTTTACCTTCCGCGGGATGAACGCCAGCGAGCGCCGCTTCGTGGGCGCCGGCGTGGGCGACGTGAACGGTGACGGTCGCAGCGACCTCGCGGTCGGCGCGGCCTTCGGCACCGGCGCGGTCTCGCTCTTCTTCAGCGACACCGGCGGCGCGCTTCAGCCCGGGGGCAACCTCGTGGCGGGCCCGGGCACCTCTGACGTCTTCGGGTTGAACCTCGGCAACATTTTCGACCCCTCGTCGCTGCGCTTGTCGCTCCGGCTGCCGCAGCCGACGGGCACCGACTTGTTGGTGTGCGCCGAGGGTGTGAATGGCCAGGATCCCAGCGCGTTTGCCTTCACCTCACGCGCGACGTGGGCGAGCACCGGCGCCGTGAATGCCGATCTGCGCTTCCGCATCTCAGCACCTGCGGGTCAGCCGGTGACCACGTTCTCGTGGATCGGCGACTTCGACGGTGATGGGTACCCCGATGCTGCCTACGGTCAGCCGGTGGGGTCGAGCGGGCTTTACATCGTCCGGTGAGTGAGCGACCGAGGAGACTGACGTGTTGATGAACGACCTTGCCACCTACGCGACCACCGCGGGCGAACGCTACGAAGCGCCCGAAGTGCTTGAAGACCTCCCTCTTGAGGCCTTCAGCCTGACCTGCACCAAGTCGACCGGCGGGTGCATCGACCCCGACGAAGGCGGCGAGATCCAGTCGTGATCGTCGCCCGGTCTGACCGGGGCTGAATCGACTCTCGCGGCGTCTGTGGTTCTGCTTCGTACGAAGCGGTGACCGCGGCGCCGCGAGGGCGTTTGGGGCGCCCCGAGGCGCACGGCCGCCGCGCGGGAAGGCCCCTCAGCCGAGCTTCGACTCGCCCAAGAGCGCGAGGCGGTCGAAGAGCTGGAAGCGCCCGCGCATGGCGACAAAGCGCGCGAGCGCGGTGGGGTCGTCGGCGAGCAGCGGACGCAGCACAAGCATCTCGGTGCGGGGCGAGAGCCTCACGCGGTCGAGGGTGTGACCCGTGGTGATAAACTGTCGGGCCATCGCGAGACGCGCGCGGAGCTCGCTCCGGCCGGCCCAGGGTGCGATCGGCGCGTCGAGGCCGTGGGCGCGCCACCAAGACGCGAGGAGCTCGTACCCGAGGCGGAGCCCCGCGGCGGCGAGGCGATCGAGGGTCGCGGGCCAATCAATGGGCACGGTTTGGGCCATCGCGACGATGTCGCCGGGGTGACGCTGATCGATCGCGAAGGCGTTCGCCACGGCGTGGGCCACCGCGTGGACGACCTGATCTTCAGGCGACAACGAGAGAATCGGGCCGTCGCAGCCCGGCCACGCACGGGCGCGCTGGAGGAGGCCGCGGGTGTCGATGACATTCCACGGGGGGTCTGAGAGGGCGCGGTGGAGGTCGAGGGCGAGCCCGGCCCCGGGAGGGTAGAGCGTGCGCGCGCGCGACGCCGCGATCGAGACGCGGTGCCGACGCTCGGAGTAGAGGCGCCAGCGTTGGTCGATCAAGGCCTCGACGAAGGCGTCGAAGCGGCATGGGTCGACCAAGACGTCGAGGTCGGCGCCGCGGCGTTGCCCGTGGCCGCCGTAGAGCACAGGGTCGCTCCACGCGGCCTTCAGGTAGACCACGGGCGTGCCGAGGCGGGCGCCGAGCGCGTCGAGCTCGGTGCGACGTGCCTTGACCAGCATGGCTTGGAGCAGACCTGCGCGGTCGACCATAAATCGCTGCGGGCTGTGGTGCCACGGGGGGCCGAGGGGCGTCAACGGCTCGTCACGGCGCGGGTGGCCAAGGCGGCGACTCCTGGGGTAAACCCTCGGCGCCGTAGCCGTGAACGACCTCAACGAATTGCCCGAAGTGCTTGCCCGCGCCCACGACGTCGACACCCTCGCGCGGCGCCTCAATGACCCCGCCCTGCGCCGCTGCGACCTCGTGCGCGCCCACGGCGGGAGCCTCGGGTTTGTGCTCGCCGAGGTGGCCCGCGGGGCCCGGGCGCGGCCCCTCCTGGTGGTGGCGCCCGACGGCGACGAGGCGCGCAAGCTCGCGGCCGATGTGCAGTTCTTCTTGGGCTCGACCGAAGACCTCGAAGCGGCTGAAGAGGGGCGCGGCGAGGTGCTGCTCTTGCCCGCCAGCGAGAGCTCGCCGTATGTCGAAGTGGCGCCCGATCGTCGCACCGCGATGGCCCGCCTCGCGACGCTCTTTCACCTCTCGCAGGGCCTCCCGTGGAAGGTGCTCATCGCGCCGTTGAGCGCCCTCGCGCGAAAGGTCGTGCCGCGGGCGGCGCTGGGGCCGCGCTGCGACCTCGTGCAGGCCGAGGAGCTCGTCGATCGTACGGGCCTGATTCGGGGGCTGAGCGAGGGCGGCTACCTGCGCGTCCCGGTGGTCGAAGACCCGGGCACCTACGCGGTGCGCGGGGCCGTGATCGACGTGTGGGCCCCGAGCTCACGGTGGCCCGCCCGCATCGAGATGGAAGAAGAACTCTGCCTCTCGATCAAGCTCTTCGACCCCGAAGGGCAACGCACCATCCGCACGGTGAAAGAGCTGTTCATTCATCCGGCCCGCGAGGCCCTCGTCGGTGAGGCCGAGCGGAGCCGCGCGAAGAAGAAGATCCGCGACCTCATCGACGCGGTCGAGATGCCGTCGAACCAGGCGCTGAAGCTCCTCGACGACGTCGACAGCGGCCGCGCCTTCTTCGGGGCCGAGGGCTTCCTCCCGGCATACTACGAGGGCCTGGAGGCCTTCGCAGACTATCTCCCCGAGGCCCTCACCGTCGTCTGGGATCGCCCCGACCGCGGCTTCGCCGAGCTCCGCGAGGCGCTCTCGCGGGCCGAGAGCGACTACGCCGCGCGGCTCGAAAAGCGGCAGCCGACCTTCGCGCTGCGAGAGCACTATTTGAGCGAAGACGCCGTGCTCGCCGAGCTCCTGAGGCGCCCGGCCGCGGTGGTTCATGCCCTCGCCGTTCGGGGCCGCGCCGAGCCCCAATCGGCCGCGTGGCTTGAGGTGGTCGACCCCGAGGCCGAGGTGCTCGACGTGGGGGCCGAGTCGCTCAAGCGCCTCGCCGACGACATCAAAGCGGCTCGCACCGAGAAGGGCAAGGCCGACGCGCTCGTGCCCCTCGCCGAGCAGATCGCGTACTGGCTCGGTGAGAATTACAGGGTCTTCCTCACCGGGCGCACGCCCACCCAGACCGAGCGCCTCGCGACCCTCTTGCGCGCCCATCACACCGAGGCGAAGACCTACCTCGGGCACTTCCACCACGGGCTCCTCGGGGCTGAGCAGCGCCCCCCGAGCCCCATGGCCGAGGTGATCACGGGCGAGATCGCCCGAGGCTTTGTGCTCCCCTCGGTGCGCCTCGCGGTGGTGACCGAAGAGGAGGTCTTCGGTGCGCGCTCGCGGCGCAACGCCAGGCGCCGCGCCAAGGGCGACAACGCGCGGCCCTTTCTCGATGATCTGCGGGCGCTGTCGGTGGGCGACTACGTCGTTCACGTAGACCACGGGATCGGCAAATATGTCGGGATCGAGCACCGCAAGGTCGGGGTGAGCGAGACCGACCTCTTGGTGATCGAATACAGCGGCGGCGACCGGCTGTATTTGCCCGTCACCCGGCTCAATCAGATTCAGAAATTCTCGGGCAGCGAGGGGGCCCCGCGGGTCGACAAGCTCGGCGGCAGCACCTTCGCCAAGGCCAAGGCCAAGGTCGCGCGGGCGGTGCGGCAGATGGCCGACGAGCTCTTGCGCATTCACGCCGAGCGCAAGGCCCACCCGGGGCGCGTGTTCGAAGAGCCGGGCTCGCTCTTTCAAGAGTTCGAGGCCACCTTCCCCTTTGAAGAGACGCAAGACCAGCTCAGGGCCATCGAAGAGGTGGTGCTCGACCTCGCGCGGAGCACCCCGATGGATCGTCTGGTCTGCGGCGACGTCGGCTTCGGCAAGACCGAGGTGGCGCTCCGCGCGGCGTTTCACGTCGCCAGCACCGGCGCTCAGGTGGCGGTGCTGTGCCCCACGACGGTGCTCGCCCAGCAGCATTTTCGCACCTTCGCGGAGCGTATGAGCGCCTACCCGCTTGAGGTCGCGGTGCTCTCGCGCTTCGTCACGAACGCCGAGCAGCGCGACGTGATCAAGCGCCTCAAGGAGGGCAAGATCGACGTGGTGGTGGGCACCCATCGCTTGCTCTCGAAAGACGTTCACTTCAAAGACCTCGGGCTCTTGATCGTCGACGAAGAGCAGCGCTTCGGGGTGACCCACAAAGAGCGGATCAAGCAGCTCAAGAACCAGCTCGACGTGCTGACGCTCTCTGCGACGCCCATCCCGCGCACGTTGCAGATGGCCGTGAGCGGCATGCGCGACCTGTCGCTGATCACCACGGCGCCGGTCGACCGCCGGGCCGTGCGCACGGTGGTCTCGAAAGAAGACCCGCAGCTCTTGAAAGAGGCCGTGCAGCGCGAGCTGGCGCGCGGCGGCCAGGTCTTCTACGTGTACAACCGCGTCGAGGGGCTCTACGAGCGCGCCGACAAGCTGCAAAAGCTGCTGCCCCACGCCCGGGTGGCGGTGGCCCACGGGCAGATGGACGCTGAGGTGCTCGAGACCGTGATGATGGACTTCATCGAGGGCCGCTACGACGTGCTCTGCGCGACGGCGATCATCGAGAGCGGCATCGACATCCCGCGGGCCAACACGATCATCCTCGACCGCGCAGATCTCTTCGGGCTCTCGCAGCTCTATCAGCTGAGGGGGCGGGTGGGGCGCTCGCGAGAGCGGGCGTACTGTTATCTCTTCGTGCCGCCGCCGTCGCAGCTCTCCGACGAGGCGCGCTCGCGCATCGAGGCCATCGAGAAGTTCACCGAGCTGGGCTCTGGCTTTCATGTCGCGTCGCTCGACCTCGAGCTCCGCGGCGCGGGCGATCTCTTGGGCGGAGAGCAGTCGGGCAACGTCTCGGCGGTGGGCTTCGATCTGTATTGCCAGATGCTCGAAGAGGCCGTCGCAGAGCTGCGCGGTCAGCCCGTGGTGCAAGGCGTCGAGCCCGAGCTCACCTTCGATGAGCCCAACTTTCTACCCGAGGAATACATCGAAGATGTGGGCGTTCGGTTGTCGTTGTACAAGCGATTCGCCAGCGCGCGCGACGAAGACGAGGTCGCTGAGCTCGCCGCCGAGATGGAAGATCGCTTCGGCCCGGCCCCCGCCCCGGCGCGGATCTTCGTGCGGGTGATGGCCCTCAAGACCCGGGTGCGCGCGCTGCGGGCCCTCGGCCTCGAAGCCCACAAAGACCGCGTGGTGCTGCACCTCCGCGACGACTCGCCCATCGACGCGGCGAAGGTGATGGAGCTGTGCGCCACCCGAAAGAGCCCCTGGCGGCTCACGCCAGACATGCGCCTCACCCGGCGCTTCGAGGGGGGCAGCGAGGGCATCGCCAACGCCGAGAAGACCCTCTCGGAGCTCGACCCGCTCATCGTGGGGGCGTCGTGAGGGGGGCCTCGCGAGAGCCGCGCGGGGGGGCAGAAGACGTGCTAGCGTCGCGCCCTACGATGCGAACCGAACGAGACGTCCAGCGCTTTCTGAGCGAGAGCGCGATCCCCTTTCAAGACCTCGGCGATGGGCTCTTTGTGGTGCAAGACGCGGCCTCGGGGCTGCGTCACCTCGCCATCAAGGTCGAGCCCCCGCTGGTGGTGTTTCGCACCCGGGTGGGCAGCATCCCCCCGGCGGGGGCCGCGAACCGCGAGGCGCTCTTCGAAGAGCTGCTGCGGCTGAACGGCGCCGGGCTCGTGCACTCGGCCTTCTCGCTGAGCGACGACGGGGTGTACCTGACCGCGGCGCTGCCCCTCGACAACCTCGATCAGAATGAGCTTCAAGCGGTGGTAGACGACATCGGCATGGCCGTGTCGCAGCACCTCCCCCGCCTCGGTTTCACCTCGGTCAACTGACGGAGCGCAAGGGCAATGGGTATTTTTGGTCGCCTCGCATCGCTCATCAAGAGCAACCTCAATGACCTCATCTCTCGCACCGAAGACCCCGAGAAGATGCTCAACCAGGTCATCTTGGAGATGAACGGGCAGCTCGCCGAGGCCAAGAAGCAAGTGGCCCTCGCGATCGCCGATGAGAAGCGTCTGGGCAAGCAGTTTGAGACCGAGAAGGCGACCGCCGAGGAGTGGGAGCGCAAGGCCATGATGGCCGTGCGCGCGGGCGACGACGAGCTCGCCAAAGAGGCCCTCTTGCGCCAGAAAGAGCACGAGGGGCTCTCGGCCGAGTTCGAGCGGCAGTGGCAGAAGCAGAAGGCCGCCGTCGAACAGCTCAAGGGCGCGCTGCGGGTGCTCGACAACAAGATCAACGAGGCCAAGCGCAAGAAGAATGTGCTCATCGCGCGCAAGAAGCGCGCTGAGGCGCAGAAGGCCATCCACGAGACCATGGCGGGTCTCAACAACGACTCGGCCTTCGAGACCTTCAACCGGATGGAAGAGAAGATCGTCGCCATGGAGGCCGAGGCCGACGCGCAATCCGAGGTCGCCGAGACCTACTCGGGTGACGCGCTGTCGCAGAAGTTCAAAGACCTTGAGACGCGCAAGGGGGCCGACATGGCCCTCGACGAGCTCAAGCGCAAGATGGGGCTCGGCGAAGAGAAGAAGGCCCCGGGGGTGCGCATCGAGGCCGCCGAGGCGCCCGTCGCGGCGGCCGTCCAGAGCGAAGAGGCTGAGCTTGAAGCGGCCCTCGCTGAGGCCAAGGCCCGTCGCGGCGGCGCATGATTCGTCGCGGCGGCGGCGTCGACCACCCTGTTGATGGGTTGACGCCGTGCCTTCGCGGGTTTACCCGTGCGCTCATGCCGACGTACTCGTACCGTTGCAACAGCTGCGGGCACCAGTTTGAGAAGGTGCAGCGCATCACCGAAGAGGCCATCAAGCTGTGTCCGGCGTGCGGGGTCGAGGCGGCCGCGCGCCAGATTCAGAGCGGCAATTTCATCTTGAAGGGCGGCGGTTGGTACGGCGACCTTTACTCGGGCGGCTCGAACAAGAAGGCCTCGACCAGCGGCACCGAGAGCGGCAGCGGCGCCGTCGCGTGTGACACCGGCGCCTGCGCCGCGCCCGCCGCCTGCGCCGCGCCGAGCGCCGACACGGGCTCGAAGGCCAACTGACCCTCGCGACGCGAGGGGCCGCGCGGCGCAGTGAAGTTTGTGTGCTTCTGCGCGGCTTGGGGTGGTGTTAGCCTCTGCGAAACACCATGGAATTGCTGCGTGATTCGGTGTTCGAGGCGGGCTTCGTCTCGACGCTGCTGCGCCCGCCTTCGCCCACCCTGACCGTCGTGCTGAAGGCCACCCTCTCGCTCAAAGAAGACGGCGGTTTGCAGCTCGCAGAGAAGCAGGCGCCGGTGACGGGCGATGTCTGGCGCGACGACGACCCCCAAGGGCCGCTGCGGTATGAGAGCGATTTCGGCGCCGTCAAGCCCTGCGGTGAGGTGACCCTGGTGGGCGCGTTCCATGCGCCGCGCGGGGTGCCTTGCCGTCACGGTGCGGTGAGCCTGGAGCTCGGCGCCGTGCGACGCGCCCTCGCGGTGTTCGGGCCGCGGCGGTGGGAGGGCGCCCTGGTGGCCGAGATGAGCGACGCCGAGCCCGTCTCGCGGGTCGACCTCTCGTGGGAGAACGCCTACGGCGGCCCAGGCTTCGGCGACAACCCCCACGGCAAGGGGCGCGCGCAACAGACCGACGGGAGCGTGCCCTTGCCCCTGGTCGAAGACCCGACGCGGCTCCTCGATGCGCCCGACAGCCGCAGCGCGCCGATGAGCTTCGCGCCCCTGTCGCGGCTCGCGCCGGTTCGCATGGCCCGGGCCGGCAC
The DNA here is from genome assembly GCA_016792845.1 of Myxococcales bacterium. Lineage (GTDB taxonomy): Bacteria > Myxococcota_A > Polyangia > Polyangiales > JAEUKH01. The sequence continues at coordinate 71,534 of JAEUKH010000038.1, read as the reverse complement.
CTTCGATCCGCAATGGACGGCCTCGCGGTGGCCCTGGCTGCCCGAAGACCACGACCCGCACTACCACCTCGCCTCGCACCCGCTGCAATGGTGCGACGGGTATTGGCAGGGCGACGAGCCCTTCGTGCTCAAGAACCTCGTCAAAGGGCAAGAGCGCGTGAGCGGGCGGCTCCCGGGCATGCGCGCCCGGGGTCTCCTCGCGCGGCACGACGGCGCCGTCGAGACCCTCCAGTTTCGCCTCGACACCGTGCACTTTGACACCGACGCGATGACCGTCACGCTGCTCTGGCGCGCCACCACCGACACCGCCGACACCGCGATGCGTGACGTGGCCTGGGTCTTCCTCTCGCACGACGAGGCGGGTCGCGAGGGGCTCCCGCTGATGGCCCGCTACGAGGCCCTGAGGGCCCAACAGGCGGCCGAACTGGCTGCCTTCGAGAGTGAGCCCGTGCCGACCGAAGAGGCGGCTCCTGAGGCGCCCGAGGGGGCCTCCGAGGCGCCGCCCGAGGCGCCCTCCGAGGCGCTGGCTGAGATCGACGCGGCGATGGCGGCGATGCCTGCGGCGGCGAACGATGCGGCGGGGCCTGAGGCGCTCAAGGCCGCGTGCGAGGCCGCGGGGATCGCCGAAGCGCCCGAGGTGCCGGTCGAGGCGCCCGAGGCCGAGCCCGAGGTCGATCTTCGCGCCCAGGTGCTCGCGGCGCTGGCGCGCGGAGAGGCCCTCGACGGGCTCGATCTCACCGAGGCAGACCTTGAGGGGCTCGATCTGAGCGGGGTCTCGGCCCGCGCGACGATCTTGACCCGGGCCCGCCTCGACGGGGCGAGGCTCTGCGGCGCTGACTTTGAGGGGGCGACGCTCTTCGAAGCCTCGCTCCGCGGGGTCGACGCGACGGGGGCGCGGCTGGTGGCGGTCGACGCGACGGGGGCGGTCTTCGATGCCGCGACGATGGTGAAGGTCTTCGCGCGACAGGGTTGCTTCGAGCGCGCTTCGCTGCGCGGGGTTGATCTCACCGAGAGCGACCTCCGGGAGGCGCTCTTCCTCGACGCGCGGCTCGACGAGGCGAAGCTGGTGGGGTGTGTGGCCGACAAGGCCGATTTCGCGCGGGCCGTGATGACCGCGGTCGCGGCCCAAGGGGCGAGCCTCGTGAGGGCCACGCTAGAGGAGGTCTCGGCCGAGCGCATCGACCTCCGAGACGCGGCCCTTGAGCGGGTGCGCGGGAGCCTCGGGGCCTGCTTTGTGGGGGCCGATTTTCGTAACGTGAGGGCGCCTCACGCGCTCTTCGGCGAGGGCGATTTTCGGGGCGCGAGCCTCGCGTGGGGCGAGTTTCTTCGCGCAGACTTCTCGGGGGCCAACCTCGCCGAGGCCGTGCTCGACGCGTGCGCGCTGAAGAAGGCGCGCTTCACCGAGGCCAACCTCACGCGCTGCCTGATGCGCCACGCCGACGCGATGGAGGCGAGCTTCGAAGGCGCCCAGCTCATCGCCGCAGACCTGCGCGCGAGCAACTGTTACGGCGCCAATTTCTACCGCGCCCGCACCGACGCGATGTCGCTCGACGGCGCCCTCCTGGGCGCCACCCTGTTGGAGGCGCGATGAGCCCGCGGGTGATCGACAGCGCCGAGGCGCTGATGGCCTTGCGCGAGACCCACGGCGTGATCGAAGACGTGGTGCTGCGCGCGCTCGATCTCTCGGGGCTCGACCTCTCGGGGTGGGTGTTTCGTCGCGTGCGCTTCGAAGACGTGCGCCTTGCCGAGACCAACCTCTCGGGGGCCATCTTCGACGCCGCGGTGCTCAACGGCGTCTACCTCCAAGGGGCCAACCTTTCGAGCGTCTTCTTTCAGAGCGTCGACCTCTCGGGCGAGGTGCACTTTCGCCTGGTGGCCGAAGGGGTCGACGCGTCAGACCTGCACGGCCCGGGGGTCAACCTCCGACGGGCCCGCCTCAACGGCGCGAATTTCTCGCGCGCCACGCTCTCTCGCGCGCTCTTCGCCGACGCCGAGCTGAGCGGGGCGTGCTTCGTCGGGTGTGACCTCACCGGCGCAGACTTCTCTCGGGTGGTGGCCGAAGACGCAGACTTCTCTTCTGCCGACCTCACAGGGGTCGATTTTACCGGGGCCAGGCTCGCCCGCAGCCGCTTCGTGCGCGCCCGGCTCGTGGGGGCCGGCGTGCTCGCCGCGGCGCCCGAGGCCGAACCCGAGCGCGACCTCGAAGACAAAGACGAAGACGAAGACGAAGAGGGGCCCATCGAGGGCGACGCGACGGTGCAGGGCGTGGGCACGGTCATCTTGGCGAACATTCGTCACCATGCCATCCCGTCGAACTTCATGCGCGACCCGCGCAGGGTCGACCTCTCGGCCTGCGACTTCACCGAGGCCGATCTGGGCGAGGCACGCTTCCCGCGGTGCGGGATGCCCCGCGCGGTGTTCGCAGGGGCCAACCTCACCGACGCCGATTTTACCGAAGCCGAGGCGTCAAACGCCGTCTTCGCAGGGGCAATCTGTGAACGGACGCTGCTCCAGCGGGCGACCCTTCGCCGCGCCGATCTGACCCGCGCCGCGGCGGTGATGACCCACCTTGAGGGCGCCGATCTGCGGCACGCCGCGGTGGTCGACGCGCTCTTCGCGGGGGCCTCGCTCGAAGGTGCAGAGCTCGAAGCGATCGACTTCTCGGGGGTGGCCATGCCCGGGGTGAAGCTCGGCGCCGCGAAGCTCACATTGGCGCGCTTCGTCGGCTGCGATCTGAGCGGCGCCGACCTCGCGGGCGCGGCGCTGCGGGCGGCCGACCTGAGCGGCGCCGACCTGTCGCACGCGCGCTTGAGCGGGGCCTCGCTCGGTGAAGCGCGCCTCGTCGACGCGGTGATGGTGGCGACCGAGCTCGCGGGGGCCGACCTCTCGGGGGCCGACCTCTCGGGGGCCGTCATGGCCCAAGCGGGCTTTCAGAACGCGCGGCTCCGAGACGCCGTGTTGCGCGGCGCCGACCTCGACCGGGCCGACCTCTCGACGGCCGAGCTCGAAGGGGCCGTCCTTGAGCGTTGCAGCCTCGTGGGCGCGAAGCTCCAGGGCAACCGGCTCGGGGGCGCGCTGCTCACCGACGCAGACCTCACGGAGGCCGACCTGCGCGGCGTCGCGGCCGAAGGGGTGGTGGCGCTCCGCTGCAATCTGCAACGGGCGCAGATGCAGAAATCAAGGTGGGCCCGGAGCGCGCTCCGTCACGCCGATTTGTCGGGCGCGGCGCTCGATGAGGCCGACCTCCAGGGGTGCGACCTCCGCGGCACGCAGTGGCTCGGCGTCGCGGCCCGACGGGCGGTCTTTGACCTGGCGCGCTTCGACGGCGCCGTCGCCGAAGGCGCAGACCTGCGCGGGAGCAGCTTCGTGCGGGCGAGCCTGCGGTGGTGCGACCTCTCGCGGGCCTGGCTCGACGCGGCGCGGTTCTGCGGGGCCGACCTCCTCGCGGCGAAGCTCCACAGCGTGCGCGACGCCGGCTGCGATTGGCGCGACGCCGAGCTTCGCGACGCCGCCCGCACCGACCCCGCCCGGGCCGAGGCGGAGGCCTTTGTGCGACCCCCGATGGGGTGAAAAAGTTTGAGAGCGGTTGACGGGCTTGGCGCCGTAAAGTGCAAGCTACACAAGGTGAGCGGGCGGCCCGGTGAGGGGCGCGAGGGGAGAGTGGGGCGATGTTTCCAGCGTCGACACGAATGGGCGGAATGTGCTTCGCATTCCCTGATGTTTGCGAGGTGCCGGCGCCGCCGTCGCCGAACATCCCGACCCCCTTTCCGAACACGGCGCAGTGCCCGATGGCGCTCGCGACCACCTGCACGCAAACCGTCAAGATCATGAACCAGCCCGTGCTCCACCGCGGCTCTGAGATCCTCCGGAGCAACGGCGACGAGGCCGGCGTCGCGGGCGGCGTGGTCTCTCGGGTCTTCGGCGACAAGACCGTCTACGCCCTCGGCGCGGTGACCGTCTTGGTCGAAGGTCAGCCCATCGTCTCGATGTTGAAGCCCACCCTCCAGAACGGGGTCACCCCCAATGCGCCCGGCGGCGCGCAGCTCGTGCCCTCGCAGGTGAAGGTGTTGGTGCCATGAGCGCGACCCTCTTCGCGCCGGTGCAGCTGACGTTTCAACGCAAGAGCGCGCCCGAGACGCACCACCGCGTGCTCGGCCTTGAGGGCCACGAGGCGCTCTCGCAGTGCTTTGTGTTCACCCTCACGCTCTTGATCGACGGAGAGCTCAGCGCTGACGACCTCGAAGGCTGGGTCGGTGACGAGGGCGTTCTGCGCTTCAGCGACGGCGCCGAGACGCCCGTCTGGGGGCTCATCGCGTCGCTCGAGTGTGACCACCGCGACGCCTGGGGGCGCTCGCATCTGCGGCTCTCGCTACGCCCGACGCTCTGGGCGCTCTCGCTCAGCACGCGCTCGCGGGTGTTCTTGAACAAGACCGCCGACGAGATCGTGCGCGAGGTCATCGCGGGGTACGGGCTTGAGCACGGCCGCGCGCTGCGCTTCGACCTCCACGCGCCCCGCGACGTGAGGCCCTACACAGCGCAGTACCAAGAGCGCGACCTCGACTTCATCGCGCGGCTCTGCGAAGACGAGGGCATCTTCTTCTACTGGGAGCACGGCGACGCCCAAAGCACCGTGGTCTTCGCCGAGAGCAACGCAGGGCTCAGGCCCTACCGCGAGGGCGCGCTGCACTACGACCCGCGGGCCGAGGCCACGGGCAGCGACGTCGTGCGCACGGTGCGCTCGCGGCTCGCCGCGCAGCCCGCGCAGGTGGTGGTGAGGGCGTTTCAGCCCGGGGCCGCCGCGGTGCTGGCCACCACCCAGAGCGTGACCGTCGAGAGCGCGCGGCCGGGCCTCGTCGCGCGCACCGTGCGGAGCCTCTTCGGCGGCCCCGAACGCAGCGAGGGAGACTGCAACGCCGAGGCGCAGCGCGAGGCCGAGCGGCTGCGGTGCGCCGCGGTCGAGCGCGAGATGAACACCCTCGCGCCGGGGCTCCATGCGGGCGAGGTGTTCTCGCTCGTCGATCACCCCGACGCGGCCCTCGACATCGCGTGGCTCTGCGTGCGGGTCACGCACCAGGCCTCGGCCGCCGTGGCCGACGACGGCACGTGGGCCGTCGCGTACCAGAACACCGCCGTCACGCTCTCTCGCGCGCAGCGGTACGTGCCGCAGAAGGTCACGCCGCGCCCGACGATGCCGAGCCTCGTCCACGGGGTCATCGCCGGGCTCCGCCAAGGCACCCCCGCGGCGGTCGATCACCGCGGCTGTTACGAGGTGCTCATGCCCTTCGACACCCAGGCCAACCGCGCCCGCCAGGTGAGCGCGCCGGTCGCGCTCTTGCAGCACTCCGCGGGGGTCGAATACGGCGCGCACTTCCCGCTCCACGTGGGCGCTCAGGTGGCCATCGCGCACCTCTACGACGACCCCGATCGGCCCGTGATCGTGGGCGCGCTGCCGCACGGCCACGGCCTGCCCCTGGTCAACGCCGACAACGCCACCCAGAGCGTGCTCTTGACCCGCGGCCAGGTGCGGGTCGAATTCGAAGACGACGCGCCGCAGTGGGCCCCCGCGGCGGAGACCCGCGGCGACAGCGAGAAGCGCAAGCCCGCCGTGCTCGCGGCCCGCTTCGAGTCGCCCGACACGCCCGCGCCGACGGGGTCGAGCGACCCGCGGGGCATCACCTCGGGGCCGCGCCAGGCGAGGCCGACGCCCAAGAGCACCTAAAGGCACCAACACATCGGGAGTTCGCATGTCAGACCTGAATGATCGCGTGGGCAATCGTGCGCTCCCCGAGAGCGGCGCGCGGCCCGAGACGACGCAGCGGCTCAGGGTGTACATCCCCCGGCCGCGGACGCACCTCAACCTCGGGCAATACCTCGAAAAACCGAGCGAGACCGAAGACGGCTTCGGCTACCCCGGGCTGACGCTCTCGACCGAGGCGGGGGCCTTCGTCGACGTCAAAGAGCGCTCGGTCTGGCAAGGCCGCGACTCGATCACCTTTCAGAGCGCGCACAACCTCGACCTGCTCGCGTCGCGCTCGGTCAACGTGTGCTCGGTGCCGCGCAAAGACTGGCCCGCCGACAAGCCCTTCGGCACCTTCATCGACACCACGCAGTTCGCCAAGGAGCGCACCGAGCAGCTCCAACGGCATGTGGTCGAGTACAACATCGGCATCACCGCCCGGCTCGCGTTCTCGGCTGTAAAATCGGTGCTGTCGGGCACCGTGGCCACCGCGGCCTTCAAGGCGCTGTCGATCTTCGGCAACGTCGCCAGCGGCGTCACCGCCGGGGTCGACATCGGCAAGGCCTTCATCGCAGACATGAACGCCGGCGTTCAGATCTCGAGCCACGACAGCGTGTGGGTCTCGTCGGGCTCGGGCCAGGCTTACTACGCGGCCGGAGGGTTTAGCTTCGTGGGCGGGGTGCCGTTGGGGCTCAAGGCCCCAGTGCCCGCGAGCTTTACGGTGAGCGTGCCTTTGAGCGTGACGCTCCTCGCGGGGGCCACCGCCGACATGTTTGGCACCGTCACGGCGAGCGTTCACGCCGGGTACGCCGCCGACCTCGCGGCGATCAAAGAGGCCGGCGTCTTCTCGCGCATCGGCGAGGCCATGGTGATCGGCGACACGGTCTCGATCGGCAGCAAACTGCCCGGTAAACAGATCTTGAAGGTCAAGGCGAACCCGCTCTTTCAACGCCCGACCCGCAAGGTGTCGCTCTCGGCCCTCGAGACCGTGATCGCCGAGCCCATCAAAGAGTTCGTCGTCAACGCGCCGCTCGGCCTCTTCACCGCCGACACGCGCAAGGTGTACTTCTCGGCCAAACAGTCGATCAAATACAGCGTGGCGGGGCTTTACAATCTCACCATCGAGCCGCTCCGTGCGAAGATGCAGCGCTACGACGGGCTCTTCGCCGTGCAGGTGGGGCCGGGCTCTGCGACGCTCTCGGCGGGGCCCTTCTCGGTGAAGGCCACCACCATGAGCCTCACCGCCGGGGGGGCCGGTTCGAAGGCGACCTTTACGCCCGCGGGTGTCAAGGTCGACGGGCCGATCATCAAACTTGGGTAGAGGTTGGGCGATGGCAGAAGGCACCGACAACGACATCGACGCGCCGCGAGACAACGATCGCTTCAAGCTCTCGGGGCAGACCATCAAGGGTGAGTTTCGCGTCGCGTCGTTCGTGGCCGAGGGCGGCTTCGGCGTGGTCTACAAGGCCGAGCAGGTCACCGTCGGGCGCGCGGCGGCGCTGAAGGTGCTCAAGACCCCTGAAGAGATGACCGATGAGGGGCGGCGAGAATTCCTCGAATCGTTCGCCGCAGAGGCCCGCACCCTGGGCAAGCTCGCGCACCCGAACATCGTGCAGGTGCTCGATTTTGGGGTCGATGACATGCCCAACGGCGAGCGCGCCGGGTGGATGGCCCTCGAATGGATCCCCGGTGAGACCCTCGAAGACATCCTCAAGGCGCGCCGAAAGTCGGGCGGTCGGAGCCCGGCTGAGATCTTCCCCCTGGTGCGCGACATGCTGCGCCCGGTGGCCTTCGCGCACGACGAGGGCGTGGCGCACCGCGACCTCAAGCCTGCCAACGTGATGCTCATCAAGGGCAAGCGCGAAGTGCAGGTGCGGCTCCTCGATTTTGGCATCGCGAAGATGATGAGCCCCGACGAGACCGCGGGCTCCGGGGCGACGCGCACCACCAGCGGAAAGACCGCGTGTTCGCCTCGGTACGCCGCGCCCGAGCAGTTCGCGGGCGCCCGCACAGGCCCCTGGAGCGACGTGCACGCCCTCGGCATGATCATCACCGAGATGCTCGTCGATCGGCCCTGTTACCCCGGCAAGACGATGAACGCCATCGTCGCCGAGGGCCTCTCGCGCACACGCCCGAGCCCGGCCAAATTCGGCGTCGACGTGGGCGCGTGGGAGCCCGTCCTCGCGCGCGCCGTCGCGCTCCGTCCCGACGACCGTTGGCGCGACGCCGGGGCCTTCCTCGACGCCCTCACCGAGGCGCTCCCTGGGGCCACGCACCCGAGCGTCGTCGCGGCCCCGCAGGGCCCCGCAGAGCGCCCGTCGTCGCCGGTCGAGGCCGCTGCCTCGTTGACCGCCCCCGCGCCGGTGCACCACACCGCGACCCGCCCCGCGCCGATGCCCCTGACCGCCACCGCGGTGCTCGCGCCCGCAGACCTCGCCGTCGCGGCCGCGCCAGCGTTCGAGGCCACCACGCAGGGCGGCGCGTTGTCTGAAGCCACCGCGGTGCTCAGCGAGCACTCGCTCGCGCCCCCCGAGCCGAACCTCGCCTTGGGCGCCACGATGGTGGCCGCGCCGAGGGCCTCGACGCCAGGGGGCTCCCAAGCCATCGGCTTTCTGCCGACGCAGCACGCGGTACAGACCCCCGTGGCGACCCCCGTGGCGACCGCGGTGCAGACGCCCGTGCCCTCGCGCGGGCCCGCACGGGGCGCTTTGCTCCTGGCCCTCGGGTGCGCGGCCATCGTGGCCCTCGGGGTCGGGGTCTGGCTCGTGCGACGCCAGGGCGCCACGCCGGTCAACGCGGCGCCGGCCAGCATGGTGCGCGCGCCCGCGGTGTCGGTGCCCGCAGAGGCGCCCGCGCCCAGCCCCGGCGCAGGGCCCGGGTTCGTGGCGCCCACCCCAGAGCCTTCGCCCGAGGCAGGCGTGAACCCGAGCGCGGTCGCCCCGCCGGTGCCCGCCGCGCTTGATGCGCCCACGACCCAAGACGACGAAGATCAGGGGCGAAGGCGCGGCCGTCGGCGACGTCGGAGCCGCCGAGACAACATCCGCATCGAGTGAGCCGCGTCGCCTGCGCCGGTGCGGATTGAGGCTTGTCACGGGCCGTCACGCGGTCAAAGATCGGCGCCCGTTGGTGCAAAGCGAGCGTGTGAGATGAGCGATCCGTTCAAGTTGGCGGGCGAGCGGGTTGCAGACAAATTTCGCGTCGAACGCTTCGTCGCCGAGGGCGGATATGGTGCGGTCTATCGCGCCATTCACGAGTCGCTCGATCGCCCCGTGGCGCTCAAAGTGCTGAAGGTGCCGCCCGACCTGTCAGACAGCGCGCGCGAGGCCTTTATGGCCAATTTTGCGCTCGAAGCGAAGACCATCGCGCGGCTCGAACACCCCGCCATCGTGCGGGTCATCGATTACGGCACCTCGCCCATGCCCGGCGGCAAACTCGCCCCGTGGACGGCCCTCGAATGGCTCGACGGCGAGCCCCTCGAAGCGCGGCTCGAAGCGCGCCGCGGCGAGCCCATGGCCCCCGATGAGGTGCTCGCGCTGCTCAAGCCCGCGTTCGATGCCCTCGCCCTCGCCCACGACGAGGGCATCGCCCATCGCGACATCAAGCCCGCCAACATGATGCTGGTCAAGGGCAAGCGCGAGACATCGCTGCGGATGCTCGATTTCGGCATCGCCAAGCTGATGGATCGCGACGACAGCGCCGCCGCGAGCTCGGGCATGACCTCGACCCGCGGCGCCCCCGCGGGGTACTCACCCCAGTACGCTGCGCCCGAGCAAGTCACCGGCTCCCGCACCGGCCCGTGGACCGACGTCCACGCCCTCGCCCTCGTCGTCGTCGAGTGCCTCGTGGGGCGCACCGCCTACGCGCACGGCGACCTCACCGAGCTCTATGCAGACATCCTCGGCGAGCCCCGCCCGAGCCCCGCCCGCCTCGGCTTCGACGTCGGCGCCTGGGAGCCCGTCCTCGCCCGCGCCCTCGCGCTGCGCCCCGCCGAGCGCTTCGCCAACGCCGCGGCCCTCTACGAGGCCCTCGCGGCCGCGTGCCCGCAGTCTCAGAAGGCCACCCCGAGGCCCGCCTTGCGCGCGCCCAACGCCGCGCTCGGTGGCACCCTCGCGTCGCCCCTCGTCGCGCCCATCACCGGCCCCGCCGCCACCTTCGCAGCAAGCCCCGCCGTCGCAGCAAGCCCTGCATCCCCCGCGACGCCCGATCGTCGGTGGGTGGTGTCAGGCCTCGCCGCGGTCGCACTGCTCGCTCTAGGGGGCGTGGTGTGGCGGGGGCGCGCGGCCGCGCCCGAGGGCACGTCTACGACCGCCGCAGCGGCCCCAACCGCGCCCGCACCCTCGTCGCCGAGGGGAGGGGGCCCAGACCCCGCCCAAGCGCCCCCGCAGGCGCCCGTGGCGGCCCCGCCCGTGGCGCCCGCGCCGGTGGCGGCCGCGGTCGACGCCGGGGCCGAGGCGTTGCCCTCCGCGCCGTCGCCCGCATCACCCGAACGACCTTCGCGGAGCAGCCGTCGGCGCCGCACAACACGCCCTGCGGGGGGCAACGACCCGATCCTGGTGGAGTGATGACCCGAACCGAATTGTCTCGAAACAGCGTATGGCTCGCGTGTGTGCTCGGCGCCTCGGCGGCGTCGGCGCAGAGCGGCCGCGAAGACCTCGCGCGCCGTGACCTCATCGCCCAAGCCGAGGCGGCCCGCGACCGCGGCGAGCACGCCCAGGCGCTTCAGCTCGCACAACAAGCGGCAGCGATCCGGCAGCACCCCTCGCTGCGGGTCATGCTCGCGGCCGAACATCGCGCGGTGGGGCACCTCGTCGAGGCGCTGGCCGAAGCGAGGGCCTGCGTACGCGAGGCCGAGATCGACCGGCAATTGCGCAACCGCGACCGCATCCTCGCGAGCTGCCGCGGCACCGTCACCGAGCTCGAACCTCGCATCGCGCGGCTCCAACTCCAGGTCGAGGGCACGCTCCCCGAGGGCGCCACGGTGCGCGTCGGCGAAGACGAAGTGCGCGCCTCGCTCGTCAACGCCCCCATCGCGGTCTCGCCGGGCGAAATCAGGGTGCGCGTCGAGGCCCCGGGCTTCGAGCCCATCGACCAGCGCGCCCAAGCCGTCTCAGGGCAATCGCTCGCCATGACGCTGCGCCTCGTCGCCGTGCGCGCCCCCGAGCCCCCGCCTGCGCCCGTGGCTGCGCCCGTGACCCCCGCCCAGGCCCCCGCACCGGCCCCCATGGCGACGCCGACTTCTCCTGTGGTTTCAACATCTTCGCATGGCCCTGGGGCCGCGCCCTGGGTGCTCGTCGGGGCCGGCGGGGCCCTTGCCATCGGCGGCGCGGTGATGCTCGGACTGTCATCCTCAGCCGAGACCGAAGGGCAGAACGGATGCGACGACACAGGGGTCTGCACCCCCGACGCAGAGGCCGCCCTCGACCGCGCCGACACCTACAACACCCTCGCGATCGTAGGCTTCGCCGCGGGCGGGGCCGCGGTGATCGGCGGCCTCGTTTGGGCCGCGTTGGCCCCCCGCGGCGGCGCGCACGCGACCCGCTGGCAGCTCGGCCCAGGCCCGTCGCGCGCCCAGGGCATGGGGCTCAGCGTTCACTTTTGACCGACGCGAGAGTGTGCGAAGGTCTCGCCCCGATGCGAAGCCAGCTGTTTCTTTTGCTCGGTCTGTGGGTCTCCCGCGCGAGCTGTTCAGAGCGCGCGCGGGCCAACACGAGCGACCCCGCCGCCGAGACCGCGCGGGCCCGGGCCGAGGTGGGCGAGGGCGACGCGGGGCGGCCGCGGCCGCGGCGTATCGGCGCGCGGCATGTGTTGGTGATGCACCGTGAGTCTGAGCGCGCCCCCGAGTCGATCACGCGGAGCCGCGCCGAAGCCCAAGCCCGCGCCGACGAGGTGCTGCGCCGGGCTCGGGCGGGCGGCGATTTCGCACAGCTCGCGGGCGAGTTCAGCGATGAGCCCGGGGCCCAGGCTCGGGGCGGCGCGCTCGGCATGTTCGGCCGCGGGCAGATGGTGCCGGCCTTCGAAGAGGCGGCCTTCGCGCTCGAGGTCAACGAAATCTCGGCGGTGGTCGAGACCTCGTTCGGGTTTCACGTCATTCAGCGCACCGAGTAGGAGATTTGTCCAAAAGGGGTTGAGCCCCCTCGCGGGCGAGAGAGAGATTCGGTACCATGACCGGGCGAACAGCATAACCCGGTGGGAGTGGTGCCATGAGCGAGAGCAACGGTGGTGATTTCAAGGTGGTATTTCGCAGCAACGCGGTACCCCCTGATGACTTGTTTGTTCGGTCGTTGCACGGGCGTGAGGCGATCTCGTCGCTCTACGATTTCGACCTCGTGGTCGAGACGACCTTCGGCGGTTCGCTCGACCAAGACGACCTCGACGGGCTGCTCTCGCAGCCTTGCTATTTCGCCTTCGGCGAGGCCGAAGAGCACAAGTTTCACGGGTATTTGCGCGAGGTTGAGATGCTGGCCCAGGCCGACATCGCGCAGGCGGTGTACCGCTTCAGGTTCGTGCCGCGGCTCTTCGACACCACGCTCACCTTCGGGTCGTGGGTGTACCAAGACCTCTCTGCGCCCGAGATCGTCAAAGACGTGCTCGACGAGGCGGGCTGGCACGACGGCGACGATTACGAGATCCGCGTCACCGGCCAGTATACAAAGTACGAATACAAGGTTCAGTACCAAGAGACCGACTTCAACTTCATCTCACGGGTGATGGAGCATGAAGGTCTCTTCTATTACTTCGAGCACACCGACACCGCGGCGAAGCTGATCGTGGCCGACAACAACTCGGCCTTCAGGCCGCGCGAGGGCTACGAGTCGGTGCCCTACGAGCCGCGCCAAGGGGTGATGTTGCAGCAAGAGGTCATCACCGCGCTCTCGCGCACCCAGCGCGTGATCCCCAAGAAGGTGACGCTGCGCGATTACAACTACCGCACGCCCTCGTCGAGCCTCACCGCCGAGAACGAGGTCGACGCCGAGCTCGGCCAGGGCGAGCAGGTGTACTACGGCGAGCACTACAAAGACGTCGGCGCGGGCCGCCGCCTCGCGCGCATCCGTGCGCAAGAGCACTTCGCGCAGCGGGTGATCTTTCGCGGGTCGAGCGTGCTCCGGGGGCTCCGCAACGGCGACAAGTTCGCCCTCGAAGGGCACCCCATCGCGGCCTTTGACAGCGATTATGTGGTGACCTCGGTGCTCCATGAGGTCAACCAAGAGGGGCTCCGCGACAACCGCCCGAGCGAGTCGGTCCGGGCTTATCTCAACAGCTTCACGCTGCTCCCGTATGAGGTCGCGTTCAGGCCCCAACAGGTGACGCCGAAGCCGCGCATCGTGGGGGTCATTCACGGCAAGGTCGACGCCGCCGCCGACGGCGATCGCCACACGCCCCTCGACGAGCACGGGCGCTACAAGGTGCTCCTGCCGTGGGATGTCGCCGGTAAAAATGGCGGCAAGGCCTCTCGCTGGATCCGCATGGCCCAGGCCGCCTCGGGGGCCGGGTACGGGGTTCAATTCCCGCTGCACATCGGCACCGAGGTGCTGATCACCCACATCGACGGTGACCCCGATCGGCCCATCATCCAGAGCTCGGCGCCCAACTTCGAGACCGCGTCTCCGGTCAACAGCGGCAACGCCTCGCAGAGCCAGATGCGCACCCGACACGGCATCACCGTCACCTTTGACGACTCGGCAGGTTGATCGAACAGAGAGGGGTCTTCGATGTCACAAGACGACGACGCTCCGCGGGTGATCGAGGCCCTCGAAGCCGCCGAGGTGTTGAGCACCCGTACGGGGGTCTCGGCCTCGCTGGTGCGCGGCGCTGACGCGGCGACGGGCGATGTGCTGCGGGTGACCGACGCCGAGGGGCGCTTGCTCTTCGAGCACCACAGCGGCACCCGGGTGACGGTGATCGTCGCGCCCGAAGGCGACCTCGAGCTTCGGGCCCCTCAGGGCAAGGTGAAGATCGTGGCCGCCGAGGGGGTCGAGCTCAGCACCCCGCGGTTGCATGCCGAGGTGGGCGAGGCCAAGGTCGAGGGCCGCACGCTCACCGCGAGCTTCGACCGCGTGCGGCAGGTGGTCGGGGTCATCGAGACCCAGGCCGAGCGGGTGCTCGAGCGCGCCAAGAACGTCTACCGCGAGGTCGAAGAGCTGTCGCAGACCCGCGCGGGGCGGCTGCGCCTCGTGGCCGAGAAGACCGTGCACATGCTCGGTCAGCGCACGCTCATCAAGGCCAAAGAAGACGTCAAGATCAAGGGCGACAAGGTGTATCTTGCGTGAGCGCGCCGCGGGGGCACCCCGTTGAGGCGAGCCAAGAGAGGGTAGACGAAGATGTTTCCTGCATCGAGCAAAGGGGGAGGGCAGTGCTTCGCCTTCCCTGATGTGTGCAAGACGCCTGCGCCGCCGGCGCCCTTTGTGCCGATCCCGTATCCGAACATCTCGATGGTGACGCAGGCTTCGGGCACGGCCTCGAAGGTCAAGATCTGCGGCAAAGACGCGGTCACCAAATCGAGCAGCGTGAGCCGGTCGCAGGGCGACGAGGCGGGCACGCTCTTCGGCATGATGAGCCAGGTCAATATGAACAAGACCGGCTATCGGATGGGCGCCTCGAACGTCAAATGCCAAGGGGCCGACATCGAGACGGTGCTCAAGCCGACTCAGCAAAACGGCATGAACGCCAACGCGCCCGCGGGCGCCCAGATCGCGCCGAGCCAGACCACCGTCATCGTACTCGGCTGAGCGTTTTGACCCCATCGAAGATCATCGACCTTGAAAATCGTCAAAGAGACTCCCTTCGAGTTCGGCTTTCTGCACTGGCAGGTTCGCCCCCCTGAGGGGGCGCTCATGGTGTTCGCGAAGGGCACCTTTGACCTCGTCGATGACGGCGAGTGCACCCTCGCCGCCACCCAAGCGCTCATCACCGGCCCCCTCCATTGGGACGACGACCCGAACCTCTCGCTGCGGTTTGATAGCGATTTCGCGATCTTCAAACCCAAAGCAGAGTGTTACTTCGTGGGGCACGCCTGGGCGCCCGGGGCCGAGCCCGTGGGGAGCCTCCTCGCGGGCTTCAAGGTCGGCGCCGTCACCCGCAACATCGCCGTCTTCGGTGATCGCTTCTTCGACCGCTACGGCGCCGTCTCGACGCCGACACCCTTCACGCAGATGCCGCTCCGATGGGAGCGCGCCTTCGGCGGCCCAGGATTCTCGCGCAACCCGCTCGGCGCAGGGCTCCGCGAGCAAGAGACCGAGCAGGGGCCGCGGGTCATGCTGCCGAACCTCGAAGACCCGTCGACGCCCATCTCAAGCCCCGGCGATCGCCCGGCGCCGGTCTGTTTCGCGCCGGTGATGCCCAACTGGGTCGAGCGCACCCGCAAGACGGGCACCTACGATGACGCCTGGCTCAAGACCCGATGGCCGTGGCTGCCGGTCGATTTCGATTACAGCTATTACAACAGCGCCCCCGCGGCGCAGAGCGTCGACGGGGCCTGGCGCGGCGACGAGAGCCTCGGGTTGCAGCACCTCACGCCCTCTCGCTCGGTGCTCAAGACGCGGCTCCCGGGGCTCCGCGCGCGCTGCTTCGCCGAGGTCGAGCGCCCGAGCGGCGCGGTCGAATTCGTCGAGGTGGTCTTCCGCCTTGATACCATCGTGCTCGACGGCGACAACGCGCAATGTCAGCTCGTCTGGCGCGGGCTCCTCGAAGGCGTGACCGAGAAGCTCGAAGAGGTGAAGACCCTGTTCTTCATCCATGAGCCCCTCAGCGCGGTGAACAACCTCGGGTATTATCAGCAATGGCTTGAGCGCAAGAAGGCCGAAGAGACCGACGAAGACGCCGAGTTCGAGCCCGAGGCGCCGCCCGAAGACAACGCCCTGCCCGCCCCCGCGGCGGTGCCGAGCTATCAAGAGGCCCTCGCGTCGCTCGCGTTGAGCCTCGAAGCAAGCGCTGACGCGTCGTCTGAAACGAGAGAGGGGAGCCTCGCCATCGTCGAGAGGCTCCGCGAAATGATCGCGCAACCCGAAGCGCCAAGCCCCTCGGCCGAAGAGGCCGTTGCCTCGATGGAGGCCGCGGGCATCGAGGTGCCGCCAGAGCTGCGCGCTTCGTTGCATGAAGCCCCCGAGGCCGCGCCCGATGAAGACCTCGCAGAGGCGGCCGCGCTGACGCGCGAAGAGGTGCTGCGCCGTCGCGCTTACGAAGAGCCCATGGTGGGCCTCGATTTGGCGGGTGTCGACCTCTCGAACCTCGACCTCTCGGGCGTCGACTTCAGTGACGCCGTCTTGACCCGGACCCTCCTGCGCGGGGCGCTCTTGCGCGGCTGCACCTTCAAGGGCGCCGACCTGTCAGGGGCCGATCTCACCGAGGCCGACATCGCCGAATGTGACTTCACCGAGAGCGTCCTCGACGGTGTGAGCGCCGCCGGGGTCGACGCGCAAGAGGCCGATTTCGCCGACGCCTCGGCCGAAGATGCGGTCTTCACCGGCAGCCGCTTCTTCAAAGCCAATCTGAAAGGGGCAGAGTTCGTCGGGGCTTCGATTGACGCTTGTGACTTTCGAGAGTCGATCCTCGATGGGTGTGATTTCTCTCACGCGAAGGGCGCGCGATCGCATTTCGAGCGCGCCTCGATGGTCGATGCGACCCTCGAAGCCGGCTACTTCAGCGGCGCGATCTTCGACGGCGCCAACCTGACGGGGCTTCGCGCTGCTGAGAAGACCAACCTAGAGAACGTCTCGATGCTCGACGTCGTGGCCGTCGGGGCGAAGTTTGAAGAGGCAAACCTCCGCGGCCTCAAGGCCAACCGCGGGGTCTTCGAGAAGGCAGAGTTCGCTCGCGCCGTCCTCGAAGCAGCTGATCTGACCTGCGCCAAGCTCCGAGAGGCCCGCTTTCACGAAGCGATCCTGACGGGAGCGAGCCTCCTGACTGCCGACGCGATGGAGGCCAACTTCGAGAGCGCCAACCTCGAAGCGTGCGACCTCCGCGGCTGCAACCTCACCGCTTCGATGTTGTGGCGGGCGCGGCTCCGAGGCGCCCAACTCGAGCTGGCGCTCCTCCATCGATCGACCTTGGCCGCGCAGTCGGAGAGCCCGTGAGCGGATCGGGCGATGCGCCGTCGCTCCGCGTGATGCTTGAGCAGACGCGGGTGTCGCGCGCCGCAGTGGGTCGCGGTCTCATCCTCTGCCCTGACAGCCTTCACATGGTGTTGCGGTGTCCGCGCTGCGCTGAAATCAACCATGATCTCAGGATCTTCGAGGGGCGCTTGCAGCTCGCCGCGGGGGGCCGCCGCCCTTGCGCGACGCTCGCCGATTTGCACGCAACCCTCGAGCGGCAGCTCACACACCTTCAGTTCGAAGACCCCATCGACCCATGCCGATGCGGCACCCTAGGCGCCCGCCTCACCCTCATGGGCGCCCGTCTCTACCACGCGGTGCCGGGCTCGGGCTTCGATCTCGTGCTCGAATATCAGGCTCACGGTACAGAGCCGATGTCAGCGCGTATGGGGAGGATGCCGCCGGGCGGTGCGATCGGCTGGGTCGAGTCGCTCGACGACACCGCGGCGCTCGGCCTCCTCGGGATGCCCGTGTTGCTCCGCCCCTTGTGGGAGGCGGTGATCTCATCACCCGAGGGCGCCGTCGCGGCGGTCGATGAAGGCCTCTCGTTGGTGTCCTTTGCCGCCGACGATGCCGCCATCCAGGCTGAGCTGACCCGCGCCCTCGCGAGCGACGAAGACCTGAGACTCCATGGCCTGTCGCAACGCGTGTTGCTTGAGCAACACTGGTCTTGGTTACCCAAGCATCCGGCGATTGTCACGAGCCCCACGCGCGTGCTCGCGCTGCTCTTGCGGTATGACGTGTTGACCTTGCGCATCGCCGCCTTGGCGGCCTCGTTGGGCGTCACCGTGTCGCGCGCGGGGTCACAGCTTGAGCTCGCCGACGGGCTCTGTGCGACGCCGGTTGATCTCACCGTCGTGGCTGAGGCCGGCTTCGGCGCGATGTTGTCGCTCGCCTCGATGGCCGCACACACGGTGCAATCTGCGGCGCTGCGGTTGCAAGCGCAGCGAGAGCTGTTGGCCGAGATCAAGCGCCTTCGGCCACACGTCTCGCTGCGTCGCGAGGGGTACCAATGGCGCGCGACGGCCGAGGGGCGCGACCTGGGCAAGCCGCTCGATTTGCTCTCATGGGCGGCATCGCTCGCCAGCCACGACGACTTCGAGCGAGACCTGGCGTTCTATCTCGAAGAGCGCTCGCCGTGGTCGTCGCCCTGGCACGTCTGCGCTTGCGGCGCACACCGCCTCTTGACGCTCAGGTGGCTGCGGAGCACCGACGTTGACGCGGGCACCTGGCTGTACGAGCGCATCGACGCGACCTGGGCGATGGTCTGGTCTCTTGAGTGCGACCGTCACGTCGACGCCGCGCTCCGCGCGCTCGCCGAGACCGAGGGGCTGAGCCACGAGGCCGCGCGGGGGCGGGCGCTGCGCGATGCAGAGGCCTTGTCGTTTGAGCTTTCGATCACTGAGATCCGCGAGCCCGAGGCCAAGGGGGCTCAGGTGTTGCGCGGGCGCGGGCTCGCCCAGGCGCTCTGTCTGCCGACGCTGGCGCGGGGCCTGGCGCGTGCGGCGACCGCGCTCGATACGGGCGAATTCAGGCTCTGGGCGCTCGATCGAGACACTGTTGTGTTAACGTCGAGCGAGGTCGACGCCGAGGTCGAGGCGCGCTTGGGTGAGGCCGTGACGGTGTCGGGTGCGCTTCAAGGTCACGAAGCCCTCAAGATGGGGGTCAAGACCGCCGTAGAACTCGAAGGGGCCGCCGCGGGGCGCTTCCGCTGCACGTCAACGCGAGAGACCGCTGCGCCGAGGGCCCATAGGGGCGAATGGTCGGCGGCGCTTCAAGAAGGGCGAGTGATCGAATGACCAAACAACAACTCTCTGTGGCGGTGCCCTTCTCGGGGACGACCCTCCAAATGGGGGCTGCCGCGGGCGGCGACGGCATCAGCCTCGTCACCGCAAAAGACGTGCTGTTTGACTCGGTTGGGGTGTTCGACATCCAGTCGAAGGGCAAGTTCACCGCGCAGACCAACGGCGGCATGAAGATGCTCTCGGCGGCGCTGCACAAGGTCCACTCGGGGGGCAAGGTCGAGATCTACGCGGGCGGGGGGAGCAACCCCGGCGATTGCTCGGCGGGCTCACCCGCTTCAGCCACCGATACGGGCAAACCCGGCGCCAAGACCGAGATCTTGGCCAACGCGACCTGCGGCGCGCTGAGCGGGTACAAGGCCTGGCAAGACCTCTCATCGGCGCTCACCGGCGCGCAGGGCGATCTGTCGATGGGCGAGGCGGTGGGCGCCGCTGCGGGCGTGATGAAGGGGCTCTGCGATGTCGGCAAGGTCATCCCAGGGATGCTCGGTCACATTAAGGAGGCCTCGCAGGTCGGTTCAGGCTTTGATGCGGCCTCGGGCGCGCTCGGGGTCATCGGCGGGTTGGCCAAAGGCGATTTTGGCAGCGTCGCCAGCGGCATCAGCAGCATGATCACGGGCGGCGCGGGGCTCTCGAAGGGCAGCGGCCCCGGCGGGTCGAGCGCAGACATTGAAGAGCGTGCGGCGGCCAACATCAAAATGGTCGCAGCCAAGAAGATCTCGGGCTGCGCCCCCTTGGGGATCGACTCCAAGACCCCGGGCAAATTTGAGGTGAAGTCGCTGCTCCTCACAGAGTTTACGACGACCTCATTCGCGAATTATGCGCTCGCGAAGTTTGAGGTGAAGAGCCTCGTCTTTATCAAGACCTCGTCGTCGACCTTTGAGGTTGACGCGAAGGCGACGGCGAAGATCGAGACCCCTGCGTACACTCAGAAGGCCACCATGATCACCCACGATGGCTTCACGCACATCACGGGCAGCACCATCGTCGACGGCAAGACGACCATTCGCAAGAAGCTCGACGTCACGAGCAACACGATCATGAAGGGTAAGCTCACCGTCGACGGCAACGTCGACATCAAGGGGCAATGGATCGTCGAGCAAGATGTCACCGTCAAGCGAGACGTGACCATCGCAAACAAGGTCACGGTGAGGCAGATGCAGGCGAAGTCTCGGG
Source organism: Myxococcales bacterium (assembly GCA_016792845.1). Classification (GTDB taxonomy): domain Bacteria; phylum Myxococcota_A; class Polyangia; order Polyangiales; genus JAEUKH01. The sequence continues at coordinate 51,732 of JAEUKH010000038.1, read as the reverse complement.
TGACGTTCATCCCAGGGTGAGGGGGAGGTTCTCATGGCAGCACAAACGTTTGCAGTCACAGTCCCTCATGCGACGTCGCAGCTCGCCCTCGGGCGGTGCGCGTGTCCAGATGGTGCCTCGCTCACCACGGTGGGCAGCATCTTGGTCGATGCGGCGGCGACGCTGACGGCGCAGTCGAAGGGTGATTTCACCGCCCAGACGAACGCCACCATGTCGTGGCTGAGCGCAGCGGGCACCAAGGCGCACGCTCAGGCGAAGGTCGAGATCTATTCGGGCGGCGGGGTCGCGCCGGGGCCCTGCGGGTCTGGGGCGCCGGCGCCATCGCCCGGCACCACGAGCCCCGCGGCGAGCACCGAGAAGATGGTGAACGTGACCCTCTCGGGGGCGAGCCTCTTGCGCAACGCCTACGAGATCAAGAACGCTGACAGCGCGCTCGCGACCGCGTCGCAGGTGCTCGATGGCGTCAAGAACGCGGCCGAGTTGGGCAATGAGTTTGTCGAGAACGAGACCGCGAAGTCGGTGATCGCGGGGATCGCGGGCGTCGCCGAGGCGGGCTCGGGGGTGACCGGCGCCATCGGCGGCGTGAAGTCCGCCAGCGGCGGGATCGACAAGATCGCGGCGCTGGCAGGCGGTGGGGCCACGGTGGCCTCGGGCGGGGCAGGGGTCGCGGCGGCGGCGGCGGGCGGCTCCGTCGACATTGAAGAGCGCTCGGCTGCCGAGATCAAGATGGTCGCGGGGAAGAAGATCTCGGCCACCGCGGGCGTCGGCTTTGATTACAAGACCCTCAACAAGTTCGGGGTCACCGCGGCGCTGGTGACCGACTTTACGACCATCACCTGGGCGGCGTTCTGCTTGCTGAAATTCGAGGTGAAGTCGTTCTCGAAGGTCAAGATCGGCACCACGATGTGGGAGGTGAAGGCGAGCACCAAGGCCGACCTGACCGCCGGGGCGACCATTACGCTCAAGGCGCCGACGCTCAAATACGTGGGGCGCGTGAAGATGACCAAGTGGCTGCTGGTGCGCGACAACACCGACATCAAGAACGGCCTCTCGGTCTCAAAAGACACCGAGCTCAAGGCGAACCTCACGGTGCATGGCGACTTCATCACAAAGCAGAAGATTGAAGTTAAGGGCGATTTGAACGGGCGCAGCAAGCTGAACAAGACCGAGCGTAAGCGGGTCAACGGTGACCTGACCCAAATGGCCAAAGCCACGTTGGCTTGAAGAGAGGTGCACCATGGGTGGTCCTGTACGCACGACGTTTGATGACAACACCGAAGACAACGTTGCCGCCCAAGGGCACTCGATGTCGTCGGGCAGCCAGATCAACAATCGACGAGGCATCGTCGAGACCGACAACGATCTCGATCTCAACCAGAACAAGTGCGGCCCCGATGGCTTCGTCGACGTGGCCCGCTTCCCCGCGACGCCCGGTGACCTCGCGGCGCAGCAGAGCGCGGCTTCCAGTCGTGCCGCCTCTGCGCCGAACGGCGGCGATGCGACCCCCCAGACATGGTCTGCGGCGGTGCCCTTCTCTGGGAGCACGATTTCGTTGGGGGCTGGGCCCGGCGCAGGAGGTCGAGGCGCCGCGTTGACCACCGCGCAGAACGTGTTTGTTGGGGCCACAGGTGTCATGGGGCTCCAATCTGCCGCGGCATTCACGGGTCAAACCAACGATGCGATGAGTCTTCTGTCGAGCAAGACCATTCAATCGCACAGCCAAGCCAAGCACGAGATCTACGCAGGGGGCGGCACCGGGCCAGGCAACTGCGGCTCTGGCGGGCCTGCCGGCGTGACAGAGAGCGGGCCCCCGGCCCAGCGTGCCGAGCTCGTGACCAACCTCGCGTGCAACGCGGTCAGCGTCTCGAAGGCGGCCTACGACATTCGTGAGGTGTTCGCCGGGGGTGAGATCGACTCGGCGGGGGTGGCAACCATCCTCAAGAACTCGATCGACATTATCAACAAGGGCGGGGTCGGCACCGCCGCGGCCTTTAACCCAGACAGCGAGGGGCTCCAGTCTGCCTCGAAAGTGCTCGACGGCATGTCGGCCATTCTCGATTTTCAAGCCGGCGCGCTCACCGGCGACGGCATGGAGACGCTTGCCAACACGGTCTCGGCCCTCTCGACGGCCTCAGACATCGGTGACGGCACTGGTTTTCTCAATAAGTCGCTGACGGGTGGCGGTGGCGGCGGTGGTGGTGGCGGTGGTGGCGGTGGTGGCGGCGGCGGCGGTGGCGGCGGCGGCGGCGGTGGCGGCGGCGGCGGTGGCGGTGGCGCGACCGACATTGAAGAGCGCGCGGCCGACAGCATCAAGATGGTGTGCAACATCAAGGTCGGCGGCAACGCGCCAGAGGCCATTGATTGGAAGACCGCCACCAAATACAGCGTGAACGCCGTGAGCGCGGTCGATTTCGCGACCACGAGTTGGGGCGCCTTTGCGGCCCTCAAGTTTGAGGTAAAATGTGGGGTGCTTACCGAGATGAAGTGCCGCCGCTTCGAGATGAAGGCCCTCGCCACCGGGAAGGTGACGGCCAAGGTCGAGATCCATGTCGAGGCGGCGTTGTCGACCTTCGACGCGAACATGCGCCTGAAGGGCAATTTGCAGATCGACGGCCCGACGGTGCTAAAAGACAAGCTCATCGTGCGGCAAGACACGAACCTTCAGAAGAAGCTCGTTCTGCACAAATCGGGCGTCGTCAAGAAGAAGGGTGACGTCGCCAAGGACCTTAACTTCAAGGCCAATCTGACGGTGAGCGGCAAGTCTACGACCATGGGCAAGCTGAAGGTCAAAGACGAGGCGAAACTCGGGTGAAGCTGTGACGCGTGAAATTCACTCGTGGGATGCTTTCGTCGAAGCCCTCGAGCACGGCGCGCTGGTCGGGGCGCGCGTGGTGGGTGTCGATTTCGTCGATCGAGCGCTGTCAGACCTTCAGCTCGTCGCCTCGACGTTTGAGCAGTGCACGTTTCGTCGCACGGCGATGTCGCGCCTGGTGCTTACGCGCGTGTCGTTCATGGGGTGCTTGTTTGAAGAGGTGTTGTGGCTTGAGTCTTCGATGCAGCGCGTCGCCTTCGAGGCCGATGCGTCGGGTCGGCGCGGGCAGTTTGTAAACTGTGTGTTCGCCGAGCTCACCGCGACAGACCTGCGTCTGCATCACTGCGTCGCTGAGAATGTCGTTTGGGGTGTGTCGATGCTCTCTGAGCTAGAGCTCGCCGAGTGCGTCTTCGTGCGCGTCGGGTGGTCTCAGCTCTCGATTGAGACCGGGGCCTTGCGCGGTGTGACCTTTGAAGAGTGTGTTTGGCACGAGGTCGCGTGGTCGAAGACGCGGTTCGAGGGGGTGTCGTGCCTCGGTCTCAAGAGCGACAGCGTCGTCGTCGATGCTTGCGAGCTCGTCGGGGTCGGGTGGGGCGGCGCGTCGTTCGCGCGCCTCAGGGCCTCGGGGCATCGTCTCGTGGGCTGCGAGGGCACGCCTGTCGACTTGACCGAGGCCGACCTGACGGGCTGCGACCTGACGGGCTGCGACCTGACGGGCTGCGACCTCGCGGGCGCCTCGCTCGCGGGGGCGACCCTCGCGCGCACGGTCTTCGACGCGGCGAACCTCGCCGAGGCCGACCTCACCGAGGCCATGGCCGCGGGGGCGTCGTTCCAGTCTGCGGTGTTGCGCGAGGCGAACTTCACCGGCGCGGTGGCCCAGGGGGCCGACCTGCGGTGCCGCGAGGCCGCGTCGGTGGTGTTCTCGGGGGCCGACCTCCGCGCGGCCGATGTGCGCTACGTGCCCTTCTCGGAGTGTCTCTTCGATCAGACGCTCTGGGCCGAGGCTCGCACCGAGCACGCCTCGTTTGTCGAGTGCAATTTCGAGAACGCCTCGTTCGAAGGCGCCACCTTTGACGGGTGCGATTTCCACGACGCGACCCTCGCCCAGGTGGTGGCCCACGGCGCCTCGCTGCAACGGGTCAACCTCCGCGACGTCGACCTCTCAGGGGCCAACCTCTCAGGGGCCAACCTCTCAGGGGCCGACCTCTCAGACGCCGTGCTCACCGAGGCCAACCTCAACAACACCGACCTCTCGGGGGCGCGGCTCTATCGCGCTGACCTAGCTGATGCGCGCTTCGAGGCCACCGTCCTCTTGGGCGCCGACCTCACCCGGGTCGACGGGCGTAAGCTCAACCTCGCCTCGTGTCGGCTCAACGCCGAGACGACCTTCGAGGGCGCCGACCTGCGCGAGGCCTCGATCGAAGGCCTCGATTTCAGCCGCTGTAACCTCAAAGACCTCGACGCCCGCGACGCAACCCTGACCGGCGCGCGCTTCGACGCGTGCTCCCTCGAAGGGGCCACGCTCCACGGGGCCACCCTCACCGGGTGCAGCTTCCTCAAAGTGAACGCCCGCGGCGCCGAGTTCGAGGGGGTCAAAGCCGACGGAGTCGACTTCCGAGGGAGCGACCTGCGCATGGCCTCGTTCAACGCGGCGAGCTTGCTGCGGGCGAAGTTCGTGCGCTGCGACCTCGACCGCGCGCAGCTCGTGAGGGCCGACCTCCGCGAGGCCGACCTCACCCTCGTCACGGCGCGCTTCGCCGACCTCTCGCACGCCAAGCTCGACCGCGCCGACGCGAGCCACGCGGTGCTCCACGGGGCCCTCATGCACCGCACCTCCGAGCTCGAGACCCGGTGGTTCGACGCCGACCTCCGTGAGGTGGGCCGTACCGACCCGAAGCTCGCGCAAGGCGAAGACTTCGTGCCCACCGCGCCCCGCGGCTGAGCCCTCACTCGCGCGAGAGCACCCAACCGCCCGCGAACAAGATCCGCGTGATGGCGTCGTGCGACACCCACGCCGAGAGCAACGCCACCCCCGCAGGCAGGTTGCGCACGAGCTCGGTGCGGGCCACCCCGTTGTCGCGGGTCGCCATCGAGACCGTGGCGCCCTCTTGCAGCACCGTGAGCCCCGGTTTGGGGTCGAAGCGACGCACCCGACCCTCGACGCGTAGCACCGGGTCGAGGCCCTGCCCCGCGGGGAGCGCGCGGCCCCCGCGCCAGCTCGCGCCCCCATCAGACGAGACGAACACCGCGCTCGGCGTGGTGGCGGTAATCCACGGGCCCGCGGCGGCGATGCGCTCGGCCTCTCCGCGCATCACAAAGCGCCAGCTTCGGCCCGCGTCTCGGGTCGACACCACCCAACCGTCGCTGCGGGCGAAGACGCCGCGCGAGGCATCGACGAAGACGCCGTGGGTCAAGAGGCGCCCGCCCGTGCTCGGGAGGAGACGCCAGTGCGCGCCGTGGTCGTGCGTCCACCAAATGCCGCCGTCGAGGCGCCAGGCTGTTTCTTCGTCAATCCAGCCGCCATGACCTTGACTGTTCGAGGAATTTATGAGTTCGGGCGGGTCTGAGAGGTTGCCACGGCTGGCCAGGGTGCGCCATCGGCCGCCGAGGTCGGTGCTGACATAGACCCCGCAGCCTTCACCGAAGGCGAGCACCCGACGGTCGTCGACGAGCCGAAGATGCGGGCAACCCGAGGGGGGGCGAATCACCCGTTGGGCGGGGCGGTCACGATCCCACGGGGCGTCGGTGTCGACCAGGGTCAGGCGCTGGTGCTGGGTGCAGACGAGGGTGTTGCCGAAGCCCGCGCTGCAACGCGGAGGGCTCTGTCGCAAGCTCGGGTCGTCGACGAGGGTGCGCGCGAGGGCGCGGGCCTCGTGGTCGTAGCGGGCGGGGTGCCAGCTTCGGCCTTGGTCGAGGCTCCAATACGAGGGCAGGGGTACGCGGCCCGCTTCGATGATGCCTCGCCACCCGAGGCAACGCACCACCGTGTCGGCGCCTTCGAGGCCCAAGGTGCCGAGCCGAAACGGACGCCACGACACGCCGTAGTCTTCGCTGCGGTGCCAAAACCCGTCGCGGCCCACCGTGGCCCGAGCGATCAGCGTCTCGCCGCAGACGTCGACCCCGCCCGCCCGCTCGCCCGGCAGCGCCCTCGGGCCGAGCCACGGCCCGTCGTCGAAGCGCACCCACAGCGCGCGCGGCGTGACCACGAAGAGGCGCCGCACCCCGTCGGTGAAGACCCGCGCCTCTGGGCCCGCCGCCGCGGCCTCGTCGGGCAACGCGACAGGCTCCCAGCGCTCGCCGAGGTCGCGCGATTCGAGCACCCGCGGCGCCGTGGGGCGCGTCGGCGTGCCCTGGGCGATCACCACGGCGCTCTCGCGCACCGCGAGGCGATGCAGGGTCGGCGTCGAGAGCCCCGCGTCGGCGCCCAAGACCGTGCGCCACGCGATGCCCTCGTCGCTGAGGCACACGGCGCTCTGGGTGACCCCCAAGAGGCGCTCGCCGCGGCGCCCGAGGCCGAGCGCGTCGGTGAGCGGCGGAGCTGACGAAAAACCATGTAATCTCCACCCGTTGGCGATGGTCGGCGGGTTCGCTCCCTCGCACCGTCCAGCCTCGACCTCGGCGGGCGCGCCTTCGGCGGTGGTGACGCGCGGCGTGGCGGGCGCGAGCTCGGTGGCGGGGCGCACGGCCACGTCGACCCGCGCGGGCGGGGCCTCGGTACGACCTCGCTCGCAGCCCAACAACGAGAGCGCGAGGGTCAGCGGTAGAATGCTTCTCATGGCGGTGCGACGACCCGATGCCCCGACGCGGCGCCGCCGCGGGTGAGGCACCCTAGCAGCCTCGCGCGGCGGGCTCCAACCGACGACAATCAGCGCGGGTCGAGTCGGTCGTCGACGGCGACGCTGCGGCGGAGCTCGCGAAGGTAGATCTGTTGCTGGCGAAGCATCTCGCGCTGAAGGAGCGAGCCTTGCACCTGCTGCCGCACCTGCTCGAAGGGCGGCGGGGGCTCGACCCGGCGCTCGACGAGGCGCAACACATGGTAGCCGCTCGGGCCGAGCACCGCGGGGCTCGTCTGGCCGTTGCGCAAGGGTTCGAGCGCCGTGTCGAGGCTCTCGGGGAGCGTGCCCTGGCTCACCTCGCCGAGGTCACCGCCCTCGTCACGGGTGTTGGTGTCGCTGCTGAAGGTGCGCACCAGCGCGGCCCAGTCTTCGCCCGCGGCCGCGCGGCGGGCTGCCTCTTCGGCCCGCGCCCGGGCGGCGCCCCGCACGGCGTCGGTGGCGCCCTCGGGCACTTCGACGAGGATGTGGGCGACGTGCATCACCGCCCGCTGCGGCATCTCACGCACGAGGCGCTGGTACTCTTGCCTGAGGTCGTTGTCGCTGAAGTTGACGCGGCCCCGCACCCGGGTCTGGAGCACCTTGAGGGTGAGCACCTCGGTCTCCATGCGGGCGCGGTACTCGCTGCGGGTGATGCCCTCTGATTCGAGGGCCGCGTACACCTGGTCGGCGGTGGCCCCGCGCTCGGCGGCGAGGCGCTCGATGAACTCGTCGACCTCGGTGCTCGTGACGGTGGTGTGGGCCCGGGTCGCCGCGCGGCGGATGAGCGACTCGTTCACCATGCGGTCGAGGGTCTGCCGCAACACCTGCCGCCGCGCGGCGGTGCGCTGCTCGGCGCTCATGTCATTGCGCCCGGCGATCTCGGCCAGAAAGGGCCTCGCCTGGCGCTCGACCTCGCTGAGAAAAATAGCGTCCTCGTCGAGGGTGCAGACCACCCGGTCGATGTCGTCGGCGGCGCCCGACGCGCCGCGCAGCGAGACCGCGCCGAACGCGCACAACACAAGCATCCAAGCCGTCTTACGAATCGTCATGGGCGCGCCGCCCCTCCTGCTGTGCCGACCACCCCGAGGCCCGGCGGCAACACCGTGGGCCCGCGCGGCGCGCTCGGGTCGACCCGAACGGCCACCGCCGCCAAGGCCGCCTCATCAATCTGCACCGGGGTCTGCCCGCGCAGCCGCGTCACCACCGCGCGCACCGCCGCCTCTTGGGCCGCCTCGTACTTGTCTCGGAGGAGCCGCGCCCGAATACGCCGCGCCTCATCTTCGAAGCTCCGATGCAGGGCCTCGCGGCGCGCGGTGAGCCGCACGACATGAAACCCGCGGCCGCGGTTGAGCCCCCCGTGCGCGCTCTCGACCACCTCGGCGTAGGCGCCCTGGGCGCTCAGCGCGGTCGCCGCGCGGGCCACCTCGGGCTCGACGCCGTTGCCGCCCTCGGGCCCGAAGAAGCCGAGGTCGCCCTCCGCCGAGCGAGACCCGTTGTCGATGCTAAGTTCGCGTACACGCTGGCGAAAGAGCGCGTCGTCGTTGGGCCGGGCCCGCAGCTCGGCGAGGGTGCGATCGGCCTGCGCGCGGGTCGCGAGCACGACCTGGCTGGCCCGCACCTGCGCCGGGGTCTCGTACTCGCTGCGATGCGCGTCGTAGTAGGCCCTCACCTCGGCGTCGGTCACCGTCGGTTGCGTGACCTCTTCGCGGAGCTGCTGCTCAAGCCGTCGCGCGAGCTGCATGGTGACGGCGCGGCGCACCGCGGGCTCGCGGTCGAGGCCCTGGTGCTGCGCCTCGGCGGCGAGGAGCTCGGCGTCGACCCACGACTGCAACATCGCGCGGCGCTGCTCTGGGGCGTTGAACCGCGCGCGGAGGTAGGGGTTGGGCACGTTCACCCGGCGGGTGAAATCGCAGAGCGTGAGCCGCTGATCGCCCACCCTGGCCACCACGAGGTCGCGCTGGGCGGGCTCGAGCACCGCGCAGGGGTCGCCCCGCAGCGCCGTCGCGGTCGGCGCGGCGCCCCCGTCACCGGGGCCCGCGTCGGCGCGCGAGGTCGCGTCACGACCCGCTGAAGGGGGGCGCGGCGGGTTGCACCCGAGCAACACCAAAAGACTGATGGCAACAACGCTTCGCACGTTCAACCGCGAGGCCTCTATCACGGTGCGCCGGGGCGGTCCACGCTCTGCCCGCCCGGGGCGATGTTGACGGCGCCGAGGGCCGCGTCGTCGATGGCGGCCCGCACCTGCGCTTCGAGCCGCGCGTGCCAGCGGTTACGGGCCTCGCTCCGGGCCGTGAGGTAGCGCTCTCGGCCGCCGCGCCGGGGGCTCCGCGGGGGCGCCGCCTCGGGCGCGCCGCGGCCCGTGAGCTGAACCACCCAGAAGCCTACCATCACACGGCTTCGAGGCCGCCGTCGCACCGTCACCGTCACCGTCTGCCGCACGGCCATCACCCGCGGCACGAAGGCCCCCACCTCGGTCAGGGCCGCGGCGGCTTGAAACACCGCCTCATCGAGCCCCTCATGGCGCGAGGCCGTGACCACCCCGAGGTCGCCCTGATCGCGCGCCGCGAGGGGGTCGATCGAGCGCGCGAGGTAGTCGTCCCAAGCGGCGCCGCCTTCGAGGGCGCCGAGCGCGAGGGTCGCCTCAGCGCGCGTGCGAAACACCAGGGCCCTCAGCCGCAGGGCGGTCTCTGCAGGGCCGGGGTTCGCCTCTGTCTCTGCCTCTGCCTCGGCCCCGCGCGGGAGGCTCTCAAGCGCCTCGCGCCGCACCAACCCCTCGGCGAGCACACGGTCGACGGCGCGGCGGTCGCCGTCGGTGAGCCCCACCCGCACCGCCTCGGCGGCGAGCAGGGCGTCTCGCAGCACCCGCGAAAAAACGCTCCGCGGGTCGTCGTCGTGGCGGCCCACGCGGGTCTCGCGGGCCCACGCCACGTACACATCGCACCCGGTCAGCACCACCTCGCCCACGGCGGCCAGCTCCACCTCGGTCGCCGGGGCGCTCAGCCCGCACACCCCCGCGGCGGCCCCTGGCGGGCGCGTCTGTGGCAGCTCTGTCTCGCGGGCGGGTGACACGGCCTGAGCCCTCGGGGCGCCCCTGTTGGGCCCCTGGCGGCCCGTCACGGTGAGCCCGCGCGGGGTGGTGCACGACACCATGACAGCGAGGGCGAGGGCCTGGCGCAGCCGCAGCATGTTGGGTGGGCTCATACCGCAAAGACCTCGGGGTTGAGAATGGCCCAAAAGCCGCGAGGCCCTCAGCGGGCTGCGCGGTGCAGCCGTTGAGAGCCTCGGCGGGAGGCGCTTCAGGCGAAGCGTCTCAGGGGCGCATCAGTGGGCGGCGAGGGCCGCGTCGATGCGGGTGACAAACTGGTCGACGGGGAGGGCCCCGGCGACGAACTTGCCGTTGATGAAGAAGGCCGGGGTGCCGATCTGGGCGCCGGTCGCATCGGCGGCGGCCATGTCGTCACGGATGGCGGCCTGGTGGGTGTGGTTGTCGAGGGCCGCGCGGAAGCGGGTCATGTCGATGCCGCCGAGCTCGGTGGCGAGGCGCTCAAGCGTCGCGCGGTCGAGGTTCTGCTGGTTCTCGAAGAGCATGTGGTGATAGCGCCAGAAGGCCTGTGAGCCGCGTTGGGCGAGCACCTCGCGACCCGCCTCTGAGGCCGGCATCGCGTTGTTGTGGAAGGGGAGCGGGTAATCGCGCCAGCGGAACTGGATGCGGTTGCCGTAACGCTGCACGAGCTGGTCCATCGTGGGGATGACGCGCGAGCAGAAGGGGCACTGGAAGTCTGAGAAGTGCTCGATGATGACCCGGGCATTGTTCGGGCCGAGGGTCGGCGCGCGCGGGTTGGCGCGCACGGTGTACACGCGGTTCTCGTCGGGCTGCTCGGGCGCCGCGGCCGGGGCGTTGCCGCCGCCGCCCGCCATACGCACGGTGGCGTCAGCTTCGGCCATGTAGCGCTCGTAGAAGTTGCCGCGGGTGGTGCCGGGGTGCGAGCGGATCCACTCTTCGGCGGTGCGCTTGACCTCGTCAACGAGGCGGACGAAGGCGTCTTCGGGCTGGGCGCCGACGATGCGGCGGCCGTTGACGAAGAAGTGCGGGGTGCCGTTGGCCTGCACCTGCTGCGCGAGCTGATGGTCAGCTTCGACCGCGGCCTGGTGGGTGTGGTTGTCGAGGGCCGCGCGGAAGCGGGCCATGTTGATGCCCGGGATCTGACCGGCGAAGCGCTCGAGGTCGGGGCGATCGATGGTCTGCTGGTTCTGGAAGAGCAGGTCGTGGTAGCGCCAGAAGCCTTCGTTGCCGCGCTGGGCGAACACTTCGGCCGAGGCCTCGGCGGCGGGGCGCGCCTTGTCGTGGAAGGGGAGGGGCTCGTTCTTCCACACGAAGCGGATGTCGTTGCCGTACCGGGTGCGGAGCGCGTTGAGGGTGGTCTCGACGCGCGAGCAGAAGGGGCACTGGAAGTCTGAGAAGACCACCACGGTGACGAGCGCGTCGGGGCGACCGAGCACGGGGCTGTTGCCCACGGGCACCCGGAGCACCTGGGCCGGGTCGGGCTCGGCCGGGCGCTGCTGCGGCTGCTGCGGCTGGGGCGCATCGGGGGCCGCCACGGGCTCGGCCACCATGCGGGCGTACACCTGGTTGCGCGGGGTGATCGTGCGCGCGCGGGTCAGCACGGCGTCGATGAGCGTACGGAAGCGCTCGACCGGCTGGGCACCGACGATGTTGGTGCCGTTGATGTACATGTTGGGCGTACCCTGCGCGCCGATGGCGGTCGCGAGGTCCATGTCGCGACGGATCGCGGCCTGGTGGGTGTGGTTGTCGAGGGCCGCGCGGAAGCGGGTCATGTCGAGCCCGATCTGCTGCGCGTACCGCTCAAGGTCAGCGCGATCGAGGCTCTGCTGGTTCTGGAACAGCAGCGCGTGCATGCGCCAGAAGCCCTCGTTGCCGCGCTGGGCGTGGGCCTCCATGGCGGCCTCCGAGGCCGGCATCGCCTTGTCGTGGAAGGGGAGGGGGTTGTTCTTCCACACCACGCGGAGGTCGTTGCCGTACTGCTGCCGCAGCTGCGAGATGGTGGTCTCGACGCGCGAACAGAAGGGGCACTGGAAGTCAGAGAAGATCACCAGGGTGGCCAGTGCGTCGTTGCGACCGATCACGGGGCTGTTGCCCACGGGGATGCGGGTCGCGTCGGCCATGGCACCGCCCGGGGCAGTGCCCCCGGCGGCTTCCGCGCTGACCGCGGCGCCTGGTTCGGCGGGTGCCTTCGAGCCCGTGATGTTGCCCACCACGAACCCGAGCACCAGCGCCATGATAATCGAAATGGCGGCTGCTCCTTTACTCACAAAACACTCCTTTTGAGGTCGGTCGATGCATGATCTTCGCCGCCCGGGTCTCACCAGAAGCTCCGAAGTGAGCGTCTGGTGTTGACCCGAGACACGCGAGACCGTGGGGAGCGGCGCGACCGCCGACCGCGGCTACGCTGCGTTGAAAACCCGAAAACAACTGTTGGTTTGAAGTGCTGCCGTGCGGGTCGCGGGTTGCGATTCGGGCGTACGCTGAGGCACCTCGGGCCCAGACCGTCGTACGCCAACGCTTCGAGTGAGCGCCCGCCTCGGGGGGTGCCACGCCGAAGCCCAGAGGCCGCGCGGCACACGCTCGAAAGGCAGAACATCGAAGCGCACACCGGGCGAGGTCACGCGTGTGACCGCTCGGCGGCAACCCAGACGCCGCTCAGCAGCTCGGCGGGCGGAGGAGCGACCCTCGCACCCCCTCACGCGGCGCACCGCGGGGCGAGACCCCGTAGGTGACGAGCGTTTCGAGGGGCGGCGCGATGTCGGCGGGGAGGTGACCCACCCAGAACGGGTCGGCCAACGAGTACAGATCGCCGTGAGAGTGCGGCGCGTCGGGCTGCTCGCAGCGACAGCCAGGGTCGCTGGGGTTGCTGCAAAGCGTCGGGGCCCGAGACTGGAGCCCGTGCGCGTTCACCCAGCGCTGCTGCGCCCGAACCGGCTGGAACCTCGAAGCGGGCAGCTCGGCCTCTTTCGCAGAGCCCTTGGTTTGAAGCCCCAAGAGGCTCTCGGCCACGGTCACCGGGTCGCGGGTGAAGCTCAGCGTGAAGCACCCCGAAGGCGCCGACGCGAGCGGCGAGAGGCTCGGGGCGACACTGCGCGGTGACACCTGCGCCCATGACGCCCCTGCCATGAGCCACATGGCGGCAGCAGTCACAAGGGCGGCGAGGTAGGTGCGCATGGGTGTTTGTGCCCGAACCGTGGCGGAAGATACTTCTTTCGGCACCAAACGCAATGACCTCGATGCACTTTCTACCCGAGGTCACCGCGGGCTCTGAGAGGGGTCAACGCGGGGGCGCGGGGGGCATTCCGCCCGGCGAGAGATTTTCTCGCGGGAGGGTGCGAGAGGATGGGGGCTTAGATCGAGATTTCGCCGACGAAGCTCGCGGCGTTACGGGTGCATTGCACGTAGTTGGTCGAGGCCGAGCGGGTGCCCGTGAAGGTGCGCACGAGCTGCGTGCCGCGGTAGACGTTGAGGGTGTAGCGCGCCGTGGTGCCGCTGTTCATGCGCCAGGGGTTGACGCAGATGAGGTAGCTGCCCGAGGCCGGCGCGTTCTGCCAGAACACGTTCTCGGGGCCGTTGCAGGGGTCGGTGCCCGAGGGGTAGCTCGCGCTGCGCGAGAGGGCCGGGCACGAGTCGACGTCGAGGGTGCCGCCGCAGGCCGAGAGGCGACCGTAGTAGATCTCGGTGCCGCAGGGCGGCACGATGTGGAGGTCGAGGTCGGCCGGTGAGATGTCCCACGAGAGGGTGAATCGCAGCTGGCCGTTGCCGACGCACACGTTGTTGGCGCAGGCCTCGTTCGACGCGCAGCAGATGCCGCCGCAGCGCGGGGCGTTGTTGGGGCAGCCCGTGCCCGTGGTGCAGCCCTCGTCGACCATGCCGTTGCAGTTGTCGTCGACGTTGTTGGCGCAGATCTCGGCCGTGTTGGGGCGCTGCTCGCCCGTGCACGCCGCCCAGACGGTGCCCGTGCCGCTGCTCGTGCGCACGCAGCTCTGCACGCCCGCGCGGCAGATGCCGACCCCCGCGGTGCCCGTCGGCCCGGTGTAGCAAGACCGGCTCGCGCCGAGCGTGCAGACGCAGTTGGTGTTCGGGTTGCCGTCGCAGTTGCGGTCCATCCCGTCGCAGGTGTCGGTGGCGGGGAGCACTTCGCCTTGGCAGGTGCTCCACGCGGTGCCCATGCCATCCGAGGCGCTCGCGCAGGTTTGGGTGCCCGCGCGGCAGAGCCCGACCCCGGCGGTGCCCGTGGGGCCCGTGTAGCACGACCGGGTCTGCCCGCGGACGCAGCCGCAGCCCGTGTTCGGGTTGCCATCGCAGTTTCGGTCGACGCCGTCACAGCGGTCGTTGGCCTCGGGGATCACCTCACCGCTGCACGCGCCCCAGGTCGAGCCTGACGAGCCCATCACACAGGTTTGGTTGCCCGCGCGGCACGCGCCGATGCCCGCGGTGCCCATCGGGCCGGTGTAACAAGGCCGGGTCGCCCCGGGGCGGCACTCGCAGCCCTCGTCGATGATGCCGTTACAGCGAAAATCGAGCCCCATCCCGCAGGTCACCGGGCGCGGGACGCCGAAGCCCTCGCACGCGCCCCACATGCCGAACTCGCCCGTGCCCTCGCACCGCGACTGCCCGAAGACGCACACGCCGCGCCCCGCCTGCGACGGGTCGCCCGGGTAACACCGCTGCGAAGTGCCTGGAATACAAGGGCAATTTTCGTCAACCCGGTCGTTGCAGTTGTCGTCGATGCCGTTGCCGCACACCTCGGCGGCGCCGCAGCGCGGGCCGGTGCTGCCGCCGTCACCCGTGGCGCCGGGGCCTGCGTCGGCGGGCACCATCGCGCCGTCTGAGAGGGTCACAAAGCCCGCGTCGGTGGGCGTGCTGGGGGTGCCCGCGTCGACCGGCGGGTTGGGCACGCGGTTGCCGTCTGCGAGGGTGGTGAAGCCCGCGTCGGTGGACGTGCTGGGGGTGCCCGCGTCGACGGGCGGGTTGGGCACGCGGTTGCCGTCTGCGAGGGTGGTGAAGCCTGCGTCGCCCGGCGTCGAAGGGGTGCCCGCGTCGATGCCAGGGTTCTTCTGGCCTGCGTCGCGGCCCGGGCCCACATCGCGGGCGGCGTTGCCTGCGTCGGTCGGCTCGTTGCCTCCCTGCCCGTAGTTGCCAGAGCCCGCAGCGCTGCACGCTGTGACAAGGGCCGAGATCACCAGGGTCGTCAGTGGGCGCGGGGTGTGGCGTCGCAAAGCACTCTCACTCCTCTCAAGAACCCGGCCTTGTCGCCGAAAGCACTTCGGCCACGCGTTGCCAGGGTGGGTGGCCCACAGGTGTGCGCCACAGCCTCACCGGTTTACCATCCTTTTGCCTCCTCGCGCGAGTGGGGCTCAACTGATCACCCACGGCGCAAGGCGCGCACCTTCCACCCGAGTTCGGCGTACTCTTCGGCCGCGACGCTGTCGTACACGATGCCGCCGCCGACGCCGTAATGGAGCCCCGCTTCGTCGTCGACGAGGGTGCGAATGACCACCGAGGCGTCGAGCGAGCCGTCGCTGCCGAGGGTGGCGAGGGCGCCGGTGTAGAGCCCGCGGCGATGCGCTTCGAGGGCTGAGATCACGTCGAAGGCGGCGAGCTTCGGAGCCCCGGTGACGCTGCCCACCGGCAGGACGCTCTGCAACATCTCGAAAGCGCTGAGGTTTTGCGGCACCTCGGCCTCGACCGTCGATACGAGGTGGTGCACGAAGGCGTGGGCCTCGGTACGAAAGAGCGAGGGCACCGAGACGCCGCCGACGGTGGCGACGCGGCCGAGGTCGTTTCGGTGGACGTCGACGGCCATGGCGTTCTCGGCGCGCTCCTTGGGGCTCTCGGCGAGGGCCTGTGCGGCGCGTCGGTCGGCCTCGGGGTCGTCGAGCGCCCGTGGGCGGGTGCCCTTGATGGGCTCGCTCACGGCGCGGCGGGCTTGGCGATCCCAGGTGAGGGCGCGCTCCATGGTCATGGCGGCGACGCGGTGGGCGCCGAGGTTGAGCAGCATGCCGCGGGCGGGGCGGGCCTTGGCGAAGCAGCGGGCGAGAAACGCCGCGGTGTCGCGGTCGGTGGGGCCGTGGGGGGCGAAGAGGCGCTCGGCGAGGTTGACGAGGTAGACCTCTCCGTCGCGAATGAGGGCTTTGATGGCCTCGACCCGTGCGCGGTGTTCGGCCTCGGGGGGCAGCGCGAAGGCCGCGTCGAAGTCGCTCTCGGGCGCCTCGCGGGCCTTGAGCATCGCATCGAGGGCGGCCGAGCCCGGGCCTGAGACGCGCCACACGGGCGGCCAGGTCTGGGTGGTCGCGCGGGCCACCACGGGCACGATGCACGCCGCCGCGAGGCTGTCTCGGGGCGGTCGCGGGTCGCGGCGCTCCCTCGGGTCAGCGGCCTCGCGGGCGGCGTCGTAGCTGACCCACCCGAGGGCCCAGAGCGGGTCGACGGGGCCGCGGTGGGCGGTGAAGCGCGCGTCGAGGGCGGCGGCGAAGCCCGCGAGGGCCGTGTCGCAGCCCTCGGCGGTGTAGAGCGCCGGGCCGAGGGTGCAGACCGACCAGCACCGCGCGCCGTCTTCTTCGTGGGCGACGAGGGCGCTTTGGGGGGTCCGGGCGACCGCGAAGGCGAGCGCCGGGAGGGCGCCGAGGCTCAAGCCTGAGTGCCCGCGTTGTTGTTTGTTTCTGAAGTCTTAGGCGAGTCTGAAGGGGGGCTCTCGGCGGGCTTCTCGGCGTCGCCGCGGGTCGAGCCGAGGGCGATGTGGATGAGCTCCATCACGAAGCCGAAGGCCATCGCGCCGTAGACGACGGTCTTGGGGATGTGCACCCCGACGCCCTCGCCCATGAGCGTGACGCCCACCAAGACGAGGAAGCCGAGGGCCAGCACCTTCATGCCCGCGTGACGATCGAGGAAGGCCGAGATCACCTTCGAAAAAGCGATCATCAAGAAGGCCGCGAGCACCACCGCGGTGGCCATGATGCGAATGTCGCGGGCCATGCCGACCGCGGTGATCACCGAGTCGAGCGAGAACACGATGTCGAGGAGGATGAGCTGCGCGATCACCTTGGCGAAGGCCGCGCGACCGCCCACGTGGGCCACCTCGTCGTCGCCGCCGCGCCATTTCGCGTAGAGCTCGCTCGCGCCCTTGTAGGCGAGGAAGGCGCCCCCGCCGAGGAGCACGAGGTCGCGCCCCGCGATGGGGTGATGCCCGAGGTGAAAGAGCGGCTCGGTGAGGCGCATCACCAGCGAGAGGGTGCCGAGGAGCCCGAGCCGCGCCAGGAGCGCCCCGGCGAGGCCGATCTTGCGCGCTGAATCGCGCTGATTGGGAGGCAATCGCGTGAGCGTAAGGGCCAAAACAACGAGGTTGTCGATGCCGAGCACGAGCTCAAGCGATGTCAACGTGACCAGGGCCACCAGGGCCTCAACCAGAGACGGCACGGGCATTGGGTATCACCTTCCGACAGTTTTGGCTGCGGTCTCAGAGACCCGGGGCGCCAACTTTGTGCAGCACGGCTGTCGATTTGGACGCGAAACCGCACGCTACGCTGTACGCCCCCTGAGGTTATGGACGCCGCGAAGCCCGTCGCGGTATGCCCCGGGGGGCCGAATCATGCGTCGCGCTCTCGCACTTGCCTTGCTCGTTCCGGCCATGGTCGCCTGCCAGGGTGAGACCTCGTTGGCGCTCTACGTTGTGACGCCCGACGGGGGGAGCCCCTTTGTGGGCGCGGGGGCCGCGACCGAGGCCCGCCTCAGGCTCGAAGACAACCGCACGGCGCCGCAGCGCTCGGCCGTGGCCGCGAACGGCGCGTTCACCTTCGACCTGGTGCTCACCTCGGGGGGCACCGCTGACCCGTTTCGCGCGGTGCTCGAAGCCCGAAACGGCGACACCCTGGTGGGCTGGGGCGCCACCCCGGCGCTGCGCTGGAGCCTCCTCGGGCCGACCTTCTTGCCCATCTTCGTTCAGCGCCGCGACTCGGTGGTCGAGGCGCCGTGGGGCCGGGTGACGCCGCGGCTCAGGCCCTTCGTCGCCGAGATCGAGAACCACTTCGTGGTGATGCTCGGCGGGGCCTCGGCCACGAGCCGGGTCGAGGTGCTGAACCTCACCCAGCTCGCGCCCGCGAACGGCGGCGCCGCCATCGACGATGCCTTCAACCGCGACGCCTCGGTGCTCAGGCTCTCGAACGGCCAGTTCATGCTCGTACGCGGCTGCCAAGCCCTCGTGTGGAACCCCGCCGACAACGCAGCCGCCATGCCCGCCACCGACGCCCTCCCGCCCGGGGCGCGGTGCAGCATCGTCGGGTCGACCGCGGTTCAAGACCCCGCGGGCGGCGGGTGGTTGCTGGGCGGGCGCGACGCCGCGGGGCCCTCGACCCGGGTCGATCGCCTCGGCGGCAACGGCCGCTGGAGCATGACCGAGCCCCTCCAGGTGGGGCGTGACGCGCCGGCGGCGCTGCGGGTCGGGCCGAGCGAGCTCCTGGTCGCGGGCGGCCAAGGGGGGGCCGAGGCGCCGACCTTTGAGCGCTACAACGTCAGCCTCCCCGCGGGCGAGCGCCTGCTTCGGAGCGGCGCCTCGGGCGTCGACGCCCGCACCGAGCTCAGCCTCGTGGCCCTCAACGACGGGGTCGCGCTGGCGCTCGGGGGCCGCGTCGCGGGCTCGACAGACCTCGTCGCCGACGACCTCTTGATCGACCTTCGCTGTCTCGAAGGGGGCTGCGCCTGGCTCGCCGCGCGGGGCGGCTACCTCAGGCAGCGTCGCCGCGGCGCTTCGGCGGCCCTTTCCGAGGGCGATCGGGTGGTGGTTGCGGGCGGCGAGGCTGCGGGCGGCGGCGTGGCCGACGCGGTCGAGCACCTCGACGTGAGCGCGCCGCGGGCGCCTCAGGGGTTGGGGCCGGTGGGGTCGTTGCCCTTCGCGGGGCTGGTGACGGCGCGGCTCTCGACGGGGGCGGTGTTGATCACGGGCGGCAATCAGAACAGCGCGTGGTTTTATCGACACTAGAACCAAGCGGGGCGCCTCGAAGGGGGTCACGTCGGTGCGGGCGCGACGGGCGCGGGCGGAGGGGGCGAATCGAAGGGTTCGTCTTGCGGGTGGGTGACGGTGACCTTTACGATGCCAGGCGCCTTGCAGCGCGAAGATGACAGCATGCCCCGGCGCATCGGGCGCTACGACGTGCTCGGCGAGCTCGGGCACGGCGGGATGGCCGTGGTGTACCGCGCGCGCGACCCGCAGCTTGAGCGCGAGGTGGCGGTGAAGGTGCTGCACCCGCACCTCAGCCGTGACGAAGAGAGTCGGGCGCGGTTTGCGCGCGAGGCGCGGGCGGCGGCGCGGCTTCGGCACCCGAACATCGTCGAGGTGTACGAGTTCTCAGAAGAGAGCGACGCGCAGTCGTTCATGGTGACCGAGCTGCTCTCGGGGCCGACGCTGCGGCGCTTCATCGAGGCGCACCCTGAGCCCCCGGCCGAGGTGGTCGCGGCGATCGGGTGGGTGCTCTGCGACGCCCTCGAGTGCGCTCACCGCCAAGGGGTGGTGCACCGCGATGTGAAGCCCGACAACCTCATGCTGCAAGGGGCCGTGCTCAAGCTCACCGACTTCGGCATCGCTCATGTGGCCGACATGCGCGAGATGACCGCCACGGGGCAGGTGCTCGGCTCGCCCGCGCACATGGCGCCCGAGCAGATCGAGGGCACCCGGGTCGACGCGCGCACCGACGTGTTTGCCACGGGCACGGTGCTTTACAGCCTGGCGTGCGGTCGGCTCCCGTTTGACGGCCCCAATGCGCACAGCCTTTTGCGGAAGATCCTCGACGGCGAGTTCGCAGACCCGTTGCGGGTGGCGCCGCGGGTGGGGCATCGCTTCGCGGCCATCTTGCGCCAGGCGATGGCGCGGGTGCCTGCCGACCGCTTTGAGAGCGCGCGGGCCTTGCAGAAGAGCCTTGAGGGCTTTCTGGCCGAGGTTGACGGGGGGGCCCTCCCTGAGGTGATGTTGAAGGGGTACTTCAGCGACCCTGAGGGCGCCACGGCGCGGCTGCGGCAGACCTTGTTGGCGCAGCTCCCGAGGCTCGGTGAGGCGGCGCAGGCGCAGGGGGCGTTGCCCGAGGCGATGGGGTATTTCAACCGCGCGCTGAGCCTCGACCCGGGCAACACGAAGGTGCTCGGGCTCTTGCGCCGTGCCGCGCGGAAGCGCGCGTTGATGCGTCAGCTCCGCGCGGCGGGGTTGATCGCGGGGGCTGCCCTGGCGACGGCGGCGGTGGGCCTCGCGGTGGTGCGGGCGCGGCCGCCGGTGAGGCCCGAGATCGCGCCCCTCGCGGAGCCGGTTTCGCCGCCCGGCGACGACCGGGTGACGCCGGTGGTGCGCGAGTCTGAGCGGGCCGTCCCTGCGGTTGAGGTTGACGCGGGGGGTGCTGTGGCGAGCGCCGACGCGGGGCGTGAGGCGCCGCGGCGCGCGGCGGTCAGGGCGGCGCGGGTCGAGCGGGTCGAGCCGCCGCCGCGGGTGGTGCAGATGCGCGAAGTGACCCTTGTGCCTCGGCCGATGAACGTGCACTACTCGGTGAACGGCGGTCCGATGCAGGAGTATGACTCCCGGTCTCCGCCCTTTCGATTGCCGGTTGGTGAGCGCGCGACCATCGTCGTCGCGCACAACCAACGCGGATGGGACCAGGGTGTATGGGCGGGGCAGATCCCGGCGGGCGAGAGCGTGTTTCGAGTGCTGGTGACGCTGCGCCCTCGTCAGGCGCCCGACGACACTGCCACCCTCGGGCCCTGAGCCGCGGGGCCCTCGTGGGCGCGCTCTGGCTCTTCGCGGGGGCCGCGCGGGCCGACGAGGTTGACGATTTTCTCTCGGGCCGCGATGCTTTTTTGAACGGCGAGTTTCGCCGCGCCTGCACGGTGTTGCGCCCGGTGGTGCTCTCGCTCGGGCAGAACCCGCGGTTGAGCGCGGTGTCGGGCTCGGTGCGGCGGGTCTACGCTGCGGCGCTCTTCGCCGACCGGCGCGAGCGCGAGGCGCGGGCCGCGATCGAGGCGCTCCTGCGCGAAGACCCGACGGCGCGGCTTGAGACCGCGCAGTTCGAGCCGGGCTTTGTTCAGCTCTTCGATGAGGTCTCGCGGGCCCTCAGCTCGGAGCTCGAGCGCATCGCGGTGGCGCAGGCCCAGGCGCGGGTCGAGGCCCAGCAGCGCAGCGTCGTGCGGCGTGAGCTCGCGATGCGGCTCTTGACCGAGAGCACCCAGGTCGAGCGGGTGCCCCGGGCGCTGATGTTCTTGCCCTTTGGGGTCGGGCAGTTTGCGAACCGACAGCCCGAGCTCGGGGTGCTCTTTCTGAGCGTCGAGGCCTTGGGGCTGGGGGTCTCGCTGGCGACCTTCTTCGCCTACACAGATCAGTATACTGCCGCGCAATCACAAGGGAATTTTGTGGATGCGGGCACCCAGGCGACGATCCGCTCGCTCTACATCGTGAACCTGGTCTCGGCGGGGGTCTTCGCGGCCTTCTATCTGGGCGGGGTGATTCAAGCGAACGCGGTGTATCGGCCCGACCGGGTGCGCACGGTGCCGCGGCCGCTGCCGACGGGGCTCG
This sequence comes from Myxococcales bacterium, assembly GCA_016792845.1. Taxonomy (GTDB): domain Bacteria; phylum Myxococcota_A; class Polyangia; order Polyangiales; genus JAEUKH01. Next base: position 30,496 of record JAEUKH010000038.1, on the reverse strand, counting down.
ACGGGGTGCAGATCTCGGCGACGCCGATGGTCTGGCAGGGGGCCGAGGGGCGTCTCTTGGGGGGCGCGTCGCTCAGGCTGCGCTTCTGAGCGCGTCGCGAGGCTCACTGAAGGACGAGGGTGGTGCCCCGCGAGATGCGCGCGCCGCGCAGCATGCCGGTGTCTTCGTGCTGGCAGTTTTCGGTGCGGAGATCCCACTGGCCGGGGGGCATCCGCACGTCGCGGCGTGAGCGGGCGGCGATGGTGCCGTTGCCGAGCACGTCGTCGCTCCAGGTGTCTTCGGCGGGGGCTGAGAGGTAGAGAAAGCACACGGTCTCGGCGGTGCGGTTCATGACCGAGATGTTGACGCCGTCGGCGCCGTCGCGGCGCACCCGGGGGCCGCTCGCGCAGGCGGCGATCACCGAGAGAAGAAAGAGTACGCAGAGAGCACGCATCAGGACCCTTCGAAGCATCTGGAAGTCACGACATTCGAACTTCGCGTGGGAGCATGATCGATGGGTCGCGCGCTGTGCAACACTGGCCTTGGGCGACCTGCCGGGAGTATGCTCCGCGCCCCTCAACACCCTACGGAGCGAGACTGATGCCCTGTCTGCGCTGGATCGGCCCCACCGGACGGGGCCGTCTCTTTCCGATCTACAAAGCCATTACGACCTTGGGCAGCGCGGGCGGCAACGACGTGACCCTCGACGGGCGCGGGGTGGCGGCGTACCACGCTCAGGTCGTCTTCGACGGGCGCGATTTCTCGCTCGACGAGGTCGACCCGGTGGCTGACATTCAAATCAACGGCAAGCGTAAGCGCAGGGTGCGGCTCGCGCACAACGACCACGTTCACCTCGGTGACACCGAGCTCGTGTTCTCGATGCTCGAAGAGGCCGAGAGCCCTGCTCAAAAGAGCGAGGCCCAGGCGCCGCAATATGAACTGACCGGGCTTCGCAAGCTCTATCAGTTCTCAGAGCGGCTGCTCGTGACCCGCGAGGTGCAGCAGCTGCTCGAAGCGTTGCTCGACGGGGCCATCGAGGCCACCGGCGCCGACAAGGGCTTTGTGCTGCTCTTACGGGGCAGCCAGATCGAAATTCGCGCCGCGCGGAACCTCAGGCAAGAGTCTCTGCCCGACGCGGTGCGGCAGCTCTCAGACAGCATCCTCGCGAAGGTGGTGGCCTCGCGGCGCCCGCTCATCGTTCACAATGCCATTGATGACACGATGTTCAAGGGCTCTGCGAGCGTGATGAATCTGCGCCTCTGCTCGGTGATGTGCGCGCCGCTCATCGCGGGGGGCGACCTCTTGGGGCTCATCTATGTCGGCAACGACCGGGTGGCCAACCTCTTTGACCCGCGCTCCCTCGACATCCTCTCGGTGTTCGCCTCGCAGGCGGCGCTCATTCTTCAGAACGCCTTGCTCGTCGAGACGCTGAAATCAGACAACGCCGAGCTTGAGAAGAAGCTGAAGAGTCAGCGCTTCGGCGACATCATCGGCAGCTGCGCCTCGATGCTCGAGGTGTTTCGCAAGGTGCAGAAGGTGGCGCCGACCGACATCTCGGTGCTGATTACGGGCGAGACCGGCACGGGCAAAGAGCTCATCGCCCGCGAGGTGCACAACCGCTCGCCGCGGGCCACGGGGCCCTTCGTGGTGATCAACTGCGGGGCCATCCCCGAGAACTTGATGGAGTCTGAGCTCTTCGGTCACGTCAAGGGCGCCTTCACCGGCGCGGTGGCCACTCGCGAGGGCAAGTTTCAGGCGGCCAACAAGGGCACGCTCTTCCTCGATGAGATCGGCGAGCTGCCGTTGGGGCTTCAGGTCAAGCTCTTGCGCGCGCTGCAAGAGCGCGTGGTGAACAAGGTCGGCGACGCGCGCCCCGAGAAGGTCGACATCAGGGTGATCGCGGCCACCAACCGCGCCCTCGAAGACGAGATCAAGAAGGGCGCGTTTCGCGAAGACCTCTATTACCGCTTGAACGTGGTCAACATCTTCTTGCCGCCGCTGCGCGAGCGCGGCGACGACGTGGTGGTGATCGCGAAGCTCCTCTTGCAGAAATACTCGCAAGAGATGAACACCGATGTGAAGGGCTTCACCCCGAACGCCCTCATCGCGATTCGTAAGTACGACTGGCCGGGCAACGTGCGGCAGCTTGAGAACCGTATCAAGAAGGCCCTGGTGCTCTGCGACAAATCGCTGGTCGGGCCCGAAGACCTCGACCTGCACCCCGACGCGCTTCAGAGCATCGTGCCGCTCGACAAAGCGAAAGAAGACTTTCAACGGAAGTACATCCTCGATGTGCTCGAGCGCAACAACGGCAACCGCACCAAGACCGCGCGCGACCTCGGGGTCGACCCGCGCACCATCTTTCGGTACCTCGAAAAAGAGGGCGGGCCGCCGCCCGGCGGTGACGATGATTGACCTTGAGGGGGGCCCGCGATGAGCCACGCTGCGATGTCAGCGGCCGAGCTGAGGGCCCTCGGGGGCCTGGCCTTGTCGTGCGCCGGGGCGGGCGAGACCAACCTCGGGATGCGCGCCGTGGCGTGGTACAATTCGCTGCTCCGTCTGGGCATCAACGTGCCGTTGGTGGTGGCGTACGACCTCGGGGCGGCGCTCCTCGGTGACGTGGCGACCTTCGCGCCGCCGCGCGACGCGCCGTCGTTTCAAGGGGTGATGCCGGGCGAGGTGCAGAACCTCTTGACCCGCTACGCCGCGGTGCTCGACGAGATCGCGAAGACTGACATCGCCGAGAAGCTCCGCAAGACGCGCATCGACGACGCGGTGCTCGCGACGCTCTTGACCCGGGCCCTCGCGAGCGTGGTCGACCGCTGGCGCAGCCCGGTGAAGTTTGAGCCCATCCCGGTGAACGCCGAGCTCCTCACGCAGGCGTTTTTGCACATGCCCTCGGTGTGGCGCTCGGTCGATCGGCGGCCCGAGGCTGACTTCATCGCGCACCTCAGCAACCACCGCCTGCACCTCCTCTTGGGCATCGAGCAGATCGACCTCGACACCGTCGAGCTCTTGGGCCTCATGGGCGACAACACCATGCCCGAGACCGAGCTCGTCGACCTCTTGGCGGTGTTCAATTCGCCCGAGGCCAACGACGTCGTGAACTTCTCGCTCGACATCCTGCCGAGCGTGCTCGACAGCCGCCGCGGGGGCGGGCAACAGATCTTCTCGGTCGACGGGTACTCGGGCGTGGTGGCCGAGGGCTCGCTCGACTCGCTGGTGCTCACCGAGCTCGCCCACGACGACGAGCTCTTCGAGCAGCGCTTTCTCGACAACGAGATGCTCTATTACGCGCACGAGGCCCTCGATCGCCCGCCGCCGCGGAGCTACCAGATCCTCGTCGACGCGAGCGCCTCGATGCGCGGGGCGCGCTCGGTCTTCGCGCGGGGCCTCGCCATCGCCCTCGCCAAGCGCATGACCCTGCTCGGCTTCGAGGCCTCGGTGCGCTTCTTCGACTCGCGCTTGTATGAGCCCATGCGGCTGCGGCGCGGGCGCTCGGGCCTCGCGGGCGCGGGCTCGCTGCACGTCGCGGGGGTGCTGGCCTTCAAGGGCGAGCGGGGGCGCAATTACGCGCGGGTGTTCTCGCAGCTGTCGAGCGAGCTCGAGCGCTCGCGCGATCGCACGAGCGTGACCGTGTATTTTATCACCCACGCCGAGTGTCACGCGCCCATCGAGCTCATCCGCCGGGTGCGCGAGAGCGCCGAGGTGTGCGGGGTCTTCATGCTGCCGTCTCGGGGCAACCTCGACCTCGACTATCTCTCGCTGCTCTCGACGCACGAGGTGGTGACCGACGCGAGCCTGCGCGACCGCGGCGAGCGCGCGCAGCGCGCCCTGTCGATCGTCGAGAGCGCTACAGATACGGCGCGCCGAGACTCGCTCCCGCCGCGGGAGTCGCGCGACCGGAGGGTCGATGCTCAACGATGAGGCCGTCGCCCGGGCGCGGGCCGCGATTCGCGCGAATCAACCGCACAACGCCGTCTCGATTCTCTTCAATGTCGCGGGGCAGACCCACCTGCCGGCGCGCGAGTACGACGAGATCTTGCGGGTGATGGGCGAGGGCCTTGAGCACGCGGGGCTCGTGCGCGCCGCGGCGACGGTGTGGTTGTACTTAAAAGAGACCCGACGGGTGTACAACCTCCCGGGGCTCGACCCGCGCGACCGCGCCCGCGCTGCGTGGCTCGACAACCAGTTCGCCGTAGCGGCGCAGCAGTACGTCGAGGCGCGCTGGCCCGCCCACGCCGCGGTGGCCTACGAGCGCGCGCGGAAGTACCCAGAGGCGCGCGCGCTTTGGGAGGACGTCGCCGCCGACCCGGCGCTCCGCGAAGACCCGTACACCGCGGCCCTGGTGAGCTTCAACCTCGGGCGCGTGCTGGCCGAGCTCGGCGACGCCCCGGCCTCGCACCGTTGTCGGGTGAAGGCGACGCGGCTCCTCGAAGAGGCGGCCGATCTGCTCGAAGCGCGGGGCCTGAGGGAGCGCGCCTTTGACTGCTTTCAGGTGCTCTTGACCCTCGGGTCTGAGACCGGCAGCTTCGAGAACCTGGCCGAAGGCTATCTCAACTGCATTCGGATCCTCAAAGAGGATCATCTTAAGTACTACGCGCTTCAATACTACGAAGATTTTCTCGCCCGGGCCGACCGGGCCAAAGAGTTTCACGCCGTCGCGACCATTCTGCACGAGGCGGCTGACTACGCGCGGGGCCTCGGGATGCCCTTTCACCCGCGGATCAGGGTGCGAGAGGCCGAGGCGTGGCGCAAGGCCGCCGAGCAGCTCACCCAGCAGGGCGGGGCGGTCGAGCTGGCCGAGAACGCGCTCCTGGCCTCGGTGGGGGCCTACAGCGCGGTGGGCTTGCACGGGCGCGCGGTGGGGGTCTTCTCGGCCCTGGCGGCGCTGCCGGGGGCCGACGAGAAGCGGGGGGCGCGGTACAAGCGCCTCGCCGAGCGGTACGCCAGCGCGGCCGATGAGGAGTCGCGGCCGGCGGCGCTCCCCGAGTATCTCAAGACCCCCGTCGTGTACCCTGATATTTGGAACGCCGACGTCGTCGAGTGGGAGGAGCGCGGCGACGCCGTCGAGGCCTGCGGCGAGATCTTGCTTGAGACCACGCACCCCGATTTCGTGCGACGCAAGGCGCTCTTGGCGCGGCTCATCCCGCTCATCGCGCGGGAGCCGAATCACCCCGCGACGATGGCGCAGCTCGCCGAGGCGCTCGGGCAGGTTCAAATCTACCAGGTGCTCGCGCCGCTAGAGGCGCTCTACGAGCGGGGCCGGGTCGAGGTGAAGGTGTCGGCCTTGCGGGCCGCGCGCACGCTGTTCTTCAAGCGCACCTTCTCGATCGTCTTCAAGGGCGTGGCCGACAGCGAGAGCACGGTGCGGGTGGCCTCGATGGATGCCATCGCGGCGCTTCACTTCCCGCATGCGTTTGACCCGCTCTCGCGGCTCCACCGTGACTCCGCCGACGCGACGATCCGTCAGGCCGCGCTCGGCAGCATCGGCAAGATCCCCTCGCTCGAAGCGGTCGAGTACCTCCTCGGGGTGCTCTTGCACGGCTCGCCCGAAGAGCGCCAGCACGCGACCGATCTGTTGGTGCGGGCCGAGGCCGTCGAGACCCAGCAGGCGCTTCAGAACGCGCTCGCCCAAGAGGGGCCCGAGGTGCAGCAGCTCATCGTCGGGGTCTTGCGGCGCCGCAATCGCTGAGCGCCGCCGAGGAGGCTCACTTCAACAGCCACAGGGCCAGCGCGGTGGCCGTGCCGACGCTCAGCGGGATGCTGAAGTTGTCATCGACGCGGGTCGAGAAGACCTCGGCGATGGCGCCCGAGACGCCCGCCACCAGGGCCACCACCAGGGCCGTCTTCGCGCCGAGGTGGGCGTGGCCGACGAGCAAGGCGAAGCACGCCAGCGTGGCCACCGCGACGAAGGCGAGGGTGCCTTCGAGGGAGCGCCCCGAGCGGAGGCGGGTCTTGCCCCAACGGCGACCGACGAGGGCGGCGGCGGGGTCGCCGAGGCCGAGGGTGAGCACGGCGAGGGCGCAGCTCGTGAGGGGGTAAAAGCTCGCGAGGATCAAGAGCGCGGTGACATACCAGGTGGCCGAGTTCACACGCTTCCACTCGTGGGCGTGGGCGATGGGGCCGAAGTAGCGCATGAGGGTCTTGTTGATCTGCGGCGAGCGGGCCCGCGAGATCTCGCTGCCCCAGGCGAAGAGCGCCATGGTGAAGGGGCACGCGATGAGCAGCCAGCGCCACGGGATGGCGTACACGAGCGCCGTACAGCCGAGGCCCATCAAGACGTGAAACACCATGCGGCGCGCGTTCGAGGGGCGCGACGGCAGCTCTTTCAAGCTCGCGTTCAGCGCCTCGACGGCGGGCTGAACCTCGCGGCGGAAGGCCTCCCAGGTGCGCGCGGGCGAGGCCTGCCACACCTCGACAGCGCTCGCGAGCTGACCGAGGCGCTCGCGGTAGACCTTCAGCCGCGGCTCCATCGTGCGCTCGGCGTCGCGCGCCGACTGCTGGAGCCGGGTGCGGAGCGCCTCGAAGCGGGCGCCCCACGCAGAGTCTTCAGCGTCGGCGAGGAGCAGCTTGAGCTCTTCAGCGATGGCGATACCTTCGGCTTGCAGGGCAGCGGGGGTCACGGCTGAGGTCATTGCCCTCGGCCTACAAGCACTCTCGCCCGGCGTCAACGACGCGGCGCGTGGGTGTATGGTCGACCCGATGCTGAAGCTCGACACCGGCACCCTCGTCGCGGGGCGCTACCAGGTCGTACGCCTGCTCGGGAGCGGCGCGGTAAAAGAGGTCTTTCTGGCCTGGGATCGCCTCGCCCATCGCCAGGTGGCGCTCTGCATTTTGCACCCCGAGCGCGTCAAAGACCCCAGCATCACGGCGCGATTTTCTCGCGAGGCCCGGGCCGCCGCGGCGCTGACCTCGCCCTTCACGGTGCGGGTCTTCGACGTGGGCAAGCTCGACGACGGCACCCGGTACCTCGTCACCGAGGCGGTGCTCGGGCGGGGGCTCGACGAGGCCCTGGTGGCCGGGGCCATCACCCCCCAACAGGCTGTGTTCTGGGCTCTTGAAGTGCTCTCGGCCCTCTCTGAGGCGCACGGGCGGGGCATCCTTCATCGCGACGTCAAGCCTGAGAACGTGCTCCTCGCGGGGGCCGCAGACGACCCGGTGGGCGAGGTCGCGCGGCTCACCGATTTCGGTCTGGCGAAGATCCTCGATGAGAGCCTTGAGGGCTCGGTCCACCTCCGGACGGCCCAAGGTGTGGTGATGGGCACGCCCGAGTACATGGCCCCCGAGCAGTGGAGCGGCGCCGACCTCGACCATCGCGCAGACCTCTACGCGGTGGGCGTCTTGCTCTACGAGATGCTCACCGGCACGGTGCCCTTCGGGGCTGATTCGCTCCGAGAGATCTGTCGGATGCATCTCTTCGATGCGCCGCCGGGCTTGCCCGAGGGGCTCTCAGACGCGGCGCGGAGGCTCGCCCCGGTGATCTCAAAAGCGCTTGAAAAGAAGGCGAGCGCGCGCTTCGAGAGCGCCGACGCGATGCGCGACGCCCTCATGGCCGCGAGCGGTTGGGCGCTGGCGCCGCCGCCGACGCTCCTCAGCCCGATGGACAACGTCGGCATCGCGGCGGTGATGCGCGCCGAGCTCGTCTCAGACGGAGGCTTAGGGCCCCTCCAGCTTCTCTCGGCCCCGACGGTGGTCTTGGGCCGGACGGGGCACGTCGTGGTGCGGTGCCTCCCGCCGGACCCCGAGAACGATCGCCGGATGCGCAGCGTCTCGCGCCGCCACGCGCGCCTCTGGTGGAAGGGCGGCGTCGGGCGCTTGAGCGACCTCGACAGCGCCTCGGGCACCACCGTGAACGGCCACAGGCTCGACCCCAAGGGCGAGGGGGTGGCGCTGCATCACGGCGACGAGATCGCGCTCGGTCCGCATGTGCGCTTCGTCTTCGAGCAGAGCGTCACCGAGGCCGGCGCGCTGCCCGCGTGGGCGAGGCTCCAGCGGGTCGATCGGCACGGCGAGGGCCTCGCGCATGTGCTCGTGCTGCTCGAAGCCACCGTCGGGTACGGCGACGCCCATGCGGTCTCGCTCGGGGCCCAGCGCCCGGGGGCTGCGACGCTGCGTGTGCGCGCCCGCGCGGGGCGCCTCGTGGCCTGCCTCGACGACGACGACCCGGTCGACCTCGAAGACGGCCAGCGCTGGTCGATCGGCGACACCTGGTGGACGGTGGCCGTACGCGACGACGGCGCCTAGCGCCCGGTGCGCCCGGTGCGCTCTGGGGGTGATCCCTGGCAAGCGTCTGGGGTACACTCGCGGGCGATGAGAATGACTGCCGTTGCCCGTGGGGCGTGGGTCTGCGCGTTGCTCGTCGGGGCCTGCGCGAGCGAGCCTCCTGCGACGGTGGTCGACAGCGGCCCCTTCGAGCCCCTCGACGTGCCCCGCGACCGCGTCGATGCTGCGAATGTTGACAGTGTGAACATTGACGCGGGGCTCGGTTTTGATCTCCCTGCGGTGCGCGACGTCGGGGGCCTCGATGTGCCGGGCGACGGGGCGATCGACCACCCCGCGGTGAGCACCGACCAGGGCGCCTCGCGGTGCTCGATGAGCGCGCCGTGTGCGGCCGGGAGCGTGTGCGTCGACGGCCTCTGTCTGGCCGACCGCGGGCCCTGCCAGGGGGTCAACGATTGCAGCAACGACACGCGGTGCGTCGCGGGGCTCAACCGCTGCGTGCCGTACCGCGACGGCGAGACCGACACGGCGTGCACCCGCGAGGTGCGGCCTGGGGTGTTCGCGCCCGCGGTTCAGTGTCGCTTCTCGGAGGCTCCGACGGGCGACCCCTACCCCGGGCATTTGCATGTGCTGTCGACGCCGATGGTGGCCGACCTGCGGGTGTACCGCGCCCCTGACGACCCGCAGAGGCCCTCGATCATCGCGGTCTTCGACGACGGCAGCGACGGGTCGAGCGAGCTCCCTACGGGGCTGATTCGCGTGCTCGACGGCCGCACCTGCGCGCTGCAAGACAACCTCACCGCGCAGCTCGTGTCGCACTCGTCGCCGCCCGCGGTGGGCGACCTCGACAACGACGGCGTGCCTGAAATCGTAGCCTTCAAGGCCGGAGGCGGCCTCGTGGCGTTTCGGTATGAGCGCGGCGCCGCGGGCGACGGCGGGCTCGACGACGGCGGCGCGGTCGACGCGGCGAGCGCAGACGGGGCGAGCGCAGACGGGGGCGCGGGGCGCGGGCGTTGGGTGGTGTATTGGCGCTCGACCCGCAACGGGATGCCCGACAACCCCACGGGCGGCGGTTGGGCGGGGCCGAGCCTGGTCGACCTCGACGACGACGGCTTCGCGGAGGTGCTGCGGCACGGGGCGGTCTACGACGGGCGCACCGGCGCGTACCGAGGCGGCGATTCGGTGGTGCCGACGGTGCGCGGGTATTCGGCCGGCGGGTTCAGCGTCGTGGCCGATGTCGACGAAGACGGCGAGGTCGAGCTCGTCACCGGCAGCGGGGTCTACGCGTGGAATCGCACCATGCAGACCTGGTCGCGCGAGAGCTGGTACGCCCGCACAGATTGCGCCGTCGCCGGCTGCGGCGAGGGGCACCCCGCGATCGCGAATTTTGGGGCGTACACGAGCAATCTGGTGCGCGACCCGCGCATCCCCGAGGTGGCCGTCGTGAGCGCGGGGCATGTGCGCATCGACACCCTCGACGGGCGCACGGTGTTCGGCCCCATCGCCTTGCCGGGCGGCGGCACCGGCGGCACGCCCACGGTGGCTGACTTCGACGGAGACGGCTTCCCCGAGATCGCCGCCGCGGGGGCTCAGGCTTACACGGTGTTTGACCCCGATTGTGCGCCGGTGGCGACGGTGGCGCGGCTCGGCGGGCGCTGCGATGCGACGGCGCGCACGGGGGTGCTCTGGTCGCGCCCCTCACAAGACGCGAGCAGCAACGTGACGGGCAGCACGAGCTTTGACTTCGAGGGCGACGGCCGGGTCGAGGCGGTGTACGCCGACGAGTGCTTCGCGCGGGTTTACGACGGCCGCACGGGCACGGTGCTCTTCTCGCAGCATCACTCGTCGTGCACCTGGTACGAGAACCCTGTGGTGGCCGACGTCGACGGCGACCTCAGGGCCGAGCTCGTGGTGGGGTCGAACTTCAACTGCGGCTCGACCACGACGGGCATCGCGTGCCCGGGCACGGGGCCGCGGGGGGTCGACGTTCAGTTCGCGGGCATTCGCTGCGCGAGCGCCAACGATTGCCCCTCGGGGGTGTGCCTTGAGGGCTTCTGCCGGTGCCTCCAAGACAGCGATTGCTGCGCGCCCTCGACGGGCGGGGCCGATGCAGGGGTGAGCAACAGCGAGTGCACGTATGTCTGCGCGGCGCCCCCAGCGGGGACGCCCGGCTCGGGCTTCACCTGTCGCGCGGCGCGCCCCGTCGGCGTGCGCGGCATCAGGGTGTACAGCGACGTGGCCGACCGCTGGGTGGGCTCGCGCCCGATCTGGAACCAGCACGCCTACTCGGTCACCAACGTGGGCGACAACGCCAGCATCCCTGCCACCTCGGCGGCGCGCCTCAACTGGCGCGAGGCCTCGCTCAACAACTTTCGCACCAACGTCCAGGGGAGCGCCGAGACCATGCGCTCACCCGACGCGACCAGCGCGGGCGAGGGCTTCGTGTGTCTCGCCTCGGGCGCCGCCGAGCTCACCGCGCGGGCCTGCAACCGGGGCACGGCCACGCTGCCTGACGGGCTCCCGGTGGGCTTTTACGACCGCGACCCGGCCGCGATGGGGGCGACCCGTGTGTGTCAGTCGATGACGCCCCGGGCCCTCGCGCCGGGCGAGTGCGTGCGGCTGCGATGCACCTGGTCGACGCCCCCGCAAGAGACGCCGCTCGATGTGCGCGTGGTGGCCGATGACGGTCGCTCGCGGCTCGAGTGCCACGAGGGTAACAACCTCGCGGTGGTGCCGCAGGTGGTGTGTCGCCCGCCGGGCTGAGGGGCTGAGGGCGGTGTCGATTGTGCTTGACGGTGGAGCCGGGGGGTGTAGAGTCCGCGTCCCTTTCGGGGCGTAGCGCAGCCTGGTAGCGCACCTGGTTCGGGACCAGGGAGTCGGAGGTTCAAATCCTCTCGCCCCGACAAGAGAGAGCCTCTGGGTGATTCACTCAGGGGCTCTCGCGTTTGGGCCTCAGTCTTCGACGTTGTCGAAGGCGTTGCGGCGCTGGTCGCCCTGCTGCCCTTGCAGCGCGCGGAACACATCCACACGCCGCCGCTCGCGCACCCGACCGGCGCTGACGGCGCCCTCGACGACCTCGTAGCCGAGCAGGGCGAAGGTGCGGTCGCCCCAGAAGATCGGGCGCGCGTTGCCATACCAGTCGGCGCACGACGCGACGCAGTGGTCAGACACGCTGGCGCTGCGGCTCGCGAGGCCGCCGCCGTCGGCGAAGCGGAGGTTGTTGACCGTGAGAAACTGCACCGCGCTCGACACGTTGGTGAGGCTCGTCCCGGAGTCGTCGCCGCGGGTGATCGGGAGCCCCAACATGCCGCTGCGGTCGCCGCTCGGGCGGAAGAAGAAGCCGTGCGAGCGGCTCTCGCCCTGGGCCGCGTTGCGGATGCTGTGATTGCCCGCGAGGGCGGGCGTCTCGTCGAGGGCGATGGCCGTGAAGGTGAGGCTGGTGCCCTGGTTGCCCACCACCAACACGTCGCGGCCGAGGGGCTCGATGCGCTCGGCCGAGTGCGGCACCGTCAGCGTGGTCACCCGGTCGTGCGCGGCGTCGTAGATGACCACCGGGTTCGCGCTGTCGTTGGGCGCCGGGCGGTTGCGGCCGTAGGTGCGCGCGCGACCCGCGCTGTAGATCACATGGTCGCCCACGAAGCGGTTGTGCATGTCGTACTGAACGCCCTCGGCGCGGGGCAGCGGGCGGTACGCCTCGCGGGTCATGGCGGGCACGTCGTCGCCGAAGCGCGAGGTCGCGATGCGCACAAAGCCCATGTCGCCTGAGGAATTCTCAGCGCCCCACATCCCGTCGCCCTGCCCGTCGGCGCGCAAGAGCACCCGCAGCTGGTCGCCCGCCTCGTCGAAGGAGAACTGATCGATCGGCACGCCCCGGGCCCGCACCGCGCCCGCGCCCGAGCAGTCGAGCGGGAGGCGATACACCGTCGCCGGGGTGGGCGCAGGGTTCGCGCCGCGACCCCGAAGCGTCTCGGGCGGAGCGGCCACCCAGAGGTACACCGCGCGCCCCGAGACGTAGAAATTTCGCCCCGTGGGGCCCACCACGCCGACGGCCTCGCACGCGAACGTGCGCTGGCTGAGATCGCACGAGAGCACCGTGTGAATTACAGGCGCGTGGCCGAGGGCCTGAACGGGCTTGTAGAGCCGCGAGAAGTTGAGCACCGTCTGCCAGTCGCCCTCGGGGCGATGGCGCACGGCCGGCAGCGAGAGCGAGCTCGCGTCTCCGCGCAGCGGCACCGGCATGTACATCACCAGGCGGTGACCGACGAGGCGGCTCGCGTAGTTGCGCGACGAGTAGTAGTCGCTCGATCGCACAAAGACCGTGTCGCGCCAGCGAAGTTGGCCCTCGGCGTTGATGTCGAAGAGGCCTACCTCGCTGGCCTGCGCGGCGTAGCTGTAGCCAATCACCACCACGGTGTCGCCGTCGATGAGCATCTCGTCGTACCAGCCGCCGGGGGTGCGGCCGCGGCCGTAGGCTTCGGTCATCGAGATCGGGCGCAAGCTGTCGTCGCCGAGGCCCACGGTGAACAAACGCCCGCGGCGCAAGATCACCAGGTGGTTGCCGTGCATCTTCACGATGTCGCCCTCGTCGACGCCCTCTTCCTGGTTGTTGGTGATGCTGTTGGGGTCGCCGGGGCTGTTCTGGATGCGCGTCCCGGGGGCGTTGGCGGGGGCGTTGGCGGGGCCGGTGGCGCGACGGGGTGCGGCGCTCCGACCGAGCGGAGCCCCTGCGCCCGAGCCGTATCCTGAGCCGGTGCCGGTGCCCGCGCCGTGGCCGATGGTGCCGACGCTGCCGAGGCCGATGGTGCCCTCGCCCGCGCCGCCTCCGCCGAGGCCGACGCCGCCATACCCGAAGGCGTCTCCGACGGCGTCGCCGTTCATGTTGCCGCCGCCGCGGTTGCGCGGGCCGCGGTGTGCGCGCCACCAGGCTTGCAGGGCCTCGACCGAGCCGAAGCTCTCAAGCCGCGCGCTGACCTCGCCGCCTGCGGCGCTGGCGTCTCCGGTCGAGGCGTCGCGGGCGTTGCGGGGGCCCGCGTCGGAGGCCGTCGCGGGGGCGTCGGGCGGCGTCTGGGCCGTCGCAGAGGGCTTGCAGGCCGAGACGAGGGCGAGGGCGAGGAGGGGGCGCGTGAGGTGTTTCATGGTGCTCTCTGTGGTGCGACCACGCGAGGGTAGGAAAGGTTCCTCCGCGGGGGGTAATGAAAAGGCGATTTTGATCGAGCGGGGCGAGGCCAGACCGCGCGGGGCGCGAAGAATGGGTTGACCGCGGGCGCGTTCGGAGTATGGTGCGCGCGCTTCGGCATCGGGGCGTAGCGCAGCCTGGTAGCGCACCTGGTTCGGGACCAGGGAGTCGGAGGTTCAAATCCTCTCGCCCCGACTCTATTTCGCAGCCCGAGGGCCCTTAGCCGCGCGACCCTCGGGTCTGCGCATAGCTCGCGGCGATGCGCTCACCGAGGGCGCGCCACCCCGGGCGCGGGCCGTCGACGCGCACCCCGAGCCAGCCGCGTCGGGCCATGTATTTCGGCACGAAGTACACCTTCGGCCGCGCCGCGACCAGCGCCGCGACCTCGTCGTTGTCGGCGCGCACGCACACCGCCACGGCCCCATCACGGTGCACGTTGTCTTGCAGGTAGAGAAAGGGTCGCGCCCCGACGCGCCAGGTGGTCTGCCCGTACTCGGCCTCGTCGACGCTCACCTCGGGCCAATCCTCGATCACCGATTCGATCTGCAATTTCACGCGCTTGACCAGCTCAGGGTCGGTGCTCGGGTACTGCACCTGCGCGGGCGGCGGGCTCGGCTTCGCGGTGAGGGCGCGCTTCGGAGCGACCGACACCCACGCCTCTTCGAGCAAGATCGAGAGCGCCTCGGCCTCGAAGCGAGGGTGCTCGAAGCGCACCCCGACCCAGCCTTTGACGCCCACATACGGCGGCACGAAAAAGAGCCCCGGGTCGCGCCGCAGGCAGTCGCGCTGTTGCGCGGGGGTGGCCTTGCACCACACCGCGAAGCGACCGGGCTGATCGGGGTCGCGGGCGAAGATCGCGAAGCCCTTGCCGCCGACGTGAAAGAAGGGCGCGCCGTGCGAGAGCTTCTCTTCAACCTGGGCGAAGGCGAAACACACCGCGCGGAGGGTGTCGAGGCTCGCTTGTTCGGGGGGCGTGGTCACCCGGTGAGGGTACGGCGCTCACCGGGGCCTCGCGAGTTTGTCGCAGCGCGGGCGCGCTTCGAGGGTCACCAGCCGCGGCGGGTGCGGTAGACCGGCGCGGGGTAAGCGGGCGCGGGCTGACGGTTCACGGGCTGGGCGTACACGGGCTGGGCGTACACGGGCCTCGGAGACTGAACGACCACCACCGGCTGACGGGTCGCCATGCGCCGCTGCATCATCGCCTGGCGTCGCGCTTCGCGGGCCCGCTCGGCCTCGAAGCGCTGCTGCATCATCGCCTGACGTCGCGCCTCGTGCGGGTTCTGAATCACCGCTGGCCGCACCGCGGGCTGAACATACCCAGGCTGAACATACCCAGGCTGAACATACCCAGGCTGAACCGCCACCACCGGGCGATGGAAGCTCCCTCGGGGCTGCGCCTGGGCGAGACCCGGGAGCGCGGAGGCGACAAACAACGCGGCCGAGGCGAAGAGGGTGCGAAGGTTCATGGTCGAGGCTCCTGGTGTTGAATGCTCCGCGTCGACCGCGGCGCACGGAGTGACCTTTAGCAGCGGCCGTGCCAGCGTGAAATTGCTTGAATTTATGGTGTTTTGAGAGGTGCGAACCCCGCCCGGCCGTCGCGCCTGACGACAGGTGTCGCGGGCGCTGACACCTCAGCGGGTGGCGAGGCGCACGGCGATGAGCACCACGACGAGGGCGCCGACGATGAGCGCGAGGCTCGGGAGCCACCGTCGCGCCCGGGCACGCCAGGCGGCCTGACGGGCGATGGGGCCGACGGGGCCGAGGGCCTCACGGCAGCGCACGAAGGGCACGGCTTCGGCCTGGATGACGATCCCGAGGGCGGCCTCGGGTTGGGCCGTCGCGAGGAGGGTGTCGATCTCGGTCTTCCAGCGTAGACCGAGGGCGGCGGCGATGCGGAGCCCGTCGGGGTGCTCGGCTTCGAGGGCGTGGAGCGCGGTGAGACGCTCGGCGCAGCGCGCGAGGTGGTTGCGTTCGAGGGCGACGCTGGCCTCTTCGGCGACGGCCCAACTGCGCTGGCTGTTGAGCCTCCGCGCGAGCAAGCGCTCGGCCTCGACCAGCGGGGTGACGCACTCGGGGTAGCGCAGCACCGCGGCCGCATCGGCAGCCTCGCGTGCGGCGAAGAGCTCGCCGCGTACGGCCATGGCCAGCACCGCGCGGCCGAGCGCGCCTGCGACGTCGCGGGCTCCGGGGTGCTCGGGGGCGACGTCGACGAGGGCTTCGAGGGCGTTCACGGCGTCGCCGAGGGCTTCGGCTGAGACCGCGCTTCGGGCCGCGTTGACCCGCGCGTCGAGCCAGGCCGAGAGCGGCGAGTGCGGCGCGTAGACGGTCTTGCGGGTGCCGTGAAGCCACGCCTCGTACGCGGCACCCTCGTGGGTGTAGCGCACGCGCCAGACGGGGTACCGGCGGATCACCAGGCGCTGCCGGGCGACCCGCGAGGCGCCTCCGCCGCGGGCGGCCTCGGCGGTCAAAAGCTCTGACGCGGCGGCCGCGAGGGCGGGGTGCGGCAGCTCGTTCGGGAGCGCCGCGGGGTCGAGCTCAGGGGCCTCCCAGTGCACCACCGGCAGGGGCTCGGCGCCGACACCGTGGACGGCCTCGACGACCTCGGCGGGCACGCCCTCAGCCCCCACGACGCCGCGGGCGCTGACCCCGAGGAACGACTGCCGAACCAGCGCGAACCGTTCGATCTCTCCGTCTGCGCCGCAGGTCTGGCAAGGCGCGGTCTTCTCGCCCTTACAGCTCGGGCAGCCCTCGCGCCCCATCGCGCAGGCCGTACAGGGCAGCGTCTTGCGGCCCTCGCAGTCGCGGCACCGCACGCTCGCGTCGCCCTGCGGCACCACCCCGTTGCCGCTGCAATGGTGGCACTTCACCCGGCCCCAGGCGTTGCACGCGCGGCACGCCACCGAGCCCTCGCCGTGGCAGGTCTTGCACGCCACCACCCCGGCCGCGAAGGGGTGGCCCTCGACCTTGCAGTCGGGGCAATCGTGCGACGCGATGGCGTGGTCGAGGGGCACGTCGGCCTCCCAGCGATCCCACACGTCGACGTCGTTGAGGGGCAGGGCCCACGGGTCGATCTGTTCGCCCTCGACGGCCTCGGGGGGCACCAACACGGGGTCGTCGTCGATGCGCAGGGTGCCCTCGCGGATCACCACCTCGCGGGTCTCGAGCCGGGTCGCGACGTACACCTCGAAGCACGGCACGAGGGTCACCGTGAGGTCGTCGAGGGTACGCGCGAAGCCCACGAGGGGGTGCCGCGGGCGCGCCTCGGCCCACGCCGTCATCGCCGCGCGGAGCGCCCCGAGGCTCGCGTCGTCGGTGAGGGTGTACGCCTCGGCGAGCAGGTCGGGGTGGGTGTCGTGCCGCTCAGGCAGCGCCAGGCCCTCGTCGAGCTCGACCTCGGGCAACGCCTCGGACTCGTGTTCGAGCATCCCTTCGAGGGCCGCCATGAGGGCCTCGTCGTCGGGCGCCGAGTCGCGCGAAGAGAGCCGCCGTTGCGCCGCGGAGAGCGTCTCGGCGAGCGCCTCGGCCTCGCGCCGCGCGGCTTCGGCTTGGGCGCTGAGGGCCTCGATCTCGCCCAGCCTCCGCGCGTCGTCGGCCTGGTCGCTGGCGTCGAGGGCCTGCAAGGCCTCGGTGAGCCGTCGCGCGGCCTCGGCGGCCTCGCGTTGGGCGTCATCGTGGGCCTCGGTGTGACGGGCCTCAAGGGCGAGGGCCTCGGCGCCGCGTGAGGTCGCGCGGGCGGCGGCCTCCTGGGCGCGACGCTCGGCCTCGATGAGCGCCGCTTCGGCCTCGGTGAGGGTGACCTGTTCGGTCGGGGCCTCGGGGGCGTCGAGGGGCTCGAAGACCGTGCGCGGGGCCTCGATGGCAACCGGAATGCGCGCGATGCGCTCGGCCTCGGCGGCGCGCAAGAGGGCCTCGTCGCGCTCGGTCTCGACCACCGCGAGGCGTCGCGTGAGCTGCTCGATCTGGGCCTCAAGGCTCTGCCGCAGCGCGCTCTGCGCGGCGGCCCAGGAGGCACGCTCTCGGGCGAATTGTGCGAGAGCCTGCGCGTCGCGGGCCTCGACCTCGGCCTCGGCACGGCTCAGCGTCGCTTGGGCCAGGTCTCGCTCGGCGGTCAGCCGCGCGAGGTCGCGGGCCACCTCGCGCCGCAGGGCCTCGCGCTCAGACTTGCGGGTCAGGGCCTCGCGCCGTTGGGCCGCCTCGGCGCCCTCACGTTCGCGCGCGAGCCGGGCACGCTCGCGCTCAAGGGCGAGCCGGGTGGCCTCTTCTTCGAGGGCGCGGCGTTGACGCTCCTGGTCGCGGAGCTGGCCCTCGGTGCGCAGCGCCTCGGCCAGCGCCTCAGACGCCCGCGGGACGCCCGCCTTGCAGAGCTCGTCGAGCACCGCCGCGGCGTCGAGGGGCTCTCCCCGCAGCCAGCGCGAGGCCAGAAAGCCAAGGGCCGGGGCGTGCCGTGCGGCCCAGAGAAACACCGTGCCCGAGAGGCGATGGGGGCCGTCGGGGCGCAAGAGGGGCTGCCACGCCTCGGGGGCGTGCTGGGCGGCGTCGAGGCCCACCATGCCGTGGCTCCCGATGGCGCTGCGCGCGGCCCCGGGCGCGGGGTCGATGGGCAGCTCTTCGAGCCCCGCGAGGAGCGCCACCCGGAGCCCCGCGGTGCCCTCCGGGAGTGTGCCGTAACCGAGTGAATCTCCCCAGGTTTCGAGGGCGCTTCGGAGCTCGACGCCGGGCACCCCCGCGCTCGGGTGGAAGCGCCTGAGCCAGGCCGCGACGATGCCCGGCCCGAGGGCGGCTTCGAGGGCCGACGGGCTCTTGCGCCACGCGCTCACGAGGTCTGACAGGGTCGAGACGGCCAGCGCCGCGCGACCCCAAGGGAGCACCATCGCGGTGAAGCCCACGCTCCAGAGGGTCTCGTGGAGCGCGAGGTCGTCGGCCGCGGCGGCGGGGCTGCGTTCGATGCCCGGCGCGGCCACGGTGAGCCACGCGTCGAGCTCGCCCGCCGCGAGGGCCTCGCGCAACCAAGGCCACACGGCGGCGACCCGCGAGGGCGTCTGGAGGTCTGCGAGGGTGTCAAAGCGCGCGCTGCGGTGCCCGAAGGCCTCTCCGAGGTGCAGGCGCAACGGGGCGCGCGGCGCGCGGCGGTAGAGCCCACGCCAGAAGGCGCTCGGCGCGTTCGGGTGGCGCCGGAGCTCGTCGAGCCAGAGGGCGTCGCGGCGTTGCCGGGGCAGGGTGTCGAGCCACGCCGCGAGGGTCTTGTCGCGCCAGAGGCGCAGCGCATCTTCGCGGGCCGCGGGTCGCTGGAGCGCCTCGCGCGCGAACTGAGCGGGGTCTGCGACGGCGCGCTGTCCGAGCCGGAGGGGCTCGCCGAGGGCCCACCGCAGGGCGTGGGGCGCCACCGGGTCGTCGCCGCCGAGGGCCTCGCAGGCCGCCGCGAGGGAGGGCTCTCCGCGTCGCTGAAACCACTGCCCGAGGAGGGCGGCGTGCTCGCGCAGCGACACGTCGCGCACGCGCCCCGTGCGGAGGTGGCTCTTGAGGGTCTCGGCGGTGGTGACCACCAGCCCGTCGATCACCACGCCCTCGTGCCCGAGGGCCCAGGCGAGGCTCCCGAGGGCCACTCGCGCGCGGGGTGAGAGCCCCTCGTCGGCGGCCGACTCTTCGCGGGCCAGCGCCTCGGCGGTGCGGGCCACGGTGACCAGCGCCTCGGGCGCGCGATGCCCCAACAGCCACGCCGACACGGCCCCCTCGCGCATCGCCGCGAGGCATTGGGCGGGCGCCGTGAGCAGCGCCGTCGCCGCCGCGTCGAGGGTGCTGGGCGCGCCGGGCAGGGCCTCGCACTGCGCCCACGCCGTCGAGACCGCAGGCGCCCAGGTGAACCCGAGGGCCTCGCAGCGGGCGCGCACGGCGTCGTCGCTCCATCCGTGCTTCTTCGCTTCGTTGAGCACCCGCGACGATTCGAGGGCGTAGAGGGTCTGCTCGGCGCCCACCTCGCGGCGCAAGAGCGCGTCGAGCCGGGCCTCGTCCCAACGGTCGAACTCGGCCCTGACCCGCTCGCCCCGAGGCGCGCTTCCGAGGGCGCTCAGGCGACGTTCGAGGGCGCTTGAGGCGACATCGGCCCGGGCCCGCCACTCGGCCCCGCGACGGGTCACCTGGTTGAACACCCGCCGCGCAAAGGCCACCCGCTCGTCGACCGCGGCCTCGCTGGGGAATCTTGACACCATGTCAAACCGCGACGGCCAGAGCGCCACCACGAGCGGCACCGAGTCGTCGCCGAGGGCCGTCACGACGCTCAGGTCGTCGTCTGAAATGACCTGTGATCGCGCGATGATCTCTGCATTCGAGGCCGCCGGGGTGGCGTCGATTTCAAGAAAGGCCTCGTCGTCGGCGGGGGGCTTGACCGTTGACAGCGTGTCAAGGTTCAGCACCGATGGCGGCGGCGCCGCGTCGTCGAGTTCGAGATAGGCCTCGGAGTCATCTGCGCTTGGCACGGCGCGGGGGAGTATCGCAACACGGCGGCGGGGGCCCAAAGAAGTGGCAATGGGGGCGGTCGGGGTGCGACCCTCTGCGGGGTAACCGATGGCCTACTACGGGATCGACCTTGGCACGACGTACTGCTCTGTGGCCTACGCTGAGCGGGGTGTGGTGACCCGGGTGGCGGTCGACCGCGGGAGCTTCGTGATGCCCTCGCTGGTGATGCTCGACGACCGTTTGGGCGACGCGCCGCGGTGTCTGACGGGCACCTTCGCGGCGAATCGGTACCGCGACCTCTGCGCGGAGTTCGGCGATGCGCCGCCGGGGGTTCAGCTCGTGCGGGGGAGCAAGCGGCACGTGGGGGTGACCCGCGCGGCGAGCGGGCCGCCGTGGCGCTTCGCGGGGCAGAGCTTGCACGCCACAGACATCGCCGCGCTCACCCTCCGCGCCCTCGCCCAACAGATCGAGTGGAACCCCGCCCTCCCGCCGATCGACGGCGTGGTGGTGACGCACCCGCAGCGCTTCCGCAACCGCGAGCGCCGGGCGGTGGCGCAGGCGGCGGCCATCGCGGGCCTTCAGGTGGTGGGGCTCGTGCCAGAGCCCGACGCGGCGGCGTACGCGTACGGTTTGGGCCCTCGCCTCAAGGGGCGCAACGCCACCTTCATGGTGTTCGACTTCGGCGGCGGCACCCTCGACGTGACGGTGCTGCGGCGGGCCTCGGGCGGCGGCCCTGATCGCCTCGAAGCCCTGGCCTCGTACGGGGTCGAGCTCGGCGGCCTGGCCATCGACGAGCGGGTGCGCGACCATCTCCTCGGGCGCTACGCCGAGGCGCTCGGGCTCTTCGACCTCGGGCTCGACACCCTCTCCGAGGCGTCGCGGGAGGCGCTCCTGGGCGTGGCCGAGGGCTTGAAGATTCAGCTGAACGCGCACGCGAGCGCAGACACGAACCCCATGGCCCGGGTGGCGGTGCGGGCGGTGGCGCTCCAGACCGTCGACGGGCGGAGCTTCAACGCGGCGCCCTTGCGCATGTCGTTGGGCGAGTTCTCATCGCTGATTCACGACGTGATCGAGCGGGCGGCGCACTGCGCGTCTGAGGCCCTCGGCCGCGCCGGGCTTGGGTGGTCGAGCCTCGACGAGGTGCTGATGGTGGGCGGGTCGAGCTGGCTCTACCCCGTGCAACAGAAGCTGAGGGCGCTCTGCGAGGGGGCCGCTGGGGGGGGCGCTGGGGGGGCCCTCGCGGGGCCCGCGGTGCGGCTCTTCGATGACGTCGACGACCCGATGAACCCCGCCACCGCGGTGGCCTCGGGGGCGGCCCGGTATGCCGAGCAGCGCGCCGCCGAGGCGCCCGTGATGGACTACCACGGGGTGACCCCCGACGCCCTGGGGGTGCGCGCCCGTGAGGCCGACCCGAGCCGACCGGGCGAGCGGCGCGAGGCCTTGGCGGTGCTCGTTCCGGCGCGGACGCGGGTGCCCTTCGAGGGGCGTCGGGTGTTTCGTAAGCGCGGCGGCGCGCGGGTGCTGCCCATCGAGGTGCTCGAAGGCGCCTCGCTCGTCGAGGCCTCGGTGCTCGGCCGCTTCGACGTCGCACTGCCCGCCGACCTCGCCGACGGCGCCCCCGTCGAGGTGGTGCTCGATGTGGCCCGCGACGGCGTGCTCTCGCTCGGGGTGCGCGACCCCGCCAGCGATCGCGTCGAGCGGGTCACCCTCCGCGACGCCGAGGGGCTCTACGCCGACGACGAGATCGAAGCCCGACGGCAGTGGCTCAGCACCGTCAGCATCGATCGTCGGTGAATGTGTGCAGTGTCAACATTAAATGTTGACGGTGTGAACATCAGCCCCGGGCGGGCCGGAAGGTGCCGTCGACGTAGTGCACGAGGGCGCGCTCGATGATGGCCGTGGGCAGGGCGTTCATCATCTGGTTGACCTCGGCGGTGCGGCCGGGCAGAGCGCCCTGAGAGACCCCCGCGCTCGACATCATGCCGGCGATGACGTCGTCGCTGACATTGGCGGGGTCGAGGTTGGCGAACATCTCGCGGAGCTGCGCGGCGAGCTCGCTCGGGGGCAGCGCCCGGGCGGCCTCGACGGCCTCGCCGAGGTCGTTGATGAAGGCGTCGACCCAGCGGTCATTCACAGGGGTCAAGAGCACATGGACGTTCTCGGGCGAGGGCCCGCGGCGGAGCTGCGAGCGGGTGTGCCAGCCGCGCAGGCGCAGCTCGTCTTGGAGGTGAAACACGTTAACGGTGTCGCTCGCGATGGCAAAAAGGCTCATGCACGGCTCACCGAGGATGCGGAGGTCAGGGTGCGCCCGCACCGCCGCCCTGACGCGCTCGGCGGCCCGGTGCATGCCCTCGACCTGCGCGCGATACCCTTGGTGACCGAAGGCCTGGAGCGTCGCCCACGCCGAGGCCACGGGGCCCTCGCTCTTGCTGCTCTGGACGCCGAAATTCACCAGGCTGTAGCCCGTCCAGCTGCCGCAGGCGAAGGCGGCGTGGCGGCGCAGCGCGGGGGTGCGAAACAGCACCACGCTCGCGCCCTTCGCGCAGAAGGCGAACTTGTGCAGGTCGACCGACATGCTCTGCACCCCTTCGACGCTAAAATCGTAGTCGGGCACCTTGGCGCCGAGCGCGCGAAAGTACGGCAAGAGCCAGCCGCCCACGCACCCGTCGGTGTGGAGCCACACGCCCCGCGCGCGGCACACCGCGGCCACCTCGGCCACGGGGTCGACCACGCCGTGCGCGAACGAGGGCGCCGACACCACCACCATCGCGGTGCGCTCGGTGATGGCGGCCTCGATGGCCCCGGGGTCGGCCCGAAAGCTCTCAGGGTCGACCGCCGTGGTGACCACGTCGAGGTCGAAATAGTGCGCCGCCTTGAAGAAGGCCGCGTGCGCCGTGATGGGCAAGACCAGCTCGAAGCGCGCGAGGTCAGGGCGCGCCGCCCGCGCCGCCTCGCGTGCGGCTTTCACCGCCAAGAGGATGCTCTCGGTGCCGCCCGAGGTGAAAATACCCACCCCCTCGGCGGGGCAACGGGTCTGGTCGAGCACCCACCCGATCACATCGTTCTCAAGCCGCGGGTAACTCGGGAAGGCCGTCGGATCGAGCCCGTTCTCGGTGAGAAAGCTCGCATACGCCGTCTTGCCCAGCGCCTGCGCGTCGTCGCCGGTTTCGAAGACGTATCCGAACGCGCGCCCGCTCTTCCACGGTACGTCGTGGCTGCGGGCTGATTCGAGCTGTTGCAAGAGTTCGTCGCGGTTCGCGGGGGTGTCTCGTAGGGCCATCGTTGGCCCGAGACTCTACCCCTTCGGCGCCTCAAGGTGTGCTTCGAGCAGCGCCCGAACATCACCCGGGATCACCACCGACCCCAAGGCACGAAGGTGACAGAATACCACCGTCTGTTTCACCTCGGCCGCGAGCACGTTGTCACCCTGGCGGTACAAGCGATGCGCAAACGTGGCGCTGCGGGTGCCGATCTGCGCGACCCGCACCTCGATGCGCGCGGTGTCGCCGTACCGGAGTGGCGCGCGCCAGTCGATCTCGGCGTGCACCGAGGGGATGCCCAGGTCGCGCACGTTGATCATGTGGGGGTAGCCGCCCTCGAGGGCGCCGAAGAAGGCCTCGAGCGCGTCGTGGCAGTATTCGAGGTACCGCGCAAAGAAGACGATCTGCGCCGCGTCAACCTCGGCGAACCGCACAGGCCTCAGAGACTCAAACATCGCGGGCCCTCTCATAGGCCGCAACGACAGCCCCAGGGTGAAAAATGATCGCCCGGGGGAATGTGCGCCCCCGCGCCCCGGTTCGCGCGTGCGTGATCACCGCCTCTGGCATTGTCTCGTGGGTTTCTGTACCGACGTTGACTTGCCGGGGTCGCTGATTAGGATGCGCCCCGTTTTCGGGCGGCCGAGGCATCTGTTCAGGGCGCCGCTGCGCGCCGGGTCGAGACCCGGGGCGTTGCGGTCGGCGCCTCGGAGGCAGCGGCCGGCGGGTCTTCGAGGTGCGCGATGGCCTCGACCGACGGCGCGGCAACGAAGGCAAGACGTGACTCAACTTCAACAGGGCAGAGGCGATGGCCAGTAACGATGTGATGATCGAGGCGCGGGGGTTGACCAAGAAGTACGGCAACCATCGCGCCATCGATCAACTCAACTTTGAGATCCGACGCGGCGAGGTGGTTGGGTTCCTCGGGCCGAACGGTGCGGGCAAGAGCACCACGATGAAGATCCTCACCTGCTTTATCGCGCCCACCGAGGGCGTCGCGAAGGTGGGCGGCTACGACGTCTTCGAAGACCCGCTCTCGGCCCGCTCGGTGCTCGGGTATTTGCCCCAGCGCGCCTCGCTCTACAAAGAAATGGGCGTGGTCGAGTACCTCGAATTCGCGGCCGATCTCAGGGCCATCTCAAAAGACAAGCAGCGCGCCAAGATCAAAGAGGTGGTCGAGATCTGCGGGCTCAAAGACGCGCTCCCGAAGCTCATCGGCGAGCTGTCGTACGGCTTCCAGCAGCGGGTGGGCCTCGCGCAAGCGCTCATCCACGACCCGCCCATTCTCATCCTCGATGAGCCCACCGCCGACCTCGACCCGAACGAGAGCGCCGAGGTGATCGAGTACATCAAGCGCATCGGCAAGACGCGCACGGTGATGCTCTCGACCCACGACCTCGCCGAGGCCAAAGAGGCCTGCGCGCGGATGCTCATCGTGAACCGCGGCAAGATCGTGGCCGACGGCGCCCCCGACGAGCTCGCCGCCAAGAGCGGCAGCGTGCGCTACGTGCTGAGCTTCGATGAGAAAGAGGCCCGGGCGCCGAAGTCGTTTCAAGAGATCAAAGACGCGGTGCTCAAGGTGGTGTCGAGCGGCACCGTCAAAGAGCTGCCGAGCGACGACCGGGCCCACACCGTCGAGGTGAGCGCGCGGGGCGCCAACGATCATCGCCGCGAGTTCTTCAAGCTCGCCGTCGACAAGGGGTGGACGCTGCTCGAGCTCCGCCGCGAGACGCTGCAGCTCGAAGAAGTCTTCCGCCAACTGACGGTGGGTGGCGATGCGCCGCGCCGCAACGCTGACGGCGGCCGCGCCGCGAACAAGGAGTGACCGTAGTCATGTCAGAGAATGAATCGAAGACCGAGGCGCCCGAGGCGAGCGCCTCTGAAGAGACCGCGGCCCCCGAGGCCGAGGCCCAAGGCGGCGACGACAAGGCCTTGGCCGACGTCGCGGCCCGTGAAGAGAAGCCCAGCGCGGCCGAGGCGCGCCCCGCGGGCGGCGGCGCAGGCCCCGTGGTGCGCGGCAGCGTGGGGAGCTTCTTCAGCAACACCAGCACCATCGCGTCGCGCGAGTTCGGCTCGTACTTCTCGTCGGCGCTCGGGTACATCGTGATCGGGATGTTCCTCCTCTTGGTGGGCTTTCTGGTCTTCTTCCCTTTCGCGTTTCTGGTGATCGGCAAGGCCTCGTTGCAGCCGATGTTCAACAGCATCTCGTGGCTGCTGCCCTTGATCTCGCCGGCCATCGCGATGCGCACCTTCGCTGAAGAGAAGCGCACCGGCACCCTTGAGATGTTGATCACCCAGCCCGTTCGCGACTGGGAGGTCATCCTCGGCAAGTACCTCGGCGCGTTGGGCCTCTTGGCGGTGTGCATCACCGCGACGCTCACCTACCCCTTCGCGATCTCGCGCATGGGCGAGCTCGATTGGGGCCCCGTGATCGGCGGGTACATCGGCCTCTTCCTCGGCGGGGCGAGCTACGTCGCCTTCGGGGTGATGGTCTCTTCGTACACCAAAGACCAGATTACGGCCTTCTTCGTGGCCTTCATCGTGGGCGCGCTGTTCTTTCTCTTGAACAAGGCCCTCATCTTCTTCGGCGGCGCGGCGACGGTGCTCGAGTACCTCTGCCCCGATTACCACTTTACAAGCATCGCCCGCGGCGTCATCGACGCGCGCAACATCATCTACTTTGTGAGCGTCATCTCGGTGAGCCTCATGGCCACCGCGCGCTCGCTCGACAGCCGCCGCTGGAGCTGACACGTTACCTATGGAACGGCAATCACAAGCACGGTTTCAATCGGGTGCCTTCGTCGCCATCGTGGCGGCGGCCCTGGTTCTGGTGAATCTCCTCGCGGTGAAGGTGGTGACGCGGCTCCGCTTCGACCTCACCAAGCGCGAGCTCTACACCCTGTCGCGCGGCACGCGGCACACCCTTGAGCGCCTGACCGACAACGTCAGCATCACGGTGTATTGGTCGCCCGATCAGCCCGCGCCGGCCAACGACGACGAGCGCATGCTCCGCGAGCAGCTCGCCGAGTACGTGGCCGTCGGCAACGACCGGGTCAACGTGCGCTGGGTGCGCACCGACAACGACGAGCGGCGGCGCCAGGCTGACAGCGCGTCGTGCCCCAAGCGCCCCCTCCAGGCGGTCAACATGCGCGACCGCCAGGCGACCTTTCAAGAGGTCTATCGGTGCATCACGTTTCAGTACCTCCGCAACAGCGAGCGTATCGAATTCGTGAACCCCGGCGTCGAGGGGATGGAGTACCAGATCACCTCGATCATCAAGAAGATGGTCGACCCTGAGCGCCGCATCGGCTTCCTCACGGGGCACGACGAGAGCTCGCCTGAGCAGGCGCTGCCGTACCTCTCGCGCATCTTGCAAGAGGCTCACCTCGGGTACACCACCACCCAGGTCGATTTGCACGGCGGCACCGACGATGTGCCCAATGACATCAAGGGTCTGGTGATTTTGAACCCGACCCGGGCCATCCCCGAGCCCGAGCTGCGGCGCATCAACGCGTACCTCATGCGGGGCGGCTCGGTGGCGGTCTTCGCGGGCGGCGTGGCCACCACGGGCAACGACACGCAGCCCACCGCGGCCCGCGCTGAGCACGGCCTCAACGCGCTCCTCGACGGGTACGGCGTCACCGTCAACCCCGACGTGGTGCTCGACTTCCAGGGCATGGACTCGATCCAAGAGATCGAGATGGGGCGCGTGCGCATCCCGATGTTCGCGTACCCCGCCCTCATCGCGCAGCGCGAAGAGAACGGGCCGGGCATCAACACGGCGCACCCGACGGTGTTTCGGCTCCCGCTGGTGGTGATGCCCTTCGCGTCGAGCCTCACGCTCAACAACACCCGCGCGACCGAGAACGGCACCACGCTCACCATCGTGGGGCGCAGCTCGGTGCGCTCGATCACGCAGCGCGATCGCTTCGAGCTGAACGCGGTCGAGCTGATCGAGCGTCGCGGCTCGGTCTTCGCGTCGTCGAACGGGCCGCACACCCTCGCGGTGGCGCTCGAAGGGCAGCTCCGCAGCGCCTTCGCGAACGACACCAGCGGCAACACCGCCAGCGGTGACGCGGGGGTCTCGGGCGCCTCGGCCCAGGTGCCCGCGCACGCGAGCCGCGAGCACCCCGCGCGGCTCCTCGTGGCCAGCTCGGGCAAGCTCTTCGGCATCGAGCAGCTCCGCACCATCGCGCCCATTCAGGGGGGCATCCCCACCAACGTGCAGATGCTCTTGAACGTGTTCGACTGGCTCTCGCAAGACCCCGACCTCCTCGCGGTGCGTGCGAAAGACGTCAGCGAGCCGACCCTCGGCGAGGTCAGCGACACCAAGAAGAACCTCTTCCAGTGGGGGTCGATCTTGGGCTTGCCGCTCCTGGTGGGGCTCATCGGGCTCTTCGTTGACCGTTACCGCGCGCGCAAGCGCGCCGAGATCACGCTGTGAGCGTGGCCCTCAACGGTCAATGATTCACTCTCATCAACCTCGATAAGAAACTCCGATGAACTCAAAAGGCCTCACGATTGCCCTGGGCATCCTCGTCGCGCTCGGGGCTGGCACCGCCTACGTCTATCGCACGCCGCCATCGAGCGAATCGGGCGACCTCAGCAACCCGTGGCCTCGCCTCGAAGGCGCGCGGGTCGACCACCTCACGCTGCACCGCCCGTCGGCGGCGAGCGGTCAACAAGACCTCGAATTCGCGAAGGTCAATGGCGCCTGGCGGATGACCAGCCCGGGCCAGGGCCCCACCGAGGGGCGCCTGGTCGAAGAGGTCATCGAGCGACTCGGCGAGGCGCGGGTGACCCGCATCGCCGGGCGCAGCGCGCAGAGCTACGAGACCTTCGGCGTCGACGACGGCCACGCGGTCAAGATCACGCTGAAGAACGGCGCGACGACGGTGCTCGAGCTCTTCGTGGGCGAGAGCGTCGACAACGGCACGGTGGTGCGGTACCCGGGCCGCACCGAGACCTTCCAGATCGACCAGTCGATCAGCTTCGCGGTTCGCCGTGAGGCGCGCGACTGGCGCGACCGCGAGATCACCCACGCCACCGCGGCGCAGGTGAATCGCGTCGCCTGGGTGAACCCGGCGGGGAGCTTCACCTTCACCCGCTCGGGCGACACCTGGGCCGCGGCCGAGGGCACCGCCGTCGAGCGCCTCGACCTCGCGCGGGTTGGCAACCTGGTCGACACCCTGGTGAACCTCCGCGCCTCTGATTTCGCGGGTGCCAGCGACACCGTGGGCTTCACCGACGCGAGCCCGCGGGTGACCCTGACCCTCACCAGCGACGCGGGGCCTCAGACCGTGACGCTCAGGGTCGGGGCCAACCACGGCGACGGCGAGTCGTACCTCCGCCGCGAGGGCAACGACGTGACCTTCGTGGTGAGCAGGGCCTCGTCTGACGCTGTGAACCCGCAGGTGACGGCCTTCCAGCAGCCGGTCGATGCGGGCGCGGGTGACGCAGGGGCTGCCCCCGCGGCGCCAGCGGCCGAGGCGCCTCCGGGCGGTGGGGGGCAACCTCCGGGGATGGCCATTCCGCCTGAGGTGATGCGGCAGCTTCAGCAGCAGCTCCAGCGGGCCGGCGCGGGCGGCGGCGGCGCGGCTCCGCACTGAGCCCCGCGGCCTCGGTTGATTGAATAGAGCCTCTGCACTCTCTCAAGAGTTCAGAGGCTCTTTCTTATGAACCTGGCTTGAACAGCACCGTCTGCACGGTCTTCAAGAGCACCACCAGGTAGAGCACCACCGAGCGCTCTTGCACGTAGTACAGATCGTACGAGAGCTTCATCCGGGTCTCGTCGACGCTGGCGCCGTACCGATAATTGACCTGGGCCCAACCCGTGAGACCCGGCTTCACCTGAAAGCGGAGCCCGTAATACGGGATCTTCTCTTTGAGCTCGGCCACGAACACGGCGCGCTCGGGGCGCGGGCCCACGAGGCTCATCTCGCCCCGCAACACCGACCACAGCTGCGGAAGCTCGTCGATGCGGCTGCGGCGCAGAAAGCGACCGAAGGGCGTCACCCGCGGGTCGCCCGAGCCGCTCGACCACTGAGGCCCGTTCTTCTCTGCGTCGAGGCGCATGCTGCGAAACTTGGTGAGCCGGTACGGCACCTCGTCTTTGCCGACACGCTCCTGGGTGTAAAACACCGGGCCCGGCATGGTGAGCTTGATGCCCAGCATCGCGAAGACCCACAGCGGCAGCGACAGACACAAGAGCGAGAGCGACGCGGCGAGGTCGAGGATGCGCAAGAGGTTCGACAAGACGGGCCGCGTGTCTCTCGTAAACGCTGGGATTCTCAGGAAGTATTTGTCATTCAAGAGCTCAAGCGGCAGGCGCCCGCTGAGCGTCTGAAAGAGGTCGACCCCGTCGTGGGCCTCGATGCCTTCACCCTTCAAGCGCAGCAGCTCGCGGGTGTCTTCGAGGCTGAGGGCGTCGATGTTCGACACCACCAGGTGCCGCGCGCCCTTCTCGCGGAGCATCTGGGCCGAGGCGTGCACCGTGCCCACGGGCGGGAGCGAGCTGCCCCGAAGCACCGAGGTGATGCGCTGCGCGGAGGTGCCCACCGACATCTCTCCGATCAGCGCGAAGGGCAGCTCGGGGTTGTCGCCGAGCTCGGTGAGCATCGCCTCGGGCACCGGCGTCGACACCACCAAGAGGGCCTTCTCGGGCGGCTCGCGGTGCCGCAACCTGCGCGTGTAGAGAATGCGAACGCTCGCGGTGGTGGCCGCCAAGAGCGCCGCGTGCACGACGAAGAGCAGGCGGCCGAAGCTCCAGTGGGGGGCCACGAAGCTCGCGAAGGCCACCACCAGCGAGGCCGTGAGCACCGCGCCGGCGCAGCGCAAGATGTTGACCCCGCGCCGAAAATCGAGCCGTAGATTGTAGAGCTCGAACACATAGAACGACGCCAGGTGCATCGTGAGGGCGATCACGGTGGCGCCCGTCCAGTCGTTGAAGAGCTCGACGATGACGGCGGTGCCGCGGCTGTACCGCACCGCCAACAACGACACGACCAGGGCGGCGATGATGAGCAAACCATCGACCACGGCCATCCGCGCGCTCTGCCGACCTACAAGAACCCTCGACACCGCGCGACTGTCGCACAGTGTGATGAAAGCCCTCAACAGGTGCGAAGCAATGTTGGCCAGGTTTCAGGGCCCTGTCGCCCGATCGGCACCGCGCCGTCGCCAGGCTGTGTCCGCACTTGTGGTGGCGTCAGCGGAGGGGGCGAAGTGCCCGATCCGACGAGGCTGCACCGCGCCCCGACGCCGGCGCGACCTCACCCCCTGGGGGATGCCCGGCCCTCGCGCCCCCTCAGCCCTGCCAGGCTGAGGTTTACCCGCGGATTTTAGTTGACATGCGGGCATGAGAGGGCGTCGCGCACCTGGCGTGACCTCACCCCCTGAGGGGCGCACG
>JAEUKH010000014.1 GCA_016792845.1 Myxococcales bacterium | reverse complement strand
TCTCCCGTCGCCCCACTTTAGGTCCGCGGCGCGCTGCTGCGTTGCCGGGTCTCGACGGGCCAACAGCCCGTCTTCGCCCCGTCGCCTTGCATCACTTGCGCCCCTTCGCGGTGCTCGGTCCGACTACTTGGTCGCGTCTCTGGCGCGGGGCCCGCACTTGTTCACCCTTCGGGCGGGTTCTACCCTCTCGGCACGATGCGCGATCGCAACTCGGTGATGTCGCTGCTCTGGCGTCTCGCGGCGCTCAAGGGCCTCGGACCGTGGCACCTGGCGGCGGCGGCGGCGGCGCTCGCCCTCCCCTTGGCGTTCGGGGCTCGGTGTCAAGGCCCGAGACCCGCGCGGGCGCCGCCAGACCGACCCGCGCTGCGTGACCCCGACCTCGTCGAGACGCCTTCGGGCTGGCTCCTCAGCTACACGCGCAGAACCGCTCGAACTTCAGAGGTCTGGGTGGCCAGCCTCGGCCGCGACGGCCAGGTCGTCGCGCACCGCCGCGTGTTCGAGGCCCGAGCGAACACCGGGTGGGCGCGCCTCGCGCGGGTCGGCGATCGCGTCATCGTGGTCGCCCTCGGCGAAGACGCGTTCCAGCGCAGCGTGCTGCGACGCGCGGTGCTCGACGGCGAAGGGCGGCCGGTCGAAGGGGTCGAGGCGCCCGCGCCCGAGCGAGCGGTCTTCGTGCGCGCCATCGCGTCTCACGGCGAAGAGGCGGCCCTGGTGGTCGAGCATTTCATCGAGGGGCGGGCGGCGCTGTGGTTTCTCGACCGAAACGCGGTGCGGGTGCGCGCGCGACCGATCGAGGCCCCGCACCGCGCTGACCAATACGCCCTCGCGCCCCACGGCGACGCGTGGCTGCTCTTCTCAGCGCAGCGCGCGGACGAGACCCTCCACGGGCGGCTCTCGGTGACCCGATTGCGCGCAGACGGAGCGCCCTTGGGCGCACAGACCTTGCGTACCTTCGAAGGGGTCGCGGGCTCGATGGCGGCCCACGCCCGAGGCGCCGCGACGGCCCTCGTGTGGCTCGAAGACTCGGGCTTTGTGGCGCGGGGTGAGCCATACTTTCTTCGCCTCGATGAGGGCCGGCTGACGGCCCCGCCGGTGCGCCTCGGGCCGCGGCAGAACACCTCTCCGCGGGCCTTGTGGTGCGGCCTCACGGGGTGTTCGATCACCTGGCTCGAAGCGCCCCCGGCGCCCGACACCCAGCGCCACTGGATGCTCCTTCGCACCGACCCCGACGGGCACCCCTTCGCGTCGCCGTTGCGGCTCCCGTGTTCGAGCGAGGTGACGTTGCAACAGATGCCCGTGATGGTCGGGGCCAGCGATCAGCAGCGCGGCCTCGCGGTGATCGAAGCGAACGGAGTCCTCTTGGCCCAAGGCCTCGACGCCGAGGGGCGTCCTGTCGGGGCGCCGCGCCGTATTGACGCGCCCGCGACGGCCGAATGAGCGGGTCGCGAGAGGGCCTTCGCGAGACACTGTGAGTACGCTAGAGAGCGGTCGGTGAAGACCCTTCGTCGCGGTGCGCTCTGTCTGTGTGTGCTGGCCTGTCGACGCAGCCCGCCCGCCGCGCCGCCGCGACCGACGGGCCATGTCGAGACCCTCGCGGCGCACCGACGGAGCCCCCACGCCGATGGGGCCGCGGGCGACCTCGTGCTGCGCCACACCCAAGGGGCCACGCTGGTCATCGCGCGCGGCGAAGACCGCGAGGGCGCGCGCCCCTTGCGCGGTGCGGTGCTCGATCTCGGCGCCTCGGCGAGCGACACGCCCGACCCGCTCTTGTGGTGGCGCCCCGCGTGGAGCGACGGCCGAGGCTTTCACACCGGGCCCGCCCAGCGGGTGGAGCCGACCCGGTGCGGCCACGGCGGTGAGGGGCTGCGCACCATCGCCGTGATCGACGCGGTGTCGCTCGACACCACCTACTGCGCGATGCCCGATGGCGATTTCTGGGTCGAGACCCGCGCCGCCGACCTGCCCCCGGGGGGCCGCCTCGGCGATGAGATTCACCCAGGGAGCGCCGCGATTTTTGTACAAGCCCGGGGCCAGCACTGGGAGGGTGAGACCGCCTCGCCCTTTGTGGCCCTCGCCGAACACAACACCGCCCTGGTGTTCTCGGCCCAAGAGGCGACCCCCGTGGCGGCGCGGAGCCGGGTGCGCATCGCGCGCGAAGTCTTCCCCGCGGCGGTTCGATGGATCGCGGGGGAATCAAGGCGTTTTGTGCGACGCGTGCGGGTGCTCCGGGGCGACGCCTTCGACGCCATGGGGGCCGCCACGCCGCGCGCCGGGGCGCGGGTCATCGACCTGGTGGGGCCGAGCGATCTGCCGGGCCGCGTCGAGCTCCTCGACGCCGCGGGCGCGGTGCTGGCCGAAGGAGTGCTGGGCGCCTCACGGCGTCGCCTGGTGCTGCCTGGCGACCTCGGCGTGGCACTCAGGGTGCGCGACGCGCGCGGCGTCGACGGCCCCGAGCTCCCTTTGCCTCCGCCGCGCGAGACCGCGGTGACCCTTCGGGCGCCGAGCGTCGACGCGGGGCGCGTGCGCATGACCGTCACCGACCCTGCGGGGCGCGCCTTGCCCGTCAGGGTGGTGTTTCGCGCCCACGACGGCCGCGCGCTGCGCCCCGAGCTCGGCCGCGCCGACCGCGGGTTCGCCCACGATCGCACGGTGTACCTCTACGAGGGCAAGGGCTCTGTGATGTTGCCTCCGGGGCAGTACCACGTCGCCATCTCGCGGGGCCTCGGGTACACCCTCTACGACGCCGACGTGACGGTGACACCGGCCCGCGACGTCGACCTCGTGGCCACGCTGCGCGACGCCCTGCCGACGGGCGATCGGCTCTCGGCCGACCTTCACCTTCACGCCTCGCCCTCGCCCGACTCGTCGGTCAGCCTCGAAGAGCGCGTGGGCTCGCTGGCCTGCAACGGCATCGATTTCGCGGTGGCCACCGACCACAACCGCATCACCGACTACGGCCCGGCCTTGGCGCGCACGGGGCTCGGGCCGTGGCTCAGCACCATGGTGGGCGACGAGATCACCTCGGTGGGAGCGCCCCTGTGGGGGCACTTCAACGCCTTCCCGCTCCCGGCCGACGCGCCGCACGCCCCGGCTTATTTCAATGTCTCACCGCGCGAGATCTTCGCCGCGGCCCGGGCCAGTGGGGCCACCCTGCTCCAGGTCAATCACCCTCGGATGCCGCCCAACATCGGGTACTTCAACCTCGCCCATCTTGACCCCGACACGGGCCGCGCCGACCCTGCATTTGCCGAGGGTTTCGACGCCGTCGAGGTGCACAACGGCGTGTGGCTTGAGTCGCCCGCCGAGGTGCGCCGGGCCCTCGTCGACGTGGTGGGCCTCGCGCGCCGCGGCATGCGGGTGACGGCCACGGGCAACAGCGATTCGCACAAGCTCTTTCTCAACGAGGCGGGCTTCCCGCGGACGTGGGTGCTGGTGGCGCCGACCCCGCGCGAGACCCTCGGGGCCCGCACCGTCGAGGCCCTCCGTCAGGGCCGAAGCACCGTGAGTTCGGGCCCTTTTGTTGAGATCACCGTGAACGGCTTCGGCCCGGGTAGCACCGTCACGCTGCCGTCGATGGTGGGCGGCCTCCCGGGCGTCAGGGTTCACGTCCGGGTGAGCGCCCCGGCGTGGGTGCCGGTCGATCGGGTCGAGCTCTGGCGCGACGAGACGGTCTTCGAGCGGGTCGCCATCACGAGCGGCCGCATCGACGGCGTGCGGTGGGAGGGCGACTTCACCGTTCCGCTCGACCGTGACGCGTCGATCTTGGCATGGGCCGAGAGCGACACGCCCTTGCCCGAGGTGTTGCCCTACCGCGACGCGCGCCCCATCGGGTTCACCAGCCCGGTGTGGGTCGACGCCGACGGCGACGGCGCCTTCAGGCTCGCGCGTCGGGCCGAACGTGTTACGAGCCCGAGCCCATGACAGACCCCCTGGCTTTGCGGCAAATGGCCGAGGCCCTCGACCAGATCGCGGCCCGCGCGGCGGCGGTGCTGAGTGAAGGGTACCGAGGCGCCGACCTTGAGATCGAGCACAAAGACACCATCGACCTTGTGACGCGCTTTGACCGCGAGAGCGAGGCCGTGATCCGCCGCGCGATGGCCGCGCTGCTCCCCGGGGTGGCGCTGGTGGCCGAAGAGGGCGGCGGTACGGCGCCCCGCGACGGACGCCCGGTGGTGTGGGCAGACCCGCTCGACGGCACGACGAATTTCGCCCACGGGCACCCGTTCTTCGCGGTCTCTCTCGGCCTCGCGGTCGACGGCGTCGCCGTGGCGGGGGTGGTCTCGGCCCCGGCCCTTCAGACCGTGTGGCGGGGCCTTGAGGGCGAGGGCAGCACCCGCAACGGCGCGCCATGCCGGGTGTCGTCGACCGAGAGCCTGCAACGGAGCCTCCTGGCGACGGGGTTTCCGTACGACAACGCGCGAAACCCTGAGCCGAATTTTCGCGAGTTCGCGGCGCTCACGCAGCGCTCTCAGGGGGTGCGCCGCTGCGGCTCGGCGGCCCTCGATTTGTGCCTCGTGGCCGACGGCACCTACGACGCCTACTGGGAGCGCTACCTCAAACCGTGGGACGTCGCCGCGGGCCTGGCCCTGGTTCGCGCCGCGGGCGGCACCGTGACGGCCTTCCCCGACGGCCCGGTCGCCCTCGAAGGCGGTTCGGTGATCGCGAGCAACGGGCGCCTCCACGCCGCCCTCACCGCCGCCCTCCGCGCGGCGCGCTGACCGTTGTGGGTCAGCGCCTCAAGGGCCACGCAAGTCAGCTGAATCAGCGGTCAACGAAACGTTCGACGATGCGATTTGAGACGACGGCTCTCGTCTTCGAGCGCCCTGCGCCACTGGGCCTCTCGCGCCTCTGTTCGGCGAGACTTCGTCTTCCTGTGGTTGTCACTCGGCTGGCTGATCTCGTGACGGCGGCCGACCTCAGCGTCTTTCACCATCCTGATGCTCTGCGCCTCGGTGAACTTGCGTTTCGTGGCACTACCTCAGCATGGTCGGAAGGCGATCGCTTCGCACCGAGCACCTCGTCAGGGGGGTGGGCAAGTCGTACACAACGCGCGACCCAGGCCAGCAAAGACGGAGTCACAATTACGATTTTAGATCCTCTACGGAGACGACGATCGATGATATCCCAACCCAAGAGCTGTTGCTTTGTCGATTTCATCGAAAGCAACAGCCACTGACAAGCAAACCGTTTGTTTCCGCAGTTTCAAAGGGGTTCGAAGGCCATGCTGCGACATCGACGCACCGCACGCGCTACATTTTTTCTTTTATCGGCGATGGGAGGAGGGGGGTACCCATGCTTACCCGTTGTATGTCGATCGCCAGGTCGGGTGCGTTCGCAACCCATCGTTGAATGAGATCGAGGTCTACCTCAATGCCGAGAGCCTGACGAAGCTTGCGGCCTACCCTGGGCAATTTGACCCTGATCTCGTCGAAGCCTCGCTGATTCGCGCCATCAACGTGTGGAATGAAGAGAGCCTCTCAGCCCGACGCTTGCACTACCGTGGCCGCGGCCAGTCAATGGAAGAGCCCCAAGAGCGCCTCATCTATGTGCGTGCAGAAACCCAGTCTCCGCCAGGGGTTGGCGGCTGCTCGGTTGGCGCGCTGGCCCGCGCCTACTCAGGTTCATCGAGTATGGGTTGTGCTGGCTCAACCACGGTGGCGTTGTACGTGAACGATTGCCCCTCGGCGGCTTCGGGGCTGCCTCAAGGTCCTCTTCATTGGACTTCGGGCTGGCCGACGGGCACCCAGATCGGCCTCGAAGCGGTGTTGATTCATGAGCTCGGCCACGCCGCCTTTTCAATCGACGACCAGATCTACCAGACCTCACCGCAAACGCCGACCTACCACGGTGTGATGTGGGGCACTTACAACAGTGCTCAACACGGCCAAGGGCTGAACCTCTACCTCGTTGACCAGATGACGGCCATCGAGGGGCAGGCCGACGCCACCGGGGCGCCCAACGGCGAAGGCGCTGGCCCCACCGCGCGGCACGCGACGGTGCGCACCCTCGACGTCTCGAACCAGTGGGTCGGCCCCGCCACGAACCTGCCCGAGCCGTCGACCTTTGGCCCCGGGCTCGCGTCGTTTCGCTACCCCTTCGAGGCCCACGGGTACTTCGCGGGCCACCCGAACCTCATCGATTTCGGCCTCCAGCTGCGCCGCGGCGCCCCCGCCAGTTGGATAGACTACCTCGGGCCCTACCCCAACGCGACAGGGCACGGCACGGTGCACCATTCGTGGGTCTCGCTCGCCACAACCCCCTACGGCGAGACCGCTGCGGCCTGGCTGAGCTGCACGGGTTTGCCAGAGTGCCGGGTCATCGTGGCAACGGCAACATCGCCCACCGCAGAGTTAACGTCTCAAATGGTAGGCGAATCGTCGTTCGCACGCCCAGAGATCGCGTACGACCGATGGCGCGATCGCTTCGTGCTCTTCTTCATTCACCGCGACGGCACTCTGCGCCAATCAGAGACCACCCCGTGGGACGCATCGCAGTGGACCTACGAGCAAGAGGTGCCCACCGAAGAGCCCGGCACCCTCCGCTTTCGCTACATGGGCGGGCTCGTCTTTGATTACGCCCAAGAGACCGCGTCGAGCCTCCCGCACTATTACGGCTCGTTCTTCGGTGCCCGCGCCGATGTCTTTCCAGGCAATACGCTCAACGCCATCGTCGAGCTGTCATTGGGATACGACACCACGTTGCATCGCTACCGCCTCGGCCAGGCCGAGCTGCCCATCGTGGGCGGCGACCCTCACCTCTTTGAGACCGTG
>JAEUKH010000031.1 GCA_016792845.1 Myxococcales bacterium | reverse complement strand
GCGAGACCTTCAAGCTCTCTCCCGATCCCTACCTGATCGACAAGGTGCGCGACATCGTGGGGCTCTATCTCAGCCCTCCCGCCAACGCGATCGTGCTGTGCGTCGATGAGAAGTCGCAGTGTCAGGCCCTGGAGCGCACGCAGCCACTTCTGCCGCTACGACCTGGACAGGCTGAGCGCCGCTCCCACGATTACACTCGCCATGGCACCACGACGCTCTTCGCAGCCCTCGATGCGCATCATGGAGAGGTCATCCACGCCACCTATCGGCAGCATCGCCAGCAGGAGTTTTTGCGCTTCCTCAACGTGATCGAGGCGCGAGTACCAGCGGGAGTCGATGTGCATCTGGTGTTGGATAACTACGCCACTCACAAGACGCCGCGGGTGCTCCGCTGGTTCGCCAAGCATCCACGCTTTCACCTACACTTCACGCCCACCTATGGATCGTGGATCAACCTCGTCGAGAGACTCTTCGGCGAGGTCACCGAGAAGGCCATCCGACGAGGATCATTCCGTAGCGTGCGCGAACTCGAAGAGGCGATCGCGACCTACCTCGCATTGAGGGAGACCAAGTCCTTCTGCTGGACCGCGACCGCGGATGACATCCTCGAGAATATCAGGAGGTTTTGCGAGCGGACTTCTGGCGGGGGACACTAGAACTGAAAGTAGATAAAGGGCACCACCGACGGGCGCGCGGCCCAACGGAGCCCAACGCCCAACGCGCCCAACAGCAGCACCCGCAGCCACCACGGGGCCGAGAGAAAGCCGTCGCGCAGCTTCGTCATCCAGCGGTCTGGCACAATATGGCTCATGATGGCGACGCCCAGGGCGACCCAGAAGGGCGCCGAGACGTTGGCGCAGTCGGCGCTCGCTTCGCCGAGGCGGGCCAGCACGGCGCGGGCTGAGGCGAAGCTCCCGGCGCGAAAGAAGACCCACGCGAAGAGCACGTAATGGAGGGTCACCAATGCGGCGAGGGGGCTCCATCGCCGGGCGTTGGCCCAGGCCCCGAGGGCGCTCGCGGCGGGCGCGAGGCTCAGCCAGCCGAGGGTGAGAAAGACCCAGCCGGGGTCGAGCCCGTGTCGCGTCGCGAGGCTTCCGAGCGGGGCGCGTGCCGACCAAAGAAGGGCCGAGGCGCTGAGGGCGAAGAGGCCGAGGGCGCCGAGGTCGCGGGCGGGGCGCGCGGCGGGGCCGAGGCGCTCCCATCGGCGCTGAACGGCGCGGGTCACGGCGAGGCCGCCGCCGTGCAAGAGGCCCCAGACCACGAAGGTGAACGAGGCGCCGTGCCAGAGCCCGCCGAGGAGCATCGTCAGCGCCAGGTTGCGGTAGGTGGCCCGGTCGCCGCCGCGGCTCCCTCCGAGGGGGATGTAGAGGTAATCGCGGAGCCAGGTCGAGAGCGAGATGTGCCAGCGGCGCCAGAATTCGCTGAGGTCGCGGGCGAGGTAGGGCGTGCTGAAATTCTCGGGCAGGGTGAAGCCCAGCATCGCCGCGGCGCCCACGGCGATGTCGCTGTAAGCCGAGAAATCGAGGTAGATCTGAAAGGCGTAGCCCCAGACGGCGGCGAGCACTTCGAGCGACGAGAAGAGCTCAGGGTGCGCGAAGACCCGGTCGACCAGGGTCACCGCCAGGGTGTCGGCCAGCCAGAGCTTCTTCGTGAGCCCGAGGGCGATGCGCAAGAGGCCGCCCACCGCGCGGGCCTCGTCGCGGGGCGGCGGCGACGCGATCTGCGGCAGAAACTGCTCAGCACGTACGATGGGCCCCGCCACAAGCTGCGGGAAGAACAACACAAAGGTCGCGAAGGCCAAGAGCGACCGCGTCGGCCGAAGACCCCGCTCGGCCACGTCGACCGTGTACGACAGCGACTGAAACGTGTGGAACGAGATGCCCGCCGGGAGCACCAGCGCCAACATGTGCCATGACACATCAAGGCCCAAGATGCGCATGCCCGCGGCGGCGCTCCCTCCGAAGAAGTCGGCGTACTTGAAGAACCCGAGGATGCCCAGGTTGGCCACCAGCGAGAGCACGAGCAGGGCCCTCCGGGCGCGCGGGTCTTCGCGGGCGTCGATCCACAGGGCGAGCCAGTAGTCGAGCACCACCGTGGCGACGATGAGCCCGAGGAGGTAGCGGTAGGCGCCCGGCATCGCCGCGGCCCAAGCGTGGTAAAAGAGCGCGCTCACGAGGAAGAGCGCCGCTTGTTGGGCGAGCCTCCGCGCTCCGGGGCGCAGCGCGAGGGCGACGGTGCAAGCCCAGGCGAGGCTCCAGAGCGGGTGTCCGACCCAGGCCAGGGCGGCGCTGAGCGGGGCGAGCTGATCGAGGCGCCAGGCCAGGCCGAAGGCTCCGAGGGCGGCGAGGGTCGCCACGCCGGCCGCGACGCCGCGGCGCCGCTGGGCCGCGTCGGTGTCAGAGAGCGTCACATGATGGCCCATGATGGCACCCGCGAGGGTGCACCCGAGGCCGAGGGCGAGGCGGGCCCAAGAGGTCGCGCGGGGGGCGGCCCAGGCGGCCAAAGCGAAGCCCCAAGGGGTCGACGGGGGCGTGCGGGGGCGCAACGCGAGGAGCCACACGAGGTCGACCACCAGGGCGACCAGGGCGAGGCTCGGGAGGCGCCAGCGCCGCGACCGGGGCGGCGACGAGACCCACGCGTAGAGCGCCCAAACCAGCAGAAAGAACAGCGGGAAGGCCCCGTCGGCGAAGCTCATGGGGCGCCGCGGGGCGACGGGCCGGCGAGGCCCTCGGCGAGGCCCTCGGCGAGCCGGGCGTAACCCCGGGCCGTGAGGTGAATGTGGTCGGGCTCGGCCAGGGCGGGGCGCTCGTTGGCCCAGTGGTACATCGCGCCGACGCCGCCCATCATCGCGCGGAGGTCGACGTAGAGGGCCCGCTCGCTGGCCGCGACGGCGAGGCCCGCCGCGCGCAGGGCGTCGAGGTTGGGGGCGGCGA
Organism: Myxococcales bacterium; assembly: GCA_016792845.1. Lineage (GTDB taxonomy): Bacteria > Myxococcota_A > Polyangia > Polyangiales > JAEUKH01. The sequence continues at coordinate 223,782 of JAEUKH010000031.1, read as the reverse complement.
TCCAGGTGCCGGGGTTCGAGGCCGCGCGGAGCTCGGTGTCAGGCGGGCCGAGGTACGCCATGGTGAGCCCGGGGTGGGCCTCGCGGAGCGCGCGTGAGACGCTCGCGAGGGCGGCGGCGTAGTCGTCGGGGTTGCGGCGGGTCGAGACGCTCTCGTTGGTGCCGTAGGCCAAGACGACCAGGGTGGGCGCCCGGGCTGCGACCTGGGCCGCGAGCAGCGCGCGGTCTTCGGCGGCGAGGTGAACGGCCTGGGCGCCGACGACCCCCGCGGCTTCGAGGCGGGCCCCGACACCCTCGCGGTCGAAGGCCACCCCCAACACCTCGACGGGGCCGTCGCCGAGGGGCCTGAGGAGCACCGTGTGCGGGCCGTCAGCGACCGCGACCTGGGTCTCGAGGGCGTCGCGCCCTGACACCGCGCGGGGCGGGTCGTCGTCGACCATCACCTGGAGCGTGCCGCCGTCAGGGCGCGGGCGGAGGTACACCGAGACCCGGTCGGCGCTGCGCCCGCCGGGGCACGCGGTGCAGGTCGCGAAGCGCATCGAGGCCGCCGAGGTCGCGGCGATGGCGCGGGCGAGGCCGATGCCATTGGGCTGGGCCCCGCGGAGGTTCGAGCGCACGATCTGCCAGCCGACCGAGACGTTGCGGGTGACGTCCCACTGGGCGCCGGCGACGGCGACGAAGCCGCGCCCGCCGTCACCGAAGCGCCGCCAGAGGGCCCGCCGTAAGGGGCCCGTGAGGGCCTCGCCCTCGGTGTGCGAGTCGCCGAGCTGGATCACCCGCAGAGGCCGAGAATGGTCGCGAAAGGCCGCCAGGGTCGGCCCGAGGGTCTGCGAGGGGTCGCTCCACCCGCCCGCCTGCGCGCGCGGCCCCCCGACGGGCTCGTCGCTCGGCAGCGGGCCCGCCTCGACCGACGACCCGGTCTCGCCCGGGGCCTCGGGGTCGTGCCGCGGCAACGGCGCCGTCCCGTGCATCGGCGCGGGCGACGCATCGACCCGCTCGGTGGGCGGCGCTGTGAGGTTGCGGTTGCGCCCCGGCGGCGATGACACCCCGACCCCGAGCATCGGCGCGGGGCGCGACGCGCAGGCGCAGAGCAGTGTGCCAAGAAGTGCCAAATTGCCAAGATGTGTCATCGTTCGATCCGTGCGCGGGCCGCGTCGCGGGCGCTGAGGAGGGCGTCTGCGAGGGCGTCAGCGAGGCGTGCGCCGCCTGCGTCGGTGAAGTGGGTGAGGTCACCGTCGGCGAGGCCTTGGCGGTGCCAGGCGACGATGCTCCCGCGGCCTCCCATGTGGTTGAGGGTGTTGAAGAACGCGCACCCGGCGTCGCGTGCGGCGCGTGCTTGGGCGCTGACGATGGCCGCGAGGGCGGGGCGTTGGGCGACGGTGCCGTCTTCGCGCAGCGCCGCGGCGTCGGGGGGGCCGGTGACGAGGCAGGCCGCGTCGGGCAGCGCCTCACGGATGCGCCGGTCGAGGGCCAAGGCGTCGGTGTAGAGCGCGTCACGCTCGGCGGGCCCGAGGGCGCCGTGCGAGGCCTCGTTGGTGCCGAGCGACACGATGACCAGGGCGGGGTCTTCGGCCCTGAGGGCGTCGCGCCAGTGGGCGGGGTCGAGGTGGAGCATCGCGCGCGCAGAGTTACTCACGGTGCCGAGGTTTTCGACGGTGACGCCGGGGCCGTCTTCGGTTGCAACGACCCCGAAGAGCCGCACCTTCCCGCCGGCGGCGCGCACGGTGAGGGTGTGCGGGGCGGCGCCCTCGCGGGGGCCCGTCGGGGCGGCGTCGACGACCCCCCGCCCGGGGGCCGAGAGCGAGAGCCGGGTCGGCGGCGCGCCGTCGAGCGACACCGTCACCGCGCCCGCATCGGGGCTCGCGAGGTAGCGCAGCGCGAAGTGTCGCCCGCCCTGAAAGCGCAGCGTGGCCGCGGGGCCCTCGTCGGGCGCCTCGAAGCCTGTGCCCCCGAGGCCGTACCGATGATCGTCGAAGGCCGGGCCGACCACCGCGCCCGGGTACCACCCGCGGGCCTCGAACTGAACCCCCGCCGGGTGATACGAGCGCGCCGTCGGGCGCAGAAACACAAACCCGAGGCCGCCGTCGCCGAACTCGCGCTGGAGGCGCCGCCGAAGCCGCCCCGTGATGCGGTCGTCGGCGACGATCGAGTCGCCGAAATGCAGCACCCGCACGGGCCGCGTCGCGCCCTCGCGCGCCCCAAGCCGACGAAAGAAGGCGTCGAGGCTCCGGGCCTCGCAGCCGCGGGTCACGCAGGGGTCGTCGAGGTCGTCGATGCGCGGCCGCGCGCCGGCGTCGGGCTCGCCCGGGGCGGGGGCGGGGCGCGGCGTCCACCGAGGAGGCAGCGGGGGCTCGACCGCTGCCGGGGGCGTCTCGGCGCGCAGCGCGGGGCCCGCCGCGGGCGCCAACATCGCGCGAAATGCAGCCCGATCGCGCGGGCGAAGGGCCACCGCCGCGGCCCCCGCGAGGGCGACGCCCAAGAGGGTCTGACGAAGCTGCCAATCGTGAGGGGGCGCTGCCATCGGCCGGGCGTGAGCGGTACCCCAGCCGAGGGCCTCGCGGCAATGCCGCCGGGGGCCAAGTGCCAACATGTGCCATGTTGTGCTGTGACTGCCGCTGGGGGTGAGAAGATTGTGGGGCCGCGGGGCCTCGGGGGTGTGGATTTTCTGCGGCGCCTCGGCCACGCTTCGAGGGTGAAGTCTGTGCGCGCGCTCGTGGGCCCGGCGGTGATGTGCGTCGCGATCGGGGCCTGCGCGCCAGAGCCGACGCCCGGGGCGCCCGAGGGCGACGCGACCGTTGACCTCGACGCGGGGGTGCTCGACCTGGGGGTGCTCGACGCGGGGCCGCCGCGCGACCTCGGGGCTGAGCGGGGGGGGCTCGACGCGGGCTTTGACGCGGGGCCGCGGGCTGACCGTGGGGCTGCGCAAGATGTGCCACTGCGGCAAGATGTGCCAAGCGTGCCCGATGCGGGGGCGGGGGCCGACGTTTGGGTGAGCGCGGGCCTCGCGAGCGACATCGAGGTGAGCGGGGTGGCGTTGTTTCAGGCGGTGCGGGTTCCGCTGGCGGTCGAGGGGGCGGCGGTCGCGGTCGAGCGGCGCAACGCGCCGGTGTTGACGGGGCGCGCGGCGCTGGTGCGGGTGTACGTGCGGCCCCGCCCGGGCTTTGTGCCGAGGCGGGTGGCGGCCGAGCTCGGGTGGGGCGCGCCCGGTGAGGCGCCGTGGGTACAGCAAGACGTGCGGGCCATCGCGGGGCCGTCGAGCGACGGGGCGCCCGCGGGGGTGTTCGCGTTTCGGGTGCCGGCCGAGCGGATGGTGCGGGGCGCCACGGTGTCGGTGCGGCTCCTGGCGGCGCAGAATGGCGGCCCGCCGGGGGTGCCCGAGGCGCAGCTCCCGCGCGACGGAGGGAGCCTGGCGGTGGGCCTCGTGGCGGCGCCCTTGGCGCTTCGAATGACCCTCGTGCCCGTACGGTGGACGGGCGACGGCTCGAACCGCTTGCCCGACACAAGCGAGGCGCAGCTCGCCCGGTACCGCGCGCTCCTGACGGCCATGTACCCCCTCGCCACGGTCGAACTCACCGTGCACGCGCCCGTCGACTATGGCGCGACGACGCTGACAGGGAATGTCAATTTCAGCGGCCTCAACGGCGCCCTCTCGGCGCTCCGTTCGCGCGAGGCGCCTCCGGGCGATGTGTACTACTACGGCCTCGTGGCGCCCCGGGCGAGCCGCGCCGAGTACTGCGCCCGCGGGTGCGTGACGGGGCAGAGCTACGTCGTCAACGGCGTCAACGACAGCAACCTCAGGGTCGGCAGCGGGGTGGGCTTCTCGGGTGATGCGAGCGCGGGCACCCTGGCCCACGAGCTCGGGCACCTCCACGGTCGCACCCACGCGCCCTGCGGCACCACGGGCACCGACCGCGCCTACCCGTACCCCAACGGCCGCCTCGGCGACTGGGGGTGGGACCCCCGCACGAACACCTTCTTCAACCCCGCCATGGCCACAGACTTCATGGGCTATTGCAACACCCAGTGGGTCTCTGATCACACCTGGCGCGGGCTCTACGCGCGGGCCAGCGCGCTGCGTCCGGGCCCGAGCCTGCTCAGCGCCACGGCGCCGTGGGTCGAGGCCGAGCTCGTCGGCGAAGACGAAGACGGCGCGCTGCGATGGGTGGCCCGCGACCGGTGGCGCACCTTGCCCGAGGGCGACGGCGTCGACACCGCGACATGGCGCGACGCCCGCGGAGAGGTCATCGCCCAGGTCGAGGCCCGGGTGGCCCGAGAGGGCGAGGGCGGGCGCGTGTGGTGGGTGCCTTCGCGGCCCGGCGCCGCGCTCGACCTCGCGGGTCGACGGGTGCGACTCGGCCCCTGAGCGGCCCTCAAAAGAGCCCCGGCACGAGCGCGCGACGCCCTGCGGGGTAGTCGCGGAAGGTCGCGCGGTACCAACGGTGGTGACCGAGCGCGCGGGGCGCGAGGTTGGCGGTGGTCCATACGGCGAAGGCGAGCGAGGCGGGGTGCCAGGTGCAGAGCGCGAAGCCCCACCATTCGACGATTTCGCCGAAATAGTTTGGGCACGAGATGTACCGATAGAGCCCCCCGTGGGGCACCTTGTAGCCCGACTCATTGGGCCCTCGGAGCCGCCTCAACACCTCGTCGGCGTGCACATTGACCGCGAGCCCCGCGACGAAGAGCAGCACCCCGAGCACGCACCGCGGGTCGCTCAACCACCCGTCGCCCAAGGGACCGCGCCACACAAAGAGCCCGTGGCCCACCAGGCTGCCGTTCAAGCCGTTGAAGAGCGCCCCGAGGGCCACGATCACCCAAGGCATCGGCGTGGGCCGGCCGCGCCAGAGAAAGGGCTGGATGAACGCGCGAAAGCTGTAATGCACGAGCCAGAGCGTGAGAAAGAGCCAGGCCGAGGGCGCCTCGAAGGGGTGACCTTTGGCGAAGCTCCAGTGAACGGTCAAGACCGCCGGGGCCTCCATCACGAGCCAGCCGAGGCGCGCGTCGAGGCGCGGCCCCCACCCCGCCGCGGTGTGCCGACCGTAAGGGGCGGTGATCTTCAAGAGCGCCCCAAAGACCAAGGCCGAGAGCGCGAACCAGCCCGTGAGCGCGGCACCGAGCCAAGAGGGAGCGCCGTTCATCGCGCGGAGTCTGGCAAACTCCGACGCGCCTCGCCACAACGCAAAAATCGCGGCGAACGCCCTGTTTTGAGAACCCGTGGCGGCGAAGGGTGTCACCCTCTCGGATGATGAACCACGACGCGCCCCCGTACCGTCAGGTCGACCCTTCGATGGCCGCGACTCCCCCGAACCCGAGGGCCGCCGCGGCGCTGCGCTTCAGCGTGGCGGCCGTGCTGACGATGCCCGTGGCGGTGGGGCTCACGGTCTATTTCGAACGGTCGTTCTTTCGATACGGCGCGTGGCTGCTCCTGGCGGGCGCCGTCGCGGCGCTCGGGTTGGGGGCTGCGGGGCTCCGTCGGGGCCTGCGGGTGTTGCGCGAGGTGCCTGCCTTTCCGCGGCCGCAAGGGGGGCGGGGGCGGGGCGTCGCGGCGGTGGCCCTGGGCGCCGTGGGGCTGCTCTTCGGCCTCTTGGGGCTCTTTCTCAGTTGGGTCGCGACGATGAGCTTCTCGCGCGGGCGACAGCTCCGAGAGCGCGGGCGCGAGGTGCTCGCGAGGCTTCACCCGAGCGCCGGATGGATCGCCCCGACCCAGCGCCCCGACGCGCCCGAGGCCCTCCGCCGCGCGCTGGCCGCGCAGTGGCGGGTCAACGCCCAGACCGAACACGCCTCGGTGGCGGCCTTCGCCCGGCTCACCCTCGACCTCATGGCCCTCGGGGCGCCCGCGCGGCTCGTCGACGCGGCCCAAGAAGACGCCCGCGATGAGGTGCGGCACGCGGCGCTCTGCTTCTCGCACGCGCACCAGCTCGACGGCGAGGCCGTGGGGCCGGCGCCCTTCCCCGAGGGGGCCGCGGGCGGGCGTCGGAGCCGCGTGCGGAGCCTCGCGCTGGCCACCCTGGCGGTCGATTCGCTCATCGAGGGCGCGCTCAACGAGGGCGTCTCGGCGCGGGTGCTCGCACGCCTCGCGCGGCGCTGCACCGACCCCGCCGCGGCCGACCTGGTCAAGACCCTCGCCGCCGACGAAGGCAAACACGCCGCCCACGGGTGGGACGTCGTCGCGTGGTGCCTCTCCGAAGGCCGAACCCCCGTCGCAGCGGCCCTCTGCGGCGCCGTCGCGGCCCTCCCCGAGCGCCTCAAGGCCCGCCAGCCCGACGCGGCCCGAGACGGCGCCTGGGAGCCCTACGGCGTGCACGGCGAAGCCCTCGAAGCCGAGGCGTGGGCCGAGACCCGGGCCTCGGTGTCTGCGCGGGTCGCCCGGCTCGTCGCGGCCCACAACGCCGACACCCGCTGAGCCGCCCCGCCCGACCGCGGGTGCGCCCAAAAGAGGCCCCCAGCGCGCGAATTCACCCGTCGCTCCGCGGCCCCCGGGAGTACGAAGGCCCGTGGTCGACGCCCCGCCCAACCGAGCGCCCTGGCTTCGCGACCGCGGGCTGTGGCTGCTCGGCGCCGCGCTGGTCACCCTGGCGCTGCCCCTGGTATTCGGTAAAACCATGTGGTTTCGCGATCTTCTGGTGTATTCGTACCCGCAGAAGCGCGAGGTCTGGAGGCTCCTCACCGCGGGGCAGTGGCCGTGGTGGAGCGCCCGTTGGGGCACCGGTCGGCCGCTCTACGGGCTCCTCCAGCCGGGGGTGTTCGACCCGCTGAACGCGCTCTTGGCGGTGCCCGGGGCCTTGGGCTGCGACCTCTTCAACCTCTCCCACCTCGCGGTGCTGGTCACGGGCATGTGGGTCTACCTCCGTCGCGAGGGCGCCGACTCGGTGACCGCCGCCGCCGCCGCGGTGAGCCTCGGCTTCTCGGGTGGCGCGCTCACGATGTTGGGCTCGAACGGCACCTACCTTTGGGGGGTGTCGTACCTCCCGTGGGCGCTGGTGTCGCTCGCCTCGTGCGGCCCGGGCGCGTCGCGGGCGGCGTGGGTGCGGGCGGCCTTGGGGGTGACCTTCGCGTTGAGCGCCTCGCTCTTCGCCGGAGACCCGCAGGCGCCGGTGTTCGGGGTGCTCTTGGGGCTCGCGTCGCTCGGCCGTTGCGAAGACGGCGCGGTGCGCGCGCGGCGGGCGCTGGCGCTCGGGGCCGCGGTGGGCGCGACGGCGATGCTCTCGGCCTCGCAGCTCTGGGCGGCGCTCGACGTGGCGCGCACGTACCGGGCGGGGGGCGTGACCTTGCGCGACGCTGAGACCTTCTCCTTCCCGTGGGTGCGGGTGCTCGAATGGCTGAGCCCGACGGCCCTCGGGGTGCCGCTCGAAGCGGGCTGGCAGGCCCCGGCACTCTACACCCGGAGCGCCCGTCAGACCCTCTACCCCTTGGTCTTCAGCGCCTACCAGGGCCTCGCGCTCTTGCCCTTGGCTCTGTGGGGCGCCCGCGGGCTCGGTCGCCGGGCGTGGGGCTGGGGGGCCTTGGCCCTGGTGAGCCTGGTCTTGGCCGCGGGACGTCACAGCCCGGTGTACCCGGCGCTCTTCGGCCTCGTGCCGGGCCTGCGGATGTTCCGAGCGCCAGAGAAGTATTTGTTTTTGCTTAGCTTTTCGCTGACGGTGTTGGCCTCCGAGGGCCTCTCGCGTCGGTCGTCCTTGGGCGCGCGTCACCTCTTGGGTGTTGGGTCGATCGCGCTGACCCTTCTCGCGGGCTGCCTCGTCGCGCGGGCGGGCGGTCACCCTCGGCTCTTGACGGCCCTCGGCCCGAGCGCCCTCGCGGCCTTGGGGTACACCGTCGCGCTTGGGCTCCAGCGTCGCAGCGCGCGGGCCTTGGCCGCTCACGCCGTGGCGCTCTTCTGGGTGATCGAGCTCGCCGCGGCGAACCTCCCGCTCTTGCTTTGGGGCTCGCGCGCCCAGGCTGATTTTCGCCCGAGCTTCGTCGACGCGATGAGCCTCCAGCGGCACAAATCGCTCGAAGGCGTTCGGGTGTTCCGCTCGCTGCTCTTGCACGTCGAGGGCGACCCCCAAGAGCTGTACAGCGCCGTCGAATCGCTGATGCCCAATGTCGGCATCGACGAGGGGGTGTCGCACCTCGACAGCTACGACGCCTTTCGCGCGACGCGCTTCGTCCGTTTGCGAGACGCGGTGGCCGAGAGCCCGGGGGCGCTGCTCCGATGGTGGGGCGTCGACTACGCGGTGTTTCCGAGCCGACAGCCCGTGCTTGCGGGCTTTACGCCCACCCTCGAAGAGCGCCCGCTCGGTCTCAGGCTCGACCGGGTCGATGGGGCGGCGCCGCGGTTCTATCTCGCCCAGGCGGCCCACGGGGTGGCTTCGCGCGACGAGGCGGTGGCTTTGGCGCGGGGCGCGGGCTTTCGCCCGGGTGTCGACGCCACCGTCGAGGGCCCTTCGCGGCGCACCGCGGGGCGCTGCGTGCTCACGCATTGGCGCGACGCCGAGCGCGGGTTTCGGTGTGAGAGCGAGGGCCCGGGGTGGCTCATCGTGGGCGAGAGCTTTGACCCGCTCTGGCGGGCGCGGGTGAACGGTCGAGAGGTGCCCATCGCGCGCGGAAACGAGCTCTTTCAAGCCATCACGGTGCCCGGCGGGCGGAGCGAAATCTGGCTCTGGGTCGCGCCCCGCGGGCACGGCGCTGCGGCGGCGGTGTCGGGCCTCACCCTCGCGGCGCTCATCGCGCTCAGCGGCTGGAGCGCCCACAAGACCCGCCGCCGCGCCCCCTGAACCGCGGCCAGGAACTTCGACGGTCTGCGCGACTCGGGTAGCCTTCGGGGTGATGGCCGCCGCCGAGAAGAAGCCCAAGACGCTCACCCAGTATCATCACCGACTGCCGCCGCCCCTCAGCCTGGCGACGCGCAAGCTCGCAGCCCGCGACCCGCTCATCGCGCTCCTGACCCGCGGCGGCGTCGACGCGACCCTCCTGGCCTCGCTCGAAGCTCCCGACGACGAGGTCTTCGCGCGGCTCGAACCCTACCTCGCCGACCCCGCCGTCTACGACCCCGGCGAGGCCCTCTGGGACGAGGCCCTCGTGCAGCGCCTCGACCCGGCCGAAAAGCGCGCCTACAAGCGAAGTTACAACACCGCCGCGAAGGCCCAGTCGGTGCGCGCCTGGGGCCTCTTCTACGCGTGCCGCGCGGCCCGGTTCTCTCCGCCCCGGGTGGCGCAGCTGGCCGCGGCCTTCGGCGGGGCCGCGCTCAGGGCGCAGTGTGAGATCGCGCGGGCCGTCATCGATGACGCCCCCGTCGTCGACCGCGCGCTCTTGTCGCAGATCGTCACCCTGTTCGACGCGCCGCCGCGCGCAGACACGATTCACGCCTTCGGGTACGCGACCCGGGCCAGCATGGCCCTCGACCCCGATGCCACCCTCGGGCGGCTCCGCGAGCTCCTGGCGATGCCCGCGGCCGCGAAGGAGCCCGCGATGTGGCGCAGCATGGGCGCCCTCATCGGCCTCGGCGCCACCGCCTCGCTCGACCCCGCCTGGTCAGACGTGCTGAAGCCGCTCTTTGGCCATCTCTCGCTCGGCTGCGCGGCCGCGTACCCTGCCGAGCGGCTCACCCTCGACCCGAGCTGGCGCGCGGTCTTGACGGGCTTTGTCACCCTCATCGAGGGTCACATCAACGTGCAAGATCCACAGATTTTGAAGCTCCTCTCGCGGGTCGCCACCGCAGACGAGGTGTGGATCTTCGAGGCCGCCCTGGCCTTCGGCAACGGCGCCGTCGACGCGTGCCTCGACGGTCTCGCGCGGGTCAAAGACGCCGAAACCGCGAGGGTGCTGCGGGCGTGGGCTCGGCGTAAACGCGAGGCCGGCCACGACGAGACCTGGCCGCCCCTCGTGAGGGCCGAGGCGCTCCTCACGGAGATGCCATAAAACATTGTGATTACATGCAGTTGCCAGAGGTGACGGTGGCCCCCGAGCGGGGCATCCCGACGTCGCCGAAGGTGAGCGACACGCTCGCGCAGAACCAGCTCGCGCAGCGCCCCTGGCGTTGAAGGTGAAGGTGCGGGCCCGTCGACCAGCCCGTGTTGCCTGAGCGGGCGATGCGCTGACCGCGGGTGACCCGCGCGCCGACGGCGGCCTCGGCGGCGTCGAGGTGGAGGTAGAGCGCGCTCGTGCCGTCGTCGTGCTCGATGACGACGTAGTTGACGGTGTTGGCGCAGCTCGAACCGCCGCCGTTCCAACAGGGCGAGCCGGGGGTGACGGCGCTTGAGGTGCGGCGCACCGTGCCGGCCTCGATGGCCAACACGGGGGTGCCGCGGCCGACGCCGAAGTCGTAGGCCCAAGACTGGGTGCCGTTGTGGCTGAAGCTCGTGTTGTTGCCCTGGGTGACGGTGACGCGGCTGCCGCACGCGAAGGGCAAGCGAAACCCCCCGCCCGTCGAGGGCGCCGCGGCGCATCGGTCGGGCACGCCGGGGGGCTGCACCGTGCAGCCGTAGGGGCAGCGGGTGGCGCCCGCGGTGACGCGGTTCTGGCAGTCGTAGAGGGTGTTCGGGTCGCCCGCGCCGAGCGAGGCCGCGCAGTACGCGCCGTTGCCCGATGTGGCCCGCGCGCAAGGGTCGCTCGTGGGCGGGGCGGCGCATCGGTCAGGCACCCCGGGAGGCTGCATCGTGCACCCGTGGGGGCAGGCCGTGGCCCGCGCGGTGACGCGGCTCTGGCAGTCGTAGAGGGTGTTCGGGTCGCCCGCGCCGAGCGAGCTGCCGCAGTAACCGCCGTTGCCGAGCGAAGCGCCCGCGCAGGGGTCAGCGCTCGGGGCCGGGTTGCAGCCGTCGGGCACCCCCGGAGGCCGCGCCGCACAGCCCGCCTCGCAGCGCACCGTCGCCGTGCGCGCGCGCCCGACGCAGGTGTAGAGCACGTCGCTCGGAGGCAGCCCCAACGAGGCCGCGCAGTACACCCCGTCGCCCTGATCGGCCGCCGCGCAAGGGTCGCTCGGGCCCGCGTCTCCGGAGGCTCCGCGGTCGGTGTCGACGGCGTCAACGGCGGCGTCGCGCCCGCCATCGCCCGCGTCGCCGCCGGAGCCCCCGTCGCGCGTCACCGTGACGTCGAGGGCGCCCGCCTCGGGGGGGGCGTCGAGGGCTTCGATGCCAGCGTCTAAAGGCTCTGAAACATTAGAGAATTCGCCGCATCCGAGGAGCCAGAGGACGACCCAGCCGAGGCGGCGCTTCATCGCCCGAGACGATACCCGAAGCGGCCCGCGCACGCAGCGAGAACGCGCTATGTGCCGCGGGTGCGGAGGGGGTGACGAGGGAGAGGGAGCGGGGAGCCCCGACGGGTCGCCGGGGCCGCGATCAAGCGCTCAGGGGCTCAGGGGCCGAAGGTCACGCCGAGGGTGTAGGCGCCCGCAGCGCCCGAGTACCCGTCGACGTAGACGCCGTGAAGGGCCGCGCCCGCGCTGAGCGAGCCCGAGGCGTTCGAGCGGAGGTTGCAGCCCGTGCCGTCGTCGCTGCACACCGCGGTCGTGCGGTTGGTGCTGACCTGGCTGATGACGCTGTCCCAGGTTTGGCCGTCGGTGCAGTTGCTGGCGGCGATGGTGCGCATCGTCGCGGCGGGGCAGGTGGCGAAGTAGTACAGCGTCTCGGGGCCCGAGGCCGACGAGCACGACTGGCTGAGGGTGCCGGTGCCCGCGGTGGTACCCGTAAACGTGCGGGTGCCTGCGCTGAGGTCGGTGACCTCGACCGGCGTGCCGACGCCCGTCGGGAGGTGGTGGATGTTGAGCGTGTAGTTGCCCGTGCCCGAGTAGCCGCCCACCCCGATGAGGTAGGTGCCCGGGTCGAGCACACGCACCACGCCGCTCGCGGTGCCGCCGCACGAGTCGTCGGCGCAGGCGCCGCTCAGGGCCGCCCCGGCCGAGTCGGCGATGGCCACGGTGGTGTCGTAGGCCGAGCCGAAGGTGTTGACGTACACGACCTCGCGGCGGGTCAGGGTGAAGCGATAGAACACGTCACCGCCCGAGCCGCAGGTGCCCTGCCGGGTCGCGCCCGCGGTCGTGCCGCTGAGGGTCACCGAGGGCTGCGCGAGGTCGATGGGGTTGGCGTTGGCGGGCAGATCGGCGGCGGTCATCGGCGCCGCGCAGGTGCCGTTGACGCAGCTCGTGCCGGTGCCGCACACGGTGCCGCAGGCGCCGCAGTTGTTGTTGTCGGCGAGCATGTTCACGCACCCCGCCGCGCAGAGCGTCTGGCCCGTGGCGCAGTCGCCGAACGAGAGCGCGAGGCTGTAGGCCCCGGCCGCGGTGCTGCCGTACCCGTCGAGGTAGACCGCGTGCAGGCCCGCCCCGGCTGAGAGGGTGCCCGCAGCGCGCGAGCGGCCGCCGCAGCCGGTGCCGTCGTCGTTGCAGACCGCCGCGGTGCGGTTGGTGCTGCGCTGCTCGATCACCGTGTCGAAGGCCGCGCCGCCGCAGCTCGAAGCCGAGAAGGTCGTGGCCATGAAGCTCGGGCAGGTGGCGAACCAGTGCGCGTTCTCAGGGCCAGCGCCCGAGCCGCCGCACGACTGCGCCACGGTGCCGGTGCCCGAGGTCGTGCCGGTGAGGGTGCGGACCCCCGAGGCCGAACCCGTGAGGAGCTGCGGCGCGCCGTTGCCCGCCGGGAGGTGATGCACGTTGAGCGTGAAGGCGCCGGTGCCCGAGTACCCGCCGACCGCGACGAGGTAGGTGCCCGCGTTGAGCACCTGGGCGTTGTCGCTGGTGGTGCCGCCGCAGCCCGAGTCGTCGTTGCAGGCGCCGGTGAGGGTCACGCCCGCGTTGTCGGTGATGGCCACGGTGGTGTCGTAGGCCGAGCCGAAGGTGTTCACCCACACGATCTCGCGCTGGGCGAGCGTGAAGCGGTAGTAGACCTCGCCGCCCCCGCCGCAGGTGCCCTGCACCGTCGCGCCCGCGGTGCTGCCCATGACCGTCACCAAGGGCGTGCTGAGGGTCAGCATCGTGGCGTTGGCCGGGAGGTCGTTCGCCGGAGCGCCCTGCGAACACACGCCCGCGATGCAGTTGAAGCCCGTGTTGCACGCGGTGCCGCAGCCGCCGCAGTTGAGCCGGTCGGTGAGGGTGTTGACCTCGCAGCCGTTGGCCGCGTTCGTGTCGCAGTTGGCGAAGCCCATGTTGCAGGTGCCGATGCCGCAGGCGCCGTTCGTGCACACCGGCGTGGCGTTGGCCGCGCTACAGACCGTGCCGCAGGCGCCGCAGTTGGCCACGGTGTTGCTGAGGTTGACCTCGCATCCGTTGGTCGCGCTCATGTCGCAGTTGCCGAAGCCGGTGTTGCAGGCGCCGATGCCGCAAGCGCCGCTCGTGCACACGGGCGTCGCGTTGGCGGGCATGCAGACCGTGCCGCAGGCGCCGCAGTTGGCGAGGCTCGTCTGCGTGTTCGCGCACCCGGTGCCGCAGAGGGCTTCGCCCGAGGCGCAGTCGCCGAACGAGAGCGCGAGGCTGTAGGCCCCGGCCGCGGTGCTGCCGTACCCGTCGACGTAGACCGCGTGAAGGCCCGCCCCCGCGGTGAGCGCGCTCGACGCGCGTGAGCGGGTGCCGCAGCCAGTGCTGTCGTCGTTGCAGGCCACCGCGGTGCGGTTGGTGCTGCGCTGCTCGATCACCGTGTCGAAGGCCGCGCCGCCGCAGAGCGAGGCGCTCAAATTCACCGTCTGAGCGGCCGGACATGTACGGAAGTAGTACGCGTTCTCGGGCCCGGCGCCGGTGCCGCACGACTGCGCCACGGTGCCCGTGCCCGCCGTGGTGCCGGTGTACGTGCGCGTGCCCGCGGCGGTGTTGGTCACCTGTGTCGCCGGGCCGTTGCCCGCCGGAAGGTGGTTGAAGTTGAGCGCGAAGGCGCCGACGTTGCTGCTGAAACCGCCCACCGCCACGAGGTACGTGCCCGCGTTGAGCACCGTGACGTAGTCGCTCTGGAGCCCGCCGCACGATGAGTCGTCGCTGCACGCGCCGGTGAGCTGGGTGCCCATCGCGTCGGTGATGGCCACGGTGGTGTCGTAGGCCGAGCCGAAGGTGTTCACCCACACGATCTCGCGCTGGGTGAGGGTAAAGCGGTAATAGACCTCGCCCGCCGCGCCGCAGGTGCCCTGATGGGTTGAGCCCACGGTGCTGCCCATCACCGTCACCAAGGGCGTGGCGATGTTGAGCGTCAAGGCGTTGGCCGGAAGGTCGTTCGCCGGGGCGGTCACGCCCGCGTCGCCGGTGGTGGCGTCTTGGGTGCTGCCGGTGTCACCGACGACGGCGTCTTGGGTGCCGCCCGCGTCACCGACGACGGCGTCTTGGGTGCCGCCCGCGTCGCCGGTGGTGGCGTCTTGGGTGCCGCCCGCGTCACCGGTGGTGGCGTCTTGGGTGCCGCCCGCGTCTTCGGCGCTGCCCGTGTCTGCGGCGACGTCTTCGGTGCTGCCTGCGTCTTCGGTGCTGCCCGCGTCGGCGGCGACGTCTTCGGTGCTGCCCGCGTCGGCGCCGACGTCTTCGGTCGGCCCCGCGTCGACGACGTCGGTGATGATGCCGCCGTCGGTCGCGACCACATCGACCCGGGTGCGGTCGGCGCCCACGACGTCGTTCTTCACGGTCACGTCGACGGCGCTGTCAGCGCCCGCGTCGGTGTCGCCGCTCGCGATCGGGTCGCTCGCACAGGCCGCGAGGGCCATGGTCGAGAGCATCCATAGCCATTTTGTTCGTGTTTTCACAGTGATACGCTCCAAGAGTGCGGTCGTTAAGGTGCGGGGCAGGCGACGGGCGCCGGGTGAAGTTGGGGAGAAAAGACGAGAGACATTGCGGCCGCTTTAGGTCAACTCGCAACGGCTTCGGGTCGCAGAGAACGACCCGCGGTGCCACGCCCGATCGGCGCTCGCGCACCACAGACCCGACACCGAAGACGGCCCGAAGAGATCGAACCGACCTGCGGCGGTGACCTGATCGCGCGATTGTCACCGCGCAGCGCCCTCAGAGCAAGGCTACAACGGGGCAATTCACTGCGATCACATCTGTGCGGTCTGCGCGCCTCAGTGTGAGAGGCCCAAAAATATTGATAAACTGTCGAACCAAGCTCCACCTCATGCCCTCACCAACGGCAGAGTCTGCGGGCGCCTGAGGCGCAGCCGGGCGCGCCCCTCGTCGCGCAGGCATCGGTTAAAATTCATGGATCTTCACAGCCAAAGCGGGTGCTGGCGCGCGCTCCTGGGGGCATCGGACCAGGCGCCGCAGCGCGCCTCAGGGCATGTGCAAAGCTTTGAATCGACGCGCCAGAGTGCCCTGTGGCTCGGATGCGCCGCGCGCTGTGCAGGGTGTGGCGTGCGGGCGGCCGTGCAAACGCCGTTTGGGCGCTCGGGCCGAGGGTCGGCTCAGGTGCCGCAGAAGGTGCGGTGTTCGTCTTGCTCTGACCCCGGCGGCGCGGCGAGGTCGTCGTGCTCGGGCTGGTCGTCGAAGGGGCGCGCGAGCACCGCCGCGAGGCGCTCGAAGGGCCCGAGGTTGCCCTCTTCGGCGTGGCTGAGGGCCTCCTCGACGCGGTGATTTCTCGCGATGAAGCGGGGGTTCGCGCGTCGCATGGCCTCGACCCGCTCGGCCCGCGGGGCGGCGTCGTTGTCGAAGGCCGCACGCCATCGCCGCTGCCACGCCTCGAAGCGCGGCGCGTCGGCGAAGTGTGCCGAGAGCCCTGCGCCCAGACCCGCGGCGTGTTCGTAGAGCGCGCGAAAGGTGAGGGTGAAGTCGCTCCGCCCGTCGGTCATCATCGCGAGGAGCTCGCTGGCCAGGTCGACGAGCGCGTCGTCGACGCCGGTGAGCCCCAGCTTGGTGGCGAGGCGCCGCGTAAAATGGTCTTCAAAGCGCGTCGAGAACTGTTCGAGCCGCGGTTGCAGCGCTTTTACGGCCTCGTCGCCCTCGCCGACGAGGGGCAGGAGCGTCTCGGCGAAGCGGGCGAGGTTCCAGCTCCCGATGCGGGGTTGGTTCTCGTAGCGGTAACGGCCCTGGTGGTCGATGGCGCTGAAGTGCCGACTCGGGATGTAATCATCGAGAAACGCGCAGGGCCCGTAGTCGAGGGTCTCGCCCGAGATGGCGCAGTTGTCGGTGTTCATCACGCCGTGCACGAAGCCGAACGACATCCACGCCGCGATGAGCTTCGCCTGGCCTTCGAGCACCGCGTCGAAGAGCCGAAGGGCCGCGGGGCCGTCTCCGTGCCGCGCCGCGGGGGCGTGCCGTTCGAGGCCGAGGTCGACCAGCCGCGCGAGCGCGTCATCGTCGCGTCGCGCTGCAAAATACGCGAATGTGCCGACCCGAAGGTGACTCGTCGCGACCCGCGTGAGCACCGCGCCCGCGAGGGCCCGGTCACGGTACACCCGCTCGCCCGTAGCCACCGCCGCCAGGGCCCGGGTCGTCGGCACGCCGAGCGCGTGCATCGCCTCGCTCACCAGAAATTCTCGCAACACAGGCCCGAGCGCCGCGCGCCCGTCGCCGCCGCGCGAAAACGGCGTCGGCCCCGCGCCCTTCAGCTGCACGTCGACCCGCGCCCCCGAAGGCCCGCGCACCTCGCCCAGAAGGATCGCGCGCCCGTCACCGAGCCGCGGCACGAAGCCGCCAAATTGATGCCCCGCGTAGGCCAGCGCGATGGGCTCCGAGCCCGGCAAGAGCCCGTTGCCCGCCAGCGCCTTCAGCGTCGCCTCGGAGGCGAAGGCCTCGTCGTCGAGACCGAGCTCGCGCCCGAGGTCGTGGTTGCGCGCGAGCCAGCGCGGGCCGCTCACCGGCGTCGGCAACACGCGCTCGTAGAAGCGACCCGGGAGCTGCACGTACCGATTGTCGAAGCTCAACGCCATGGTGGGCGGGTCGTAGCACGGCCGCCGCGCGCCCACGCACCCTTCACAACCCCCAAGCGAGCGCCGCACCGGCCGACGCTGCGGAGGGTCACCCGGGCCCCAGCGCGGGCCCCCAAAAGGGTTGTGACGTATTCTGTCAATCATGGCTGTTGAAGGGGCGCGAGAGGCGTCGCGCGAGGGGCAGAGGGGTGGTACACCGGCGATCGAACCACGATGTCGGTGCGCGATTATCTTGATCAGGGCGGGGCGCTCGGGCAGGCGCTCCCGGGGTTTGAGCCGCGCGCTGAGCAGGTGGCGATGAGCGCCTCGGTCGAGGCGACGCTGCAGCGCGGCGGGGCGCTCCTGGTCGAGGCGGGCACGGGCACGGGCAAGTCGTTGGCGTACCTCATTCCCGCGGCGGCGAGCGCGCTGCGGGTGGTGGTCTCGACGGCCACCAAGGCCCTCGGCGAGCAGCTGATGGAGAAAGACATCCCGACGGTGCGTCGCCTGGGGTTGCACCCCGACGTGACCCTCGTGAAGGGGCTGTCGAACTACGTCTGTTTGCGCCGTCTTGAGGAGTTTCGACAGGGCGTCGCGACCGGCGCGATGGCGCCCGTCTCGGGGCTCGACCGGGTGCTCGCATGGGTCGACGAGACCGAGACCGGCGACCGCGCCGAGCTCGACACCATCGCCGACGACGCCCCCATCTGGCGCGAGGTCTTGAGCAGCAGCGAGACCCGCATCGGCGCGAAATGTCGCTTCTACGACCAGTGCTTCGTCACCAAGATGAAGCGCGCCGCCGAGGCCTCGCAGATCATCGTCACCAACCACCATCTGTTCTGCGCCGACCTCGCGCTGCGGGGCGGGAGCTCGGGCGCGCAGGCCCTGCCCGACTACGACGCGGTGATCTTCGACGAGGCCCACGCCCTCGAAGACGTGGCCACCGAGTTCTTCGGGGTGCGCCTGACCCGGGCGCGCATCGAGACCCTGGTGCGCGACGCCGACCGGGCGCTGCGGGCGTCGGGCTTCTTCGTCGACCGCTCGCGCGAGAACGCCCTGGTGCGCACCCTCGTGAGCGTCTCGTCGGGGGCGCTGCGAATGTTCACCGCGCTGCCCCGCGCGAGCTTCGGCGGCGGGCGGGTGCTCCTCACCGCGCAGAACGTGAGCCCCGAGTACAGCGCCGGGAGCGAGCAGCTGCGCGAGGGCCTCGAAGAGCTCCAGGGTCACCTCCGCGATTTTGTGGGCACCAACGACATGCTCCTCTCGGTGGCGCGCCGCACGGCCACGCTGCTCGACGGGCTCGGGCATGTGATGCAGCTCGACTCGCGCACCCACGTCGCGTTCGCCGAGCCCGAGGCCCGCGGCGGGGGCGCCATCGGGGCCTCGCCGGTCGAGATCGGCCCGCTCTTGAAAGAGCGTCTCTGGAGCCGCCGCGGCGCCGTGATCATGACCTCGGCGACGATGTCGGCCGGGGGCGATTTCTCGTTCGTGCGGCAGCGCCTCGGGGTGCCCGACGACGCGCACGAGCTCACCCTGCCGTCGCCCTTCGATTTCAGCGCCCAAGCGGGGCTCTACATCCCGAAGAAGATCCCCGAGCCGCGCGAACCCGGGTGGGTCGACGCCGCCGCCGACGAGATCGAGCGCCTCGTGGCCCTCACCGCGGGCGGCGCCTTCGTGCTTTGTACGAGCGTTCGCATGATGCGCACGCTGCACGACCAGCTCCACGGGGTGTGGCGGTACCCGACCTTCGTGCAGGGTCAGGCCCCGAAGCGCGCGCTCTTGGAGCGGTTTCGCGCCGCGGGCAACGCCGTGCTCTTCGCCACGTCGAGCTTCTGGGAGGGCGTCGACGTGCCCGGCCACGCCCTGCGCCTCGTCATCATGGACAAGCTCCCCTTCGAGGCCCCCAACGACCCGGTGACCTCGGCCCGCATCGCGCGCCTCACGGCCGAGGGCCGCGACGCCTTCGACGATTTTCAGCTCCCCACCGCGGCGCTCACGCTCAAGCAGGGCTTCGGCCGCCTCGTGCGAACCCGGCGCGACGCGGGCATCGTGGCCATCCTCGACCGACGGCTGCTTACGCGCCGCTACGGCCAGACCCTGCTCGACGCGCTGCCCCCGGCCTCGCGCCTCGCGACCCTCGACGACGTGCGGGCCTTCTGGATGGGCGTCATGGCCGACGAGACCTTCAGCCCGTGAGTCTCACCGCGAGGGCGCGGCGTAACAGTCGTAGGCCCGCGGCGCGGCGTGCAGCACCTCGGGGGCGACGCCCCGCTGCCTCAGCGCCGCCACCGCCGCCGAGAGGCTCCCGAGGTCGGTGCAGTACGCCCGGCTCTCGGGGTCGAGGGTCACGCTCGTAAGTACCCCATTTTGCATCGAAATCGACAGCGCCCCGGCGGTCAGCACGGGCGCGCCGTCGGCCAAGATCGGGTGCACGAATTCGTTCGGCCTCGTGTCTGCGGCGAGGGGGCTCAGGCGAAAGGCGCCCTGCGCGGTGAGACAGAATTTGTAGCGACGGTCGGGCGTGAGCGCCGTGAGCTGCGAGGCCTGGGTCACCGTGATGATGTCTGACTCGCGCTGACCGGCGGCGTGGAGGGCCTCGACCAAGGGCGCATAGGCGACCCGCGAGGTGAACACCCGCGGCGCGGGGGCCGGCCGACGGCACGCCGCGGCGCTGAGAAAGAGCACAGCGAGGGCCCCGCGCATGGCGTCTCGGCTCAGGCCGGGTCGGCGTCGCGCACGAGCTGACTGAGCTCGCCCTTGGCGGTGAGCTCGCGCACGATGTCGCAGCCGCCGACGAACTGCCCGTTGATGTACAGCTGGGGGATGGTGGGCCACTGGGCGAACTCTTTGACGCCCTCGCGGATGGCAGGGTCTGAGAGCACATTGAAGGTCTCGTACCGGGCGCCCACGCTGTTCAAGCACTGAATCACCGCGCCCGAGAAGCCGCACTGCGGAAAGTGCCGCGTGCCCTTCATGAAGAGCATCACCTTGTTGCCATCAATCAACTGCCGAATGCGCGTCTCGGTTGCCGAATCCATCGTGGGTCTGCCTTCGCCTTGGTGAGGGTCGCGAACCCGATAAAGCGCGCCAGCGCCCCTGTCAATCACCACCCGCCCCGCGCGGTGCGTGCCCATTGCGCGCGGGTGTCGCACGACACAACACTCACCAACCGTGACAACCTCAAAGGGTCTCTGCACCTCTGCGTCGGGTGAGCTTCGGGCCGAGCGCATCGCCCGCTCGCCCCTCCTGGTCGACGGCCGCTTCCGCAACCCGGGGGCCAACATCGTGCTGCGGCTGCCTGAGAACCTCGCGGTCACCCGCGAGCTGATGCGCGACCGGGGCAAGCGCGTGCCGCCGCGGGCCCTGCCCATGCGCGACCCGTTGGGGGCGTGGCGCGACGCGGTGCGCTCGGGGCTCCGGGCGACCTGGCTCGGCCACTCGACGGTCTTGCTCGAAATCGACGGCCTGCGGGTGCTCACCGACCCGGTCTGGGCCCTGCGCGCCTCGCCCGTCCAGTGGGCGGGCCCGAAGCGCTTTCACCCGCCGCCGGTGACCTTGGCGGCGCTGCCTCCGCTCGACGTGGTGCTGGTCAGCCACGACCACTACGACCACCTCGACGCGGCGGCCGTACGCACGCTGCACCGGCTCCAGCCCCAGGCGCGCTTTGTCACGGCCCTCGGGGTGGGGGCGCACCTTGAGCGCTTCGGCATCGACCCCGCGGTGATCGTCGAGCTCCACTGGGGCGAGCGCTTCGAGCTCGAAGACAAGCGCGCGTCGATCGAGATGTTCGCCGCCCAGCACTTCTCGGGGCGCGGTGCGCTCGACCGCAACAAGACCCTCTGGGGCAGCTACGTGATCGCCGGGCCGACCCATCGGGTCTTCTTCTCGGGCGACACCGGGCTCGAACCGAGCTTCGCCGAGACCGCGCGCAAGGCCGGGCCCTTCGACCTCATCATGCTTGAGGTGGGGGCCTGGCACCCGCTCTGGGGAGAGATCCACCTCGGGCCCTTTCAGGCCCGCGAGGCCCAGCGCCAGCTCGGCGACGCGCCGCTCCTGCCCATTCATTGGAGCACCTTCGACCTCGCGCTCCACGCTTGGGACGAGCCGATGCTGACCCTCGAAGGCTTCGCGCGCGACGAGGGGCTCCCGTTGATCGCGCCGCAGATCGGTGAGGCTTGGGAGCTCGGCGATGCGCCGCTCCGGGCCGCGCGGGTGCGGGCCCTCGACCCGTGGTGGCGTCGGGTCTGAGCGGCGCTACGCGCTCACTGCACGATCCGGATGGGCGTGCAGGTGCCCGCGTCGTACCAGCGGTTGTACGCGGGGCTGCTCGACAGAACGTGCCAGGCGAGGGCGCCGTTCACGAAATTGCTGTCGGTGATCGAGTAGTTCACCTGAAGGCCGTTGGGCCCCGTCACGCCCTGCGCCGCGAGGGTGCGGCCGAGCTGCGAGAGGGTGCACATCGGGTTCGGCAGCGAGACCGGGTTCTGCACCCGCTCGCGCACGCCCCAGATGGTGGCGTGGGTGATGCCCGAGCTCGTGAAGGTGATCTTCTTGATCGAGTCGCGGCGCTCGCGCTCGAGGTAGCTCGAAACCCGCCGCGGCGAGAAGAACTCATAGGTCACCGCGTTCGAGTTGGCGCTGAGGTCGATGGTGCCGTCGGCCTTGAGGCCGTGCACGATGATCGAGTGGAGCACCGCGTCGCTCTGCCAGCGCCGCGCGATCTGCTGGGCGGCGTCGTACATCTTCGCCGGGTCGGCCGCGCCCGCGGTGATGTCGTAGTGCCCGAGGCTGTTGCGGCCGCAGCTCTGAAAGCCTGAGCCCCCGCCGCGGGCCGCGAATTTGGCGAAGCCCACCACCAGCGCGAGCACGACCCCGGCCGCGATCCGCGCGCCCAACGCGAGCCCCACGCCGCCCGAAGGCCGCGACGGCGGAAACATCGCCGGGGCCCCCTGCGGGTACGGGTTCTGTTGCGCCGCACCAAAGGGCGGTTGACCTTGCCCGTAAGGGTTTTGCTGCGGTGCGCCCCACTGCGGTTGTTGCGGCGCACCAAAGGGCGCCGCGCCAGACTGCGGAGCCCCAAACGGCGCCGCACCCTGTTGCGGAGCCCCGCCGAAGGGAGGCTGCCCCTGCGGAGGCGCGCCCCATTGCGGTTGCTGCGGTGCACCAAAGGGCGCCGCGCCAGACTGCGGAGCGCCGCCAAACGAAGGCTGCGAGGCTTGTTGCGGTGCAGCATTGGGCTGGCCCCAGGCGGGGGCCCCGGGCTGGCTCCCGAAGCCCTGGTTCGAAGGGGCGCCTTGATACGGAAACTGCGCCGGCGGCGGGCTCTGGGGCTGCGCCTGGGCCACCGAACCCCACCCGCCCGGCGGGGCCTCCATGGCCATGGTGGCGGCGACGCCGAGGCTCTGCTGGGCCGCCGCCTGCGAGGGCGCCTGGGGCCCGGCGGCGAGGGTGTTGGGGGTGTGACACTGGGGGCAGAAGCCGGTGCCCGTGTTGGTGGCGATCCACACGGTGGTGCCACAGTTGCGACAGGGCTGTTGTGCGAAGCCGTTCATGAGCGTTGTTGCCTGTGGGGGCGCCGATGTCACGCTGCGCCCGACGCGCACGCCGCGGATCGCCCCCGCCCCGTCACGCTACCACCCTTCGCGCCCCTCGCCGAACGAACGGCCCGCTTTTAGCCCCCCGGCGCCCAGGCCCCGCGCCCGAGCTTCGCCGTGAGGTACCGCTCGATCGACTCGGCGATGAACTGATGCCCCACGCCGGGGTTGAGCTCATCGGTGAGGGCCTCGGTGAGGTCGGCCGAGGGGATCAGCGCCCGGGTGCGGGCGAGGGCGCCCGCCGCGTCGTGGGCGCCGTAGAAGTAATCGTTGGCGCCCCACTGCGCGAAGAAGCTGTTGGCGCTGAGGGTGGCGCCGAGGTCTTCCATCGAGAGGCGCGCGGCGAGGGCGGGGAGGTGCTGGCACCCGTCGTGCTCGTTCGAGAAGAGGTACCTGAAGGGCACGTAGAGCCCCGTCGCGACCACCGCCCGCAGGCTCGGGTGCACCACCCCAAGCTGAATCGCCCGCCACGCGCCCATCGACAGCCCCGCGACGCCCATCCGCCCGCTGTCGACCGCGGGGAGCGACTCCAAGAGGCTCATGTCTTGCAGCCCGTCGCGCGCCAGGGCGCCCATGAAGCCCCCGTCGACGCTGGGGTCGAGGCCGCGCCAGTACGCGTCGTGGGCCTGGAGCTGAAACGCGCCGAAGCTCCGGGTGTCGGGCGCCAAGACGACGTAGCCGAGGTCTTGGGCGACCCGGTACGCGAGCACGTTCTCAGCCGAACCAGGGCGGTCGGTGAGCATGATGCGGCCCTCGCCGTGGCCGTGATAGATCACCACCGCGGGCACGGGCCCCGCGGCGTCGGGCAGGTAGAGGGTCGCCGGCACGCGCTGCGGCACGCCCTGAAAGCTGTCAAACGCGTTGTAGGTGATCTCGACCCGGGTGAGCCGAGAGGTCGCGCGGCTGGCCGTCACCACCTGAAGGTCGAGGGGGCGCGAGGCCCGGCCCGCCACGCCCAAGACGCACGCGACGTAGGCGCGCACCCGCGTCTGCCAGGCCTCGAAGTTCTCGCCCTCGGGGCGGTCGGTGGCGTGCAGCGAGCCCGCGCCGCCCGCGCAGCGCGTGGCCAGCGCCTCGTTGGCGTCGTCGATGGCGACCTCGGGCGCCCAACGCGCGAAGGGCCGCGGCGAGGTCGCGAGCTCGCCCCGGAGGTCGACCACCTGGAGCCCCGACGCCGCCGCGGGCACCGCCACCGGGCGCTCTTCGCGCATCTCGACCACCGGCGGCGCGGGCTCTGGCGGCGCGGCATCGGGCGCCCCCGGAGCCTTGTCAGCGACGCCCGAACACCCAGAAACGATGCCCAACGAGAGAAAGCAAGCGATGGCGACGGCGCGCATGGCGACCCTCACGGTGATGCTGGCGCGGTGCCGTCGTGCCGTCAGGCCAGAGACACCTTGCGCGGGTGAAAAAGCTGAAGCCAAAATGAGCACAAATCATCGGTGCTACAAGCGAATTCATCATGCGTCGGGGTCGCCGCAACGGGGCGCCGAGGCCGCGGCGGCGTCAGCGTCGCAGGGTTGTGGTGCCGTGCATGGAGGAGTAGAGAGCCGTACCCATGCACGAGACGCAGCGCGAGGCAGAAACGCAGGGCGAAGTGGGCGAAAGGGCCGCACCCGAGATGCGGGTCGTGCGCGGCAGCTCAGAGCTTCACCCGCCGCCCTCGGGGGCGAAGATCGCCCTGGTGCTCGGGGGGCTCGTCGCGGCCTGTGTGGTGGCCTGCGTGGCCTTCGCGGTGGGGTATGTCTACTACCTCGACCTGCGCGGCACGCGATGACCGCGACGCTGGTGCTGATGGTCTTCGTGGTGCTCGCGGGGCGCTGGCTCGGGGGGCGCCTCGGGGCGGTGTCGCGGGCCGACGCGGCGTCGGTGTTGACGACGCTGGTGCTCGATCTGACGCTGCCTGCGTTGACCCTCGATGTGCTCTTGCGGGGGCGCTTGCGGGCGAGCACGCTGGCGGCGCTGGGGCCCGCCACAGCGGCGCAGTTGGGGGTGCTCGGGGCGCTCTGGGTGGTGGGGCGCGCGCTCGGGTGGTCGCGGGCGGTGATGGGCGCGGGGCTGCTGACGGTGGGCTTCAGCAACACGGCGTTTCTGGGCTTTCCGTTGGTACGAGGGCTCTTCCAAGGTGACACCGTGGCCGCCCAATCGGCCCTCGTCGTCGACACGTGGAACACCACCACCCTCCTCTGGACCCTCGGCGCCGCCCTCGCCGCGCGCTTCGGCACGGCCTCGCATACGGGCCCCGAGACGGGCCTCCGCGCCCTCGCCGCGGCCCTCGTGCGCCCCGCCTCGCTCGCGCTGGTGGTCGGCGTAGCGGCCAACCTCGCCTCGCTCACCGCGCCCTCGGTGATGCTCTACACCCTCGAACGAGTGGGCGCCTGCACGAGCCCGCTGGTCTTTCTGGCCCTCGGCCTCCGCCTCGACCTCTCGGTGCTC
The DNA here is from genome assembly GCA_016792845.1 of Myxococcales bacterium. Taxonomy (GTDB): domain Bacteria; phylum Myxococcota_A; class Polyangia; order Polyangiales; genus JAEUKH01. The sequence goes on along the minus strand of JAEUKH010000031.1, from coordinate 198,983 downwards.
CGCGCGCGATGGCGCGAGGCCGCGGTGGTGACGGCGCTGCGCCTCGGACTCGCCCCCGCGCTGGCCCTCGTGACGGCCCTCGGGCTCGGCGTGCGCGGCGCGCCGGGGGTGGTGGCGGTGCTCCAGTCTGCGATGCCGACCGCCTTGGTGGCCTCGCTCCTCGCGGTGCAACTCGGCTGTGACGAAGAGGTCGCCACGGCCTCGGTGGCCCTCACCCTCATCGGCTCGCTGGTGACCCTCGCGCCGTGGGTCAAATTGGCCAGTGCGCTGCTCGGCTGAGCCCCAGGGCGCCCTCGGCGCAGGGGCATTTCACGTCACTGATCGCGCGAAGTTTCAGGGCGTTTGGTGATTGACCCGGGGCCCAGATTGCCGCGAGAAAGACGGCGACGTCGCCCGTAGGGTGATGGGGCTGCGGCCACCGCGGTGGGCCTTCGGCGACGCATGGTGTGTCGCGGGCGAGGCGCCCTGCGCTCGGGTCGTGGCGGCCAGACGAGACACGAAAGACGGCACTGCGATGATGTTCAAGACACTCTTTTTGCGATCGGCGGGGCTCTCACTCGCGGTGACCCTCGCCGCGGCCTGCGCGTCGACGCCCGCGCCCGCGCCTGCTCCTCCGCCCGCGCCCGCGCCCGCCCCCGAGCCCGCCCCCGCGCCGGTGGCCGCCGCTGAGCCCGCGCCCGAGCCGACCCCGGCCCCGGCGGCCGAGCCCGCGGCCTTCGTCGCCAGCGACGCCGACGTCGCCGCGTGGACGGCCGCCGCCCGCGTGCTCGACATCAACGGCCGCGCCAACTTCGGCGGTGGGCGCCTCACCACCGGCTTTACGCCCGACCCGTGGCAGTTTCCGCTCACCGCCGGCGGGGGGCGCAACCCCATCGACGTGGCCTCGCTCAACATCCGCGACGACGTGAGCGGCGCGCCCTGCACCCGCGCCAACGTGACCCGTCGGCCCGACTTTCACTTCAACTTCACCGCGGGCACGACCTTCCCCACGCTGCGCTTCTACGTGGTGACCGAGAACGGCGCCGACGCCACGCTGCTCATCAACGAGCCCAACGGCCACTGGCGCTGCAACGACGACCACCACGTCGAGGGCTGGGGCAACGCCCTCATGCCCGCGCTCGATTTTCACAACCCCCCGGCGGGTCGCTACGACATCTGGGTCGGCACCTTCGACGCCTCGCGCAACAACCGCGCGGCGCTCTACGTGACCGAGCTCGACAGCAACCACCCGTGACGCTGAAACGCCTCTAAAATGAGGCGTTCAGGCGAAAATTCTCACGCTCGATTTCAGCGCGGTATAGCCTCCGCGTGATGAGACTTCGCGCCGTGATGCCCGCCCTCTGGCTCTGCGCCTGCGCCGGCGCGCCCTCGGTGACGCCGGGGGTCTCGCCCGCGTCTGTGACACCCCCCTCGGCCGCGATCGCCCCAGGGCCTGACGCCGCCGCGGCGCCCGCCGACCCCATGCTGGCGCTGCGCGCGAGGGTGCGCACGACGCGGGTTGAGACGCTCCACGGGGTCGAGGTGAGCGACCCTTACCGCGCCCTTGAGACCGACTCGCCCGACACCCGCGCCTGGGTCGACGCGCAGAACGCACAGAGCCAGGCGTTTCTCGACGCGAGGCCCCGCCCCGCGATGGCCCGCCGCATCGGCGCGTTGCTCTCCATCGGCGCCCTGCGCGCGCCCGCGGTGGGGGGCGGCGCGGTGTTCTTTCTCTCGCGCGAGGGCACCGAAGAGACAGCGGTGCTCAAGGTCGCGCGGCGCCGCAACGGTCGACGCGAGGCGCCCGCGGTGCTGGTCGACCCCGCACGCTTCGGCGCGCGCTCGGCCATCGATTGGTACGACCCCTCGCCGTCGGGGCGCTACGTCGCCTTCGGGGTCTCGCAGAACGGCGACGAGCGCTCGACCCTGCGGGTGATCGAGGTGGCCACGGGGCGGCTCCTCGACGAGGCCATCGGCCACACCAAGTGGTCGCACGTCTCGTGGATGCCCAACGAGCAAGGCTTCTACTACACCCGCTTCCCCCGAGAGGGCGAAGACGTCTTCGACGCCGCCCAGCAAGACGTCTACTTCGCGCGGGTGTCGTACCACGCCCTCGAAAGCGCCTCCGACGGGCGCGACGACCCTACGGTCTTCAAGAGCGACCGCCGCACCGACCGCCCCTCGGCCTCGGTGGGCGACGACGGCCGCACCGTGCTCGTTCACCTCTTTCGCGGGTGGAGCGAGTCGTTCGTCTACGTGCTGAACCACGACCCCCGGGCCGCGACCCTCACCCCGGAGTCGGCGCGCCCGGTCTTCACGGCGCCGCAGTCGCTCTCGTCGGCCACGATCCACCGCGGGCGGGTGTACCTGCGCACCAACGCCAACGCCCCGCGCTACCGGCTCCTCGCGCTGCCGGTGGCGAGCCTCCCGCGCGACACCGCGGCCCTCGACCCCGCGCGCTGGCAGACCCTCATCGCCGAGGGCGAGCACCCCCTCGAAGGCTTCAGCCTGACGGCCTCGCGCATCGTCGCGTGGCGCCTCGAAGACATCGTCTCGCGGGTGTCGCTCTACGACCTCCAGGGGCGCCCCCAAGGCGCGCTCGCGCTGCCCGGCGACGGCTCCCTCGGCGGGGTCGACACCGACGCCCGCGGCGAGACCGTGGCCCTGTTGTATAGCAGCCTGGTGACGCCGCCCACGGTGCTCACCGTCGAGGGCCGGGGGCCCGCCCGAGCCGGGCAGGCGCTGCGCCCGGAGCCCCTCGCGGCGGCCCAAAGCGACGTCGATTTCTCGCAGCTTGAGCTCGAACGCGGGCGCGTGCGCTCGGCCGACGGCACGGCGGTGAATGTGTTCCTCTTGCACCGCCGGGGCATCGCCCGCGACGGGTCGAACCCGGTGCTGCTCTATGGGTACGGCGGCTTCAATGTGCCGCTCTTGTCGCGGTTTTTGCGCGACCCGCTGTACTGGGTCGAGCGGGGCGGGGTCTACGCGATGGCCAACCTCCGCGGGGGCTCCGAGTTCGGCGAGGCCTGGCACCGCGCCGGAGCCCTCGACCAGAAGGAGCATGTGTTCGAAGACTTCGAGGCGGTGATCGCGTGGCTCTCAAGCTCGGGCCTCTCGCGCCCCGATCGCATCGCGCTGCACGGGGCCTCGAACGGCGGGCTGCTGATGGGCGCGATGATCACCCGGGTGCCGACACAGTTTCGCGCCGCGGTGGCCGGGGTGGGGCTCTACGACATGGTGCGCTTCCCGCAGTTTCCGCCCGCTGAGATTTGGATGAGCGAGTACGGCGACCCGAGCCGCGCCGACGATTTTCGCTGGCTCTACCGTTACTCGCCGTACCACCGGGTGGTCGACGGCACGGCCTACCCCACCGTGTGGATCGAGACCGCCGACCACGACACCCGCGTGCATTGGGCCCACTCGACGAAGTTCGCCGCGCGGCTCCAAGAGGCCACGTCGAGCGCCAACCCCGTTCATTTCTTCATGCAGCGCGACGTTGGCCACGGCAGCGGCACCCAACGGAGCGACCAGCTCAGAGCCCTCGTGCGGATGTACACCTTCGTCGAAGACGCCCTGGCGATGCCGCCGGTCGAGGGCCCATGACCGCGCGGGCGATGGGTCAGTCGTCCATCGGTTCGAAATCGGCGCGCGAGGCGCCGCACTCAGGGCAACTCCAATCGTCGGGCAGCTGCTCAAAGGCCGTACCCGGCGCGATGCCCGAGTCGGGGTCGCCCACCGCGGGGTCATAAACGTGCGAACAGACCATGCACCGATAGCGCTTCATGGCATGTGACGCTATCACGAAGGCGGGTCGCCTGAGGGCGCGGGGCAACATGAATTACCTTACGAAATTGGGGGCCCTGGGGGCGCTCGTCTGGCTCGCCGGGTGCACGCGCCCGGCCACCGCGGTGGTGGTGCAGATCGACTCCGACCTCGCCGTGCCCGCGGCCCTCGACACCGTCGAAGTCGAGACCCTCGATGGGCAGGGGCTCCGCATCGCGACCCACACCTTCGGCGTGGCGAGCGGGTCGCCGCGGGTGCCGTTCTCGTTTACGGTGGTGCCGAGCGAGGCCGACGACCTCGCGCTGAGCCTCCGCATCACGGCCCGGGGCCGCGACGGGGTGAGCTTCGAGCGCCGCTGGTCGTCGAGGTTCTCGCCCGAAGAGACGCTGTTCGTGTCGTTCTTCCTCACCGCGGCGTGCCGCGACCTGCGCTGCACCGAGGCGGGGCAGACCTGCGGCGACCAAGGCCGCTGCGTCGACGCGTACACCGACCCCGCCCGGCTCCCGGTCTACGCGCCGAACCTCGAAGTGCGCCGCGACGCGGGCGTCGACACGGGCCGCGACCTCGGCCCCGACGCGCCCCTAGACGCTGGGCAAGATGTGCCAACCGACCGTGGGCAAGATGTGCCGTTTGACGCTGGGCAAGATGTGCCAACCGACCGCGTGGTGCCCGACGCGCCGGTCGATCGAGGCGCTGACCTCGGCGGCGATGTCGTGGGCGATCGCGGCCAGGATGTGCCCGTTGACCGCGGCGTCGACGCGCCGCCGGTGCTCGACGCGGGGCCCCCTGCGCGCCCGCCGAGGCCGCTCGCGGTGGGGCGTAACCACGCGTGCGCGGTGCGCCGCGGCAACGAGGTGTGGTGCTGGGGCTCGAACGCCACCGCGCAGTTGGGAGAGGCGCCCGCGGCGGTGCCTGAGAGCCCGGCCCCGCGGGGGGTCGCGACCTTGCCGCGGGTGCCGTGGGCCGAGCTCGTGGCGGGGCGCGACCACGCGTGTGCGCTGCCGGTGGCGAGCACGGGGGTGCGGCCGTGGTGCTGGGGCAGCAACGGGTTCGGCCAGGTCGACCCCACCCTGAGCGCCGACACGAGCCTGCCGCGGCAGATCAACTTCGACAACGTGGTGACCCTCTGCGCCGGCGAGCGCCACACCTGCGCGGCCAACGCCGCGGGGCAGGTGCGCTGCTGGGGCGACAACAGCGCGCGGCAGGTCGACCCCGAGCAGCCGCAGAGGGTCGGCGTGCTGGGGCAGCCGGTGATGTTGCCGTCGATGCAGGTGACGCGGCTCGCCTGCGGGGCCCGACACACCTGCGCCCTCATGGCCGACGCGCAGATTTACTGCTGGGGTGACAACGCCCGCGCGCAGCTCGGGCAAGGCGACGTCATGGAGGTGAGCGGCGTGGTGCGGGTGGCGCCCTCGCTCGGCGGCGGCGACGTGCCGGTCGACCTCAGCGCGGGCAGCCAGTTCACCTGCTTTCGCTCGCAGATGGGCGTCGTCCGGTGTTGGGGCGACTCGTCACAGAACCAGATCTACCCCGCGAGCACCACGCCCGCCACGGGGCCGTACCCGCCCAACCTGACCGGCGCAGCGCTCAACCTCTCGGCCGGTGCGCTGCACGCCTGCGTGGTCTTGCCCGACACCCGCGTTCAGTGCTGGGGCGACAACGACTACCTCCAGGTCGGGGTGCCGCGCACCGGCGGCAACCCCGTGCCCGGCGCGGGCATCGTCGACGGTCTCGTCGGTGCGGTCGCGGTCGAGGCGGGTGATGTGTCAACATGTGCCATGATGCAAAACGGTGGCATCACTTGTTGGGGCGACAACGCGAGCGGCCAGATCGGCGACGGGAGCCTGCTGCGTCGCGCGCAGCCCGTTCAGGTGGCGCTTTCGGGCGAGGCGCGGCGGGTCGCGGTGGGCTTGCACAACACCTGCGCGTTGCTCGCGAACGGTACCATTCAGTGCTGGGGGGGCAACGACAGCGGGCAGCTCGGCAACCTCACGACGATGCCCAGCGGCAGGCCCGCGTCGACGGTGCGCAACGATCAGAACGTGGTCATCGCCGGGGCGAGCGAGCTCGAGCTGGGCGTCGATTTCGGGTGCGCGAGGGTCAACGATCGGCTGTTCTGTTGGGGCGAAAACTCAGGGACGTCAGTCCTGGGGCAGAACACCCTCCGCGATTCGAGCGCGGCGGTCAGCGTGCCGCTCACGGGGGTGACGCAGTTCTCGGTGGGCCTCCAACATGTGTGCGCGATGGCGAGCGGCACGCCGTATTGCTGGGGCTCCAATGCGCGGCAACAGAGCGACTACAACGTGACCGCGACGGTGGTGATGCAGCCGCGGGCCATCAGCGTTCCGAACGCGACCGCGGTGAGCGCGGGCTTTGACACCACCCTCGTTGTGCACAATCAAAACAGATTCCTGGCCCAAGGGGCGAACGGCGACGGTCAGCTCGGGGTGGGGATGTACACCGCCATCAACCGGGTGAACTGGTCGTTGTCTGCGACCAGCGCCGAGGTGCGCTTCGGCCTCAACCACGCTTGCGCCCGCGTCGCCGAGAACGGCACGGTGTGGTGCTGGGGCAGCAACGCGGTCTCGCAGCTGGGCGGCGTCAACCCTGCGACCCGCGTCGCACCGAGCCAGGTGACGGCCTTCGATGTCTCTGCGCAGCTCGCCATCACCGCGGCCACGAGCTGCGTGGTGATCGGCACGGCGCTGCGCTGCGTCGGGGGCAACACCTACTACCAACTCGGCGTCGACGACCGCACGGCTTCGTCGACCCCGGTGCAGGTGCCGCTCGCCGCCGCGGTCGTCTTCGCCGCCTCGGGCGCCTCGGCGAGCCACCAGTGTGCCGTGGTGCGCGGTACGACCTTGACCCAAGGCCCGGTGTACTGCTGGGGCTCGAACGAATTCGGTCAGCTCGGCGACGGCACCTGCGGGCGGAGCGTATGCGCACCTTCCACCGTGCGAGAATTCCCGTAGAGTAGGGGCGCGTGGTTCAACAGGTCGTATGCCGCTGCTGACCGATCAAGAACGTCTCGGGTCGACCCTCGCCGAGAAATACCGGCTCGATCGCATCGTCGGGCGCGGCGGCATGGGCGTCGTCTTCGCCGCAACCCACCTGTGGACGGGGCGCCCCGTTGCGGTGAAGCTTCTGCACCCTGAGTACGCGCGCGACACAGGCCTCGTGAAGCGCTTCTTGCGCGAGGCCCGGGCCGCGGCGGGGCTCCGTCACCCGAACGTTGTTGATGTGCTCGACATGGGCGCCGAGCCCGACGGCACCGTGTACCTGGTGCTCGAAATGCTCGTCGGTGAGAGCGTCGACCAGGTGCTCGAGGCGCAGACGCGGCTCTCGCTCGACGACGTGTCGGCGTGGCTCCTGCCGGTCATCGACGCCGTCGCCGTGGCCCACAACCAGGGCATCGTGCACCGCGACCTCAAGCCCGAGAACATCTACCTGCACCGCCCGTCGCCGGGGGTCACGGTGCCGAAGCTCCTCGATTTTGGCATCGCCAAGATCAAGGGCACGAGCGGCACCCAACAGACCGCCGTGGGCTCGGTGATCGGCACGCTGCATTACATGTCGCCCGAGCAGGCCGAGGGGCGCGACGACGTGGCCGCGGCGAGCGACGTGTGGGCCCTCGGGGTCGTGCTCTACGAGTGCCTCACCGGCGCCATGCCCTTCGATGGGGCCAACGGTCCGGCCATCCTCCTGGCCATCTCGCGCGGGGGCTATCGCTCGGTGCGGGTGCTGCGGCCCGAACTCAACGCCCGGGTCATCGAGGTGATCGAGCGCTGCTTGTCGCTCTCGGTCGAGGCCCGCTACCCGAACGCCGGGGCCCTCGCCGAGGCGCTCCGCGCGGCCCTCGCGGCGGCTGAAATCGAGGCGCCGACGCGCTTCCAGGGGGCGCCCCGGGCTGAGACTCCGATGCCCAGGGTGATCGACGCCACCGCCTCGACCCTGCCCGACGCGACGGTGCCCGATCGGCCCCCGCGGCGCCTCGTGCCGGTGGTCGCAGCGCTCGTGGCGGCCCTCGTGCTCGCGGCGGTGGCGCTCTCGGTGCGCGGCAACCCCTCGGCCGCCTCGGTCAGCACCGAGGTGGTCACCGTCTCGGCCCGGGTGCCGCCCGCGGTCACGCCGCTTCGCAGGGTCGAGGTCGTCGCCGCAGCGCCCGCCCTGGTCGCCCCAACCGTCGACGGCGGCGCACCCGCGCACCCTCCGCCCGCGCTCGCCACGCCGGTCGTAGAGCCCGCGCCCGGGCCGCGGGTGGTGACCCCCCGTCGCGGCGGCCCGAGGCCCTCTGGGGGGCCGCCTGAGCTCGCCGCGGGGCATGTCGGGGCCCCGGCCCTGCCCGTTTTGCCCGAGCCGAGCGCGCCGAGCCACCCGACGCGTCCCGCCCAGACGGGCTCAAGCTCGGAGCTGGCCCGTGAGTGGTAGCCGCGGTCTTCGGGCGCTCGCCCTCGCGGCGGCCCTTGGGGTGCTCGGGGCGTCGACCCCCGCGGCGGCGCAACCGGCGGTGTCGGCGGCGTCGACCGAGCGCGCGCGGGCGCTCTTTCACGAGGGCCTCTCGCTGGCCGACCACGACCGCTGGGCCGAGGCGCTGGCGGCCTTCCAGCAGTCGCTCGGGCTCGTGCCGCGGGCCTCGACGCGCTTCAACCTGGCGCGGGCGCTCTTGCGTTTGGGGCGGCTCCGCGAGGCCATCGAGGTCTTCGATGTGTACCGCGCCGAGGCGAGCGGGCCCGGCGAGGTCGAGCGCCTCGGCGAGGCCGCGCGGCTCCGCGCCGAGGCGGTTCAGTCGCTGGCGACGCTTCAATTGAGCGGGCTGCCCGACGAGTCTGAGGTGAGCATCGACGGCGCCGTCGAGAGCGGGCGGGGCGAGCGTCGGGCGTTGCGCATCGACCCGGGCCTTCACCGCGTCGAGGTGCGCGACCGGGCCGGGCACGTCGAGCGGTTCACCATCACCGCCACGGCCGCCCAGGTGACCGCGCACGCGCTCGTGTGGCCGTCGCCGTCGCAAGGGGCGGGCGGCCGGGTGGCGCGGCCGAACCTCCTGGTGACGCCTCCGCCGACGACGCGACCGCGCGGCTCGGTGCTGACGAGCCCGTGGCTCTGGGTCGGCGTGGGCGCAGCGGCGGCGGTGACGGCGGGGGTGCTCGTCTACGTCTTGCGACCCACCGAAGAGCCCTACGGGGGCACGACCAACACCGTGATTTCGGGCATTCGCTTCGACGGCCCGTGACCGGCCCCGTGGGCGCTGCGCAAGGTGGGTGACAAGCGCGGCGGGGTGTGGCCCGATCGCGGCCATGAGCAAGGTCCTCGACGAGCTTCGGCAGCTTCTGGCGCTCGAGCGTATTGAAGAAAACCTCTTTCGCGGCCCGAGCCAAGACCTCGGGTGGGGCACGGTGTACGGCGGGCAGGTGCTCGGGCAGGCGCTCTCGGCGGCCACCCAGACGGTGCCCGAGGGGCGCCTCGTTCACTCCTTTCACGCCTATTTTCTAAGGCCCGGCGACGTGTCGCGTCCGGTGCTCTACGAGGTCGACCGCATCCGCGACGGGAGCTCGTTCAACACCCGGCGCGTGGTGGCCGTGCAGAAGGGCGAGGCTATTTTCAACCTCGCTGCGTCGTTCCAGCGCGACGAAGAGGGCTTCGATCACCAAGACCTGATGCCCGACGCGCCGCCCCCCGAGGCGGTGCCCACCGAGCAAGAGCGTCTCGCGCCCTTCGCCCAGCGACTGCCGCGCTTTCTGCGCAGCCGCGCGGTGGCCGAGCGGCCCTTCGAGATGCGCCCCGTCGACGAGAGCGACGACCCGATCTTGCCGAGCCCGAAGGCGGCGATGCGGAGGGTGTGGCTCCGCACCATCGACAGGCTCCCCGACGACCCGGCCTTTCATCGCGCGATGCTGGCCTACGCGTCGGATTTCAGCTTCCTGACGACGGCGCTCTTGCCGCACGGGGTCACCTGGCTCACCCCGGGGATGCAGGTGGCGAGCCTCGACCATGTGATGTGGTTTCACCGCCCGTTTCGGGTCGACGAGTGGCTTTTGCACGTCATCGACAGCCCCTCGGCGAGCGGCGCGCGGGGCCTTGTGCGCGGGCGGGTGTTCAACCAGAAGGGGCAGCTCGTGGCCTCGACGGCTCAAGAAGGGTTGATCCGGCAGCGCGCGCAAAACCCCTGAAATGTGACGAGGGTGTGATAGCGTCTCGGGCCGATGGGTGCAGCCGAGGCAGTGGGCATCGCGGCGGGGCTTCTGGCAGCGGTGGCGGTGTACGACCGCACGCAGCGGGCGCACGCGATCATGCGCAACTTCCCCATTGTGGGGCGATTCCGTTACTGGTTCGAGCGCTTCGGCCCGCCGATCCGACAATACATCGTCACGGGCAACGACGAAGAGCGCCCCTTCTCGCGCGATCAGCGCCGCTGGGTGTACGCCTCGGCCAAGAAAGAGAACCCGTATTTCGGCTTCGGCACCGACAACGACCTCGAGCTGACGCCGAACTATCTGGTGATCCGGCAGTCGACCTTTCCGCTCTCGTCGCCGCACGAGGGCGAGGCGGGGTACGATCCGAAGTACCGGGTGCCTTGCGCCAAGGTGATGGGCGGCTTCCGCAAGCGGTCAAAGGCCTTTCGACCGGCGAGCATCGTCAACACCTCGGCGATGAGCTATGGCTCGCTCTCGGGGCCCGCGGTCGAGTCGATCAACCGCGGCGTCGCCCTCGCGGGCGCGTGGCAGAACACCGGCGAGGGGGGCATCAGCGACCACCACCGCAAGGGCGGCGACCTCTGCTGGCAGATCGGCACGGGCTATTTCGGCTGCCGCGACGACAAGGGCCGCTTTTCGCTTGAGCGCTTCAAAGAGACCGTCGCGAGCGCCCCGGTGAGGGCGATCGAGATCAAGCTCTCGCAGGGCGCCAAGCCCGGGCTCGGGGGCGTGCTGCCGAAGGCCAAGGTGACCCCCGAGATCGCGAAGATCAGGCTTATCCCGCTGGGGCAAGATTGCATCTCGCCGGCCTCTCACTCGGCCTTCCACGACGTCGATTCGATGCTCGATTTCATCGAACGGCTCGCCGATGAGACGGGGCTGCCGGTGGGCATCAAATCGGCGGTCGGCGAGCTCGAATTCTGGCAGACCCTGGCGGCCCGCATCGAGGCCACCGGGCGCGCGCCCGACTTCATCACCATCGACGGCGGCGAGGGCGGCACCGGGGCGGCGCCCTTGGTGTTCTCAGACCACGTCGCGCTGCCCTTCAAGCTCGGCTTCGCGTCGGTGTACAAGACCTTCGCGCGGCGCGACCTGCACGAGAAGATCGTCTTTGTGGGCTCGGGCAAGCTGGGCTTCCCCCAAGAGTCGATGCTGGCCCTGGGGCTCGGCTGCGATCTCATCAACGTGGCCCGCGAGGCCATGCTGGCCATCGGCTGCATTCAGGCCCAAGAGTGCCACACGGGCAACTGCCCCACCGGGGTCGCGACGCAGAAGAAATGGCTCATGGGCGGCCTCGACCCGACGCTGAAATCAGCGCGCCTCGCCAACTACCTCATGGCCCTGCGCAAAGAGCTCTCGACCCTCGGGCACGCCTGCGGCCAGGCGCATCCCGCGATGGTCTCGCTCGATCGCTTCGACATCGTCGACGGGTTTCAGTCGCGCTCGGCCCGCGAGGTGTTCGGGTACGAGCCCAACTGGGGCATGCCCACCCAAGAAGACCTCGCGGCCCTCAAGGTCGACCTCGCGGCCCTGGTGGCGCGCTGAGCGGCACATACATCGCGCGCGGCCGCGTGCGGTACCCCGTCACAGGGTAGAACGCCGCGCTGCGGGTGAGGAGCGGTCGCGCCAAGGTGTAGTGACGCTCGAAGCCCGGCACGAGCGGCTCGTCGAGGAGCACCAGGGCGAACACCCGCCCGCCCAGGGCCGCTTGCAGCGCGCGCCCGAGGGGCGCCTGGGCTCGGCTCGACGGCGCCCGAAAGACGTCGCGGAGGGCCATGAGGTGCAGGCCCTCGCCCTTGCCCGCGAGGCGCGCCAAGGTCGGGTGAGAGGGCACAAACACAGGGCCCGGGGTCGCCCTGAGGAGGGCCACAAACTGGTCGCCCACGCGGCGGTCTGCGTCGCTCGGGCGCTGCCCCCGGGGGTCTCTGAGCGCCGCCCCCAGTTGAATCACCGCCAGGGCCCAGGCGAGGCTCCGCAAGGCGTTGCGACCCTGCGCCCGGCCGAGCGCGCAGAGCGCCCAAGGCACCGCCCACGCCATCACCCAGAAGCTCGGCATGAGGGTGTTGACGTATCCGCCCGAGTGGAGCCGCGAGAACCACGTCACGACCCAGAAGGCCAGCACCGTGACGCCGACCCGCGCGGCCTCGGCGCGCGACCCTCCAAGGCGCAACCCGAGGCCCAAGACCAGCGCCCCGAGCCCCAACGAGGGGCCGAGGTCGTGCCGCCAGTAGCCCCACCAGAGCGCGGGCTCGAAGGCGTGGGCGCGGGGAATGTTGAAGAGAAACTCCGTGCTCCAGCCGTCGGTGCTGGCATGAAGATAGAAGACCGAAGCGGCCGCGGCAGAGAGGGTGAGGCATAGCGTCATGGCGGCGTGCCGACGCGCGGCAGTGAAGCCCAGGGCGATCACCGGGAGCGCGTACCCGAGGGCCGTCTGTCGGGTGAGAAAAGCCGCGAGAAAGAGCGCGCTGGCCAGCGCCGAGCCTGCGGGGCGCGCGTTCGATTCAAATACCTCGACCCCCGCCGCGAGGAAGAACACGAAGAGCGCGTCGATGCGCGCGAGGTCGAACCAGTACCCCGTCGCGGCGTAGGCCGAGGCGTAGAGCCCCGCGGCCAGCACCGCCAACGCCGGGTCGCGGGTGAGGCGCCAGAGGCGCGCGCCGAGTAGGGCGAAGACCCCGAGGGTCGCGAGTGAAGACACCAGCCGCGGCGCCACGAAGCCCTCGCCGAGCGCCCGGCTGACCCAGGCCGAGACCTCGAAATACAAGGGCGGATAGATCAACGCGACGTGCGCGACGGTGGGCTCGGCGTAGAGCGGCCGGTGCGCCAACACCCGGGCGATGTGGGCGACGACGGCGCCCTCCATCCATTCGAGCTCGTAGGGGTAGCCGATGCGCGCGGCCGCCAGCCAGAGGAAGACCCCGAGCGCCGCGAGCGAGACGAGCACCGCGGCGCCCCGCACGGCGCTGAGCATGGGCGACCTGGGCATCACCGACGAGAGCGATACCGTGACTCGCGCGCGGCGACGATGAGAAAGCAGCGCCGAGGCTCAGCCTGCGAGGGCGGCGTCGATCCGGTCGCGAACCTCGGGGGTGAGCTTCTTCACCACGTCGAGGGCTTTCATGTTCTCGACGACCTGCTCGACGCGGCTCGCGCCGGTGATCACCGTGCTGACGTTCGGGTTGGTGAGGCACCACGCGATGGCGAGCTGGGCGAGCGGCACCCCGAGGCCGTCGGCCACCATGCCGAGGCGCTTGACGACCTTGATCTTGTCTTCATCGGTGAGGCTCGAACGCAGCCACTCGTAGCCCTTCAGCGCGCCCCGCGACCCGTCAGGGATGCCGCCGTTGTACTTGCCCGTGAGGAGCCCCGACGCGAGGGGAGACCACACCGTCGTGCCCATCCCGCACTCCGCGTAGAGCGGCGCGTACTCGACCTCGACCCGCTCGCGGTGCAAGAGGTTGTACTGCGGCTGCTCGACCACGGGGCGGTGGAGGTGCCAGCGGTCGGCGAAATCCCACGCGGCCTTGAAGCGCTCGGCGCTCCACTCGCTCGTGCCCCAGTAGTGGGCCTTGCCGCGCTCGACGAGGTTGTGGAACGCGAGCACCGTCTCGTCGACGGGGGTCTCGTCGTCGGGGCGGTGGGCGTACACGATGTCGACGTGGCTGAGCTCGAAGCGCTCGAGGGCCGCGTCCATCGCTTCGAGGAGGTACTTTCGGTTGAGGGTGTTCTTCTCATTGGGCCCGTCGTGGAGGCCCCAGAAGAATTTGGTCGAGACCACATACGACCCGCGGCGCCACCCGAGCTTCTTCAGCGACTGGCCCATGATGCGCTCGGCGTTGCCGCGGTTGTAGACCTCGGCGTTGTCGAAGAAATTCACCCCCGCCTCGCGGGCGGCCTTCATGCACCCCGTGGCGAGGTCTTCATCCATCTGGTTGCCGTAGGTGACCCAGGCGCCGAACGACAACGCTGAGACCTTCAGGCCCGATCGGCCAAGTCGACGATATTCCACCGTGAGACTCCTTCTGCGCGCGGTTCTACTCGATGCCGCGCGCCCTGTCGCGCGCCCGCCGCCGCCCCGCCAGACGCCCCGCAACGCCCGTCACCCGCCGCGTCCGCTCCCCCAAGCGCCGTCATGTTTTAGAAAGTGTTGAGTGGCACTTGACGCTTTACAGTTCGGAGCCCTAGGCTTCGGGTCATGACAGAGGGTCGCGAGGGTTGGGTGCTACGGTGGTTGGGTCGGGGTGTCGGCGCGACGCTGACGCAGCTCGAGAGCGACGCGAAGATGCTGCTCGGCGGGGTCCGGGGTGAGGCGCCCGCGCCCTTCATGCAGCGCCAGGCGCCGGTGTGGGGGGCCGCCAAGGCGCCGCGCTCGGTGGGGCACGAGATGCTCCAGGTGTTGCGGGTCGAGCCTGCGGCCGAAGACGCGGTCTCGCTGGTGCTGCACGACCCCTCGGGGCGGGCGCTGCGTTGGCAGGCGGGGCAGTTCTTTACGCTGAAGGTTCGGGTGCTCGGGGTCGAGCATCGCCGGGCCTACTCGGTGAGTTGGGCCGAGTCAGCGGCCGAGCCGCCGGGGTCGGTTCGGGTGACGGTTCAGCGCGTGCCCGGGGGCATGGTGAGCGAGCGCCTCGTGCGCGACAGCAAGGCCGGCGACTGGCTCGCGGTCGAGGGCCCGGCGGGGCGCTTCGTGTTGCCCGACGCGGTCGGCGAGGTGGTGCTCCTCGGGGGCGGCTCAGGGGTGACGCCGCTCGTGGCGATGGCCCAAGAGGCCCTCGGGCCGGGGCGCGCAACGCGGGTGGTGATGCTGCTCGGCGCTCGCAACCACGCGCGGGCGCTCCACGAGGCCGCGCTCCAGGCCTTGGCGGCGGGGTCGGGGGGCCGAATGGTGCTGCACAGCCTGGTCGATCAGCGCGCGCCGGGTGACGACGCCGCGGTGCGCGAGGGGCGGCTCGACGCGGCGACGCTAGGGGCGCTCCTCGATGAAGCGCAAGTGTCTGAAAACGCTAGGTATTTCATGTGCGGTCCTGAGGCCATGCTCGGCAGCCTTCGGGCGACCCTCTTGGCGCGCGGGGTGAGCGCCTCGGCGATCGAAGAAGAGCGCTTCGTGCGGCCTAGCGCGACCCGTCAGCGCGGCTCGGCCGAGGCGCAGCCGGTGACGCTGCGGGTGCTCGGGCGCGAGGTGACGGTCGCGCAGAAGCCCGGACAGACGCTGCTCGACGCGGGGCTCGTGGCGGGGGTCGAGATGCCGTTCTCGTGCACGATGGGGGGCTGCGGGGCGTGCCGCGTGAAGCTGATCGCGGGCGAGGTCTCGCAAGAAGAGCCCAACTGCCTGCGCGCCCACGAGCGCGACGCGGGCATGGTGCTCGCGTGCGTGGCCCGCGCCGAGGGCCCGGTCACCGTGGAGGTGCCATGAACGAGCGAGAGCGCATCGCGCGGTACCCGTACAAGATGAAAGACCTGTGCGAGAAGACCGGGTTACCCCGTCAGGTCGTACACTTCTACATTCAACAAGGGCTCGTGCCCGAGGGGTACAAGACCGGGCGCAACACGGCCTTCTACGGCGAAGAGCACGTCGCGCGCATCAAGCTCGTGCGGCAGCTCCAGCATGAGCGTTTTCTGCCGTTGAAGGCCATCAGGGCGATGCTCGAGGCCCGCGACGAGGTCTTCTCGCCGGTGCAGCGGCGGGTGCTCGAAGACGTCAAGGCCCGCATGAGCGACGCGCTCTTGCCGCCCCGAGACCCGTCGAACACGGTGTCGGTGCGGGCGGTCTGCGAGGCCGCGGGGGTGAGCTTCGACGAGGTGCGGGCGCTGAGCGAGGGCGGCCTCTTCGGCATCGTCGAGCACCAGCGCGAGGCGCTCATCAACAGCGAAGACGCGTGGATGGTCGAGCTTTGGGGCGAGCTCAGGGCCGCGGGCTTCACCGAGGAGCTCGGGTTTCAACCGAGAGACATCACCCTCTTCGAGCGGGCCATCTCGAAGCTCTTCGATGACGAGGTGAAGCTCCTCGCGTCGCGCATGAGCCACCTGCCGCCCGAAGATCTCGCGACGATGCTCGAAAAGGCGTTGCCGCTCATCAACAGCTTTCTCGCGCGTTACCACCTGACCCGGGCGCGCAACTTTCTCTCGACGCTTTGAACAACGGAGAGGTGATCGCGATGCAAAACCATTCAGCAGATTCGATCGAGCGGCTCGTGGGGCTCTTGCCGAGGGCGATGCGCAACCAGATCGAGCAGTGGGGCGAGGCGGCGGCGGTGCTGTCGGCCTCGCGCGACCCGCGGGTGGCCGCGAGCCTCCTGCCGTCGGGGGTGCGGGGGCTCTTTCTGAAGCGCGGCAAGCAGGGCATCCCGACGCAGATGCCGGCGCACCATCTCGCGCACTTCGACTGGCGATACCCCAGCGATCAGCCCGAAATGGCCGACCTCTACGCCCGCGCCAAGCAAGGTCAGTGGAACGCCGACGACCTCCCGTGGCACACCTCGGTCGACCCCCTCGACCCCACGGTGGCCCTCTTGCCCGAAGGCTTTCTCGACATCGAGGGGCTCACCGCCTACGGGGTGCGGCTCGATCAGCGCGAGAAGATCAAGATGCAGGCCTCGCTCTGCGCGTGGATGCTGTCGCAGTTTCTTCACGGCGAACAAGGCGCCCTCTTCGCCGCCGCGCAGGTCACCGAGGCGGTGCAGTTCTTCGACGGCAAGCTCTACGGCTCGACCCAGGTGATGGACGAAGGCCGCCACGTCGAGGTCTTTCGCCGGTACCTCGATGAGAAGCTCGGTCGGTTGTATCAAATCAACGACAACCTCTTCGTGGTCATCGACGCCCTCATGACCGACGGCCGGTGGGACATGAAGTTCCTCGGGATGCAGATCATGGTCGAGGGCCTGGCGCTCGGGGCCTTCGGGGTGCTCCACCGCCGCACCGAGGAGCCGCTCTTGAAGCAGCTCCTGCGGCAGGTCATTCAAGACGAGGCGCGGCACGTTCATTACGGTGTGGTGGCGCTCCGCGAGCACGTCACCCACGCCCTGAGCGAGCGCGAACGGCGCGAGCGCGAAGACTGGGCCTTCGAGGTCGCCCTCTTGATGCGCGACCGCTTCCTCGCGCACGAGCTCTACGACGAGTGGTTCGCCCACAGAATGACCCGCGCGCAATGGCGCGAGTTCATCTCAAACTCACCCGGGATGCGGGAGTTTCGGCACACGATGTTTCGCCGAATGGTGCCAAACCTTCGCGAAATCGGGCTCCTGAGCGATCGCATCAGGCCCCACTACGAGGCCGTCGGGTTGATGGAGTACTACCACGGCGCCGCCGCCGACAAGCTCACCGCCGACGAGCTCATCCGCGAGCTCTCTTGAGGGCGACCGTCTCGCTTCTCAAGCGAGGCCAACGGGTGTAGTGCTCGGCGCCTATGAGCCAGTTGTTGATTGAAGACCTCAAAGTGGGTGAGGGCGCTGAGGCGACCTCGGGTAAGACCGTCGACGTTCACTATGTCGGCACCCTCACCGACGGGTCGAAGTTTGATTCGAGCCACGACCGCAGGCGGCCCTTCAGCTTCGCGCTGGGCGCGGGCATGGTCATCAAGGGGTGGGATCAGGGCGTCGCAGGGATGCGCGTCGGCGGCAAGCGTAAGCTCACCATTCCGCCCGAGCTCGGGTACGGGGCGCGGGGCGCGGGCGGAGTCATCCCGCCCAACGCGACCCTGGTGTTCGAGGTCGAGCTGCTCGGCGTCCGCTGAGCGCGGCCGTCACGCGCCCGCGTCGACGGCGCCCAAGAGCCGCTGCGCGATCACCCGCATCCGAGCCCTCAGGGCGACCCCGTCGCTGCGGTCTGCGAACACCGTCCACCCCTCGTTGCCGTTGAGCAAGCTCGGGCCCGTCACGGCGTCGCTCACTTCGAGGCGCCAACGGCTCCAGCGACGCCGATCGGTGCGGAGCGGCAGCTCGTCGAGGGCCTCGCGCAGCGCCCGCTCGGCCGCCCGGTCGAGCCTCGGTTGACCCGAAGCCCTTGAGATTTCAAGACGTTCGATCTGGCCCGAGGGGCTCTGCTCGACCTCGAGCTCGACCGCCAGGAGGTGGTACCGCAGGTCGCTCGTGCGCGCCCCGAGGGTCATCCCCGCGAAGCTCGACCCGTGGCGCTGGTCGAACTCCTCGGCCACGCCCGACTCGGTGACGCGCATCTCGCGGCGCTGCCCGGCCACGGTCACCATCGGGGCGCTGCGCACGCTCGACCCGAGGTTCGGCACCTCGCGCACGAGGTCGAGGCCTTCGAGCACCCTGCGGCTCGCGTGTCGGTCGTTCTCGGTGGCCCCCGCGGGGCGGTGATCGCGCGCCGTGCCCGCGAGGAGCCCCTCGGTCGGCGCCCGCGCGATGGCCGCGACGCATTCGTCGGTGGTGCAACGGTTGGCGCCCCAGGTGTCGCGCGGGGCCCGACCCGTGCCCGGGCTCGGCGCGAGCCAACCCTCGGCCGCGCCCCGGGTCGCGAGGTTCGACGCCCCGGCGAGGAGCTCGGTCGCGCGGAGCGGCGCCGGCGCCCGAGGGCCCTCACCCGGCGTACCTGGCTCGCCCACGACCTGCGGCTCAGGAGACGGGCCCGCCACGGGCTCAGAGGGGCCCGGCTGAGGCGCGGGGCCCGGTGTCGGCGGTAGGGATCCAGGGCGTCGCCCCGAGGGCGCTGGCGGGGCCGTCTCGTGACGCGTGGCGGGCGCAGGCGTCGTCGCCGCGGCGGGCTGCTGGGAGCTCGGGGCTTCGACGAAGCGCCACTCGATCGGAGGCGGCGGCGCCGGGGGCGGCAGCGTCTCGGGCGCGCGGGTCGCGAGGGCCACGAGGCCGAGGGCCAGGTGCGCCACCAGCGAGAGGGCCCAGGGCGACCAGGCGCGGGCGCGGCGGAGGGGAGGCATCACGGGTCGACGGTGTGCGCAAACCCTTGAGAGGGCCAGAGCCTTCCGAGAGAAAAGTGGGCGTTGTGCGGGGGAGAGGGCCCCCGGGGGTAGGGTCTACCGCCGGGGGTTCAGAAGCGGAGGGGTGAGACGACGCGAAGAAGGGCCCCGACAGCGCGGAGCCCTCACCTCACGGACGGCTCACGCGCACGGTGAAGCGACCGCCGCCGGTGGGCAGCGTGGTCGAGAAGCTGTCGACGTGCATCGCGTGGAGCCGCGAGGCCGCGGTGTAGGTCGCCGCGAGCCGCGACGCGAGGTCGCAGCTGTTGTCGTTGCAGGCCGCGAAGCCGTTGCCGTTGGCGAGCGAGAGCACGGTGTCGAAGTTCGCCGAGCCGCAGGTGTCGGCCGAGAGGGTGCCGGCGCCGGTGCCCGAGCAGGTGCGCCACCAGAACGAGGCCTCGGCGCCCGCGCCACCGCACATCGGCGCGGCGTAGTTGCTCGCGCCGGTGACGATGCCGGTCTGGGTGCTGTTGCCCTGGGGCAGGAGCGTGAGGCTCGTGCCCACCGAGAGGTGCTCGAAGTGGATGTTGGTGGTGCCCGAGGTGTTCGCGTAGCCCGCGAGCACGAGGTAGTAGGTGCCGGGGTTCAGCACCGTCGAGATCACCGAGGTGGTGCCGGCGCCCGAGCAGAAGTTGGCGTCGTCGTTGCAGACGGTGTCGCCCGGCGTCTGGCTCGCGGTGATGGGCTGACCGGCGCCGTTCAAGAGGTACAGCACCGTGTCGAAGGTCGCGGTGTTGGTCTCGGCGAGGATGATCTCGCGGCGGGTCAGGGTGAAGCGGTAGAACACGTCAGCGCCGCGGTTCACGCCCATGCCGACGCAGGGCACGGTGAGCTGCGTGGTGGCGTTGACGGTGGTGGCGCCGAAGTCAACCGTCGGGTTGGTGAGCGGGATCACCGCAGCGCCGCCGATGCCGTCGTTGCTCGGCGCGACGTTGACGCAGGCGCGGTTGACGCAGTTCTGGTTGTTGCCGCAGCGGGTGCCGCAGGTGCCGCAGTTGTTGCGGTCGTTGTTCAGGTTGATGCAGCCGCCGGCGCAGAAGGTGGTGCCGGCGGGGCACGAGTTGACGCACGCGCCGGCGCCGCCGGTGCCGGGGGCGCAGGCCTGGCCGACCATGCACGAGCGGCCGCAGGCGCCGCAGTTCAGGGTGTTCGACGCGATGTTGGTCTCGCAGCCGTTGGCGTTGTTCATGTCGCAGTTGGCGGTGCCCGCGGCGCACGCGCCCATGGTGCAGACGCCCATCGCGCAGGTCGCCGCAGCGCTCGGGAAGGCGCAGCGGTTGCCGCACGCGCCGCAGTTGTTGACGTCGCCCGAGACCGGGGTCTCGCAGCCGTTCGCCGGGTTGCCGTCGCAGTCGGCGAAGCCCGTGTTGCAGGCGCCCATCGCGCAGGCGCCGTTCACGCAGGTGGCCGAGGCGTTGGCGAAGGTGCAGGCCCGACCGCAGGCGCCGCAGCTCGTGGTCGAGGTGAGGAGGTTGGTCTCACACCCGTTGGCGACCATGTTGTCGCAGTTGCCGAAGCCGCGGGTGCAGGTGACGGTGCAGGCGCTGTTGGTGCAGGCGCTCACACCGTTGGCGGGCATCGCCGGGCAGGCGTTGCCGCAGCGGCCGCAGTTGGTGATGTCGTTGGTGGGGTTGATGCAGGTCGAGCCGCACACGATGAGCGGCGCCGAGCAGACGCTGCGGCACGTGCCGTCGAAGCAGATCGCGTTCGAGGCGCAGGCGCGGCCGCAGGCCCCGCAGTTGGCGCGGTCGGTGCCGGTGTTGGTCTCGCAGCCGTTGGCGGCGTTGTTGTCGCAGTTGCCGAAGCCCGCGTTGCAGGTGGCGAGGGCGCAGGCGCCCGCGCGGCAGGCCGCGGTGCCGTTCGCGAACGAGCAGGTGCGGCCGCAGGTGCCGCAGTTGGCGACGTCGGTGGTGAGGGCCGTCTCGCAGCCGTTCATGGTGTTGCTGTCGCAGTCACCGAAGCCCGTGTTGCAGGCGATGCCGCAGGCCGAGGCCGCGCAGGTGGCGGCCGCGTTGGCGCGGGCCGGGCAGACCGTGCCGCAGGCGCCGCAGTTGGCGACGCTGGTGGCGAGGTTGGTCTCGCAGCCGTTGCCGGCCATCATGTCGCAGTTGCCGAAGCCGTCGTTGCAGCGCTGGCCGCAGGTGCCCATGGCGCAGGTCGCGGCGGCGTTGGCGCCGGCGGTGCAGCGGGTGCCGCAGGCGCCGCAGTTGTTGGCGTCGCCCGAGGTGTCGGTCTCGCAGCCGTTGGCGGCCATCATGTCGCAGTTGCCGAAGCCCGCGTTGCAGGCGCCGAGGCCGCAGGTGCCGTTGGCGCAGGTGGCGGTGCCGTTGGCCGGCGCGCAGCGGGTGCCGCAGGCGCCGCAGTTGGCGGTGTCGGTGGCGGTGTTGACGCCCGCGCCCGCGCAGCAGGTCTGGCCCATGCCCACCGCGGTGCCGCAGGCGCCGCAGTTGGCCGCGCTGGTCTGCGTGTCGACGCACATCGCGTTACAGCAGGTCTGCCCCGCGCCGCAGGGGCGCGAGGTGCTACAGC
This sequence comes from Myxococcales bacterium, assembly GCA_016792845.1. Lineage (GTDB taxonomy): Bacteria > Myxococcota_A > Polyangia > Polyangiales > JAEUKH01. Next base: position 177,575 of record JAEUKH010000031.1, on the reverse strand, counting down.
CCGGAACGCACATCGCGTTACGACAGATCGACCCCGGGGCGCAGTCGTCGTCGCCGAGACAGCCCACGCACATGCGCGTCGAGAGGTCGCAGCGCGCGCCGCCGGTGCAGTCCATCGCGTTGCGACAGCCTGCGACGCAGCGGTTCATGTTGCAGTAGTTGCCCACGGGGCAGACGTCTTCTGCGGTGGTGCAGGGCACGCAGCGGCCCGCGGCGGTGTCGCACACCGGGCCGCCCATCGAGCTCGCGCAGTCGCTGCTCGTGCGGCACTCGGCGTTGCCCCCGTCGGTGGGGGTGCCGTTGTCGGTGGGCGTCACGACGTCGGCGTTGGCCGCGTCTTCGACCACCGCGTCGACCGGGCCCGCGTCTTCGACGGGCACATCGGCGAGCTGCACGTCTTCGGGCTGACCCGCGTCGGCGGGCTGACCCGCGTCTTCGGGGTTGCCCGAATCAACAGGGCCGCCGCCGTCTTCGGGGTTGCCGCTGTCAACGGGCGTGCCGTTGTCGACGGGGGTGCCCCGATCGGTGGGCGTGCCGTTGTCGGTGGGGGTGTTGCTGTCACCCGCGACGTCGGCGGCGCCCGAGTCTGTGCTCGGGTTCGACGGGGTGCTGTCGTCACAGCCGACAGCGACCAGTTGCAATGCGCCCGCGGCAATCAGCCAACGGGCAAGGCTGTTTCGAGACATGGTTTGGCTCCTTGGCCCCTTTCTTGCGCCAATCGGAACACATCACCTGAGCCCCGCGACGCTACCCCGGCACCCTACCAGACCTCAGCCGCGGCCGATAGATCGCACCAGCGACAGGGCGACCGCGACAATGTGCCTTCCGCCGCTGCGGCCGAGGTAGTAGAGCGGCTCCATCATGCGAGTCCTCGTCACAGGCGCCGCAGGCTTCATTGGCAGTCACACCGTCGAGGCGCTTCTTGCCCGGGGCGACGCGGTGCTAGGGCTCGACAATTTCAACGCCTTCTACGACCCTGCATTGAAGCGTCGTAACGTCGCAAGTTTAATAAAAGATTCTCGCTTTTCGTTAATCGAGGGTGACATCACCGACCCCCGCGCCCTCGACGCGGCCTTCGCAGAGCCGCTCGACGCGGTGATTCATCTGGCGGCCTGGGCCGGGGTGCGACCGAGCATCGACCGCCCTGACATCTACGTCGACGTCAACGTGCGCGGCACCCTCGACCTGCTCGAACGGATGCGCCGTGCCCGCATCGACCGCTTCGTCTTCGCGAGCTCGTCGAGCGTCTACGGCGGCCGAGAGACCGTGCCCTTCGTCGAGACCGACCCGGTCGACCGCCCGATTTCGCCCTACGCGGCGACCAAGAAGGCGGGCGAGGTGCTGAGCTACACCTACCACCACCTGCACGGGCTCAACGTCTCGGCGCTGCGGTTCTTTACGGTGTACGGCCCCCGGCAGCGGCCCGAGATGGCGATTCACAAGTTCGCCACGCAGATGGTGCGGGGTGAGCCCATCGCGCTCTACGGCGACGGCTCGACGGCCCGCGATTACACCTTCATCGACGACATCGTGCAGGGCGTGCTCGCCTCGCTCGACCGCTGCGTGGGTTACGAGATCTACAATCTCGGCGAGGCCGAGACCACGCGCCTCGACGCGCTCATCGCCAAGCTCGGGCAGGCCTTGGGGGTCGCGCCGAAGCTCTACCACGCGCCGCTCCAGCCCGGCGACGTGCCGATCACCTTCGCTGACATCGGCAAGGCGCGGGCGAAGCTCGGGTACGCGCCGAGCACCAAGATCGACGCCGGGCTCGCGCGCTTCGCCGCGTGGTTTCACCGCGAAGGCGTGCGCTGACCGCTCAGCGGTCGGGGCAGCTCGCGAGGTCGCAGGTGAAGCGGCCCCCCGCGCAGACGCAGCGGGCGAAGGTGCACCCCGAGCCGTAGCTGCACACCTGCCGGGCGGCGTCGCAGAGGTCACCCGTGCGCGGGCGCGCCGTCGGGCAGAGGCCCGCGTCGCCGACACAGACCTGGGTGTCGCAGATCCACACGCCGGCGGTGCAGTAGCAGTCGTTGCACTGGTCGCTGCCGAGGCAGGTGCGTGGGGCCGCCCCGCAGGCTTCGCCGTTGACCACCCGGGCCGGGCAGAGGGCCCCCGCGCCGCCGTCCGACGGGGCCACCACGGCGCCGCCGCACCCGACCATCGCGAGGCCGCCGAGGGCCGCCAGAGCCTTCAAGAAAGCGCGCAAGATGCGGCCGATCTTGCACGAACGGGCGCGCGAAAACAAACCGTCTCTGTGTTGTGACGCGGCTCTGATAGCGTGCGGGGGTGACGCCGTCGGTCGACGCTGAGAGGAGTGGCCGTTGGGTGCCGGGGCTGGTGGTGCTGGCGCTGCTCGTGCCGCTGGTGGTGCCCCTCGCGCCGTGGGCCCTCGACGCGGCGTTGCTCTTGAATTTTGCGCTCTCGGTGGGGCTCCTCGGGGCCAGCGTTGAGGCGCCCTCGGCGGCCTTCGCGTCGCTCTTGCCCGCGCTCATCCTGGGCTCGTCGCTCTTTCGGCTGAGCCTTGAGGTGGCGTCTTCGCGGCTCTTGCTCGGGCGCGGGGTCGGGGGCGCGGTGATCGCTTCGTTGGGGCGCGTGGGCACCCAGGGCGACCTCGCCGTGGGCCTCGTGGGCTTCGGGCTCGTGGCCTTGGTGCAGTACCTCGTGGTCGCGCGGGGGAGCGAGCGCGCCGCCGAGGTGGCCGCGCGGTTCGCGCTCGACGCGATGCCCGGGCAGCAGCTCAGCGTAGAGTCTTCGGAGCGCGCGGGGCACCTCGACGCGGCGGCGGCGGCCGAGGCGCGGGGGGCCCTGTGGCGCGACGCGGCGCGCGCGGGCGCGATGGACGGCGCCCTGCGGTTTGTGCGCGGCGAGTCGATCGCGGGGGTGGTGATCACCGCCACCAACCTCGTGGCGGGCGTCGGGCTCGGGGTGTTTCGCGACGGCCTCGCGCTGCGCACGGCGGCCGATCGGTACGGCACCTTGGCGGTGGGGCAGGGGTTGGCGGCGCAGCTCCCGTCGTTGCTCGTGGCGGCGGCGGCGGGCTTTGCGGTGACCTTGCCGGGCGAGGCGACGCGGGCCCGCGCGGGGGTGGGGGCGCTCCTGCGCGGCCAGCCTGCGGGGCTCCTGGCGGTGGCGGGGGTGTGCGCCGCACTGGCGGTGGTGAGCCCGCTCCCGGCGTTGCCGTTGCTGTTGCTCGCGGGGTCGGCCGTGGCGCTGTGGTCGTGGTCGACGCGTCGGGTGACGGCGCCGCGTCTCGTGGTGGGGGCTCCGTCGGCAGCGGTCGACGCGACCCGGGTCGCCCTGGCGGCGGCGCTCGAGGGCATGGGCGCGGCCCACACGCAGTTCTCGGTGGCTCCGGCCGAGGCCTTCTCTCTCACCCTCGACGGCGTGCTGCTCGAGCCCGCGCTTGCCGACGCCGAGGCGCTCTTCGGGGCGCTCCGGAGGCTGCACCCACGGCGCGTCCACACCCTCGCGTCGACCCGCGCGATGCTCGCGCTGCCGGGGCTCGCCGAGGTGGCGGCGATGGCGCAAGGCGCGGGGCTGAGCACCGTGGCCGTGGCCGAGCTCTTCGCGACGCTCTGCGAAGAGGGGGTGGTGTGCGCGCGCCGCGCTGAGATCCTCGACCGGGTCGCGCGGCTGCCCCGGGGCGCGAGCGTCGAGCTCTGCGTGGCCGAGGTGCGTCAGGCCCTCGGCGCCGAAGGGCTCGGGCTCTCCGAGCGCCCGCTCCGCGTGTGGAAGGTGAGCCCCGCCCTGGCCGAGCTCGTGCGCGAGCACCCGCGGCTCGGCGGCGCGGTCGAGGCCGATCTGCGCGAGGCGTGCGCCCTCGCATGGGCTGAAAGTGATGTAAATCCGAAGGTTTTGCTGGTTCCTTCGGATTTGCGATCGCGGCTCTCGCGGTCGCTGGCGTCGCGCTTCGACGCGCGGGTGGTGGGCGAAAATGAGCTCGGCCCGACGCACCCCGTTCGCTTCGAGGGGTGGGTCGGGCCGGAGCCCTGACGGCGGGCGCGGGCTTAGTATCCGCGGCGCATCACCACCGACTCGCCCATCTCGATTTCGCGGTGCGCGAGGGTGACGAGGCACACCGCGGTGTGCGGGTGCACGGCCACCACCGAGAGCTCGCCCATGATCTCGACGGGCAGGGCCTCGCGGGTCATGGTGTCGGCGTCGGGCGGGTGGTCGATGGTGCCGTCGCCGTCGCGGTCGATCTCTTGCCGACGGATGGCCGTACCCTGCCCCGTGATGCCGCGCTGCCAGGGGTCGTCGCGCTGGGTGAGGAAGAAGCGATTGCCGAGCTGAACGCCGTCGTTCTCGCCGCGGTCGATGATCACCACGTAGTTGTTGCCCACGATCTGACGGGGCGTCGGCGTGGCCACCACGTGCGCGACGAGGTCGCGGTCGTTCGGCGTCGGCGGAACGGGCTGAAACTGCCGCTGCACCACCGCCACGCGCTCGCCGCGCTCGATGGGCTCGATCGACTCGGTGATGCGCGCGGTGGCGAGGTGACGCTGGGCGTCCCACGCGTCGACGATGGCGGTGCCGAGCACGCGCACGACGCGGCCGGCGTTGCGGTCAGACCCGCGGGTCGCCTGGGCCTCTGAGTACACCGTGTAGCTCTCGCCTACGTTGGGCGCGCGGCGGTGAAACTCGATGTAGACCTGGTCGCCCTCTGACAAGAGCATCTGGTCTTCGGGCGAACCTACGATGCTGCCAGACTCTTCGACGGCCTCGGGGGCGGCCCAGGCGTCTTCGCGCAGAAAGAGCGTGCCGCGGGGGTAGCGCGGCCCGTTGCGGATCGTACGCGCGCCGTTGCTGCGGAGCGTCGTCGTCGCCGCGGGCACCACGGCGTTGCCGGGGGCGTTACGCAGAAGCCGAACCTGGTCGTTGGGGAAGATCCAGTGCGGGTTGGTGATCTGCGGGTTCAGCGACCACACCTGCGGCCACTGCCAGGGCGAGTTGAAGTAGTACCCCGAGATGTCCCACAGGGTGTCGCCGCGGTTGACGGTGTGAAACTCGGGCACCACGTTGAGCGAGGTGCCGTTGCTGCGCCCCCCGCGCCCGTTGTCGAGGGTGATGGTGGTGCGGGGGCGGGCGCTCACCCGGGCGTCAGACTCCTGGTCGCTGACGGTCACCTGTGCGCTGGCGAGCGACGGGGTCACGAGCGCGGCAAGAACCCAGAACGAGACGTGTCGTGGGGTCATTGGCTTAGGGCCTCTCGTCCCGCATCCGGCGCGCGGCGTCGGAGCTGGGATGCTGTGAAAGAAGTTGCTGGCTCGCGCGGTCGGCAGAGGCCACATCACCCGCGCGGCGGTAGAGCGTGGCCAGCGAAAACAGTGCGTCGGGCGCCTTGTTGCCGAGCGGAAAGTCTCTCACCAGCCGCTCTAGCGAGCGCGTCGCCTCGTCGCGCTGACCGAGCTGCGTGAGGCTCTGCGCGCGCCAATAGAGCGCGTTGTCGGCGTGCGGGTGCCGCGGCCACTGCGAGAGAAAGCCGTCAAAGGCCGTCACCGCGTCGCCGAAGCGGCGCGAACGCACCAGCGCGTACGCGGCGTCGTACGCCGGCACCGCCGCGGGGTCGAGGACGCCCGCCCCCTCGACGATCGGCACCTGGGTCGGGAGCTCGGTGCGCGGGCCGCTCGCGCCCCCTGCGGGCGCCGTCACGGGGGCGCTCGGCGGGCTCGTACGCGGCGACCCAGCAGACCCCGAGGGCGGGAGCGGCGCCACCGGCACCACCTGGAGGCGCTCGCCGTCGCGCACACCGAAGGGCGTCTGCTCGGGGATGCGATCGCCGCGACCGATGCGCACGGTGGTGCGCGGGGCGTTCTCATCACCCGGCGGGGCGGGCTCGCTCGGGCGCTCGGTCGCGTCGACGCGAATGGGCTCGACGCGCTCTGGCGGCGCCCCAAGACGGATCGTGGCCATGCGCCCCTGACCGTCGACCGCGCGGCGCGTGTCGCGGGCCACATCTTCGGTGAGCACCACCCGGTGCTGGAGCTGCTCGATCTGGCTCGCTTGCCGCTCTTGCTCGATGCGAAGCCGTCGCACCTCGGCCTCAAGGCTCGCCACCTGAGGCGATGCCGAACACCCCGCGAGGGTCAGACTGGCGACGACGAAGGCCAAGCGCATGGCGAGGGTCAGGGTACGCCGAGGGGCCCCAAATCACCAAGAACCCTCGTGTTGACGGAGCTCCGCGGGCCGCGACGCAACCTCTGCGGAGACCGCGCCGAAGACGCGGCCCCATGACACATCTGAAGCCTCTCTCTCTCGATCGCCCCGAGGCGCCGACGCGCAGCGCGTCGCTCCCTGTTGCGGCGCGGCTCGAAGCCTCAGGGCAGTGGCCCGCGCTGTGGATCCACGGCGACCCCTCGGCGCTCGCGCCGCCCTTGGTGGCGCTGGTCGGCACCCGTCACCCCGACGCCTACGCGCTGCGCTTCACCGAGCAGCTCGCGGCCGACCTCGCCCGGGCCAACCTCACCGTGGTCTCGGGCGGCGCTCTCGGCATCGACGCGGCCGCCCACCGCGGTGCCCTCTCGGTGAAGGGCCGCACCGCCGTGGTGTTGCCCGCGGGGCTCGACCATTGGTACCCGCGGCGCCACCACGCCCTCTACCACGCGGTGCTCGAACACGGCGGCGCGCTGGTGTCGCAGTTCGAGCCCGACACGCCGCCCAAGCCCTTCACCTTCGCGCGGCGCAACGGGCTCGTGGCGACCCTCGCCGACGTGGTGGTGGTGGTGCGGGCGCCGCTCGCGTCGGGCTCGCTCCAGACCGCGGCGTATGCGCAGCGGCTCGGGCGGCGGCTCCTCGCGGTGCCGGCCTCGCCTGACCTCAAGGTGGGCCTCGGGTGTGTGGCGCTCCTCAGGGCCGGGGCGACGCCGTGTTATGGCGCCGAAGACGTCTTGCGGGCCTTGGCCTCGCCCGACGGCGCACTCTTCGCGCCGGCGCCGCGCGCGCGGAGCGAGGTGCGGCGGGCTTCGCGCGCGAGCGGGCGTGGCGCGGGCGTCGAGCGCGCACACGCGAAGGCGGGGGGTGAGGCAACGCCGAGGCTAGACGGCCCCGAGGCGGTCGTGTACCAGAACGTCTCGAAGGCGCCGCGGCACGTCGATGAGATCGCACGTTGCACGGGGTTTTCAGCGGCAGAGGTGCAGCAGTGCCTCTTGTCGTTGTTGTTGTCAGGGTTGGTAGAAGACCGCGGAGGCGGGACCTTCGCGCGCCTCGGCGAGGCGTCGGTCGGGTGAAGCTCTGGGCCGTCACGGGTCAGGGTGAGACTTGACGATGGCGGCAGGGTGCGCATCCTCCGCGACCCTTTTCACCAGATTGCGCCGCAGAGGAGAGTCATGAGCAACGCCCTCGTCATCGTGGAGTCGCCGGCCAAAGCCAAGACGATCCAGAAGTACCTCGGCAAGGGGTACACGGTGATGGCCAGCAAGGGTCACATCCGAGATCTTCCGAAGTCGGGCCTTCAGGTCGACATCGAGCACGGATACGCGCCTCACTATGAGGTGCTTGAAGACCACAAGAGCCTGGTCTCTGAGATGAAGAAGGCCGCGAAGGAGTCAGAGACGATCTTCCTCGCGCCTGACCCTGACCGCGAGGGCGAGGCCATCGCGTGGCACATCGCGCACGAGCTCAAGGGGGCCAAGAAGCCCATGATCCGTGTCGAGTTTCACGAGATCACGAAGAAGGGCGTTCAGCAGGGGCTGGCGAGCCCGCGGCAGGTCGACGAGGCGCGCTTCAATGCCCAACAAGCGCGGCGCATCCTCGACCGCCTCATCGGTTACGAGCTCTCGCCGGTGTTGTGGAAGCGCCTCTGCCGCCAGGTCAACGGGCACTACCTCTCGGCGGGGCGTGTTCAGTCGGCCGCGCTGCGTCTCATCGTCGACCGCGAAGAAGAGATCGGGGCCTTCGTGCCGCAAGAGTTCTGGCCCGTGGGGGTCGAGCTCTTGGGGCGCGCGAAGCCGTCGTTTCACGCCTCGTTGATCGAGGCCGGGGCGAAGAAGGTCGTCACGCCGTCGCGCGACCGCGTGGTGAAGTCGACCGAGCGCGTGATCTCGACCGGGGCCGAGGCCCAGGGCATCGTGGCCGACCTGTCGAAGTCGACCTTCACCGTGGCGAGCGTCGACAAGAAAGAGCGCCGCCGTCGGGCGCCGCCGCCGTACATCACCTCGTCGTTGCAGCGCGACGCGGCCAATCGGCTGGGCTTTAGCGCCTCGCGCACGATGCAGGTCGCCCAGCGGCTCTACGAAGGCATCGACGTCGGCAGCGACGGGCCGGTGGGGCTCATCACGTACATGCGTACCGACTCGACGCGGCTCTCGACCGACAGCCTCGACGCCGCGCGGGCCTACATCGGCAAGCGCTTCGGCAAAGAGTTCGTGCCCGCGACGCCGAATTTCTTCAAGACCCGGTCGAGCGCCCAAGACGCCCACGAGGCCATTCGCCCGACCTCGACCGACTACCACCCCGACGCGGTGAAGAAGTCGCTCAAGCCCGACGAGTACAAGGTCTACAAGCTCATCTGGGAGCGCTTCATCGCGTGCCAGATGGCCGAGGCGGTGTACGACCAGACCACGGCGATCATCGAGGCGCTGGCGAGCGAGAAGAAGTTCGCGCTGCGCGCCTCGGGGCAGGTGCTGAAGTTCGCCGGCTGGCTCGAAGCGCAGGGGGCGACCGAGAGCGCCGAGGCCGTGGCGGGCGAAGAGGCCGTCAACGCCGAGGCCGAGGCCGTGAACCTCGCTGCGGGCGAGGGCGACGAAGAAGACAAGAGCCTCCCGCCGCTCGAAAAGGGCGACGTGCTGAAGCTCATGGTGCCGCCCGGGGTGATGACCGAGCAGAAGTTCACCCAACCCGTGGCGCGGTACAACGAAGGCACCCTCGTGAAGGCCCTCGAAGACCTGGGCATCGGGCGCCCGAGCACCTACGCCGAGATCGTCTCGAAGGTGCTCTCGCGCGACTACGTCGAGAAGAAAGACCGGGCGCTCATCCCCACGAAGCTGGGCATCGCCAAGACGCACGGGCTCAGGGCGAGCTTCTCGAACATCGTCGACTACGAGTTCACCGCGAAGATCGAGAAAGACCTCGACTCGGTCGAGGCCGGCAGCGAAGACTGGGTGAAGCTCGTCGACCGGCTCTACAAGCCCTTCAAGACCCTCGTCGACGCCGAGAAGAACGCCAAGGAGCCCGGCGCGGGGTGGCCCAAGGCGCAGCCGAGCGACCGCGTCTGCGACAAGTGCGGTTCGCCCATGGTGCGCCGCTGGGGGCCCAACAGCGACTACTTCGCCTGCACGGCGTACCCCAAGTGCAAGAACATCGTCGACGAGAACCCCGCGCCGCCGCCGGTGGTCTTCGAGGGGCGCAAGTGCCCCAAGTGCGGGCGCGACCTCTTGGTGAAGACCCGCCGCGGCTCAGACGAGCAGTTTCTGTCGTGCTCGGGGTGGCGCAAGAAAGACCCCGAGTGCGATTACACCTCGCCCATGCCCTCGGGCATCACCTGCCCGAAATGCGGGGTCGGTGACCTCGTCAAGGTGGGCGCGCTCAAGGGCCGAAAGCCCTTCTGGGGTTGCACAAACTACCGCACCGAGCCGGTGGTCGAGGCGGCCCCGGAGCCGGCCACCAAGGTCGCCGCGAAGGGCGCCAAGGCCGCGAAGGGCGCCAAGGCCGCCAAGGCCGCCAAGGTCGAGAAGCCCGCGAAGGGCGCGAAGGCCGAGAAGGCGCCGAACGTGGGGTGCGACTATCGGGTGTACTTCCAGCCCGTGAAGGAGCCGTGCCCGAAGTGTGGGGCGAAGTTCCTCGTGCTGGCGGGGGGGAAGGCGAACCCGGTGAAGAAGTGTGTGGCCGAAGGGTGCGGCTACGAGGCGCCCCTCGAGGTCGAGAGCGACGAGGCCCCGCAGCCCCTCAAGAGCCGCAAGCGCGGCCCCGCCGACGACGCCTCGGCCTGAGCGTCGCAGGCCCGACCTACCTCGTAACCTTCGAAAAAGAATCATGAATTCGATGCTACCCCAGGTGTCTGTGGTGGGCGGCGGGCTCGCGGGCTCCGAGGCCGCGTGGCAGCTCGCGCGGCGCGGTCTGCGGGTGACGCTCTACGAGCAGAAGCCCCTCGCGCGCACCCCGGCGCAGACGAGCGATTACCTCGCCGAGATGGTGTGTTCGAACTCGTTCCGGGGGGCGTCGCTCTCGAACGCGGTGGGGCTCTTGAAAGAAGAGATGCGCCGCGCGGGCTCGCTCATCATGGCCGCCGCCGACGCGACCCGGGTGCCCGCCGGGGGCGCCCTCGCGGTCGACCGCGAGCGCTTCGGCGTGGCCGTCACCGAGACCCTCTCGGGTCACCCGAACATCACCCGCGTCGACGGCGTGGTCACGCGGCTCCCCGACGCGCGGCCCGTCATCGTGGCCACCGGGCCGCTCACCGGTGACGCCCTCGCGGCCGACCTGGCGGCTCGCCTGGGCCAGACGCAGCTCGCCTACTACGACGCGATTTCGCCCATCATCGCGGCCGACAGCATCAACTTCGAGAAGGCCTGGCGCCAGTCGCGGTACGACAAGGGCGGCGACGACGCGTACCTCAATTGCGCCCTCGACGAGGCCGAGTACGCGGGCTTCATCGACGCCCTCGACAAGGCCGACAAGGTCAAGGCCCGCGACTTCGAAGAGGTGCGCTATTTCGAGGGCTGCCTGCCCATCGAGGTGATGGCCGCGCGGGGCGCCCAGACGCTGCGGTACGGGCCCATGAAGCCCGTCGGGCTCACCAACCCGCACAAGAAAGAGCGGCCCTACGCGGTGGTGCAGCTGCGCCAGGAAGACGCCAACGGCACGGCCTTCAACATCGTAGGCTTTCAAACACGGATGACCTACCCCGCGCAGGCCGAGGTGTTTCGACGCATCCCCGGGCTCGAAGAGGCCGAGTTCATGCGCTTCGGCAGCGTGCACCGGAACACCTTCGTGAACGCGCCGAAGGTGCTCTCGCCCTCGCTCGAACTGCACGCCGCCCCGGGGGTCTTTCTCGCGGGGCAGATCACCGGGGTCGAGGGCTACCTTGAGAGCGCCGCGTGCGGGCTCCTGGCGGCGGTGTTTCTCGTCGCGTCGCTGCGCGGCGAGGTGCGGCCCGACCCGCCCGCGACGAGCGCGTTTGGGGGGCTCCTGGCGCACCTGCGCACACCCCACGATGACTTTCAGCCGAGCAATATCACCTGGGCGCATGTGCCGCCGTTTGTGGGCCCGTTGCCGCGCAACATGGCCAAACGCGATCGGTACGAGAAGATGGCCGAGCGGGGCCTCGGCGACCTCGACGCGTGGCTCGCGGTGGTCGAAGCGGGGCTCGGGCCTCCCGCCCTCAGCGGGCTGTGACCCATTGGGGGTGGTGAACTTCGCGGTGGCTTGGGGTAGATCTCGTCGGCCGACGATGGAGCGACCCTCGACCCGCGCGTGGCCCGTGTTGCTCTGCCTAGCCTTCGCGCCGGGCTGCAGGTGCCGCAACGCCGTCGCGCCGCGCGATGACGCAGGGCACGACGGCGGGCGCTTCGAGGGCGCGGTCGATGTGGGCGATGGGCTGTTACCCGACGACGCGGGGCTGCCGATGTTGCCGCCGGTGCCGACCCGCGAGTGGTCGGTGAGCGACGGGGCGGTGCCCGAGGCGCCGAGCGAAGACGCGGTGCTCGAGGCCGTGCGCGGCAACGCCACGGGGGTGTTTCGGGTGCTCGGGCCCGTGAAGGGCATCGGGCGGGGGCGCTTCATGGCCCTGATTTTTGCGCAAGACACCGCGGTGAACGCGGGGGTCGAGCTGAGCGTCGCGCTCACCCGGAGGGCGGGCGCTCGGGCCGTGGTCGAGGGGCGCGTGACGCTGCCCGTCGAGGAGTTTTCGCTCAATCGCTTCGGGCAAGAGGAGGGGCCCGAGGAGTGCGTCCCGGGCTTGTTCGATCGCGCGGTGGGCGACCTCGACGGCGACGGCGCGGCCGATGTGGCCCTGGTGCTTCGGTACTGTACCCCCTCGGTGACGAGCCTCGGGTACATCGTGCGGCGCGAGCTCTTTGTGCTCTCGACGGTGCCCGCGCTCCGCGTCGCCGCCGAAGCCGTCATGTGGGACGAACCCCAAGACGATCGTCGCGACCGCCTCCGCCTCGCGCTCTCGGTGCGCGACCTCGACGGCGACCAGCGCCGCGACCTGGTGCTTGACGGGGCGCGGTGTGTCTCGGTCGAGCGCCCCGAGGCGCCGCCCGACGCCGCGGCGCCCGATGTGCCTGAGCCCTTTCCGGTGCTGGCGCGCGAGTCTCGACCGTGCTCAAGGGTGCAGCGTGTGTTGCGCTACGACGCGCCGCTGCGACGCTGGCTCCCGTGGTCGCGCCCTTAGCCTCGCGCCCTCTCGCTTCGGGCTCTGCGCCGCGGTGCGCATCGGGTTGATCGACCGCGCCGAAGCCCACTCCGTCGGCGTACGCCGGTTGCGCATCGCGACGGGCCTCGGCTCGGCGCTGTGCAGGGCTGGTACGGTCGATTGTGACTTTATGCAGAGTCGCTGAAAGTGCTTGTATTGTAGTGTTTTTGTCACTCCCATGCTGCGCTCTCCTGGCGGTCTGAGCGGTGTTCTTCCGCTCCTCCTTTCCCTGTTGGCGCCTTTGGTGGCGGTGCACTGTGGCCCCGAGGCGACGCACAACCCCAGCGACGCGGCGGCGCTCGACGCGGGCCCTGTCGACGGGGCGGTCACGGTCGATCGCCCGGCCTCCTCCGAGGCGGGCAGCGACGTGGTGACGCCTCTCGACCAAGGTGTCGTCACCGACCTCGGCGGCGCGACCGACGCGGGCGACCCGGTTGATGGCGGCGCGTCGTCCGACGCTGGCGGGGCGCGCGATGTGGCGAGCGCTCCCGACACGGGCAACGGCCTCGACGCGGGCGCGGTGACCGACACGGGCAACGTCGTCGACACGGGTAACGCAGTCGACACGGGCACGCGCGTCGATACAGGCAACGCAGTCGATACAGGCCCGCGCCTCGACACGGGCAACGTCGTCGACACGGGTAACGCAGTCGACACGGGCAACGTCGTCGACACGGGTCCGCGTCTCGACACCGGCAACGCCGTCGATACAGGGAACGCGGTCGACACGGGCCCGCGCGTTGACGCAGGGTGCGCCGCGGTCGGGGCCGTTCAGATCACGGCGCCCGCGGCCAATGCCGAGATCGAGACCTGCACGGCCAGCGACATGCAGGTGTTCTACAACTTCGTCGCACAGGTCACGGGCAGCACAGGCGTCGCGTCGGTGAACGCGGTGTGGCGCACGCCCGACGGCGCCCTCGCGCCGCCCAACCCGCCGACGGTCACGGGCCCGGGGCCCCACACGTTTCGCCGCCAGGTCGGCGGCCCCCAGACCAACGCGCCGCCCCTCGCCGTGTTCGGCATCCGCGGCACGTGGAACTTCGAAGTCACCGCCGTCGACGCCTGCGGTCGCACGCTGCGCGCCACCCAACCCTTTACCTTGATCTTTACCAGCCGGAGGTGCCCCAACCCATGAGCTCACGACGCCCCCTCAGCGCCGCCCTGTTCGCGCTCTCGCTCGCCTTCGCAGGGTTCGCCCTCGCGCCCTCGTCGGCCTTCGCCCAAGGCCGTTGCAGCTGCAACAACGGCTGCCACAACTACCCCGGTCAGTGCGTGATGCCGTCGAGCAACGGCTGCGACCCGGGCTTCGCGCCCTTTTGCGGCACGCGCGCGGGCGGCGGCTGCCGCACCGGATGGGTGAGTTGCAACGGCGACTGCCAGTGCGTCAGGGTCGGCGGCGGCGACGCGGGCGCGCCGAGCGACGTGCCGCCTGGGCAAGACGTGCCGCCTGGGCAAGACGTGACCGTGGTGCGCGATGTGCCGCCCGGGCAAGACGTGGTCACGCCGAGCGATCGACCGCTCGGGCAAGATGTGCCGCCTGGGCAAGATGTGCCGCCTGGGCAAGATGTGCCGCCTGGGCAAGATGTGCCGCCTGGGCAAGATGTGCCCATGACGCGCGTCGATGTGCCGTCTGGGCAAGATGTGCCGCCTGGGCAAGATGTGCCCATGACGCGCGTCGATGTGCCGCCTGGGCAAGACGTTCCGCCGGGGCAAGACGTGCCCGCGTCGATGCCCGACGCCGCGATGCCCAACGACCTGGGCATGGTGAGCCAAGATGTGCCTGCTTCATTCCCCGATGCGGCCCCTGAGGTCGACGCGGGGCCGTGCGTGTGCCCTGGGGGCGTGTGCGTGGCCGGGCGCTGCATCACCGAACGCTGCACGTTGCAGCCCGAGCTCGGGTTCTTCTGCATGCAGCCGGGCACGGTGTGTCGCGTGATCGGCGACGTTCCGTATTGTGTGCCGCCGTGCTTGGGGCGAGTCTGCGCGATGGGGCAGGTCTGCGACGAGTCGACCAACGACCAGTGCGTGACGGGCGATTGCAGCGAGCGAAACTGCCCCGCGGGCACGGTGTGTCGCATCAACCGCTGCGAGCGCCTCGACGGGGGCGCGGGCGACGCCGCGGCGCTCGCCGATGGCGCGACGGCCGACGGCGGCGGCGGCAACACGGGGGTTGAAGACGGCGGCTGCGGGTGCCGTACCACGGGCCGCGCTTCGACCCGGTGGCTCGCGGGCCTCGGGTTGGCGGCGGCGCTCGTGCGCCGTCGGCGTCGTCGAGGAGGTCTCAATGCAACGTGAACGTCGCGGTTTCTTGGGGCTCGGGTGGGTCGTGCTCGCGGGGCTGGTCGGCTGCGGCGACGCCGCCGACGAGGGCGTCACCGTCGGGTACTCGGGGCCGGTCAACATCCGGCTCGACAAGTTCAAAGAAGACGAAGTCCGCAACGGCGCGTTCGACAGCGATAAGAACGTCAACACCGAGAACGGCAACCCCTACGGCGCGTTTCTGCAAGCCGCGCGGGCCCGCCTCGGCGGCAACTTCACCGCCGACAACGCCGCCGCCGCGGTGGCCCTCGACGCGGTGACGCTCACCATCGACCAAGACACCCGCGGGGTCACGGCCTTCGAGCAGGTGCTCGGAGGGCCGCTCCAGCTCTACCTCGCGAGCTCAAGCACCACGGTCAATGTGGGCACCGTCGCGCAGCCTACCGGCGCAGGCCCGGTGCGGGTGACCCTCACGGCCGACCTCGCGGCGCTTGAGCCCATTCGCCGAGACCTCCTCAACGGGAGCTTCAAGGTCGGCATTCGCGTGCCCGCGGCGGCGAGCCTGCCCCGCACCTTTGATCTCCGCATCGCGACGACCTTGACCTTTCGCGCTGTCATTCGCTGAGAATCGCGGGTGTATAGGCCTAATGGTACGAGCGGCTGACACCGAGCGCGACGACAGCTCCGACGCGGCCGACCTTGAGAGCGAGCGGGGGGTGTCGCGCCGTCAAGCGCGGCTCCTGGTCGAGCAAGAGGGGCGCGCGCCGCGGGTGATCGTCTTGCCCGAGGGGGCGGCGGTGAGGCTCGGGCGCGACGCTGAGGTTGAGGTTCGGCTCGACGACGCGAAGGTTTCGCGGGTGCACGCCGAGCTGAGCCTCGAAGGGGGGGCCCTCAAGGCGCGCGATCTCGGCAGCCGTAATGGCACCACCGTCAACGGCGTGAGCCTCGCCCCCGAGGCGAGCCTCGCGGTTGGCGACGTGCTCGCCCTCGGGGCGGTGCGCGTCTCGGTGGTGTCGCTGCCGGGGCGCGTGCTGGGGGCCCAAACGGCGCCGAGTTGGCCCATCGCCGAGGGGGCCCGGGTGGTCTGCGAAGACCCCGCGTCGGTGCGGCTCAGCGCGCAGGTGCGTCGCCTCGCGGCGAGCCCCTTGCCGGTGTTGGTGGTGGGCGAGAGCGGCACCGGCAAAGAGGTGATCGCGCGGATGATCCATCGGTACAGCCATCGCGCGGGCGCCGAGCGCGTGACGGTGCGGTGCGAGACCCTCGCCGAGCCGAGCGGCGAGGCCAGGCTCTTCGGGGCCGCGACGGCGACGGGCGAGACCGCGGGGCTCATCGATCAGGTCGAGGGGGGCACCCTGCACCTCGACGATGTGCTTCTTTTGCCGACACTTTTGCAGGTGAAGCTCCTGCGGCTGCTCGATGAAGGGCGCTTCTCGCGCCTGGGAAGCCGTGAGGTGCGAAAGGCCGACGTGCGGGTGGTGGCGACCTCGCGCAGCGACCTCGCGCCCGAGGTGAAGGCGGGGCGCTTCCGCGATGATCTGTATTTTCGCTTGAGCGGTGTCACCGTGCGGGCGCTTCCGTTGCGTGAGCGGACCCGTGACATCGTGCCGCTGGCCGAGTCGTTCTTGGCCCTCCATGGGGGCGCGGGGCGCCTTGGGCGGGGCGTGGCCGAGGTGCTGCGGAGCTACCGCTGGCCGGGCAACGTGACCGAGCTCCGCAACGCCATCGAGCAGGGCTTCGCGGGGGCCGAGAGCGGCGAGGTGAGGGTCGAGCATCTGCCGCCGAGGGTGCGCGGAGAGTACGAGCCCGAGCCCGTCGCGGCGGTCGAAGACGCAGGGCTCAGGCTCAGGGTCGATGAGCTCGAACGCAAGGCCATCGTCGCCGCCCTCGACGCCACAGGGTGGAATCAATCGCGCGCCGCCGAGCTCCTCTCGATCTCTCGTCGCGGGCTGATCTACAAGATGGAGCGGCACGGCCTCAAGGCGCGCCCCGGGCACCGCGGCTGAGGCGCCCGCGAAGGCCGCCATTGAGCGTTGCGGCGCTTCGGCGTAGGTTCTCCGACGCGAGAGCCATCGCCGTGCTGCGCCCAGGTGAAATTCTCGGTGAGCGTTACCAGATCTGTCGCCTCGTCGGCGAGGGGGCGATGGGCGCGGTGTACGAAGCGACGCAGCTCGACGGCCAGCGCCGGGTGGCCGTGAAGGTGCTGCACCCGCACGTCGCGCGGTGCGAGAAGTCGCTCCAGCGGTTTGCGCAAGAGGCTAAGATTGCAGCAGAAATTGGCCATCTGAACATCGCCCCGGTGTATGACGCCTCGCTCTCCGAGGCGCGGCCCTTTTTGGTGATGGCCTTGCTTGAGGGCGAGACCCTGGCCGAGCGCATGGCGGCCGAGACGCCGGTGGCGGTCGATGAGGCGGTGGCCATCGCGGGGTACATCCTGTCGGCCCTGGCGAGCGCCCACGCGCGGGGGGTGGTGCACCGCGACCTCAAGCCTGCCAATGTCTTCCTGGTCGCGGGCGAGGGGCCTGCGGGGGTGCGCCTCCTTGACTTTGGGGTGTCGAAGGCCCGGGGCTCTGAGAAGCTCCTTGAGACGACCCAGGAGGGGGTCACGGTGGGCACCCCGGGGGCGATGGCGCCCGAGCAGTGGTTGGGGCGGCGCGACGTCGACGCGCGGGTCGACCTCTTCGCGGTGGGGGTGCTGCTGTACACGCTCCTCACCGGGGTGGCGCCGTATCAGGGAGAGACCCAGGGCGAGCTCTTCCTCGAAGTCGTGCGGGGCGAGGCGGCGCCGATGCGGCCGTCGATGCTGCGCGGGGGCGTGGCGCCGGGGCTCGACGCGGCGGTCTTGCGGGCCTTGCAGCGCGACCGCGGGCGGCGCTTTCCGACGGCGCGGGCCTTTCTTGAGGCGCTCCGGCCCTATGGGGCAGAGGGCATCGCGGTCACCGAGGCGCTGGCTCCGACGGCGCGGCCCGAGGGGGCCTACGAGGGGCCCTTGGGTGCGACCCTCGACGACGCGGTGCCGACCCGCAGGCCGTCGCGCTCTTGGGGCGCCCTCGCGGCCGTGGCGGGCCTCGTGCTGGCCGTCGCGGCGAGCACCCGGGTGGTGGGGCGCGGGGCGTCGGCGGCGGTGCCTCCGAGGGCGCAGCTCGGGGCCGTCGCGCGGGGTGCGGCGTCGGCGCCGTCGCGGGTTCGGCTGAGCGTGCGGGGCCTCGCGCCTTCGGCGACGCTCCGTCTCGACGGCGCGCCGGTCGAGGGCGCCGCGTGGAGCCTCGTGCGTGATGGGGCCGAGCACACCCTTGAGATTACCGCGGGGGGAGCCCGCGAGCGGGTCACGGTGGTGGCCGACCGCGACCAGACGGTGGTGCTGACGGCGCCCTCCGAGGCGTCGCCGCCGCCGCCTGCGCCTGCGCAGACCGCCGCCTCGCCGCGTCGCCCGCATCGGCGTCACGGGCCTTCGTTGGCGCGCGAATTCTGAGCGGGTCGGTGACAAGGCCCCCTCGTTCGCGGTACCGATCTCTCAGTGGTTGCGACGGTGGCCTTGGGTGTCTTGGTGCTCGCTCAGACCGCGGCGCTGTCGACGGCGGCGGGTGACGCGCGTCGGCGGAGCGTGCAGCTGGGTCTCAACGCGACGCTCACCGCCGATTGGCGGCTCGGGCGTCACGCGCGGGTGGGCCTCACGACGCAGCTTACGGGCCTCGGGGCGCTCGTCGACCCGGGCCGAAACTGGGTCGTCTCGGGGGTGCTCACGGGGGCCTTCACCCATCGCTTCTACGGCGGTCCGCGGGTGTCGTGGTGGGTCGACGCGGGGCCCTCGTTTGGGGTGATCTCAAGCGACCCGGTGCTGCTCGTGAGCGTGGGCCTCAGCGCGGGGGTGCGCATGGTGCATCGCTCGGGCTTCACCGCCGCGGCGCAGCTGCCCTTGGTGGGCTACGCGGGCTCGCCGACGGTGCCCCGGGGCGCGATGCTGTACTACTACGTCGGCGCCATCGCGACGGTGCCGCTCTTGAGCCTCGGGTACTCGTTCTAGGCTGTGTCTGCGGAGGTCACCCCGAACGCGCGCGCGCGTCGGTGCGCGAGGATCACGCGCTCCCCTCGGCAGCCCCATGGGCCCTGAATCGCTCAGGGCGGGGCGACCAGGAGCCGCACGAGCTGGCCGTAGTGGTCGCTCGGGGGCCCGACGATGCCGCCGTACGCGATGGGGTCGCGGAAGACAACGCGGCTCTCGGCGACGTGCATCCGTGCGGCGGGGTCGCGGCCGAAGACGAAGTCGATGCGGGCGGGGTACTCGGTGCCCGCATATTGTTGAAAATACAACGGGTTGCAGTCGGTCGCGGTGAAGGCGTTGGCGGGCGCCGCGGCGCAAAACGCGGCCGCGCCGAAGGGCTCGCGCAGGCTCGCCGAGGCGACATTGGGGACGCTGTCGCCCGCGGTGATGTCGAGGTCGGCGTCGTCGCGGCCGCGACCGCGGATGGTGAGGTCGACGGCGCCGGTGTAGTGCATGAGGATGGGGTACGACAGGGTGTTGGCGTACCAGCCGGCTTCGCTGCCGCCCGATGGGAGGGCCCAGGTGTCAGCGCGGTAATACGGCGCTGCGTTGAGGTCGCCCAAGACGAAGAGGAGCGCCCGAGGCGAGACATTGCGGCGCACGTCGAGGCCGATCTCGCGGGCGTGGTGCATGCGAAGACGCCAGGCCGAGGGGAAGGCCGCCGTATGCGAGACATACACCGAGGTGGGCCCGAGGCTCGGGTGCTCAAAATCGACCGCGAGGAAGCCCCGCGAGAAGCCCGGCGCGGGGAAGTACTCGAGCCCGTCGATCTCGGTGAAATGGGCGTGCCGGGTGGCCGCGCCGCGGGGGGCGAGGCCGCTCCGCAGGGCGATCACGAGGCCGTCGGTGAAGCCCTCGCGGGAGGCGCTGTAGAGGGTGTACCCGCGGGCCGCGCCGACGGTGCGGAAGCGGGCGAGGTCGCTCGACGCCCAGACCTCTTGCAGGCCGATGATGTCATAGCCCTGAGAGAACACGAGCTCGGGCACCACCGCGCGCCGCGCGTCGAGGTAGGGCGTGCGGCCGTACTGAACGGCGCCGAAGAGCGACACGTCGAGCATCGCGACGTTGAAGCTCACCACCGAGAGCGGCACGGCGTTGGGCGCGGCCGGCGGGTTCGACGCCTGCATCGCGCCGAGCAGCGCCCGCGGCACAGGGCGGCCCGTAAACCGCAAGGCCTCGCCGTAGAGGTCGGCCACCGTGCGCGCCCCGGTGGTGACTCCCTGGTAGTGCGCGAAGAGCGGGTCGCCTTCGAGGAGGGCGTTGTCGAGCGGGTCGTCACCCAAGGCGACACCGCTCTGGTTGCAGGCCGCGAGCCCCGCCATCAACGCAGACAACCCCCAAGCGCCGTGGGCCCGCTTCATCGCAGCGGTGGTACCACGCCGCAGGGCCTCGACGGTAGCGCCGCAAGGGCCCGCCGAGGCCGCGTCGGCGCTTCGCGGCGTGACCCCCTGAGAGACCCGCCTGAGGGTTATCCGCGGAATTTCCTTGTGTTTGCGAGCTTGAGAGCCGATCGGCGCCCGACGTTACCCCACCCCCTGGGGGCGTACGGCCCTGCGCTTGGCCTGACCTCACCCCCTGGGAGATGCCCGGCCCTTGCGCCCCCTCTCCCTGTCAGGAGAGGGGCAAAACGCGACAAGTGCAAATTGATTCTTCATTATTATATCCGTAATATGCTGAGTAAAAGTCTTATTATTGGGTTTTATGGTTGAGTTTGTCTATATTTGCCCCTCCTGACAGGGAGAGGGGGCGCGAGGGCCGTACGCCCCCAAGGGGTGAGGTCGCACCAGACGCGGGGCGCCCGCTCATGCCCGCAACTCAATTGAATTCCGCGGGTAAACCTCAGGAGAGACCCGCAAGGGCGCGGCGCCCGGGGGCCCGGCGTTGGGAGGGCGGAAAGCCTGAAAACCTATGAAGTCTCGTGTGGTTGTGAGACGTTACCGCGCGGCGGTCTTGAGGGGGCCGTCGAAGTCTCTGAAGGCTTCGAGGGCCATGTCGCGCAGGGCCGTGACGCGCCGGGGGATGTGCTTGCCCGCGGGATAGACGAAATACATCGTGCCGCCGAGGCCGTGCCACTCGGGCAAGACCCGCACGAGCTTGCCCGCGCTCACCTCGACGGCGCCCGCGCTGAGGGGCAAGGGGCCGATGCCGGCGCCCTCGCGCAAGAGCCCGCGCACGAAGAAATAGTCGTTGCCGCCGAGGCGACCGCAGCGGCCGCTCCCGTTGCCGGGGCCGACGCGCACCTCGCGTTGGGCGCCGCGGGGGCCGTGGAGCGACCACACCTCGGGCTCGTTGCCGCGGAGGAAGAGCACCGTGTCGTGCTGCGCGAGGTCTTCGGGGCCCTGCGGCGCGGGGTGCTCGGCGAGGTACGAGGGGGCGGCGAAATAGCCGATGTTGGCCTCGGCGAGGCGCCGCGCCACGAGGTCGGGGTCGTTGCGCCGGGTCGCGCGAAAGGCCGCGTCGTAGCCCTCTCGCACGAGGTCGACCACGCGGCTCGACAGGTCGAGCTCGACCCGAACCTGCGGGTACCGCTCGGCGTAGGCCCGCAGGAGCCGCGCCAGGTGCGTCTCGCCGAGGTCGATGGGGGCCGTGAGCTTGAGGGTGCCGCGGGGCTGATCTTGGGTCTCGCCGAGGGTCTCGGTGGCCTCGCGGAGCCCCTCGATGAGCGGCGCCACGGCGTCGAAGAAGGCGCGGCCCGCGGGGGTGAGCGAGACCGCCCGCGGGGTGCGCACGAGGAGCCTCACCCGGCGCGCGTCTTCGAGGCGCGAGAGGGCCCGGGTGAGCGTCGACCGGGGCACCCCGAGGGCCCGGGCGGCGGCGGCAAAGCTGCCAGCCTCGACCACACGAACAAACAACGCCACCTCGCCGAAGGGGGTGGGATCATGACCGTTCATTGGTATAGAGCCAGCGTGTAACGAAGGCCGCGCGAGAGTCAATCTCTTGTCGGGCTTCGGGGCGGTGTGCTCAGGCCGTGATCAAGTACCTTGGCTCAAAGCGATTGCTCGTTGGGTCGATCGTCGACGCCGTGGCCGCGGTGCCCGAGGCGCGGTCGGTGATCGATTTGTTCTCAGGCACGTCGCGGGTCGGTCACGCCCTCAAGGCCGCGGGGTTTCAGGTCTTCTCGAATGACCACAACCATTACGCCGAGACCCTCGCGCGGTGCTACGTCGAGGCCGACGCCGAGCGGGTCATCGACGACGCGACGCGCTTGATCGATGAGCTGAACGCGCTGCCCGGGCGCCCCGGGTATGTGACCGAGACCTGGTGCGAGAGGGCGCACTTCTTTCAACCTCAGAACGGCGCCCGCATCGACGCCATTCGAGAGCGCATCGCGCGGCTGAGCCTGGAGCCCTGCCTCGAAGCGGTGCTGCTCACCGCGCTGATGGAGGCCGCCGACCGGGTCGACTCGACCACGGGGCTCCAGATGGCGTACCTCAGGCAGTGGGCGCCGCGGTCGTTTCGCCCGCTGTCGCTGCGGGTTCCGAAGGTGTTGCCGCGGGCGACGGCGGGCGCGGGGCGGGCGTACCGCGGCGACGCCCTCGACGCCGTCGGCCGGCTCAGCGCCGACGTGCTGTACCTCGACCCGCCGTACAATCAGCACGCGTACCGCGCGAACTACCACATCTGGGAGAGCCTCATCCGGTGGGACAAGCCCGCCGTGTACGGCAAAGCCCAGAAGCGGATCGACTGCCGCGCCGAGCAGAGCCCCTTCAACCAGCGAAGAAACTTTGAAGAGAGCCTCCGGCGATTGATTGAAGAGAGCCGCGCCCGCGGGGTGGTGATCTCATTCAGCAACGAGGGCTTTCTTTCGAGAGAACGTCTCGAAGCGGTGCTCCGCGGGGCCCGGGGCGGGGCGGGGGTGCTGAGCTGCAAAGAGGTCGAGTATCCGCGGTATGTGGGCGCCCGCATCGGCATCTACAACCCGCGCGGCGAGAAGGTCGGGCGGGTGAGCCACCTCAAGAACCAAGAGTGGCTCTACACCCTGCGCTTTGACGCCTGACGCGGGGCTACGCGACCCGCACGACGTGCCAGCTCTTTTTGCCTTTGCGAAGCACCGCGAAGCGGCCCGCGATGAGGTCGGCCTCGACGAGCGCGCGGCGCGGGTCGGTGACGGGCTCTTTGTTGAGCGAGAGCCCGCCCTTGCTCATGGTGGTGCGGGCCTCGCTCTTTGACTTGAAGAGCCCCGCGGCGGCGGCGAGCTCGACCAGGGCCGCGTCGTTGGTGCCGAGGGCCGACCGGGGCACGCTGTGGCTTGGGGCGCCCTTGAAGGCGGCCTCAAGCTCGTCGGCCGAGAGGTCGCTGAAGGGCGCGTCGCCGAACAAGACCGCGGTGGCAGACTTAGCCCGCGAGAGGCCCTCGGCGCCGTGGACGAGGGTCGTGACGGCCTCGGCGAGGCTCCGCTGGGCGAGGCGCTTGCCGGGGTCTTGGCCGTGCGCGTCGAGCAGGGCGTCGATCTCGGTGACGGGCAAGAGGGTGAAGAACCGCAGGAGCTTGCCCACGTCGTCGTCGCTGGCGTTGAGCCAGAATTGGTAGAACTCGTACGGCGAGGTGAGGGCCGGGTCGAGCCACACGTTGCCGCCCTCGCTCTTGCCGAACTTCGTGCCGTCGGCCCGGGTCAAGAGCGGCGCCGTGATGGCGAAGGCCTGGGCGTCGCGCAGCCGACGGATCAGGTCGGCCCCCGAGACGATGTTGCCCCACTGGTCGCTGCCGCCCATCTGGAGCGTGCACCCGAGGCGGTCGTAGAGCGCCAGGAAGTCGTACGCCTGGAGCAACATGTAGCTGAACTCGGTGTACGAAATGCCCTGCTCGCGCTGCTCAAGGCGGTTCTTCACCGAGTCGCGCTGCACCATCGCGTTGACCGAGAAATGCTTGCCCACGTCGCGCAAGAAGGCCAAGAGCCCCATCGACCCGAGCCACGCGTGGTTGTTGAGCAGCTGGGCCCCCGTGGGGCTGTCGTCGAAGCGCAAAAACCGCGCGAGCTGCGCGCGGATGGCCTCTACATTGGCCGACACCTCGTCGAGGCTCTGCATCGTGCGCTCGGCGGCCTTGCCCGAGGGGTCGCCGATGAGCCCCGTGGCGCCGCCGACGAGGGCGATGGGGCGGTGCCCGGCGCGCTGGAGCCGCACCAAGAGCATGATCGGCAAGAGGTGACCGACGTGGAGGCTCGACGCCGTCGGGTCGAAGCCCACGTAGCCCGTGACCACGCCCGCGGCCAGGGCCGCCGAGAGCTGCTCTTCGTGGCTGGCCTGATGCAAGAGCCCGCGGGCCCGAAAGTCTTCGAGAAGGTTCATCGCTGCGTTCACAAGGTCGGAGGAGGGAGCTGACGGTGGAGTGACTCTACCGCCGCGGCAATTTCGAGGAGGCGCCGCTCGCCGAGGCGGGGCCCGATCAGCTGAAGACCCACCGGGAGGCCCGCCCCGTCGAGGCCCACCGGGAGGCTGATCGCAGGCACGCCCGCGAGCGAGGCCGGCAGCGTGCAGAGGTCGGCCTGGTACATCGCCACAGGGTCGTGGTGGCGCGCGCCGAGGGCGAAGGCCGTCGTGGGCGAGGTCGGCGTCACGAGCACGTCGCACCGGGCGAAGGCGCGCACGAAGTCGTCGGCGATCAACGCCCGCGCGCGCTGGGCCTGGGCGTAGTACGCGTCGACGTAGCCCGCCGAGAGCACGAAGGTGCCGATCAAGATGCGCCGCTTGACCTCGTCGCCGAAGCCCGCGTCGCGGGTCGCGCCGTACATGCCGAGGAGCTCCCGCGCGGGCGCCCGAAGCCCGTAGCGCACCCCGTCAAAGCGCGCGAGGTTCGAGCTCGCCTCGGCCGGCGCGAGGACGTAGTAACAAGGCCCCGCGAGGGCCGTGTGCGGCATCGACAGGTCGATCACCTCGGCGCCCGCGGCCCGCATCAACGCGAGGCTCGCCGCGACCGCGTCGCCCACCGCGGCCTCGACCCCAGGGCCCAAGTACTCGCGCGGTACGCCCACCCGAAGCCCCCTGAGCGGCGCCGCCACGAGCGCCCCGCCCTCGACCGGCGCCTCGACCGCCGTCGGGTCGCGACCGTCGCGCCCGGCCAGGGCGATGTATACACTGTGAACATCGTCGACGGTGCGGGCGAAGGGGGCGACCACGTCGAGGCTCGACGCGAAGGCCACGAGCCCGTAGCGCGAGATGCGCCCGTAGCCTGGCTTGAAGCCCACGACGCCGGTGAGGGCGGCGGGCTGGCGCACTGAGCCGCCGGTGTCGGAGCCGAGGGCGACGGGGGCCATGCGGGCGGCGACGGCGGCGGCGCTCCCGCCTGAGGAGCCGCCGGGGGTGCGCGTGAGGTCGTAGGGGTTGCGGGTGGCGAAGTAGGCAGAGTGCTCGGTCGACGAGCCCATGGCGAACTCGTCCATGTTGGTCTTGCCGACGAGGAGGGCGCCTGCGGCTTCGAGGCGTTCGACGGCGGTGGCGTCGTAGGGGGCCCTGTATCCTTCGAGCATTTTCGACCCGCAGGTGGTGGGCATGGCGCGGGTGCAGAACGCGTCTTTGACGGCCACCACGGCGCCCGCGAGGGGCAGCGCGTCGATCGCGTGGGGGCGCTCCAATCGGGCGTCGAGGGCCCCGGCGGCGTCGCGGAGCGAGGCCTCGGCGAGGTGCAGAAAGGCCTTCACCGACGGCTCGACCCGGGCGATCTCAGCGAGCTGGGCGTCGACGATCTCGCGCACACACCAGCGGCGTTGGCGCAACCCTTCGCGCAGCGTCGAGACGGGCAAGGCCGTGAGGTTCACGCCGGGTCTCCGACGAACTGGGGCACGACGAAGCCGGTCTCGCTGGCGACCGGCGCCGCCGCGAGGGCTGCGTCGCGCGGCAGCGACGGGGCCGCGACATCACCGTCGAGGGGTGTGGGCGCGCCGTCGAGGGGCGAGGCGCCCGACGCGAGGGCGTCGAGGGCGTCGAGGTAGCGCACGATGGCCGCGAGTTGGGGCGCCAGCGCGGCGCAGGCCTCACTCGTGAGCGACAGCCTCGCGAGGCTCGCCGTGTGCCTCACCATCTCGGGGTCGATCTGAACTCTCATCACGCGGCCGCGACGCTACCACAGGCCGCTCGGCGGCGAAGGCCGAGAGCACCCGCTCGGCCTCGCGTGCGCTGCATCGCAGCGTCGCGCTGAGCGCGCGAGGGTCTCGGTCGCGCAGGGTCTCGGTCAGGTCGACGCGCACCGCCCGGCCGGCCACGACGGCGTATCCGAGGGCCCACGCCGCGGCGACGGGCACCTTCGGCCACCACGCGAAGCTCGGGGCGCCCCGGGGCGACGGGTGCGCGTCGCCGAGGCCCCAGAACACCGCCGCGAAGGGCCACCGGGCGTCGTACGCGGTCGGCGACTCGTGCGAGGTGACCCAGACCATGCTGTGACCGCAGCGCACCCCGCGCGCAGCGAGGGCCTCGCGCTCGCGGTCGTCGAGGGCCACCAGGAGGTCGTCGAGCTGCGCGCGGGGGAGGGCCCCGAGGGCGTGCTCCAGGCGGTACGCGATGCCGCGCAAGGGGCTGCTCTCGCGGGCGAGCGCGTCGAGGGGGCTCAGCGCCAGGGTGAGGGCGTCGCGGACCCACGCCGTGAGCCGACGGTGGAGGCGGTTGCGCGCGCCGCCGCCGAACGCGTCGAGGCCCACGAGGCGGAGCTCCGGCGCGAGGGGGCTCGACCCCGGGAGGAGCCGCGCGAGGGGCCGCGGTGGTGTACTTAAGGTATCGACAATGCGATGTTTTTCGTCGATGGTGAGCCGCGCGTGGTCGGCCCCGATGAGGGCTTCGAGCCACTGCCCGGGCAGCACCTCGGGGCCGGGTTGGGGGGCCGGCTGCATGGCCGCCTTGAGGCCCTTGAGGGCCGCGAAGGGGTGCCGCGGGTCGAGGTCGGGGGTCTCGGGTTTGGGGGCCGTTCGGGCGCGGGGGCGGGCGTTCGCGGCGGCGCTCCGGGCGGTGTGGGGCTGATCGACGAAGCGCAGCACGAGGCGCGCGTGGAGGGCGTCGCTGAGCTTGTCTTCGAGGGCGCGGGTGCGCGCTTGCCAGGTCTCGGGGTGCGCGAGCCAGTGTGATTGGTTGCTGACGTAGGTCCACGCGCGCACGGCGGCGATGCGGGCCACGAGCGATTCGACGTCGCCCTCGGTGTCGGCGTAGGGGGCGATGCGGGCCTCCAGGAAGGCGTCGCCGAGCTGCCCCGAGGGCCCGCCCAGCGCGAGGAAGATCTCGGCCAGAAAATCGACGTGGGCTTCGAAGAGGAGCTTTCGATAATCGGGGATGCAGCACACCTCCCAGAGTTGGGCCACGTCTTGGGGGGTCTTCACCCGGGCCATGACGTCGCGCCGCGCGGCGAGCTTGAGCAGCGCCGAGGTGTCGTCGGCGTCGATGACCCGCGCGAGACCGTGCCTCCGGGGCGGCTCCTGGAGGCTCACAGAGAGGGCTTCGACGGTGCTGAAATCGAGCGTATGGCGTCGCCACTGGACCCGCTTGAGGGGCTCAAAGAGGTGCTGCTCGATGGCGTCGGTGAGGCCCACGGGGAGCTCGAGCGGCGCCACCGCGCCGAAGGTGCCGTCTTGGAGGTAGCGCCCCGCGCGGCCTGCGATTTGCGCGAGCTCGCTCGGGTCGAGGCCCCGCAGGTCGCGGCCGTCGAACTTGCGCAGGCTCGTGAACGCGACGTGGCGGAGGTCGAGGTTGAGCCCCATGCCGATGGCGTCGGTGGCCACGAGGTAGTCGACCTCGCCGCTCTGAAACATCGCGACCTGGGCGTTGCGGGTGCGGGGCGACAGGGCGCCGAGCACCACCGCCGCGCCGCCGCGCAAGACCCTGAGCTTCTCGGCCACGGCGTAGACCTGGTCGATCGAGAAGCACACCACCGCCGAGCGCGGAGGCACCCGACCGAGGGGCAGCGAGCCCGCGTGAGAGAGCTTCGAGAAGCGCGGGTGGGCGCTCACCTTCGCCGCGGGCACCAGCGTCTCGAGCACCCCGCGCATCGTGTCGCTGCCGAGGAACCACGTCTCGCGCCGCCCCCGCGCGTGCAAGAGCCGATCGGTGAACACATGCCCGCGTTGGGGGTGCGCCGCGAGCTGGATCTCGTCGACGGCCACGAAGTCGACCTCGCGCGAGAGGGGCATCGCCTCGGTGGTGGCGACCCAGTAATCGGGCCGTCGCGGGATGCGCTTCTCTTCGCCGGTGACCAGGGCCACCCGAGACTCGCCGAGCCGGGCGGTGAGCTTGTCGTAGACCTCGCGCGCCAGGAGCCGAAGCGGCAGGCCGATCATGCCCGAGTCGAAGTCGAGCATGCGCTCGATCGCGCGATGCGTCTTGCCGGTGTTGGTAGGGCCCAAGAGGGCCACGAGCTGCGATGCGTCCATCCGAAGGGCGGGGTCGAAGAGAGACGTCTTACGATGGCCCCGGGTGAGATGCCAGTCAGGGGCCCCTCGGCGGGGCCTCGCCCCGGGGCGGGCGCGCGAAGAGGGCGGCGCCGTCAGCCGGGCGTCGGCGAGGCGTCGTCGGTCATGACGCCGGGGGCGGCCTCGTGCGAAGCTCGCGGCTCAGCCTATGGGGACGTGGCAACCGCGCAATGAGCATCGGCCTTCGGGGCGGCGTCTTCGTGTACGCCGCGCGCTGACCCTCGCCGCGGGTCTTCTGGGATGCACCGAGCTCAGCGGCCGCGCGCCGGTCGATGCTGCCGCGGTCGATGCTTCCGCGGTCGATGCTTCCGCGGTCGACGTGGCGCAGCTTGGTGACGGCGCGTCTCGGTGCGCGCAGGGGTCGAAGGTGTCGGTGACCCGGGCCACGCACTGGGGCACGGCGACACCGGGCGGGATGTTCAGCATGCCGTCGGCCCGCGCGGGCTGGGTCGACGCCGCGGGGCGTCTCGTGGTGGCGGGGCAGTGTGTGGGCTGCGGCGCCGAGCGTCTCGTGGCCTCGCGGCTCGCGGTCTGGCGCTTCGACGCGGCCACCCTCGCGCTCGACCCGAGCTTCGGGGCGGGCGGCGCGTTCCTCGACGCCGACGCTTCGCGACGGATGTTCTCTGAAGCCTTGGGTGTGATCAGCGGCGGCGACGGGCGGCTCTTGGTGTTTGGGCACGATTCGGCCATGGGCAACAACAACCGCGCGGTGCTGCTACGCCTCAACGCCGATGGCACCCTCGACCCGAGCTTCGCCGAGGGGGGGCGGTTGGCGCTTCCGCGCACGGTGTTCGGGAGCCCGCGCCCTGTGGTGGCCTTCGCGGGCCTTCACGACGCGCGGGGCACGGTGCTGCTGGTCAACGACGGCGGCCATTGGGCCTACCAGAGCCAGAGCGCCTGGGCGGTGCGGGTCGACGACACCGGCGCCCTCGACGCGTCGTTCGGCATCGGCGGCGTGGTCGCGCTGAGCAGCAGCGCGGGGTGCTTCGACCTCGCGGCCCAAGGCGAAGGCTACGTCTTGGCGTGCATCACCCTCTCGCGGCAGCCGCAGCTCGTGCGCCTCGACGGGCGAGGCCAGCGGGCGCCCTGGCCGATGGGCGAGGCGGGCGTGGCCACGCAGGCTCCGCAGCGCTTCGAGGTGCGAAGCCTCGACCGCGACAGCCGAGGGCGCTGGCTCGTCGCAGGCGCATGGTCTCCGATCTACAACGACATCGCCTCGGTGGGCATGGCCGTGCGCTTCTCGGCCGAGGGGGCTCCCGACCGCGGGTACGGCGCCGACGGGCTGGCCACGGCCTTCGGCCCGCGCTGCTCATTTGCGTATGGTTTTCGCGATCTTGCGACACTCACCTGCGACGACCGGCTGGTGTTCGGCGGCAACATCGACGCCGAGCCGACGGCCCAGGTCTTCAACGCCGACGGTCGCGCCCTCTCGGCCTTGGGCGACCAGGGCATCGTGCGCCTCGCGCCGACCGGCGAGCGCGCGACGGCGAACGCGGTGGTTCCCATCGGGGGCACGAACGACCTGGTGGTCATCGCCTCGTCGCAGCCCGAGACCTTCTCGCTCTACCGCCTCTCGCAGTAACAAGCGCGCGCTCGGGCATCGCAGCTCAGTCGCAGCACTTCGGGCCGCAGCACGCCGCGGGGCCCGGCTTGGTGGCTTCGAGGCTCGCCGAGGCGACGTAGTCTTCGACCCCAGAGCCTGGGAGCCAGTCTTTGATGAAGCTGCGGCTCTCGGCGTTGACCGAGACGGTGACCTTGCCGAAGCCTGCCGCTGCGAGGAGGGCGCGGAGCGATTCGGCCGACACCGCGCCTGAGACGCACCCGGTGAGCGCCGCGGCGTCGTCGGCGAGGGCGCTCGGGAGGGGCTTGAGCTGCACGACGTCTGAGATGGCGAGGCGCCCGCCGGGCTTGAGCACGCGAAAGGCTTCGGCGAAGACCGCGGCCTTGTCGGGGCTGAGGTTGACCACGCAGTTCGACAAGATCACATCGACCGCGGCGTCAGAGACGGGCAGGTGCTCGATCTCGCCGAGCCTGAAGTCGACGTTGTCGAGGCCGAGGGTGCGGGCGTTCGCGCGGGCCTTGGTCACCATGTCAGGGGTCATGTCGACGCCGATCACGCGCCCTGAGGGCCCCACCTGCCGCGCCGCGAGGAAGCAATCGAAGCCCCCGCCCGCGCCGAGGTCGAGCACCGTCTCGCCGGGCTTGAGGGCCGCGATCGCTTGGGGGTTGCCGCACCCGAGGCCCATGTTGGCGCCCTCGGGCACGGCGGCCAGGTCGTCGGCCGAGTAGCCGAGGGCGAGGCTCGCTGTGGGGCTCGAACCGCCGCAGCACCCGGGGGCGCACGCTGACGCCGTTTGCCGGGCCACCTGGCCGTACTGGTCTCGCACGAGGGCGCGCACTTCGTCAGGGTTCTTTTCGTTCATTGTGAGTCTCCGTTTCGGGGGTGAGAGAGGGTGAGAAATTCGGGCGATGCGGCCCACTGAGAGAGCCGCGCCGCGAGGGTGTCGCGGGCGATGCGAAAGGCTTCGAGCGCCACCTCGGGCGCGCGGTGAGGGTCGACGTCGGCGGGGTCGGCGATGGGCCAGTGGAGCCGCGTCGCGTGCCCCAAGAACGCCGGGCAAACCTCGTCTGCGCAGAGGGTGATCACCGTGTGCACGGTGGCCGGGTCGATGGTGTCGACCGACTTTGACCGCGCTGACGTGAGGTCGATGCCGCGCTCGCGCATCACGGCGATGGCGAGGGGGTTGACCCGCGAAGGCGTGCTCCCCGCGCTCTGCACCGTGACGCGATCGCCGAAGAGGGCCCGGGCCAGCCCTTCGGCGATCTGGCTCCGCGCCGAGTTGGCGACGCAGAGGAACAGCACCCCCGGCCGCGCGCCGCTCATGACCGCGCCTCGGTCGCGGGTTGCGCGAAGAAGCGCCCTTCGGCCCACCGTGCGACGGCCACGAGCCCCAAGAGCACGGGCACCTCGACCAAGGGCCCGATCACCGCGGCGAAGGCCTCGCCGCTGTGGAGCCCGAAGCTCGCGATGGCCACGGCGATGGCCAGCTCGAAGTTGTTCGACGCCGCCGTGAGCGAGAGCGTGGCGGCCTCGGGGTACCGCGCCCCGGCCCAGCGGCTGAGGGCGAGCGAGAGCGCGAACATCACCACGAAGTAGATCAAGAGCGGCAGCGCGATGCGCAACACGTCGAGCGGCAGGGCCAAGAGGCTCTCGCCCTTCAGCGAGAACATCACCACGATGGTGAAGAGCAGCGACACCAGCGTGAGCGGGCCGATGCGAGCCGCGAACCGCGCGCGGTACCACGCCTCGCCGCGCAGCCTCACGAGGGCCGTGCGGGTGACAAAGCCCGCGACGAAGGGCACCCCAAGGTACAGCGCCACGCTGGCTGCGATGTCGCCCATCGAGACCCGCAGCGTCGCCCCCGCGAGACCGAGCCAGCCCGGCAAGAGCGACATGAAGACGTACCCGTACAGCGGGAAGAACAGCACCTGAAAGAGCGCGTTGAAGGCCACCAGACCCGCGCAATAGGCGCGGTCGCCGCGCGCCAGGTCATTCCACACCAAGACCATCGCGATGCAGCGGGCGAGGCCGATCAAGATGAGCCCCATGCGATACTCGGGGTGATCGCCGAGCAGGGTCACCGCGAGGCCGAACATCAACAGCGGCCCGATGACCCAGTTTTGCACCAGCGAGAGCGCCAAGACCCGGCGGTCGCGAAACACCCGCCCGAGGGTGCCGTACTCGACCTTCGCCAAGGGCGGATACATCATCAGCACCAGCCCCGCCGCGATGGGCAACGAGGTGCTGCCGACCTGCATCTGCCGCAACGCCGCAGGCACTCGCGGCACCGCCGTGCCCAAGGTCACCCCGAGCGCCATCGCGGCGAAGATCCACACCGTGAGGTAACGGTCGAGAAACGACAGCCGCCCGCCCTCTGCCACCGCCCCAGTTGATCGCTCATCGGCGATGGACATTGATTCTCGGCTCACAGCCCCCCTACCAGGGCGCGCAGCCGACGCAGGGCCTGCGGCTCGATGCAGTAACAGACCCGCGGCCCGTCGATCTCGCCCCGGATGAGGCCCGCATCTTTGAGCACCTTCAGGTGCTGCGACACGGTTGACTGAGCGAGGGGCATTTCATCAACAATGTCGCCACAGACGCAGGCGTTCTTCTCGATCAGGAGCCGCACGATCTTCACCCGCGCCGGGTGCCCGAGGGCCTTGCAGTAGCCCGCCAGCTCGTCGTCGGCCTCGGCGCCCGCGACCGGGCGAAGGTCGAGCCCGACCTGCGGCGGCGGGCAGCACCCCGTCTTCGTCTGCGTCATCGTTGTTCTACGATAGGATGTCGGCTCGCCGCGGTCAAGCCGCGCGAGGTCGGCGAGCGCGCGAAGGTGCAGCGGCCCTGAGCTGGCGCCGAACACAGGGGGCGGCCGTCAAGGTGCGTGGGGCGCCGGGGCATTGGCTGCGTCCGCAGGGGGCATCGCCGACATTGAATGCGGGCGATGATGAGCCTGGCTGTGTGGTCGGCTCTGCCTGCCATGCTGATCATGCTGCCCGCACCTGCTGACGTAGATGCCCGAGCGTGAGCCCCATCGCGTTGCCCCGGTGATCGGAGAGAGCGAGCGCACGAAGCTGGATGATTCGGTCAGCCGACGGCTGTTTCCTGCGTGCTCAGCTCCTGCACCGCCGTCAGTTCGCGCGCCGCCGCGAGGTGATTGTCGATCAACTCCCACAGCTCGTGGGGGCCGTCGCAGAGCGCGGTGAACGTCGGCTCGCTTGCGGCCCACCCAGTCAACCTGCGACGGAGGGAGCGGGGCGATGCTTGCGAAAGCCTCGTCAGAAAGGTCAAATCGGCCCATCCGCCGCCGCCGCCGCATCTGCGGACACAGCCTCTGGGGCGCAGCCGCCACGTTGAGCCGAGGAGGCCTTCTCAGGGAATGTTCTGCCCCATACCTCGACCCAATCCAATCAGTCCGGTACGGGTGCCGTTGCTTCGACAGAAGGAGGAAGAGAAGTTCGAATCGTCCATGACGAACACAGTGCTTGGAGGAGTGCGCTCCGTCACGAACGAACACCCTACTCGAAACGCACCTTGAAGGTGAAGGGTGGCGCTCTGTGCGGTGGGGACCGTCGGCATTCCTAGTGTATGAGCGACGGGCCCGAGTTCCATCGTGATGTCAACGGTGTAGTTCTGGTTGAGTACCAGTTGGAGCGATTGAACGGGCCGCGTAATTTCTCCGCCCTGTGCCTCATGCGGGCCGGTTTGATGAGTCGGTCCGTGAAGGGGGTAGGTCACATACGCATAGCGACTAGAAGAAGCAGCGTCCGGCGAAGGGACGACACCGCCATTCATGAGGGTTTGAGCCTGTGCCAGCGTCAGAGGAAAACTGAATCGAAAATCAGAGTAGTTTGCGCCGACGCGGCTCTGCCCTGAACCTCCGATGGTAATCTCCGACCCTGCGTAGTCTTCCCTGAGCACAAGGGCACCAGAGAAACCAAATGGCCCGTTGGCGTCGGTGACCGTCGCGGTCATGGGCGAGTCCGGAATCGTGGTAGATCCCGAACCGTTGGTCTGCGTAGTGGGACGCTGAACAGTGCCGTCCGTTTCCGTCACGGTGCCGCAGCCCATGGCAGACAACACGAGAAACACGATGGAGATCGACTTCAACATAGAGGCACCTGTTGGTAGAGTACGATGTTGGTAGGGATGAGGTTGTCGCCTTCATCCGTCTCAGAAATGTATCCATTCGGATCCAGTTGGATCCAAACGCGAGCCCCTCCCACGGGGATCACGGACCCCGGGATGGACCACGTGGGTTGAGAGTTCACAGTTGCTCCCTGCCAGGTAGGCGAGGAACCCCCTCCCGCAGGAAGGAGCGTCTGCGGCGTTGAGCCCCACAAGATGTCTGACGGAGTAGGGGGAGAAGTGAGCGAGGCGGTGGTTAGAACGGCACGGTGCTGCAGCCACTGGGTAAGCGCAGCGTAGTGATTCATAAACGTATACCGGGTCGTCACTGACTGGCTGGCGCTCGCACAGTAAGTGAAAGTGCCAGTTGGCGATTGGTACGAGCCTCCATTCAAAGCCATCGGAGTCCCTGAAACGTTCTGCGGAGTCCCAATACCCGACCGTGGATAGACGTTCCACATGAATTGAGTCTCGTCAGAGAAGGGCTGCTGATGAAATCCAGAGCCAACATTGCAGTGGTGCTGCCCAGCGGCGCTGGAATTCATAAGGGTCTGCCAGCCATTGTTGTGATCAAGCCCATAACCATGGCCGACCTCATGTGCCCATACTTCCTCGACGGTGGTGCCAGTACTAAGGCAACGCTGGAGCGTGTTCTGCGGTCCTGCTGCCCATCCGACGAATCCCGTATCGGCGATTCTCATTGTCATCGCCAAACGGTCAAAGGTCTGCGGCTGGCCCGGGAAGCAGCTTGACCAATGCGCAGTATACCCGATGAAACCGTTCGCCCCAGCGACGGGGTAGTCATTCATAGCGTCGATATGATATCGATTCGTGCTGGGGGCAGAGGTCATCCAGTTTGGATCGCGCGCACCGTACCCGATGCAGGTTGTCGAGTTCCACTGGAGAGCCACGGATGCGAGATTTTCCCTGTACCACATCCAATGTGCCCATCCACCAGCGTTGAACATGCTGGACTCACTGGGTTGCCCTGCGGGGATTGTGGAGTGGTAGTTGCAGTGTTGGCCTACCCCTACGTAACGCGTTCCCGAACTTGGTCGCGCCCAGTAGATGTAGCTTCCTGAGCAGAACGTCGATGTGGTGTAGGTGTTATATCCGAGCGCCGAGGAGCTACCCATTAAAGAGCAGGCGATCGTGGTGATGGAGGCCAAAAGTGACTTGGGCTTCACCGGGCACCTCCTTCGTTGAGCGGGCGATAGTTCCGATCGAGTTCCGCAGCTGCCTCAGGATAACGAGCGCGCGCGACATTGATGGCTCCGTGCAATGCACTCACCAAAGACGATTCACTGAGAGGGCTTCCGCTCTGGTTTCGCGACACGCTGCATACAAGTCCCGCGGGGCCCAAGCCATACACTTGCCCCCCTTCACACTGCACCACCCCATCACGCACCTCGTACGCTGGCGTTGCATACGAGATCCATGGTCCCCGGTTCTCACCGCCGCGCAAGAAGAGTACGTACCTGTGACCAATACGCAGTTCGAGATGATGTTCGGGCACAAACAGCACCCGTCCATTCCAGGCGCCTGCTACTCGAAATTGAGCGTTCGCGCTCCGAAAGGCGCCAGCTCGATCCTGCACAGCCTGGACCGTCTCCAGGGACATCATGGCATGATCGTCCCCCTGGGCACCAACTCCCTTTACGGTGCCAATCACGATCTCGTCCGATCTTAGAAGAATCGAGTCGATCGTAGTTGGC
Organism: Myxococcales bacterium; assembly: GCA_016792845.1. Lineage (GTDB taxonomy): Bacteria > Myxococcota_A > Polyangia > Polyangiales > JAEUKH01. The sequence goes on along the minus strand of JAEUKH010000031.1, from coordinate 142,143 downwards.
GCATACACCGTCGAGCTAGCCGTGGCCGGAGTCAACGCAGCCGCTGAAAGCAAAAAAACATGCCGCCTTCCTCATCTCGTTTTCCTTCCTTTTGAAACGAACCAAACACCCTCTAAAGCACGACTATCGCAAAGGGTTGGCTGTGTCAATATCGCGTGCTTTATAATTTCTATTATGTAGCTGTGACGGCCGTTCGCAATGTAGACGGAGTTTGCCCCCACTGAGTGGACACTCCAGATCGCGCGAGAAAGCGCGGGAGTGTTCGACGAAGCAGAAGAAGCAACTGCCCCAGGGGTGGCGTGCACGACGGTCGCTCTCGCTGGAGTTCAAGGCTGACACCGTCCGTCTCGTCTAGAGTGGCAAGACGATCGTTCAAGTGGCGCGCGAGCTCGACCCGACCGAGACGGGGCGACAGCGTGAGTCCTTGGCCCGGTCTGCGCGCGTCCGCGTCCAGCGGATCCTCGTTGATTCCTCGCCGCGCAGCGGGCTCGCCTTGGGGGCGATCGAAGCCTGGGTCAAGGAGCCGTCGACCCGGCTCGAAGTCAACACCGACGGCACGATCCTGCGGCCTTTCGGCCGTTCATCGTCTCACGCTCCCCCTCGTTTCCAGATCCTCGACCACATTCGAAGAGATCGTTACGCTCGATTGATACGAGGGGCTCCGGGTCGTCTCACGCGTTCTTTCGGTAGCCGAAGAGCGGGTCATGGCTCACGGTGGTGAGATGAGCCTGTCTGATTTCGCTGCCACCGCGCCGTACCGGCGTTGACATGAAGATTGCCCGCTGGCGACGCGTTGCGCCCCTCCTTCTGGGGGGATGTGCCGGTCTGTGACCGCGGATCTTGGAGTCGGGCAGCACTCAGGCATGCTCCCCGATCACGCACCGCCGCCGGACCTCGTCGCGGGCGACGGCACCACCGCTGACCGCGCGGACGTTCCGGGCGATGTCTTCGTGTGCGTTGGGTCGCGGCGTTTGTCAGGGAGAGGGTTTCACACCTGTGCGCCACGGGCAGAGGTTCATCACACTGGGCACCCCGATGCCGAGCCGCACCCCCGTTTTCGATGTCTGCATTCATGCCGGACGTGGCCGACATTCAGGTCGGCATCGGCGCCGCATGCGTGCTCGATCGAATGGGGCGGCTTCGGTCTTGGGGCCCTGAGCACCCATCCGCCGACGCCACCGCATTGGCGGACGCGGCCTATCCGCGGCCCTTGAAGCGCTGCCCGGCCTTGGTGAAGCGGCTCTTGGGGTCGGCCTTGGCGTCGGCCTTGCGCACCGGGAGCCCGGGCTTCTCAGGCTTCTCGTCGTCTCGCGGGGGGCGCCGCGCGGGGGCCGACTGGGTGTTGACGGTGCTCGCCGTCGAGCTCTCGAGGATCCTGATCTGATCGCGCAGGGCCGCGGCCTTCTCGAAGTCGAGGCCCTCGGCGGCTTCGAGCATCTCGCCCCTCAGGGTCTCGATGTACTGGAGCCGGTCGGCCTCTCCGTGGGGCGCGGCCTTCTCGAGCTCTTCGCGCTTGCGGGCCGAGACGGTGACGTAATCGCTCGCGCCGCTGGCGGGGTTGATGTCGGTGATGGCGCGCCGCACCGAGGCCGGGGTGATGCCGTGCTCGGTGTTGTAGGCCATCTGGAGCTCGCGCCGACGGTAGGTCTCGTCGATGGCGTTCTGCATCGCGACGGTGACCCGGTCGCCGTACATGATCACCCGACCTTCGACGTTGCGGGCCGCGCGGCCGATGGTCTGAATGAGCGACCGGGGCGAGCGCAGAAAGCCCTCTTTGTCGGCGTCTAAGATGGCCACCAGCGAGACCTCGGGCAGGTCGAGGCCCTCACGCAAGAGGTTGATGCCCACCAGCACGTCAAACTCGCCGCGCCGAAGATCTCGAAGGATTTCAACACGTTCGAGGGTGTCGATGTCAGAGTGGAGGTAGCGCACCTTCACCCCGAGGTCGAGGTAGTACTCGGTGAGGTCTTCGGCCATCCGCTTGGTGAGGGTGGTGACGAGCACGCGCTGGTCGCGTTCGACGCGCTTGCGCACCTCGCCCAGGAGGTCGTCGACCTGGTTGCCGACGGGGCGCACCTCGATCTCGGGGTCGATGAGCCCGGTGGGGCGGATGATCTGCTCGACGAACTCGCCGTCGCTCTGCTTGAGCTCGTAATCGCCCGGCGTGGCCGACACGTAGATCACCTGGCCGACGCGCTGCTCGAACTCATCAAACTTGAGCGGGCGGTTGTCGAGCGCGCTCGGCAGACGGAAGCCGAACTCAACCAGCGTCTCTTTGCGCGCGCGGTCGCCGCGGTACATCGCGCCGACCTGCGGCACGGTCTGGTGGCTCTCATCAATCAACACCAGATACTCTTTGGGGAAGTAATCGAGCAAGGTGGGCGGCGGGTCGCCCGGGCCGCGGCCCGAGAGGTGGCGCGAGTAGTTCTCGATGCCGTGGCAGAAGCCTACCTGTTCGAGCATCTCGAGGTCGTAGAGGGTGCGCTGTTCGAGGCGCTCGCGCTCGATGAGCTTGCCGATCGATTCGAGCTCGCGGAGCCGCGCCCCGAGCTCATCGCGGATCGACCGGATCGCCTTGCCGAGCTTCTGCTTCGGCGTCACATAGTGCGAGTTCGGGTAGATGGTGGTGTGCTTGAGCTTCTTTTGCACCTTGCCGCGGAGCGGGTCGATCTCGGCGAGGTCGTCGATCACGTCACCGAAGAAGGCGATGCGCAGCGCCACATTCTCTTCATACGAAGGGAAGACCTCGATCACGTCGCCGCGCACGCGGAAGGTGCCGCGGTGAAAATCGCCGTCGCTGCGCTCGTACTGCATCTCGACGAGGCGCCGCAGGAGCGCGTCGCGGGGCAGCTCGTCGTCGACCCCGAGCTCGGCGGTCATGCCCTGGTACGACTCGCGGTCGCCGATGCCGTAGATGCATGACACGCTCGCCACGATGATGACGTCGCGACGCGAGAGCAGCGAGCGCGTGGCCGAGTGCCGCATGCGATCAATCGCCTCGTTGATCAGCGCGTCTTTCTCGATAAACGTGTCGCTCGCGGGGATGTACGCCTCAGGCTGATAATAGTCGTAATACGAGACAAAGTACTCGACCGCGTTCTTCGGGAAGAGCGACTTCATCTCGCCATAGAGCTGCGCCGCGAGGGTCTTGTTCGGCGCGAGCAAGAGCGCCGGTCGGTTGGTCGCCGCGATCACCGAGGCGCAGGTGAAGGTCTTGCCCGAGCCCGTCACCCCGAGCAGGGTCTGGTGCTTGCGCGCCGCCCCGAGGCCCTCGACCAGCCGCGCGATGGCCTGAGGTTGATGCCCGCGGGGCTGATACTCGGTCACTAGCTCAAAGTCTGTCATCGCAGGGGTCACACGCTTGCGCCCTCGGTGCGCCCCCGTCAAGCCCCGCCGCGAGCCCCCGCCGCGCTCAGAAACGCAGCGTCTGCGCAGGGCCCCAAGGGCCCGCGTCGAGCGCGAGCCCGCGCGCCTCGGTCGGGATCGTCGGCAGCACCGCCTGGGCCGAGCCCTCTTCGCCGAGGCGCTCGACGACGGCCTCGCCGCGCCCGATTTCGGCCCCCGAGAGGTCGAGCCAGCGGAGGCCGCGGCGCTCGCCCGAGAGCGCCTCGTCGCGCCCCAAGGTGAGCGGCGAGGGGTCGAGCCGGAGCGGCCCGTCGCCCCAACGGAGGAGCCGCGCGCTGCGGGTCTCGGTCACCGCATCGGGGCGCACGATGCGCTGCGCCGTGGGCATGTTGACGCTCGTGACCCGCTCGTAGATCGCGCGGTAGTTGTAGTCGCTGATCCACTCGGGGGAGCAGTAGCTCATGAAGTCGAAGAGGCCCGGCGGGAAGAAGAAGCGCCGCCGCGCGTCGTAGCCCCACACCCCGAGCGCGCCGTTCTCGTGGGGGTAGGCGAAGTCGGTGCCGGTGGCCCCGCACGGCGCGTGGAGGCGCCCGTGGAGGTGCCCCAACTCATGGGCGAGGGTGCCCGCGCTGCTCTCGCCCGGGAAGCCCAAGCCCCCCGCCACGCGCCGCGAGACGTCGTCTTGGCCCGAGACAAAGCCCTGCCCGAGCACGCACCCGCGGCGGCAGTAGCTCTGAAACTCGTCAGAGGGGCGCACGAGGCCGTAGTAGTACACGTCGTCGTCGGCGCCGTCGGTGCGGCGCACGTTGCGAAGCTCGTTGAGCATCGTCGTGAAGTCGAAGCTGCCGTTGCTGAGGAGCGGCCGCGCCCAGGTGAGCGGCGCGTGCACCGTGAAGGTCACGTCTTCGATGGGGTACATCGCCGTCAAGATGCCGCGGTACCGCTGGAGCTGAAGGTCGCTCGTGTCGGGCAGCCGACCGCTCGTGTCGGTGTTGTAGATGTACGGCACCAGCGTCACCCGCAGCGTGCCGGGGTTGGGCTGAACATCGAGGTCGAGGGTGCCGCCGTCGGCGGGCAGACGCGCGGGGTTGTCGCGCCCCTCGGGGGCGGCGCGGCCCGTGGGCGCGAGGAGCTGCACCGCGAGCCGTGTACCAATTCGCACCCGCTCGCGCGGCACATCAAAGGTAAACACCGACGTGGGGTTCGCGTCGCTCGACGCGGTGCTCACATAGCGCGTGAGGGCGAGGTTGAAGGGGGCCTCGCCCTCGTTTCGCAAGATGATCTGTGCGGTCACCGACTGCGGCACCCACCCGGCCTCGGGGGCCACGTAGACCCGCACCACCGTCGTGCGGTTGGCCACCACCGGCGCGCTGCGGTCTTCGAGGGCCACGGTGCCGTTGGCGTCAGAGAGGGTGACCTTCACCGACTGAAAGAGCGCCACCCCGGTGGCCCGAAGGCCCTGAACCAAGGGCTGCTCAAACTGTCCCGCGTCGGTGTTGATGGGGCGGAGCGCGGGCCCGGTGTCGAGCGGCGCCCCGAGGTCGGCCGAGCCCGCATCGCCCGCGACGCTGGGCGCGGCCGTGTTCGAGCAACCGACCGCCACGGCGAGCGTGGCTGTCACCCAAGAGATCGTGCGCGAAGTTAGAATCTGCACCAGCCGGCTCCGCAGGTCAGGTTGGGCGCGTTGCACGCCGAACTCCCCGTACAACACGCCTGACCCACGTTACCACAGGGAATGCAGCGCCCCGACACACACGTCAGTGCCGACAGACAGGGCGGCACCGCCGTACAGCAGCCCTGCCCCGAGGCCCCGCAGGTGCGGTCGGCGCGGCACACCGAGGCCTGGCAGCTGAGCCCCGGCCCGCACGCCGCGACGCCACAGCAGGGCTGCCCCACGGCGCCGCAGCGGGGCGCCTCGATGCAGGTGTTGCCCGCGCAGGTGAGCGAGGCGCCGCACCGCGCCCCCGCGCAGCAGTCTCGGCCGATGGCGCCGCAGCCCGCGGGCCCGTTGCCGCTGTCGCGCGGGGCGCTCCCGGTGTCGACGCGGGCCCCGGTGTCGCGGGCGGGGTTGACGTCGGCGCCCTTCATCCACCCGGCGGGCGCGTCGTCGTCGTGGGCCGCCCCGGCGTCGACGGTCACCGTCGCGTCGTCGAAGGGTGAGAAATACACGTCGATCTCTTGGCCGATGGTGGCGTCGAGCTCGCTGACCTCGATCACCCGCGCGCAGCCGCACAAGAGCCCGAGGGCCAAGGCGCGCGCTGACACGACACGGGTCACGGCCCGGAGTCTACGCGAAATCGACCCCCGCGCGAAGGGCGCCCGCGGGTGCTACGCTGCGGCCTGTGCGCGCCTCCCTCGCCGCGTTTTGGGTGACCCTGTACGCTGCGCAAGCCGCGGCGCAACCTGCGGCGCCGATCGGCACGGCGGCGATGGCGGCGATGGTTCACGAGAGCGCGCTCGGGTGGGTCTCGCGGGCCGACGCGGCCGCCGCGGGGGGGCGCACGCTTGAGGCTGAGGCTCACTACCGTCGCGCGCTCGGGCTCGACCCTTCGGTGCTCGCGGCCTCGCTCGGGCTCGGGCGGGCGCTGGCGGCGCGGGGGCGGCGCGACGAGGCGCGGGCGGTGCTCGAAGCCGTGTCAGAGCGGGCGCTCGGAGACAGCGCGGCGGTCGCGCGGTGGTGCGAGGCCCTCGTCGCGGTGGGCGGCGCCGAGGCGGCGCGGGCGCGGCTCGCGCATCGCGCGCGCGATGGGGGGGAGCAGCGGGTGTATGTGACGCTCCTCAGCCGAGCGTCGCGCTTCGCCGAGGCCCTCGCGGCGGCGCGGCAGTGGCGTGACGCGAGCGCGGGGGCTGAGGCCCGCGAGGCCGCGGTGCTCTGTCGCGCGTTGGCGATGTTGGTGGCAGAGGCCGACGTGGTGGGGCGTCCGCCCGAAGGGGCCTCGGTGTTTCGTCGGGCCCTCGCGGCCTCGGTCGACCCTGCGGTGCCGCAGTGAGGGCTCAGATGAACTTGAGCTTGGTGGCGGCGACGGCTGACATCTGGAGCAGCATCCACCCGTGGCGAAAGCGCGAGATGTTGGTCTCGCCGTAGGTGCGGTCGCGGTACCGAATCGGGATCTCAAGGATCTTCAGGTTCAGCTTGGCCGAGCCGAAGATGAGGTCGAAATCGCCGAAGGGGTCGAAGTCGCCGAAGTAGTGACGGTTCGCCGCGAGCCGCGCGTAGTCTTCTGCCCAGAGCACCTTGGTGCCGCAGAGGGTGTCTTTCAGCGGCTGGTTCAAGAGGTACGAGAAGAGCTTGCTAAACCCGATGTTGCCGAGCTTATTGAGGAAGCGCATGGCCTCGGCCTCCATCGGGTACACGAGCCGCGTGCCGTGCACATAGTCGGTCATGCCGTTGACCATCACGTCGTAGAACTTCGGCAGCTCTTCGGGGGGCACCGTGAGGTCTGCGTCGAGGATCATCAGCAGGTCGCCGGTGGCGTTGCCGAAGCCGACCCGTACGGCGTCGCCCTTGCCCTTGCCGGTCTGCTGAAAGAGCGAGATTTCGAGCGGCCCGTCGTAGCTCGCGATGGCCGCCTCGATGGCCGCGCGGGTGTTGTCTTTGCTCCCGCCCTCGACAAAGATGAGCTCGGTGCGCCCCCCGAGCTTGGGCGTGCGCGCGATGATGTTGGCGATGTTGCCCTCTTCGTTCCGCGCGGGCACCACCACCGAGACCGAGGGCGAGGCCTTGGTCACCCGCGACTCGCTGCGGCGACGCAGCACGTAGAGCCGGTACAGGTTGGCGCGGCCGAGGCCGGGGAGCTTGCCGACGTAGCGGTTCAAGAGGCTTGAGACGCCGGGCAGGGGCAGGGGCAAGAGCAGCCGGTCTTCGAACTTCACCACCTCGAGGCCCACGAGGGTGAAGAGGTTCTCGAGGTCGCTCTCGGAGAGCCAGTTGTTGGGCGGCGTCGGCAGCTTCAAACCCGCTTGTTCGCTCGCGCGAATGGCGAGCTCCCAGAGGTAGTTGAAGCAAGTGAGGAAGACGCGGCCGCCGGGCGCGAGGTGGTCGACCGCGTTCTCAAGCAGCTGCTGAATGTCGGGCACGCTGTGGACGAGCCGGTCGCACACGATGGCGTCGAAGCGCTCAGGGCTCTGCCACGTCAGGGCGTCGCCCTCTTCGACGGTGATCGCAGGGTTGCGGAGCCGGGCGCGCTCGACCGCGGCGGCGGTGTAGTCGATGCCGAGCCGGGTGGCGTTGGGCAGCGCCGCGAGGGTGTCGCCGAGCCCGCAGCCGAGCTCGAGCACCCGCGCGTCGACGGGGATGGTGCGCTTGAGCGCCTCGGCCACGTCGCTGCGGAGATAGCGCGACCCCCAAGGGAGCCGCGCCTCTTCGTGGGCCGCCCTGTCAAAACACTGGCGCCAGGCGGCATCTTCGCGCACCACCGGGCCCGCGGGGCGGGGCGTACGCACCCCAAAAGAAGGGCTCACTCGTTCGGTCATGGCGCGGACGTTTCACCGAAGCCCGCGTCGCCGTCAACGGGCAGTGTGCCCAGGGCGATGGAGCCTCCACACCCGCGGGCACTCAAGGCGCGTGCTGTAGCGCCACCCCTCGGGGAGCCGATGCCACGGCCCGACGGGTGTGTCTTGGAGGAGATAGGCCGGTCGGTCGGGCGCCTCGAAGCGCTCAAGGAGCTGCGCGGCCCCGGGCCCGTCGCGGTCGCCCATGCCGAGGTTGATGAAGCGCACGTCGCGGCCCGCGTGAAGGGTGAGCCCGTAATCGAGCGCGTAGCCCCCGAGCAAGACGAGGCGGCGCGTGTCTCCGATGCACCGCTCGGCCTCGTGCACGATGCTGTCTTGCTCGGCGCGGTACACCACCATGGCGTGACGGTCGATGCCGAAGACCATGGCCGCGCTCATCCCGAGGCTCAGGGTGAGGGCCGCCGCGGCGAAATGGGCGGCCGCGCGGCGCTGCAAGGGCGCCTCGGCCGAGCACGCGAGGCCCGTGAACACAAAGCTCGCCGCGCACGACAAGAGCGTCGACCAGTAGGTGCTCTCGCGGCGCCAGAGGTCGGCGTCGTCGACGAGGCCGTAGCGACGGCCGAGGTAGAGCGCGAAGGCCCCGCCCGCGGCGAGGTGCAGCGGGTGCCAGGGCAGCCGGGCCATCGCCGAAGCCGCGAGGAGCACCGCGCATGGCAAGAGAGGCACGACGTAGCGGAGGTTCAGAAAGGGCCAGCCGAAGACGTAGGCCCCGCCGGTGTCGGCCCGCAGCGTGCACCCCGCGAGGACGCCCAACACCACCGCCCACGCCAGGGTGACGAGCGCGTCTTCGACAGGCCCCGCGGCCGTTTCGTTTGCGTCGTTTGCGTCGTTTGCGTCGTTTGCGTCGGCGGTGTCGCGGGCGGGGGCGAGCAGGGGCCCCGCGGCCCGGGCGAAGAGGGCCACCACGAGCCACGGAGCGCACTGCAAGAGGGCGCGGACGCAGTAGCCCTCCATCATGTTGCCGGGGCCGTCGCTGAAGCGCTCGTAGCCGATCGAGACCTGGCCGAGGTCGACCACGAAGCCGAAGAGGGCGCAGGCGTAGCGCGACAGAATCTCTCGGGTCTGAGAGTGCGGGATGAAGCTCCCGCAGGCCGCGAAGAAGGCCCCCACGGCGAGGCCGCGCGGGTGCCGACGCAGCGCCCAACACCCCAGCAGGAAGAGCGCCAGGAAGGGCGCGACGGGCTTCAGCGACTCCCAGAAGCCCTCGGCGGTCTGGGGGTTCGGCGCCGCCGGGTCGACGCAGTTGTGCACGTTGCAGGGGCCGTAGGAGATGGGGTTCCAGGTGTTGAAGCGTTGGTGGTTGACCCAGGCCATGAGGCCGAGCGGCGCCGCCGCGCCGAGGCCGAACCCGAGGCCCCGCAGGAGCCGCGCGGGGCTGTCGGGCGCCCGCAGCATCGCCAACCCGAGGAGCCCGAAGGCCACGCTCATCACGAGGTGACACGACAGCGCCAGCCCCGCGAAGAGCCCCGCGAGGAGCGACCACCGCAGGGTGTCACCCACCGCCTCAGGGCTCGCGACGCCGCGCTTGTGCGCCCGCGCGCCGGCCCCCACGGCGGCCAAGGCGAGGGCCCCCGCGGGCACGAAGGGCGCGGTCATGGTGAGCCAGAAATTGACGCTCGTCGCGCAGGGCAGGGCGTAGGCCGCGAACACCGCCGCCGGGCCCGAACCCGTGAGGCGCCGCACGAGGGCGTAGAGCAGCACGCACGCGGCGGCCAGCGTCGACCAGAGCGCGAAGAGCGTGCCGTGGTACCCGCCCCACCGCATCGGGAGCGCGTAGAGGTACGAGAATCCCGCAGGCAAGATGCCCCAGGCGCGGCCCTGCGCCGAGATGAACCATCGGGGCCGCAGCTGCGCGAACTCGAGCACCGGCCCGTTGTCGAAGCCCACCGAGCCCGTGTCAGACACGGCCCGGAGCTGCTCGAAATGGGTCAGGGTGTCGACGTCGAAGTTCGAGCGCCATGGCGCCCAAAGGCCCAGAGCCACCAGCGCCAGGCACAGGGGTAGAAGCGAAAGAAGCTCTCGCCGCAAGGGGTGTGCGGCGGCACGAGAAATCAACGAACGAAGCATCGCGGGTCGGGTGCCGACTCTATGCCACAGCTTCGCGCCGGTGCCGCAGTCTGCATCGCGAAACCTTCAGGGCGAAGCTTGTGTAGAGTGCGCCCCATGAGCCAGGCACTCCAGTGGGTCCTCAACGCGCCGCACCTCGCGGTACGACAGAAGAAAGAGCTTCTCGAAGCCTTCACCGGGTGGGAGACCTCGAACAAGTACGCCATCACCGACCCCAACGGGCAGACCGTGCTGATGGCCGGCGAGGTCGACCGGATGATCATCGCCCAGTTTCTCGGGGCCGCGCGCCCCTTCACCATCGAGCTCCGAGACGCGTCGGGGGGCGTGGCGATGCGGGTGGTGCGGCCGTGGCGGTGGTTCTTCCCCGAGGCGACGATCACCGACGCGGGCGGCGCCCCCATCGGCCGGATCGTGCGCCGGTGGACCTTCTTCAGCAAGCTCTACGACCTCTTCGACGGCCAGGGCAATTTCGTCGGCCAGCTCGAAGGCCCCTTCTTTCGCCCGTGGACCTTCATCGTCAAAGACCCCTCAGGGGCCGAGGTGGGGCGCATCGAGAAGAAGTTCGGCGGGCTCCTCAAAGAGATGGTCACCGACGCCGACACCTTCGGGGTGCAGTTCGGGCCGCAGATGCCCCCGCCCTTCAGGGCGCTGCTTTTGGGGGCGACCTTCCTCGTCGACTTTGTGCACTTCGAGTCAGGCCCGAAGTAGGCGCGGCGCGCTGTGGCCCTGAGGTCGCAGAAACACGCGACCCGGGCGCGACGAGTCTGTTAGCATCGCCGCCGCTGTGCAATCAGGCGATCGCTTCGGGTCTTATGTCTTGCGCGACAAGATCGCCCAAGGGGGCATGGCCGAGATCTTCTACGCCGAACGCCACGGCGCGATGAGCTTCCGCCGCCCGGTGTGCATCAAGCGCATTCGGCCCGCCCTCTGCGCCGATACGAACTTCGTGCAGATGTTCATCGACGAGGCGCACACCACCTCGAAGCTGCGGCACAGCAACATCGTCGCGGTCGAAGACTTCGGCTCCGAAGAGGGCCAGCTCTACCTCTGCATGGAGTGGATCCACGGCATCGACGCCGCCCGTCTCTTGAAAGAGCTCGAGCGCAGCGCGCGCCCCATGCCCATCGACGTCGCGCTGCACCTCACGGGCGAGGTGCTCAAGGGCCTCGATTACGCCCACCGCAAGACCGAGAACGGCAAGGCCCTCGAGATCGTGCACCGCGACATCTCACCGCACAACGTCATGGTGAGCTACGTCGGCGAGGTCAAGATCACCGATTTTGGCATCGCCAAGGCCGCCTCGCGGGTGCACCAGACTCAGGGCGACATGGTGAAGGGCAAGCTCGCGTACATGGCGCCCGAGCAGGCCACGGGCAAGGCCATCGACGGGCGCGCCGACGTGTTCGCGGTGGGCGTGATGCTCTACGAGCTCATCACCGGGCGTCGGCCCTTCGTGGGCCGCGAGCTCGAGGTGGTGACGGCGCTGATGAAGGGCGACCGACCGCGGGTGCACGCGCTGCGGAGCGACGTCGAGCCCGCTGTCGAGGCCTTCGTCGATCGGATGCTCGAAGTCGATCGAGAGCGTCGCTTCGGCTCCGCGGCCGAGGCGCTCGAAGTGTTGCCCACCTTGCCGGTGGCCACGGGCTCTCGCAACCTCGCTCGGCTCCTCTCAGAGCTCTACCCTGACCAGGTCAGCGTGGTGACGCCCACGGGTCGCAGCACGGGGGTGCCCGAGGCGCCCGCATCGAGCCCGAGCGCGCCTTCGTTCGGCGTGGGCGGGGTCGAGCGACTCCGCACCGAGCCGCTGCCGAACAACGACCCCACCGCCACCGGCCCGCGGTCGCTCTCGACGGGCCCGACGCCTGTGGCCACGGGGCCTGTCGTCGCGACGGCGCCCCTCTCGCTCGCGGCGCCTGCGCCCGCGCGCAACCCCATGGTGTACGCCATGGTCGCCGGTGCCACGATGGCCCTCACCACCCTCGGCATCGTGATGGTGGTGAAGCTGACCCGCCCCAGCACTCCCGCCGCGGCCGCCGTCGCCGCGCCGCCCGTCGCCGCGCCGCCCGTCGCCGCGCCGTCCGTCGCCGCGCCACCCGTCGCTGCGCCACCCGTCGCTGCGCCGCCCGTCGCTGCGCCACCCATCGCCGCGCCGCCCGTCGCTGCGCCGCCCGTCGCTGCGCCGCCCATCGCCGCGCCGCCCGTCGCGGTGCCGCAGGTGCAATACGGCACCATCGTGCTGCGGGTGCGCCCCTACGCCGACAGCCTGCGCGTCGACGGACGTGCGGTGCAAGAAGGGCAGACGCTCCGCCTCACCGCGGGCAACCACACCGCAGTGGCCACCCAAAACCCCACGCGCACCAGCCAAGGGCGCAGCACGCGGCAGACCTTCAGGGTGCGGCCCGGCGACAACGACACCGTGGTCGTCTCGTTCTGAGCCCCGAGCGCGCAATGTTCACAGTGTGAACATCGACGTGAGGGGTGTGACCGGGTGTGAAGTGGTGGTAGAGAGGCAGCGCGCGCGATGCCTCGATTTGCAGCGATTGATGTTGGTTCGAACGCGATGCGGCTCCGGGTGGTCGAGGCCAGCGGGCCCGAACAGGTGCGCGAGGTGGCCGCAGAGCGGGCCGCGGTGCGGCTCGGGCACGATGTGTTTCTCACGGGTCGCCTCGCCCCGGCGGCGCTGGTCGAGGCCGTCGACGCCCTCAGGATGTTTCGCGAGGTGATGCGCGAGGCGGGGGTCGAGGCCTACCGCGCGGTGGCCACGAGCGCCGTGCGCGAGGCGCAGAACGCCGAGGTGCTGGTCGAGCGGGCGGCCCGCGAGGCGGGCATCAAGCTTGAGATCATCGAGGGGGTCGAAGAGGCGCGGCTCGTGCTCGTGGCGGTGCTCCACGCGGTGAAGTTGGCGGGTCGGCGCGCGCTCCTCGTCGACATCGGCGGAGGTTCGGTCGAGCTCACCACGCTGGCCCACGATGCGCCCCGCGCGTCGGTGTCGTTGCCCCTCGGCACGGTGCGCTTGCAAGAGGCCTTTCTGCACGCCGACGAGGCGGTGTCACCGGCGCGGCGCGCGCTCCTCGACGAGTACCTCGAGCGCCTGCTCGGCGAGGCCGCGGTCTTGCGCGGGCCGCGGCCCGACCTGGTGGTGGCCACCGGGGGCAACGCCGAGGCTATCAGCGACCTCGTGCCCGCGGCGACCGACGACGGGGCGGGCATCAACGTGGCGTCGATGCTCAACCTTCGCGACGCGATGAGCGCCGTGGCGCCCCGCGACCGACGCGAGACCTGGGGCCTCCGGGGCGACCGCGCCGACGTGATCGTGCCCGCGCTCTTTGTGCTGTCGACGGTGGCGACCCGGGTGGGCGCGCGCGAGGTGGTGACCCCGGGCGTGGGGCTCAAAGACGGCATCCTGGCCGAGCTCGTCGACCGCGCCTTCCGCGTGTGGGACGAGCGCGGCGAGGCCGCAGAGGTCGAAGCCGAGGCGGTCGAAATCGGGCGGAGGTATCACTTCGACGAGCGCCACGCGCGGCACGTCACCGAGCTCGCGTGCTCGCTCTACGATCAGTTTCAAGACCTCCACAAGCTCGACGCCGACGATCGAAAGCTCCTACGCCTCGCGGCGCTCTTGCACGACGTCGGCGATTATGTGGGCTTCGAGGCGCACCACAAGCACAGCCATTACCTCATCACCCACAGCGACCTCATGGGGCTCACGCCCGAGCACAAAGAGATCGTCGCCAACGTGGCGCGGTATCACCGCAAGGCCCTGCCAGACCTCTCGCACCCGGGGTACCGAAAGCTCGACCGACGCGGGCGCATGGTGGTGCGGAAGCTCGCCGCGCTCCTCAGGGTGGCCGACAGCTTCGACCGCGAGCACCTCGGCAAGGTGGCCGACATCGCCGTGCGCATCACCCCGGGGCGCATCGCCCTCCGCGCCATCGCGGCGCCCGACCGACTCGGCGACGACCTCTCGCTCGAACGGTGGACGGCGCTCCGCAAGGCCGACCTGATGGAAGACGTCTTCGAACACGAGGTGCGCGTCGACGGCAGCGAGAGCCTCGCGCCGCCGAAGCCTAATCTTTGACAGTCTGTCAACGCGTGAGACCTCGTCTACGAGTTGATCTGCGCAGGACCAAGGGGCAGGGTTGACGGTGTGTCAGGGTTTGCCCTGGGCGCGCCGGAGGGCCACGGCGGCGAGGGTCTCGGCCAAGACGTTGGCGGCGAGGAGCGAGGTGAGGTTGTTGAGGTCGAGGTCGGGGGCGATCTCCATGACGTCGCAGCCCACGACGCGCAGGGCGGCGGTGGCGCGCATGAGGGCGAGGGCCTGCCACGAGAAGAGGCCGCCGGGTACGGGGGTGCCGGTGCCGGGCGCCATCGAAGGGTCGACGCCGTCGACGTCGAAGCTCACATAGAAGGGCCCGCCGTCGTCGAGGGCGGCGACTCGGGCGAGGGCGGCGTCGAGGTCGCGGTGGATGGCCTCGGCGCTGAGGATGTCGAAGCCCGCCTCGCGCGCGAACTTCAGGTCGTCGGCGCTCGAGAAGGGCCCTCGGATGCCGAGCTGGAGCACGCGCCCGGGGCGCAGGAGCCCCTCTTCGACGGCGTTGCGAAAGACGGTGCCGTGGTGAGGGTCGACGCCCCACGCCGGCGGGTACGTGTCACTGTGGGCGTCAACGTGGACGAGCCCCACAGGCCCGTACACCCTGGCGAGCCCTCTGAGGACGCCGAGGGTGCACAAATGATCGCCGCCCACGAAGGCCGTGACGGCGCCGGCGCGGGCGATGGCCTCGGCCCTCTCGGCCACCCGGTCGAGGGTGCCCGCGGCGTCCATCGGGACGGCCAGCACGTCGCCGCCGTCGCAGCATCGCAGGTGATCAAAGAGCTGCACGCCCGACTCGGGGTGATAGCCCCGCGAGAGGGCGCTGGCCTCGCGCACGCCCCGCGGCCCGAAGCGGGCTCCCGGGCGGAAGGTTGTACCGCCGTCGAAGGGCACCCCGACGATCATGCAGTCGACGTCGTTCGGGTCGTCGTGAACGGGCAGTCGCAGAAAGGTCGAGACCCCGGCGAAGCGGGGCACAACACGCGGCGACACGGGCGCGAAGCGGGTGGCCATGAGGTCGCCCGAGGGTAGTCTCGAAAGGCCTCGGCGTGGCAGCACGAATTTCAGCGCGTCCACGATGGCAGGACGCGCCGCCGTGTCGCGTTGCACCGCGATGTGGCGAGGCGTCGCACCGCGATGTGTGTTGCCGCGACGTGACAACGATTGGATGTAGGGTGCCCCCTTGTGGGGCACCGTCCGAATCGAGGCATTTGTGCCGACGACGGGGGGTGCGGTGTCGCGTTGCACCGCGACGTGGCGGCGAGGCGTCGCACCGCGATGTGTGTTGCCGCGACGCGGCGAGGATTGGATGTAGGGTGCCCCCTTGTGGGGCACCGTCCGAATCGAGGCATTCGGGCCGACGACGGGGGGCGCGGTGTCGCGTTGTCCGCGATGTGGGGAACATTGGATGGGTGCGCCCGTGTGGGGCACCGTCCGAATCTGTGGCGGTGGCCCACAAGGGGCCACCCTACGCGGGGGCCGTGGCGGTGGCCCACAAGGGGCCACCCTACGCGGGGGCTGTGGCGGTGGCCCACACGGGGCCACCCTATGGCGCAGACGGGTCGGCTGGGAATCGACGGTCGAACTCGCGCTCGAAGACCTCGACGGTGGGCGCGTCGATGTTGGTGAAGCGCACCTCGGTGACCACCGTGCTCGGATGCGACGCGAGGTACGCCACCGTCGCATCGACGAGGATCTCCGCGCACAATCGCACCGGGAAGCCGAAGATCCCCGACGAGATCGCCGGCACCGAGACCCGCGCCAGGCCCAGGTCATCGGCCAACGCCAGGGCGTTCGTCATCGCCGCGCGAAGCTCCTCAGGCTCGCCCTGAGCGCCCCCGTGCCACACCGGGCCGACCGCGTGAATCACCCGCCGCGCGTGGAGCATCCCCGCCGTCGTGTGGGCCACGCCCCCGTTGGCGATGCGCCCGTGCGTCTCGACCCAAGCGTCGCTCTCAAGCTGGAGGTCGAGCCCCGCGCGCCGCAAGATCGCGCCCGCTACGCCGCCCCCGTGCGCGAGCCAGCCGTTGGCCGCGTTGACGATGGCGTCGACGCGCTCGCGGGTGATGTCGTTGTGCACCACCCGCAGCACCTGCGTGGCAGAAAGCTGCGCTTCACGTCGGATCATGGCCTCGGTCACACCCTTCGGCGGTCACTCTTTCATGGGCGATTGCGGCTTGTCTACGTTCCTACAAGACACGGTATGCTCGGGGTCGACGTGAGTGTTGGGTCGCGACTTCGAGGCTTTCTCGCACACCTGCGGTGGTCGCTTGAGCGCCTCGCGCGGCCCCCGAGGCGTCTGCGCTTCACTCGCGAAGGCAAGGTCTTCGTCGGCATCACCCTCGGGGTCGGCTTCGCCGCGGTGAACACCGGCAACAACCTCCTCTACCTCGTCTTGGGCCTGCTCTTGTCGCTGATGATCCTCTCGGGGGTGCTCTCTGAGATGGCGCTGCGCGGGCTCGAGTTTCGCCGCCGCTTGCCGCGCCGCGCCTTCGCCGGGGCTTCGTCGCTGGTCGAGATCGAGGTGCACAACACCAAGCGCTTCGCCCCGAGCTATTCGATCGAGGTCGAAGACCGGATTGTCGGGCGTCGCACCGACAAGCGCTGCTATTTCCTCAAGGTTAGCGCGGGGGCTCGGCAGACCGCGGCCTACCGTCGGGTGGCGCCGGTGCGCGGGCTCGAGCAGTTTCAATCGCTGAGGGTGGCGACGCGCTTCCCCTTCGGGCTGTTCGAGAAATGGCGCGAGGTCGAGCTGCCCGAAGAGCAGGTGGTCTACCCGGCGCCCTGGCCCTCGGCACGGCTGCGCGCGGCGCCGAGGCTCTTCGCGGGTGAGCTCGTGGCGCGCGAAGAGCGCGGGCACGGCGAGATCGAAGGGGTCCGCGAGCTCGCCGAGGGTGACCCGGTGCGCGACGTCCATTGGGCCAAGACCGCCGCGCTCGGCAAGATGATCGTGCGCGAGCGGCGGCGCGAGGGGGTGCGCGCCGTCAAGGTGCGGGTGCTCAATCGCCCGCCTGAGCCCGAAGACCCCGTCGGGGTCGAGGCCGCGCGCGAGGGCCGCGCCTTCGCCCAACGCGTCGAAGAAGAGATCCGCCGCGCGGCGACCCTGTGCCTTGAGGCCCTGCGCGAAGGGGCCGAGGTCGAGCTCTCGGCCGAGCAGACCCGGCACGGCGCGGCGAGCCTCCTGCGGCTGCGCCCGGCTTCAAACGCCGTCGATCGCGCGCTCACCTTCCTCGCGCGGTTGCCGCCCGAGCCGCGGGTGATCGACGAGGCCCCGAGCGTCGGCCTCACCGTCAGCGCCAACACCGTCGAGGCCGCCTAGCGATGCGTTTCGCGCAGGTCCACAAGGTGGCGGTGTACATCCTCTCGGCGCTCGGGCTCCTCGCCCTCGGCGCGGGCGGCGAGCTGCCGGGGCTCAGCGTCGCGCTGATCGTCGCGGGCTTCGCGGCGAGCTGGTTCGTCGAAGGCGAGCGCCTCGTCGCCGCGGCCTACACCCGCGGGTGGAGCGCCGCCCTCGCGCTCTCGCTCCTCGTCGAGATCGCGCGGGTGGTCTTCTTCGACACCGACCCGCTCATGGCCATCGTCGAGCTGACGGCCATCCTCCAGGTGAACCGCCTCGCCAACCGCCGAGACGCCCGGGTTTATCAGCAAATTACGCTGCTCGCGGGGCTCATGCTGGTGGCGGCCACGGTGCTCGGCGGGGGCCTGTCGTACGCGCTCGCGTTTCTCGGGTTCGTGCTCATCGCGCCGTGGGCCATGACCCTCGGGCATCTGCGACGCGAGATCGAAGGCAACTACCTCGCCGACGCGCGGGCCGGGCGCGCGGGGGTGCCCATCGACGTGGCGCGCATTCTGCGATCGCGGCGGGTCGTGGGCGCGGGGCTCCTCGCGGGCTCGTCGCTCTTGTCGGTGCCGATCTTTCTGCTCACGGCCGTGATCTTCGTGCTGTTTCCGCGCATCGGCTTGGGGCTCTTGACGGTGCGACAGCGGCCCGAGAGCGCCGTGGCGGGCTTCGGCAACTCGGTCGACCTGACGGGGCACGGCACCATCCGCGACAACCCCACCATCGTGCTGCGCGCGCAGCCCGGCGACCTCGGCCCCAACCCCCCGAGCTACCGCGCGCTGCGCCTCCGCGGCGCCACCTTCGACACCTACACCGGCCGCGGGTGGACGCGCCGGGTCACCCACGCCGACCTCCGCCTCGAGCGCGAGGCGACGCGGTACACCCTCTTGCGCCCTCCAGACCCGAGCCGCGACGTCGCCTGGCGCGTGGTGCTCGACCCCATCGACCCGCCGGTGCTCTTCGCCCCCGCCGAGACCGTGGGCTTCAGCGTCGACGCGCGCTACGAGGCGGGGCTCCCGCGGTACACCGAGCTCTTGCGCGACCGCGACGACGGCGTGCGATACACCCGCACGAGCGACGAGGCGGGGCTCGTCTACACCGCGTGGGTGGCCACCGGGCGCACGCCGCCCTCGCCCCGCGCCCTCGACGAGGCCCACAGCCCGCGCTTCCGGCAGCGGTATCTCCAGCTCCCGGCCGACCTCTCGCCCGAGCTCGGCGCCCTGGCCCAACGGCTGACGAACCCGGCGCAGAGCCCGCTCGCCCGCGCCCTCGCGGTGCAGCAAGCCCTGCATCGGTTTCGGTACACCACCGAGATGCCCTCGGGCCGCGCGGCCCGGCCCCTCGACGACTTCCTCTTTCGCACCCGCGCGGGGCACTGCGAGTATTTCAGCACCGCCATGGTGGTGCTCTTGCGGAGCGTTGGCGTACCTTCGCGAAATGTCACGGGTTTTTTGGGAGGTACGTACAACCGCTACGGGCGCTTCTACGCCGTCCACCAGGGCGACGCGCACTCGTGGGTCGAGGTGTGGGACGACCGCGAAGGCTGGGTGACCTTCGACCCGACCCCGCCCTCGACCGAGTCTCCCGCAGCGCGCACGGGCTTTCTGGCCGAGGCCGACGCGGTGCTCGAGGCGGCCCGGCTGCGATGGCGCGCGTACATCGTCGACTTCGACCTCTCGACCCAGGCCAACCTCGCGCGCGCCGCGTGGCGCTTCGCCCAGCGTCACCGGCGTGGGGGCGGGGCCGCGACCGAGCCCGCCGCGCCGACGGGCCGGAGCTGGCGCCCGTCGAGGCCCGCGGTGTCGCTCAAGCCCGCGGTGGCGGTGCTCTTGGCCCTCGCCTCGCTCGGCGTCGCGGTGTGGTTCCTGCGCGGTCTTTGGCGGGGCTCTCGGGCCGACCGCGCGGGGGGTCTTGGGGCCGCTCAGCGCGCGGCGGTGTCGCTCGCCCGCGCCCTCGACGAGGCCGTCTCGCGGGCCGGTCACCCGCGCCCACTGAGCCGCGCCCCGCTCAAGCACGCCGAGCTCCTGGTGGCCAAAGGGGTGCCCGGCGCCGAGGTGGCCCTGAGGGTGGCCGAGCGGTACGTGGCCCTCCGCTTCGGCGAGGCCCGCGTAGAGGGCGCCGAGCTCGGGCGGCTGCACGCCGCGCTCAAGGCCCTCGGGCGCGAGGCCGACGCGGGGCGGTGAGGGCGGCGCGGCGGTCGATTCGGTCTTGGCACTCGGTGGGGGCTGTGACCAACTCTCGACCCCACGATGACCGACGCGCGCCGCGGCCCGATGGTGTTGGTAATTCTCGATGGCTTTGGCGATCGTGACGATCGCAGCAACAACGCCATCAAGCTCGCGCGAACGCCGAGCTTCGACCTCCTCGACGCGCGCTACCCGCGCACGCTCATCGGGTGCTCGGGGCCCGACGTGGGCCTGCCCGTCGGCCAGATGGGCAACAGCGAGGTGGGGCACATGAACTTCGGCGCAGGCCGCATCGCGATGATGGACATCTCGCGCATCGACGCCACCGTCGCCGAGGGCACCTTGGGGCAAAACCCTGTGATCGCGCGTGCCTTCGGCGAGGCGCGAGCGGCCGGCGGCGCCCTGCACTTGTTGGGGCTGGTGAGCGACGGCGGGGTGCACAGCGCCCTCGACCACCTCGTGGCGCTGATCGCGGCGGCCGCCGAGGCGGGGGTGCGGGTGCGGGTCCATGCCTTTCTCGACGGGCGAGACACCCCGCCCAAGAGCGCCGCGCGGTACCTCGAAAGGCTCGCCTCGGCCCTCGAAGGCAAGGGCGAAATCGCCACCCTCTCGGGCCGATACTACGCGATGGATCGCGACCAGCGCTGGGAGCGCGTCGCCCGCGCCTACGGCGCCATCGCCGCCGCCGAGGGGCCCCGCTTTTCAGGGTGGGGCGAGGCCCTCGACCATGCCTACGCCGCGGGTCATACCGACGAATTCGTCGAGCCGCGGGTGCTCGGCGACTACAGCGGTATCGGCGCCGACGACGCGGGGCTGTTCTTCAACTTTCGCCCCGACCGCGCCCGCGAGCTCACCCTCGCGCTCACCGCTGAGTCGTTCAGCTTCTTCGCCCGCGGCGACGCCCGTCGGTACCGCTACTTCGCGTGCATGACGCAGTACGACCCGGCCTCGCGGCTCCCCGTGGCCTTCGCCAAAGAGAGCTACCCCGACCTCTTCGGAGAGGTCATCGCGCGCCACCACCTCGGCCAGTTTCGATGCGCCGAGACCGAGAAGTATGCGCACGTCACCTACTTCTTCAACGGGGGTCGCGAGGCGCCCTTCGAGGGCGAAGAGCGCAAGCTCGTGCCGT
Organism: Myxococcales bacterium; assembly: GCA_016792845.1. Classification (GTDB taxonomy): domain Bacteria; phylum Myxococcota_A; class Polyangia; order Polyangiales; genus JAEUKH01. Next base: position 121,474 of record JAEUKH010000031.1, on the reverse strand, counting down.
CGCCGCGCGACGTGGCGACCTACGACAAGAAGCCCGAAATGAGCGCCGACGAGGTGACCCGGGCCACCGTCGAGGCGCTGCGTGCGCGGCGCTACGCGTTCATTCTGGTGAATTTCGCCAACCCCGACATGGTCGGCCACACGGGCGTCTTGCCCGCCGCCATCGCCGCCGTCGAGGCCGTCGACCGCGGCATCGGTGAGATCTACAAGGCCGTCGTCGAGGTCGGCGGCACGATGATCGTGACCAGCGATCACGGCAACTGCGAGACCATGCGCGACCCCGTGACGGGCGAGCCCCACACCGCGCACACCCTCAACCCCGTGCCGCTCTGGCTGGTGAGCGAGTCGATGCGGGGCCGACACCTGCGGTCGCACGGTCGCCTCTGCGACGTGGCGCCCACCATGCTCAACCTGATGGGCCTCGAACAACCCGGCACCATGACGGGGGCGAGCCTCGTGTTGCCCTGAGCGCAACCCGAGGCTGTGTTGCGCCCGGAGGTGTGGCAGTGTGCCACACGGGGTGCAAGAACGTCCCCTCGGGGGTGCGGCGGCGCACTCCATCCTTCCCGTTGAAATGAACGAAAGGCAAAGAGTTGTTACGCGGGCACGAAGTCTGCGTAGCGACCCGCCCCGGCCATGAGTGACCCTGTCTCGAATGCAGTTCATCCCGTCGAGCGCTTGCGGGCCCTCTTGCGCGACGAGCGCCCCGAGCTCGGCTCGCTGCTGGTGTACGGCGCCTCGGTGGGCCTCGTGTCGCTCACCATCCCCGTGGCGGTGGCGGCGCTGGTCAACACCATCACCTTCGGCACGGTGCTCCAGCCCATCGTGGTGCTGGCGGTGCTGGTGCTGGTGGGGCTCGGGTTCGAGGGCACCCTAGAGCTGCTGCATCTCATCGTGGTCGAGCGCATCCAGCGGCGGGTGTTCGTGCGCACCTCGGTCGACCTCGCGCACCGGCTGCCCCGGGTGCGGCCCGACGGCTTTCACGGGCACTACGGCCCCGAGCTGGTGAACCGCTTCTTCGACGTGGCGACGGTGCAGAAGACCGTGGCGACGCTCTTCCTCGATGGCCTCGGGATCATCCTCCAGACGGTGATCGGGCTGCTCCTTCTGGCGTTCTATCACCCGATCCTACTGGCCTTCGATCTCGTGCTGGTCTTGGGCATCCTGGTGGTGCTCTTCCCCCTCGGGGCGGGCGCGATCGAGACGAGCGTGAAGGAGTCGAAGGCCAAGTACGCGACGGCGGCGTGGCTCGAAGAGCTCGCGCGTCACCCCGCGGTGTTTCGCGGCGCCACGGCCCAACGCTTCGCTGCGGCCCGCGCGGCCCAGGGCACCGAGACCTACCTGCGGTACCGGGCCAAGCACTTCAAGGTGCTCTTTCGGCAGCACCTCGGGGCCAGGGTCTTCAAGGCCGTGATCTCGGCCTCGCTCTTGGGCATCGGCGGCTGGCTGGTGATCAACCGCGGCCTCACGGTGGGCCAGCTCGTGGCCGCCGAGCTGATCGTGACGGCGGTGGTGTCGGGGCTCGCGAAGTTCGGCAAGCAGCTCGACGCCTGGTACGACCTCGTGACGGCGGCCGACAAGATCGGCCACCTGACCGACCTGCCCTTGGTGGCCGACGGCGGCCTCGCGATGCCCGAGCGCCCGCGGCTCGGGGCCTCGCTGAGCTTCGAGAGCGTGAGCGCCACCACCCGCGCCGGGCGCGCCTGCACCCGCGAGGTGAACACCTGGTTCAAGCCCGGCGAGCGGGTCGCGATCTTCATTCGCGAAGAGCGCATCCGTGAGACCCTCGCGGCCCTCGCGTGCGGCGACCGGGCGCCCGAAGAGGGCGTCGTGCGGCTCGATGGGGCTGACCTCCGCGAGCTCTCGCAGGCCGAGCTGCGCGACGAGGTGGTGCTCCTCGCGGTGCCCGAGGTGTTCGACGGCACCGTGCACGAGAACCTCACCCTCGGGCGCGGCAACGTGAGCGACGAGGTGGTGCGCGGGGCGCTGCGGAGCGTGGGCCTCGCCAGCGCCGTGGGCGAGCTGGCCCAAGGGTCGCTCACGATGCTCCAGTCGGGCGGTGAGCCCTTGACGCCCTCGCAGCGGGCGGCCCTCGCGGTGGCCCGGGTGCTTGTGCAAGAGCCGCGGCTGGTGGTGATCGACGGGCTCCTCGACGGCCTCGACGACGACGTCGCCGCGACGCTCCTCTCGGCGCTGATCGACCCCGCCCGCCCGTGGACGATCCTCGTGCTCACGCACAACGAGTCGGTCTTCGCGCGGGTCTCGACGCGGTACCGCCTCGTCGATGGGGCCCTCTCGCATCGGGCCGGTTCGGGCCCCGAGGTGTCGCGATGAGCAGCATGAATCTCACGATGCGGTCACAAGATCCGGCCGAGATCGCGGCCGAGTCGGCCCGGGCCCTGGCGCCGTCGCCGCCCTTCGCGCGCACCTTCGCGTGGTTCCTCGTGGTCTTCTTTTTGGCCGTGGCGGGGGCCCTGGTGCTCTTGCCGTGGCAGCAGACCGCGGTGGGGCAGGGCCGCGTGGTGGCGTACGCCCCGCTCGAACGGCAGCAGCCCATCGAGGCCCCCATCGAGGGCCGAATCGCACGGGTCTTTGTGCGCGAGGGCAGCCACGTCCGCGCGGGCGAGACCTTGCTCGAAATGACCGACAACGACCCGCAGATCATGGAGCGTCTGCGGCAAGAGCGAGACGCCCTCCGCGCGCGTCTTGAGGCGGCGCGCACCCGGGCCCAGGCCGTCGACGACCGCGGGCGCGAGCTCGCCCACTCGCGAGACAACGCCATCTCAGCGGCCGACAACCGCGTGCGCATGGCCCGCAACCGTGCCCAGGCGGCCTCGCAGGCGCTCGCCGCGTCAGAGGCCGCGGCCGAGACCTCACGGTTGAACTACGAGCGCCAGCTCGGGCTCGTGCGCGAGGGGCTCGTGTCAACCCGGGTGGTCGAGCTCGCGACCCTCGATCAGCTCCGCACCCGGGTCGAGGTCGACCGCTCGCGGGCCAGCCTCGAAGCCGCCCGCGCCGAGGTCGAGGCGGTGAGCTCAGACCGCGACCGGGTGAGCACCGACGGCCTCGCACAGCTCAACGACGTGCGCGCCACCCGCGCCTCGGTCGACGCCGAGATCGCCTCGGCCACCGCAGAGCTGACCCGGCTCGAAGTGCGCCTCGCGCGGCAGTCGACCATGACCGTGACCGCACCCCGCGACGGCACCGTGCTCAGGATCACCGCCAACCCCGGGAGCGAGGTCGTCAAGGCCGGCGATTCGTTGATGGTCTTCGTGCCCGACACCGAGGCCCGCGCGGTCGAACTGTGGGTCGACGGCAACGACGTGCCGCTCTTGCGCGAGGGGCGGCATGTGCGCATTCAGTTCGAGGGCTGGCCGGCGATTCAGTTCTCGGGTTGGCCCGCCGCGAGCATCGGCACCTTCGGGGGCAAGGTCGTGGTGATCGACGCGGCAGACAACGGCCGCGGGCAGTTTCGCGTGGTGGTGGTGCCCGCGCCGGGCGAGCGCTGGCCCTCAGGGCGCTACCTCCGCCAGGGCGTGCGCGCCAACGGGTGGATCTTGCTCAACCGCGTGAAGCTCGGCTTCGAGCTCTGGCGCCAGTTTAACGGCTTCCCCCCGACGGTGAACCCGGCCGACGCGTCGGCCTACGGTACGCCCTCGACCTACTCGGGCGGCTCGGGCGGCGGCGGAGGCAGCTACGGCGGCGGCGGAGGCGCGAAGTGAAGCCACGCCGCCTGGCCCTCGGGCTCGGGGTGTTCGTCACCGCTGGCGCGCTAGGGGCCCAACCGCGGCCTCAGACGGCCCCGAACGCACCGCCCCCCTCGACCGCAGGCGAGACGCCTCCGCAGAGCCTCCCAGGGGCCAGCATCAACGCGGCGCCGGGGCGCGTGCGCACGGGGGTCTTGGGGCGCGCCCCGCGGCCGCAAGAGGTGTCGTCGCAGCTCCCGGCGGGCCCGCCGCCGATCGTGTTGCAGTCGACGGCGCCTGCGGCGTCGGCCACGCCGAACCCGACCGAGCGCGCGGGGCTCGCGGCCGAGGGCGCGCCTGCGGGGCTCGCGCAGCTCTCGCTGCCGGTGCTTCTCACCGCCGTCTCTGACCGTTATCCGCTCTTGATCGCGGCCCAGCGCGACCGCGAGGCGGCCGACGGCGAGCTGCTCGCGGCCGAAGGTGCGTTCGACCCGCAGTGGCGCTCTCGCGCGGCGGTCTCGCCCTTCGGGTACTACCAGCCGCTGACCCTCGACACCCAGCTGACGCAGCCCACGCAGCTCTGGGGCATGTCGTTCTTCGCGGGGTACCGCCTCGGCACGGGGCTGACGTACACGGGCATCCCGATTTACGACGGCAAGTACGAGACCAACAATTTCGGCGAGCTCCGCGCGGGCTTGAGCGTGCCGCTGTGGCGCAACGGGCCCATCGACCGCAACCGCGCGTCGCTGCGACGGGCTGAGCTCGCGCGGGCCATGGCGGGGCTCACCCTCGTGCAGCAGCGCCTTGAGATCCAGCGCCTCGCCACGGTGCGGTACTGGGAGTGGGTGGCCTCAGGGCGACGACTGGCCATCGTCGAGTCGCTCCTTCGGCTCGCGGTTGATCGAAACCAGGGCATCGTGACGCGGGTCACCCGAGGCGATCTGCCGCAATTTGAGGCCACCGACAACCAGCGCGCGATCGTGCAGCGGCGCGGCGCCGTGGTGAGCGCGCGGCGTGCCATCGAGCAGGCCGCGATCGAGCTCGGGCTGTACTTTCGCGCGAGCGACGGGAGCCCCTCGGAGCTGAACCTTGAGCAGATGCCCGAGGCGCTGCCCGAGCCTTCGCCGCTGGCGTCTCGGTGTGTGCTCCGGCGCCTCGACGATGCGGCGACGCGGCGGCCCGAGGCGCGGCGGCTTGAGCTGGCCCGCGAGCGCGAGCGCATCGAGCGAGACTATCAAGACAACCAGCGGCGCCCGGCCATCGACGTCGTGGTGGCGGCGTCGCAAGACCTCGGCCCGGGCTCGCCGAGCCGCGAGCCCTTCGTGCTCGAGACGGGCGTGGTGATTGACATCCCGCTCTTGAACCGCGTGCCCACCGGGCGCATGCAGGTCGCCGAGGCGGCCATGGCCCGGGTCGGCGAGCAGGCGCGCTTCGCCCGAGACCGCATCGCCGCCGACGTGCGCGACGCCCTCTCGGCGCTCCGGGCGGCTGAAGATCGGCTCAGGGTGGCCCGCGACGAGCTGACCCTCGCGCGCGAGCTCGCACGCCAAGAGCGCGCCCGCTTCGACCTCGGAGACGGCACCCTCCTCGTGGTGAATCTCCGCGAGCAGGCGGCCTCGGAGGCCGAGCTCCGCGAGGTCGACGCCTTGGTCGAGTGGCAGCGGGCGCTCGCCGCGTGGCGCTACGCCATCGGCCACGAGGGCCCCGGCGACGGTTGCGCGGAGTAGCGTCGCAGAGCGCCCGAAGGCCGGGCGTGGGGGCAATTCAGTTCGAGGTGCGGTGAGGGGGCAGCAGGGGGGCCGAGGCTCTCCGGGGGTGTGGACCCGGGCGAGCCTCGGCGTCGCGGATCAGGCGTCGCGGCGGCGTCGGCGTCGCATCACCATCGCCAGGGCGGCGAGGGCGGAGGCGAGGGCGGGGGCGTGACCGTGGCCGCGCGTCCCGACGGTGCTGCAGCCGCAATCTGCGCCGCCGCCGGCCATGTTGCTGGTGGCGTCGGGGCCGGCGTCTCCGGCGTCGCTGTCGTTGCCGCGGTCGGTGCTCACCGCGCTGTCGCGGCCTGCGTCACGGCCTGCGTCACGGCCCGCGTCACGGCCCGCGTCGGCCAGGGCGGCGTCTTCGAGGCTCGCGTCGAGCACATCGGTTGAAGCCGCGCCGTCGGTGATCGCGGCGTCGGCGACCGCGCTGTCGGTCGTCTCGGCGTCGACGGCGGCGTCTTCGAGGCCCGCGTCGCTCACGGCGGCGTCTCCGAGGCTCGCGTCGCTCACCGCGTCTTCGGCGCTCGCGTCAGCGACCTGGGCGTCTTCGAGGCTCGCGTCGCTCACGGTGGCGTCTTCGGCGCCCGCGTCTGCGACCTGGGCGTCGCTGGTGCTCGCGTCAGCGACCTGGGCGTCTTCGCTGGCGTCGTGGGCTGCGTCGCTGGCGTCGCCGGCGTCGGCGCAGAGGCCCGTGGTGATGGGCGTGCCCATGAGGCAGGCGCCAGACTCGTCGCAGCGCTCGATGCCGTCGCAGAGGTTGTCGTTCTCGCAGAGCGTGCCCGCCATGGCGTTCGAGAGCGCGCACTGGCCGGTGCTCGGGTTGCAGCTGTTGACCCGGCACGCCATCGACGAGGGCGCGCAGACCACCGGAGTGCCGCCCGCGCACGAGCCCTCGCCGTTGCAGGTTTCGGCGCCGTTGCAAAGGTTGCCGTCGCTGCACGCGGTGCCCACCATCACAGGAACGTTCTTGCACCCCAGGGTCGTGTCACACGAGTCTGCGGTGCAGGGGTTCGAGTCGTTGCAGTCGGGGGCGGCGCCGGGCGCGCACACGCCCATGCTGTTGCAGGTCTCGGCCCCGTTGCAGGGGTTCGCGTCGGCGCAGCTCGCGCCGGTGCGGGGGGTGGCGACGCATCCGAGCTGGCTGTCGCAGGTGTCGGCGGTGCAGGGGTTTCCGTCGTCGCAGGCGAGGGGGGTGCCGCGCACGCAGGCGCCCGCCATGCAGGTCTGACGCCCCGCGCACGCGTCGTTCGAGCCGCAGCTCGTGCCGTCGGCGACGTTCACCGCGCCGCACCCCGTGACCGGATCACAGACGTCGGCGGTGCAGGGGTTCGAGTCGTTGCACTGCAAGGGCGTGCCGCCGCCGCACTGGCCCATGCTGTTGCAGGTCTCGGCGCCGTTGCACACGTTGGCGTCGGCGCAGCTGGCGCCCGTGCGCGCCGAAAACTCGCATCCCATCGCGGGGTTACAGTTGTCGGTGGTGCACACGTTGCTGTCGTTGCAGCTCACCGGCGCCTGGGTCACGCACTGCCCCGCGGCGCACACCTGGGCCCCGGTGCACACGTTCGTGCTCCCGCACGACGCGCCGTCGACCCGGGCGGTGTTGCGGCACCCCGCGGTGGGGTCGCAGGTGTCGTCGGTGCAAGGGTTGGTGTCGGCGCAGACCAAGGGCGCGCCCGCCGTGCAGGCGCCTTGCCCGTTGCAGGTCTCGGCGCCGTTGCAGAGGTTCGTGTCGGCGCACATCGCGCCCTGCGCGGCGAAGGTCGACTGACAGCCGCCGGTGGGCGAACAGCTCTCGACGGTGCAGGGGTTGCCGTCGTTGCAGACCAAGGGCGCGCCCGCGGCGCAGGTGCCGCTGCCGTCGCAGGTCTCGTTGCCGTTGCAGAGGTTCGTGTCGGCGCACGCGGTGCCTTGGGGGCGAGGCGCGCACACGTTGACATCGCAACGCGCGCACACGCCGCCGCCGCACTCGGAGTCGGGGCCGCAGACGCCGCCGAGGTCTGAGAAGTCCATCGCGCAGTCGTCGCGGTCGGCCGGCACCGCGGCGCGGCCGTACACCCGCCCGGCGGTCGAGATCACCGCGACGGCGTTCTGCCCGAGGTAACCCGAGGTGCCGTAGTTCGCGGCGTCGACGATGGTGTTCGAGGGGTCGAGGAGCACCACCTCGTCGCCTCCGTTGGCGAGCGCGAAGGTGCCCGTGCCCCAGGTCGTGAACCGCGTGAGGTCGGGGGTGTCGTCGCCCGCGGTGATGGCGAACTCGGCGTCGGCGCGTCGCCCGTAGCGGCCGGTGTAGTGGCTCCCGCTCGCGGCGATGATGTAGCTCGCGCCCGGCGCCAGGGTGGCCGTCGGCAGGAGGTACATGCCCTCGGTGCCGTCGGGCACCTCTTCGTCGCCGACCTTGAAGTTGCTGAGATCGAGCGGGGCCGCGGTCATGTTGCGCAGCGCCACCCACTCGTTGCCGCCGGTGGTGTCGGCCGCGGCGTTGGCCACGAAGCGGGTCACCAGGAGCGGCGCGTAGACCTCGCCGGTCGTCGAAAAATACACGTCAGCGTAATAGTTTACGACCTGGTCGCTCACCTCGGCGAAGGTGTTCGGGTAGGTGGCCGCGCGGGGGTCGCCGTAGTCGCTCACCACGTCGAGGGCGTTCGAGACGGTGCTGCCGCCGATGTCGACGGTGCGGTCGTCGGTGCCCGCGCGGAAGGTCGCCACGGTGAAGCGCAGCGGGGTCGTCGGCGGCGAGCTTCGCCCGAGCGCCGTCCAGGGCACGAAGATCTCGACGCCGTCGGCGCCGCGCACCGCGCTCACGGTGGCCACGCTCTCGAAGCTGGTGTTGAGCACCGCGGCGGTGCCCCCCGAGCCGAAGCGCGTCTGCACGAGGTACTCCCAACGCGCGGCCGGAGCGACCTCGGTGTCTGCGAAGGCTGCGAAGAAGTTCTGCCCGCTGTTGGCGGTGCGGTCGGTGTCGATGGCCACCTGCACCTGCACGGCGGGCCCCGCGGGGGTGCTGCTGCTCAGCCGCACGAAGATGGCGAGGCCCTGGGCCGTGCCCGTGTACTGAACCCGGGTGATGTTGGCCTCGTTCTCAGGGGAAACGAGGTCGGTGCGGCTGTCGGCGTTGTTGTCGAGCCAGATGTACTCGCCTTCGCCCATCGCGGTGCGGGCGATCATGCCGACGTTGTCAGCCGCGGGGCTCCGCGCCGACCACTCGGTCGCGACGCCGTCGACGGTGACGGGGTGAGCCTCGGCCGTGACCCCCAAGAGGGCGCTGCTCAAGACCCACGCGGTCGAGCCGAGGAGAGAACGAAATCGATTCACGGGAGAGATGCTCACCTTCTGCGCGCGACGCCCGCGAAGCCTTTGTTGACTGCGAGACGCGGGTCACGACCACGATGCGCGGCGTCGCATCGAACCTTAGGCGCCGAGGCTCCGCAAGATGCGCTCGGCGTCCCGCAGCGTGCGGCGTCTGGGTCGCCGCGCGGCGCCCTGTCGCTGTGACGGGGGCTGCACACGCGCGAGGTTCGCACGGGCCCAACGCAGCGTCGCCCCGCGCGGCTGCGTCGCGGCAGCGCTGCGAGGGGCGACGTGTGTGAACGATGGGTCGCGCTCAGCGCGCGGTGCGGCGGCGTCGGCGGCCGACGAGCATCGCGGCGAGGCCGAGGCCGAGGCTGAGACCGCCGCGGCTCAGAGGCGAGGTCGTGCCCACCGTCGCGCACGCGCAGGTCGAGGTGCTGCCGCCCTCGCGGGGGAGCGCAGGCCCGGTGTCTTCGGCCGCGTTGCCCGCGTCTTCGGGCATGGGGTTGCCCGTGTCGGTTGGCGGCTCGGTGTTGCCCGTGTCAGGGGTGACCACAACGCCGGTGTCAGGGGTGACTACCACGCCCGTGTCGAGGGGCGGCGCCACACCGCTGTCGAGCACCGGCGAGCCCGCGTCGGCCACGCAACGGTTGGTGCCCGGGAAGCACACCCGCTGACCCGTCTGGAGCATCGCGTTGCATGCATACCCCCGCGGGCAGGTGCAGTCGTCGGTGCAAACCCGGGTGCAGAAGGGCGTCACCGACGAGGTGCCCACGCAGAGCCCGCCGCCGCCGCAGTCTTGGAGCTGACGGCAGGGCTCGCCGAACGAGGCCGTGCCCGTGGGCGTGCCCGCGTCGGTGCCGCCCGCCGAGCACTCTTGCGGGAGCCACGCGAAGCCGCTCGCGCAGGCGCCCGCGGTGGGCCCGCTCTGGGTCGAGCGTACGCAGCGGTTCGAGGCGCCGCACCAGCCGCAGCCGTTCACCGGCGTGCACGCGCCGCACGAGGCGAACTGATTGCACGGGTCGGTCGCGGTGCCTGCGTCTTGGGGTTGGGCCGTGGTGCACTGGTTCGGGAGCCACGCGAAGCCGCTCGCGCAGGCGCCCGCGGTGGGCCCGCTCTGGGTGGCGCTGACGCAACGGTTCGAGGCGCCGCACCAGCCGCAGCCGTTCACCGGCGTGCAGCCCGCGCAGCTTGTGTACTGGTTGCAGGGGTCGTTGGGCGTGCCGGCGTCAGGCACCGCGCCGCCGCTCGGGTAGAGCGCGCAGACCCCGGCGATGTCGTCGGCGTCGAGCTCGCGCTTGAGGCCGCCCGAGTACGACGCGAACATCACGGCGCGCTGCACGCTGGAGTGGTCGAGGCCGAGAAAATGGCCGTTCTCGTGGGTCGCGATCGACTGCGCGTCGACGGTGTTGTTGGTGCCCGTGGTCGACCAGCGAAAGCCTACGTTGTTGTACTGAATGTCGGCGTCGATGAAGAACCCGCCCTGCGACCAAACGGGGGTGGTGACGCCGATGGTGACGTTGACGGCGCCCAGCTCTGAGGGCCAGCTGCCTGAGATCCAGAGCATGCTGTTCTCGCGGTCGCCGGCTTGGGCCCGGGTGCGCGTGGTGTCGCCCGCGTTGCTCGTCGCCCAGGTGGTACAGCTCGGCGCCGACCAGGTGGCGAAGCCCTGCTCGATGGCCGCGACCCCCGTCGCCACACCCAGCGACGCCGGGATGCTCGTGCGGTTGATGCGATACGCCACCGGCAAGGCCCGCGGGTTGAACTGCGACCCCAAGCGGCGGTACGCGTCGGCCGAAGGGGCCGAGACCAGGCCCGCGAGGCACGCGCTCACAAGAACGATGCGCTTCACCGGGCACCTCCGGCCGCGAGGCTCCGGAGCGCGGCGCGCAAATGGTCGAGGCTCTCGGGCCCCTCTGCGACGGGCTCCACCACCTGCATCGGGCCGCGAGCGTTCGGCACGGCGAAGCTGAGCCCCGAGAGGTCGCGCCACACCACGCGCGCGCTCGCGTCGGCCCCTGCGCCCGCACCGGTCACCGAGCCTGGCAGGCTCGCCGGGCCCGACACCTGCGGCGGCGCGACGAAGTACACCGACTGCGCCATCGCCGTCAGAAACACCACCCCGGGCCCTGCGCGCAGAAAGGCCACCACGTCGGCGCCGTCTTGGAGCTGCGGGTCACCCGCGATGTGCGACACGAGGCCGTCGACCTCGCCGCCGAACTGACGCAAGGTCAGCTCGCCCCCGAGCGCCGCCGTGCCCTTGTAGACCTCGGTGACCCGAAGCCGCGTGAGGGTCACGAGCTGGGTGCGCTCGGCGTTCCACCCGTAGGTGTGGCCCACCACCGTCGCGCGCACGACCAGGTCTGACAGGTTGACCTGCTCGCTCCGCGAGAGCTGAACCGCCACCGTCGCATCGGCGGCCCCGCTCGACGCCGTCACCGCCGAGGCCAACAAACAGGCGGCCAACCAACGTCGCCACCCTGAGTGCCTACGCATGGGAGTCTCCTCAAACCGTGCCCTCCGCGCTTGGCGCGGGCACACCGTCAACGTCAGTCAAAGTCTGCAACGGGCCCAACCATCGGGCCCTTCGTCGCGGTAGATACACAACGCCGAAGCCCTCGCGTCAACTGGTCGACGCGACCGCCTCGCGCCCCGCCGCCCGTCGCCGCCCGTCGCCTCACAGGGCCGCCGACCGCCTCGGCCTCGCCGCGCGCTCGAAGGGTCGCAACACCGCGTACGCCCGAGGTCTCGAAAAGATTCTACGTTTACCGCGGCTTCGGCCGCGCGCTAGGCATCGGGTCTCGGCGCGCACAGCGTCGACAGGGGCCCTCAGCCCAATGCGCACATCGTCGCATCGACGGTCGCGCATTGGCTGCGCTGTGTTTCTTTTAATTGAGTGGGTGTCATCGTGAAAAAGAATGTACGTCTATCAGCCGTCGCGGCCTTGGCACTCAGCGCGTGTGCGGCGGGTTGTGGCGGTGGCGGCGGGGCGTCGACGGCCGACGCGGGCGCTGAGCTCGACGCGGGCGCGAAGCATGACGCCGGGCAGACGGGCGACGCGGGCGCGGTCGCCGACGCCGGGGCGATGATGGCCGACTGGGGGTTCAGGCCGAACCCGAACGGGTTTCGTTTTCCGAACCGGGGTACGAGCCGAGCGGGTGAGACGCCGGTGACGGCGCGGTTGACGCCCGAGCTCTTGCGGCGGCTCTTCGGCCCTTCAGTCTGTGAAGGTCAGGCCGCGAGCGGGCCGTGCCGCCTCGTGCCCAACGCCCAACAATGGATGGACGCTGAGAACAACGGCGCCCACGAGGGCAACTGCGAGGGCTACACCGTGCTCGCGGCGCACTTCTACGCGGGCACCCTCGACCCGATGACCTTCGGCGCGGCCAACGCGTACGCGCTCCCGCTCAACGAGGCGCTCGAAGGCGAGATCATGTTCTGGGCGGTGACGCAGTCGACGGTCGACCCGATGGTGGCGCCGCAGCGACAGTTCTCGCCCCGCGAGCTCGCCGCCCATCTTGAGCGGGCCTTCGCGCAAGGCCGCAGCTTCCTCGGTACCTCCCTCGGCGTGTTCGGGCAACAGGGCGGGCACGCGCTCTTGCCCTACGCCCTCCGGCGGCGCAGCGACACCGTGGTCGAGGTGCTCGTCTACGACAACAATCACCCCAATTCTGAGCGCTTCGTCACCCTCGATACGGCCGCCAACACCTGGTCGTATCGCGCCGCGCTCAACCCCTCGATGCCCGACGCCGAATGGACCGGGAGCGCCACCGAGCGACCCATCTCGCTCCGTGACGCGGGGCCGCGGCGCATGCTCCCGCACCCCAACGACGCCTGGCAAAACCGCACGATGGACGGCGGCGGACAGAACCGCATCCGCATCAACACCGTCGGCGACGGCCTCGTCACCGTCACCGATGGCATGAACCGCACCGCCGGTCTCGACGCCATGGGGCGCATCGTCAGCACCATCCCTGATGCGGCCGTCGCGTTGCGGATGCCGGGCAACAACAGCCGCCCCGACCCCATCTTCAGCGTGCCCCGGGCGACGCCGCTGACGGTGACCCTCGACGGCGCCGGTCTCAGCGCGCCGTCACCGACGGAGCTGCTCTTCCAGGGCTCGGGTTGGGTGCTCGGGCTCGACAACGTGCGACTCGACCCAGGCCAGCGCGACACCGTGGTGATTCAACCCGGAGCCCCCGACATTCTCTACCGCGCCGCAGGGGTCGAGACGCCCACCCTCACGCTGGCCTACCAGAGCGAAGGAGACGACTACCTCATCGAGCTCCGCGCCGCGTCGATGCGCCCCGGGCAGAACCTCAGGCTCTCGGTCGACTTCGCGCGCAGCACCGCCCGGGTGAGCTTCGACGGGAGCACCGCCGCGCCCAACTTCGAGCTCTACATCGAGCGGGTCACGCCCACCGAGGTGATCGTCTTCGACCACGCTGGGGTCACCGCCACGCCGAGCGCCGTGATGGGCGTCGACTTCGGCGCGTGGACGGGCAACCGAGCCCCCATGCAGATCACCTTCGACGACAACGGCGACGGCACCGTCGACCGCACCGAAATGCTCAGCGACGACGAGTGACCCCTGCGGCATCGCGCCGCATCTTCGTCCGGGTCATGAAGTCACAAAAAAGTTTCAGACATGTGTGCAGAGCGTTGGCGACTAGGCTAAGGGTGGCGCCGCGATGAGCACCACCATTCGACGCTTTCTGGCTCTGTCGGCGCTTGCTTCACTTGCGGTGGCTTGCGGCGACGCTTCGACCAACAACAACACCACAGACTCGGGGATCGTCGGCGAGATCGACATCGCGCGCCCCGACGTCGTCTCGGGTGACGCCGCCGCAGACGCGGGTCGTTCCGACGCAGGCCCCGCCGATGTGGGCGCGGTCGACGCGGGCCCCGCCGATGTGGGCGCGATCGATGCGGGCCCCGCCGATGTGGGCGTGGTTGACAGCGGCGTGGTTGACAGCGGCGCGGTCGACAGCGGTCGCGTCGACAGCGGCGCCCTCGACAGCGGTACGCCCGACAGCGGCGCGACTGACAGCGGCGCGACTGACAGCGGCGCGACTGACAGCGGCGCGGTCGACAGCGGGCGCGTTGACAGCGGCGCGACCGACGCGGGCGCGGGCGACGCGGGCTCGACCGGGGCGACGGCGACCCTGTGGGTGCTGCGGCTCGGCACGGGCTCGGCGTCGGTCACCAACGCGGCGACGGCGGCGTTCATCGACCGTCGACGCGCGTCAGACGGGGCGAGCGCGGGCGACACGATCGCGCTCCCGGTGGCGGCGGCGGGCGCTCAGAACCCGATCACGCTCTCGGGCACCGCGACCTCCGAGGGCTCGCTGACCCGCTCGGCCGACGGCCGCTTCGTCTCGCTGGCGGGGTACGCGGCTGAGCCGGGCCTCGCGTCGGTGGCGGGCACGGCCTCGTCGGCGACGCCGCGGGTGGTGGCGCGCATCAACGCGGCCGGGATGGTCGACACCTCGACGCTGCTCCGCGCGGCCTTCAGCGCCAACAACGTGCGCGGCGCGGTGACCGTCGACGGCTCGGCCTTCTACGTCGCCGGCACGGCCTCGCCGGGCGGCATCTACCGCGTCGACTTCGGCAACACGATGAACGCCGTGCAGGTGATCTCGACGCCCGGCAACGTGCGCACCGTGGGCGTCTTCAACGGCCAGCTCTACGGCGCGGCGTCGACCACCAACTTCTACGGCATCTTCCGCGGGGGCGAGGGGCTGCCGACCACCGAGAACGCGACCGCCGCGCTCTTGCCGGGCTTCTCAAGCACCAGCGGCCCGTCGCCCTACGGCTTCGCGCTCCTCGACCGTGACCCCGCGGTGGCGGGGGTCGACACGGCCTATGTGGCCGACGACCGCGCCATCGCCTCAGGCGGCGGCGTCCAGCGGTGGACGTTGGCGAACAACACCTGGAGCCTCGGCGCGACCTTCTCGACGGGCATCACCAGCGGCGTGCGCGGCGTGACGGCCTGGGTCGAAAACAGCGTGGTGTACGTCGCCGCGGTGACCGCCGAGTCGCCCTCGCGGCTGGTGCTCTTCCGCGATGTTCAGGGTCAGACCCCGGGCGCCGCGGTGGCCCTCGCGACGGCCGCGACGAACACGGTCTTCCGCGGGGTCGCGCTGGCCCCGTCGAACTGATCTTCACCGCACGCGCGGCGCCTCCCTCGGGGGTGTGCTTCACTCGCGCCATGCTGCGCTGGGTGATCCAATCGAACCTCGGTCACAACGACGACGTCGCCACCCTCGTGGCGGCCCTCGACGCGCTCGGCGTCGCCCACGAGCCTCTGAAGGTCATCCCCTTTGACGACACCCCGCCCGCGGTCTCGACCGACGGCGCGGTGCTCTTCTACGGCTCGACCACGCTGATGAAAAACGTCGCCGCCGCGGGGCGCTGGCGCCCGGGTGTCTTCTTCGACGCCGCGCGCTTCGCCTTCGAGGCTCTGCGCGCGGGCTACGGCGACGCGCTCCTCAACGCCGAGAGCGAGCTGGTCACCATCGGCGCCTTCGTGAACCGCGACCTCGACCCCGACACCGAGGTCTTTCTGCGCCCCGCCGACGACCTCAAGAGCTTCTCTGGGGCGGTGTACACCTTCGGCGAGCTCGCCCGCTGGCGCGAGGCCCTGCCCCAAAGCCGCGGGCCCCTGCAACCCGACACCGTCGTGCAGGTCGCGACGCCCCAGACGCTCGGGCGCGAGTGGCGCTGCGTGGTCGTCGAGGGGCGCGTCATCACCGCGAGCCAGTACCGCAGCAGCGGCCGCGCCCGGATGCGCCCCGAGGTGCCCGACGCGGTCATCGCCTACGCCAACAGCATGGCCGCGCGCTACGCCCCCGCGCGGGTCTTCATGCTCGATGTGTGCGAGACCGAGGCGGGGCTGCGGGTGGTCGAGACCAACTGCTTCAACAGCGCGGGCTTCTACTGCTGTGACCTCTACGAGGTCGCGCGCACCGTGTCGGCGCTGGCCTTCTGAGCCTCGCCCGAGGGCCCCGTCGCGGCGATGCGGTGGGCGTGCGGGCGCAGGGTCTGCATCGAAAACGGCTTCTCTAGACGGTCGTTCGCGACCGTCGCGAGGAAGCCCGCGGTGCGCTCGTTGGTGGTGCCGCCGGTCATGAACACCATCTTCGCCACCAAGGGCGGCCTGAGCCGCGCCACCTCGGCGTAGAGCTCGACCCCGCCGAGGTGCGGCATCATCAGGTCGCAAAAGATCACGTCGAAATGTTCGCCCGACGCGATGCGACGCAGCGCCACCCGGGAGTCGCTCTCGGCCACCACCTCGAACTGCTCGCGGAGCGCCCGCGAGAGCGCCCGCAAGACCCCCTCCTCGTCGTCGACCAAAAGCACCCGGGGGGCAGCCCGCTTCTCGCTCGCGGGCGCCGCGACGGGCTGAAAGCTGAGCGTAAACTGCGTCCCCTGGCCGGGCTCTGAGCGCACCGTGAGGGTGCCCCCGAGCTGCTGCGCGAGGCTCTGCGAGATGGGCAGCCCCAGGCCCGTGCCCTGACCGTTGGCCTTCGTGGTGTAGAAGGGCTCGAACACCCGCTCGACCTGCGCCGCGGTCATGCCCGGGCCGTTGTCGCGCACCCGCACAAACACCCGACCATCGTCGGCCACGCCGCTCTCGACGGTGACGAGGTTGCGCGAAGGGTCAGCCGCGTGAAAACACTCGGCCGCGTTCACCAGGAGGTTGATCACGATCTGCGCGACGCTCGACTCGTCGGCCATGGCGAGGGGCGTGGGGTCGAGCCGGGTCTCGACCCGCGCGCGAGGCCGAAGTGCGTGCATCGCGATCTGAATCGAGGCCTCGATGGCGCTCGCGAGGTGCGTCGGCACGGGAGCCCCGCCCTCTCGTGCAAGGGTGCGTAACCCCTTGACAATTTTGCGCACCCGCTCGGCCCCGTCGAGGGCGTCGGTGAGGGCCTCGACCAGCTCGGCGTGCCTCGGCAGGCTGGGCCCCAGCACGCGCAGCACTTGGAGCGCCACCTCGATGTTGGCGCTCACAAACGAGAGGGGGTTGTTGATCTCGTGCCCGAGGCCGGCGGCCAGGGTGCCCGCGGTGACGAGCCGCTCTTGCCGCGCGAGGCGCTCGCTCGTCGCTTGGATGGCCCTCTCGGTGGTGATGTCTCGAAAGGTCGAGAGCACCGCGAGGCCCGAGCCGACGTCGCGGGGCGCGATGGGCAGGGCGGTGATGCTGATCCAACGGAGGGTGTCGTCGGGGCGGTGAACGCCCATCACGACCCCCGAGACGGGCTTGCGGGTGCGCAGCACCTCGGCGGCCGGGTGCGTCTCGGCCATGAAGGGCGAGCCGTCTTCGTGCACGGCGCGCCACCGCGGGTCGGCCGGGCGGCGACCGATGAGGGTCGTGCGGTCGAGCCCGAGGATCACCTCCGCCGCGCGGTTCGCGTCGACGATGGCCCCGCTCGCGTCGTGCAAGACCATGCCCTCGCTCATCTCGTCGAGCACCGAACGGAGCTGCCGCTCGCGGTCGAGCCGGTCGACCTGCACCCGCACGAGGCGCTGACGGTGCGCCCGCAGCGCGAGCAGCTCGTTCACCTGCGCGGTCAAGAGCGAGAGGGTCTCGTGGTCGCTCTGCCGCCAGTGTCGCGGCTGAAAATCGACCACACAGAGCGTGCCGACGATGTGCCCCGACTCGGTCACCAAGGGCTGCCCCGAATAGAAGCGCAGCCGCGGGGCCTCGAGCACCGCCGGGTGATCGGCGCTCCGCGGGTCGACCAGGGTGTTCTCGATCACCACCGGGCCTCGGCTGCGCACCACATGGTCGCAGAACGACGCCGCCCGGGGCACAGACTCCGGAGCCGCGCCGCTCGACGATTTGATCCACAGCTGGTCGCGGTCGACGAGGCTCACCATCGCCACGGGCACATCGAGCAGCCGGGCCGTGAGCTGCGTGATGGCGTCGAACGCGGGCTCTGGCGCGCGGTCGAGCAGCGCGAGCTCTGCGAGCGCCGCGAGCCGCTCAGATTCGAGGTCTGGTGAAGCTTCGCTCATTTACAACCACGCGCATCATTGCAACACGCCCCGCACCCGTGTCACGCCCTTCGCGACCTCGATGCCGCATTTTTAGCCGAACTGTGGCCCCGAGCCCTCAGCCGTGCGCCCGCAGACTTGAGTCTTCACTGGCCGCGACGACCCGCGCGACGGCGGCCCAGACGGCCTCGACCGAGGGCGGGGTTTCGAGCAGCTCGTTGGTGACCGTCGCCAAGAACGCGGTCGCCCCGGCGTCGGCGGTTGGGGGCTTGAGAAACACGAACCGACGCGCCAGCGCGGGCCTGAGGCGCCGCACGAGCTCGTAGACAGCGGGTCGGGGGGCCGTCGACGCGGCGAGGTCGCAAAAGATCACCGCCCAGCTCTCGCCGAGCTCGACCCGCCGGAGGAGCTCGGCGGGGGTCGCGACCTCGACGACGAAGCGCTCGCTGAGCGCGCGCACGAGGGCGCTGTGGCTCCCGGGGTCGGCGTCGAGCACGAGCGCCCGCTGCGACCCCGAAGACCGCGCGACGCCCGGCAAGCGAACGATGAAGCGCGCGCCCTCGCCGAGGGCCGACTCGACGGTGATCTCGCCGCCCAACTGGTGGGCGAGGTTTTGCGAGATCGGGAGCCCCAACCCGGTGCCCTGGCGAGCTCCCTTGGTGGTATAAAATGGGTCGAAAATACGAGAAATCTGTTGTTTGCCGATGCCCGGCCCGTTGTCGCTCACGCTGACAAAGACCTCGCCCGAGGCGAGCCGACCGTAGCCCACGCGCACCAGGTTGTAGGCGGGCGACGGGGTGACAAAGCACTGCCCCGCGTTGACCAGGAGGTTCACCAAGATTTGCGCGAGGCGGGTCTCGTCGGCGAGCACCATGAGCCCCGCGGTGCCCTCGACCACCACGCGCGCCCGCGGTCGCAGCTCGTGCATGGCCATCTGCACGGCGGCGCCCACCGCGGCTTCGAGCGAGGTCGGGGTCGGCTCGCTGTCGTCGCGCGCGAGCGCCCGCAGGCCCCGAACGATCTTACGGATGCGCTCGGCGCCGTCGAGCGCGTCGGTGAGCATCTCGGTGAGCGCGTCGGCCTCGGGGCGCGGGGCCTCACCCTCGCGCAGGGCTTCGAGGGCGAGCTCGACGTTCGAGTACACAAACGTGAGGGGGTTGTTGATCTCGTGGCCGATGCCCGCGGCGAGGGTGCCCGTGGTCAAGAGCCGCTCTTGCCGCGCCATCCGCTCGGTGGCGGCCCGCGTCGCGCGCTCGACGGTGATGTCGCGGAAGGTGCTCACCACCCCGTAGGGCTGCGACTCGCCCTGTCGCCGAAGCGGGTGCGCGTTCACCTGGAACCACGCCACCGAGCCGTCAGGCCGCTCGACCGAGACCCGCACCCCTTGCGCGGCATGCCCCGCGCGGGCGGCCTCGAAGCTCGCCAACGACTCGTGCCTGACCCGGAGCCCCTGCTCGTCGACGAGGGGCCAGCGACGGGCCCCGCCGTGCGCCGCATCGAGGGCGTCGAGGCTAAGCCCGAGGCGCTCTTCGGCCGCCGCGTTGGCCTCGATCACCCGCCCCGCGAGATCTTGGACGAGCACCGCGTCGCTCACGCCGTCGAGCACCGCGCGCAGCCTCGCCTCGCGGTCCATCAGGGTGAGGCTCTTCTGCGCGAGGCGCACGGTGCTTAGCCGCATCGCCAGGAGCTCGACGGTCTGCAACGCCAGGGTCTCGAGCATCTTTCGGCCCCGCGCGTCGAGGCTCCGCGGCGCGTGATCGATGAGGCAGAAGCTCCCGAGCACGGTGCCGTCGGCCATGCGCAGCGGGTGCCCGGCGTAGAAGCGAATGCCCGGGTCGCGCTGCACCAGCGGGCTCGACATGAAGCGCGGGTCTTCGAGGGTGTTGTCGATCACCATCGCCTCACCCTCGACGACGACCTCGTTGCAGATCGACCACGCGCGGCTCGTCTCGCGCACCCCAAAGCACTCGCCCGACTTGAACCACTGCCGCGTCGCATCGATCAACACGACCAGCGCGACGGGCACATCGAGCCACTCGCGGGCGAGCGCCGTCAGCCGATCGAACTCGGGCTCGTACGGCGTGTCGAGCACCTCAAGCGAGGCCAGCGTCTGAAGACGCTCAACTTCATTCTTCGCGACCCGCCACTCGGCCATTCGACTGACCGATTTCGTGCCTCACACTTCAATCAATGTCAGCCTTACAATCTTGAAAATCTGCGCGACCCGCGAACACGAAACGCCCGCAGAGACAGGCAGAATCATTGCGTTATGAGAGTGTGCAATTTTCGGTCATACGCGCGCAGCGCAACCACAGTCACAACGGCGTCGGAGATCGCGGGCGAAGAAGGAGCGTCGTGAGGAGCTCGCGGGCCACCTCGCGGGGCATGTTGGCCCCGAAGCCCGCCGCGTCGAGCGCGAAGCCCGCGCCGAGCGCGTAGCACATCCGAGCGAGCTCGGTCGGGGCCACGTCGAGGCGCAGGCCCGCCGCGCTGTAGCACTCGGCGATGCACCGCCCGAGGTGCCCCCAGAGCATCTCTCGCTGGTCGCGGAGGCGTCGCTCAAGCCGCGGGTGGCGTCGCGCGAAGGCGTAGAACTCGAAGCTCAGGCTCAGCCACGCGACCTCGTCGCGGGTCAGGGTCAGCCAGTGCTCGGCCAGGCTTTGGGCGAGGGCCTCGCGGGTGGCGCACGACGCCGTGCGGGCCCGCATCTGGGCGCAGCGCTGCTCGCAGAAGGCCTGCATCAGGCACACGAAGAGATCTTCAGGGGCGCTGTAGCGGCTCGCCACCGTCGGGCGGCTGAGCTCCGCCGCGGCCGCCACGTCGTCGAGGGTGACCCCGTAGAACCCGTGCCGAACAAAGAGCGCCCGGGCCGCCGCGAGGATGCGCGCGTCGATGCTGGCGCGGCGTGCCGTGCTTGTACGATCCATCAGGCCTAACTGTGTTGGGGGCTCGTGGCGCGTGCCGCGCTGCGTCTCCGCAGCCGCGACGGCATCGCAGCCCGTGCGGGGGGTGCCTACCTCCGCCCGAGGGCGCTACGCAAGCCGCTTCGCGACGCTGTGCAAGCGCTGCACGGATTTCGTCGCACCGTCAAACACCCTTGAGAATCCGCAGGGGAGGAGATGGTTTGAAATCAAATGATTCGAACGAGGCGTCGCCGCCTCTGGGGTCTCAGGCCTGGGCGTCGCGTCGCGCGGCGAGGGCGGCGAGCACGGCGGCGACGGCGGCGTCTCGGCCCTCGGGGGCGTCGGGCACGGCGGCGACGATGACCTGGCCGTGGCCGAGGGTGCTGCGGGTCTCGGCGAGGTGGTCGGGGGCGGCCTGGCGCACGAGGGCGAGCACGGTGGCGCCGGCCTCGACGGCGAGCCGGGTCGTCCAGTTTACGAGACTCGCCTCTGTTTCAGTGACGACGACGCGCTCGCCTCGGGCGTCGAGGGCGGTCTCGAGGGCCGCGGTGAGGGCGTAGGCTTCGGCGCGATCGCGCTCTGGGGCGAGCCTGATCCACACGAGGCGCCCGAGGGGCTTCGGGGTCTTCGTCGCTCCGGCGGCGAGGGGGCTCTCGTAGCGTGCGGCCTCGCCGGTGGGCGGCGGCGCCTCGGCCGCGTCGATCATGCCCGCGGCGACGGTGTCGTTGGTGAGGGCGTCGATGACGATGAGGGCGCCGGTGGCCCGCAGGGCGGCGTACGGGTCGACGAAGAGCGGGCGTTCGAGGCGCAGCACCACGGGGCCGATGTCGTTGAGGGCGAGGGCTTCGGCGGGGGCGGTGTCGAGCTTGTCGAGGTCGACCCGACCGAGCACGGCCTCGATCTGCGCGGGCACCGTGCGGGTGGTGTGCTTGACGAGGTAGCGTCGGTGCGGGTCGCTCGGGCGGTCGTGCATCCACACGAGGGTGGCCCGGAGGCGGTCGCGCACCCGGGGGGGCGCCTCGGGCGAGACGATCATGTCGCCGCGGGCGACGTCGACCTCGTCGGCGAGGCGCAGGGTCACAGATTCGGGCGCTGAAACAGACGCGCGTTCAGTATGGTAGAGGTCGATGGCTTCGACGGTGCTGCGGCGGCCCGAGGGCAGCACCAGCACGGGGTCGCCCGGGCGCAGCGTGCCCACCGCGAGGGTGCCGGCGTACCCGCGGTAGTGCAAATCGGGGCGGATCACATACTGCACCGGGAAGCGCAGCGGCGCCCCGGCGAGCCGCGCGTCGAGGGGCACCTCTTCGAGGAACGACAGCACCGTGGGCCCCTCGTACCAAGGCATCTTGGGCGAGCGCCGCGCCACGTTGTCGCCCCGCCGCGCCGACACGGGGATGAAGGTCACGTTGCGAAACCCGCGCCCGTCGATCACCGCCCGGCAGTCGGCCACGAGGCGATGGAAGATCGACTCTTCAAAGTCGACAAGATCCATCTTGTTGATGGCGACGACGAGCTCTGAAATGCCGAGGAGGCCCGTGATGTAAGCGTGGCGGCGGGTCTGGGCGAGCACCCCGAGCCGCGCGTCGACGAGGATGATCGCCACGTCGGCGGTGCTGGCCCCGGTGGCCATGTTGCGGGTGTACTGGACGTGCCCGGGGGTGTCAGCGAGGATGAACTTGCGGCGCGCGGTGGCGAAATACCGGTACGCGACGTCGATGGTGATGCCCTGCTCGCGCTCGGCCTGGAGGCCGTCTGTGAAGAGCGAGAAGTCGATGTCTTCAAAGGGGTCGACCTCGGCGCCCTCGGCCCGGGCGGCGAGGTTCCGCCTAGCGCTGGCCTTTCGCACCGAGGCGAGCTGGTCGTCGTAGACGCCGCGGGTGTCGTGCAAGAGGCGCCCGATGAGGGTGCTCTTGCCGTCGTCGACGGAGCCCACGGTGACGAAGCGTAAGAGCTCTTTCTGCTCGTGCGCTTTGAGGTACGCGATGAGGGCGTCGTCGGTGAGGGTGGCGGGCTCCATCAGAAGTATCCTTCGCGCTTTTTCTGCTCCATCGAGGCCTCTTCGTCGTGGTCGATAAGGCGCCCGGCGCGCTCGCTGTTCCGCGCGAAGAGCATCTCGCGGATGATCGCCGGCAAGGTGGTGGCGTCGCTCTCGATGGCCGCGGTGAGCGGGTAACAGCCCAGCGTGCGGAAGCGCACCCGCTTCATGGCGGGGGTCTCGCCCGGCGCGAGCGGGAGCCGCCCGTCGTCGACCATGATGAGCTGCCCGTTGCGGGTCACCACAGGCCGCTCGGCGGCGAAGTACAGCGGCACAATGGGGATCGATTCGAGGTAGATGTATTGCCAGATGTCGAGCTCGGTCCAGTTTGACAGGGGGAAGACGCGGATGCTCTCACCGCGGTGGATGCGGCTGTTGTAGAGGTTCCACAGTTCGGGGCGTTGGGCGCGGGGCTCCCACTGGCCGTTCTTGTCTCGAAACGAGTAGACCCGCTCTTTGGCCCGCGACTTCTCTTCGTCGCGCCGGGCGCCCCCGAAGGCCGCGTCGAAGCCCCAACGCTTGAGCCCCGCGAGAAGGGCCTGGGTCTTCATCAGCCCGGTGTACCGGCTCGACCCGTGGTCAAAAGGGTTGACCCCCTCGGCCAGCGCCGCATGGTTGATCTCTTCGCGGAGCTCGAAGCCCCGCTCGGCGCAGAAGCGATCACGAAACGTGATCATCTCGGCAAACTTCCACGTCGTGTTCACATGCATGAGCGGGAAGGGGAGCCGCCCCGGCGCGAAGGCCTTCTCTGCGAGACGGACCATCACCGACGAGTCTTTGCCGATCGAATAGAGCATCACCGGGTTGGCGAACTCAGCCGCCACCTCGCGCACGATGTGAATGCTCTCAGCCTCAAGGAGCCGCAAATGGCTGATGCGCTCAGGGCTCAGCCCGACGCCAGGGTCACGCATACCCCGGGAGTGTGAACTAAACTAGAGCTGACTTCAATAGAGTAGAAAACTTCACTCAGCGGAGCACCGGCGCGCTGCCGGTGAAGTCGACCACGCCGCTGTGGCGTTCGACGGGGCCGGTGAGGTTGATGCGCCCGCGGGCGATCTCGTTGTTGCCGCGGCTGTCGCCGACGGTGATGGCGACCTCGTACTCGTTCTGCGGCTCGAACTCGCCCACGCCGCGGTGGAGCACCGTATTGTGGAAGAAGATGCGCTCGTTCGGCGCCGAGAGGGCCACGGGCTCGCTCGAGATGTAGCGCCGGGTGCGGCCTTCGAGCTTGTAGAACACCAGGTTGACCTCGGCGGCCCGCGGCTCGCGGTTGCAGAAGGCCATGAGCTGCACCCGCCAGACGTGGGCCTCGGTGTCTTCGGCGAGGGTGACGACGCGGTTCTGCATCGCCCAACCGCGGATGTTGGTGCTGAGCTCGCGCGGCGGGCGGCGGCTCACGAACACGATGCTGGCGTTGGCTTGGGCCTCGACGGGGCGCGCCGAGGGGGCGAGCGAGAGGCCGAGCGCGACGAGCGACGAGAAGACGAGGGTGGCGGTACGCATCGGTGGCGCCGTCAGCGTAGCAGAAATTTCTACCCGGCCAGAGCCCCCGCGTCGTCGCCTCGCGGGCCCGCGGCACGCCGACCGAGTGGTCAGAAAGTTGCTGAACGGGCGCGCGGTGTGGCAGCCGAGCCGAGATGCAACCGTCGTCAGGTGGTCGGGTCCAGTCGGCAAAGGCTTTGGTCGAGCGCGCGCTGAAGCTCGCCCACGAGCGGGCCGTCGCGCCCTCGACGCTGCACCTCGCCCACGCGGCGCTCGAAGGCACGGGGCACTGCGCCCAGACGCTGCGCGAGGCGGGGCTCAAGCCGAACGACCTCAGGGCCAGCCGCGCGAGCGCCGAACCCGAGGGGCTCTTCGAGCGGGTCCAGTCGCGGGCGCGGCGCCTCGCGGTGGCCCGGCAAGAGGGCGAGGTGACCGTGGGGCACCTCCTCGCGGCCTCGCTCACCGAAGCCCAGAGCGCGCTCAACCATGTGGTGGCCGCCCTCGGGGTCGAGCCCGCGGCGCTCGCCCAGACCCTCGTCGGAGGCGTCGTACGGGGCGTCGGGGCCCTCGCGCCGCCGATGCAGGTCGTCGCCGCGCCGCCGGTTCAGCAGGCCGCCGCGGGGGCGTCTCGGCTCGGCGTTGGGGGCCCTCGGGGTGAGTCGCTCGCGCGGCCGGGTTCGGGCGCGGGGGCTGGGCTGATGTCGCGGGCGCGGCTCTCGCCGGTCGACGCGCGGGTGGTGGCGCCCGAGACGCTCAAGGCCGCGGTGACGGCGCCGCCGAGCGCTCCGGCGTCGCGGGGGCCGGTGCGGAGCGCGCGCCAGGTCAACACGCGGGTGGCGCGGGGGGCGCGGGCTGAAACGAGCGAGGTGCGCGAGGTGCGCGAGGCGCCGAAGGCGAGCGGCTTGCCTGAAGGGCTCGCGGCGTGGGTGGTGGCGCCGAGCGCGGGGGAGGGCACGGTGGGCCGCGCCACGGAGCTCGCGCGGCTCGAAGACGCGCTGAACCGTCGCGAGGGGCGGGGGGCGTTGTTGGTGGGGGTTCCGGGGGTGGGTCGGCGCGCGCTGGTGCGCGGGCTCGCGTCGCGGTCGAAGCGCCACGTCGTGCACCTTCGGCATGCTGCGTTCGCGGCGCAGCTTCGCAGCGACGAGGGCGAGCGGCTGCGCGCGCTCGGGGCGAAGCTCGCCGCCGCGGCGGGCGACATCACGGTGGTGCTCGACCCGGTGACGCCGTGGTTCTCATCGCGCGAGACCCCCGACGAGTTGGTGGCCGAGCTGCGCAACCTCCTCGTGTCGGGGGCGGTGCCCTGGGTGGGCGTCGCGACCCTCGATGAAGGTCGGCGCCTCGCCGAGCAAGAACCATGGCTCGAAAAGAGCGCCCTCCGCATCGACGTCGAGGAGCTGCCCCCGGCCGACGTCGAGCGGGTGGTCTTGTCGCGCTGCGCGGCCCTCGCGACGCACCACGAGCTCAGCGTCGACGAGACCACGGCCCTCGACACCGTGGCCCTCACCGAGCGTTACCTCGGCGGGCGCCCCCAGCCCGAGCGCACCCTCACCGTGCTCGACCTCGCCTGCGCGCGGGCCCGACGCCTGGGCGAGCCGTCGCTGCGCGCGGTCACCGTCGCCTCGGTGGTGGCCGAGCTCGCGGCGATGCCCTTCGAGCGCGTGGCGGCGACCGACGGAGAGCGCCTCGTGGCCCTCGAAGTCCACCTCGCGACCCGCGTGGTGGGTCACCGCGAGGCCCTCGCGCGGGTGTCGCGGGTGGTGCGCCGTAACGCCGTGGGCTTTCGCGGCACGCGCCCGATGGGCACCTTTCTGTTTCTCGGCCCGACGGGGGTCGGCAAGACCGAGACGGCGAAGGCTATGGCCGAGACGCTCTTTCCGGGGGCGGGCGGCATGGCGCGCTTTGACATGGCCGAGTTTGCAGAGGCCCACAGCGTCGCCCGTCTGGTGGGCGCGCCGCCCGGGTACGTGGGATACAGCGACGGCGGGCAGCTCACCGAGGCCGTGCGCCGTCGGCCTTACCAGCTCATCTTGCTCGATGAGATCGAGAAGGCGCACCGCGATGTGCTCGAGTCGCTCCTCGGGCTGCTCGATGAGGGCCGAATGACCGACGGCCGCGGGCGCACCGTTGATTTTCGAAACACCGTCGTGGTGATGACGTCAAACCTCGGGGCAGAACTCTACGCCGAGAGCCAAACCCCCGCGCGGCGCATCGGCTTCGACGCGCGGAGCGCCGAAGGCCCCGTCGACGACCGCGCGAACGCCGTGCTCGCCGCCGCCCGCGGCGCCCTCCCGCCCGAACTCTGGAACCGCATCGACGAGCCCCTCGTCTTCGGCCCCCTCGCGCACAGCGACGTGGCCGAGGTCGCCCGCAGGCTCCTTCGAGACTCGGGGGCGCGCCTCGCGGCGGAGCAAAAGATTCAGATCACCGCCGAGGAGCGCGTGGTCGAGTTCCTCTTGCGCCGCGGCGGCTACGAGCCCAGCCTCGGCGCGCGCCCGATGCGCAGGGCCATCGCCCGCTGGGTCGAGGGGCCCCTCGCCGACGCCGTGTTGCGCGGGGAGCTCCGTCGCGGCGACCGCGTGTCGCTCACGGTTGTTGGCGATTCAGTGGGATGGGTCGCGGTCGATGCTACGATGGGCCCAGCCGAGGTGCCGTCGACGGTCTGACCCGCCGGGGGGCTGAGGCAGAGAGAGGTTGCTTCAACCAATGGGTCTTCGACGTCTTGCTTTGTCGTTCGGGTTCGGTCTCTTGGGTGCCGCGGTGCTGGGGTGCAGCGACGACACGGGCACGACGCCTGGCGCTGACGCAGGCCCGAGCCTCACCGACCTCGGGGCCCGCGACACAGGCCCCGGTGACGTCGGTCAGGTGCTCGCCGACCGGCCCGACGCGGGCCCCGCAGACAGCGGCCAGAGCACGGCCTCGTGCGGCATGCTGGGGCGCTGCAACTACGTCACCAACTCAGGATGCGCCGCCGGCGAGGGCTGCTACGCCGCGCGCGAGATGGCCAACGGCCCCATCACGGGCCTCTGCGTCACCCCCGGCACCCGCGGCTGGGGCGAGCGCTGCACCTCGGTGAACGACTGCCGCGAAGGCTTCGCCTGCCTCGGCGACCCCGGCGAGTGCACCAAGCTCTGCTGCGGCACCGACAACACCAGCTGCCGCGACGAATCGCGGGGCGGGCGCCCCGGGGCCGTGTGCGCGGGCACCATCACGGGCCTCGACGCGCGCTACTGCATCAGCGTGGTGAGCTGCGACCCCTACGCCACCGCGAACAACCGCTGCGCCCCGAGCACCCCGCGGTGCGACCCCATCGCGGCCGACGGCACCACCAACTGCTTCGCCCAACAGAGCGGCGTCACCCCCGGCACCGACGGCACCCCGTGCTGCGTCAACACCCGCTGCGCGCCGGGCTTCGCGTGCGTCGGCACCGACCCCGCCGCGTGCAACACCGCCGCGCCGAACCGCGTGTGCCGCCGGGTCTGCAACCCCGACACCGAGGGCACCGATGCGGGCACGGCGTGCCCGGCGAATCAGCGGTGCTCGTTGCGGTTTCGCGACCTCCCGAGCACCTTCGCGGCGTGTCAGCCGCAGACCATGTGAGCGGATCTTAGCCGACGGGTTTGACGGCGCCGTCGGCGGCGTCGACGGCCTCTTCGACGGCCTCGCGCACCTCGGCGATGCGGGCCTCGGCCTCGACCACCGCCTCGCGGGCGGCGATGCGCGCACCTTCGAGCCTGGCCTCGGCGGCGATGCGCGCGCCTTCGAGCTTGGCCTCAGCCTCGACCACCACCTCGCGGGCGGCGATGCGCGCGCCTTCGAGCTTGGCCTCGGCGGCGAGCCTCGCCTCGGTGAGCCGGGCGGCCGCCTCGGTGGCCTGAGACACCAGCTTGTCGCGAAGGACGTGGGCCGGCGGCATGCGGAGATCGCGGGTGATCTTCACCCATGACAGGGCCCGCAGGGCGTAATAGCTGAGGTCGATCTCGTACCAGAAGAAGCCCTGGTTGACGCTGTTCATGTAGTGGTGGTGGTTGTTGTGCCAGCCTTCGCCGAGGGTGATGAGCGCCAAGACGAGGTTGTTGCGCGACGTGTCGGCGGTCTCGTACCGACGCGAACCCCAGACGTGGGCGAGGCTGTTGATGAAGAAGGTGCCGTGCCAGAGCAGCACAGTGCTCACCCCCATGCCCCAGACGAGGCCCCGGGCGCCGTCGAGGGCGTAACACCCCAAGGCCATCACCGCGGCGGGCACCCAGTGGTACCGGTCGAGCCAGCGGAGCTCAGCATACTTCGCAAAATCAGGGATGAGCGCGTGCTCGGTGGCGTCGTGCTCGGGGCTGAAGAACCAGCCCATGTGCGAGTACCAGAAGCCTCGCTGGAGGGGCGAGTGGAGGTCGCGCGGCGTGTCGCTCCACCGGTGGTGGGTGCGGTGATGGCCGGCCCACCAGAGGGGGCCCTTTTGCAGCGACGAGGCGCCGAGCCAGGCCAAGACGAACTGAAACCACCGCGGCGCCTTGAAGGCGCGGTGCGCGAAATACCGGTGATACCCCGCGGTGATGCCGAACATGCGCACGATGTAGAGCCCCAACGCGAGGCCCACGGCGCCCCAAGAGACGCCCACCACAAAGGGCATCACCAGCGACAGCGCGTGGATCAAACAGAACAGACTGATCGAGATGAGACCGAGCGCCGTGTGGGCCCGCTTTGTCGTCGTGGTCGACATCAAACAACCTCCATCGCGGCGCCGAGGTCGGCCGTCGGCCGCATCGCCCGCTACGCACCCCCGTGCCCGTAGCCCACTCGCGGCCCCTCTGCAAAGGGCTTGTCGGCACGAAATCGTGCGCCGCTCCGCGGCAACGCACAGCGCCGTGGCTCTGACGCGCCTGCTTCGCAGTGCGAAGGCGCTGTCGCTGTAGGGGGCGGCGGCGGCGAGGGCGGCGCGTCGCTGGCGCTTGTACCGAGATGTAGGCTTGTACTAGCTTCGCGCCGCAGCGAGCGCTCGCAGGGTGCGGGCGGTGGGCGCGAAACCACGAGTGCAGGGCGCGGAGCGAATTGGCGATGGCCGGTAGCGATGATGATTTGAGCGATCTCCCAGACGTTCCCGATGGGGTGGTTGATGATGACCGCGGGGTGGCGCCAGCGTCGAGCGATGACGAGGCCGCGCGCCAGATCAACCGGCGCGTCTCGCCCTTCGGTTGGCTGGTGATCGCCTCGGTGCTCGCGGTGGGCGGCGGCACGGGATATTTTCTCATCAACTCGGCCAAACAAGAGGCCGCCGAGGCCGATGAGGCGACCCGCGGCCGTCAGAGTCTCACCGAGATCCTGAACCGCAACCTCCCGAACGATGAGACCGCGCGCCTCGTGCGCGAGGTGTACGCGGGCAACCGCTCGATGGCGCTCCGTCAAGCGGCGCGGCGCATCCTGGCGGGGCTCCGCGACCCGCAGTCGGTGCCCTTGTTGATCGAGGGCCTCGACACCCCCGGGGCGCCCCGGGCGCAGGCCGCGCTCGGGCTCGCAGAGATCGGGCTCCCCGCGGCCGAACCTGCGAGAGCCGCGCTCTTGCGGGCGCTGCCGACCACCGACCCCAACACCGACCGCATCGAGGTCGCCTGGGCCCTCGTGGTGCTCAACGAGCCGCAAGCGTGGCCGACCGTGCGCGACCTCCTTGAGACCAACAAGCTCCAGCAGGTGAACGGGCTCGACAGCCGCCGCGCCTTCGACCCCGCGTTGGTGGCGCGCATGGCCGGGGTGTCGCGGCTCCACGAGCTTGTCACATCGCGCAACGTCGCCTCGCGCCAGCTCGCGGCGATTTCGCTCGCAGAGATCGCCAGCGCCGAGACCCTCGACGACCTCGGCGTGCTCGCGCGCGACAGCCAGGAGTCGATCGCGCGCGAAGCGGCCATCGGCCTCGGCCGCTCGGGTGACCCCCGGGCCACTGACAACATCATGGCCTTCCTCGGGGCGCACCCGACGGCCCGCGACGGCGTCATCACCGCGCTCGCCACCAGCGCCGGGGCGCCTGCCCTCGCGGTGATCATCCACGGGGCCCGCGACCTCGAGACCCGGGCCTTCGCGACCCGCCTCTTGCGCGAGCAGCGTGACCCCGGGGCGGGCGACGCGCTCGCCGAGGCGCTTCAGCTGGCCACGGCCTCGACCGAGCCCGCGGCCCGCGACATGAAGAAGAATGCCATCTTCGGCCTCGCCGAGATCGGTGACATCCGCGCCGTCGAAGGGCTCCTCGGGTACGCGCAGTACGGGCTCGAGCACCCCGCAGACATCAACGGCACCCAAGAGGCGAAGCTCGCGCTCGACCAGATCCGTCGGGTGCCAGGGGCCGCGGCGCGGGCCAAGACCCAGCTCGCCGCGATGCTGCGCGACCCCCGCGCAGACTTCGTGCGCTCGCAGCTCATCATGGCCCTCGCGGTGTCGGGTGACGCCTCGATGGCCTCGGTGTTTCAGTCGATGCTCGCGCAGCCCGACACCCAGGGCGGGGCCGCGATGGCGGTCTGCGCGCTGCGTGCGCCGTCTTGCTTCTCGACCATCGTGAGCAACATCCGGCAGCCGCAGGGCATGCGGATGGTCGAGGCCACGGTGCAAGATCAAGAGGTCGCCGCGCGCCGTGAGGCCGCGATCCGCGGCGCCGCGTGGGCGAGCTACACGCCCCCCGCGAGCGCCGGGGTGACCGTGCCCGCGATGACGCCGCAACAACGGGCGAGCCTCATCGGCGCGCTGCGTCGGGTGGTCGAAGACCCCACCGATCGGCGTGAGCTGCGCGAAGAGGCGGGCTACGCTCTCGCGGCGCTCGCCGACGAGGCCGCGCTCAACGAGATGGCGACCCGCGCGGGCGACACCAACGTGCCCGCAGAGTCGCGTATTTTCTACATCTACGCGCTCCGCGGTCGGTGCACGCCGGCCATCGCGGGCCGGCTGATCGAGACCTACCTCCGCCGCGGGGTCGACCCCGAGATCATGAAGGGCGCGGCGATCGCGGCGGGATTCGGCGCCGACGATTCGACGAGCGAGGCGTTGATCCGGCTCCTCGGGTCGACCGACCCGCAAGACGGCAACGTGCGCTTCGCCGCGGCGGTGGCCATCGTGCTCGGGGGCAATCAGCGCGCGGCCAACGAGCTGGTGAACGCCCTCCAGAGCAACGACGAGCTCAACGGGCTCTTGCGTAACACCTTTCAGCCGCGGGCCACGGGCAACGCAGGCAACAACTCGGTGGTGCAAGAGAACGCCGAGATCGTGCCGTTGACCCGCGCGATGTTCGAAGACGGGCGGGTGTTTCGGCGCTTCGAGACGGCGGCCTTGCTCGAACGCGGCCGTGCGTCGCGGCAGTACAACTGGGCCATGCAGGCGCTCACCCTGCGGCTCAAGACCGGCTGGGACAACCCCATCGGCGCGGGCGCCTTCGAGGTGCGCGAACTCCTCCGGGCGGCCGCCCTCGGGAGCGACGCCGCGCGCCAGGAGACGGCCTTCAAGGCGCTTCGGGCCACCGTCGACCGCGGCTCGCTCCACGCGCTGCGCCGTCAGACCGCGAACGCTCGGGCCGCCGAGCTCGCGCGCCGCGAGCTCTTGAACCTCAGCGCCGCCGGGTCGACCATCTCGCAGCAGTGAGCGCGGCCCCGCGCGAACGAGCCCTTCCGCTTTGATACTGGCCTTTGTTTGCGGCGTGTTGGTGACACCGTGGCGATGATGGTGTACCGCTCGCGGCCGCGATGAAGAAGGCAGCTTCGGTTTCGTTGACCCTCGCGCTCGCGCTCGTGGCGGCCGCGTCTTGCAACAAGAACAACAACCCCGCGCCGAGCGGCGCCGCGCGCGCCGACGCGGGCGCTGCGACGCCCACCGCGGGCGACGCCGGGGCTGCGCCCGCGCCCTCGACCCAGGGCCCGAGCGAGGCCGTGCCCGCGAACGCGCTCGTGGGCCTTCGCGGCGGCTCGTTGCGCAAGGTGCTGAACCTCATCGCCCCCGGCGCGCCCACGCGGCTCGCGCTCGGGCAGGTGATCCCGGGCATCACCCCGGGGGTGGGCGAGCACGGGGTTGACCTCGACCCCGACGCGCCCTTCGCGGCCCTCATGGTGACGGGGCAGGGGGCCAACGGTCGCGCGCCGATCACCGTGGCCGCGGCGTGGCCGCTGCGCCCGGGCATGAGCCTCGCGCAAGACGCCCAGGCCCTGCGGGGGTACCGCCAGGCGTCTCCGGGGGTGTACCGCCCGACCTCAGACGCGCCGCAGGGTGACGGCGGGGTCGCCGCGCCGCCGTGTTGGGTGGCCCGACGGGCGCCCGTCGGGTGGGTGCTCTTGTGCGGCCCGACCGAGGTGCTCGAGCGCAACGCGACGTGGTTCGTGGCGGCCGCCTCGCAGGCGCCCGAGGGCGACGCGGTGCTCGACGCCACGCTCAGGGCCGAGCGGGTGCGGGCGGTGTTCGCGCAGCAGATCGAGGCCCTCGAAGCGCAAGATCCCCGCCGCACGGGCCAGGGGGCTGAGCGCGCGCGGGTCGAGGCCTACGACGAGGCCCACCGCAGCGCCCTCAACACCAAGCAGCTCGTCGACGATTTGAGCCTCCTCCACCTGCGGCTCACGGTCGATGAGAACGCCTACCACATTCGCGGCGAGGGCGAGTTCGCGCGGGCCACCGGCGCGAGCACCCGCGCCATCGTGGGCACCGCCGTGGGGCACCGCGCGGCGGTCGACCTCCTGGCGCAGCTGCCCGCGACGGTGAACTCGTACTTCGCCGCCGGGCTCGACATGTCGGCCTTCGCGCCGCTCTTGTCGCCGCCCGAAGAAGATCCGCGGGCGCGGCAGATGCTCGGGCCTGAGTTCGTGCGCTTTCAGCAGAGCCTCAACGAGACCACGGGCTTTCGGCGCTCGGGCGAGCGGGCCATGGGCTTTTTGGCCGAAGACGGCGGCACCAAGATCGAGCTGATTCGGGTGGCCGACCCGGCGGCGGCGATCACTGCGCTTCGCAACGCCGCGGTGGCGGTGCCGCGCACGCCCCGCCCCTCGGGGATGAACCCCGCCGACCAGTTCGCCGTGCTCCCCAACCCCCCAGGGGTGCCCGCGGGCACGCTCCGGATGCGCCTCGGGCCTGACCCCGCGCGGCTGCCGCCGAACGTGCCCGCCGAGGTGCGTCGGATGTACCAGCGGTCGGTGCTGGTGGTGCCGCAAGAGGGCTTCATCATGCTCATCGACGCGGCCGACCCGGCGGCGCGCTTTCGGGCCCTCTCGCAAGGCCCGCGGCTCGCTGTCACGGCCAATGAGAACCAGCCCCTGCTCGTGCACCTCACGGCGGCCGGGGTGCTCTCGATGTTGGGGGCGCCCGCGGGCACCGGCACGAACAACGGCGACCCGGTCGAGGGCACGCTGACCACGCGCCGGGTGGGCGACAACGGCGGCCATTTCGACCTGAGCCTCGACGCGCCCATCGTCACGGTCAACAACGTGCGCGACACCGTCGCGGCGCTCCAGGCCCAGGCGATGGAGCAGGCCCAGCGTCAGCGTCAAGCGATGCAGCAAGCCCAGCAGGCCCAGCGGCGCGCGGGGCCCGGTGGCGGTGGTGGGGGGCCGCTCCGTCTGCCCGAGCCGAACGTGCAGCTTCAGCCGCCCGGGGGCCCGTGATGAGCGAGGGGTTTACGGCCTTCCGCCCGGTGCCTCGCACGGGTGTGATCTATGTGACCACCGAGGCCCAGAAGATGGGCTTTCGCTTCGGCGCGCCGGGGTGGTGCAACCTCGGTCAGGGCCAGCCCGAGACGGGCAGCCTCGTCGGGGCGCCGCCGCGGGTCGAGTCGCTGCCGATCGACCTCGACGACCAAGAGTATGCGCCGGTGCCGGGGCTTTGGGAGCTCCGCGAGGCCGTCGCGGGGATGTACAACGAGCTCTTCCGCAAGGGGCTCTCGTCGAAGTATTCGGCTGAGAATGTGAGCATCTCGGGGGGCGGGCGGGTGTCGTTGCTCCGCGCTGCGGCCTCCCTCGGCGCGATCAACCTCGGGCATTTTTTGCCTGACTACACCGCGTACGAAGAGCTCCTCGACGTCTTCAGGTTGTTCTCGCCGATCCCGATTTTGCTCGAACCCGAGCGCGGCTACGACTTCCCTCCGGCGCAGCTCGAGCGCGAGATCGTGGG
Source organism: Myxococcales bacterium (assembly GCA_016792845.1). Lineage (GTDB taxonomy): Bacteria > Myxococcota_A > Polyangia > Polyangiales > JAEUKH01. The sequence goes on along the minus strand of JAEUKH010000031.1, from coordinate 87,211 downwards.
GCGCGGGCTCGGGGCGATCCTGCTCTCGAACCCCTGCAACCCGACCGGGCGCCTCGTGGGCGGTGAGGCCCTCGACGGGTGGGTGCGGGTGCTCCGCGACAACGACTGCGCGCTCCTCGTCGACGAGTTTTACTCGCACTATCTCTGGCAGCCGAGCGACGACCCGGCGCCCATGGAGTCGGCGGCCCGCTACGTCGACAACGTCGACCACGACCCGGTGTTGATCTTCGACGGCCTCACGAAGAACTGGCGCTACCCGGGCTGGCGCATCACATGGACGGTGGGCCCCAAGTCGGTCATCGAGGGCGTGGCGAGCGCGGGCTCGTTCCTCGATGGCGGGGGCTCGAAGCCGATGCAGCGCGCGGCCTGCGAGGTGGTGAGCGCGGCCCACGCGCGGGCCGAGACCGCCGCGATCCACAGCGTGTTCGGTCGCAAGCGCGAGAAGATGCTCTCGGGGCTCAAGGCCCTCGGGCTCCAGGTCGACCGCGACCCCGAGGGCGGCTTCTACGTCTGGGGCTCGGTGCGGGCGCTGCCGGCGCCGCTCAACACCGGCATGGGCTTCTTTCGCGCGGCGCTCGAGCGCCAGGTGATCACCGTGCCCGGCGAGTTCTTCGATGTGAACCCCGGCAAGCGTCGCGGCAACAAGCCCTCGCGCTTCCGTGACCACGTCCGCTTCTCGTTCGGCCCCGAAGAGCGCGTGCTCGACGAGGCCCTCGGCCGCCTCGCCGCGATGGTCGACGCGCGCCGCTGAGCCCCGCCAAAGCGCCCCTCGGCGCGGCCCAAGACCCCGCCCTAGAGCCAGTCAAAACCCGATTGTTTTCGCCACCATAGAAGGTCTTCGTAGGTGTCGAGGTCGCGCCACACGCCGAGCTCGCTCCAGGTCGCCTCGGCCTTGCTGAGCCGCATGCGGGTGGCCTCGGCCACCGTGGGGGTGCTCCACGCGATGCGCTCGAACACCGCGGGCAGCTCACGCCGCAGCGCGAGGAGCCAGTAGCCCCCGTCGAGGGCCGGGCCGAGCACCGCGTCGTGCGCGTCGAGTCGCCGGAGAGCCTCCGCGACCTGGCTCGCGTTGGCCGCGGGGCAGTCGGTGCCGACCAGCACCACCGGGCTGAAGCCTTGCTGAAACGCGCCGTGGGTGGCCCGCGCGAGGCGGGCGCCGAGGTCGCCGCTGCCTTGATCCCACACGCCGTCGAGCCCCGGGAGCCAGTCGGCGATGGCCTCTCGGCGCCCGTCGGGGGTGGCCACGGCGAAGACGCTCCACGCGCGGTCGGCGGGGCACAGCGACGCGACGATGGCCGCGCCCATCTCGCGAAACACCCGAAGGGCCTCGCGGTTGCCGAGCTTCGCGGCGAGACGGGTCTTGACTTCGCCCTCGACCGGCGCCCGCGTAAACACCAGAATGGCCGGTCGCATCAGCCTTCGTTTTCGCCCGCCGCGGCGTCTGCGACAACTCCCCAAAGCCACGCGAAGCCCAAAGCCACTACGGGCCAGCGGGCTGGGGCCCAGAGGCCGCGGGTCTGGTACAGGTCGAGTACCTCGTACGAGAGCGGTGAGATCGCCAGAAATGCGAGCGCCCAGTATGACGGCGCGCTCGAAAGCAGCGCAGCGAAGCCGAGGCCGTACCACGGGTAGCTGGTCGGACTCGCGAAGAGCTGGAGGCCGAGACTGTCGCGAAGTCGAACATCGAGGCGCCGCGGCGTGATCGCCACGAGGCCCACGCCGCACACCGTGGCCACCGTCAGCGCGCTCCGCACCACCTCGGGGAAGTAAGGCAGCACCCACGCGAGGGCGCGGTAGAGCGGCGCGCCGAACTCCCACACCTCGGCCACCGCCGCGAGGGAGCCCGGCGGGCGCAGCCCGAGGGCGCGGGCCGCCGCCCAGGTGAGCGCCGCGGGGCTGAGCGCGAGGGCGACGAAGCGGGCCCGACGCGGCGCCGAGACGACCAGGGCGGGGAGCCCGATGAGGGGCACCCATTTCAGCGCGATGGCGACCCCGTAGAGCATCGCCGCGCGGTCGTGACGCTCTGCCTCGCGGGCCTGCACCGCGCCGAGGATGAAGGGCACGAGCAAGATGTCGAGGTGAGCCCCGATGCCGCCTTCGGTGAGCATCCATGGGGCGAGCACGACCAGCGCGGCGTAGGGGCGCTGGGCGCCGTCGTGGTGCCAGGCGAGGCGGGCGGCGACGGTCGAGGCGAGGGCGCAGAGGGCCTTCCAGGCGAGGGCGGCGAGGGCGGGGCCGCACGAGGCCGCGAGGGCGAAGCAGGCCAGGGCGAGGGGCGGGTAGCAGGTCACGACGTCGTGGTGGTCTGCGTTCCACGGGAAGGTGTGGCGCAAGGGGGCGAGGGCGGGGGCGTCGGGCGCGAGGCGGTACGGGTCGGCGCCGTGCAAGACCACCCAGCCGTCCCAGAGGTAGCGCGACACGTCGGTGGTGGTGAAGCTCGCGATGGGCACCAACGACCACCGCGCGACGACACCGCCCGCGAGCATCGCCCGCATCGCGCCAGGGCTCGCAGAAGGGGTCGCCCGGGTCGCCACGAGCATCGCGACGAGGGTCAGCTCGTAGAGGAGCACGAAGGGCGCTGCGCGGCCTCCTGGGGGCGTCGCCGCGACCAGGTGTTGCCCCGCGGTGAGGGCCACCACGGCGGCGGTGGCGAGGCCGAGGGTGACGTCAGCGCGGGTCATGCTCGGGGCCGCGAAAGGCGCCATAGAGCCACCGAGAGATCATCGCGCTCGCGCCGAGGGTGCCCTTGAGCGTCCCGGCGACCTTGGGGCTCCCGCCGCGGCGCTGTCGCCACGCCACCGGCACCTCGCGCACCCGCAGGCCTTGCCGCGCCGCCTTGATCTGCATTTCGAGCGTCCACCCGTAGGTCGGGTCGCGCATCGCGAGGCCGTCGAGGGCGGGGCGCGAGATCGCACGAAAGGGCCCGAGATCGCTCACACTTTGGCCGAACCGGAGCCGCAACCCGAGGGCCGCCACGCGGGAGCCCATCGACTGCCACGGCGGCATCGCCCCGGGCGCGACCCAGCCCTGAAACCGCGAGCCGATCACCAGGTCGGCGCGACCTTCAAGCACGGGGTCGACCACCCGCGGCAGCTCGCGCGGGTCGTCGCTCCCGTCGGCCACGAGGAAGACCACCACCCCGTCGTGGGGGAGCGCCTCCAACGCGCGGAGGCACGCCCGCCCGTACCCGGCGAGCGGCTCGTGCACCACCTGCGCCCCTGCCCGGCGGGCCACCTCGGCGGTGCCATCGCGGCTGCCGTTGTCGACCACGGTGACGCTCCGCACCCACGCCCGGGGGATTTCACGCACGACCCCCGCGATGGTCTCGCACTCATCACGGGCCGGAATGATCACATCCACGGGGTAGACCACGACGGCACCACTCGTACGTCACCCTGGCCGCCGATGCAGCCCCCATCTTCAGACCGCAGGGCGTGACCTCACCCCGCGCTTCCGCGCGCCGCAAGGGGCTCGGTCGCGTTGTCTCGCGTCGCGAGGGTCAGACTCACGACCCGCGCCGTCGCCGACCTGCAACAGCGAGAGAACTCTCTCCGAAACCCTCATCGGAGCGGGCAATCCGGCCCAGTTGCGGGCGCCGGCGCAGTGGCAGACGCGGCCCGCGCGATCGCGTCGCTAGAATCTCTCGCCGTTCTGGCGCAAGGTCGCGGCCATGACAAAGCCCACCCTCGGTGTCATCGGCGGCAGCGGCCTCTACCAACTCGCAGGGCTCACCGACGTGCACGAGCTCCGCGTCGACACGCCCTTCGGGGCCCCGAGCGACGCGATCGTGAAGGGCCGCCTCGGTGACACCACGCTCTTGTTCGTGCCGCGGCACGGCCGAGGTCACGTCCACAGCCCGAGCCATGTGCCGTACCGGGCCAACGTCTACGCGCTCAAGGCCCTCGGCGCGACCCACGTCGTGTCGGTCTCTGCGGTGGGCTCGCTCGTCGACGCGATCGCCCCAGGGCACCTCGTCGTGCCCTCGCAGTTCATCGACCGCACCCACGGCCGCGCCGCGACCTTCTTCGACCAGGGCGTGGTCGCGCACGTCGCGATGGGCGACCCGGTCTGCGCGATCATGGCCAACGCGGTGGCCGAGGCCGCGCGGGCCAACGGCGCCACGGTGCACACCGACAAGACCTACCTCTGCATCGAAGGGCCGCGCTTCTCGACCCGCGCCGAGAGCCACAGCTGGATCGCCAGCGGCGCCCACATCGTCGGCATGACCAATGCGCCCGAGGTCTTCCTCGCGCGCGAGGCCGAGCTGCCCTACGCGACCCTCGCCCTCGCCACCGACTACGACTCCTGGAAGCCCCACGGCAACGTCGCGGTCGAAGAGATCCTCGCGGTGCTCAAGCACAACATCGCCCTCGCGCAAGCGGCCATCGCCACCCTGGCCGCGTCGCTCCCCGACGTGAGCCGAAGCGCCGCGCGCAGCGCGCTCACCCACGCCGTGATGACCGCCCCCGATCACATCACCGCCGAGGCGCGCATTCGCTACGGGCTGCTCCTCGCGCGGGCCCTCGACGGCTGACCGCGGCGGCTCAGCACTCTTCTTCGACGAGGTCGTCGTCGGGGGCCGGAGCGTGCGCCGCGAGCACCTCTCGGAGCCGCTTGACCGACTGCGCGATGCGCGTCTTCACGGTGCCGAGCGGCTGCCCGAGGGCCGCGGCGATCTCGGAGTGTGAGAGCCCTGAGAAATAAGCCAGTTCGAGGGCCGCGCGCTGCTCGGGCCTGAGCGCGTCGAGGGCCGCCCGCACCGCAACGGCCCGCTGCATGTCGTGCAACGCGCGCTCGGGCGAGCGCGGGCGCTCGGGCTCATGCTGCTCACCCTCGGCGACCAGCTCGTCGCTCTGTTGGGCCCGACGCTTGCGCTGCCGCAACACATCGATGGCCCGGTTGCGGGTGAGGGTCACCATCCACGCGAGGGCCGAGCCGCGCTGACGGTCGAAGCTCGCCGCCTCGCGCCACGCGCGGGTGAAGGCGTCTTGCACCACGTCTTCGCTCTCGGCGCGGTTGCTCAGCACCCGCATGGCCACGCCCACCAGCGTCGGCGCCACGCGGTCGTAGAGCGTCAAGAGCGCCGTCGCGTGACCCCCCGCGGCGGCTTCGAGGAGCGCCTCCGGGCTGAGGTCTTCTAGGTGTTCAGAGCTAGCTGGGCGCCCCATCGAATGCCTGCACCGCAGGCCATCTGCGGGAGCGCATCGTCGCCCGAGGCGCGCCGCAAAGTCAACGAGCGCCGCGCCCCGCGATCACCCGCCTCACTGCGACGGAAGCTGCTCTGTGTGCAGCGTCGCGCCCGACGCGTCGAGCACCGTCACCTCGACCGCGCGGCCGCCCCTGACCCGCGCAAAGCCCCACGTGCGCCAGCGCGGCGCGCGGCCGATTTCGAGGCTCTGCCGCCGCACCTCGCGACCGTCGACGCGCCACACCAGGGTCACGTTCTCGGGCGCGCCGTCGTTGCCGATCTCCATCCAGTAGGTGGCGTTCGGCCCCCGCAAGGCCGCCGCCGCGTCGCCGACGGGCTGCCCCCGCTCGACCCGGTCGGTGAACTGCCCGCGCCGCCAGGTCAGCGCCGCCTCGGCGGTGCTCACCCCGGCCATCATCGAAAGCGCCAACACACCCGCAGAAACAAGCGCCACAGTCTTCATGCTCGAAACCCTCTTTGTCGTGCCCGGAGGCGTCGCGCACCCTTGAGCAGCCCCCGTGCCACGCCCGCCGATGCGCCGCGAGTCTGCACAAATTCTCGCGCTCATCGCAACGCCGACGGCGCCGCCCGTGGGCCTTTGGCCACAGCGACGTTGTCGCCCGAGACGCGGCTGCGTACCGTCGGCCCATGACAACACACCCCGTGAGCGCCCTCGTCGCCGCCCTCGACGCCCTCAGCCCCTTCGCCCAGGCCGAAAAGTGGGACAACGTGGGCCTCCTCGTCGGCGACCCCGAGGCGCCGATCACCCGGGTCTTGTGCTGCATCGACTGCACCGCCCCGGTGATCGATGAGGCCGAGGCCCTCGGGGCCAACGTCATCGTGGCCTACCATCCCGTGATCTTCGAGGGGCAGAAGCGCGTGCTCGCGGGCTCGCTCGTGTGGCGCCTCGTACGCGCGGGCATCGCCGTGGTGAGCCCCCACACCGCCCTCGACCTCGCCGACGGAGGCACCAACGACATGCTCGGCGACGTGGTCGCGCTCACGTCGCGGGCGCCGCTCCGGGTGACCGACCCCCGCACGGGCCGCGGGATGGGCCGCGTCGGCCCCTGCGAGCCCATCACCCGCGAGGCGCTCTTCGCGAACATTCGCGCGGGGCTCGGGGTCGACAAGCTGCTCGTGGCGGGCCCCACCGAGGGCCTTGTGCGCCGCGTCGCGGTGGGCGCCGGCGCCTGCGGTGACATGGTCAACGACGCCCTCGCCTCGGGGGCCGAGCTCTACCTCACGGGCGAGCTCCGCCATCACGACGCGCTGAAGTGCGCGGCGCGCGGCATGACCGTGGTCTGCGCGCTCCACTCGAACAGCGAGCGGGCCGCCCTCGGGCGCGTCGCCGAGCGCCTCGGGGCCGCCCTCGCGGGGCTCACGGTGCTCTGCTCGGCGGCCGACCGAGACCCCTTCGAAGTGCGCTGACCGCGGGGCGAGACCGCGCTACCCTCAGCCCCACCCTGCGATGGACGCCCTCACGCTAGACCCCGCTCACACCGCCCTCGTCGTCGTCGACATCCAAGAGAAGCTCGCGCCCGCGATGCCCTCGGGCGACTACGAGCGGCTCCTCAAAGCGACCCACCTCCTCGTCGAGACGGCGCGGCTCCTCGGCATGAGCACCTTCGCGACCGAGCAGTATCCGCAGGGCCTCGGGCCCACGGTTCAGTCGCTGCGCGAAGCCTTCGCGGGCTTTCCGACGGTGGTGGTGCCGAGCGAGAAGACGGTCTTCTCTGCGGCGACCCCGGCGGTGCTCGAAGCGCTCCACCGCGCCCACGTCCGCCGCGTGCTCGTGGTCGGCCTCGAAGCCCACGTCTGCGTCTTTCAGACCGTGCGCGACCTCTTGGGGCGCGGCTTCGGCGTGCATGTGCCGCACGACGCGGTGGCCTCGCGCGACCCGAAGAACCGCGACGTCGCGCTGGCCACGTTGCGCGCCCACGGCGCCGCGGTGACCTCGGCCGAGACCGCCGTCTTCGACCTCCTGCACGACGCGAAGCACCCCCATTTTCGCGCCCTCTCGAAGCTCGTCAAAGCGCTCTGAGGGCCGCCCGTGCGGGTCTTCGTCACCGGCGCGAGCGGCTACCTCGGGCGGCACCTCGTGGCCGCGCTCCTGGCCAGAGGGCACAGCGTCCGGGCCTTGGTGAGAGCGGCGACGCGATGGCCTGAAGACGCGCCCCCGCGAGGGCTCGAGCGCTGCCTCGGCGCCATGGGCGAGAGCGCCTGGTACGACGCCCTCGACGGCTGCGACGCCCTCATCGACAACGCCCTCGTCTGGAGCGACGACCCCTCCCACGACTGGCGCCTCGACGGCCCTCGGGCCTCGGTGGCGCTCTACCAGGCCGCGCTCGCCCGGGGCGTCACCCGGGTGTTGTTCACGTCGTCGCTGGCCGTGCATCGACCCTTCACCGCCCGCGTCACCGAGGCGTCTCGCTTCGGCGGGGCCGACACCTACGCGGCGATGAAAGCGGCCACCGAGGTGTACCTCCGCGCCGCGCTGCAGGGCACCCGGGCCGCGGGCTTCATCGTGCGACCGAGCGCCCTGGTGGGCCCAGGCTACCGCGGCGGCCCTGTCAGAACGCCCGGAGACCTCCACCGGGTCTGGCAGGCGCTCCACGCCCGCGAGGCGCTCACCCTCGTAAGCGCCGCGCGACGGCCGCTCGCCCCGGTGGCCGCGCTGCCGAGGCTCTACCTCCAACTGCTCGACGCCGCGCTCGCCCCGGGCCGCTGCGAGGCCGTGAACGCCGTCTCGGGCGACGCGCCGACGTGGCGCACCGTGGTGGCCGCGATGTGCGCCGCGTCGGGCCTCGACGACTGCATCGCGTGGTCGGCCGAGGCGCCTAAAAACCCTGTCTTTTCAAGTGCTAAGCTCCGTCTCGCGCTGCCCGATGGGCTGCCCTTGGGCGACGCCCTCCGCGCGCACTGCGAGGCGCTCACGCCGCGTCGGCTTCAAACTCTCGAAACAGGGCATCGAGCTCCGAGCGACCGCGGAGGCTCTGGGTGATCTCGGTGGCGTCTTTCACCAGCGCGCCCTCCATCTGAGCGAGCTGCGTGGCCGCGGTCTCGAGGCGCTGCTGAACGGCCCGCTCTTCGTCTTCGCCCGAGAGCGAGGCCTTCTCAAGCTGCGCCCTCAGGGCCTCGATCTGAAAGGCCAGGTCGCGCACCTCGGCCTCGCAGCGCGCGTGGTACTCGCGGGCTCGGGCGAGGCCGTTGCCCGCGTCGGCTACAGGTTCGAGCGCCCGCATCGCGATGCGGTAGAGGTCGAGCAGCGACGCGTCGGGCACGGCCATCGCGCCGGTGCCCACCAGCTCGCGGTGCAGCGCGCGAAAGGCCTCGCCCACGTTGGCGACGTGGGCCTCGTGCTGGGCCAGAAGCTCGCCGGCCTGGAGGGCGGCCTGACGGGCCTGCGACTGGTCGCTGGCGAGTGCGTCCATCGCGCGGCCGAAGCGGGCCTGCGACTCTTTGGTGCGCTGCGCGATGGCGTCGGCGCGGGTCTGATCTTGGCGCCAGCGCGACTGGATCTGCCCCATCGCGGTGACCGTCGCGCGCATCCTCCCCAAGGCGCCCGAGAGCGCCACCGGCGCCACAGACGGGAAGGCCTTGGCGAGCATCCGCCCGAGCACGTCGGTGCGGCGCCCCCAACGCTCGACCGCGTCGTCTGAGAAGATGCCGCCCACCGAGGTCGCCTGGAGGTCGCGACCCTTCACCGTGTCGCTCCGGAACGAGCCCGAAATCACCCGCGGCCGCGCGAAGCGCGCCTGAAGGTCGAGCAAAACCCGCTCGACGGCGTGGGCGTCGACGGGCCGACGCGCGGGCTCCTTCTGCAAGAGCTGTAGAATCAACCCGTCGAGCTCTTGCGGGAGCCGCGGGTTGAACTGCAACGCCGACGGCGCAGGCTCGCGCAGGTGCTGGATCAAAAAGCTCGTGACGTCGTTGGCCTGGAAGGGCAGCCGCCCGGTGGCGCACCGAAAGAGGATGCACCCCACGGCGTAGAGGTCGGCGCTCGGCCCCGCCTCGGTCGAGGTGATGCGCTCGGGGGCCATGTACTGCGGCGTGCCGAAGATCTCGCCGGTGGCCGTGAGCCGCGTGTCGGCCATCGAGCGCGCGATGCCGAAATCGAGGATCTTCAAGAGCTCGTGCCCCTCGGCGTCGTGCACGAGGAAGAGGTTCTCGGGCTTGAGGTCGCGATGAATGACCTGAAAATCGTGGGCGCGCCCGAGCCCCGCGGCGAGCTGCAGCCCGAGGTCGATGGTGCGCTCGACACTCAGGCCCGCGCGCTCGCGCTTCAGGAGGGCCTCAAGGGTCTGACCTTCGAGGTACTCCATCACCAGGAAGGGCGTGTTGTCGTCGAGGGTGCCCTCATCGAGGATCTCAACGACATTGCGGTGCGCGAGGCGCCGGGTGCTCGACGACTCGCGGCGGAAGCGCTCTCGCAGCTTCACATCGCTCGAAAGCTCCTTGCGGAAGATCTTCACCGCGACGCGGCGCTCTGAGGCGTTCACCTGCGCCGCGTAGACCGTGGCCATGCCCCCCGCGCCGATCACGCCCTCGATGCGGTACTTGCCCGCGATCACCGCGCCAAGATAAGGGTCTTGCTCGATCACCAGCGGCACCCGGTGCACGAGACAAACCGTCGACTCCTGCGGATGCCGCAGCTTGCACGTCGGGCAAATCTTCGTCCCGGTCGCCACCGCGAGGCAGTGTACCATCGTCTCGCCCAAGCGAAGCACCCTCGAAATGAAGACCGTCCACGTTCGACCCGAAGAAGCTCAGACCGCCCTCGGCGCCCTCGTCAAGCGCGCCCTCGAACTGCCCTGGAGCGCGGCCAAAGAGCTCATCGCCCGCGGCAAGGTCGCCATCAACGGCAAGGTCGTCACCGACCCCGGCCACAGGCTCACGCCGGGTTGGGCCGTCACCATCGACCCCAAGGCCCCGACCCCCGAGGGCCTCAAGACCCGCGGCGACGGCGGCGTCGACCTCGAGCGCGCGCGGCTCCTGCACCACGACGCCCATCTCATCGTGGTCGACAAGCCGCCCGGGGTGAGCAGCGTGCCCTTCGAGCCCGGCGAGCGCGGCACCCTCGTCGACCGCCTCGCCACGGCCCTGCACCGGTGGAAGCTGGCCCCCGCCAAGGCCCCCCTCTTCGTCGTCCACCGCCTCGACCGCGAGACCTCTGGGGTGATGGTGTTCGGCCGCACCTGGGTGGCCAAGCGTCACCTCGCGGGGCTCTTCCGACAGCACGCCCTCGACCGCGAGTACGTCGCCCTCGTGCACGGTCGCCTCGACGCGGCCCGCACCGTCGACTCGGTGCTCCTCGACGATCGCGGCGACGGCCTGCGCGGCTCAGCCCGCGGCAAGACCGCGCCCCACATCGGGCAGCGCGCGATCACCCACCTGCGCCCGATCAAGTTTCTAGAGGGCGAAGAAGAGGCGACCCTCGTCGCCGCCCGCCTCGAAACCGGGCGTCAACACCAGATTCGCATCCACCTCTCAGAGATGGGTCACCCGTTGGTGGGCGAGAGGGTTTACATTCGTAACTTTGACGGGCCGCGCATCGAAGCGCCGCGGGTGATGCTGCACGCGCGCACGCTGGGCTTCACGCACCCGGCCCAACCCGAGGCCTCGCCCCGGGTCTTCGAGGCTGAGATCCCCGAAGATTTTCGGCTCGTGGCGAAGCGCCTCGGGCTCCATGGTTCGGTGCCAAAGAACGAAGTTTTGTAAGCGCCGGTGCGGGCGCCGTCGCGGTGTTGCGTCGCCGCCTCCGCGGGGTTTCGGTACGATGCGCACCATGCGAACGCAGCTCCTCGCCCTAGACCTTGATGGCACCCTCCTCGGGCACGACAACACGCTCCGCGAGGTTGACGTGCGGGCCATCGCCGCGGCGCGGGCGGCGGGCATCGCGGTGACCCTGGCGACGGGGCGTCTCGCGGCGGGGGCGCTCCCGACGGCGCGGGCCTTGGGGTTGAGCACGCCCTTGGTGTGCAGCGACGGCGCGGTGGTGATCGAGAGCCCGTCGGGCGAGGTGGTCTACCAGCACTACCTCGAAGCGCGGCTGATCGAAGAGGTGACCCACGCGCTCGGCGATCACGCGCTGCACGCGTTTTGGTTCTCGCACGATGAGATCGTGGGCGAAGAGGGCGCGGGGGCGCTGCGCTCGTTCGTCGAGACGTGGTCGCCGCGGCTCACGTTTCACCCGCGGCTCATCGGGTCGAGCGCGTGGGAGACGCGGCACACGGTGTCGATGGCCGCGGGCATCGGCCCCCGCGAGGGCGTCGAGCGCATCGTCGAGCAGCTCGTCGTGCGGCACGGCAAGGCCGTCCAGGTGGCCACCTTCCCCGCGTGGCGCAGCGACCAATGGACGGTGCTCATCCGCAGCGCCCACGTCGACAAGGCCACCGGGCTCTCGCAGGTCGCCCAACGCCTCGGCATCACCGCCCGCGAGGTCGCCGTGGTGGGCGACTGGCACAACGACGTGCCCATGTTTCGCTGGGCCGGCCGCAGCTTCGCGATGGGGCAGAGCAGCCCCGAGGTGGCCCAACACGCCACCGACCGCCTCTCGACCGATCACCGCCAAGGCGGCGGCGTCGCCGAAGCCATCGCGCGGCTCCTGGCCGGCTGAGACCGCTCAGTTGAGCGCCGTACGGGGCGTCGCAGCGGGCGCCTCGGGGCCGCCCTCGGGCTCGGGCCGCTCGGCCTCGGCGGCCTGCTGACGGGCCCCCTCGGCGCGCTGCTGATACTCCACGACGCGCTTCTCGACGGGCTCGCGCTCGGCGGCGCGCTCCCACAACCGGGCCGCCTCGCGCCAGGCCAGGGCCCGCGCGTTCACGTCTGAGGCCGACTGGGCCTTCTGCTCTGCGAGGGTGGCCTTGGCAACATGCGGGTTCTTTCCGAAGCTCATGGCGCCCTCATACCCCAGCCGCGCCCCGTGTCGAGTGGCATCGTGACATACTCTGACACCGCACGGGTGACGCGGAGGGGGGCGCTCGGGCGCTTCAGCGTCGCGCGGGTGCGCGGGCGGGTGCGACGCGGTAGCTCGCCGGGCGGGTGCGCAGGTACTCGATGGCCCGGGTCTCGTTGGCGATGCGGCCGTTGAAGGGCGCCGCGATGGGGTCGCCGCTCGCGACCATCAGCGCGATCACCTGGGCCGGGGCGAGCTGCGGCGCGAGCGAGAGCACCTTGGCGGCCAGGTTGGCGGCGTTCGGCGAGGCCATCGAGGTGCCCGAGAGGGGTAGCCGCGACCCATTGGGGATCACGCTGTCGACCTCGACGCCGTGGTCAAAGATCTGCACCTGCTCGGGGTTCGAGTTGGTAAACGTCGCCCACTGACCGTAGCGATCGACCGCGCCCACCGAGAGCACATTGGGCGCCGCGACGCCGCCCGGCACCACGCCGTACTCGACCACGTCTTGGTTGCTGTTGCCCGCAGAGACCACAAACAAGGTCGACGGGCAGGCGCGAAAGATCGACTGCCAGTTCTCGCGGCGACGCGCTTGAATGACCCGCGCCCGCGCCCTCACCTCGTCGTCGTTGTGGTACTGCGCCGACTCGTGGCGGAGCTCGTCTTCGACGTACTCGAGCGTGAAGCCGAGGCTCGCGTTCACCACGCGGATGTTGTGACGGTTGATGAAGGCCGCGATGGCGTCGATGTTCTGGCGCTCCTGATCGAGCTCGGCGTCGCTGGGGCCGCGGTGGTGATACGGGCGGTGCTCGCCGGCCCACGCCGAGCGAAAGATCGCCAGCCGCGCCTGCGGGATGCCCTGCAACAGAATGCCCGCGACGTGCGTGCCGTGGGCCCACTCGCCCACCGCGTCGAGCCCGTTGTCGAGGGTCTCTTGAGCCTCGGGGGTGGTGATGCCGCGCTGCAACGCGAGCACCTGTTGGGCGGCCTCGCTGGTGCTGAGACCGGCCCGAAGATCCATCACGCCCCGAAGAAAATTGCCGTACTGCGACAGCGTCTCGGCGCCCGGCTCGTAGAGGAGCGCGGTGTTGGCGGCGCTGCCGTCGGCCACGATGCCGTGGAGGTCGTCGACCTGACCGTTGCCGTCGTCGTCGCGCCCGTTCGCCTGCTCGCGAGGGTTGTTGAAGAGCTGACCCTCAAAGAGGGCGGGGTTGGTGCCGAGATCCCAAACGGCCACGCGCACCTCGCGGGCGCCGCGGTTGCCCGTGAGGTCGACGGTGCCGAAGGGGTACGCCGCCTGCGCGGGCTGCGCCGCCTGGGCCGCCCGGACCCGCTCGACGGCGGCCAGAAAGCGCGGCCGATGCGCCACGATCTCGGGCAAGATTTCGCGGTAGTAGAGCGCCGCCCGGGCGGTGTCTTGCGACCTGAGCTGGGCGCTCACCTGGGCGAGCCGCGCGTCGACCTGGGCCCTGGTCTGAATGAGCTGAAACACCACCGTGGCGCCGCCGAAGCGGGCGCGCGGGAGCTCCGCCAGCACGCCCTCGATGGCGCGCTCCTGGGCGGCCTCGTCGGCCCCGGCCTGACGACGCGCGACCTCTGAGAGGAGCGTCGAGCCGACGAACGCGAGGTTACGGTTTCGGGCCTTGGCGCGCACGAGCCGCACGAGGCCCGCGGCTTCGTCGAGGCGCCCCTGCGCGAGGGCCACCACCGCGAGGTCGGTGAGCTGGTCGCAGGCCCGGCCCGAGAGCGCAGGGGCCGTGTCAGGGTGCGCGACGAGCTCGGGCAAGCGCGCGAGGTCGAGGTCAGGCTGAACCTCTCGCAGCCGCGCCGAGGCGCCCTCGATCACGACCTGCGCGAGGCCGTCTCGGTCGAGCCCCCATGGTCGCGGCGCCTCGGCCTGCGTCGACCCGTCGGGCACCGCCGCGTCGACCGCGACGGGCCGCTCGGGCTGCGCCCCGGTCGCCGGGGGTGACCCCTGCGCCGTCGATGACGAACACCCCATGCCCGCAACGAGGAGCCCCAGACATGGCCCCAACACCCATGAACCGCGTACAGTAGCCTTCACCGCCGAGGCCAAACCACAACGCGACGGCTCTCGGCAAGGCCCAAAAGCGAAAGGCGCCGATGCCGTTTTAGCATCGACGCCCTTCAGGATGGTGGAGCTGACCGGGATCGAACCGGTGGCCTCCTGAATGCCATTCAAGCGCTCTCCCAGCTGAGCTACAGCCCCATCCGTGGAAGCGAGGCGGGTTCTATCCGCGCTCGCCCCCGGCGTCAAACACTTTTTTCGACATTCGCATGGCGCCGATCATTTTGTAGAGAATCCGGGCGCCTACGTTGGCATCCCAGTCGCTGTCCGCGCCCGGCGCGACCTCGACGAGGTCGAGGCCCACGATCTCTCGCCCCGAGCGCACGACGCCCCGCAAGAGCCCGCACACCTCGCGCCACGAGAGCCCGCCCGGCACCGGCGTGCCCGTGTTGGGGCAGAGCGTGGGGTCGAGACCGTCGATGTCAAAGGTGAGATAGACCTTCGCCGGGAGCGCCGCCACGATCTCGTCGACGGTGCGCTGCCACGCCACCCCTTCGGCCGCGCGGGTCGCGAGGTCGGCGTCGAAGAAGGTCACCACCCGGCCGGCGCTCGCGTCGATGCGGGCCCGCTCTTCTTCACAAAAATCGCGGATCCCGACCTGCACCACCCGCGACACCCCGGGCACCTCTTCGAGCACGTTGTCGATGATCGACGCGTGCGAGTAGGTGAAGCCCTCGTAGTGCCGCCGGAGGTCGGCGTGGGCGTCGAGGTGCAAGAGCCCCACACCCGGCCAGCGCGCGGCGTGAGCCCGAATGGCGCCGAGGGGCACCGCGTGGTCGCCGCCGACCAGGGCCACCTCTTTGCCCGCGGCGAGGGCGTCGGCGACCGCGGCGTAGACGAAGTCGTTGACCTTGCCCGAGAGCACGTTCACCCGGTCAAGGGCGGCCCGGAGCGCCGGGTCGTCGCCGATGCGGCCGCCCACGGCGATCACCGTTTCGGCCAGGGCCGAGGCCTCGCGCTCCCACGCCATCACCTCGTCAGAGGGCGGGCACATGGCGATGCCGGCCTCCCAGAAGTTGCCCCACTCGTGGTCGTAGAGGTCGACCTGGCGCGAGGCCTCGAGCACCGCGGCCGGGCCCTTCTGCGCGCCGCGGCGGTACGATGTGGTCGCCGCGAAGGGCACAGGCAGCACCACGACCCGCGCCGCGTCGACGCTGAAAGGCAGGCCGTACACCCCCGCTGTCTCGTCAGCGGCCGCGTTCGGGTCAAAACGATCATCCATGCTCATGCTCATCGCCATCGCCTTAGTGTGGAAAAGCCCCTAAGCCTACCCCGCAAGAGCAGCCTCGGGTTTTTGTGTGAAATTTTGCCCACAAGCGCACTTGTGTAACGGTGTCGATGGTGGGAGTATGCCTCCCGGGTTGCCCTCTCGGGCGAAAGATCGACGGCACGGCGCAAAGAGGTACGAGCGATGTTGGGCGAACGCGAGTTTACGACTGAAGAGATCGCGCAGATGTGTGGTGTCTCTCGGCCTGCGGTGGTCGAGTGGGTGACCCGCGGCTTGTTGCCCGCGCGGCTCACCGAGGGCGGCCATCGGCGGGTCGCTCGTTCTGTCCTTGCGGGCTTTCTGGCAAAGCAGGGGTATCGCATTCCGCGCGATGTGGCGCGCGAGCGGCCGCTGGTCTTTGTGATCGACGACGAGCCGATCTGGCGTGCGACGATGCAGCGGTATCTCGAACCTGATTTCGAGGTTCAGACCTTCGGCCAGGGGGTTGAAGCGCTCTTGAGTGTGGGCGCGGGGCAGCCCGACATCGTGGTCGTCGACCTTCATATGCCCGGCGTTGATTCGTTGCATCTGATCAACATCATCGCCCACTCGGCCCAGGTGAAAGACTGTCTCGTGGTGGGCTTCGCCCCGCACGAAGAAGAGCTCTCGGCGGCGCGCCGCAACGGGGCGCACCTCGCGGTGAACAAGAACCGCGCGTCTGAGATGCAGGGCCTCTTGCGCAAGCTCGTGGGCGAGCACCAGCGTCGGCAGCACGAGGCCGGCGGCGGCGCCTCGCAGCCGAGCGCCGAAGCGCGGCCCTGAGCGTCACCGCGCGGCTGTCACGCTCCCGTACAGCCTGATCTTTCGCACTCGGCTCAACGCCCGAGGCCGACCGCCCACACCAGCAAGGTCAAGAGCATCGCGCCGAGCCCGGCCCGGGTCGACGCGCGGGCCCAGGCTTTGGCCTCGACGAGGCCCGAGGCGTTGGCGAGGTTCCACCCGGCGACGAGGCTGAGGGTGAGGTTTCTGAGGTCTGCGCCGTGGTCTTTGCGCGCGAGCACGGCGAGGGTGGCGACCATGGCCAGGGCGAAGACCGCCAAGGCTTCGATGCGCGCCCGCCGCGGGCTCTCGACGTTGTAAAGGGCCTGCGCCTGCCGCGCGCGAAAATCATCTTGGGTGTTGAGGCTCGGGGCGCCGCCAGGCATCCACCCGGGGCCGCGCCAGAGCACCGAGAGGGCCTCAAGGGGTGACCGGGCCGCCCGAATCTTGTCGACCAGCTTGGCGCCGTACTCCCAGTGCGCCCACGCGGGGTTGAAGCTCGTGAGGGCCTCGATGGTGCCGTAGGTGGGCGCGACGCCTTCGGGCTCGAAGGTGCCGAACCAGCGATCCCACACGATGAAGACGCCCGCATAGTTCTTGTCGAGGTACTGCGGGTCGACGCCGTGGTGGACGCGGTGATGCGAGGGCGTGTTGAACACCTGTTCGAAGACGCCCAGGCGATCGATCAAACGGGTATGGATCCAAAACTGGTAAACGATCACCACGCCGTACGCTGAGAGGAAGATCGCCGGCGGCACCCCCACGAGCGCCAGCGGTAGAAAGAACCACAGCGAAAACAACGGCTGCCACGCGTCTTGGCGGAGCGCGACCGAGAGGTTGTACCGCTCGCTCTGGTGGTGCACCACATGGCTGAACCAGCCCACCGCGTTCTCGTGGCTCCATCGGTGAAACCAGTAATAGAAGAAGTCTGCGCCCACGAAGGCGAAGGCCCACGCCCAACCCGGGTGCGCGGCGAACCAGTCGGTGGCCCGGAGGCGCTCGTACACGAGCCGATACGGCGCGTTGAGCGGCAACACCAGAAGCGTCACGAGGAGCTGCTGGTACACCCCGCACGCGAGGTTCGCCAAGGTGTCACCGAGGGCGTAGAGCCCCAGCTTCTTTCGCGCGTTGAGGGCCCCCTCTAGGCCCATCAAGACGAAGTACCCCGGCACCGCGAGCACGATCGGATCGAAGCCCATGCGCGAGAGGTTACACCCCCGCGCGACGCAACTCATCATGCAGCGCCCTCAGACGCGCGTGGCGACCGCGCAGGGCCGCGACAAAGGTCGCCCCGGCCTCGACTTCGCCGCGCGCCGCGTAGAGCGCCACGACCCGCGCCGCGAGCCGCGCGGCGGTCTGGTACCCCGCGCGGCTCCGCTCGGCCACCGCCGACTCGATCAGGCCGTCATAGACCGCGAGGGCGGCCTCGGGGGCCGAGCGCTCGGCCGCGAGGGCGACAGCTTCGCGCAACGCGAAGGGCGTCGGCTGCCGCAACACCTGCTCGGCGGCCCGGGTCACCAGGTCTTCGTCGAGCAGCGCCCGCACGAGCTCGTGCACAAAGCCGTGGGCCGTCATGGTGCCGAAGGCCCGCTCGCGCACGGTCACCCACTCGGGCCCCGGGGTGCTGGCCTTCAACATCGCAAAACCCTGCTGGTCAGGACGAATGCCGAAGCGCGTCTCGGCGAAGAGACGCACCTGCTCGGCGTCGTGCCGCGCGAGGGCCCGCGCATACAGCCAATCAATGAGCCGCGGGGCGCGGTCTTGCTCGCTCCGCGCGGTCAAGAGCGACTCGGCCAAGGCGCCCTGGCCCGCCGCTTCGAGGCTCTCGGCGATCTCGATCAGCGCCCAAGACGGAGCCTCCCGCGCCACCCCGAGCGCCTCGCGCAGCGCCCCGCGCGCGACGAGATGACGAACGGCCTCGGCGTGCCGCGCCAAGCGACGGCAGCCTGCCAGGTACGCGGCCTCGCTCAAGGTCTCGGCTTCGAGGTCGAACAAGAACGCGCCGTCGTCGACCTCCTCCCACGCGAGGTGCTCGCGGTGGTCTCTCAGCGCCTCGGGGAGCCGCGCCCGAAGCATCGCCGCGAGCCGCGCCCGCTCGTCGGGCTCGAGGTTGGCCCTGAGCAGCTCTTCGATCGCCTCGGCGGGCCCCACGTCGCCGAGCGCGAGGTCTCGCTGCCGCGTCTCGACCAGGCAATCGGTCACCGCGTGGCGCGTCTCGGCGTCGAGGCTCTCGCGCCCCAAACACGACGCGAGCGCATGAACGACCCGCAGCATCAACGCGCGCAGGTCTTCGCCCTGGGCGTGCTGCTCGAACTCAGGCAGGTGGCGGTACACGCTCTCGATCAAGCCCCGCGCGACGGCGAGGGCGCTCAGCGTGTCGTGGGCGTCGGCGAAGCGCCCCACCAAGGCCGCGAGGCCTGCGAGCTGATCGACGATGGGCCCCTCGGCGCCGAAGGCCTCGCCGTGCTCGGCGAACACCGTGTCGGCCTCGCGCGCGATCGCCGCCGCGTCGACCCGGCCCCGCGAGGCGCCCGGCATCGGCAGGGTCAACAGCGTCTCAAGCTCGGGGTGCCGACCCAACATCTGCTCGATCAAGTGAACGAGCTCGGCCCGCGAGCGCCCCCGCAGCCCCTCGCGCCACGAGGGCACGGCGACAAAGGCCTCGGGCGCCGCCAAAGCCCGCTGCGCCAAGGCCGCGGCGTGCTTGCATCGCCCCTCAGCGCCCGCCACACAGGTGCAGTGCGCGGCCGTCACGGCGCCCCCCGAGAGGGTCACCGAGACGTGGTAGCGCCCGCCCTCGGTGCCGTGGGCCCGCGCCCGAAACACCGCGCCCTGATGGCGCAAATCGAAGAGCGCCCCACGCGCCCCAACCTCGACGCCGCGCTGCCACGCGCCCGCGTCAAACCAGCCCGCACCCGAAGCCGCGCCTGCGTCGTTCATCACTCCTCCAGTGTAACCTTCGTTGACCTACCAGGACGGCGCACGTTGACATAGTCTGTCACCAGCGCGCGCGCCCGTCGAAGAAGCGCATCACCGCGGGGATCACCGTCTCGGGCCGCTCTAGGAGCACGAAGTGGCTGGCGCGGGTGAGGGCCATGTACTCGGCGTGGGGGAGCCGCTCGGCGATGCGGGCGCTCTGGTACGCGGGGGTGAGCCAATCCCAGCCGCCCGAGACGACCAGGGCGGGGGCCGTGATCTCGCGGAGGTGGTGCAGCACCGAGTGGGCGTCGAGCTCTTGAAAGAGCCTGAGGTAGTTCGAGAAGGTGGTGTCGCCGAAGACCTCGCGGAGGTACCGCGCCAGAAGGGGCTGCATGGCCGAAGGCCGCGTGCCCGAGACGAGCCAGAAGAAGGCCACCGCGGGGTGCATGAAGTGCGGCGCGAGGTGCCCGATGGCCCGGGCCACCGTCGGGTGGTCGGCGACATATTCGACCAGGGCGTGAAGGTACTGCCCCGCGAAGGGCAAGCGCACCGCGGGTTGGAGGCCCGACGAGAACACATGCCCGTAGGTGCCGTTGAGGAGCACCAGGCCCGCCACCCGCTCGGGCGCCTGAACGGTGGCCTCAAGCGAGACCTGAACGCCCATGCTCCAACCGCAGAAGACGGCCCGGTCGATGCCTTCGGCGTCGAGGATGGCGAGGGCGTCGGCGGCGTGCTCGTCGACGCTCATCCAGCGGCGCCCGGTGGGCGGGGTCGAGTCGAAGAGGCCGCGGTAATCCCACGAGATGACGCGATACCCCGCGGGCAGCGCGCGCACGAGGGGCTCCCAGGTGTAGAGCCTGCCGCCGAGGCCGTTGGCGAGCATCAGGGTGCGCGGGCCCTCACCGAGCACGACATACGAGACCTTGGCGCCGTGGCGGTTCTCTAGAACCCGCGGGTTGAGCGCGTCTTCGCGGTACTCCATGGCGCGACGGTACGACCGCCCGGGCGCCCGCGGGGAGACAAAATCAAGGCCCCGCAGAGACCGAGTCGGGCGCGATGCCTTCGCTCAGCACCGGCGCGTCGACGGGGTCGTGCAGGGCCGCGAGCTGCGCCGCGAGGAGCGCCACAAGCATCGCCTCGGCGGCCTCGCGGTGGCGCCCCGCGAGCTCGCTCGGGAAGTGAACAAACACACGCGGCAGCGAGGGCCGCGGCGTCACCCGCGGGAGGGGCCAGCCCAAGGTCTCACGCGGCGACTCGAGCGCGGCGAGGGTGCGCGCGAAATGGCTCTCTTCGAGCTGTCCCGCGAGCCCGGCGTTCACCGCGTGGGCGAGGGCGTTGCAGAGGTAACGGTTGAGCCGCCGGGGGTACGCGCCGAAGCGCACGTCGTTCACCCGCGCGTCGAAGCGGAGGGGCCCTTCGAGGGCGTCTCGCTCGGCACGCCAGGCCCGCCGCATCGCGCGGCGAACACGCGACCATGACAGCACCAGCGGCAGCCGCTCGCCCTGCATCTGGCCCGGGCCGTCGAGCACCGGGAGGCTCCGTCCGGGGCTCAACCGAAAGCCCGCGGGGCTGTCGTCGTCGAGCTCGTCGCTCTCGTTTACGGTGCCCAGCTCCAAGATGATCTCGCGGGCCCGCTTCGAGACCCCGGTCATCACCACGACGTCGGGCTGAAAGGCTTCGATCTCACGCAGCACGAGGTCACCGGGGAGATCCCAGTAGCTCGGGAGCACCATCGCGCAGAGCCTGGCCTCGCCGAAGTGCTGCAAGTGTACCGTCTCGCTCGCCACCGCGAGCCGCGCGTCGGGCGCCTCGATCACGCCGGGGCCCGGCTTCAACGGCAGCGCCTGCGCCACCCCCGGAACGAGCATCCCCACGATGGCGCTCGACGCGTTGTCGCGCACGTCGGCGTAGGGCCCAAAGGCCGTCACCAGCGCCCGCCGCAGGCGCCGCCGCCCGGTCGGCAGCTCAGGGCGACACTGCGGCCGGTAGCCCATCGCGAAGCGCCTGAGAAGCTCTCGCTGTCGATCGACCAACGGGGCCTCAAGCCAGGGCTGAGGCGCGGTCGCGTCGACGGTGCGGGCCGGCGCGACGGCCTCACGCGAGGGCTCGCAGCGGAGGCCGAGCCCCGCGACGAAGAGCGCGACCGCGGCCTTCAGACAACGCCATCGGGGCATCGCCCAGCACCCTCTCACGCGCGTCGCGGGCTCACGGTTCAGTCTTTAAACTCTTTGTCGAGTTTACCCACCAGCGACAGGGTAAACTGCGCGCCCATGTACTTGAAGTGCGGCCGCACCTGCACCGAGATTCGGTACCAGCCCGCCTGCCCTTCGACGTCTTCGACCTTGATCGAGGCCCGCCGGATGGGCCGCCGCGCGCGCACCCCCGGGGCCGGGTCGTCGAGGTCGGCGACATACTGATTGATCCACTGGTTGAGCTCGCGCTCGAGGTCTGAGCGCTCTTTGAAGCCGCCGAGCTGCTCGCGCTGCAACACCTTCAAATAGTGGGCGATGCGCGTCATGATGAACATGTACGGCAGCTGGGTGCCGAGGCGGTAGTTGGTCTCAGCGGCCTTGCCCTCGGGGCTGTTGCCGTAGGTCTTGGGCTTCTGCACCGAGTTGGCCGAGAAGAAGCACGCGTTGTCGGTGTCTTTGCGGTACGTCAGGGGGATGAAGCCCTCTTCGCTCAGCTCAAACTCGCGGCGCTCGGTGATCTGCGCCTCGGTGGGCTGCTTGAACTGAATGAGGTTCATCGCGGCATAATTGTGCAGCGGCATCTCTTCGACGGTGCCGCCCGAGGCGGGGCCGATGATGTTCGGGCACCAGCGGTACTTGGCGAAGCTGTCTGCGACCCGCGTCGCGAAGGCGAAGCTCGCGTTACCCCAGAGAAAATCGTCGGCCCGCTCGCCGAGCTTCTCTTCAAAATTGAAGGCCTTCACCGGCAAGGTGTTCGCCCCGTAGGGCTTGCGCAGCACGAAGCGCGGCAGGCTCAGGCCGATGTACCGCGCGTCTTCGCTCTCTCGAAAGGCGTGCCAGCGGGTGTACTGCGGCCCCTCGAAGAGCGCCCGCAGGTCTTTGATCTCGGGCAGCTGATCCCACCCGTCGAGGCCGAAGGCCTTGGGCGACGCGGCGGCCACGAAGGGCGCGTGGGCCATGGCGCACACCGACGCGATCTTCTGCAAGAGCGAGAGGTCTTGGTGGCCCGTGTCGAACTCGTAGTTGCCGCAGATGAGCCCGTAGGGCTGGCCGCCGAAGCTGCCGTACTCTTCATTGTAGACCCAACGGTAGAGCCCCGATTTGGGCACCTCGGGCGAGTCTTCGAAGTCTGCCAGAAGGTCTTCTTTCGAGATGTTCATCATCTCGACCTTGGTGTTCTCGCGCGAGTCGATGCGCTCGATCGCGAACTGAAGACCGCGCCACGCCGACTCAAGCGCCTGGAGCGTCGGGTGATGCAGAATCGCGTTGATCTGCGCAGAGAGCCGCGAGTCGAGCTCGGCGATCATCACGTCGACGAGCACCTTGTCGATGGTCTCGCCCATCCGCGTGGGCGCGAGCATCTCTGACAAGAGGTGCTCGATGCCGCGGCGCACGACCTGATAGTCGCTCCGCGCGGGCGAGATGTTGCCCTCTTCGAGCAACGATTCGAGCAGGCTGAGGGCGCGGGGGGCTTCGGCCTCGGCGTACTGGGTCTCGGTCACCAACGATCCGGCGATTTCGTTGCTCATCTCTCAGCCTTCGGGCGTTCTTAGCACCCTTCTCCCCAAACGACGAAACCTCTGCCCAAACAACCAGAGGCTCCGGCGGGTCGCAAGACAGACCCATCGGAGCCTCTCGGCCGGTCACCCGTGCGGCGACCTTAGGCGGCATCACTCCTTGTCGAGCTTGCCCACCAGCGACAGGTCGAACGACGCACCCATGTACTTGAAGTGCGGCCGAACCTGGAGCGAGCAACGGTACCAGCCCGGCTGCCCCTCGACGTCCTCGACCTTGATCTTGGCCTTGCGGAGCGGGCGGCGTGAGCGCACACCCGGGGCAGGGTCGTCCATGTCGGCGACGTACTGCCCGATCCACTGGTTGAGCTCGCGCTCGAGGTCTGAGCGCTCCTTCCAGGTGCCGATCTGCTCACGCTGAAGCACCTTCAGGTAGTGGGCGATGCGGTTCATGATGAACATGTACGGCAGCTGGGTGCCGAGACGGTAGTTGGTCTCAGCGGCCTTGCCCTCGGGGCTGTTGCCGAAGTACTTCGGCTTCTGCACCGAGTTGGCCGAGAAGAAGCACGCGTTGTTCGAGTCTTTGCGGAAGGTGAGGCCGATGAAGCCCTCTTCGCTCATCTCGTACTCGCGGCGCTCGGTGAGCTGCACCTCGGTCGGGCACTTGGTCTGAATCTCGCCCATCGCCTCGTACTGGTGCAACGGGAGGTCTTCGACGCTGCCGCCGGCCTGCGGGCCGATGATGTTCGGGCACCAGCGGTACTTGGCGAAGCTGTCGGCGATGCGGGTCGCCATCGCGATGGCCGAGCTGCCCCAAAGGTAACGGTCGTGCTGACCGATGACGTCTTCTTCAAAGTTGAACGACTTCACCGGCACCGTCGATTGACCGTAGGGCAACCGAAGGAGGAAGCGCGGCGCGGTCACGCCCACGTACCGCGAGTCTTCGCTCTCACGGAAGGCATGCCAGCGCGCGTACTGCGGGCCCTCGAAGAGCGACTTGAGGTCTTTCAGCTTGGGCAGCTCTTCCCACGAGTCGACGCCGAACATCTGCGGCGAGGCCGAGGTGAAGAAGGGCGCGTGGGCCATCGCCGACACCGAGGCGATCTTCTGAAGGAGCGCGATGTCTTGCGGGCCGCTCGAGAACTCGTAGTTGCCCACGATGCACCCGATGGGCTTGCCACCGAAGGTGCCGTACTCGGCCGAGTACACGGTCTTGTACAGACCCGACTTCGGCACCTCGGGCGAGTCTTCAAAGTCTGCAAGAAGGTCATCCTTCGAGCAGTTGAGCATCTCGACCTTGATGTTCTCGCGGAAGTCGACCTTGTCGATCAGGTACTTCAGCGAACGCCACGCGCTCTCGATCTTCTGAAACTCTGCGTGGTGCAGGATCTCGTTGATCTGGGCTGAGAGGCGGGCGTCGATCTCTGTGATCATCCCCTCGATGATCGACTTGTCGACCTTCTCTTGCGAGCGGCCCGGCGAGAGCATCTCAGCAATAAAGTGCTGAACGCCACGCTTGACGACGTCATAGCCATCTTCCGACGACTTGATCTTGCCCTCGCTGAGAATCTCATCGAGCAGCGACCCGCCCTCAAGGGTTTGGGTTGCGCCCTGAGACTGGGTCTTTGCATCCGTGCTCATCGTGCTGTCCTTTGCTCTGTCTCGATCTGGTCAGTGTGCGATTGCGCGGAGCGGTCAGCCCCCCGAGCCTTCACCAAGCCCGAGCTCCTTCATGAGCTGGGCGCGCGAACCCTCTTCGCCGAGAAGCGATTGGATCTTCTTCTTGAAGGCCGGCACGTTGCCGAGCGGGCCCTTGAGCGCATTGAGCGCCTGACGCAGCTCAAGGAGCTTGCGCATCTCGGGCACCTGGTTGGCGATGCCCTCGGGGGTGAAATCTGACATCTTCTTGAACTTCAGATTCACCGAGACTTCGGCGCCGGGCTCCTGCGAGAGCTTGTCGGCGACGTTCAGGTTCAGCTCAAGCTTCTGCTCGGCCATCACCTGGTTGAAGTTGTCTTTGTCGATGTTGATGGGCTTGCGATCTTCGACCGGCCGGTCGTCGGTGCGCTGGGTGTAGTCACCCACCATCAAAATCTTGAGCGGAAGCTCGACCTCTTCCTGCGCTCCGCCGGTGGCCGGCTTGTAGACGATGTTGACCCGCTCCTTCGGAGCGACGGAACCCTCTCGCGACATGATCGTCTTTCCTCTTCCGTTGTGGTTGTTTGCGGGGGCCGCGACCACTGCGCGGCGACCCGATCAACCGATTGATGGGAGGCAGCACCCAACCAATGAGTACACCTCTAAGCCCCAAGCCTCAACGCGGCTGCCGGATCAAGCCGACACACGCGATCATACAACATCGCCGACTCGGGAGGCAGCGGTTTTCCACCCTTGGCCTGCGCGCGATAACAGATCAACAGCCCCTCGGCCGACGCTGACGCCAGCGCGGGCTCCCACTCTTCGAGCCCGTGCGCGGCGACCTCCTTCTCGGTCGCCTCGAACACCGCCCGAGCCAGCGCCGCCTGGTTCGCCGCCAGGCACGCCTGACCGATCGCCAGCCGCGTCCGAAAGCGGCCCACGGCGCTGCCCGACGACGCGAGCCGCGACGAGAGCATCGCCATCGCCTCGCCGAGCTTGCCGCCCGCCGCCAGCTTCTTCGCCTCGTTGGCCACCGCGTCGTGCTCGCCGCCCCCGCCGCCCCCCTGAACCACCACCACCTGCGGAGCTCCGCCCCCGCCGCTCGGTGCGCTCACGGCGCCGCCGCCGCCCCCGCCGCCACCCGCGAGCACCTCAGACTCGATCCATGACTTGGTCGCCGCGTCGGCCACCGCGGAGCCATCGGCAAATTGCAGGTTCGGCCAGTTTGGCAAGCGCCCCAAGACCACCCGCAGCTCGCGCAGGAGCTCCGCGTGCGCGCGGCTGTGGCTGTCGCCCAGGCCCGCGAGCGACTGCGCCGAATACCGGTGAAGATCGAGCCAGAAGCGCGAAGCCCGAAGCGCCGCCTCGGTCTCTTCGACCAGGGCGCCCCACTTGGCGTTCTGCGCGATCTTCTCGAACTGCGTGCGCAGCGCCGGGGCGGGGGCCGGGAGCTTCGTCTTGCCGCTCGCCTCGTGCGGCGGCAGGTCGGTCAGGTGCATGTACAAGCCCATGCGCATCATGCGGTAGGCGAGGGGCTGCGCGTTGTCTGCGCCGCGGAGCGTGTTGGCCGCGGTCACCAGCGTGAGCCCGACATCGCTCAAGAACTTCACGATCTCAGCAGGGTCGGCCGGGGCCGCCGCGGGCGCCGCAGGGGCCGAGACTGACACCGCGACGGGGGCGGGGGCGGGCGCCGCCACGGCCACAGGGGCCGCTGCGACAGGCGCGGGCGCTGCGACGGGCGCGGGCGCTGCGACGGGCGCCGGAGGGGGCGGCGGAGCCTCGGCTTGCGGCGGCGGCGGAGGGGGAGGCGGGGGCGGCGGAGGCGCTTCGGGCGGGAGGTTCGCCGCGAGGCGCTCGACCCCTTCGGTGAGCGGCCGGATGGCAGGACAGTTGTCGCCGAACTTCTCGCGCGCCATGCGCGAGAGGTGCTTCGACGCGAAGACGAGACCTTCGAGGGTCTTGCGATCGTTGGGCGAGACCGTAATGTTCGGCAGCACCTGACCGGCAGCCTCGACGAACCACTGGAGCGCGTTCACGCGGCCGCGGATACGCTTCAGCTCGGGGTACATGTTCGGCCAGTAATCTTCGATCACCACCGAGAGGACGGCCACCCCGGTGAGCATCCCGTCGAGGCCGCGAGTGGCATACAGCCCGTACGCCAGATACGACGTGATCAGAAGGTCTTTGCTCTTGCCCTGGAGGATCTCTGTGCCCGCGTCGATGACCTTGCGCCAGACGATCTGACCGCCCGTGGGCGAGTCGCGCTTCGCAATCTCGGTGCGAACCTCGTCGTAGAGCGGGTCGGCCGTGGCGTTGCTCCCGCCAGGGGCGCTGTCAGAGACAGCACCCGTCCACGGTTCGGCTCGTTTACGAAGCTCTTCAACCGTCATGCTCATCGTCGCGGCACTCCCTCTACCTAACGAACTCGGGCCCGCAGCGTACACGACGCCGCGTGCGCAGTGGGTGTCGATTATCGGGCCATCTGAGCGAACAAATGTTCTAACGGAAGTGCAGGCGTTTCAAGCACCTGCCGATGGTGCGGCGCCATCGCCGCCCAGGCCTGTTCGAGGGCCTCGGCCCGTCCCGCCCTGAGCGGCCAGAGGTTCTGCGCCTGGTCTGCGGGGCGCGCGAGCTGCTTCAACATCGTGGGCGTCGCCGCGCCGAGGGCGACCAACAGCCGCGGCGCAGCACCTTCGCGCCACACAAAGCTCGGCCGAACCTGGCTGCCGTAGAGCCTCCGGCGGATCATTTCGAGCCACGCGAAGCCATCAAGGTCGCTGCCCACGGGGCAATCGAGGGTGATCGACAGCCGAGAGGGGCGCGCGCGGGCCGAGTCGCACCCATCGACCACGGTCTTGAGCGCGTACGCGTAGTGCCAGCGCGCCATCGCGTCGGCGCCGAACACCCGCGCCTGGAGGTCACCCGAGAGGCTCTGACCGAGCACGTGCATGCAGACCCGGTCGGCCTGGGCCAAGAGCTCGGGCGAGGGGAGCCGCATGTTGCGCGACCACGCCGCGAGGAGCGCTCCATCGGCACGGTCGAGATCGCCAAGCATCCGCGCCGCGTCGAGGAGGAAGCGACCATACCCGACATGCAAGGCCGAGAGCCGGGCCGCCGCGAGCTGAGGGTCGATGCGGGTGAAGATCAGCACAGGGTAGACCCGCCCCACGCTGTCGCGAGAAGGGGCCATGGCGCCGAGGAGCACGGGTAGGGCAGGGTGGGGGCCCTGGTAGCAGAAGAAGGTCGCCTCGCGGGGCAGCTCGGCCCCGGCGCGCTGCAACTGTTCGAGCGACTCTTGAACCCAAAGGTCGAGCGACTGCGCTGCGGGGTCGCTGGCGTTGACCCGAACGAAGTCACCCTGCGTGGGGAGCTTTCCGTAGATTCCGACAGACTCCCCGTGCATGGCGGGTGACCTCGCGGCGACGATGTGGGTCAGTGCGAACGACGGCGATGACGGCGACGGCCACCGTCTTCTTCGCTACGAGCGGCCGGGGCCGGTGCCCCGGGTACACCCGAGAGGTTGCACGGGCGACCTGCCCGGGCGATGGGGTGCGGCGCGTTCACGTCTTCGCCGCGAAAGGGCCGAAGCAAGGTCACGCGGTTGGCGTTGTCACGGCGCGGCACCCCGAAGAACGGGTTCTCGCTCCGCGCCGGGCGCACATCGACGCCGATCTCGGTGAAGGCGTTGTTGTCGATGCCGCGTTGATCGCGCAACCGCCACACCACCGAGAAGATACGGGCCTCGGGCGAGCCCCGCACGATGCCCTGCTCGAAGAGCCTGAAGAGGCCCCACTCGCCCTCTTGTTCGATGGTCTCGTCGACGCCGTTGAGCCCGCGCACGCGGATCTTCGCACCGCGCGTCGCCCCGCCGCCGCCGCCCGCCGCCGGGGCCGCCGCCGCAGGGGCCGCGGCGCCGCCGCCGCCGCCGCCTCCGGGCCAGTGAAAGCGGTGCCACTCTTCGGGGCCGTTCGTGTAGACCACCGTGGTGCCGTCGACGGTAAACTGCGTCTCGGCGATGGTGGGCGTGGCGCGAATGCGGATCTCGAAATCGACCCCGGGTTGATCGGCGCCGGCCGCGAAGAGCACCGACGAGATGTCTTGCGAGCGGTTCAAGAA
The DNA here is from genome assembly GCA_016792845.1 of Myxococcales bacterium. Lineage (GTDB taxonomy): Bacteria > Myxococcota_A > Polyangia > Polyangiales > JAEUKH01. The sequence continues at coordinate 58,634 of JAEUKH010000031.1, read as the reverse complement.
CGCGCGCAACTCGGGGCGATAGTGGTCTTCGGCGTTGTTGCCGAGCCGCGTCGAGAACGTAAACTCCTCACCCACGCGCGGAACCTCAGTCGCCAGGGTCTCGGTGTAGAAAGCCCAGAGCGCGCCGCGGGTAGGACGGTAAAAGTCAGCCACGTCCGCGATGGCTGCGTCCTGCCCGCTGGGGTCGAAAGGGTAGCGGTTGCCCAAGGTGCGGTAGAAGGGCACCACCACCGCCGTGCACCAGCGGTCTGAGCTGCCGCCCGCAAGCGCCGCCTGCGTGCGGTTCACCGTGAAGTTGATCGGCGGCGGCAGGAGGTTGTTCAACACCTGCCGGCTGTCGACCGCGCCCGCCACGATCAACGCCGACGTGCGGGTCTGCGCCGTCTGCAACGCCGTCAAGAGCGGCGTCGGCGGCGCGTTGGGGTTCATCAAGAAGGTCTGCAACGCGTCACGCACCAGCGCGAGCTGTTCGAGGTACTCGCGCATCGCCGTGGGCCCCGACGGCGCAGGCGCAGGCGCAGGCGGCTGACCCGCTTGCGCGGCAGGCGGCGGCGGCGGCTGCGGAGGCACCCCGAAATCGACCAGGCCCTTGAGCAGCGGGTCGCGCTCGACCGACTCACGGATGAACACCGTCGCCGCGATGGCGTTGCCGCGCTGCCCGTTGGCCGCCTGCAGCGCGCTCTGCGCGGCCTGCGAGGCCGCCATGCCCGTGCGACCCTGCGACTGGAGCCTTGAGTTCGCAGCCTGCGCCGCAGCGGCCATGAGGGTGCTGCCCGCGGCCCCGGTGGCAGCCTCTTGGGGGTCGTAGAGGCTCGTGTTGTCGGCCACCGTACGCATCAAGAATTCGTACGGCGGCGCGCCACCCTGGGTCATCCACTGGAGCATCTGGAGCGCGTTCTCAGGGTTGCCCGGGTCGCGCACGCGAAGCCCCTCAACGAAGGTTCGCCACTCGTTGATGTACAACCTGAAGTACTCGCTCCGAATGGTCTCAAGCGTACGCGCCGAGAGCTGCTGCTGGTTCACAGCTTGACCGAGCACCCAGGGCTCCCCCGCGAGGTCGTCGGTGGCCGTACGGAGCCGGTCGCGCACATGCCCCTCCCACCCTTGGCGGGTGAAGGCGCAGCGCACCGTGGTGTGGTCTGACACAGGGATGTCGCCGTCACCCACGAGCGCGGGGTTACGCTGCGGCACCTGGTAGATCGTGTCACCCGGCGAGCGGCCGAGCGCCGTCGCGAGGGTGATGTCGCAGCCGAGCGCGTTCGAGCCCTCGATGAGCGAGCGGATCGCCAGGTTGCTCAGCGAGGCGCGGTTGAGCACGCTCCGGGTCGAGACCACCACGGGGTTCTCACGCGCGAGGCGATACTCGGGGTGATCGGCGAGCTGCGCGACGTACGCCGCCGCGTTGCTCTGAATCGCCGCGCGGTCTGCGGCCGAAGGCTCAGCCGGGAGCCGCCCCACCCAGGTCTCGGTGAGGCGCTGGGTCAGGTACTCGCGCTGCGCCGACGTGTCGGGCTCGTTGGCCGCTTTGGTCGTGAGCAAGAGGTGCAGCTTGAGGGTGTTGTAGAAGCGCCCGCGGGCCTCGGCGCCGGGCGGCGTCGTACCAGGGTGCTGGGCCACAAACTGCCGCATGTCGTTCACATCGCGACGGGCCAGGGGCTCGATGACGTGACGGCGCAGGGCCATCGCGTAGAGCTGGCTCACCCGGGGGTAGAGCTCGGCGCCTTTGTACATCCCGAAGCGCATCGTCGGGGGGATGAAGGTCGTGCCATCCTCCCACGCGCGGAGCTGCTCGACGCGGCTGCGCACGGGGTTGAGCTCGACCAGGGTGAGCGGCGGCGCGTTGGCCGTGGTGGCGTGCTGCGCGATGGTGTCTGCCTCGTGCCCCGCGGCGCGTACGAGGTCGATGTTCTCGAAGTACGCGTTGAGCGGCAAGATCGAGATGAGCCCCGCGCTCACCAAGGCGCCCGCGGCGACGAGGAGGCGCTTGCGACGCTGGCGGCTCAGCTCTTCGGCCGAGCGCACCGCGAGGTCGGCGTCGGGGAAGACCACCCGCGCGAACACGTCGCGGAGGAAGAAGCTCTTGGCCTCGGTGACCTGCTGCTGCGGGTTCGCGCTCGGCTGCGGCAACCCGAGGGTCTCGCGGAGCTTCGCGGTGAGCCGATCGATGGGCCGACCCTCTTGGGTGCCCGAGGTGAAGTACGCCCCGCGGAAGAGCGGCGCCCCTTGGTACGCGTTGGTCTGGAAGAGCGACTCGAGGAAGTCTGCGAGGCTCTGCCGAACCGACGAAAACTGCTGCGGAAACTGGTAGATCGCCTCGCGGTCTTCGATGCGACGCTCGGCGGCGAGGCGCGTCCACATGCGCTTCTCGGTGACGGCCTGGAGCTCGTCGAAGCGCTCGCCGAAATACGCCCCGGGTGAGCCCGGCGCGGCGGCCATGGGCACCGTAAAGCCCCAGATCTGGCCGCGCTCGTTCTTGCGGAGGTCGTTGTAGAACTCGCTAAAGCCCTGAACGAGGTCGATCTTGGTGAAGAGCACATACACCGGCAAGACCATCTTCAGGTGGCCCTGGACCTCGTCGACGCGCTCTCGCACGCGCCGCGCGATGCGATCGATCTCGGCCTCGTTCGCTTGCACGAGCTCGGGCACGCTCACCGCGACCAAGAGGCCGTTGAGGGGCTTCTCAGGGCGGTTGTTCTTGATCAAATCGAGGAAGCTGATCCACTCGTCGCGGTCGTCGTCGACGGTGGTGTAGCGACCCGCGGTGTCGAGCAGCACCGCCTCGTTCGAGAGGAACCAGGTGCAGTTGCGCGTGCCGCCCACGCCGCGAATGCCGTTGTTCTCTTTGCCGAGGTAGGGAAACTGGAGGCCCGAGTTGGTCAGCGCCGTGGTCTTGCCGGCGCCGGGCGGGCCGATGATGACGTACCAGGGCAGCGCGTAGAGCGCCTCGACGCCGCTCTTGCCGAGCTTCGACGACTTCAGCATCGAGGTCGCGCGGGCGAACTCAGACTGCATCGCCCTGACCTCGGCCTGCTGCTCGGGGCGAACCGAGCGCGCGTGCTCTTCGGCCTGGGCGTTGAGGGCCTTCTCGATCTCGCGAGCGGCCTTGCGGGCGCGGTACTTCCGGTAGGCGAAGAGCGCCACCAGGATGAGCACCACCAGCACGGTCACCGCGATGGCGACCTCGATGGCGTGAGGGAAGCGAATCACGAGCGCCGCCGCCCAGATCGCCGCCACCACGATGAACGCGAAGATGTACTTCAGCATTGGGGTCTAACCTTCACCCTGATCGATGGTGACCGCGTCACTGGACGATCTGACCGATGCGTTGGAGGACACGGCTTACCTCGTTGTCGAGGCTGATCCGCAAGCCGATGTAGAAGATCAGCGCCAGCACCAGCGCGCCGAATGACAACGCCACCACCGGGAGGTCGACCTTCGAGGGCCCGCGCTTCTCGCCCGCCGGCCGGTCGCCTTGCACCGAGAGCAGCTCGGGGCCCGCGTACCCCGCGCGCGCGAGGTCTGCCGCGAGAGTGTCCATGATGGCCGCGAGCTCGGCCTCGCCGCCGCGCACGCGGTAGCGGCCCTGAAAGCCCAATACGAGGCACATGTAGTAGACCCGAACCACGTCGACGCGGCGCGGGTCGGTGCGCAGCGCGTTGACCCGCACGAAGAAGTTCTCGCCCGCCTGGTTCTCGTTGAAGTACTGGAGCTGCAACGGGCGGCTCATCCAGAACTGCCTGAGGTTGCCGCCCGCGTAGATGGCCACCTCGTCGGCGAGCGCGATGATCGCGTAGGTGATCTCGAGCACGTCTTCGCGCGCGAGCTTCAGCTCTTCGCCGCGACGCCCGAGGGTGTCGATGAGCGCACGAAGCCGTTGCTGCACGCTCTCGGGCGGCGGCTGTTGCGCCGGGTCGAGCCGTCGCAACTGGATCAGGAAATTGAACACGTCAGACGTGAGGTCGTCGATCTTGTCCATGGCGCAGAAAAGTCTCCAGCAGCGAGCTCACCGGCTCGCAGGTCACGTCTGGCCTGCGGCCCCGGCCTTGGCGGGGATCGCGAGCAGTTCGAGCTTGATGTTTTGTGGATCCCACGGCGGCGGGAGAAAAATGGCGATGGTGCGTTCACCCGACACGCTCCGCCAGAACTGCCCGCCCTGATTGAGCAGGAAGTAAAGCGTACCCGCGCGCGGAGGGATCTCTGCGGGGGGCCGGTGGGTCACCTGCAAGGGCACACCCGGGAGCGCGCTGTGCACGATCGCAGGGATCTCGCTCCAGCTCGCAATCTTCGACAACTTCGGGATCTGATCGGCGGTGACGTTCTCGGGCTGGTTCGAGCGGATCGAGAGCACGTAGTTCGCGCCCCGCACGAGCCGCTCGTCGTCGAGACGCCCGAAGTGCAACCCGTCGTCGCGCGACTCGAGCGGCACGACGATGAAGTTCTCACGGATCGTCTGATTCAAGAGCCGCGTGATCTCTTCGATCACACCCGAAAACGTGGTGAAGAGGTCTGTGTAGAGGAACTTGGGCAGCTTCGTCGGGTCGGCGTCGACGCTGAAGGTCGCGAGCTGGCCGCAGAACTGACACAGCAAGAGGTACGCATCTTCGGGCGCCGTCTCGCTCCGCTCGATCAGGTGATTCACGATCGGGAGGAAGGTGTTCACGGCGTTGAGCTGCAAAAAGCGGGTGATGTCAGCCGCTGTGAACTCGACCGTCGCCCCGTCGCGCTGCCGCCGCTGCTCGGCGAGGTTGCGCTGCTTGGCGGCCATCAACGCGAGCAGCTGCCGCATGCGGTTCATGAGCCAGGGCGAGGCCGCGAGGCGGCGAATCGGCGGGATGTACTCTTGCCGAATCTCTAGCCCGCCCGCGGCGTTACGCACCACCTCGGCGACCTTGATGGCGTCGTAATCGTCGCGGCTCTCGTCGCCGAAGAGCACCGCGACGTGGCGCTGCGCGAAGGCCACTGGCACGTCGGTGGCGCCGCCGGCCGCGTCGACCACAGGGCGCGCCGCGGTGTAAAAGCGCATCCCCGCCGCGGGCACGTTGGTCGAGGCCACCACGGGCACGCCGTCGCGCTCGGTGGGTGAGGCGAGGAAGATCTCGAGCACCCGCTGCATGGGGCCGAAATGCCCCTCGATCGGGCGCGCCGCGGGCACCTCGGGGTGGGCGCCGTCAAAGGCCACCGGGAGCCCGTCGGGCAGCACACCCTCGAAGCGTTGAACCCGCACCTGCCCGGCGACGAGGGCGCGCTCGTCGATCTCGACGGCCATGGCGCCCCAGTCGAAGGGCACCAAAGCGTTGACCCGCGCGGCCGCGTACCCCTCGTGGTAGCGGTCGAGCTGTTGCAGGTGCTGAGGCGACATGAACATGCCCTCAGACCAGATGACGCGATTCGGTACTTTCATCCGAACACCACCCGGGTGGTCACCGCGCCGCGCGAGATCGACGGGCCCGTCACGCTCGGCGGCGTAAAGGTCGGCGCACGCGGCACCGACGGGGCATTGGGCAACTGCGGCGCGTTCGGCAGCTGCGGCGCGCTCGGCAACGACGGCGCGTTCGGCAACGACGGCGGCCGCGGGATCTGCGGCACCCGGGGCGGCTCTGGCACCGTGCTCGGGAGCCTGAAGCGGCCCCCAGAGCCGCTCGTGCCGGCGTCGTCGACGTCGTCGGGGCCGCCCGGTTCGATGTAGTAGTCTTCGAGGTGGAAGACGTACCGAGGGTCGGCCACCGCAGGGGCGTTCGTGTTGCGGTCTGCGGTCTGCGCGGCGCAGCGCTCGGCGCCGGGGGGCGGCGGGAGCTCGAAGATCGTGCGCCAGGCCGTGCCCGCGGGGTGCCTGAAGATGGCCACCGCCACGACGTAGTTGGCCTCGTTTTCGCGGCGAAACGCGCGGGTGAGCCGCTGCCCGGGTTGGAGGTACATCTCGTCGCTCTTCAAGATGTCTTCGCCGAGGGTCTCGCGGTCGCGATGCCAGATGGCCTCGAACTCGGCCTCTTCGAGGCGGGCGATCGATTTGAGCTGGTAGATCCGCACGACGACCGGCAGCGAGTGTGAGTCTTCGCGCGGGTTCAGGCGATCAGAGCCGCGGAGCACGAGATGAACGTTCTGCGGTAGGTCGCAGGTTGCCGGCGGCGGGCTCTGCGACTGTGACCGGCACTGCGCCACCATTGGCACGAGCGCGAGGCACAGAAGCAAGCGGCGGAGACCGGGGTGATGCTTCGGTTTGAACACGGGTGTCTGACCTTCCCCATCGAAGCGGAGGACGCCTCATGCGCCCCGCGGCCCACGCGCGGCCAGAGACGGGACCGACCCGCCTCACACGCCGCCCGACGGCTGTCGCCGTGCAACATCGCACACCCATTTCACCCGAATCAACACTTCTCAAAACCCTCAACCTCTCTTGATCGGCCCGCGTCGCAGCGGGCGATGCAGAGCTCTGTTGAGGGCGTCGAGCGTATTGACAGAGCCGCCCCCTCGGGCGCTACCCTCCGCCGACGGTGGCGTGCGATGACGTGGGTCGGTCGCCGCCATCGGTGGGCCCGGTAGAGCCATTTCGTTAGACCGATTGGGTGTCACCGATGGGTGTTCGAGGCATCTTGCAGCGTATGGCGGCCCCCGACCCGATGCGGGTACGGGTCGACGAGCTTGAGTCGATTGTCGAGCATCTTCGCGGGCTTCTGAATACTCGGCAGGGCGAGTCGCCCACGGTGCCCGACTTCGGCGTGGTCGATTTCACCGACCTCGTGCACAACTTCCCTGAGTCGATCCAGGTGCTTCAGCGGTCGATCCGGGCGACCATTCTTCAGTACGAGCCGCGCCTCAAGAACGTGGTGGTGCAGCACGTCAGAGACGAAGAAGTGCTGACCCTGAAGTTTCAGATCACGGCTCAATTGGCTGCCAAGAACGCCAAAGGGGCGGTACGCTTCGAGACCCAGCTTCGGGCTGGGGGGCACATGAGCGTGAAGTGAGTTTTCTTTGGGGCGCTTGTGCCGGGCGGCACAGTCGGCGACCCTGACGAACAATCGCGGGAGATGGCAGCAGGGTGTTCAGCAAGTACTACCAGAGCGAGCTCACCTATCTTCGTGACCTAGGCCGCGAGTTCGGCAAGGCCTTCCCGAACATGGCCGGCATGTTGGCCGAGCGGGGGGGCGACCCTGACGTCGAGCGTCTGATGGAGGGGTTCGCCTTCCTCACGGCGCGCATCCGAGAGCGCCTCGACGACGACGTGCCCGAGGTCATCCACACCCTCAGCGACCTCCTCCTCCCGCACTTTCTGCGCACGCTCCCGGCTTGTACGATCGTCGAATTCACCCCTGTGGCGGGCGCCCTCCGGTCGCGACAGAAGATCGCCCGCGGCACCGAGTTGGCGTCGACGCCGGTCGAGGGCACCTCGTGTCGGTTTCGCACGACCAGCGACGTCGACCTCGTTCCGGTGACCCTCACCGACGTCGTTCATGACACCGCGCAGCCGTCGTATCCGACGATTCGCTTGCAGCTCCAGACCCACGAGGCCGGTCGCGCGGCGGTCTTCCACGCCGACGGCTTGCGCTTCTTCGTCCAGGCTGACCCCGCGGTCGGCACGATGATCTACCTGTGGATGATGCACCACCTGCGCTCGGTGCAAGTGCGCGGTCTCTCACAGGGCGCCAAGGGCATCGAGCTCGGCCGCGCGGCGCTCCGCCCTGCGGGCTTTGACCCGACCAACGCGATGTTGCCGTGGCCGCGCCTCGCGCCCGCGGGGTATCGCAACCTCCAAGAGTTCTTCTCGCTTCCGAGCAAGTTTCTCTTCTTCGACGTGAAGGGGCTCGACGCGGCGCTCTCACGGGCCGAAGACCGCTTCGAGATCGTCTTCCAGTTTGAGCGGCCGCCGGCGCTCCCGTCGCGTATCGGCAAAGACATCATCAAGCTGCACTGCACCCCGGCGATCAACCTCTTCGCCGTCGACGCCGACCCTGTGAAGGTCGACCCGCTCGCGCACGAGTACCTCCTCAGGGCCTCTGAGATCGACCCGCGGCACAGCGAGATCTACTCGGTCGACAAGGTGACGGGCCTCCAGGCCGGGCGCACCGAGCGCCGCGAGTACCGCCCTTTTTTCGACTACCTTCACGCCATCTCGCCCGAAGATGTGCCTTCGTACTATCGCGCGCGGCGGGCGACTTCTCCGCTTGATGAGGGCGTCGATGTGTACCTGTCGCTGCACACGCCCCGCGACATCTCGGTGCCTGCGGTCGAAGAGACGCTCTCGATCGAGCTGACGTGTACGAACCGAGGTCTGCCGACGCAGCTCAAGGTGGGCGACGTGTCGGTGCCCGCGCCGGGGTCTCCGCCCTTCGCGCGCTTTAAGAACATCACGCCGGTGACGGTGCCGGTGCGGCCGCCCTTCGGCCAGGCGCTGCACTGGCGTCTGATCGCGCACCTCGCGCTCAACTACCGCGCGCTTGCCGAGGTCGAGAGCCTCAGGTCGTTGCTTGAGATCTACAATTTTCAAGCCTTGGTCGACCGTCAGGCGGCGCGCGCCAACCGCCTTCGGATCGAGGGGCTCCGCTCGGTGGCAACGCGGCCGGTCGAGCGGCTGGTGCGGGGCGTGCCGGTGCGCGGCATCGGCATCACCCTAGAGCTCGACGAGAGCAGCTACGCGGGCGAAGGCGATCTCTACCTGTTTGCCTCGGTGCTCGATGAGGTGTTGGCGGCCCACGCGGGGGTCAACACCTTCTGCGAGCTCAAGGTCAAATCTCACCCCTCACAGGCGGAGTACTCGTGGAAGGCCAAAGCAGGCCAGCAGCCGGTTCTGTGAAATCGCTGGTCGACTACGTCCTTGGTTCGCCGCGCCGCGTGAGCTTTTATCGCGCGGTTGAGATCCTTGAGCGGGCTACCGCCGAGCAGGGCGCCGAGCGTATCGGCTCTGACGGGCCGGTGGGGCGTGAGGCGATCCGCTTCAAGCATGACGCCGCGTTGTCGTTCTCGACCAGCGACGTGAGCCGGGTGATCACCCGAGAGCGTCACGTCGGCGACACGCCCGAGGGCGTCGAGGCGCCGCTCTACGAGATCACCACGACCTTTCTCGGGCTCACGGGCACGGTGTCGCCGCTGCCTGGCTACATGCTCGAAGAGGTGTTGCTCGAAGACCCCGATCGCTCAACACAGAAGCAGTTCCTCGATATCTTTCACCATCGGATTTTGTCGCTCTTTTACCGCGCTCATAGCAAGTACAGCTACGTCACGGATTACCACTCGAAGTCGAAAGACGCATGGTCGATGCGGGTGCTCTCGCTCGCCGGCGTCGACGTGTGGAACGACAAGCGACCCTTCGCGAACGTCGCCCTCGGCACGCTCTTGCGCCTTGCGCCCTTGCTGGCCACGCGCTCGCGCACGGCCTCGGGCCTCGTGGCCGTGGTGAGCGACACCCTCGAGCACATTCTTAACGGCGCCGCCGTGGGGATCGAGCAATTCGTAGGGCGTTGGGTGACCATCGACGAGCGCCAGCTCGTGCGGCTCGGGGTGGCCAACACCACCCTCGGTGAAGACATGGTCATCGGGCGGCGGGTTTTCGACCGCGGGGGCAAGTTCAGGTTGATCTTGGGCCCCCTGCGTCGCAGGGCGTTTCAGCGCTTCTTGCCGGGTGGCGACGGGCTCGCGCAGCTTCGCGAGATCGTCACCTTCTATGTGCGCGACCCCCTCGACTTCGACGTCGAGCTTATTCTTGCGCCGGGCGAGACGCCCGCGCTTCGGCTTTCTTCGAAACGAGATGAGTCATCACGGCTCGGCCTCGATACCTGGGTGTCGGTGAACGCCGACAAAGAGACCCGGGTCATCGTGCCGGTGCCGTCGATCACGTCGTCGTCAGCAGAGGTTTCTGCGTCGACGGGTAGCAGTCTCCCATCATCATCGCCCTGAGGGAGGGGCACAGTCATGGCGTTGCTAGTCGAGCCGAAGACCATCGTTCGTCGTTTGACCCCCACAGGCGTGAAGGCCCTTGAGTCGGCGGTGGGCCGAGCCTTCAACGCCCGGTGCTACGAGATCACCGTCGAGCACTTGCTGCTCGCGCTCGTCGAGAGTGAAGACGGTGACGCCGCGCGCATCATGCATCACTACGGGCAAGACCGCGTTCGCCTCGTGGGGCGCCTTGAGAAGATCCTCTCGGGGCTCCGCACTGGCAACGCAGGCAAGCCCGTGTTCTCAGCGAGCATCTACCAGCTCCTCGAAGACGCATGGACGGTGGCCTCGCTCGAACAAGATGCGGGCAAGCTGCGTTCCGGGCATGTGATTCAGCAGTTTATTTCAAACACTGCGAAGTACAGCGCCGAGACGCTCACCGAGCTTGAGTCGATCCCGCGGCTTGAGCTGAAGAAAGAATTCCTCGACCTCGTGGCGCCCTCGAAGGAGTCGGGCGAGGCCGTCACCGCCGTGGCCCAGGCCGCGGGCGGGGGCAGCGGCCCGGGCGGCGCCATCGCGGGCGCGGCGGCCCCGGGCGGCACCGGCGAGAACCTCCAGCGCTTCTGCGAGAACTTCACGGCCAAGGCCAAGGCCGGCAAGATCGACCCGGTCTTCGGGCGCCATCTTGAGATTCGGCAGATGGTCGACATCCTCGCGCGTCGCCGCAAGAACAACCCCATCATCGTGGGCGAACCCGGCGTGGGCAAGACCGCCCTCGTCGAGGGGCTCGCCATCGCCATCATCGAGGGCAACGTGCCCGAGCAGCTCAAGAATGTTGAGCTCTTGGGGCTCGACCTCGGGCTCCTCCAAGCGGGCGCGGGCGTCAAGGGCGAGTTCGAGAACCGCTTGAAGAACGTCATCGCCGAGGTGAAGGCCTCGCCGAAGCCGATCATTCTCTTCATCGACGAGGCCCACACCATCATCGGCGCGGGGGGCGCTCAGGGCGGCAGCGACGCGGCCAACCTGCTCAAGCCTGCCCTTGCGCGCGGCGAGTTGCGCACCATCGCGGCCACCACCTGGGCCGAGTACAAGAAGTACTTCGAGCGCGATGCGGCGTTGGCGCGGCGCTTCCAACCCGTGGCCGTCGATGAGCCGTCAGAAGAGAACGCGGTGCTCATGCTGCGCGGGCTCCGGGCGACCTTCGAGAAGGCCCACGGGCTGCCCATCCGTGACGAGTCGATCGTCGCGGCGGTGAAGCTCTCGCATCGGTACATCTCGGGGCGGCAGCTGCCCGACAAGGCCGTCGACCTCCTCGACACGGCCTGCGCGCGGGTGAAGATCAACCTCGACGCCAAGCCCGATGAGCTCACCGACATGGAGGTTCAGCTCCAGAACAACCACCGCGAGCGCGACGCGCTGGAGCGCGACCGGGCGGCGGGCTTCAAGGTCGACGAAGAGGCCTTCGCGAAGCTCGTTGAGAAGATCGCCAAGACCGAGGCCTCGATCGAAGACTTCGTCACACGGTGGAATGCTGAGAAAGACGCCGTGAAGAGCCTCCTTGAGGCCCGCAAGAAGGCCGCCGAGGTCAAAGAGGCCGACGAGGTCACGGCGGCCCGCGCGGCGCTGCACGAGGCCATTGCGGCCTACGACGCGGTGAAGGGCAAGCCCGCGTTGGTTCACGCCGACGTCGACCCCGACGTGATCGCCAAGGTCGTCGGCGACTGGACGGGCATCCCCGTGGGCAAGATGCAGAAAGACGACGTCGCGGTGCTGCTCTCGCTCGAAGAGCGGCTCCGCGAGCGGGTCAGGGGTCAAGAGCACGCGATCAAGACCGTGGCCGAGACCATTCGCATCGCCCAGGCCGGGATCAACAACCCGCATCAGCCGCAGGGCGTGCTGCTCTTTGTGGGCCCGTCGGGCGTCGGCAAGACCGAGACCGCGATCACCCTCGCCGACGCGATCTTCGGCGGCGAGCGCTTCATGACCACCATCAACATGTCGGAGTTCCAAGAGAAGCACACCGTCTCGCGGCTCATCGGCTCGCCCCCGGGGTATGTCGGGTACGGCGAGGGCGGCGTGTTGAGCGAGGCCGTGCGCCAGCGCCCGTACAGCGTGGTGCTCCTCGATGAGGTCGAGAAGGCCGACCTCGACGTGATGAACCTCTTTTACCAGGTCTTCGACAAGGGCAGCCTGTCAGACGGCGAGGGGCGTCACATCAACTTCCGTAACACCATCATGATCTTGACGTCGAACCTCGCGACCGACGAGATCATGAAGGTCTACGACCGCGACGAGATGCCCACCGTCGAAGAGGTGGTGAACCACATTCGGCCGATCCTCTCGAAGCACTTCAAGCCGGCGCTCCTCGCGCGTATGACGGTGATCCCGTATGCGCCGATCTCGCGGAGCATCATGCGCGAGATCACCCAGATGCGCCTCAACGGTCTGGCCAAGCGGCTCTACACCTCGCACAAGCTCGAGACCGTCTTCTCAGACGAGCTCGTCGACGAGATCACCAAGCGCTGCACCGAGGCCGAGACCGGCGCGCGTAACGTCGAGCACATCCTCCGCGGGTCGCTCATCCCGGCGACCTCGCGGGTGCTCCTTGAGCGCATGAGCGAGGGCCCGCTCCCGCGGGTGCTCAACATCGGCCTGAGCCCCACCGGCGAGTGGCGCATCGAGTTCGACGAGTCGACGGTGCCCGTGAGCGCCGAAGCGGTCGCCTCGGCCGAGTGAGCCCCCGGCGCCCCCTTTGGGGCCTCTCGTGACCGTGCGAGGGGCCCCCAGGCGGGCCGAAGCCTCTCTCAACCCTCTTCGATAACCGACAAGCGTTCGCCGTACGGTGCCGCGCTCAGCTGTCGCTGATGCCGTACCGCTGCATCTTCTGCCAGAGCGTCGAGCGCGAGATGCCCAAGGCGTCGGCGGCCCGGGTGCGGTTGTTGCCGGTCTGCGCCAGCGCGGTCAGAATCGCTTGTCTTTCAGCCAATTCGGCGGCCCGCCGCACCACCACGTCGAGGGCCTCGCTCGCTCCGCTCGGCGGGAGCGGGGCCGGCGACGGAGCCTGCGGGGTCTGCGCGGCGCTCGCGCCCAGGGTCGGGGTCGCACCCTGCGGGGCCTGCGCGTTCAACGAGCCGAGGCTGGGGGCTGCGCCGGTCGGCGTCCGCGGGCGGATCGCGGGGTAGCCGCCGGTGTGGCCCGAGGGCGCCACGGGCCACTCGCCCGACGAGGTGCTGGTCTTCGAGACGGTGTTCATGCCCACCCAAGCGAAGATGCCGCAGACTTCGAGGTCGTCGGGGGTGATGATGTCGCCGTCACAGAGGATGGCCATGCGCTCGATGGCGTTGCGAAGCTCGCGCACGTTGCCGGGCCAGGGGTAGGCCTCCATCGCGGCGATGGCTTCGGGCGAGAAATCGCGCGGGCCGCGGCGGGTCTGGCGTCGCAGCCCCGAGAGCACCGAGCGCGCGATGGGGGCGATGTCTTCGGTGCGCTCGCGCAAGGGCGGCAGGTGGAGGACCATCGTAGCCAAGCGAAAGTACAAGTCTTTTCGTAGCTGGCCGCTCTCGATGGCGAGGTTCGGGTCTTTGTTCGTCGCGGCGATGATGCGCACGTCTGCGGCCACCTCGCGGGTCGCGCCCACGGGGTAGAAGCGCTTGGTCTCGATGGCGCGCAACAGCTTGGTCTGAAGGTCGATGCGCATCTCGGCGATCTCGTCGAGGAGCAGCGTGCCGCCCTGGGCGGCCGAGAAGAAGCCCTGGCGGTCGCGGCGCGCGTCGGTGAAGGCGCCGCGGGTGGCGCCGAAGAGCTCGGCCTCCATCATCGTGTCTGGGATGGCCGCGACGTTGATGCGCACGAAGGGCCCGCGGGCCCGCGACGAATTGCGGTGGAGGTACGCCGCGATGACCTCTTTGCCCGCGCCGCTCTCGCCCACGAGGAGCACCGGCGCGCTCTCGCCGTTGCGGGCGAAGCGCTGGGCCATATCGAGGCAGCGGCGCATCGCCGGCGCGTAGGTGGTGCGGGCAGGGTCGGGGTCGCCGATGACCTCGCGCTCGAGCCGGTCGACCTGACGGCGGAGGCGCGCCATCTCGACCACCCGGTCAAGGAGGTGCGCCAGCGTCTTAAACGTCAGCGGCTTTGAGACGTAGTCTGCGGCCCCGGCGCGCATCGCCGCGACCACCGAGCCGACGTCGGCGTTCGAGCTCACCACGATCACAGGCGGGCCGTCGTTGCCCATGCCGCGTAGAAACTCCAAGCCGCCCATGCCAGGGAGCGAGAGGTCGAGAAGCACCACGTCGAGGAGCTCGCGGTCGAGCGCAGCCATGCCCTCTTCGGCGCTCGTCACATGCGACACCTGGTGACCGGCTTGCTGGAGGAAGTCGATCACCGTCCGCGATTCGAACGCATCATCTTCAATGAGGAGAATGGAATACATACCCGGGGTCGCACTGAGCGTCGTCGGTCACCGAAGGGGCTCTGGGCAAGACAATGAGTGATCGAACCGTCGAACGGTGACTGAATTATCGACCGATGGGCACCTTCAGCACAGCCCGAGTCGGCTGATTTGGGCCCCATTCCAGGCTGAACACACCTTCAAGCATGTTTGAAACCTGCACACTGAACCAATGGCCTGATCCGCCGCGCTGTCCGGCGGCTTGAACAACCCGCCCGAGGTGCGGGGCGACCGCAGGGGCGACGCCGCGGCCGTTGTCTTCGACGCCGATCACCAGGCGATCTCCTTCGGTTTGGGCGATCACCGTGAGGGCCCGGGCCTGGCCGTGATGGAGGGCGTTGTCGACGAGGCCGCGGAGGGCGGCGTCGAGGCCTCTCGCGGGGGCGGCGAGGGTCGCGTCGGCGTCGATCCGGGTCGAGACCGTGGCGCCTGTCTGGGCCGCCCGCGCGCGGGCGTAGTGAACTGTAGGATAGAGAAGCGCGCTGAGCGGTTCAGGGGCGCACGGGGCGTCGAGCGGGTCGATGCGCTCGACCGCCCAGGTGAGGGTGTTGCGCGCCCGCTCCAGGGCCCGGGGGGCGGCTTCGAGGCCCGGGGGCACCTCGGGGCAGAGCTCGAAGGCCATCACGGCCTCGACGAGGGCGCCGCGGGCGTCGTGGGCGGCCCTCCGCACGAGGTGCTGGCTGAGCGCGAGGGCCCGTCGGGCGGTGCCTGGCGCGTGGAGCGGGTCGTCGTCGAGGCAGAGGCTCACGCGCTCGACGCCAGGGCGCTCGGTGGGGCTGCGGTCAAGGCGCAGGAGGCCCCGGGGGTCGAGCCAGAGGGTGAGCGCGCGGGCGTGGGTGAGCGGCGCGAAGCGGGCGCCCGGGCAGAGGGCGGCGAGGCTGCCCGGGGGCGCTTCGAGGCGGTCTTCGTGGGGGTGATAGAGGGCGTCGAAGAGGGGCTTCATGGGTGGCAGGGTGAGCCTCGCACGGGCCCCGGTGACGCGAGAAGTGGGTCACGAGGCGTTCTGCACCTTCACCTCGATGGTGCGGGCCCGGGCCTCGGTGCGCTTCGGGAGCGAGATGGTCAGCACGCCGCGGTCGAAGCGGGCGCTGGCCTGCTCGGTGTCGACCCGGGTGGGCAGCCTGAACGAGCGGGTCACCACGCCGTAGCCGCGCTCGGTGAGGTGATAGCTCGCGCGGTTGCCCTCGCTGTCGGCGTTGGCCGGGGTGTTCGGGCGACGCGCCGCGCGCACGGTCAAGACGTTGTTCTCGACGCCCACCTGGAGGTCGGCGTCGGCCACGCCGGGGAGGTCGACCTTCAGCGAGAGCTCGGTCTCGGTCTCGTAGATCTCGGCGGGCGCCTCGAAGGTGTGCCGGGGCGACGCGCCGTCGGCGAAGAAACGCTCAAACTCACGGTCGATGCCGTTGTTGCCTGCAAAACCGAAGGGACGCCAGATGCTCAACATGGTGATGACTCCGCGCGAGAGGCGATGGGGGCGCTCGGTGGCCGCACCGCGAGGCGCCGTAGAGCCGACCATTCGGCCCACGTTTGCACGGCGGTGGGGAGCGCTTCGAGCCCGCTGTCTCTCAGCGACGGAGACACCCAGAGTCACCCCCAAGCGCGCGTCAAGCGAGGGGCTGCGCTTTTCTTCGGGGGTGCGATTGGGCACCCAAGGTGCTGGGGGGCTGTGATAGGGTCGCCGCGGTTTTGGCGGTGGGGCTGCCGGCCGGTGTGCGCTGTGCCCTCGCTTAGCCCTCGCGCGTCGTTTCAGCCCCTCATTTCGTAGGAAAGTCTATCTCACGATGCTGGCGCTCCTGGTGCGTGTCGACAACCTGGATGACGGCACATCGAAGTCGTTTCACTTCACCCGTTCGCCGGTGCGTGTGGGGCGTAACCCGCTCAACGACCTGCCCTTGAAGTTTGGCTTCGTGTCGCAGTGGCACGCGGTGGTGCAGTTCGATCGTTCGAGCGTGACCTTCTACGACCTCGGGAGCACCAACGGCACCGTCGTCGGGGGGCAGAAGCTCGGCAAGAACGTGCCCGTGCCGGTGACCCACGCCGACATGGAGTTTCTCCTCGGGCGGCTCCGCATCACGTTTAACCTCGCCGATGTCTCAGAGCACCAGGCGCAGCAAGACTCGCTCTTGCAGTCTGTCGGTTTCGGTCAAGGGCAGCAGGGCGGCCACGGGCACCCCTCGCTCGAAGGTGACGCGAGCAGCACCATGATGCTCGACGCGGCGGCCATCCTTGAGCAGACCCAGAACGCGGGGGCGAGTCGCGGCGGGGCGGGCGGGTATCAGAGCTCTCAGGCGTCGCGTACGCCTCCCGCGGTGGCCCGCGCGATGGCGCAGCTCCGCCCAGGGTATGCCGCTTGGCGCCAGGGGTGGAATGAGCTCTACAACAACCTCGCGGCGACGCTGCGGTCGATGCCGCCGAACCAGTACGCGGTGGCCATCGAGGCTTTTGTTGAGGCCTTCCCCGAAGCGGCGCGCGAGCAGCAGTTGCAGTCGCTGGCGCAGTCGCAGGGGGCTCGGGTGGCCGACCCGTCGGCCGGGGGTACGGCCTCGCAGCTGGTGACCCAGCTCGCGCAGTACCTCGTGCCGCATCAGCCGCCGCCGCAGAGCGCGCAAGAGATCGAAGGCTTCCTGGTGCGCATCCTCGTCGCGCTTGAGACCTTCGCGACGGCCTATGCGGGGCTCCGGCGCAGCCATGATGAGTTTGGCACCGAGATGATCGGGGTGAGCCGCAAGGTGGCTG
This sequence comes from Myxococcales bacterium, assembly GCA_016792845.1. Classification (GTDB taxonomy): domain Bacteria; phylum Myxococcota_A; class Polyangia; order Polyangiales; genus JAEUKH01. The sequence goes on along the minus strand of JAEUKH010000031.1, from coordinate 41,584 downwards.
ACCCGACCCCGCTCGATGAGTCAAACGACCCGCGGCAGGTGCTCGCCTACCTCGTCGATTGGAAGGCCGACGGCGACGCCCGTTTGCGGGCGCTCAAGGGGCACTTCGCTGAGATCATGACGCACCAGGTGGCGCTGCTCTCGGGCCTGATGGAGGGTGTGCGCAAGCTGTTGAACACCCGGCTCTCGCCGACGGCCCTGGCCAAAGGGGCCGAGGCGGCGGGGGGCTCGCAGTTCTGGTTGTTCAAAGACCGCGCGAACTGGCAACAGTTTGAGAAGGTGCACGACGAGCTCTCGGAGGATCGAGAGCTTACGGCGGCGGTGTTCGGGCGTGATTTTGCGCGGGCCTACAACGCCGCCCTTGGTGAGAATTTCGCAGATTCCGATGTGCGGCGGGTACCCTCCGGGGGTGGGCGCTAGGCGCCGTCGTAGGGGGCGCGAGGGCGTCGCTACGTTGACCGAGAGATACGACGACAGGGCATAGCGAGACGCGGTGGGGCTTCGGCCGAGGTGCCCGCTGTGATCGCCAAAACGGTGACAGACCGAGAGCACGAGCGAGAGCCATGCAGCGCGGAGAACAAACGAAGATCGGGCAGGGGCAGGGGTCGCGTCTGGGGGGCTACGTGGGCATCGCCCTCGGGCTCGCGCTCGGCGTGGTGGGCGCGTCGTCGGCGTGCTCGTCGCGGCGTCCGCAGCCGACGGTGGCTCCGTTGCCGCGCCCTTCGCTTTGCAACCTTGAGGTGCCGCAGAGCCGGGCGGGCGCGATGCCGACCTTGCGCGCCGACAACTGGGGGCGCTTGATGTTGCGGGGGTACAACCCCGGCATCGCTCCCGGCAACGCGGTCGATTGTACGGGGCGTTCGATCTCGTGGCGCGAGCCCTCGGTGCGCTGTTGGGAGACTGACATCGAAGAGCAGAACGCCGCGGGGGTGCCCATCCCGCAGCGGCCCATCACCGAAGATGACGTGAAGGTGAGCCGGCTTGAGGGCAACCTCAGGCTCGTTTGGGTGATCGTCGATCGCTTTCGCAACGGCGAGGCGGTGGGCCCGGTGGCGCTCACCGAGTTTGAGGGCAACCGGGTGCATGTGCGCGCGATGGGTACGCTCCGCACCTTCCCCCAGCGGGTGCGGTTGCGGCTTCAGAACGTGGGCACGCGCCGTGTGCTGATCGGTGAGGGCGAGGTGTGCGAGAACGACGCCGACCTCACCACCTGTCGTCGGCAGGCGCGCTTTATGTTGTTGCGTGGCGATCGCTTCGTGGCCGAGCCGCTTCGCACGGCGGGCGGGCGATGCCTCGGCCCGGCGCGCTTCGAGTTCGCCAAGCGACGCACCGTGCGGTTGGGCGACACGGGGCTCGATCGCACCTTCGACCTTCAGACGCAGTTGCAGTACCTCGGGGCGGGCGTCCAGGTGCACGAGCAGGTGATCGTGAGCGACCTCGACCCGCGTCGCCCCGACGTGCCCGCGCGGGTGTTTCGCCGTGCGGGGCAAGATCGCGCCATCTATGTGCAGAATGACGCCTTCGTGGCCAGCGACAACTCGCTGTGGTTTCGCGTGCTGCACGTGAACGCGCGCACCAACGTCGCCGACGCGGGCACCGCCTACGACGCCTCGGCGGTCGATGTGCCCGACGCCGACGTCGAAGAAGAGTCGATCTACGCAGACTTCATTGACGGCGGGGTCGAGTGACCTGTCGGGCCGTTGAATCGCACACAATCTACCCAGTGACCCCAAAGACGGAGCGGAGCGATGGCAGCGAGTGAGAGCGCCGATGGCGTGCGGGTTCGATGGCTGGTGGCGGGGGCCTTTCGCCCATCACCCTCAGGGGCGCGGTTCAAGGTCTCTCCGGCGACCTTCGGCGAGGTGCTCGAAGGCGCAGGGCTGAGGGTCGACGTTGAGATCAACGATCGCCTCGGGGCTGACGCGAAGCGCCGATATTCTCTGAGTTTCTCGTCGCTCAAGGCCTTCCAGGTGAACGAGCTGGTGGCGACCCATCCGTTGCTGAAGGGGCTGAGCGAGCTCTCGCAGGCGTTGGGTCAGGCCGACGCGACGAAGCGCCCCGAGGCGAGCGCCGCGGTGGCGCGGGTGGTCGAGCTCGTGGGCGACGGCAAGCTCGCGGCCACGCTGCGCGCGAAGCTGAACGTGACCGCGCCCGCAGCCCAGGGGGCGGCTCCGAAGGCCGACGCGCCTGCGGCCTCGGGCTCGATGCTCGACGAGCTGGTGGGGGCCCCGGTGGCGCCGGCGGCTCCGCAGACGCCGACCGCGGCGGTGTCGAGCTTTATCAAGGCGATGCGCCCGAGCGGGGGCACCGCGGCGGTGACCGCGGGGGTGGGTCGCGCGGGGCGCGATGTGCTCGAAGCAGAGCTGTACGCCACGGCGGTCGAGCTCTTGAACGCCCCCGAGGCGGCGGCGGTCGAGCGGGCCTGGCGCTCGCTGAAGCTCGTGGTCGACAGCGCGCCGGTGGGCTCGGGCATGCAGATCGAGGTGCTCGACGTGGCCGCCGGCGACGCCGCCGAGGCGCTGCGCGGGGCGCTGCCCGAGGTGCCCGAAGAAGAGGGGCCCGATGCGCTCTTCGTCTTCGACGCGGTGAACTCGCAAGAGGCGCTGACGACGCTGGCGAACCTCGGCGCCGACGCCGACGCGCCGGTGGTGGTGAGCGTCACCGAGGCGCTGTTCGGGCAAGACGTTCAGGCCGTCGGGGCGAAGATCGAGGCCGATGACGGGTCGCTCCCGGCGTGGTGGAGCGAGCTCCGCGCCGACGAGGCGTCACGGTGGCTGGCCGTGGCCTTCAACCGGCCGGTGCTTCGGATGGAGGGCACGGGTTCGGCCAAGCGCGTGGTGTTCGGTCACGCCTCGGCGGCGCTCGCGGCGATGCTGGCGTCGAGCTATCACCGCTCGGGGGCCTTCGCGCGGATCTTGGGGGCCACCGGGGCGCTCAAGACGGGCGGCGCGTATGAGTTGCCGGTGGGCCGCGACGCGGGGATGCTCGTGCCGACCGAGGCCTTCCTGTCGATCCGCGCGCAGACGCGGCTCAACGAGCTCGGCATCATCGGGCTCGGGAGCTCGCGCAACTCTGACGTGCTGGTGCTCTCGGCGGCCTCGACGGTGCGCGGCGGGAGCGACCTCGTGCCGCTCTCGGCGCAGGTGTTGACGGGGCGCATCGTGCGGTTCGCGCGGTGGGTGCTGGCGCAGCTCCCGGCTGGGGCCGAAGAGGCCGAGGTGAAGCTGTTGTTCGAGCAGGCGAGCGAGGTGTTCCTCTTCCCGTCGGCGCGCGAGAGTGCGCGGCTTGAGGCGCAGGTGGTGGCCGCCGAGGGCGGGGCCCGCCAGGTGGTGCTCCAGGTGTCGGCGCGTGCTGACCTCGCGGGCATCCCGTTTCATCTCGGGTTCGCGCTGCCGCTCAAGGGCTGAACGGCCGCGTTCGGCTGTCTTTGTTGACCCCTCCCGTGGGGGGGCGACCCTCACCGTCAGAGTTCGGGCCGCGCGGCGTCTTGACGAGGCATGCGCTCACCCGATGCGGCTCACCCCAGTCTGCGCGAGGCCCTTGGGGCGCGCGTCCGTGCGATGCGCATCGAGCGGGGCTTCACCCTCGACGCGCTCGCGCCGCGTGCGAACACCAGCGCGCGTCAGTTGCAACGGCTCGAAGCGGGTGAGGTCGACCCTCGCCTCGGGGCCCTGGCAGCCCTCGCAGGGGCCCTCTCGGTCACCGTGGTCGATCTGGTCGTGGGCGAGCTCCGAACGCCTCCCGCGGCCCCGTCTCGCCGCCCCACGACGCTCGGGCGCAGGGTGCGTGCGCTCCGCGACGCGCGGCACCTGAGCCTCGGGCAGCTCGCGCTGCGGAGCGGGGTGAGCGTTCAGTATCTTCAGCGGGTCGAAACGGGGCGTCAGAGCCCGACGGTGCGGGTGCTGACCGCGGTGGCCGAGGCGCTGGGTCTCAGCCTCGGGGCGCTCTTCTCGGGGCTCTGAGCCCGAGGTGTGTCAAGGTGCGGCGACGTAGGTGGGCGTGCTGGTGCCGGTGACCATGCTCGCGCCCGCGATGGTGATGCGCCCCGGCGAGCCGTTGCCGCCGGGGCGGCCGCAGTTGTTCGGGTCGTCGCCGCCGGTGCCGCCGGTCGCGCTCATGATGCCGCTGTTGAGCACCACCGTCGCCGCGCGGAGGTAGATCGCGCCGCCCGCGCCGCCGCCGCCGCCGCCCGAGCCGCACCCCGCGTAGTTGAACTCGGGCGCGCCCGCGAGCCCGTTGCTGCGGACGCCGCCGCCCGTGAGCAGGAGGTCGCCCGCGATCACGTAGATGAGCCCGCCGCCGTTGGCGCCGGGTGAGCCGTAGCCGTCTTCGTCGGCGCCGCCGTTGGCCCCCGCGCCGCCGAAGAAGATGGTCTGCGCCTGTTCGGGCGTGCCCACTGCCAGGCCCGCGATGCCGCCCGGCTGGCACGTCGCGCCGCCGTTGCTGCCGTCGGTGCTGCCCGTGGCGTGCCCGCCGCCGCCGCCGCCGCCGGCCCAACAACACTCGCAGGGGATGCGCCCGCCGCCGCCGCCGCCGTTGCCGTTGGCCGAAGTGGCCTGGCTGCCGACGCCGAGGGTGCCTTCGCCCTGCTCGCCCGCGCGGTTCGACTGGTCGACCCGGGCGCGCCCGCGAAACCCGCGGCCGGTCATGTTGAACTCGCCGCCCGAGACGATCATCTGACGCTGCACCGAGAAGGCCATGATGCCGCCGGTGCTGCCGTCCCACGGGGGGGCGTTGACGGTGCCCGCAGACACGGTCACGGCGCTGTACTGCGGCATCACCACGGCCTGGGCGCGGCTGCTGGTGGTGTCGGTCACGTAGTCGCCCGTGAGCGGCGCGTCGAGGGTCGCGGTGCCGCCGGTGAGGGCCACGATCTGCCGCACTTCGTAGCGCCCCGCAGAGCCGCCCTGGGTCTGATGAAGAAACACCCGCTGCCCCCGCGCGAAGCCCGTCGGCGCGACGAGGGTGAGGGTGCGGTTGCCCTGGGTGCCTTGGATGGGGCTCCGCACGGTGTTCACGACCAGCGAGCCCGTGCTGAGCGTGAGGGCGCCGTCAGAGCCCGTGCCCGTGGGGCCCGCGATGCAATTGCCGTTGGTGCAGGTCGCGCCGTTCGCGCACGCGTTGCCGCAGGCGCCGCAGTGGCTGTTCGAGTTGCTGAGGTTCGCCTCGCAGCCGTTGCTCGGCATGCGATCGCAGTCGTCGAAGCCCGCGTTGCAAGCGGCCACGGCGCACATGCCCGACGCGCAGGCCGAGGTGCCGTTCGCGGCCGCGCAGCCGCGCCCGCAGGCGCCGCAGTGGGTGGTGGTGTTGAGCGGCGCCTCGCAGCCGTTGGTGGCGTCGTTGTCGCAGTTGTCAAAGCCCGTACCGCACGCGATGCCGCAGGCGCCGTTCGCGCAGACCGCCGTCGCGTTGGCGCGGGCGGGGCACGCCGTGCCGCAGGCGCCGCAATGGGCGACGCTGTTGGTGAGGTTGGCGCACCCGTCAGAGCACGACACCTCAGGAGGCGTGCACACGAAGGTGCAGACCCCGGCCGAGCAGACCTGGCCGCTGGCGCAGGCGCGGTTGCAGGCGCCGCAGTGCGTGACGGTGGTGCGCAGGTCGACCTCGCAGCCGTTCGCCGCGTTGGCGTCGCAGTTGGCGAAGCCGAGGGTGCAGCTCGCGACCTCGCAGCTTCGGTTCGTGCAGACGCCGACGGCGTTGCCGGGAGCGCATCGCATCCCGCACCCGCCGCAGTGCTCGGAGGCGGCGGCCAGCGAGATCTCGCACCCGTTGGCGGCGCTGAGATCGCAGTCGCCGAAGCCGTCGTTGCAGGCCGTGATGCCGCAGCGCCCGGCCACGCAGGCCGAGGTCGCGTTTGCGATCGCGCAGGCGTTCGCGCAGGTGCCGCAGTGGGCCGCGCTGGTGCTGAGGTCGGTCTCGCATCCGTTGCTGGCGTCGCCGTCGCAGTCGCCGAAGCCCGCGTTGCAGGTGAAGCCGCAGGCGCCCGCGGCGCAGGTCGCGGTGGTGTTGGCCCGGGTCTGACACGCGTTGTCGCAGCGCCCGCAGTGCGCGAGGCTCGTCGCGGTGTCGACGCAGCCAGCGCCACAGACCGTCTCGCCCATCGCGCAGCGCGGGCCGGTGTCAGCGGGGCCGGTGTCAGCGGGGCCGGTGTCAGCGGGGCCGGTGTCGGCGGGGCCGGTGTCAGCGGGGCCGGTGTCTGCGGGGCCGGTGTCTGCGGGGCCGGTGTCTGCGGGGCCGAGGTCTGACGATGCGTCAGGGCCGCCGACCACCGAGCGAGAGTCGCCGCACGCTGCGGTGAGGAGCGCGGCGCAGAGCACGCGCGCGAGGTGACGATACCGTTGCAATGTCATAGCCCTCTCTGGGTCGATGCGGGTCGCGCGAATGCGCCCCGACGCCGTGATGGTATATCGCCCCGCGATGACGAGCTTCGAATCCATGCTTCGATGGGCTGAGTTGGGCGAAAATCGGTACACGAACAGCATCCCGGCCTCGTGGGCGCAGGGGCGCGCGACCTTCGGCGGGCTCGTCACCGCAGCGGGGGTGCGCCTGGTGCGCCGACTCGTGCACAACGCGCGCATCGTTCGTTCAGTCGACACGCAGTTCTTGGGCCCTGTGAAGGCCGAGGTGCCGGTGGTGGCCGAGACCGAGCTCTTGCGCGAGGGGCGCTTCATGACCCAAGCCGAGACGCGCTTCTCGCAAGACGGCGCGCTCTGCGCGCGGGTGACCACGACCTTCGGGGCGCCGCGCGACTCTGCGCTCGTCGTGCGCGCGCCGTCGCGTGCGCCGACGCCGCCCGAGGGCATCGCGGTGGGCTACATCGAAGGCGTCTCGCCAGCGTTTCTTCAGCACATGGCGCTGCGCTGGAGCGTCGGCGAGCCGCCCTTCACAGGCGCCGCCGAGGCCCTCTGCGGTGGGCACTGTCGACACGGCACCGAGGCCCGCGGCGACGAAGCGGTGCTGGGGCTTCTCGACGCGTGGCCCGCGCCGGTGTTGCCCATGGCCCAGGGGGGCGCGATGGCCAGCACCGTACGGTGGACGGCGCACCTCGTCGGTGACGCGCCGCCCCCCGAGGCGTGGTGCTTCTTCGAGGCCCGCGCGGTCACCGCGGGCGACGGGTACGCTTCGACGCTCGGGCATCTGTACGGCCCCGACGGCGCCCTCGTGGCGTGGATGGAGCAGCTCGTCGCCGTGTTCGACAAAGTCTGACCTTGGCCCGGAGGCCCTCGCGACGAGACTGACCGAACGGAGGGGCTCGCCTCGGCGTCGGAGCGTGTATGGTCTGGCACCATGTCGCGGGTTTTTGTGGTCTACGCTCATCCGTATCCCGCCCGGTCACGCGCCAACGCGCGGCTCCTGCGGGCCCTAGGGGGCATCGAAAACGTAGAGATTCACTCGCTCTACGAGCGGTACCCAGACTTCAACATCGACGTCGAGGCCGAGCAGCGCGCGCTCTCGGCGTGTGATGCGGTGGTGTGGCAGCATCCGATTTTCTGGTACGCGCCGCCGGCGATGATGAAGCTGTGGTTCGAGAAGGTGCTGACCCGCGGGTGGGCCTACGGCGGGGGGCGCGCGCTCGCGGGCAAGGCCTGCCTGTGGATGACCACCGCCGGGGCCCACGAGTCGGGCTATCACCCTGACGGGGTTCACGGCTTCGCGTTCGAGCGCTTCGTGCCCGGGGTCGAGCAGACGGCGCGGTTCTGCGCGATGCGCTGGCTCGACCCGATGGTGCTCTTTCACGCGCACCAGGTCTCAGACGCTCACCTCGACACCGTGGCGGCCGAGTATCGCGCCCGGGTCATGGCCCTCGTGAGGAGCTGACACTTACCATGCACGAACGCTCACTTCTCACCGACGCGGTGGTGTACCTCTCGGCCGCGGTGGTCGCGGTGCCGATCTTCGCGCGGCTCGGTCTCGGCTCGGTGCTCGGGTACCTCGCCGCGGGGTGTCTCATCGGGCCCTACGGCCTGAAGCTCGTCGAAGATGTTGAAACCATTCTGCATTTCGCCGAGTTCGGCGTGGTGCTGATGCTGTTCCTCATCGGGCTTGAGCTTGAACCGTCGCGGCTCTGGCAGATGCGTCGCGCGGTCTTCGGCGGGGGCGCGCTTCAGATGGGTCTCTGCGGCGCGCTCCTCGTGCTCGGCGCCCTCGGGGTGGGGCTGCCTTGGCGCGCGGCCACCTTGGCGGGGCTCGCGCTCGCGCTGTCGTCGACGGCGATCGCGGTGCAGACCATGAAAGAGCGGGGGGTGTTGGGCTCTCCGATGGGTCGGGCCTCGTTCGGCATCTTGTTGTTTCAAGACATCGCGGCGATCCCGCTGGTGGGCATCGTGCCGCTCTTGGCGGTCGAGGTGTCGTCGCATCAGAGCGGGGGCCTCGCGGGGCTCTTCAAAGTGCTCGGTGCGATCTTCGCGGTGGTGGTGCTCGGGCGCTACGCGACGCGCCCCGCGCTGCGGCTCATCGCGAACACGCACCTGCGCGAGCTGTCGACGGCATTCGCGCTGCTCCTCGTGGTGGGCATCGCGCGGGTGATGGAGCGGGTCGGCATCTCGATGGGCCTCGGCGCCTTTCTCGCGGGCGTCCTCCTCGCGGGGAGCGAGTACCGGCACGCCCTTGAGACCGACATTGAGCCCTTCAAGGGGCTCTTGATGGGCTTGTTCTTCATCGCCGTGGGCATGTCGATCGATTTCGCGCTGTTGCGAAACCAACCGTGGCTCGTCTTGGGCCTGGTCTTGGGCTTTACAGCGCTCAAAGCGGGGGCCCTCTACGCGGTGGCGCGGCTCACGAAGATGACCGAAGGTCCGAACCCGCAGGGCCTGCTCTTCGCCGCGGTGATGGCCCAAGGCGGCGAGTTCGCCTTCGTGATCTTCGGCGTCGCCCGAGACGCGCGCATCATGCCCGGCCAGTGGGACAAGCTCCTCACCCTCACGGTGGCGCTCTCGATGGCGATGACGCCGCTCCTGGTGATGGCCGCCGAGGCCTGGGCGCGTCGCGCGGGGCTGGCAGACGCGCGCCCTGACGACACCATCGAGGGCGAAGACGCGCCGGTGATCATTGCGGGCTTCGGTCGCTTCGGCCAGATCGTGGGGCGCTTGCTCTTCGCGAGTGGCCTGCGGGCCACGGTGCTCGACCACGACCCCGAGAGCATCGAAGTGCTGCGACGCTTCGGGTTTCGCATCTTCTACGGCGACGCGACGCGGCTCGATCTGCTCGAAGCGGCCGGCGCCGGGCGCGCCAAGGTGCTCGTCAACGCGATCGATGACATCGAGACGAGCCTCCGCCTCGTCGACCTGGTGAAGCACCACTTTCCGCAGTTGAAACTCGTGTGTCGGGCCCGCAACGTCACCCACTGGATCGCCCTCCGCGAGCGCGGGGTCGAGCTGATCGAGCGCGAGGTCTTCGAGGGCTCGCTCGTGGCGGGCCGGCTGACCCTCGAGAGCCTCGGTGTGGGGGCCCACGAGGCGTGGGAGCGCGCCGCGAAATTCCGCATCCACAACGTGGCCTCGATGGAGGGCTTTCGTACCGAGAAAGACATCGAGAAGCGCCGCGCCGCGGTGCGCGCCTCGCGCGACCAGCTCGAGCAGCAGTTCGAGCGCGACCGCGCCGAGCTCGACGAGGCCAGCGGCGGCCATTGGCACGACGACACCGGCGCCCCGCCGCGCGCCTGAGCCCCGCGCTAGACCCGCTCGAACACCGTCGCGATGCCCTGGCCCACGCCGATGCACAGCGACGCGAGGCCGTAGCGCAGCCCCTCGCGCTTCATGCGATGAACCAGCGTGGCCGCCACCCGCGCGCCCGAGCACCCGATGGGGTGACCCAATGCGATCGCGCCGCCGTCGGGGTTGACCCGCTCAGCGTCGAGGCCGAGCTCGGCGATGCACGCCAAGGCCTGGGCTGCGAAGGCCTCGTTGAGCTCCACGGTGTCGAGGTCGCGCACGCCCAAGCCCGCCCGCGCGAGCGCCCGCTTCGTCGCCGGAATGGGCCCCAAACCCATCAGGTTGGGCTCGACCCCCGCCACCGCGTTCGACACCACCCGGGCCATCGGCGCGAGGCCCATGCGCTGCACAAAGGCCTCGCTCGCGAGGAGCACCGCCGAGGCCCCGTCGTTGATGGGCGAGCTGTTGCCCGCGGTGACCGTGCCGCCCTTGCGAAACACCGGCTGGAGCTTCGCCAGGCCCTCAAGGCTCGTCTCGCCGCGCACCGACTCGTCGGCCGCGACGACGGTCGGCGGGCCCTTCTTTTGCGCGATCTCGACCGCGACCACCTCGCTCGCGAAGCGATGGGTCGACCACGCCCGCGCGGCCCGCTGCTGAGACGCCAACGCGAAGCGGTCTTGCGCCTCGCGGGTGATCTTGAACTGCTCGGCCACGTTCTCAGCCGTCTCGCCCATCGACTGCAACGGGAAGCGCCGCGCCATCGCCTCGTTCGTAAACCGCCACCCGATCGAGGTGTCGTAGAGCGCGGGCGGCGTGCGGTCGAAGCTCTCGCTCGCCTTGGCCATCACAAAGGGCGCGCGGGTCATGCTCTCGACCCCGCCGGCGATCATCACCTCGCGCTCGCCCAAGGCGATCGCGCGCGACGCATATTGAAGCGCTTCAAGACCCGAGCCGCAGAGGCGGTTCACCGTGACGCCGGTGACCTCGTAGGGCAGACCCGCGAGCAAGGCCGCCATGCGGGCCACGTTGCGGTTGTCTTCGCCCGCCTGGTTGGTCGCGCCGAACACCACCTCGTCGAGGGCGTGGGCCGCGGTGGGCACCCGCGCGAGCAGCGCCTTGAGCGTCAGCGCCGCGAGGTCGTCGGGGCGAACCGACGCGAGGCCGCCGCGGTGGCGACCGATGGGCGTACGCACTGCATCAACAACGTAGACTTTCGACAGGTCGGCCATAGGGCCGCAGAAGCTACAAGAAGCGCTTGAGGAGCACCACCAGCAGCACCGTGAGAAGCATCTGAGCCACCAGAAACACCGCGAGCTGCCGCGCGTTGAGCCTGATCTCGGGCCCGCGCCCGTCGGGCCGACCCGAGAGCCGTCGCGCGGCCTCGCTCATCTCGTCGGGCTCGGGCGCCCACTGCTCGAACGAGGCCCGCGCCCCCGGCGGCGCCACCGCCCGCGCCCTCACCCCGAGGGCCACCCCGGGGCCCGGCGGCCGGTTCGACGGAGGTCGATCGGACGCGCGACGCGGCCCCGTCACCACGGTCTCGTGCGAAGGGCGGCCTTCTTCGGTGGGCGTAAACGTCGCGAGGGTGGTGTCGCTCGCCCCCACGGGCACGATCGCCGAAGGGCTGGGCAGCTCGGCCTCGCGACCCACGAGCTGGCCCTGCGCGCGAAGGGCCGCGAGGCTCCGTACGGCGGGCTGCGTCGACACCCGCGGGCGAAGGCTCGGCTCGGTGGGGTCGACCGGGCGGTCGGGGTGCTCGAAGAGCCCGCTCGGGGTGTTGTCTTGGGCGAGGGGGCTCGCGTTGTACCCGCCGAGGGCCCGCAGCGCCCCCTGCGTGTCAGGCCGCACCGCCCGCGGAATGGGCGCCGGGACGACCGAATTGGGCCGGTCAGGGTGCTCGAAGAGCGCGCTCGGCGTGTTCTCAAGCGTCGAAGCGGCCGACCCGAAGAACGACGAGAGCGCGGGCGCCGGCCGGGTGTCGACCCGCGGGCGATGCCCCACCGGTGCGGCCTCGTCGTCGTCAGCAGAGTAACCAGCGATGGCGTTGCGCTTCTTCACCTGGGTGGGTCGCTCTGACGGGTCGTCGGTAGGGGCGTCGCTCGGCGCGTTCGACAAAGGAGTGTCGCCCTTTGGAGGCACCCACTCCAAACTAGGCTCATTGTACGAGGCTGGGCGCTGCGACGAAAGAGCCTGCCCGAAAAATGCGCGGGCCGAGAGCGATTCTGGGAGCGGCAGGTCGAGGTCGGCCATGACCGCCATCGAGACCTCGGGGTCATCGACCACGGCGTCGTCGTTGACAGCGATTTCGGCGTCGGTGGTCTCGACAAAGATGGGCTCGCTCGGGCGTCGGCTCGCGGGCCTGACGCTCGGCGGCGCAGCGGGCGCGTCGGGGCCGACCGCGTCGTCGTCACCGGGCCCCAAGGCCGGCGGCAGAGGCGTGCCCTGCGCGGGGGTGACCTCGTGCGGCGTCGAGGTCGGCACCCGCAAGAGAAAGGGCGCCGAGAGCTCAGAGAACTCAGCCGGGAGCCGCGGCGCCTTGGGCACCAGAGGGATGGCCGGGGTCAGCACCGGCGGGCGCTGGCCGCGCGGAGGGCGGTACGAACCCGAGTCGGTCACCGCGGCGGGGCTCTGCGTTGGAGAACTCCGAAGATCGGCCCGGGGCGCCACGGGCTGGGCGACCACAGCGGTCGCCGTCACCATCGGCACCGCCCGAGGCGTCGGCCCCACCCGCACCGACGGAAACTGCCCCGTGCGCGTCGGCGCCGGAGCTGTCACAGCCTGGGCAGGGCCGCCCGGCGGGGGCAAGGTGTTGCCGCGAATCCCCACCCCCACAGGCCGCGCCTCGATGGCGATGCCAGGCTGGCTCCGCGCGCGAAACGGCGAGTCGAGGTAGGTGCGCCGACGCGCGACCTCGGCGTGGGGCACCCGCTCAAGCGCCGCCAGGAGGTCTTGAAAGAAATACCCCACCCGCTCGTGACGTCGCGCCGGGTCGAGCTGCCACGCGCGGTGCAACACCAGGTCGAGGGGCGCCAAGACGTCGCTCGGCGCGAGGCCCAAGAAGGGCAACCCGTTGCGACGCAGCGTGTGCAAGAGCGCCGCCGCGTTCTCAGGGAAGGCCGGGCGGCCCGTGAAGAGCTCGTACGCCAGGCTCGCGAGGCTGAACACATCGCTCGCCGCGCTCAACCCCTTGCCCTCAAGCTCCTCGGGCGAGAGATACCCCGTACGCCCCGGCGGAAACACCGGCCGGTCTGACTCGGCCACCCCCAAGAGCTTCACCCGCAGCTCGCGCCCCGAGAGCACCACCATCTCGGGCTGCAACGCCCGGTGGAGCACCGGCGACGGGCGCTCGTGAAGGTAATCAACCGCGCTCACCACCTGCGAGAGCACCCGCAGCACTTCGACGGGCTGAAAAATACGCCCTTGGTCGAGCTCGGCCCGCACCGATCGGCCCTCGATCCACTCGGTGATCACCACCGGGAGGTTCGTGTCAGTGTACCCGATCGCGTGAACGTACAAGAGGTTCGGGTGCGAGAGGCCCCGCATCACCAAGGCGTATCGCTCGAACCACGGGCGAAGACCCTCGGCGTGCTGAGGGTGCAACACCAACGCCCGCGCGCGGATGCCTTCGCCCTCGGCAGGCAGGGCCTCGTAGGCGATCCCAATGCGCTCAGCATGGGAGAGCCGACCGAGAACAAACCGACCCGGCAGGTTCGAGCCTGTCGACGCCATCGCAACCATCGCCGAGAGGTACCTTATCGCACCTGCGCGTACACCGCAGTCTCGTTTGCGTAGGTTGTAACCTGGAGATCGCTCCAGTGCGGTATGGTAACCGCAGCTTGCGGGGGCGCCGTCGTGCGGGGCGAGGCCCTCACTCGTTGGCGGTGGCGCAGCAGCGGAAGCCGATCGAATAGTCGTGGTAGGCGGTGTTGTGGCCCATGGTGCGGTACCAGCAGCCGTCGCCGTTCTGGGTGGTGTCCATGTAGTAGCCGCCGCGGAAGGTGCCGCCGGGGTCGTCGACCCACTCGTGCAGATTGCCCACCATGTCGTGGACGCCGAACTCGTTGTTGCAGCCCGCGTGCGCCCCGGTGAGCGCCACGGTGCCCGGCAGCTGGTTGATCTGCGGGTCGTTCATGGGCTCCATCCCCCAGAGGTACCGGGTGGTGGCCGAGAAGAGCCGCACGACGGGGTGCCAGCGATGGTTCTCGTTGCAGCGCCCTTGCTCGCGGGTGTTGCCGTACCCGAAATTGCGCTGGCTCGGGCCCCGGCACGCGCGAAACCACTCGCGCTCTGAGCAGAGCCGCTTGCCCGCCCGGGCGCACGCCTGGGTGGCCTGAACCTGCGAGATGTACCCCTGCGGCACCACGCCCCGAACGCTCTGGGCCCGCACCGTGGCGCTGCCCGGGTTCAAGTACGGAGACCACGGGCGCTCTTGCCCGTCGGGGAGGATCTCAACCAGCGAGGCCTCGAAGCGGTCGACGCAGACGCCGCCGATGTACGCCATCGATTGGGGGCAGGGGGCGTCGCTGCGCGCCGGAGGGCCCGCGGTGGCGACCGCCACGGCCACGCTGCCGGCGATGAGGGTCAACCCGGTGGCGCCCGCAGCGCCCAACCATCGACCCAAGCGCTGCGACATGGCGCGGCGAAACTCTGACACCCTCGACAGCTTCATCCCTCGACGCTCCTCGCCTCGGGCCGCACGCGACCCGCGCTCGATGCCCCACCGCGGATTCGTCACCCGCGGTGAGACGGTCGCAGACCGGCACAGAACAAGAGGCGCGGTGATGGCCTCGCTGACCGGTGTGATCTGCGACGGTGCACTGATGACCGTCTCTCAGCCTTCTCTGACCCACACCGGGTGCCGCTGACAACACAGCCAGAAGCACCCCATTTCGACTGTCGAGCCTTTACGCCGACGATTCTCTGGAAACGAGACTGCCAAACACCCCTTCGCAGACCTTGCGCGATTCTGAGGGTCTGCCCCCACGATTTGCGTGTGGTGGGCGCCCGAAGGTGGGGGCTCGTCGTCTCACAAGCGAAGCAGCAACGCGAACGGCAACGGGGCCGATGCGTAACACCCGCTTCACCCACTCTTCAAGCCACAATCGGCGCCCCTTTGCTTTTTTCTTGACCGCCGCGCGCGTCGCCTACACTCACCGCGCGCCCCCCACAAACACGTCTGGGGCGCATCGCCCTTTGAATGGAAAGTGTGACGAAGCAATGACCGATCGATCGCTCGACGCGAGGCTTGTGCAGACGCTCCCGGTGTTGGCTGACCCGGCGGCGACCTTGACCCAGGTGGGGGGTCTTCGTGCGGCGGGGGTGAGCGCGTCGATCAAGGCGAGCGGTCGCCCCGATGTGGCGCTCTTGGTGAGCGACGCGCCGATGGCCTGCGCGGGGGTGTTCACCCAGAGCCTCTTCGCGGCGGCCCCGGTGGTGGTGTCGCGCGAGCACCTGGCGCGGGCGGGGGGGCTGATCCGCGCGGTGGTGGTCAACAGCGGCAACGCCAACGCGTGCACCGGGGCCGAGGGTGAGGCCAACGCGCGTGAGATGTGCGCGCGGGTGGCGGCGGCGCTCGGGCTCCGCGACGACGAGGTGCTGGTGTGCTCGACCGGCGTGATCGGGGTGCAGCTCCCGATGGAGAAGGTGCGTGCGGGCATCGACGCGGCGCTCGCGGCGCTCTCGTCGGAGCCTGAGGCGGGGCGTCGCTTTCTCCAGGCGATCATGACCACGGATGCCTTCCCCAAGGAGGATGGGGCGGTTGAGGGTGAGGTCACGGTGGCGGGGGTCTGCAAGGGCGCGGGGATGATTCACCCTGACATGGCCACCATGCTGGCCTTCGTGGCCACCGACGCGGCGTACACCCCGGCGGCGCTGCAAGAGCGCATCGGTGCGGTGGCCGCTGAGAGCTTCAACGCCGTTCACGTCGATTCGCATCCCAGCACCAACGACACCTTCCTGCTCTTCTCGACGGGCACCGGCGCCTCGGGGGGCCCCGAGGTCGACGCGGTGATCACCCGGGTGGCCTCGCGGCTCGCGTGGCTCATCGCCCGAGACGGCGAGGGGGCCACCAAGGTCACCACCATCGAGGTCACGGGCGCCATCGACGACGCGGCGGCGCGCGCCGTGGCCGACCACGTCGCCATGAGCGCCCTCGTGCGCACCGCCCTCTTCGGGAACGACCCAAACTGGGGGCGCTTCGTGAGCCAGGTGGGCAACGCCAAGGCCGTGCGCTCGGTCGAGGGCCTGCGGTGCAGCCTCCAGGGGGTGACGGTCTTCGAGCACGGGGCGCCCACGCGCTTCGACCGCGCCGCGCTCTCGAAGGCCATGCGCGCCGAAGACCTCAGCCTCACGATCACCCTCTGCGAGGGCGAAGGCCGCGCGCGGCTCATGACCAGCGACCTCGGGTACCGCTACGTCGAGGTCAACGCCGAGTACACCACCTGAGCGGCGAAGGGCCTACGCCAGGGGGAGCGTGAACACAAAGCACGCCCCCCCGAGCGAGGCGGCCTCGCACGCGATGGTGCCGCCGTGGGCCTCGACCACGCCCCGCGCGATGGCGAGCCCGAGCCCCGCGCCGCCGCGGGTGCGGCCCTCCGGGGCTTGCTTGTAACGATCGAAAATCACAGCTCTTTCTGAGACCCCGACGCCGGGCCCGGAGTCTGACACCGCGAGCACGACGCGCCGCCCGGTGCGGTGGCCTTCGAGGCGCACGGTGCCCGTCCGCGGGGTGAACTTCAGCGCGTTCGAGAGGAGGTTGTCGAGCACCTGGCGCACCTTCGCGGCTTCGACCTGGAGCACCAGGCTGCTGTCGAGCTGCACCTCGAAGCGCACGCGCCGTCGCAGGGCGAGCGGGGTGAGGAGGGCCACGCTCGGGGCCACGAGCTCGCCGAGGGTGATCGGCGCGGTCACGACGTCGAAGACGCCGGCTTCGAGGCGCGAGGCGGTCAGAATGGTGTCTACGAGGCGCGAGAGGTCGCTCACCATGCGGCGCAGCGTGGCCGCGGCGTGGAGGCGGTCTTCGCGGGCGACGTCTTCGCCTTCGAGCACCTCGGCCAGCATCGAGAGGTTCGACAGCGGGTGCCTGAGGTCGTGGACGAGCATCGCGGTCTGGTCGCGGCGGAGGCTGTTGAGCTCGCGCCTGAGGCGGTCGATCTGGAGCTGCGCGCGCACCCGGGCGGCGAGCTCGCGGTTGTCGACGGGCTTGGTGAGGTACGAGTCTGCGCCGAGTTCGAGGCCCCGCTCGATGTCGGCCGGGTCGCGCGCCGCGGCGGTCAAGACCAGCACCGCAGGCCCGCCATCGGGGCGCGCCCTGAGCGCCTGAAGGACGTCGAGGCCCGACATGCCAGGCATCGACACGTCGAGGAGCACCAGCTCGACCCGGGGCAGGTCGGCGCGGGCCACCTCGCGGAGGCACGCCTGCCCGTCTGAGGCCTCGCGCACGACGTGGCCGTCGTCTTCGAGGAGCGCGCGGTAAAGGAAGCGGTTCGCGGCGACGTCGTCGACTACCAAGACCTCGCCGCGACCGTCAGCCCGGAGCGTGTACTTCATGCGCCCTCGGCTGCGGGCAAGCTGAGCGTGAAGGTCGAGCCCGCGCTCGGGGTCGAGGTCACTGAGATGTCGCCGTCCATCGCGTGGGCCATGCGGCGCGCGAGGGCGAGCCCGAGGCCGCTGCCGCTGTGGGTGCGGTTGTCGCCCACGCTGAGCTGGTGAAACTCCTCGAAGAGGCTCCGCAGGTCGCTCTCCGAGATGCCGATGCCCGTGTCGCGCACCGCGAAGACCACCCGACCCTCGGCCCGCGAAACGCCGAGCTCGACGTCGCCCGCGGCGGTGAATTTGACCGCGTTCGAGAGGAGGTTCAGCAACACCTGGCGGAGCCGCTGCGGGTCGGCCATCACCTGCACCGGGGCCGGGTTCGCGACGTATGCGACGTTGATGGGCCGCTCGCCCACCAAGGGCAGCACCGTGGCCACACAGATGCGCGCGATGGGGTCGGGGTCGACCGGCACCACATGAAAGGCCATGCGCCCCGCGTCGAGCTTCGCCAGGTCGAGGATGTCGTTGAGCAGGGTCAGAAGGTGCGTGCCCGCGTCGCGGGTGCTCTGGAGGGCCGTGCGCGCACGCGGCGAGAGCTGCTCGGCGGGGCTGTCGAGGAGCATCCCCGAGAGGCCGATCACGGCGTTGAGGGGCGTCCGCAGCTCGTGGCTCATCGTTGCGAGGAAGTCGCTCTTGACCCGCATCGCGCGCCCGAGGGCCTCGTTGGTCTCGCGCAGCTCGATGAGGAGCCGCGCCTGGTCTTCGACGGTCTCGCGCAGCTCGTGCTCGGCCGACGCGAGCTCGCTGCTCATGAGCTCGAAGCTCCGGGCCACATCGCCGATCTCGTCGGTGCGGTGCACGAGCGGCGCTGTCGCTCCGAGCGCGCCCACGCTGCGGGCCTCGAAGGCGAGCTTCAACGCCCCGAGCGAGCGCCCGAGGTCGCGCGCCATCGCCGTGCCCCAAGCGAAGGTGACAAAGAGCGCCAAGAGCAGCGACGAGAGGCCGATCATGCGGAAGGTCTGCTTCGCTTCGAGCACGTCGTCGCGGCCCGCGCTCACCGTGCGCCGGGTCACGTCTTGCAGCGCGCGGAGGTGACGGTCGCACTCGAGCGAGAGCCGCGGGCCGCGCGAATACTGGATGTTGCGCAGCAGCGTCTCGAGGTCGTCGGCGCGGTCTGCGCGCTCGCGCAGCGCGAGGTCAGCCGCCGAGGTCTGGAGGTAGCGGTTGAACACCCGCGCGAAGCGAAGGAGATGCTCGCGCTCATCGAGGCGGTTGTCGGTCTCGTGCCGGAGCCGCGCGATCAAGGGGATCATCTCAGACAGCGAAGACTCATACTGGTCGCGAAACTCGCGGCTGCCCGTGAGGATGTACCCGCGCTTGCTGCTCTGAAGCGACGCGAGGAGGCGGCGCAGCTGGCTCGTGTCTTCGGCGAGGCGAAACTGTCGCCCGAGGAGGTCGGCCATCTCGCCTTCGAGGCGCGCGAAGAGGATCGCGCTGATCACCAAGGCCGCCGCGAGCATCGCCATCACCGTGCCGAAACCCAGGAGGATCTGCCGAAAAATGCGAGACTGCGGCAGCGGGGTCGAGGGAGGGGCTACTTTCATCACGGCCGCCGCAGGGGCGAGAAGGTCGCCCTAGGGTACAGCGTCCGCAGGGCCCGCGTCACGCGCCGCTTGGGCCCGTATGACGGTGACGTTTTGGCGATGCTCCTCAAGGGTGCGAGCGAAGATTGAGCGGCGGTCGCGGCCCGCGACAAAGTAAAGGTCTGAGGAGCTGCTGGGCGAAAATGCGGCTTCGAGGCTGGCGAGCCCAGGGTTGGCGATGGGCGACGGGGGGAGGAGCTCGTGACGGTAGGTGTTCCACGCGTTACGGGCGTCGCCGAGCATGGCGGCGTTGGGCACCCGTCGGAGCGCGCCGCTCGGGTCGGCGCAGGGCCCCAGGTCTTCGCCCCGCCGCTGTCGCACGAGGCAGCCGTACCGAAGCGTCGGATCGCTCTGTAGGAGCCGCGGCACGAAGCGCGGGTCGGTGAGGCGATTCCAGAACACTGCGGCGACCTGCTGACGGTCGTCAGGGTGCGCGGTCTCGCGCTCGACCAGCGCGGCCAGGTGGGTGACCAGCTGCACCTCAAGGCTGATGCGCCCCGCCGCGGGCATCGCGCTGCGCCACGCCGCGGGCACACGCTCTGAGGCCCTCGGCAGCGCGTCAGGGTGCCGACGGCTCAGCGCATCGACGCGCCGCTCGAACTGCGACACCATGCGCTCGATGAGGGCCTCAGGGTCGCTCTCGGGCGCGAGGTCGTAGGTGTCAGGGTAGAGGTACCCTTCGAGCGAACCGCTGTCGGGTATGACCCCGTAACGTCTCAACAACGCTTGCGATTCTGTCGCTCGAAGGAAGGCCTCGGCCGCGCACACGCCGTTCGCTTCGAGGCGCCGCGCGATGTCAAATCGGGTGAACCCCTCGGGGAGCGTCACTCGAATGAGCCCGCGCCTGCCCGAGCGCAGCGCGCGCAAGACCGCCCAGGGCGAGAGGTCGTCTCGCAGGGCGATGACCCCGCGGGCGGCCCTGCGGTCGCCGTCGCTCACCCAGAGAAGCGCTTCGAAGAGCCACGGGCGCGTGATGGCGTGGGCGTCCCACAGGGTGCGGGTGATGCCGCGGGCGGTGGCGTCGGGCGCGAGGGTGAGCCGCAGCGTGCGCCCCGCGCCGGGGTTGGGGGTCGCGAGGTAGCGCCGCAGCCCGAAGGCCCCGAGGCACACGATGATCGCCGCGAGCGCCGCCGCGATGGCCCCGCGGTGCGCCCACACCGCGTGCAACGACGGCCCGGCCGGTCGCGCCGCGCTCGGTCGCGGAGCCTTCGCGCGCGGCTTGCGTGCCCGTTGCGGTCGCTTCGAGGCCGTCACAGCGCTTCGGGGTGCTCGCGCCGCGCCTGCATGTCGACCCAGGTCTGAAGCATGATCGCGGCGGCCTCAGAGTCGATGCCGCTGCGCCCCTTGACGCCGCGAGCGATGCGCGCGCGCTGGGCCTCGGTGGTGGTGAGCCGCTCGTCGACAAAATGCACCGGGAGGCCCGTGCGCTTTTGCAGCGACGCGCCCATCTTTCGTGCGTTGCGCGCCGCGAGGCCCTCTCGACCGTCGAGGTGCAGCGGCAGCCCGACGATGAGCTCTTCGGCGCCGGTCTGGGTTACCAGCGCGATCACCGCCAGCTGGAGCGAGCGCTCAGCCTGGAGGTCGAGGGTCGGCAGCGGGCGCGCGGGCACGCCCTCTTCTTCGTGCCAGGCGACACCCACAAACCGCGCACCAAGGTCAAGCGCGAGGCGTTTCATGACACGCCCTCTAGCGCGTCGATGCGCCCTTCGCGAGCCGAAACCCGCACCCTCGCGCCCTGAACCCACGGGCGGTGCGCCGCGCCGTGCCCAAAGGGGGCCCCGCGAAGCACGGGCACCGAGGCCGTGGCGAAGCGCCGCGTGAGCACCATTTCGACGGTGATGCCGTCTTGGCGCGCGTCGCAGCCGGTGAAATCACCGAAGACCACCGCTCTGACGCGGGCGAAGGTGCCCGCCAGGCTGAGCTGGGTGAGCATCCGGTCGATGCGGTAGGGCGCCTCGCCGATGTCTTCGAGGTAGAGCACGGCGCCCTCTGGGGGGCTCGCCAGGCCGGTGCCGCCGAGGGCGCTCAGCATCGCGAGGTTGCCGCCCCAAGCGGGGCCCTCGACCGCGGCCGAGCAGGCGGCGGTGAGCGGGGTGAGGCCCTCCCAAGCCGACGCCGGGGCCGCGTGGGCCAGGGCCAGCACGGCGTCGAAATCGGGCGCGTGGCCCTCTGCTTTGAGCTGACGCCCGGCCGCGCCGAGCATCACCCCGTGGATCGAGCGTCGGCCCGCGAGGCTCGCGAGCGCGTGCAGCGCGGTGAGGTCGCTGAAGCCCACCAGGGTCGGCCCCTGCGCGAAGGCTCGGGCGAGGTCGGCGAGGCCCAAGTGTTCGATCACCCGCATCGCGCCGTATCCGCCCCGGGCGGCCCACAGCAGGCCCCGAGGGCCCCGAGAGAGCGCCCCGCGCAGCGCGTCGGCGCGGTCTCCGTCGGCGCCTGCGAGGTAGCCCTCTCGGGCGAAGACGCGCGGGTCACACGACACCGCACAGCCGCGCGCGGAGAGCGCCGCGAGGGCGTGTTCGAGCTCGTCGCGGGCGAAGGGGCCCGACGGGGCGATCACCGCCACGGCGAGCCGTTCATGGGGAGAGACGAAGGCGCTCAAGGGGCGCCGAGGGTGCCGCCTTTAAGGGGCGGGGTCTAGTTCGTGAAGGTGAAGGTCGCGTCGCAGTACCCGAGCACCTCGGCGGTGCCGCCGGTGACCGTCGACGGGTAGAACTGGCTGAGGCCCTCGTGGTGCCAGTACCAGCGGTTGCGCGCCGTGCTGACGGTGAACGAGCACATGTCCGAGAGGTTCGTGAACGAGCCCACCGCTTGGGTGAGGCCGTCGGGCACGCGCACCCGCACCACGTTCGACGCCGTACCGCTCGACGGCGCCTGCCGGTACACCAGCCAAAGCGCGTCGCCGTGGAACTCTGCGACGCCCCAGAACGCCCAGTTCTCGCAGGTGAACGGCGTCGCGAGTTGCACCGTGCCGAGGTCGGTGACCGCGCCCGACGGGAGCGAAATGTTGAAGGCCCGGGTGCCGTTGTAGATCACCACGCGGTCAAAGCCCGAGAAGACCCCGTAGCGCCCATACAGCGTCATGAAATCAAACGGAATGGGCGGGTTGAGCGCGATGCGCGTGCCCGTCGGGGCCAGCGTCGCGAGGTTGAGCTCGAGGAGGTGCGTCAGGTTGCCGGTGGTGTTGTAGACCGCCTGAAGCTGCGACGTGCCGTTGCTCGAGAGCCCGTAGATCGTGCCCGTGCGGAGGTTGTTCACGAGGCCGTCTTGGTTGCCCGCGACGATCTGCGTCGGCGACGAGAGATCGAAGGCGTTGGCGCGCGCGACGCCCTGGTCGCCGGTGTAGAACACGTAACTCACGTTGACCGCGATGCCGCCGCGGTCGTCGCCGCCCACCGCCATCTGATCGATCGCGCGGCAGTTGTTGGCGGTCATCGTGCCGACGCGAAAGTTGGGCTCGCAGGCGCCGAGGCGGCAGGTGAAGCCGCTCGTGCAGACGCGCCCGCAGGCGCCGCAGTTGGCCTCGTCGCTCTGAAGGCTCACACACCGGCCGCTACAGTTGGTCGTGCCGCGGGTGCAGCAGAGCCCCGTGTCGCAGATCGCCAGACCGCGGAGGCACACGTTGCCGCAGGTGCCGCAGTTGGCCTCGTCAGAGTTGCGGTCGACGCAGACGCCGTTGCAGTTGGTGCGCCCCGTCGGGCAGGTCAACACGCAGGCGCCGTTCGCGCAGGTCGCGGTGCCGCCGGTCGGAGGCGTGCAGCGCGTGGTGCAGCTGCCGCAGGCCGCGACGTCGCTCTGGAGGTTGCGGCAGGTGCCCGAGCAGTTGGTGAGGCCCGCCGCGCAGGTGGTCACGCACATGCCGTTCGAGCAGAGCTGCCCCGAGGCGCAGCGGGTGCCGCAGGCGCCGCAGTTGGCGAGGTCGGTCTGGAGGTTGGTGCAGGTGCCCGAGCAAGCGTTCTGCCCCGTCGGGCAGGTGCAGCGGCCCGACGCGCAGGAGGTGCCGCCCATGCAGACCGTGCCGCAGGCCCCGCAGTTGTTGTTGTCGGCCTGGAGGTCGCGACAGACGTTGTTGCAGTTGGTGGTGGGCGCCGCGCAGACCGTACGGCACGCGCCCATGGTGCAGTCTTGCCCCGGCTGACAGGCGTTGCCGCACATGCCGCAGTGGCTCGTGTCGGTCTGGACCGCGCGGCAAAACCCGCCGCAGTTCGACTGGCCCGAGGGGCAGCTCGCCTGGCAGATGCCGTCGTCGCACACGAGGCCCGTCGGGCAGGGCCGCGCCGTCGCGCAGAACACGATGTTGCCGGTGTCGGTGACGTCGAGACCGACGTCTGCCGGGCCCGCGTCGGAGGCGCCCGCGTCGCCGCCCGCGTCGAGCGAGGTCGCGTCTGCGACGGTCGCGTCTTCGGCCGGGCCCGCGTCGGCGCCGAGGTCGGCGGGCATCGCATCGACGACGGTGCCTGTATCGACCGCGCCGGTGTCGGCCTGGCCCGCGTCAACCACGCCCGTGTCAGCCGCGCCGGTGTCGACCGGGGCGCCCGTGTCACGCGCGCCGACGTCGACCGCAACGCCCGTATCCTGCGGCCCGAGGTTGAACTCGCTGGTGGGGAAGGAGCATCCCGCGGCCCCCATCATGGTCGCCACCGCGAGCCACTGGCCGGTACGTAGTTTCTTCAAGGATCGATACCTCCGCATCACGTCATGCCGCACGCCCCGCGGTGCGGTCAACTAGCCCCATCGCAGGCATCGCGACTTTTGTCGAAATTCGACCCCAAGGGCGAGACTTTGCCGCACGCGGCCGGGGGTGCTTCAATGCGCGGCACCGCGTGAACCCTCAAGACCTCCGAGCCCTCACGCCCGCCCTCGAAGCGGCCGCGATGAGAGCACTTTTGTCAGAATGGTCGAGCCTGAACCAGCAGCGCTTCGACGCGCGGATGCGCCCTCCGCAGATGCAGCTCATCGACACCCCGGGGCAGCTCGGGCGATGGGCGATCGACACGCGCACCCTCGCCATCGCGCGCCACGCGCTGGTCAGTTTGAGTTGGGGCCAGGTCATCGAGGTGCTCAAACACGAGATGGCCCACCAGTTCGTCGAAGAGGTGCTAGGGGTGCGGCACGAGACCGCCCACGGCCCGACGTTTCAGCGAATTTGTGCGCGCTACGGGGTTGACCCGCGCGCCGCGGGGGTGCCCGCGCGGAGCGACGCCGCGGCCGACGAAGGGGCCCTCGGGCGCATCGCGAAGCTGCTGGCCTTGGCCGAGAGCCCCAATGAGCACGAGGCGCAGTCGGCGATGCGGCAAGCGCAGCGGTTGATGCTGAAGCACAACCTCGACGCCGTCGCGGCGCAGCACCAGCGCGGTTACGCCTTCGCGCAGCTCGGGGCGCCCTCGGGCCGGGTCGACGAGGCGGCGCGGTATGTGGCCGTGATCCTCAATGAGTACTTCTTCGTCGAGGTGATCTGGGTGCCGGTGTGGCGGGTGCTCGAAGGCCAGGCCGGGAGCGTCCTCGAGGTGAGCGGCAGCGTCGAGAACCTCACCATGGCCGAGCATGGGTTCTCGTTCCTCCATCATACCGCCGACGCCTTGTGGACGCTGCACAAGCGCAGGCTCAACATCACCGGCGACCGCGACCGCCGGGCCTTTCGCGCGGGGGTGATGCAGGGCTTCCGCGAGAAGCTCGAGGCCGAGCGTCGCGCGAACGAAGAGCGCGGCCTCGTCTGGGTGGGCGACCCGGCCCTGACCGCGTTCTACCGCAGCCGACACCCGCGCGTGGTGACTGTGCGTCGCGCCGGATCTGGCAGCGACGCCGCGCGCAACGCCGGCCGCGCCGAGGGCAAAAAGCTCGTGCTGAGCAAGGGCGTCGACGGCCCCAGCGCAGGCCGCGGGCTCACCCTCGGCAGCGGCACGCGGCGCTGAGCTCGCCCTCAAGGCCCCTGGCGCGACATGCGGATGGCCCCGAGCTCGGCCCACGGGTCGCTCAGCCGTTGGGCCGTGCCGCGGTACACGAGCCCCGTGGCGAAGTCTTCGACCTCGATGGGGCTCGAACTCCCGCTGCGCTGCGGCGGGTCGAAGCGCGTGCTGCGCACCACGGGCAGCATGTCTGACAGCATCGAGGGGCCCTCCTGGGCGTCACGTCGGGCCCGCGCTTCGCGCTGCTGTTCGAGCACCGTGCGGCTCGGAGCGGCGCGAGGGTCGAGCACCCGGGCGACCTCGACCCTGACGATTTCTGGTGCGAATCCGAGGCTTTGCCAGACGTGCATGCCCGTGTCGAGGCGCATCGCGTCGAAGACCCCGAGCCCAGAGAGGCGCAGCACGAGGCGCTGGCTCTTGGCGAGGGTCTCAAGGCCCGGGTTCGCTTCGCTCTCGACGAGGCCCTCGCGGTGCTGCCACGCGGCGTCGACCAGGTTGACGCCCTCAGCGTTCATGAACGACTCGACGAGCTGCTCGTAGAGCCCCGGGCCCATCGACGCGGGCGCCTGAAAATCGGGCGGGTTCGCGCGTTCGAGGGCGACGGTGACGAAGTGCTCGCCGCGGTCGCGCACCCGCGGCAGCGCGCGACGGAGGCTCCAGCTCTGCGCGAGGGCGCTCAGAATCTCGCTCCGCAAAGGCCGCCGCTGGTGGCCGAAGGTGCGGCGGTCGAAGACCCTGAAGTGGCCCGTGGGGCCGGTCTTGTCCCAGTCGAAGGGGGTCGAGCTCTTGCGCGTCCGCTGCTCGATTTCGAGGCCGACGAGGTCGTAGTCTTCGGCCGCCTTGACCCGCTCGGCGAGGGCGCCCAAGGCGTCGACGGTGGCGCGGAATTTCGCCCGCAGCGCGTCGTAGGTGTACAGCGCCTCGGTGGCGGTCTCGTGGCCGTCTCGGAGTGCGCCGAGGCTCTCACGGATGGCGTCGCTGACCCGGCTGAGGTCTTCGCTCTCCACGAGGGCTTCGAGGGCCTGGGCGCTCTCGACCAGGGCCTCGTCGAGGGTCTCCCGCGGCGCGCTCGGGAGCCCCTCAAGGGCCATCTCGCCGACGGCGTTCTCGGCCTCTCGGAGCGCCGCCACATCGAGCGCGAAGGCGCCCTCCTTCAAGACGATCCGCACGAGCTGGAGCTCAGACGGCGGGGCCTCGACGAGGTGCTCGGTGAGCCGCGACCCGAGCTGGTCTTCGACGTACCGCTTGAGCGAGCGGGCGCCGTCGGCGGTGCGAAAGGCCGCGTCGACGATGCGCTCGAGCACCTGCGGCGCGGCGGTCACGAACACCTGGCGGTCGACGAGGCCGCGTCGGCCGGTGAGCCGGGTGAGCTCCTTGTGCGCGACGCTGAGGGCCGTCGCGCGGGTCAGCGGCGCGAACGACACGACGTTGTCGATGCGGTTGAAGAGCTCGGGGGCGAAGAACGCGCGCACCGCTCGCATCACCTCGCTGCCGCTCGCGACGGGGTCGTCGGTGAAGCCCGCGAGGGCCTTGGGGCGCGCCCCGAGGTTCGAGGTCATGATGACCACCGCGTGGGTGAAGCTCACGGTGTTGCCCGACGCGTCGGTGAGGCGACCCTCGTCGAGGAGCTGCAACAAGAGGTTGTGAACCTGCGGGTGGGCCTTCTCGATCTCGTCGAAGAGCACCACGCTGAAGGGCTGCTGCGCGATGCTGCGGGTCAAGAGCCCCTCGGGCGTCCACCGGTCGCCGACGAGGCGCGCGGCCGCGTCGTGGGTCGCGTACTCGCCCATGTCGAAGCGGAGCAGGCGTTGCTCGCTGCCGTAGAGCGCCGCGGCGAGGGTGCGGGCGAGCTCGGTCTTGCCCGTGCCCGTGGGGCCGGTGAACAGCATCACGCCGTAGGGGCGCCGCGCGTCGACGAGGTTGGCGCGAATGCGCAGGATGAGGTTCGCCGCCGCGTCGACGGCCTCGGGCTGGCCCATCACCCGGGCCGAGAGCTCGGCCGCGAGGGCCTCGTGGCTGAGGGCCTTGCGCTGCAAGAGAAACTCGACCGAGAGGCCCGTGCGGCGCGAGAAGAGCGCGTACACCGCGGCGTCGTCGATCTCGGCGACCTCGCCGCGCTCGGGGTCTCCGGCTTCGGCCTCTTTGTTCTGTGATTTCAGCGGTTTGACGTTGCGCGCGAGGGCCTCGATGAGGTCGAGCACCTTGCCCGGCAGGGCCCGGTTGGGGATGAGACTCTGACCGAGCTCGAGGGCCGTCTGGAGCGCCGCATACTCGAAGCGAACGGGCATGGTGTCTTCGAGGCGGCGCGAGGCCGCCAGGGCCATGCGCAGGGTCTCGACGGGCGAGGCGGGGTGCAGCGTCACCCGCGTCACCAAGGCCGCCAGGGCCGGGGCGTCTTCTTCGAGCTGGCGCCACTGTTCGGGGGTCGCCTCGGTGACGAGCACGAGCTCGCGCCGCGCTACGGGCCCGCGAAAGAACTCGGCGAGGTTGCGGTCGCTGTCGCGCGAGCGCCCGATGCGCCCCCACTGGTGCAGGTCTTCGACGTACAAAATGCAGCGCTTGGCGCGCACGTCGTCGAGCACTTCGAGGCAGCGCTTCTCCCAGTCGCCGAGGTACGACATGCCCGCGATGAGGCGCTTGCCCGCGATGCGCCAGACCTGGTGGATCCGGTCGCCGTTGTGGTGGCTGCTGTACCCGTCGGCCTCGGCGAGGTCGGCCACCCACTGCGCCAAGGCGACGCTCTTGCCGACGCCCGACGGGCCGATCACCGCGGTGCTGCTGCGGTTCGAGCCGCAGAGCAACATGCGGAGCTGCTCGCGCAGCGGGAGCCGCGGAGAGCCCGCGAAGAGGCCGCCGTCGAGGGCGCGGCGGGTGAGGTTTTCGCCGATCGAGGGCAAGATGCGGTAGCCGCCGCGGCGGGCGATCTTCTCGCGCTCCTGGGCGTCGCGGCGGGCGTCGCGGAGGTCGTCCCACAGGCCCCGAGGGCGCTTCGGGAGCTGGTCGAGGAGGCTCTTCGAGGTGGCCGAGAAGGCCACCGCGCGGAGAGAGAATTTGCCGCTCAGTTCGAGGGCCTTGAGGCTCTCATCGTCGAGCTCGGCCCAGGCGTCTTGGAGCGCCGTCACCGCGAGCGCCGCGAGGTCTTCGCCGGCCTCGACGGCGAACCAATCGTCTTGCCGCAGGGGGTGGTACGCGAGGGTGAGCCGCGCGTCTTCGCCCATCCACCGTGACTCCACGATGAGGGGCAGCTTCAGCGAGAATTTTCTCCGCCCGCCGGGCCCCTTGAGGCTCAGCTCGACCTTCACGGTCTCGACGCGGCGCCCTCGAATCAGCTCGAAGCGCGGCATCTCGGTCGGCGCGAGGCCCCCGATGGCCTGCCGCATCGTCTTGATGAGCTCCTCGCGGAGCTTCGGCTCGTAGAGGCCCCTGACGGTCTTGGTGAGCGGGCCGAGGCCGAGGGTGATCCAGCGGTTGTCGAAGCCCGCGCGGTACTGAAAGACTGTGACGGTGATGTTCATGGCGCGTCACCGGCGGTGGCGAAGGCCAGATCGAGGGGCCCGGCGAAGAGCGCGTCGCGGTCGAGGTTCGGGTCTCGCTCGTAGGGCAACAGCACCCTCAGGGTGAGCTCTTCGAGGAGCCCGAAGAGCGCGCCGTCGCGGGGCAGGGGCAAGGCCTCTGACCAGCTCGGGGCGTCGACCTCGCGCTCTGAAATTTGCAGCGAAATGGGGCTCCGACGGAGCGCTTCGAGCGCCTTCGGCACCGGCGGCAGCATCACCCGATGGGCCCACATCGCGTCGCTGAGCGCGCTCGTCATGCCGAGCATCTCGACGAAGTACTCGCTCGTGCCGCCTCCGACCGGCTTCACTGTGTGGCGGCCCGCCTGCGGCGCGAGCAAGAGCCCCGCCTCGGGGCCCTCGACGGTCACCAGCACCGAGCCCGGGTCGCGGCGCGGGTCTTCGAGCGCGGCGATGCGGGTCGCGCCCTCTCGCGGCGGGCCCCAGCGTCGCGCGGCGGGCCACGTGGGGTCATCGCCCGAGGCGTCGCCGTCGAAGTGAACCGCGACCCGCCATTGGCGGCCCTCGGCGGCGGCGATCAGTGGCACGAGCCAGTGCTGCCAGGCCGGCGTCGGGCCGAGGTCGGTGACGAGAAAGGTCACCGCGTGGCGGCGCGTCTCGGCGGCCAGAAGGGCCCACACGAGCGCCCGACGGAAGCGCTGCTCGATGCGCCGCTCTTCGCCGTCGAGGCCCTCGGTCGGGGCGCCCTCGAAGGTCGCCACCATGGCCAGGTCTTCGATCTCGTTGATCTCGTCGCGGGGCTGAACGAGCTGCGCGTACACGCCCGCGAGGTGGTGGTGCCGCGACTGGAGCTGCGCGATCTCGATCGAGGTGCGGCGGTCGCTCTCGTCGGTCGGCTGCGAGAGCTGGGTCTCGATGTACTCGAGCTCCTCGCGGAGCGCTTCGACGCGCCCGAGCTTGAACGCCGCGTCGACCCCGCGCCGCACCCGCGAGATCGCCCGCAGCGTCGCGTCGCGTCGCCGCCGCTCGGCCCCCGTCGTGTAGAGCGCGCGGATGGCCAGCGACGGGGTGTCAAACGCGCGCTCGATCTGCCCGGCGACGGAGGCGGCCTGCGCCTCGTGCGCGAGGCTCACGGTGATCGCCGCGAGGCTCTGTCGCGGGTCGCGGTGCTCGTTCATGCCGCGGGCGATGGGCACCACCAGGGCGTCTTCGAGGTGACGCCTGAGGGCCCGGGCGCCGTAGCGCGGAGAGTGCCCCTCGGCGGCCAGGGCGTGAATCGCGGCGTCGCTGACGGTGAGGCTCGTGCCCTTCGCGACGAGGCCGCGGCGGCGGGCGATGCGCTCGATGGCGATGCGGGTCACCGCGCGGATCTCGTCGTGAGAGAGCGGCGAGAACGCGATCACTCGGTCGAGCCGGTTGACGAACTCGGGGCGAAAGCTCCGCTCGACCTCGCGCACGAAGTGACCCGCCGCGTCGGCGCCGCCCTGCGCGCCGAAGCCCACGGGCTCGCGCAGCGTCGAGACGCCGAGGTTCGAGGTCATGATCACGATGGTGTTGTGAAACCACGCCGTGCGCCCCTTGCCGTCGGTGAGCCGACCCTCGCCCAACACCTGCAAGAGGAGGTCAAAGACCGCCGGGTGCGCCTTCTCGACCTCGTCGAGGAGCAGCACCGCGAAGGGCTGCTCGCGCACCTTGCGCGTGAGGAGCCCCTCGGCGCCCTGGGTGCCACGGATGAGCCGATCGACCGCCTCGGCGTCGGTGAACTCGCTCATGTCGAAGCGCAAAAGGCGGTCTTCGTGGCCGAACAGCAGCGCCGCGAGGGCCCGCGCGAGCTCGGTCTTGCCGACCCCCGTCGGGCCCACAAACAAGAGCACCGCGAGGGGGCGGCCCACGGGCTGGAGCCGGGCCTTCACGACGCACACCACCTCGCCCACCCTGCGCACCGCGTCGCGCTGGCCGATCACCCGCGAGGCCAGGGTGGCGCACACCGCGTCGAGGTCGAGGGCGCTGCGCTCTTTCAAGAGAAACGCGGGGATGCCGCTCTGCATCGAGAAGCCCTCGTGCACGTCGTCGGGGCCGAGCGTCACCCGCGAGGCGCCCGCGGCCTCAGACTGGGTCTCGCGGGTCTCGTGCAAGGCGCGAAGCTCCTCGAAGAGCCGAAACGCCTTCCCGGGGAAGCTCTGGTACGGCAGATACCGCTCGGCCAGGTCGATCACCGTGGCCACCCCCGCGTCGCTGAGCAGCGCCCGCCGGCTGTTCGGTCGCTCGCGCTCCCAAGCCATGCGCACCTTCAACGCGTCCTCGGTCTGGGCGGCGCTGAAGGCGTCGAGCTTCACCCGCGCGAAGCTGTTGAGAAATGCGCCGTTTCTTCGTTCGGCCAGGTCGACGAGGTCGTCGCGGAGCTCGCCCACCACCCGCACCCTGCCGTCTTCGATCCAGGGCTTGAGCGCGCTCGGAATGTCGACCGCGCTGCCGCCCCCGTCGGCGAAGAGCTCGCCGAGGTTGTCAAACCACAGGGTCGCGTCGAGAAATTCTGCGGCCTCCATCACCCGCTTGAGCCGCTCCTCCCACTCGCCGAGCCCGCTCATGCCCGCGATGAGCTGCGCGCCGTTGGTGAGGTAGAGCCGCGCCTTCGGGTCGCGCCCGAGCCGCTGGGCGAACCACTGCGCGATCAGCGCCGAGCGCCCCGAGAGGCTCGGGCCGGTGACGAGCGCCGAGAAGCGCTGGCGCCCGTCGAGGAGCCCCGCGAGCTGTCGCAGCGCGTGATCGCGGCCCGTCAAGGGCGGCTCCCGCTGGCTCCGATCGAGGTGGAGCGGGCGCGCGACGGAGGCCAGGATCTCGGTCGCCTCGCGGGTGCGCTGCCGCTCTTTCAAGCTCCGCCGCAGGCTCGCGACCTTGCCCGGCGGGAGGCGCTCGGTGCGCTCGACCTCAAGGCTGCTCGGGCGCAAGGCCATGCCCCGCGGAGGCAGGAGCTGAAGGTACTCGTCGGCCCCGAGCTCGCGCGCCCCGACGAGCCGCTCGACCTCGTGCGCGACGGTGGCCTCGAAGTCTTCGTCGGCGCGGAGATAGACCGTGTGCTGGAGCGCGATCACCGTGACCCAGAGCCCCTTGGGGTCGGGCACCACGAGGCAGTGGACGGTCATCGGCACCTTCACCCGCACCCGCCGCGGCAGGTCTTCGCGGGGCAAGAGCACCCGCACCTCGCGCAGCGCGGCCTCGGGCGCCACCGCGTGCCGCGCGACCTCCTCGGGGCTCACCCGGCTGAGGTGCTCGGTGAGAAAGAGCTCGCAGTCTTCGACCGCCTGGGCCTCGGTGCCGAGGGCCGACAAGCTGGGCGTCGCGGCCGGCGAGACGAGGCTCAGCCCGCTCGCGAGGCGCCGCGAGAGCAGCACGGTGTCAACCCGGAGTGTCAATGGATTTGTCATGTCGCGATGAAGGCCACGACCATACGCCCCTCTCGACCCCACAAGGCAACGCGCATCGCACAGGGGTCGGCGCCGCGTGTCCCGTTGCCGCCGAGGGGCGCCGAGGCTGGCGGGGCTGAGGCGCGGGGCGTAGCATGGTCGGCGCAGGTCACGGCGCGCCGTCGCGCGGGCGCGGGGTGCCTCTGCGGCGCGCGCTTCGGGCAAAGGCGTGTCTCGGCGCCGGGCCCCATCGGGTCTCTAGACATGGGCGTTGGCGGTATGGGAGTCTCGCCGGTCCGGGTTATGGGTTGTAGAGTCGTTGGTGCATCGCGCGTGGCCCAAAAGAGGAGTTTGCAGTGAATGTCAGTTGCCCCCGTTGTGGCAAAGAGAACCCTGCCGACATTCGCTTCTGCCTCGGCTGCGGGGGTGACATGCGCAGCCGCCCCGCGGGGCCGCCGTCGCTCGGCGCCGCCCCCGCGCCGGGGAGCGCGAGCGCACGCCCCGGCGGGCCAGCGGGTCTAGGCGGGCCTCCGGGCCTCGGCGGTCCGCCGCCGCTCGGGGGGATGGCGGCGCGGGGCGGGCCTCCGCCCTTGGGGGGGCCTCCGCCCTTGGGGGGCCCACCCGGTTTGGGCGGCCCTCCGGGTCTCGGCGGCATGGGCGCGCCGCCCTCGCTCGGGGGGGCTCCGATGGCGGGCGCGAGCTCGGCCGCGGGCCTGACACCCTTCGCCCCGATGCCCGGGGCCTCGACCGGCGCCGCGACCGGGGGCCTCGCCTCGTCGATCCCGATGCTGTCAGCGCCGAACCTTGCCGCCAACGCGCCGCTCGCGGGCGGGCCTTCTGGCCCCGCGGCGCCTGCGCTCTTGAGCCTTCCGCCCTTGGGCGCTCCGGGCGCGGCGGGCGCGGCCGCGGGGCCTCCGGCGCAGGGGGCGCCTCCTCCCGCGCTCTTGGGTCTGCCTCCGCTCCCGGGCTCCGCGCCCGCGGCGCCGCCTCCGGGCGGTGGCCTCGGGGCCATGCCGCCGATGGGGAGCCTCGCCGGTGCGCCGCCCGCGATCGGCGGCGGCCTCGGCCCGATGGGTGCGCCGCCCTCGATCGGCGGCGGCCTCGGCGGCCCGATGGGCGCGCCGCCGTCGATCCCTCCGGTCGCGATGGGTGCGGCTCCCGGGGGGCCGCCGATGTTCGGCCTGCCGCCCCTCCCTGGGGGTGCTCCGCCCGCGGTGGCGCCGCCCGGGCCGCCTGCGATCCCTGGCTTCGGTGCGTCACCCGGGGCCCCCGCGATGCCTCCGCCGGTGGGCTTTGGCGGCGCGCCGGGTGCGTTGCCCGCGATGCCTCCGCCGATGGGCCCTGGGGCCCTAGGGTCTGCGATGCCCGGCATGCCCCCGCCGGTGGGTCCTGGGGCCCTAGGGTCTGCGATGCCCGGCATGCCCCCGCCGGTGCCGCCCCCCGGGGCTGACCTCTTCGGCGCCTCGGGCGACCCCTTCGCGTCAGGGCCGAGCGACCCCTTCGCGTCGGCGCCGAGCGATCCCTTCGGTGGCACGGGCGGAGCGGCCAACCCCTTTCAGCGCGCGTCGGCCTTTGGGGGCCCCGCGGTGCCGCCCTCCGTGCCCGGGATGCCGCCCGCCGTCGTGCCGCCCGGCATGCAGCCTGGGATGCCCCCCGCGGTGCCGCCCCTGGGCGCCCCGTCGGGCGCGACGCCCGCGTTCGGTGCCGCGCGAAACCGCCCCGAGACGGCCTACGCGAACGCCGCCGCGGCCTGGCAGCAACCCGCGCCGCCTCCCATGGCCCGCCCCGGCACCGTCGGCCCGTGGAACGGCCCCGCCGCCCCGGTCAACGAAGCGCCCACCGAGACCCGTCAGGCGCTCGGCACGGGGCGTCCGCGCTTGATGATCACGCAGCTTGACGGCACCGAGCAGGGCGAGGTCGCGCTGAACGAAGGCGAGAACCTCATCGGCCGCGAGTCGGGCGGCATGTTCGCCGAAGACAACCTCCTCTCGTCACGGCACGCCACGATCATCGTTCAGAACGGCGCGGCGTGGGTCCGCGACGAGGGCTCGCGCAACGGCGTTTACGCCCGGGTGCCCGCGCGCCAGCACATCGAGCTCCAAGACGGCGACCAGTTCTGCATGGGGCGCATCATCCTGCGCTTCGAGTTCAGGCCTTCGGCCGAGGCGGTGGGGTACCTCCAACTGGTGGTCGGGCGCGACGTCGACAAGAGCGGGTTCCCCTATCCCATTCCGCCGACGGGGTTGACCCTCGGGCGCTCGCGCAGCGACCTTCGCTTCCCCAAAGATGGCTGGGTTTCGGGCATCCATTGCCAGATCTTGCCGGCCGGGGGGCAGGTCATGTTGGTCGACCTCAAGAGCTCGAACGGCACCTACCTTCGCATCCGCGGGAGCCGCGCGCTCAACCACGGCGACGCCCTCCTCATGGGGCAGCGCATCTTTCACGTTCAGCTCAGCTGAGCCGCGCGTCAGAGTCGGGCGAGTTGGGCGGTGTCGACCACCGTGCCGACGGTCTCGCGAAAGGCCCCGCTGTTGCCCCCGCAGCGCACCGTCGCGGTCACCGGCGAGGTGCACGCCGAGGTGGCGCTCACGCCCAGGCCCCGGAGCGCGCCGTCGGGCCTGAGGCTGCACCGGGTGAGGGCGTAATTGCACGTCGTGCCGGTGGTGGCCCAGTACTCCGTCCACCGGGCGCAGGTGCCGCTGCTGCCGGTGACGTTGAGGGTGATCGTGCCGCGGCTGCCGGTGTTCTCGACGAGCGGCCCGCCCCATCGGCCCAGGCACGCGTGCGGCACCGGGTACTGGGGTGAAGGGCCCGCCACCACCGGCGGAGGCGCGACCGGCGGCGGCGCCGATGGCAGCGTGTTGGTCGGCGGAATCGGCTGCGTCGGCGGCGGCAACGGCTGCGGCGCCGAGGGCGCGGGCAGCACCGTCGGCTGCGGTCGCACCACCGGCGCGGGGGGCAGCGTCGCCGTAGGCCCGGGCTCGACGCCGACGCAGCGGGCGAGGGCGGGATCCCACCGGTGGGCCTCGGCGCAGCAGTGACCGCGGCTGTCGTGCTCGCCCTCGGGGCAGCCGCTCTTGAGGTACGCGACCGCGCCGCCCACCACGACGAGCACCCCCGCGCCGAGGAGGAGGCCCAAGCGCGCCGTCTGGGAGCCTCCTCCGGGGCTCGCAGGGCCTCGCCCGGGTGCGGGGGTGTAGCTCCACCCCGGCGTGCCCGGAAGGGGCGGTTGTGCCCCCTGGAAGGGCCCTCCCGCCATGCCGCCGTACCCCACGGGCGCCCCACCCTGGATCGAGGGCACGCTCCCCTGGAAGGGCGTCACCATGTGCGCGATGGGGCCTCCCGTCATCGGCACCGCCATCGTGCCCCCCACGGGCTGGGCGGGCTGGGCGGGCTGCACGAAGGGCACCACCGAGCCGCCGAAGGGCCCCGGCGGCGTGGCCATGGGCATCATCGGCGACACCACCGGCACCGAGACCGTGCTCGGCATCGCCGAGGGGGCTTGCTGCAACACCGGAATCAGCGCGCTCAAGAGCTCATTGACGTCGCGCCACCGCTGCGACGGCTCGCGGTCGAGGCAGCGCGCGAACCACGGGTCAAAGGCCGGAGGCAACACCCCCGGGACGCCCAGCTCGCCCGCCCGCACCGTCGCCGGCACCTGGCTCCCCCCGGCCACCTCGCCCACCAGGTTCGGGAGCGAGAACCCGTGCGTCGCCGCCGCGCGCCAGAACATCTTGCCCGTCAGGAGCGCGAAGGCCAGCAGGCCCAGGGGCCAGAAATCTGCGGCGGGGCCGATCACGCCGCGGGTCTCGAGCTGCTCGGGGGCCATCCACAAGGGCGAGCCCACCACCGCGGTGTTGCGCGCAGGCTGCGACTCCTGGAGCCACTTCGCGATGCCGAAATCGAGCACCTTCACGGTGAAGCTCGCGTCGCTGCGGCGGGCGTTGGCGATGAAGATGTTCTCTAGCTTCAGGTCGCGGTGCACGATGCCGACCCGATGCGCCGCCGCCACCGCGTGGCAGAGCTGACGAAAAATCTCGAGCACCTCAGAGGCAGGCAGGCGACCGCGGCGCGGCAACATCGACGCGAGGTCTTCGCCTTGGAGCATCTCCATCGCGATCCACGGCGTGCCCGACTGCGGCTCGACCCCCGCGGCCACCACCTGGACCACATGCTCGCTCTCGATCCGCGCGGGGCTCTGGGCCTCTTGCGTAAACCGCTCAAGCGCCCGCCCGTCGCTCAAGAGCTGCGGCAGCATCACCTTCAACGCCCGCGGATGCCCGGTGGCCAGCTGCTCGACCTGGTAGATCGCCCCCATGCCCCCCTGAGCCAGCGGACGTACTACGCGAAATTGCCCAGCAAAGAGGCTCCCCGGGGCCAACACGTCGCTCACGGCCCGAGAGTGTAGAACAGCTTGGGCCTCGTTGACACGCGGTGCACAGCGATGTAGGTGCGCAGCGCACAGACCGAGACGCGGTGGCCGCGTCGCACGGTCGATGGGGGCGAGCGATCATGCAGTTGAAGCGTGCGGTGTGGGCGGGTTTGGCGTCGGTGATGTTTCTCGGGTGCGCGCCCGACGAGGCGCTCGACGGGGCTGAGGCCGAGGCCGAAGAGGCCCAGGTGAGCGGGCCGGGCTTTGTGTACCTGCGGCTGCGGCAAGACACCCGCCGTTGCGTCTCTCCGCTCTGCGGCGGGGTCTTCGTCTCGCGGGTCAACTACCGCACGATGCGCTGCGCCGACGGCGTGTACCGCGGCGAGTGCTACGCCGCGACGGTCGACACGACGGCGCTCACCGACGAGGCCGCTTCGGTGGCCCGTGACCAGGGCGTGGTGCTGCGCGGCCGCATTGAGGCGCAGACCTACGAGGGCTTCGGCAACCTCGGGCGCGTGGTGGTGACCGAGGCGTGGCGCCCCGGCGCGCCCGATCGCACGAGCGCGCTGCAGATCGAGCGGGTTCGCGACACGGGGCTCCGCTGCGTGCGGGCGCCGTGCCCGTCGTTCGAGGCGGTGGTGCTCAACCGCACCCAGCGCGACACCCTGACGGGGGTGAACCTCGTCTCGATCGGGGCCGACCGCGCGACGTTGGCCCTCGCCCAAGAGAGCCTCGGCGCGGCGGGCCCCGGGGTGCTGGTGGCCGGGCACCGCGCGCTCCGCGGGCGCGAAGAAGAGACGCTCGTGGCCGAGCAGTTCTGGGTGCGGGTCGGGGGCACCGTGGCCGACGCGCAGTTCTGCAACACCGACGACGAGTGCACGCGCACCCAGTACGGCGTTCAGTACACGAGCCGCAGCGCCTGCGCCTGCCCGAGCCTCTGCCCGGTGAACGTGCTCAACACCACCGCCGCCGAAGAGAACGCGCGGTACTTCAACCGTTACTGCGCTTCGCTGCGAAACAGCTGTCCGGTGGCCCGATGCGCCGCGCCTCCGTCGGTGGCGTGCCGCCAGCACGTCTGCGTCAACGCCCCGCTCGAATGAAGACGCCCATCGGTTTGAGGGCGATGGCCCTGGGGCTCGGTCTGCTCGGGTGCCAGCGCCGCGCCCCCGCGCCGCCCGCAGCGGTGACGGCGTTGCAGGCCGTCGCCCCCGACGCGGGCTCGGTCGTGACCGAGACGCCGGTGCCCGTCGCGCCGAGGGGCTTCGTGCTCCCTGCCAACCTGCCGGCGCCGCGCGGGCTGCTCCTGGCGGCGCGACCCGGAGCGCGGGTTCGCTTCGTCGCCGACGCCGCGCCCGACGCCTCGGTCGAGCTCGCCGAGGGCACCGAGGTGACCTACGTCGACGACGACGCGGCGGTGGGCGTCGACGCGCCGACGGCCGCGGTGGTGTACCAAGGCGCCCGGGGCCGGGTGCCCAATGCCGCGGTGGTGACCGAAGCGCGCCTCACCCGAAATCCGGCTGGCACCTGGGCGGTCTTCTCGGCCATCGCAACCTGCGGAGACTTCTGCCACAGCGACGCCGTGCTCTTCGGGCCCGACGGCCTTCGCCGCGCGCTCTGCGCCGAGGGCGCGTGCGGCGGGCCTTCGGTGCGGGTCTCTTGGCACCCCACCGAGCCCGCCATGGCCGTCGACCTCGGAGGGGTGAGCGTCTATGCGCTCGGGGCCAGCGAGGCTCCGGCGGTCGAGGCCTCGGTGACGGCGCCGTCGTACGCGCCCGACGGGGCGCTCTTTGCCCGCGCGGTCGATGCGAGCCAGCGGGTGATGGTGCGGAGGCCCGGGGCCGCCTGGGCGCCCTTCCTCGCGCTGTCGCGGTCGCCCCGGGGTGAGCCTCCCGAGGAGTTCTCGCCGGTGGTCTTCGAAGGCGATGTGGTGTGCGCGGCCTTTCATCGCGCGGCAGAGACCCAGTACCGCAGGGCCCTCCGCGGCACCGGGCGCCCGGCTCCGGGTGCGGGGCCTTGCACCCCGCGCTGAGTTCAGACCTCAGCCCGTGCGCGCTCAGCCCTCGTCGGGCTCGTTCGCCGCGCCTTCGCTCGACCCCGCGGGCCGAGACGTCTTCTTGAAGAACCGCTCGGGCCAGTCGTTCGGGAGCTTGCTCGCCGCCGCATGCCGGACGAGGTGCCCGTAGGTGTCGCGCCGCGCGGCGTTGACGTCTTCGAAGAGCGACGCGATCGCGCGGGCCCGGTGAAGGGCGCGGTCAGAGGCCGCCTTGCCGCGGGCGTCGAGGGCCGCCTCGCCCTCGCGCTTCATGTGTTCGAGGTGCTTGGCGTGCTTCTGCAAGTGCGCCTCGGGCTCGGTGCGCAGGGCCGCGACCCACGGCGTGACCCGCTTCAGCTGCGATTCGAGGCCGAGGCGCAAGAGCGCGCCGCGGGTGAGCGAGGCCAGATACCGCGGACGCCGGGGCGCAGCGTTCACCCGGTCGACCTGCCCCAGGTCGTTCAAGATCTCATCGGTGAGGGCGTCGAGCTGCTCGTCGGCCACGTCGACCCCCGCGTCGGCGTCGACCTCGGCGCGCCAGAGCGTGCGCTGCGCCATGATCTCGCGCTCGGTGCGCTCGGTCAGCTCGGCGAAGACCTCGGCCTGCGGGGCCAGGGCTGTGCGGGCCCGCAGCCGCGACGCGGTGAACACAAGCTCGCCCCACAACGTGTCGAGCGCCATACTCTCAGACAACCGTCGAATCCCTACCATGTCGACCCTCCGTTCGTGTCTTTTGATACCGTGACTCTCGCCGCGTGAGAAGTCGTATCGCGGTGAGACAGCGCGTCGGGTGAGGGCGAGGGAGGGCGTGTCGACGGGTGACACGGGGCTCCGTCGCGGCGAAAGAGGGCGTGTCGACGGGTGACACGGGCTCTGCGGCCGCCCCGAGCGGCTCTGCGGGGCGTCAACATCGGGCCTCGTGCGCGCGGCCAGGGCGATGCGCGGGGGGCGCACCCGGGCTTCGGGCTCGCCGGGGGCGCTCACCCGGGCTTCGGGCTCGCCGGGGGGCTCAGCCTGCGACGTTGCCGCGGGCGAGGATGCGGCCGCTGGCCCCGTCGACGAACATCACCTGGGTGGCGCTCGCGGCGATGATGGTGCTGCCGTTCCATTGAACGAAGCTGAGGTCGTCGAGCTCGGCGCTCCAGAGGAGTTTGGAGCTCGGGCCGAGGGCCCACCCGCGGAGCTCGCCGGTCTCGTTGTCAGCGAGGACGAAGTGAGAGCCCGTGCCGTTGAGGGCGATGTTGCTCCAGCCGTCGAGGTAGAAGTACCCGAGCTCGCTGAAGGTGCGCGGCACGAGGGGTTGGGCGTCGGGCACCGCGGCGACCTGGCGGTGCTCGCGAAACACCGCGTACCCGGCGCCCTCGGCGAGGGAGGCGTTGAGCACGAGGTGGCTCCCGTCGACCGACCACGCGCGCTGGTTGCCCATAGGCTGTGACGCTTCGAGGGCCACGGGTTCGCCCAAGATGCGGCGGAGGTGCGGCACCGTCTGGTGGAAGCTCAGCACCGCGTTGCGGGCCGGCGACATGGCGTGGTCGTCGCTGGCGGTGGGGTGGGCCCAGAGCACCGTGCCGTCGAGCCCGAGCAAGGCGGCCTCTCCGACGTGGGCGCAGAAGAAGCCCGTGCGGGTGGCGAAGACCCGGGTGAGCGGCACGCCCCGCGGCACCTCGACGCGGCGCCGGGCTTGTTCGCGCGGGAGCTCGGTCAAGGTCTCGTCGTCGCTCAGGGGCACCACGCTTAGAAAGCCGCGGGTTGTGCCGTCGGCGGGCTCGGTGTCGGCGAAGATGAGGGTGCGGCCGTTGGGGGCCCAATCGAAGCCGAGCGAGGCGCCGTCGTCGGGGTCGAGGTCGGCCACGATGCGCGCCGCGCCGGTGAGGGGGTTGAGCGCCGTCACGGTGTACGCGCCGTCGGGGCGAAACGAGCGAAACGCGAGGTGGGTGTTGTCGGGGCTCCAGCGGAGAACACCCCGGGCCTTGGGGCGCTGCCAGCGCCGCAGGAGCTTGCCCGTCGCCGTCTGCCAGAGGGCGAAGGTGCCGTCGAAGCAGGCCGTGACGAGGTGCGCGCCGTCAGGAGAGAGGGCGGCCGTCGAGAGTTCTGTGGCGGTCAACACCGCGGGGTGTGTAGCCCACCTTCGCGGCGAGCTCACAATGTCTTGCAGATCAGTGCGCGTGCCACCGCGCGGCGAGGGCGCCGAGGGTCATCACCGCGAAGTACCCTGCGATCACCCAACCGAAGCGGCGGCCCCGGGCGTCGTCGGGCGCGCGGGTGATGCGCGGCGCGAGGAACGCATCAACCGGCACCGCGGCGCTGGCCTCGGCGTCGACCACCACCATCTGCGCGCCCGCGAGCTCGATCGCGAGCCAGGGCCCGTGTCGCACGAGGCGCTCGAGCGAGGCGTTGGGCCATTCGCTGTACCCCGTGGGCCCCTCGATGCAGAGCCCCTGGGCGCTGAACCCGCAGCGCCGCGGCAGGGCCTCGCGTTGCGCGTCGCTCAGGGTCATCGACTTCGATGACGCCCCGATGAGCCAGAGCGCCGAGCACACCAAGGCGCCGTTGACCAGCGCGCTCACCCCGAACAAGCGGTCGTCGGCGAGCTGCCAACGCACGAGCACGCTGCCGAGCGCCATCGCGACGAAGAAGGCCGCGAGCCGGAGGGGCTGCCTGCGGTAGCCGCGCGCCACCATGAGCACGACCTCGGGCGAGGCGCAGGCGACCACGCGCTCGTACCGCGCGTCGCCGCGAAACGGAGGCGTCATGCCGCTCATCGCGACCTCGCGAGGGCGAAGTACGCGAAGGCGAAGAGGGCCACCAGGGCCAGCCAGAGCGCGAGGGTCTTGCCGTGCGACGGGGCCGCGGCGGGCGGCGCGACCTCGCGGAGCACCGTCTCGGGGAGGCGGTCGAGGAGCAGCTTGGGGTCGCCGTTGAGGGCGCTGAGGGGGATGGTGAGGGTCGTGCCGCCGTAGGTGAGGGTGAGCGCCTCGGGGCTCTCGGTGACCTTGCGGAGCTGCGAGAGCGGCGCGCACGCGCGGTGGGTGAGGGTCTCGACGGTGATGCTCTCGGCGTCGAGGGTGACGGTGCTCGCGGGGGCCGCCGGGGCGCGGTGAACGGCCACCGCGAGGGCCATGAAGAGCGTCGGCACGGCGGTGCTGAGGAGCGTCGTCAGGCGCGCCTCGCTCACGAACCAGAGCGCCGCGCCGGTGGCGACGATCACGGCCAGGGTCGAGGGCTTGGGTCGCAGCGACACCGGTGCGGCGGCGGGGAGCGCGATCGTGAGGGCGGGCGCCGGGTCGGTCACGCCGAGACCATGCACCATCTGAGTCCGCGGTGCGCAGCGACGGGTGGTTTTTGTTGCGACGCCCCGCGCGCCGACGCGGCCGCGGCACGATCGGGCGAGGGTTTAGAGACGCGACCAAGTAGTCTCCCGTCGCCCCACTTTAGGTCCGCGGCGCGCTGCTGCGTTGCCGGGTCTCGACGGGCCAACAGCCCGTCTTCGCCCCGTCGCCTTGCATCACTTGCGCCCCTTCGCGGTGCTCGGTCCG